>NZ_BAEO01000062.1 GCF_000314995.1 Paraglaciecola arctica BSs20135 | reverse complement strand
TTAGTTTGAATCAACTCTGCCACTTTTTGTAGCGTCTGTTGCATCGAGCAAAAATCACCATTATTCTTCTTACAATATTAATTAAAAATAAAGGTATTTATGAAGAACAAAAAAATGGCTATTGAACAAATAAACAACCGCGCTCCAAAATTCCTTGGAATGCTTGGTGGGGAACTCATAGATTTCGATACTAAAAAAACATCTTGTACCTTTGAATTCAATATCAGTAAAGACTTCTGCCATTCAATTGATATTGTTCAAGGTGGATTTGTTACCGCCATGCTTGATGCAGCCATGAGCCATGCTATTTTTATCGGCGATCAAGAAATTGTAAGTGTCTCATCTCTCGAAATAAAAACATCTTACCTTGAGGCAACCCGAGCAGGAAAACTTCGCGTTGTAGGCTGGGTGATAAAACAAAGCTACAAAACAGCTTTTATGGAAGGTCACCTCTATAACGAAGCTAATGAGCTAACAGCGACCGCAAGCTCGGTAGCAAAATTAATTCGAGCATCCAAGCAATAAACAGTGAACCTGACTGCTTTATTGTTTGGATCTAATCGCAATTGTTTTATACACCTTCAAAAAAGGCGATTTCACACAATCATAACTGCTCACAAGCTATTTATTTTGAGTGATTTTGCCTTTAAATTTTTTGCGCATCATAAACAACAAACCAAATCCGGCTAAAAATAAACCACTGGGTTCTGGCACCTCGGCAGCTAATTGCTTATTAGCAGTTGATGCGATGATTTTAATATCGTCTAAAAAATTTCCTACTGTGGCAAACTCTGGATAAACCGACGTAAACCTTAAAGTTGTGGATCCACTAGTCGCTTTAAAGCTGTTGTTGTATTGACTCCATTTTTTAACTTCGTGGTCATCAATCAATTGAGATAACATATCAGTGTTATCTGCTGCAAAAAGATTAAGTAGAAATGCTTCATTATTACTGCTCCTAGCAGCATAAGAAAAGCTAAGATCGTAAGTTATGCCTGCCGTAGTATCAAAGGTTTGAAAGATTGAAAAGGCCTCACCATTGGATGGATGAGCATTAAGCTCAGCTAACTGATTGCCTTCGGCTGCTGAAAATATGGAATAATTATTCCATATCTCGATATTACTTCCTTGCCAGCCGTTTACGCCCGATGAATTAAACCATGCCCACTGTCCATTGCCCACAGTGGTATCTTCGAAGCTACCATTGGTGATTAAATTAGCCATAGCAGGTAAAGTTGTGCTGAATAAGGAAATAGTTATCAACACTTTTAGTAATTTAAAATTCATTTTGATGCTTCTTATTAAGCCCGCTAGAATGTTTACTATACCTAGCCCCAAAACATTAAAATATGGCTAAACTGTCCAAAATTTGAAGATCGAACAGCCAGCATATTGAATTTTAAAAGAACAACTATCGGACAGCATAAAGCGAAATCCCCCTAATTGGTTTTACCCATTAGTTGCATCATCCTTGGTATCTTTTACCGCCCTTATTTCATCTTTGACATCTTCTTCTGTGACATCAACAGGCGCTTCATCATTTATTGTCGTAGTCTCGTTAGTGGCGTTATTTCCTTCATTACCCTCATTAATATTTAATTCCGGTGTGCCATCAGGAAAAGGGCGAAATGGAAATGGCATATCATCAGTTTTGAAGGTTAAAAACAAGGTAATTTGATACAGATAGGTACTTAAGTTTTGACCAAAAGGTATCATTTCTTCATTAGTCTGCCCCTTAAAAAGAAGCGTGATAAATTGAAAAAGTGCAACCAAGGTTACAATCAATTTTGCCACTCCCGAAATTATGGTAAAAACAACCATAAATAAACCGCGTTTCCAAGTATCCAGATTAGCTAATGTTGTTTTAGTTTTTTGGTCCATTTTAGTCTCCTGATGACATTGTTATGAGTTGTATGCTTCACTTGAAGATAGCAAGTATGAGGCCAACAAAAATCACAATTAAATCAACCAGTTAGAAACGTACTTTAACTATCCGATATACAAGTCACTAGTTAATGCGTTTTCTAGCCAAATTGTGATAAAAATGACCTATTAGATTATCTTTTGTTTCTGCACCAAAAATTTTAATTTCTATGTATTTATAAGTACCTATCAATGTAAATGCTCTGCCCCTATTAATCTTGTGCTACCTTGACTGTCTAAAACTAACCCAAAAAGGCGATTATTTTGGATTCAAAAAAACAACAAATAAAAATCAATTTTAACGAATTTATGCAGCTTCATGTTAAAGGCATTAGAAACACTGGTATTGTCTTGTTTGTGGTCGGTGTGTTAGCCCTTATCCTGCCCATGGCTGCCGCCCTAGCTATTGAACTAATACTAGGTTGGCTGATATTACTTGCAGGCATCGCTCAGGTAATACATGCGCTGCGTAGTAAAGGTTCTAGTCGTTTTTGGTGGGAAGCAGGCATTGGTGTGTTGTATTGCTTGGTGGCATTTTCTTTATTATTGAATCCCCTGCAAGGACTAATAACACTAACCTTACTGCTGACTATTTTATTTATTGCAGAAGGCATATTTAAAGTTATATTAGCTTTGCAACTTAGACCTGCATCAACTTGGGTTTGGTTGCTGATAAGTGGATTATTGTCTTGCGCACTTGGCTTCATCATTCTGACTAATCTTTCAGGCAATGCCCGTTGGGTGTTAGGTATGATGGTAGGGATTAATTTTGTGTTTGCCGGATGGGCATTGATTAAACAAGCTAGCCACTTTAACAAGCAGTAGGGCATTTTAATGTATTTATAAAAACCCTCATGTTAATTTCAAATAAATTGTAGAGTGTTTTGGCTTGCAGATATTGGTGTAAATTAGGGATAAATTAAGGATTGTAGCAGGCCATCCGTTTTAATTAATCGCGAGACAGTTATTGCAACTCCCCTAGCTCATATCTATTGCTTGCGAGCCAAAGACATACCTTAAATCCGGTCACTGTAAAATGTTGATACAGGTCAGTATCAAAAACTAAGAAAGATATATGCTTGTCATTCGACAGAATAATCAGAAAATGCAAATTAGCTGATACCTCCAATACTAGTCATCCATGGTTGGGACAATCATAATGTTTCAAATATTCACAGATTTCGCGGCTTGGCTGACATACTCAATTTTTGGTTTATCAACTGATAGTAAGTTGGGTGATGCCGTTCATTTTTTCATCGAAGATGTGAGCAAAATATATGTGCTTTTAATCATAATGATTTATGTAATAGCACTTTTGCGTGCATCCCTAAATATAGAGGCCGTTCGTGATTATTTAGCGGGTAAACATAGGGGTGTCGGGTATGTAATGGGTTCTGCTTTTGGAGCAATCACACCCTTTTGTTCCTGTTCGAGTATCCCCATTTTCCTTGGATTTACTTCTGCAGGTATTCCAGTTGGGATCACCATGGCATTTTTGATTACTTCTCCATTGATCAATGAAGTTGCGGTACTTTTATTAGTGAGTTTACTAGGTTGGAAGTTCACCATTTTATATATCGTTATTGGTGTATCTGTCGGTATATTAGGAGGTTTATTCCTCGATATGATCAAGGCTGAACGCTGGCTTCAATCATTTGCAGCTGATGCATTAAAGCGCGCTCAAACTAGCGCTGGCACCACAAATTCATCAGGGCATAATGTCACACTGACTTTTACAGATAGGCATAAGTTTGCGATAACTGAGTCTAAAGAAATATTTGCTCGGGTATGGATATGGGTCATCATAGGCGTAGGGATTGGTGCTGCTCTGCATGGCTTTGTACCAGAAGGATGGATTAGTGCTAATTTAGGTGAAGGCCAATGGTGGTCTGTACCTACTGCGGTTCTGCTCGGGATCCCATTATATTCAAATGCGACTGGTGTCATTCCTGTTATGGAAAGTTTGATAATTAATGGCCTTCCAGTAGGCACTGCCCTAGCCTTTTGCATGAGTACAGTAGCCGCAAGCTTTCCTGAATTCATCCTTTTAAAACAAGTTATGCAATGGAAGTTATTAGCTATTTTATTTGTACTGTTATTAGTCTCATTTACCATTGTTGGTTGGATTTTTAACGCTTTTCTCCCCTATATTTGAAGTATCATTTGAGGTATCACATATGAAAAATATCCTAGTGCTTGGCAGTGGTTGCGCAAAATGCAAAAAAACCGCTGAAGCTATCGAAAAAATGGCAGGGCAGCTTGATGTAAAAGCCACAGTCACAAAAGAGACAAGCCCGCAAGTTTTGATGAGTTATGGAGTCATGAGTACTCCCGCGGTTGTAGTCAATGAAAAACTAGTACATAGCGGCTCTATTCCAAATACTGAAACCATAATCAGTTGGCTTAAGGAATAGTAATTTGCGACTTACGTCTGTATCTCAGCAAAACCAAACTCCATTGGTAGAAATTAATTATGCATAGTCACAACCACAATCATGCAACCGACAGCAATAGCGACGCCTCTAGAAGAATTGGTTGGGCATTTTTTCTTAATGTCGTATTTACTATTATCGAGTTCATTGGTGGATGGTTGACTAACAGTACTGCCATCATGGCCGATGCAGTTCATGATTTAGGTGATAGTTTGTCTATTGGCAGCGCATGGGTGTTGAATAAGCTCAGTGACAAAAAGGCAGACAATACTTTTTCCTATGGTTACAAACGTTTTTCATTATTAGGCGCATTAATCAACGGTATGGTGCTGACGCTTGGCTCAATATGGATCTTACTTGAATCGATCCCAAGACTGATCGAGCCAGAAATGCCCCAAGTTGAGGGCATGTTATTACTATCAATATTTGGTATCGCAGTGAATGGATTTGCTGCCTATAAGTTAAGCGAAGGTAACTCACTCAACGAACGTGTGCTTAACTGGCATCTACTCGAAGATGTTTTAGGTTGGGTGGCCGTACTGATTGTTTCGATAGTACTGATGTTCAAGCCTTGGCCAATATTAGACCCCGTTTTATCCATTGGTTTCACACTGTTTATCTTGTTTAACGTTGGCAGAAACTTGAAAGAAACCATACTGTTATTCTTTCAAGCCACACCAGATAATAAACAGTTACATGAGGTGCGAAGTATTCTCACCTCTAAGCCAGAGGTAAAAGAACTACATCATTTTCATATTTGGTCATTAGACGGTGAGCATAGTGTGATGACAGTGCACCTTGTATTAAATGCTGAGATCACTGTGGCACATATTAAAAACCTAAAAACCCAGCTACAAAAGGAACTTAAAGTATTTGAATTCGTCCATACAACGATCGAACTTGAATTTACAGATGAGGTTTGTAGGGATGACAATTCTCATAGGTTGTAGCTATGTATCAAAAGCTAAAAAATCTTATATCTATAGGGATTAATCTAGGTACTTAACGGCTCTGCAATATTGATTTAAATTACCCACCCTAAGCCATTTTTCTACCACCCAATTCATGACTAACCTGAATTCGATGTTGTCGGCAATTGCCGACATATTCAACGAATATAGGCACAATAATAGCGTTTTTGGACGGTATGACTTATCTCCCGAGTTCAGGTTACTTAATCTCTTACCATTTTCAACATAGGAGAAAGTTCAGCTAAAACCTCTGGATCTTCAATGGTAGAAGGCACCATCACCTCTTCTCCATCAACTATTTGCCGAAGCGTTTTTCTAAGAATTTTACCGGAGCGGGTTTTAGGTAATCTTTCAACTACTAAGACATCTTTTAACGCGGCAATGCCGCCAATTTCAGCCCTAATCCGCGCTTTAAGCTCTTTGACCAATTCTTCATTTGTTTGGCTAATGCCATTTTTGAGCACCACTAGGCCTAATGGTACCTGTCCTTTTAGGTCGTCATGAATTCCGATTACCGCACACTCAGCAACTGCTGGGTGATCGGTTAATATTTCTTCCATTTCACCGGTAGAAAGTCTGTGACCTGCAACATTGATAACGTCATCGGTTCTACCCATGATAAATAAATAACCTTCATCATCAATATAACCACCATCACCGGTAACATAATAGCCAGGTTGAGAAGTCAGATAACCGGCTTTAAAACGGGCAGAATTCTGCCATATTGTCGATAAACATCCAGGCGGCAATGGCAACTTGATGGCAACACAGCCCTGCTTATTAGCTTCAGTGGGGTTGCCGTGTTCATCTAAAATTTCCACATTATAGCCAGGTACGGGTAAACCAGCAGAGCCAGCTTTAGTTTTTTGCTGTTGTGTACTTAATGGGATACTAGCAATTGCCCAGCCCGTTTCGGTTTGCCACCAGTGGTCAATCACATGGACTTGGGTTTTTTCTTTTAACCAATGATAGGTTGCTGGATCTAAACGCTCTCCAGCTAAATATAAACGTTCTAATGAAGATAAATCATAGTCTTGCATCAATGCAGCTTCTGGATCTTCTTTTGCGATGGCTCTAAAGGCGGTAGGCGCACTGAACAGTGCCTTAACCTTATATTCTTCACATACCCGCCAAAACGCGCCGGCATCTGGTGTTCTAATTGGCTTTCCTTCATACATTATGGTGCTACAACCTGCCAGCAACGGCCCATAAACAATATACGAATGACCCACCACCCAACCTACATCAGAGGCAGCCCAAAATACATCACCGCTTTGCATACCATACACATGCCGCATGCTATAAAGC
Source organism: Paraglaciecola arctica BSs20135 (assembly GCF_000314995.1). Lineage (GTDB taxonomy): Bacteria > Pseudomonadota > Gammaproteobacteria > Enterobacterales > Alteromonadaceae > Paraglaciecola > Paraglaciecola arctica. The sequence continues at coordinate 450,995 of NZ_BAEO01000062.1, read as the reverse complement.
ATGGCAACGGCGTGACCACCGTTATCACGCACTACGCCTTTGGGTTTTCCTGTGGTGCCTGATGTATATAAAATATACAGCGGGTCGGTGCTTTTTACTGGCGTTGGCGGCACGGGTACGGCATTAACCATTAACGCTTGCCAGCTGAAATCACGATTTTCTTGTAACTCTGCTTTAAGCATATCTCTTTGAAAAACAATGCAATAACTAGGTTTGAAAGCGGCACTAAGAATGGCTTGATCAATTAAGGGTTTATAAGGGATTATTTTATCAATTTCCACGCCACAACTGGCACTGACAATGACTTTAGGCTTGGCATCATCAATTCGCACGGCCAATTCATGAGCCGCAAAACCACCAAACACAACAGAGTGTATCGCACCTAATCGAGCACACGCGAGCATCGCTATTGCTGCTTGTGGGATCATCGGCATATAAATCAGCACTCGATCACCTTTTGCAACACCTTGTGCACGCAATACATCAGCAAATTTGGCAACTTGCTCAGTAAGCTCGTGATAAGTAAATTGTTGTTTTTGATTAGTGACGGGCGAGTCGTAAATAAGCGCTATCTGTTCGCCACGTCCCTGTTCAATATGATAATCGAGAGCAAGATAACTTGTGTTCAGCTCTCCATCAGCATACCAGTCGTGCCAATCATCACTATTTGTCGACAATATTACTTCTGGCTTTTTAAACCAAGTAAGGAGTTCTGCTTGTTCTTTCCAGTATACATCGGGCGATTGAGTTGAATATTTGTGTTTAGTGACATAATCCATTTTTTTATCTCTTTGGCGAAATATTGTACTAACTATAGAACTGTCGACAAAATAAAGGAATAAGACCTTGGGCTTATACGCTTGATATTAACTTAATGGTGTTTTTAGGCTGAGATCAACAAAAGTATGTCACCCTAAGTAGTTAAAATGGAAATTAGTTGTCGTGACTTAAATTTAACTATCAATGCTTTTGCATATCATCACTAGGAAAAGTAGTATTCGCGGCAACTATTATTATCTCATCTATTGAATATGCCTGTAAATTTACCTTCTATTGAAAATCAAATATTACCACCCGTGCCAGGGGTTCGTTTAGGTTGGTCCGAAGCCAATATTAAAAAAGCAAATCACAAAGATATATTAGTGATTGAAGTGGCCGATGGAAGCCGTGTTTCTGGTGTTTTTACCCAAAATCGATTTTGTGCCGCACCAGTTCATATTTGTAAACAACACTTAACTGAATCAGCTCAAATAAAAGCTTTAGTGATCAACACTGGAAATGCTAATGCAGGAACCGGTGAGCAAGGCATGCAAGACGCTATTGCTACCTGCGAACATCTGGCAAACCTATTACAGGTTCCGGTTAATTCTATTTTGCCTTTTTCTACTGGGGTTATTTTGGAACACTTGCCAATGGATAAGTTGTTGCCCGGATTAGCGCCAGCTGTTAGCCGCTTATCAGAAGATGCCTGGCACCCAGCCGCTTGGTCAATTATGACAACCGATGTTGCACCCAAGGCATACGCAACTTCTTGTCAGCTTGGTGAACACTCTGTTCAAGTAACAGGTATTTCTAAAGGGGCGGGAATGATCCACCCTAATATGGCCACTATGCTTGGATTTATCGCAACCAACGCGGCTATTTCTCAATCATTGTTAGATGAGATCACTAAACAAATTGCGGACTTATCTTTCAACTGTATTTCAGTGGATGGTGATACCTCGACCAATGATTCTTTTATTATGATTGCCACCGGTCAGGCCGGAAACACAGAAATCACTAGCCGTGAAGATGAAGGATTTGAGGTTATCTTTCAGTCTTTATTAGAAAGCGCCCAATATTTAGCTAAAGCGATAGTACGAGATGGTGAAGGCGCGACCAAGTTTATTACAGTGAATGTAGAAAGTGCCCTAACCCATGATGAAGCAAAAGCGATTGGATATGCCATAGCAAAAAGCCCATTAGTCAAAACGGCGATGTTTGCTTGCGATCCTAATTTAGGCAGAGTGCTGGCGGCAATTGGTTATGCATCGCGTGATTGTGCGTCTCTTGCGGATCTTGATGTCGATAATATCGAGCTTTATTTTGCAGAGGTTTTGGTGGCAGAAAAAGGCGGAAGAGCACAGAGTTATACTGAAGAAGCGGGTCAAAAAATCATGCAAAAAGCTGAAATTGATATCACTGTAAAACTTAATCGCGGCACGCAAAAAGCCACAATTTGGAGTTGCGACTTTAGTTACGATTATGTTCGGATTAATGCAGAGTACCGCACTTAGTTTTACCTAACGAAGGCAGGATCCAGCTCCTTACGTTTACCCCCGATAATTTTGAATGTGACTTTGCTCTTTCCTTGCAAAGTCACATTTCAAAAAAAATACACCAAATGTAACTTATTCCCCAATAGCAAATTCACCTAATAAATGGCGAGCTTTGAATCGATGTCAAGCATCCGCTTGACGTCCCTCATCGGCATGTTTTGATAATGCTGAGCCACTGCGAATATATTGAACAACAGCGATCAGCACAACAAGGCTAGAAAAAATCAATGCATAACGCAGCGATTCTACACCATACTCTGGTGCCAAATAGTCACTGACCATCCCCGTTACCACAGGTCCACAACCCAAGCCCACTATATTAAGTATAAAGAACAAAATAGCTGAAGTTGTGGCTCGCATAGATGGCTTTACCAAATGATGGGCAATCGCAATGGTTGGACCGAGATAACAGGACATAAACACATTACTGATAAATATACAGACCAATACCGCATTCAACGATTCTAGGGTCAGAGCCAACATACTAAAAGGCAACGAAATTAGGGCCCCCAAGCCTGGAACCCACATGTACCAACGTATATCGCTCTTGCCCAACTTGTCTGCCAAGTAGCCACCACTGATGGCGCCAATCATACCTGATACACCAATTATAAGACCTAGGGCAACACCCACTTCCGAGACACTCATTGCATGACTGCGAATTAAGAAAGAAGGAATAAAGGTTAATGTAGAATACCCCGCAAAGGCACAGAAACCGGCTGCGAAGGAGCCCGTTCGAAAAGCCTTAGACTTCCATAGATAACTAAGCGTCTCTTTAAAAGTAAAGCTTTCGCCAACACTAGGATCAGACACCATGTCAGCGCCACCACGAGGAGGCTCTTTAAGCGTTAAACGCACCACAACGGCCATCAATATACCGGGTAACCCCACAGCAAAAAACGCCATACGCCAACCAATTTTGTCGGCCAACCAACCACCTAATAAAAGGCCAACCAGAATACCAATATACAACCCCATGCTGTAAATAGACATGGCTGCGCCACGCTCTTCAGGGGCATAATAATCAGAAAGCATCGAGTGAGAGGGAGGACTGGCCCCCGCTTCACCTATACCTACACCAATCCTTGCGAGCAGCAATTGAACATAGTTTTGTGCCAACCCCGATACCGCAGTCATACCACTCCAAACCACCAAGGCCAGACTGACAATGTTTCGGCGATTTCCAACATCTGCCCAGCGAGCGATCGGAATACCCACTACAACGTAGAATAAAGCGAAGGCAAAACCGGTTAATAAACCAAGCTGAGTGTCGGACAGGCCAAGCTCAGCTTTGATCGGCTCCTGTAGAATGACCAAAATCTGTCGATCGACAAAATTAAATACATAAACCAAGGTAAGTATAAACAGTACATACCGTCGATAACTGCGTGTTTCCGCATCCATAGAGCATTCTCGAGTGATTATTTTTATTTAGTATGCCACTAAATATTTTACGCTCAAGCATCACTAAACGAGGTAAGTAGCCTCTTTTTTCAAACGGTTAGGCCTCTACGCGTTTACATTCGCGCTACAAGACGATTACAAAGTACATACAGAGGCATTTATTTTAATTATGAATGTTTTGCTATCGGATTTTATCAATTGTTGTTGGACGAATGGGATTTCGTTAGGAATAACCGTGAGGATCTCTCTGGCTCTGCCATCTTGATCATAAAACACCTTTTTATAAGTTGCCTAATTTTGCCTCCTAGCCTATCGCGGATTTTTATGAGATGACCAATAGCGCCGCTGCTAGCGCAAAACACTTTACCGATAAAAACGGACAACGCATAAGTGTTGCACTCAAATCTATTTTCCCCCCTTCAAACATCGAAAATGCCAATGCAAGACGCGCCATCACAATAGTGCAACAACGTCCCATTCAAGCATCACTCAGAAAAGAAAACCTCAACAACGGCTTAATGGCACTCGCCATAGGTTTGGGTTCAAAGACAGTAATTTAGCCTTTAGCTCATGGTAGTTCTATCATATGATGAGTAAATGTTATCAATAGCAGCCTTCTCAAATAGCCTTTTCTCTATATGAAAATCACGTTTTACCCTTCGTTATTAAAAGAGCAATCCTTGCCTTATTGGCGTCTTTCAAGTGTTTATTTTTTTAACTGTTTGATATTGGGGCTTGTTTTACCCTACTGGGGGATCTACCTAGATTTTATTGGACTCACGAGCAGTCAGATAGGGATCAGTAGTGCGTTATTGTTAATGTCTAATATCATAGCGCCTTTTTTTTGGGACAAATTAAATAACCGATTTGAGAATTCGATAAAAATCATCAAAATTGGCATTTTGTTAGCATTCATTTGGTCATTCACGCTGTTTGATTTGCATACTTTTTTGTCAACCTCATTGTTTATTTTATTTTTAAGCTTTTGTTGGCAGGGGATAAACCCTTTATTAGAATCATTAACACTTTCACATTTAGGACATTTATCGTCCCACTATGGTCAGATTAGGCTGTGGGGATCTATAGGTTTTGTGGTGTCTGTCTCCGGCTTAGGTTTGGCATTTGAATATATTGCCATCGATAATTTCCCGATTATTCTTAGCTGTTTCATCTTCTTTATGTTGATTAGCACACAGATGCTGCCTGGCAGAGCATATAGTGGCGAGAAAGCCCAAACGCTAGGCTTTTTAAGTACGTTAAAAGCAAGTGGATGTGTGGGTTTATTTACAGCCATTTTTTTTGCACAAATAAGTCAGGGGGCTTATATCGGCTTTTTTAGTTTATACCTGCAGGAACACGATATAGGAATGGGCGCTATCGGAAACTTATGGTCTGTTGCGGTAATAGCGGAAGTGATAATGTTTCTTTTTTCTTATCGATTAATTTCCAATTTTGGTGCAGATAGACTGCTCATTTTTAGTTTACTTATAACGGCAATTCGTTGGGTATTTGTGGCACTTTTTGTCGAATTGTTACCGCTATTATTTATTGCACAGCTTTTTCATGCCTTTACTTTTAGCGCCACACACTCGTCAGTTATTGAGCTTATTCGCCAACAATTTACGGATAAAAATCAAGACAAAGGAATGGTAATTTACTGCACCGTTTGTTTGGGTGGAGGCACTGCAATAGGTTCAGTATTGAGTGGCTATTTATGGCAGCAAGGTTCATCAAAAACCTTTATGGTTTCAGCGGTGATAGCAGTTATTTCTGTGTTGATAGCCAGTTATTGGGTTAAACAAAGAAACACTATTGAAAAGCACCTTCAATAGGATCTTTAGGAATACAGACTCAAATACCTAGTTTTATTTGCGAGCAATGAATGGCCCAGTACTTTCACGACATACAAGGAAGTGCGGTAATAATGACAGTTTATTTTGCGGTGCTTTTTTCTCAATAAGATCTATCAAGGTTGTCATTGACAGTTCACCTATTTGGTCCATTGGTTGAGCAACTGTTGTCAGTGGTGGGTTGCAAAATGGAGCCTGGGAAATATTATCGACACTGATAACTGAAATTTGTTGCGGTACTTTAAACCCTAATTTACTCAGCATATGTAAAATGCCAATCGACATTAAATCGCCAAAACTAAAAATAGCAGATATATCCGGAAAATCAGTGACCAGTTGTTTGGCTACTTGTGCTCCGGTTTCAGGTGAATATTCTGCATAATAAACCAAATTAGGGTCGTAACTAATATTAGCCTGCTGTAAAGCCAATTTATAACCTTGCAATCGGTCATTACAACTTTGCAGGTTTTTAGTTCCGCTGATAACCGCAATACGTTTATGTCCCAGCTCTAAAAGATGGGATGTGGCTAACTTTCCTATGGCCACGTTATCGACTCCTACACGGTAAATATCTTCATTTTCTACCAGCTCAGATACGCTGACCAAAGGTGGAATTGTAGTATTAAAATTTAAATCAAAAGGAAGACGTTGTGAATTAATGATAATACCGTCGGCTTGTTTAGATTGAACCATCTTTGCGTAAGATTGTTCTCTTTCTGGAGTGTCCTGAGTATCACCTAAGAGTACCGAATACCCCCGTAAATTTGCAGTTCTTTCCATTGAACGAACAACAGGAGAAAAATATGGATTGGTAATATCGGGAACCAAAACCACAATATTAAAGGTTCGGCCTTGTTTCAAACTCGCACCTAATCGACTAGGTGTAAAACCAAGATTGTTGGCAGCGTTCATAACTTTATCCCGGGTTTTTTGGGAAACTTTATGGGGCTCTCTAAATGCTCTAGAAACGGTAGCATTACTGACACCCGCTATTAACGCTATGTCATTTACATTTAATTTGGTCACAAATTATTCATCTATTTAAAATGACTTATTCTTATGGATCATAACATTTGGCCTTAGGCGATTCACTATTTCATATTCAACAAAGTAGCATGCTAATGGGATATTCAAAGCCTGACTGCTGCTTATCTAAGATTTTTCGGACAGAGAATGTTGGTTATTGAAAGACCAAATAACACTGCCCTACTGTTCACGTATTTTAAATTTTTTCCATTCAAGAATATTACCTCATCTATGCTGGTGCAAATGCATATTTGTGTGTTTAGGGTGAAAACAGGATTAATTTTATTTCTATTGTATACGTATACATTATGATTTAACATTTACATAACAATAAAGTATTTATTTTAATATTTTTGCTTCAGTTGAGGGAATCATGAGAATTCAATGCAACAAGAAAACTAACCTAATAGCCGCAGCCATTTTGGGATGCAGCGTAAGTGTAATGCCTATTGCCAATGCAAATGTTGGTGACTCATCGGTTAAAGGTCACGTTATCCTGGCGGGTCAATCGGCTAGCGAAGGCGTAAATATCACCATTATCAATGTTGATACCGGCAACAAATTAAACGTCACCACCAATGCAAACGGCAATTACACATTAACAGGCTTAAAGCCCGGAAATTACAGTATTCAAATCGGTGAGTCTGCCCGACTAAGTGATGTGTTCAATATTCAGGTTGGACAATCAAAGGTGATGGATCTAGATGATTCTGCGACATCTACAAGTGATGAAAACATTGAAGTCATAAGTATAGTCGGCAATACAAACAACTTTGATGTGACCTCTGAAGTGGGCACTAGTGTTTCAGCAATGCAAATTCAACGTTTACCGCAAATAAACCGTAACTTTTTGGCCTTTGCAGACCAAGCCCCCGGCGTAAATTTAAGTGTTAGCCAAGCTGATGGCAGTATTAAGGTGAGCAGCGGCGCGCAAACCGCAAGTGCAGTGAATGTATTTATTGATGGTATTGGACAAAAAGATTATGTCTTAAAAAGTGGTATCTCAGGTCAGGATAGTAGTCGAGGCAATCCTTTCCCACAAACCGCAATTGGCGAATACCGTATCATTTCGTCAAATTATAAGGCTGAGTTTGAACAGGTTTCCAGCGCTGCTATTGTTGCTGTGACTAAATCAGGCACCAATGAATTAAAGGGTGGCGTTTTCTATGACTTCACTGATTCAGGCTTACGTGAAAAGACCCCTATCGAAGAAACTAATGGTGAAAAAGCAGACAGTCAACAGGAGCAATTTGGATTTTGGCTGGCGGGCCCGCTCATTAAAGATACATTACATTATTTTGCTACCTATGAGCGTAAACAGAATGATGATTTGCGGGAAGTAAGAGTCAATAGACAAGACTTGGTGGATAATTATCCGCAGTTTTTACAGGATGCTATCGCTCAAAACGTCGGTGCAACTACGGCTAAATTTGAAGAGGATTTATTTTTTGCTAAATTGGATTGGAATATCAACGATGACCAAAATTTATCGGCCTCAGTCAAATATCGTGATGAAGTTGAAGTAACAGGTATAGGTGGTGAAAACACCGCGGAATATGGCACCGATAAAGAAAATGATGATTTACGCTTAACTGTGAATCATCAATATTGGGGTGACTCTTGGTCAAATAATATTGCCCTTACTTATGAAGATGCAGTATGGAGCCCTCACGCTAGAACATCTGGATTTGGCGCCAAATATTATATTGGCACTGATGACCAAATTTCAGGTGGGATTATAAACCTTGGTGCTGGTCCTGATTTCCAAGAAAAAGGCCAAAAAGGTTGGTCCATTAAAAATGATTTAACCTTCACTGATATCATTTGGAATGGCGAACATACAGTAAAAATGGGCTTTAATTATAAAACGATTGAATTGACCGCGATCGAGAAAAACCCAGCCAATCCACAAGTGTACTATGTACTCGATGCCACCAACATATCCGCTGATGACAGCACTACTATTATGACGGCTGTGCCATACAAAGTAGAATATGGACAAGCACTTGGCACAATAGGTAACGGCGCGGCAGTGTCGAAAAATAAACAGTTTGGTTTATATATTCAGGATGACTGGGCTGTAAATGATCGTCTAGAGTTGAATCTAGGTCTACGTTTGAGCTATGAAGATTCGCCTCTGTACACTGATTACCAGACACCTGAAGATGTAGTGAATGCGGTAACCAATTGGCCAAATATCGAGAATACCGATTACCAAATTAGCGATTACATAAGTACTGGCAATGAACGCAGCGGTAACGATGTGCAGTGGGAACCCCGTCTTGGCTTTTCTTATTTACTGACCGAAGACGCAACCCATTTGCTGTTCGGCGGCTATGGACGCTCTTACGATAGAAACCGTTTTGACAACCTACAGCTAGAAACCACCAAAGGCACATTCCCGAAACGGACTGTCAACTTTTCAGGCGATCATTTACAGCCCTGTAATGCGCCTTGTATTCCTTTCACCGAAGCGTATTTAACAACCCTTGATCAGCCAACTGCAACAGGTAGCAGAGAGGTGTTTATGTTAAATAACAACCTTAAGCAACCTTATGCAGATCAATACAGTATTGGTGTGCGCAGTACCTATCAAGATTTTAGTACCGAGTTTGGTTTTACTCGGGTCGAAACTCGTGACGGCTTTATGTATCAAATAGGCAATCGCCGTACAGACGGCACCTTTTTCGCTCCTGACACTACTTGGGGAGTACCTTGGGGTGATAATATCCCTAGCGACGACTTGAGTAATTTGTTATTGGGTAACAATGGATTGGAATCAGATCGCGACTCAGTACACGTTAAGCTGACTAAAGCCCATGACCAAGGTTCTAATTGGGGGGGAGCGCTTACATACACTTACACAGACGCCACAGAAAACCGTCAATTTGGTGAAATATTTGCATTAGATTACCCTAACATCGACGGGTTTGGCACCAATGCTTCTGCAGGTATAAGTGATCACGTCCTAGTGGCGAGTCTCACCTATGATCTGCCATGGCAAATAAAAATGGCGACAAAACTGACATTAAAGTCAGCCGCACCTTTTTACGGTACTGATTGTCGAGCGGGTTGGTCAGATTGTAGTTATTCCATTGGTTATCAAGATGAAAAAAATGTGTTGATTGGCGATTGGGCATATCGACAAGTGGATCTGTCTTTATCTAAAGATTTTAATATGGGTGTAGGTGCTATGTATGTGCGTTTAGATGTATTGAATCTACTTAACACTAAAAATTATGGGGTGTCTGACACCTGGTTTGGTGGTGCTGGGGAAGAGCTTCCTGCAAGTAATGGCGCCCATAATGGCCAACTAGCTGGTCCAACTCGAACCTTGAAATTATCTGTAGGTTATAACTTCTAAATAATACCTAACACAGCCGTGCCATTTTGAGATGTTAGTAAAACACTCAAATGGCACTCTATTTACTTTTTTAGTCTAACAAATTAGTTAGGCTTGTTGTTATATGGAGACTACAAGTCCAAATGAGAGTTACGAGAAACCACTCTGTGTTTGTCGGTATTTTTCTTTTATTAATATCGATGATTGCCAACATTGCTGCAGCCACAACCTCGCCTGTATTAAACGGCAAGGCTTATGATCAACACGTAGAACTGCATTGGGATACAACCCACAATAAAGACGCTACCTATAAAATATATGTCTCGGTATCTGGAAAAGCATGGCAACTGCGACACACCACTCAAGCCACAAGAATATTGGATTTTGTCGGTGAGCTAGGTAGTAATTTGTCGTTAAAATACAAATTAACCCAAGTGCAAAGTGATAACGAAGTTGAACTAGCTAAAATTAGTTTACACACCCATACCTTTTCTGACGACGAACTATTGGAAATGGTACAAGCCTATACCTATCGTTATTTCTGGCCAAATGACAACACCGCGACAGGTTGGGCAAAAGAGCGGATCCCCAATGGCGATGGCGATATTGTCACCTCTGGAGGGACGGGGTTTGGCATTTTGGCGCTCATAACCGGAGCCGAGCGTGGTTGGGCAACCCGTGAGCAAACTGTCAAACAACTACTCAGATTAACCGATTCATTAAAAACTGCCGAAACCTTTCACGGCATGTGGGCCCATTGGTATAAAAACTCAGAAGTGTTTCATTTCAGTCAATACGATGATGGAGGTGATATTGTTGAATCGGCATTTTTAATCCAAGGCTTACTGACAGCTCGGCAATATTTTTCACAAGATAACCAAGCAGAAAAACGTTTAAGAACTGAGATTACACAACTATGGCAAAACATGGAGTGGGATTGGTATACCCGTTATGAACTCGGAGAAGCTGAAAACGTATTAACCTGGCACTGGTCAAAAAATCATGGCTGGAAAATGGATCATCGCATTCGCGGTTATAACGAGGCATTAATTGTTTATATATTGGCTGCCGCTTCGCCCACCCACAGTGTTGCTGCTGAGGTTTATCACCAAGGTTGGGCAGCAGGTGAAACCGGTCACAAAACCTTTGAAAATGGCAAAGAATTTTATGGTTATCCACTTCCACTAGGGCCATCCAAAGAATTAGGTGGGCCACTGTTTTTTGCTCATTATTCCTATCTTGCTTTAGATCCTCGGGGTTTACAGGATCGTTATGCTGATTATTGGCAGCAAAACAAAAACCATAGCTTAATCAATCGCGCCTATGCCATTGAGAACAGCAAAAATTGGCAAGGTTACGGAGAAGATTTTTGGGGCATAACCGCTGGTGATATGTTACCCGATGGCTACATGGCGCACTCTCCTGGCGAAAAAGACACAGGCACAATCAATCCTACCGCCGCACTTTCATCCATACCATATACACCTAAAGAGTCGATTAAAGTGCTCAGGAACTTGTACTACCAACACGGCAAGGAAGCCTTTGGCATGATGGGGTTTTATGACGCTATCAATTTTTCGGTTAGTGACAATGCTGAGCAACAGGTCAGAAAAACCTATCTGGCCATAGATCAGGGTCCCATAGTGGCCATGATTGAAAATTATCGCTCGGGATTATTATGGAAGTATTTTATGCGAGACCCTGATATCCAACGAGGCTTAGCAAAATTAGAATTTACTGTAGACACTGAATTAGCCCAATAACACTTTCTTTTTACTTAATTATAAGCAGCAGATGACTTCATGAAAAAATATTTATTGGCAACCGCAATCGCCACCACCTTTGTCCTAACGGCCTGTAATTTACAGACCGACCAACCGCTTATGAATGCGGAAAAAACAAACACTCAAGCACCTATTTCGCAAACTATTTGGCACGATGATAAAGCACAAATGGATGCATTTATTACTGAGCTAATGGCTAAAATGACCCTCGAAGAAAAGGTTGGTCAAATGACTCTTTTTTCGAGTGATTGGGATGTGACAGGGCCGTCACTGCGAGGCGATTATCAAGAAAAAATCAAAGAAGGTAAAGTGGGCGCAGTGTTTAATGCCTTTACCGCAAAATACACTAAACAATTACAAAAAATTGCCGTTGAAGAAACCCGATTAGGTATTCCGTTGTTATTCGGTTACGACGTAATACATGGTCATCGCACAATTTTTCCTATTTCTTTAGGCGAATCGGCCAGTTGGGATCTTGACGCTATTAAGTTGGCAGCAGAAGTTGCCGCAGCTGAAGCAGCTGCTGAAGGTATTCATTGGACCTTTGCACCTATGGTTGACGTTGCCCGAGATCCTCGTTGGGGCAGAATCTCTGAGGGTTCGGGTGAAGATGTGTATTTAACCACGGCTATTGCCCGTGCCCGGGTACAAGGTTTCCAAGGCGATGACTTATCACAACCCCATACCATTCTTGCTACGGCTAAACATTTCGCGGCCTATGGACAAGGTCAGGCTGGCAGAGATTATCACACCACTGATATGTCAGATCGTGAATTACGGGACACCTATTTACCACCGTTTAAAGCGGCCGTTGATGCTGGTGTCACGAGTTTTATGACATCTTTCAATGAACTCAATGGGGTGCCCGCCTCAGCCAATAAATATTTACTGACAGATATATTGCGTGACGAATGGAGCTTTGAAGGCTTTGTGGTGACTGATTATACCTCCATCAATGAAATGGTTAAGCACGGTTTTGCCCGGGATAATGACCATGCTGGAGAATTGGCAGTAAAAGCAGGGGTTGATATGGACATGCAAGGCTCAGTGTATTTTGACTACTTGGCCAATCAAGTTACCCAGGGAAAAGTGTCTCCACAACAGATAGACAACGCGGCTCGTCGCATACTTGAAATGAAATATCGCTTAGGATTATTTGAAGACCCCTATAGGTATTCAAATGAAGAGCGCGAAGCTCAGGAAATCTATAAAGAATATAACCTGCAAGCGGCTCAAGACGTGGCCCGTAAATCTATGGTGTTACTCAAAAATGAAAATCAACAACTACCCTTAAGTAAAAGTGATTTGACCATAGCAGTGATAGGGCCATTGGCTGACAGCAAAGAAGACCTGATTGGTAGTTGGTCTGCTGCTGGTGATCGCTATGAAAAACCCATCACCCTATTGACAGGAATAAAAGCCAAGGTCGCTGACCCGTCTAAAGTGCTTTATGCCAAGGGAGCCAGTTACGAGTTTAGTCATCAAGACAATTCTGGATTTGAAGCGGCAATAGCCATAGCCAAAAAAGCCGACGTTATTGTACTGGCCATGGGTGAAAAATGGGATATGACCGGCGAAGCAACCAGCCGCACTAGCCTAGACTTTCCAGGTAATCAGCTAGCACTTATGCAACAGTTAAAAAAACTGGCGAAACCTATGGTATTGGTATTGATGAACGGTCGCCCTATGACAATTGAATGGGCAGACCAAAATGTGGACGCTATTTTGGAAGCTTGGTATCCCGGAACTATGGGCGGACCAGCCATCGCAGATGTACTCTTTGGTGACTATAATCCTTCAGGCAAACTACCTGTTACCTTTCCACGTAATGTGGGTCAAATCCCCCTATATTACAACATGAAAAATACCGGTCGCCCCTATAGCAAAGACAACGCGGAACAGAAGTATGTGTCACGTTATATTGATTCGCTCAATACACCACTTTATCATTTTGGCCACGGTTTAAGTTATACCACTTTTGACTACTCTAAGATCAGCTTAAACAAAGCAGTTATTACCGCCAAAGAAAAACTCACTGCGAGCATAGATGTCACTAACTCTGGCAACTATGACGGTGAAGAAGTTGTGCAATTGTATATACGGGATCGCATTGGTTCGGTAACTCGTCCTGTAAAACAGTTGAAAGGATTTAAGAAAATATTTTTACATAAAGGTGAAACAAAAACGGTTAGTTTCTCCATTAGCACCGAAGATTTAGCTTTTCACCGTCAGGATATGAGTTTTGGCGCAGAAGCAGGTGAGTTTGACCTATTTATCGGTACTAGCTCGGATAAGGTTCAAAGCAGTGAATTTACCTTAAGTGGCAGTGTCGATTGATAAGTGATTAACTGAGTTAGATAAGTTCAGTGATTAATAGGCAGGTATAGGTGTTGAATTTTGTTCATCTACCAGTTTGGCAGGCTTAGCCAGCCGCCAAACTAATTTAGACGAAGTAGATGCTTGTGATTTCATCGACTCTGATCACATTCATTACCGTGCCGGCCAATTCATTGGCTAACCTATGAATTAGTATCACCAGATTTTTTAAATTTTCCACCAAGTGATGTTTGCCTAAAATCAATTAAAATGTCTCTCTAGTGAGCTGTATTTTTGGTTACAATGTTCTTTCAATTAAGGAATAACATGACATCAGTCACAACTAAATTTTCAGATACAGTCACTTTGCTTGAAAGCAAATTGGGTGATAATTGGATCATCGGAACGCCATTGGGTATAGGCAAGCCCAACCCCATGATTAATCACCTGTACCAACATGCCAAAAGCAGTAAACAACTGAAGATGGAGATTTTCACCGCTTTGTCATTGGAAGTGCCCCATGGTGACTCATTATTAGAACAACGCTTTTTACAAAGTTTCAATCAACGTTTTTTTGGCCAATACCCTGAGCTAAGTTACATCGATGATGTAAAACACGATCGTGTGCCTGAAAATATCACGGTACGTGAGTTTTATATGCAATCTGGAAAAATGTTGCATGCCAGTACAGCACAAAAGAATTACGTCAGTAGCAACTACACCCATGTTGCTCGCGACATGGTGGACAGAAATGTAAACATCATCTTGCAGATGGTCGCCGTTAAACGAAATGAATCAACCACAGAGTATTCTTTGAGTTGTAACCCTGATCTAACCTTGGATATTTTGAAAACTGCACAGCGTGAAGGGAAACCTCGACCAGTGGTAATAGCCTTGGTAAATGAACATTTGCCGTTTATGGGCGGACAGGCGTTGGTAAACGCTGAGTTTTTTGATTTGATCCATGACCATGATAAAGATTATTTTGAGCCCTTTGCTACGCCGGCTCAACCCATCAATGTGACGGATTACAGTATTGGTTTGTTGGTCAGCACCTTGATTAAAGACGGCGGCACCTTGCAGATTGGCATTGGCTCTTTGGCCGATGCCATGGTGTATTGCACAGCGTTACGGCATCAGCACAACACTCAATACAAAGCATTATTGGATAAAAGTAACATAATCAATAATTACAACACCTTAATAGAAAAAACGGGTGGCACTGGAACGTTTAAACAAGGTTTATATGGTGCCAGTGAGATGTTCGTCGAAGGTTTTGTGCATTTGTATGAAGCTCATATATTACGCAGAAAGGTATATCCTGATGCTCAAATACAAGCCTTATTGAACAACAAAAAAATCACTGAACAAATTAGGCCAGGCCTGATAAAAAACTTGCTTGAGTGGCATGTCATAGATGAAGTCATCACCGCCAGAACCTTTATAAGATTGCAGTCTTTGGGCATATTTAAAGCAGAATTAACATTTAAAAAAGGCCGCATCACGGATAGTTCAGGACGTGAGTATTCTACTAATTTAGATGAAAAAACTAATCTGGCAGCCATTGAACAAAACTGCTTGGGTAAGAGCCTGCATCATGGCGTGGTGTTACATGCCGCATTTTATATGGGATCAAAGCGCTTCTATCAGTGGTTACATGCCTTGATTGATGAGAAAAAATCTTTATTTCAAATGACAGCCGTGAGTCAAATAAATGAACTCTATGGTGGTGAAGCATTAGATCGGGTACAAAGGGTCAAAGCCAGATTCATCAATACTTGTATGAAGGTCGATGTACTGGGTGCGGCGGCGTCTGACGCCCTAGAAAACCACCAGGTGGTGAGCGGTGTCGGCGGACAATACAATTTTGTGGCCATGGCTCATGCTTTAGATGACAGCCGTTCTATATTAATGCTGCGCAGTGTGCATAGCGGTAAAAACAAAGTTGAATCCAATGTAGTTTGGAAATATGGCTACTGCACTATTCCCCGCCACCTTCGAGATATTGTGGTAACTGAATATGGTATGGCAGATCTCAGAGGACAATCCGATGAAGTGTGCATTCAAAGAATGATTTGTATTGCAGATAGTCGTTTTCAAGAAGATTTACGGAAACAGGCTGTGAGCCATAAAAAACTGTCTGCCAGTTGGCAAGTCCCCGTTGCATTTACCAGCAACACCCCAGAAATGCTTGCCCAGCAATTTAAATCAGTTAAAGATCAGGGCTATTTTCCCACCTATCCTTATGGTGAAGATTTTACTGCTGATGAAAAAACCATTATTAACGCATTACAATGGTTGAAGTCCAATACCAGTAATAAATACACCACCTTACTGATCTTAATTAAAGCGCAATTTGTTAAGGCGGGAGGAAAGGAACAAGCCTATTTGAAAATGATGAAGCTTGAAAGCTGCAGCACTCTAAAAGAAAAGCTCTACGCTAAATTGTTTATCTATGCATTGAGACAGCCAAGTTAATATCTTCAATTTGTATAAAATCACAATAGCGCCAATCCAATAAAGATTGGCGCTATTTAACCTGATGTGATGGTTATTTAACAAAACAACAGTGTTAATTTATTAAAATTAACCACTGACTCTCCAATGTGAGATAAATTGCTCGGAAGTTTGATAAAGAAACCAATTAAAAAGGGACTTAAACGATATGCAGGAGAATTACTAAAGTGCTAGAAATAGCATAAAGGCATGCCTAATCGGGCACATCATCCATGATGAATATGACATAATATGCCCCCACGCCAATCTCCCTTTTTTTGCTCCCACAAAACAAAGCAATAGAATAATCACCTCTGCTCCGAAAAAATCTATTCCCAGAGTAATTCGTTGGCGATTGGGAATTTAAAAGGCAAATTGTGATGGGCAACTTAATAGTTTTTTGATGATTTTGATTTTTATATTTGGAAGTAGTAGTGAGTAATTTGAGAAGTAGTTTGTTTATGGTGTTGGCGATGGCAGCTTTTGCACTAGAAGATATGTTTATAAAATCAACCGCTGCTTTAGTACCTGTAGGTGAAATTCTATTATTGTTTGGTCTTGGAGGAACACTTGCTTTTATTGTAATGACTCTGAGTCGTGGCCAAGCTATTTTTCATCCAAAGATTATTTCTCAACCCGTCCTATTACGAATTGTTTTTGAGGTAATTGGACGATTATTTTATACCTTAGCTATTGTTTATACCCCCTTATCTAGTGCCTCCGCAATTTTGCAAGCAACACCATTAGTTGTGGTTATGGGAGCCGCTTTATTTTTGGGTGAGCGTGTTGGTTGGCAACGATGGTGCGCAATATCAATTGGTTTTATAGGAGTGTTAGTTATTATAAGACCAGGCCTTGAAAGTTTCGAAATATCGTCGCTATTGGGGATTATTGGAATGCTCGGTTTTGCTGGGCGAGACTTAGCAACACGTGCCGCCTCCCCTGTTTTATCGCATTTACAATTGGGTATTTATGGTTTCTTTATCTTAATCCCAACAGGCTTATTTATGCTGTATTTTAATATTGGCTCTGATGGCAACGATTTGACTAATCAAGGCTTTATTTGGCCGGATATCATGTCTAATCTGCAAATTTTGGCAGCGACAACCTTTGGGGTTACCGCTTATTATTGGTTAACAATCGCGATGCGTAATGGTGATGTTTCTGTTGTTGCCCCATTTAGATATACAAGGATCGTATTCGCACTAATTATTGGGGCAACTATCTTTAACGAAAGACCTGATAACTTAACCTTATTTGGCATAGTGATTATTGTCGCAAGTGGCCTGTATACCTTGTTTCGTAACAAACACACTAGCAGCAAATAAATTTTCGAGAACAGAACAAGGTTAATTCAGTTTTTGCGCCATTGTTGTTTCCTTGCTGATACTAAAGAATGCAACCCCCCTGCCTCTTAGTGAAGTCAGCCTACCTTTAAATCTATTAGAAATTAACAAGACATCAGCCTTGTTAATGGCTGCCTGCAATGGCCAGAAATAAAGTCACCTTGTGTTTTTAACTAATACAATCGATAGATTACGAATTAACTAAAAGTTATAATTAATGCCTACGGCGAAAACTGTTGAGTCCAGGTCACCCATATTATATTTTTCAAACCCCGCATTCATGCCAATGCCCATATCCCACTCATATTGCCATCCAACGGCTAAATAGGATCCAATACCGCTATCATCAAACAAGGTTCTGTTATAACGACTCAATTCATAATCATAGAATTGAGCGCCAATTTTAGCGTAAAGACCATTGCGTTTAGTAAGCGGGATGACCCCTTTAATCGCTGTAACTAAATTAGAATATTCAACTTCATCGATACCTAAGCCAAATAGCGAATCTTCATTATTTGTTGAACAGTGCCAATCATCATGTCTGTCTTCATAACATTCCCAGTCATCAACATCGGCGCCTATATTTAAACCCACTTCAAGTGATATATTTTCTGTAAAAGCATAGTTGTAAAAACCATAGACCTGAACCACACCATCCCCATCGTAACTTGAATTGTTAAATTCAATACCACCTGAAGCAACATGACCGCCAAAGCTGTGTGGGTTAGCAGGTGTTCTAGCAATAGAGCTAACTGAAAATATTGATATAAAAGCAAATAATAATGGAAGTGGTAATTTTCTAACCATGTGTTGATCCTCTTAACTATGATAAAAACGAATTTTAATGGCTATAATTTACAGTAAAGAAACTTAACTAATAGTAGAATTTTGTCTAGTAAATGTAAGGTTTTGTAATAATAATCCATTACCCAAATGTAACTTAGAGAGTAAATATGATGTCATCGTTTTGCTTCTTTAAAATAATCCGCAATGAGTATATCTATTAGGGCCGTATACCTGTGTATTGTGCATTATAGAATAACCAACTGCCGTGCGTTTTCTTTAAAGTAAAGGATACCCTCATGGAGAATTTCCGTTCGCTATTTGGGATAATGAACGTTTCTTTTGCGATTACAAACGCATATTTTCCATCAATTTTCGTTTCTAATTCACTGATCTCAATTTTTGGACTATTTTGCCCTTTCACTTTATGAGACTTATCATAGAAGCTCAAAACCTCTTTTCTATGATCAACCTCACCCGCTGGTGAAATTTCCACATAGTCGCTATGCAATAGTTCTGATAGTGCGGCGCTATCAAAATCGCGCTGAGCCGCCACCAACTTATCGACCAATAAATGAAACTCAGAAAGATTATCTTTAGGAGCAGCATGACTTAATAATGGCAAGAATAGCGAGACGAAAAGTCCAATTTTCACAAGTATTTTAAACATGTATTCACCTTTGATTGATTAATAAGATATCGTTTTAAATTGCCAACTATGTGCCTCAGAAAACACATAGATTTATCAATAACACTTGTTATCACTTTGCTTTGCTTAGGAAAGGAATTTACGAGAGGATTTAAATATACCAATCCAAAAAGCAAGTTCTAACAAAACCCCTAAGGTGATAAACGCAATGGCACTGAGCGTACTGCCAACAAACACACAAACTAGTGCTAAACAACATAGCGCGCCAAACATTAAATATTGACCCATTTTCGTCATAATTCCTGTCCTCGTTATTTTTGGATAAACCATTAATGTATAGACTTGCCGAATGTAACTCAGTTAATAAGTCGGGCGAACTGTGAAGTATATATTGCTGGCAACCTTTACTTCACAGAACTGCTAACGCCACATTAATCATGTTTTTATATATCAGGATTCTATTTAAACCAGAATAAGGGGATACCGTTTAAATGAAACTATTTTGATGTCTTAAAGGAGATGTTATTCGTAACAAAGAGTAACCGGCTCTCACAGAATGAGTCAAAATCCAGTACGGCTAGGAAGTGGAAATGTTTAAAACGATCCGCAGCTAATTACAAAACATCCATTTTTAATTTCGAATGAATTAGGATGAGTGTATTATTAAATATTCAGAGCTTAAACCCTATGTCACTTTGACTTAGCTCTATTTGCACAGGGAATATAGACATAAGTAATGGTGAAGCACCCCAAAAAAATGGATAGGTTTTGTTCTCGCAGGTCTAATGGTTACTTTTCAACTAAGCTGACAACCCTCTTTCCAGCTAACAGGCCTTTGTATACGTGGATATATCAGGAATATTTGAAGGCACTTAGTGTACGGTTATTTTCAGAATTTAAAGGATGATTTTTTGATCAAAATAATGAACAAGATAGCTCTGGTAGCCTTTGGTATTTTAACCTTGGTCAGTTGTAAAACTACCCATGTAATCCCAAGTCAAAATGCCTGTTATATTATGTTCGATGCGGGTAGTAGTGGTACTCGCTTGTATATATATGAACAATCAGGCTCACAACTGATAAAACATCTAGGTCCAAAGGTTGCTGCACTTGCTGATCCAGTGCGCAGTAACCAAGGTAAAATACCAGCTGATATCGATGCAGTCACCGACGAAGTGGTTGCGACTTTAGATTTGATCAAAACCGATGGGGCGTTAGAAAACGGTATGCCCAAATGGCAAGGTTTTGATTGGAGCAGCCAGTGTAAAGTGGTTTCGGCAAAAGTTTATGCCACTGGAGGTATGCGAATTTCTGAACAAGAAAATGCAACTGAAAGTATGCTTTTGTGGCAAAGCTTACAACCTAAGCTAGCAGCTAAAGTTGGGCCTAAAGTAATTGTAGACACAAGGACTATCACTGGATATGAAGAAGGTCTCTTTGCTTGGTTAAGTGTTAAAGGCGATAACCCAGCAAGCGATTTTGGCATAGTTGAAATGGGGGGAGCATCATCACAAGTCACCTTCCCATGCGCAGATTGTGATCCTACAAACGATGCAGTCAATACCATTAATTTAGATGGCAAAGCGCTACAGATTTATAGTTATTCGTTTCTAGGCTTAGGTCAAGATGAAGCCCCCTATGCCTTACCGACTCCCTTTGTTGATCCCGTCCCAGCTAATTGTGCGTTTGGTGTAGCAACCACTCAGACCGATTGGACTGAAGCTAAATGTGCGGATGATATTTTGATAACCTCAGCAGGATCTGCAACAGAGATCCGAGATCCCTACAATTATACCGCGGCAGGAATAAAAGGAAGTACGAACACACTTCCAACCTCACAAAAAAACATCCCCCAATGGTCATTAACCGGGGCTTTCAATTATACCAAAGATACAGACATCAATAATTGTTGTGTCAACAAAAGTGGCTTATGTTACAACCCTGCAACCGCTTGTTTTACGCCTATCTACCTGAAAAAATATTTAAAGACGCTTAATATATTACCCGAGAAAAGGGTTAAAAATGACGTCAGTTGGACTCTAGGCGCGGTGATCTGTGAAATCAAAAACTGTCTGGCCGATAGTGTTACCGATCCGGTTTGCCGCTGGACTGCTACGGGTTGTTTAAGCCACTAACAAATGAATAAAAACCTTCACCACCGAGAATGGTGATTTAGTGGTAGTGAAAAAAATTTTGAACCACGGAGGGCACAGAGAACACAGAGGAAAAAACATTTAGATCTTAACAATCTAATCGCTTTTCTCTGTGTAGCGCAGCGCTCTGTGCCCTCTGTGGTGAATTAGCTTTAAAAGCAAAAGATATTGAACCACTGAGGGCGCAGAGAACACAGAGGAAAGAAGGGATTTAAATCAAACGACCAAAATAATTGAGTAGTTAACTTACTAGAATTTTAAATTTTAACTTAACAATCTAATCGCTTTTCTCTGTGTAGCGCAGCGCTCTGTATCCCTGTGGTGAATTAGCTTTAAAAGCAAAAGATATTGAACCACTGAGGGCGCAGAGGAATAGATCAAAAAAGAATACCTGTGGGGCTGTGGCCACTTGCAGATGTGAGTGATAACGGCTGACTTATCGGTAGTCCCGCAGGTACTTTATTCATAACACTTTTTACCTTACTTGGGTTTCTAAATAAAAAGTGCCTACATATTTCAAGGAATATAAAAATAGGCACTGTAGTATTTCCCTACAATGCTTTTTAATTACATACACGCCATGCGAGAATAATAGAAATAATGTAATGAATCTTCCATAGATCCTGTTGCAACAGTCCACACATGCCCAGGAATAAAATTCCACGTTAGCACACATGGTTGCTCTTCAAACACCCAAGTTTCTTTTCCATCTATAGTACCATCATCATCTAGATCGAAATGGACTTCTTCAATATAGCCATCCTCATGGTAAATTAGATCGTATCTTTCTCCAACGCTACCATCACCATGATGATTAAATTTTCGAATGAAACTGTCGACTTTATCACCATCGAAAAAGTTTTCCCAATAATGAGTCAGCTTAACAACAGGGTTGGCTAAAGTGGTATTAAATTCGCCTTCAGTAATGGATTTCATTTTTCCATCACTTGTATAGGTATATCT
This sequence comes from Paraglaciecola arctica BSs20135, assembly GCF_000314995.1. GTDB lineage: Bacteria > Pseudomonadota > Gammaproteobacteria > Enterobacterales > Alteromonadaceae > Paraglaciecola > Paraglaciecola arctica. Next base: position 428,564 of record NZ_BAEO01000062.1, on the reverse strand, counting down.
ACTGCCACTAAATTGAGTCGCGTCTGCCTCTGTTCCATTTTTTGATTCAATAACTCTATTATTTGCATCATAAACATAAACGGTAGAACGGTCATAACCTGCACCATTTTGCGTCGAACTTGTCAGTTTTGTCCCATCATATTCCAATGAGGTATTTACAATCGTGCCATATTCGACTATTTCAGATTCTATAGCTGACAACAGGTTATCTGAATTATAGACATCCCAATGATTAGTAGTAGTTACGCTATTGGATCCAGAAATTGTAGTTTCAACTCTTTGAGTAACAGTTTTTACCTGACCATCTGTAGAGTTTTCATATGTGATGGTTGTTTCATCTAGCATTTTTGATTTTGTGGAGTCTTTGCCTGTGCCTTCAGCCCATACCCAGACTTTGTCCAATTCATCGTCACCATCGTAAATAATTTTGTGATTGATCAATCGGCCTATTGAATCATATTCAAATTCCATACGTCCGTCTTCATTACCATTATTGTCATAGTCTCCAATTATGGTGACTAAGCGATAACTTTTAGACGATGGATTATCGGTGCCGGAAGAGCCCGTGTCGATGTTTGTATTTGAAGAGCTGTTTTCATCGGAAGAACTGGAAGAATCACCTCCCCCACACCCCAATAATGAAAAAGTAAAAATAATAATCGCAAATATACGTAACATTTTTTTCTATCCTTGTATTAGCTACTAAATCACCAATTTAGATTAATTAATGAGCAAGTCAAGGGAGAGTGTCAGTTTTATGCGACACATTTGGGGAAACTAAGATCAGGTTGGGAGTAACATCACGTTTAAGAAATTTAGGGTTCAGCCTAGAACTCAAAACAATAAAAAAGGGCCAACAAGTGTTGACCCTTTTGCCAGTAAAGATGTTGAAACAATGATTAATTACATTGTTTAAATTCTACTTCCCATGCAGCACCTGAAGCAATGTTGTGCGCTTTAGCAAAGTTGGCTTGGTTAAATGCGATCGACACATTGAGTAGGCTATTTACATAAACTAATGGCTCACCAACGGCCACTTCACCAAAAGAGGCGATATAGGGGAGTTGCGTGTCTAACACTGTTTTACCCTTATTTTGTACTTTCACACATACAGTATCATTTAGCTTAATCCCTGCCTCAGCCAGTTTATCTTGATGAATGTTGGTCCAAACGTTACCAAATTGTGGGTCTAAAATGGGGATATTGCCACTGATCACACCGTCTTTAACACTTGCATGTTGATAGTCAATTGCAATCACTTCATTGGGTAGTTTAGGGCCAACTTGCTCAAAGGTAATCACCCCTGCCGCAAGCTTTGCACCTGTATAAGCGTAGACATCACGACCATGAAAAGTATAGGACTGCCCAGAGCCTGCTAAACGATTCACTTTTTCATCAATTTCACGCACTTCACTAATGCCTTGATGCTCTGCCACCATAGTTAATGTGCCGTTATCAGGCGTGACAAAGTAATAGCCAGCTTTGGTTTTTAACACCACAGACTTACGTTTAGTGCCAACCCCAGGGTCAACTACTGAAACGAAGACTGTGCCAACCGGCCAATATGATGATGATTGGTGTAAACGGTATGATGCTTCCCATACATTATAAGTGGGTACTTCATGGGTTAAGTCATAAATAGGCAGGCGTTTATCAACACCTACCGCAACACCTTTCATGGCAGAAACAGCGCCATCTTTGTCGCCAAAATCAGATTGAAAAACCAGAGCCGAATCGGCAAAACTCAGTTGTGCAAAGCTCACAGTTAAAACTAAAGTGAGTATCGTTTTAATAAATTTCATTAATATTCCTTGGATTAAAATGTATAACTAGTACGGGCATAAATATAACGACCATTCATGCCTAATGGCGGAATGATATCGTATGGAAAGTTACCAAAATAGGCGATGTCTTCGATGGACTCATCGGGATATTCATCTAATAAATTATTGGCCCCAATCGCAAAGGACAAACCATTTTCAAAGACATAATTGACATCTAAATCTATCGACAAATTCCCTGAATAGGTTTGTTCTGGTTCATAGCCGTCCCCAAAATCAAACACTCGAGTGGTTTTTCCGTAACGTGTGGCTCGGGTCATTACCGACCATGCGCCAGATGACCATTGCCCTGCTAAGATCATTTTATTATCAGGTGCCACGGTTTCTAAGGTATTTATTTCTTCCACATTAATCACGCTGTCATTGGTGATTTCAGTGTCATTTTTATTGTACGCAAAGCTGAAATCAAACGCATTCCAAGTGTATTGCATAACTAAGTCCAAACCCTTAGTGCGGGTATCAACATTGTTGCTGAAAAATTGCACACCGTTAATACCAGGGTGATTACTTGCCTCAGGCATATCACTAACAGCCACACCGTTTTGGTCAACAAATAAACCTTCACTTAATGTAATTCTGTCATCAATGTCGATTCGGTAAAAATCTAAAGTGATATTCAGGCCCATATCCAAATTCGCAGACAGACCCACACTAATGTTGTCTGAATCTTCTGGGTTTAACGCTTCTGCACCTAATGCAAGTGCCAGTGAATCAGTCGCTGGCAATATAGCAAAAGTAGATAACGCGCCCATTTCACCAAAGTCAGTGGATGTGGCTTGATAGTTATTTTGAATTAAAGATGGCGCTCTAAACCCAGTGCTTAAGGCCGTGCGCAAGGCAATATTATCAGTAATAGCATAACGAGCTGTTAGTTTGCTCACCAGAGTATCACCGAAGTCGCTGTAGTCTTCATAACGCACTGCTGTGCCAACTAACAGCTCATCAGTGATTTCAAATTCAATATCGACATATACACTAATTGCATCACGATCCACATCAATCGCATCTTCTGGGCGTAATCCTTGGATCCCTTGTGAACCAGGTGCTGCACCTAAGTTACTACCTAGTGCATAGGATGCTTCATCACCTTGGGTTGTTTTATAGTTTTCGTTGCGGTACTCCACACCCAATGCAAGGGCAACCGGCACATCGGCCAGTGATAAGGACTTAGTGACATCAAAGTTAAGCAGTACTTGGTCGTATGCAAAATTACCAATATGAAAACTAGTTGGGCTGTTGACGCCTATTGACGCATTCAGTGAATTCTCAACATCGAGCTCAAATTCATTGGCGCCATAGTTAACACTTGCATCCCAGTACCAGTCATCACCACCTTTAACACCAAATACTAAAGATGTATCAGTGGTTTTGCCGACACTTTGTGGGATATAACCATTAGGGTAAATCTCTACCACGTTATCGTAAGTATTATGCGGATAACGATAGAAGTTAGAGCCCCTAGCTTCGCGTTCACTTAAATTAGCAAAACCATACAATTCGATGGACTCGTTTAAGGTTTTTCCCATATTAGCAAATAAGCTGAAGCCTTCTTCATCTGGGTCGCCCACAGTGTAATTTTTGTTGCCTACTGCCGCGTCAAAGCTTGCGCCTGACCAGGACCACTCAGGATCCATTTCCCAACCAGGCACTTGGTCAAAGCCAGCTCTGTTGGTGGCATTACGTGTACGATATTGTACAGTTGCATTAATAAAACCGTCATCACCTAGACTAAAGCCTGCATTGGCTGTAGCTAAAACGGTTTCACCATCCTTGAGATGTTCATCGGTAGGATCGAAGTTAGTATTATGCTCACCGTAAGTCAGTGAGACCTTGCCGCCCTCGTTAGCATCTTTTAATACAATATTAATAACACCAGCAATAGCGTCCGAGCCATATTGCGCCGCAGCGCCATCACGCAGCACTTCAATGCGTTTAATCGCGCTCATGGGTATGCTGTTTAAATCAACAGGGGCACTGCCACGACCGGTTTTACCCACAGTATTCAATATTGCTGTGGTATGACGGCGCTTACCATTAATTAGCACTAGCGTGTGATCAGGGCTTAAACCGCGTAATTGTGCAGGACGCACTATATCGGCAGTATCAGAATTCGATTGTCGAGGAAAATTAAATGACGGCACTAGATTATGTAATAGTTGGCTTAATTCACCGCCCATGGAACCCGATTTTTCTAAACTCTCGGCGTCAAATATATCAATAGGCACAGGACTCTCATGGACACTGCGCGGCGCAACTCGAGAGCCTACCACCGCTATTTTTTCCATTTCTTGTGCAGTATTGTCGTTTTCTGCGGAAAATGCAGATTGACTCGCTAGTGCAGCACCTATGGCTGTGACTAGTGCTGTCATAGCTATTTTATGACTCATATCTTTTCCTTGTTAGTGTTCAATGTGTTGAGTTATATACCTAACCTCTAAGTAACTATCTGATACTTAGTACTTTTATTATAAAAATGCGTATCCTCACGCTCGACCCTTGTCGCTTCGAGTAATAAGTTATTCGGCAAGCTTAACAGCAGCAAGCCTAACTGGACATTTATGCAACCAGTATAAATGGACAGTTTTCACTAATGTAACCCTAAGTTCTCTGTAATTAGATGTTTTTGGCAGTTGTGTGCAGCCAATTAAAACTGCCACAGACCTTATATGACGGGCTATAGAAGCAGCATTCCAGTTTCTATATAATTGGCATAAATTAGTAGTAAATCATATAAATTAGCTAGACAGGCACGATAAAAAAGCTGAAGCATTACAATAAAAATCCTGAGCATAACTACAACAATTATATGACGCTATAAAAAGCAGAGTTAGTAACATAAAGAACGATTACCTGCGTACTGATTTAGTTGGCCACTTCACTTAAATGTTTTCTTTGACCCAAGATATTTTAAAGTTTAATAGAACATTCCATTTATCCAATTCAACAGTTTTCAACGATCCTGTCCGCCCTTGAACTTCTATCTTTGGTGTAAAATAATGGCAAAGAAAATTGCTTATGATCCATTAGGAAATACATAACTGTGCTGTTGTTTATGTTCGATATTGTTTCGGAGATTGTCCTACCGACTTATTGAAACGCTTAGAGAAATTACTGACCTCTTGATAACCCACTCTCTCGGCAATATGCGAGATGGAAAAATCACTGTGACGCAGTAGGTATTTTGCTCGTTCCATGCGTAAAAAGATAACCTGCTGCATTGGGCTTCGGCCGTATTGCAGCTGACATAACCTGTGCAAATGGGGTGCTGAATAATACGCCAAAGTGCATAATTGCTCGATACTCCATGCTGATTGCAACCGCTGTTCAACATGCAGAAACACAACCTCTAAGCGGTGTTGTCCTTGGCTAGAGGTGACCAAAGGCTTCAAACTTTCATTCAGATAATGCACTAACTGGCTTAAACATCCCGCTCGCAATAATTGACTGGGTTCATGATAAATAAGGCTGAGTGCATGATACATAGACTGACACTGCTGGTTTGGCTGATTCAATGGCTGGTATTCACATAAGTTACGCCAATGCGCCGTATCATTTACGTTAAACCACACTAACTTCCACTTTTGGCTATTGAGAGTCATATTAAAAGGCACCCCGGCTGGTAATGTCGTAAGGGTTTGTTTTTCAATTATCTCTGTGCCGTAAGGTGTTGTTACCTGGCCGGTGCCTTCAATTGTGTACAGCAATGTATGATTGTTAGGGTTCACTCGCTCAAGACAAAAGGATCCCAACATGGTCGATATCCCAGACATCTGAATACCTAGGTCTTCTATTTCCGGCACTCGCTTAGTGTCTACAAATAGTTCCTGACATTTAGAACCAAGCTCCAAACGGTCTTGCCATTGTTTTTGTAACATTACTAGCACCTAAAAAAGCAACCCACCACCACAGCAAATGATAGCAATGGATAACTTATTGATACTATTACACCTAACTATTCAAGACCATGCAATTTATCATAGTTATCCGTATCGAGTGTTATGGCACTACTATTTTGACCAAGACAAGCATGAATACTAGTCTGTATCAATGAACAGGATTTAGAAATGAATATAGAATTATTGGCAAAACAATTTTGGGAACAAGGCTATATAAGCATTGACGGTTTTTTTGAAAATGCGTTAATGGATAACTATCAGACCCAAATTATAGAGCACTTTGGTGACGACCCAGAATTTCAGCACAACGAAGAATTTTTGAAGAAATCGAATACCGATGTCATCCCCTGGTTTCCGCAAAAGGAAGGCAAAGATCAATTTGATATTGTTGAAAAAGATCAGCGATTTATCGCCTTAACCGAAGCGATACTCGGCAGCGGTTGGTGTAGTTTATACAGTATGGTTATGTTCAGTAAAAAAGGATCACAAGGACAAGCTTGGCACCAAGACTGCCCTCCCGAAGATAAACAGCAATTTAATCTAAATCGTTTGGTTTATACCATGGATATTGACGAAAATACTGGCGGCCAAACACTGGTTGTGCCCGGCACTCACAAAGGTGGTGCAATTAGCGTCGGCGATGTTAATGAAGAGCTACCAGAACAATGCGTATTAAGTCCCAAAAAAGGCACGCTGGTTTTGTTACACGGCCACACTTGGCATCGTGTATTACCCATAAACAGCACATACCGTGTATCAACAAATTACCGATGCTGCCCGGCCAACACGCCGAGTAACATTACCGATACTTGTGTCTATAGAAATATGCGATACCACTTTCCCACAAGCACAGTAACTAAGGATAGAACGATAGAGTAGCCAAGGACTATCTCCTAGGCGGAACGCTCAGTGCAAACACATAAATTTCCAAACACTTGTCGACAACAAATTGATTTAGGTAATGCAGCCAGAACATTATGAATAATATAAATAATCTGAATAATATAGACAGTACAAATCCGACCATTCGCTGGGGCATTGTGGGTGCAGGTCGTATTGCAAAAACCTTTGCTAACGATATCCAGCTCGCAGAACATGCAACATTGGCTGCGGTAGCGTCTCGTAATCTAGACTCTGCCCAAGCTTTTGCAAACGAATGTTCGATCGAAACCGCCTATGGATCCTATGCTGAGCTATTCGCGTCCCCCGAGATTGATGCTGTTTATATCGCAACACCTCACACCCACCACAAAGAACAATCAATCGCAGCACTGCGCGCAGGCAAACACGTGTTATGCGAAAAACCTGCAACCATCACTCCTCAAGAGCTAGAAGAGGTACTGACAGTAGCCAAGGCAGAAGGCCGCTACTTTATGGAAGGCATGTGGACCTACTTCCTGCCGGTCATATTAAAAGCACAACAATGGATACAACAAGGTCGCATTGGTACATTACGCCACGTTAGAGCAGACTTTGGATTTCACTTGCCGTATAACCCAGACCTCAGAGAATACGACAAAAACCTAGCTGGAGGTTGCCTATTTGATATGGGAATATACCCTATCGCAATGGCGTGGTTATTTTTAAAACAAGATCCTGACAGCCAAAACGTATGGCATCACAACGCCGAAAATGGCGTTGAAGATGATATTGCTGTGTTTAATTCATATAATAAAAATACCGCTACCGCACAGTTAAGTGCCTCATTCCGCCGTAAATTACCAAATTACCTAACACTTATTGGAGACAAGGGACTTATTTCCATATCTGATTACTGGGGGGCACGAGACGCCAAACTGTATGAACAAGAACAATGTATTGATACCTATACTGAGTCGCGATCTTGCCAAGGTTTTAATCACCAAATTGAGTATGTGAGTCTAGAATTACTCTCAGGAAAATTACAACCCAAACGCGTTAGTTGGGATGACAGCCGCGCATTTCAACGACATATAGCCACAATCAAAAAAAGTTACTGAGACACACAGCCTATCCGATACAGCAGAGCATGGTTGAGAAGATACTGACTTTAAACACCTGTGAGGTCATCCCCCCACTATGTCGAAGCCAATGCTTCCTCTGCTACCAATAGATTTTTTAGCTGTTGATAAGCTGCATAAAATATCAGATAGTGCCTACCTAAGTTAACACAATCATTGGGTGAAATATGGCAGTTGTATGGATTACCGGAGCGTCTTCTGGTATCGGTGAAGCGCTTGCAAAACAATATGCCAGACAAGGCGCAAAATTAGTTTTATCTGCTAGGCGAGTCCCCGAACTTGAGCAGGTAAAACAAGCCTGTATTGAATTAGGTTGTGCCGACAGTAATGTGTTTGTGTTGCCCCTAGATTTGCTAAAAGTAGACATCATGCCAGCTCAAGTTGAGCTTGTGTTAGCAGAATTTGGTCGTATAGATGTGCTGATTAATAATGCTGGGATTTCTCAACGTTCGCTGTGTATTGATACTGAACTAAGTACCTATCGCACCCTGTTTGAAGTAGATGTGTTTGGTCAAATTGCCTTAACCAAGGCGGTATTGCCGATTATGCTTAAACAGGGCTCGGGACACATAGCGGTGACCTCAAGCGTAGCGGGTAAAGTTGGCGTGAAGTTACGCAGCGGTTATTGCGCAGCTAAACATGCAGTAATGGGGTTCTTTGATGCATTACGAGCAGAGGTTGCCGAAAATAACATTCAAGTAAGTACTATTACGCCGGGATTTATAAAAACCGATGTGTCGATTAACGCTATCACCAGCAATGGCGATAAATTTGGCATAGAAGACGATGATATTAAAAATGGGATGGATGTTGACCAATGCGCCCAAGTCATTGTTAATAAAATGAATAAAGGGGTGAAAGAAATTGTAGTGGGTAAAGGATTATCGATTTTTATACTCACCCTAAAGCGTTACGCGCCTAATCTGGTATTTAACCTAGTAGCCAAAAGAAAAATATAACAGCGAATAAAAACCGGAGCACGCTGCGCGTCATCGTCCTGATGGTTTTTATCTCGAATCCCTTCGAACCAGTTACTTCTTTTTATTAAATGCGTCCATGCAGTTAATCTTACCGGCCAGCTAAAGCTGTTCCATATTTATCCCGTAAATATGGAACAGCCAAAAGAAGTAACCAAGAAAAGCCGCTCGCTGCTAAAGTTCCTAATTGCGGAAAAAGCAGTGGCTGAGCCACAAAAATTTCAGCGACTTTGACTCATTTATCCGTTTCAACGAACTTGGCCCATCGATTATAAAGGAAGATTAGAAACGGGGTTACACCCCCATCTCGATGGCTTTTTTAGGCGTAAAACTACTACCTATTGAAGCGATAATGACTAAACCAATTGCAGCCCACTGTAGCAAGGTCAGTTGCTCACTTAAAATAACAAGACCAGCCAAGGCCGCAATCGCTGGCTCTAAACTCATCAGCACGCTAAAGGTCTGTGTTGGCATATTTCTAAGGGCTACCATTTCCAAGGAGTAAGGCAAAGCACTGGATAACACCCCCACCAATAACCCAAGGGGTAAAACCTCCCAGCTAATTAACGCTAAGCCTTGGCTCACTGCGCCAATTGGCACAATCACTATGGCAGCCACTGTCATGCCTAGCGCCACTGTAATGCCACCTGATGCTTGTTTGCCAGTGCGAGTCCCAAACAAGATATAACCGGCCCAGCATCCACCAGCCCCTAATGCCATTAAGGCACCAGTAAGATCCAGCCCTTGTGCGCTAGCTAAATCAGGCAGTAGCATAAAAATCCCAGCTATGGCTAAAGCAACCCAGAGCAGATCGCTTTTTCGCTTAGACCCAAATAAAGCCACGGCTAAAGGGCCGGTAAATTCAAGAGCCACGGCTATTCCTAAAGGAATGCGCTCAATAGCTAGGTAAAACAGAATATTCATCCCACCTAAACACAGGCCGTAAATAATAATACTCTGCCAATCTCGCCCCTGAGGTAATGCTCGCCATGGGCGATACACTAACCAAAGTACGGCAGCGGAAAAACCTAAACGCAATGCAGTGGTGCCTTCCGGCCCAACCAAAGGAAAAAGTTGTTTTGCTAAAGACGCGCCGATTTGAATTGTCACCATAGCTAATAAAATACTGCCCACGGCAGTCAGCAGTACACGATTAATTTGCATCTAAAATACGTCCCCCAAAAAATGAATAAGCTAAGCGGCGGCATTCTACCTGAGGCAACTCAAACCCGGCAGACATTATTACTGATAATTGCGCGCTTAAGTTGATTTAAAAAAGTGACTTGCCCCCCTGCTTTTATATTTTGTAAAACATCTCAACCAACTTTGCCGTTACTGTATAATCAACAACTTCCCCTCTTTCAACCACCCAATATTCCAAGCATTATGAGCCAAGCATTCATATTACGAGATTACCAAACCCAAGCTGTTGAGGCGGCTGTAAAACACTTTCGTCATGACGATGACCCAGCTGTGATTGTATTGCCTACCGGTGCAGGTAAAAGTTTAGTGATTGCTGAGCTGAGTCGACTGGCAAAAGGTCGGGTTATTTGCCTTGCCCATGTAAAAGAGTTAGTTGAACAAAATCATGAAAAATTTCTTGCTACGGGTTCGCCAGCGGGTGTTTTTTCGGCAGGGCTAGGCCAAAAAAATACTACCGCAAAAACAGTCTTTGCCAGTATTCAATCACTTTCTGCTAACCTAGACGCTTTTCAGGCCCCTGCCAGCTTGATTATTATTGATGAATGTCATCGAGTGGGCCAAGACGATAGCGGTCAATACCATAAAACCCTGGCGCATTTTCGCACCCTTAATCCTAACGTAAAGATCCTTGGCTTAACTGCTACACCCTATCGATTGGGCAGCGGCTGGATTTATCAGCATCATTACCATGGTTATACACGACCCTTCACCGACTCTTTTTTTAAAAAGTGTATTTTCGAACTACCACTGCAGCACATGGTAAAAAAAGGTTATTTAACGCCACCCATTCACTATGATGCGGCTATTGCCCATTATGACTTTAGTTTGTTGACACAAAGCTTGGACGGTGAACAAAACACCGATGATATCGCCTTAAATGAACTCATCCACAAACACCCACGAGTCACAAAGGCAGTTACCGAGCAAATTATACAGCTTAGCCAAGACCGACAAGGCGTGATGATTTTTGCTGCAACCATAGATCACGCCCAAGAAATCTGCGGTTATTTACCAGCAGAGCAAACGGCCTTAATTACCGGCACCACAAAAATAAAACAACGTGATGGGCTAATAGCCGCGTTTAAAGCCAAAAAAATTAAGTACCTAGTGAATGTTTCTGTATTGACGACAGGCTTTGATGCGCCCCACGTGGATGTCATTGCTATTTTGCGCCCCACTCAATCGGTCAGTTTATTTCAACAAATTGTAGGTCGTGGTTTGCGCCTAAGTCCGGGAAAAAAGGACTGCCTAGTATTGGATTACACCAATAATGGTTACAATATTTTTCAGCCAGAAATTGGAGAGAAGAAGCCCACACAAGATTCAGTTGCGGTTCAAATCCACTGCCCTCAATGTGATTTTGCCAATGCATTTTGGGGCAGAAAAGACCCAGAAGGTAATATTCTTGAACATTTTGGCCGTCGTTGTCATGGCTTGATTGAGGGCCCAGAAGGCGAAACCCAATGCACTTACCGTTTTCGCTTCAAACACTGTCCTCACTGTAACCAAGAAAACGATATCGCCGCCAGACAATGCCAACATTGCTCAGAGAAGTTAATTGATCCCGATGATTTATTAAGAAAAGCGTTAAATTTAAAAAATAACAAAGTACTACGCTGCGCTGCCATTACCCCAGAGATTAACAAGGCCGACAAGTGCTTAAAAATCACCTACCACGACGAAGACGGCCTCACGTTATCGGAAACCTTCCGCTTTAATTATAAAAATTCGCGACAAGCCTTTAACGATTTATTTGCACGAAGAATAGCCAATGGCAGTCAGTCGATTCAGTTCAACTCACTTGAAGAATTAGAGAAGTTTTTACCTTACCTACCAACGCCTGACTTTGTGATAGCCAAAAAGCAAAAAAATCACTGGCAAGTGACCGAACGTTTATTTGATTACGAGGGGCCTTATCGAAAGGCGAATGAGCTTAGTTAGTAATTAATAGTTCAAAGAACCTGACCCCACAGGTCATATGGGCAAACACATCACCATCACAGTCTTTTGATGAAATAAACCCAAATCCTCGATCATCATTCCATCGTATTATTCGTCCTTGCATAACACCTCCTTTCGCTCTATTCCAAAATTCCCCCAACTTATAGGGTACCACCAGTAATTAAAATCAAATTAACTTAAATTAGTCGATATTAGAAAACAGCGCCCACAGACAGAATTGCGCTAGTTTCTCTTTACGATGGATGTCTAGTTAGTGCTTAGGCTTAAAAGTTTACCCTGACCCAAGATACTTAAGTCGCTCAATTGAAGCTGTAAAAATTACTCACACAGTGTTTCATATTTTCATACATCACTTCATAACAGCATGAAAAACATACAAAAAATGGCTATTTTAAGGAAAAATAGTTGGCATGTAACTTGTTATTTAAGGATTAAGACTACAAACATTTATTAACCACATGAGGAAATCTAACGATGAAAAATTATATTCGCCATTCAATTACCGCAATTATGACTACTGGCCTTTTATCATCTTCTGCCATAGCCCAATCCACTTCGTATAATGATGATTCATCCGGTTTATATATAGGGGCTAGTTACGGCCACCTTAGAGTAGATGGTGATAATGAGTTTGACGACAATAAAGACGCTTATCAAGGGACTTTAGGTTATGGGTTCAATGATTACTTTGCTTTAGAGGCGAGTTACATTGATTTTGGTGATTACGGTAACGATATTGCAAAGGCTGCTACAGATGGGTATACATTAGGTATTAGATTGGGATTACCCATCACTGATAACTTGTCTATTTATGCTCGAGGTGGTCAACTTTGGTACGAAACCGACTACGATGTTTTGGGTGTGAACGACTCGACCGACGATGAAGGATTATTTGCTGGCTTAGGTCTAGGTTATCACCTGAACGAGGATTGGACCTTAAAAGTTGATTACACCTTGTATGATAGTGACTTAAATATTGATAGTGCCACTGATGATATCGATGACGCTAATTTTTCAACCGATTTAAAACATGCTGCGATTGGTTTTGAATATAAATTTTAATCCATTAAATATTTAACTAACAAAGCACCCCTCTAGATAGACGGTTGCTTTGTTATTTCTTTTATTAAGCCAAATAGAGGCTGGAAGGTGGAAGCCTAGCCACATTCTCTGTGCGTTTACCCCATTGCATAACATGGGGAATTGGCCTTAACAAACCAAGGACTAGAGTCCGATGGGTGACTGTTGCGGATAATTTATCCAGTAACTACTTTATTCCAACGAACGACCCCGTAGGTTCTTGTTTTACTTTACGCTGATAATATTTGTAATGAGGGGTATTTATCTTCAATTTTTTCAAATAATTGCTGCTTGCCTTCCACCGTTTGAGCACTTTCCCAAAGCTCAAGCAAAGCTTCAGGTAAATCAGGCTCTGTTAATTTTTCACGTACCTTATTAACCAATATCCATGCGCGTTTATAATGTAATTCGTCAGTCCCTTTAAATGGGTCTAATAACTCATAATATGCAATAATCCGTAGGAAAAAATTAACCTCTCTCACTTTAGCTGTTACTGTATAATCGGTTTTACGACTCGTACAAAAATAAAAATCAGTTAAATACTGTTTATAATGATGAATGTAACTTTGACTATCAAGTAAAAATGGGATGAGTTCCTGGCAATAACCACGAAAGGCGGTATAGTCTTTTATCATATGCAACTTCGCAAACTCTGCCTTTGAGTCACCAAATAAAATTTGGCAATATAGCGCCTCATTACCGTTTAAAATACCGTTTAAAATACCGTTTTCACCAAAATAATGCCCTGCAATTTCACGCGTAAAATACCTAGCGCTATTATCACAGCGGTCTTTTCTATAAACGGTGGTATATTGCGTATAAATAGTTAATAAATTTTCTGCTGATTGATCTGGATGAAACATCATAAATATTACGGCATTAAGAGTTGGTGCAAAATCGAATTCAATACCGTCTTTAATAATGTGTCCTGTTAAAAAATAATGTTTGTAATATTTCACATCTTTAGGAAGCAAAGCACCTTCTTTTCGTAACGCGCTACTGAGCTTTTTCCACTGCTGCAGGCGCTGTTTAGCCCAAATTTTATCATCGGTTTGCCATGCTGTTTTATCTATTTTCGCATCCAGCGTTATAGTGTGCATAAATCAAGCCCTTCAATTTTTATGTTGGTGTCTTCTAATTCTCCATTATTAAACTCATCTATGATGGAGTCAAAAACAAATCAATTTAGCTGCCCCCTTGTTGCATATTGTTTTATTTTTCGCGGACAATATTCCTTGCTTCTGCCAATAAAAAGTAATATTTCTCACTATCAAGCAAAGTAGCTTTAAATATGTCGAATTAACAGCGAATTAACAGGACATCCATGATAATTAATTGCGAAGCAACCCTTTAGTCGGCAACGCCGATGCTCTTGCCCCGCTTATCAAGATGCCCCGCTTATCAATGCCCCGCTTATCAAGACACCCACTGTAACAAAAACGATAAAGCATAATAAAATCAATACACTATGGAAGATGGTACTGCGGAAAAAGCAGTAGCGTAGCCACCAAAGTGGTGTCGGCGAAGCCGATTTTTTTATCTTTTGATTTACCCTCGCATTTATGTTCGCCGGCTATCTGGTGAATTTAGTGGGGCAATTTGCAAGGACGCAAATTGAGCTTGTCCTCGTCGGGAACGAGTACAAGCGACCCACTAAATTTGCCTGATAGTCGGATGAAGAACATAGTTGGCGAGCGGCCTTTTTTGCCTACTTTTTTTGGCTGTAGAAAAAAAGTATGGTCGCTTGGCAGGGATGCCAATCGAAAAACGTCATGAATGACGTAAGCGCAGCGCATGCTTTTAAAGAAAAGGGATTCCGGCCCAAAAGACTACCGGAATGACGGTGTGGGGGAGTCACGGAATGTCGGTGTGACGGAATGACGGAGTTACGGAGTGACGGCTTCACGCTGTAAACCACAATCAAACCGCAAATTCACGATCCAACTCACTCACCCCCAACCCACTCTTCTTAGTCACCCGCAACTGCGTAGGAATACGTTCCTTCATCGCCTCAATATGACTAATCACCCCAATCATCTTGCCAGAAGCATTAAGGTTATCCAGCGCATCTAAAGCGATATCCAAAGTCTCAGCATCCAAAGTCCCAAACCCTTCATCTAGGAACAGCGAATCAATACTGGTTTTATGACTAACTAAGTCAGACAACGCCAAAGCAAGCGCAAGGCTAACCGCTTATCAAGACACCCACTGTAACAAAAACGATAAAGCATAATTAAATCAATACACTACGGAAAATGGTACTGCGGAAAAGCAGTGGCGTAGCCACCACAGTTGTTGTCGGCGAAGCCGATGCTTTTGACTTACCCTCGACTCAAGGCTCGCCAACTATTGCTTCAATTTGGTAGGTCAATCGCCATGGACAGGCGATTGAGCGGTGCGCCGTCGGGAACGGCTCAGCGCGACCTGCTAAATTGAAGCAATAGTTGGATGAAGAGCATTGCCCTCGAGCGGCCTTTTTTGCCTACTTTTTTTGGCTGTAGAAAAAAAGTATGGTCGTTTGGCAGGGATGCCAATCGAAAAACTGCATTGATGCAGGTAAGCGCAGCGCATTATAAACAAGGAGATTCCGGCCCAAAAGACTACCGGAATGACGGTGTGGGGGAGTCACGGAATGTCGGTGTGACGGAATGACGGAGTTACGGAGTGATGGAATCACGCTGTAAACCACAATCAAACCGCAAACTCACGATCCAACTCACTCACCCCCAACCCACTCTTCTTAGTCACCCTTAACTGCGTAGGTATCCGCTCTTTCATCGCCTCAATATGACTGATCACCCCAATCATCTTCCCAGAAGCATTTAGGTTATCCAGCGCATCTAAAGCGATATCCAAAGTTTCAGCATCTAACGTGCCAAACCCTTCATCAAGAAACAGTGAATCAATACTGGTTTTATGGCTGACTAAGTCAGATAAGGCCAAAGCCAAGGCAAGACTAACCAAGAAACTTTCACCACCCGACAAGGTTTTGGTATCCCGCTCTACGTCACCTTGCCAAGTATCAAGCACAGTCAGGGCTAGACCTTGCTCTTCTTTACGTTTAAGCAAATAACGACCATGGATGCGATCGAGTTGTTTGTTGGCTAGGTATACCAAATTATCTAGGGTTAAGCCTTGGGCAAAGCGGCGGAATTTGTCGCCGTTGGCTGAGCCTATTAAGCCGTGCAGGTAACTTAGCTGATCATAATCTTGTTTTTGTTGTTCGATTTGATCGAGTAATGCTTGCTGGCGTGACGTTTCTTTTTGGTCTGCTGACAATTGGCTACTAATGCCACCTCGGCGTTCTACAAGCACGTCTTTTTCAGTTTGTAACTGTTGTAGAATTACTTTGACTTCATCTTGTGGGGTTTGCTGCCACAAGGCTGCGTCTTCGACATTATTAAGCTCGTTGAGCTGAGTGGCGGATTGTTCTAACAAGGTATTAGCACGCTGTAATTGTGTATCTAGTTTTTGTTTTACACTTATAAGATGGTTGCGTTGTTCTTCGGGTAGCAGTGCCATTTCAAATTCGGCTTGGTTAACAAAAGGGCTATTGGTGAGTAATTCATGCCAGTTTTCGGTGCGTTCTTTTAGTAAAAGTTCTAGCTCTGTTTGTTGTTGTTGTTTTGCTTTGATGGCGGCTAATAGATCGTTATCTTGTTGCGCAATATTTTTATGGATCAGACTCGCTGACTGATTTGTTTGTTCTGCGCTGTCGAGCTGTTTGTTAGCTTCTGCCCTTGCTTGCAAAACGGTTTTGTCGCCAAATAACTGTTGGCGCTGTTTAGTGGCTTCTTCCCATTGCTGTTTTAGGGTAACTTCTTCTAACTGCATCGATATCACTTGTTCATACAGACCCAGCAACTGCTGCTCAATTGCTGCATGTTCAGCACTTTTAACTGCTACTTGTTGACTTAACTGCTCTTTTTGGTGCGTTTTTTGTTGAAAAACCTGAACGTCTTGACGTTTACTTTGTAGCCATTGCAGCAGTTCATTTTCTGGCGGTGCAATGTAACCTAAGGCAACTATATTGGCGATCAAAGCCTTTCGGTTTTTATCTACAGACTCAATAAGCGTTGCGTATTCTTGGGACGTTTTTTGACTGCTTTGTTGCAAGGATTGTTGGCTTTGATCCAGTAATTTTAGTTCGCTGTTGAGTTTGTCCCCTTCCCGCTCGGTAATGTTTAACGCTTCTTTGTTTGTTTGGCGTTCTTTATCTAGCTGACTAAGTTGCTTTAATTGTTTTGATAGTTGTTCGGACTGATTTTGCATACCTTGCTCGAAGGCTTGCATGCTCTGCTGATCGCTTATGGCAAAGTCTAATTGTAAGGTTTCTACTCGGCCTTGCCATAAAGCGGATAACTCAGTTTCGAGTGTGTTCAATTCAGCCAAGTGGCTTTGTAGCTGATTGATTTTAAGCTCTAGGGAGTCGAGTTTTTCGCGAACCGCTTTACCGTCTTGTTCTAATTGGTTTAACAGCGTTTCTGCTTGGTGTTTTCTGGTCACGGTTTCAGGAATATCTATCGCCATCTCAGAAGATTTGGGGTGTTCGGTCGCCCCGCACAATGGGCATTCTTGATCTGCTTTAAGTAACTGACGATACTGAGCCAGTTGTTCTTCTTGGCTAACTAGTTGTTGTAAATCTTTGCAATGTTGCGCTTGTTCTTGGTACTTCTGCAATAAAGTATTGCGCTGTGCCCTTAGTTCTTCAGCTTGTGGTTGGCTAGTTTGCAACTCACTCTGGTTGGTTGTTTTGTCTTTATCTAATTGCAAATAGCGGCGTTGGATTTCTTTGGCGCTATGTAATTCAGGCCAGCGAAGATTAATAGCGGCTAAGTGGTTTTCAAGACTTGTTACGTCTGACTCAAGGGTTAAGGCTTGATATTGCGATTCTTTTTCTGCAAGTTCCGCCTGTTGCTGTTTTAAACGTTCGGAAAGGTTTTGCCATTGCCCCTGTAGTTGTTGTTTAACCTTGTTGTTCTCATTGAGCTGGCTGTCGATGCTTAGGGTTTGTTTTTGCAGAGTTTGGGCGGTTTGACTATCTCGTTCAAGTTGCGCAAGTGACGCACTCCAGCCGCTGAGTTGCTCGCCTACAGCACTGTCTGCAGCATGCTCAGTTAGGTAGTTTTGGGCAAGGCTGTGCTGCTCGTTTAAGCCTGTTAACGCCACCTGTAAGTCTTGCAGTTTTGTGGCCGACTCTTGCTGTTGTTGCTGTAACTGGCGAATAGTCTGTTGTTTATCACTGTGCTTTTCAGTTAAGGCGCTAATTTGACTATCAAGGGGCATAACTTGCTCGGTGATAAGTTGTTCCTGACTTTGCTGCGCTTGTTTGCTTCTTTTTAAGGAGTCTTCGGCCAGTGATAACTTGTCGGCAGCGTTTGTTAGCTCTATCTGTAACTTGGCTTTAGATTCTTGCTGGGCAGCCAATTGCTCATTTGTTTTAGTCTGTTGCTGGGTTACCTCAACTAAACGTTGCCAATTAGGTCGCAGGCGTTCAGCTGGCTCGCTTTTTTCGAGCAAACTCAACTCAACTTTTGCGTCAGCAAAGGCTTGCTTAGCCTCGGTGTTTAATATGTTGGCGGCTTGTTGGCTTTGCTGGGCACTGAGTTGTTTGTCCCACCAATTCATATGGTTGCTATGGGTAGTAATTTGTTGCTCAATGCCGCTTTGTTTGTCTTGTAGTTGTTTGAGTTCGTCTTGTAAAGCTTGTTTCTGCTCTGCGCTGAGCACTTGAAACGTATTCGCCCCCATCTGTAATTCATTTAATCTTTGTTTGGCTTGGCTGTGATGTTCATGCACTTTAACTGAAATCTGCCCATAGACTTCAGTGCCGGTTAGCTCTTCGAGTAACTCAGCTCTTTTATTTTCATCGGCATTCAAAAACGCCGCAAAGTTACCTTGGGATAACATCATAGACTTAGTAAAGCGGCCAAAATCTAGGCCGGTGAGTTTTTCTATTTCTTCACTTTTTTGGCGAATTTGTGTGGCCAATACTTTGCCTGTGGCCACTTCGGCCAATTCAGCATCTGCTGGTTGTAAGTTGCCATCCGCGTTACCCCTTGAACGGCGCATACTCCAAAAAGCCCTATAAGCGGTGCCTTTTACTTCAAACTCTACTTCGGCCAAACACTCGCTGGTGCCTCGGGTCATAATTTCATTGGAAGAATTAGTGATTTGCCCAAGCCTAGGGGTTTGATGATAAAGGGCTAAACAGATTGCATCGAGTAAGGTAGTTTTACCTGCGCCTGTTGGCCCAGTGATAGCAAATAGGCCGTTTTCAGCGAAGGGTGATTGGGTAAAATCAATTTTCCATTCACCCTTAAGTGAATTGAGGTTTTTTAATCGTATGCTTAAAATTTTCATGCATCAGTCCCCTGATGCTCTACCTCAGACAATATTTGGCTAAAGCGCTCTCGCACGTGTTGCCGCGTCTCTTTTTCATCGTCGGATTCGAACGACTCCATAGCTAAGCGTTTTTCAAATACATCTGCGGGGGTTAACTCAGCCAGAGTTTCACTTTGCATTTGGCTAAGTAATTGCCTGCGCTCGTTGCGCGAACGGCGTAGTTGCAACACCTCAACATTTAACCCTTCGGTCATGGTTTGAATGCGCTGCTGTAAATCAGACAGATAGTCTTGGCTGTCAACTTCTAGGCATAACCAGCAAGGTAATTCTGACGAGTTAGTTTTTAAAGACTGTAACCCGGCTTCTATTTCTACCAAGTCGCCTTTGATCACCTGCATGGGCTGAAACAATGGCACTTCAATTGGCTGTAAACTTGTGCACTGTGCGCCACTAAATTCCACCAGCATCACTTGCTTGGCTTTGCCCAGTTCATCAAAACTCAAAGGAATAGGTGAGCCGCAATAACGAATATGTTCAGACTTGGCGACTATTTGCGGTTTATGAATATGCCCCAGTGCAATGTAGTCAGCCGGTGGAAAACCGTCTGCTGCAAAGCCATCTAAGGTGCCGATATAAATATCGCGGACACTTTCAGACTGGCTCACACCTAGCGCGGTTAAATGACCGGTGGCAATAATAGGTAAATCTAGTCCGCTGTCTTGTTTCTTAGTTAAGGCTATTTGGTAAAGTGTTTGATAATGCTGTTTGATAGCATCGCCCAGTGCTTGGCGCTTTTCTAGCCCAGTTTCACCTGCGACACTTTGCAATACATCTCTAGCCCTAATAAAAGGCACAGCACACAAAATGGCCCTTGGCTGGCCTAGCTTGTCGGGGATAGTGAACACTTGCTCATCAATAGAAATACCCGTACTGGCCACTACAAAAGTATTCAAACAGGCGAGAATTTGTTTTGATTCGTTTAACGTAGACACCGAGTCGTGATTGCCGCCAAGCACCACCAACACACAGTTGAGCTTTTGCATGTCTACCACAAACTGGTTATACATTTCACGAGCGTAACTGGGCGGAGTGCCGGTATCAAAAATATCACCAGCAATAATCACAGCATCAATCTGCTCGCTTGCTACCTGCTGTAACAGCCAATCAATAAACCCTTGGTGCTCGTCTTTGCGGCTTTTAGTGAAGAAACTTTGGCCGAGGTGCCAATCAGAGGTATGCAGTATCTTCATTGTGACTCTTCCCAGACTTCTAAAAATAAGTTATTTCGGTGCAATAAGTGCAGATGGGCATTATACCCATGCCACTGCATTTTGTTGAACTAACTATCTCTGGGAATTTAAAATTTGAATGGAGAAAACAATCAATATTTCAGCTATTTAAGAACTTCAATTTCAAGATCCCAAGCAAACTTAAGATTGCATTTCCCCAATAATGTTATTGCTCAGCGATGGCCGCAATGGATTTTACTGTTGATTTTGCCTGTTTATTTCTGTCCCAAAGCAGCGGGTAATTGGTTCTGTTTGCAATGGGGTAATCATTTTTCCATGACATGCCGTCGTGCAATCCCCAAAAGGTGACGCGATCTATTTTGTCTCGTTTTCGATAAAAAATTTCAAAGATTTCAGCATAACGTTGGTCGAGTTGTGTTTGTACGTCATCAGGCAGACCATGCTTGTAGGGATCGAGGAAAACCTCAAACTCTTCTAACTGAAATTGCGGATGCAGCAAACCAGTGCCAATCACTTGCCCTTCTTTAGTGACAGGTAAAACGTCGATATCCAACTCGGTAATCAT
Source organism: Paraglaciecola arctica BSs20135 (assembly GCF_000314995.1). Taxonomy (GTDB): domain Bacteria; phylum Pseudomonadota; class Gammaproteobacteria; order Enterobacterales; family Alteromonadaceae; genus Paraglaciecola; species Paraglaciecola arctica. The sequence goes on along the minus strand of NZ_BAEO01000062.1, from coordinate 407,445 downwards.
CACTTTTAAGCCTAATGCGGCATAGGCATCTATCGCATCTTCAATATACTTGTTTTTAGGGAAGTTGAGCCCCCAATGGCCTTGCATGCCAATACCATCAATACGTATACCTGCAGCTTGAAGTTTTTTCACCATTCGTACTATGCCATCACGCTTTTCTGGGCGCCAAGCGTTAAAGTCGTTGTAATACAGCTCAGTATTCGGTGAATATTGTTGCGCAAATTTAAATGCGGCTTGTACCATAGTATCGCCGTCGCCCACAGAGTTAACCCAAGTTGTAGGACGATAGGAACCGTCGTTGTCTATCACTTCATTCACTACATCCCAGGCATGCACTTTATCGGCATAACGTCCGGCGACTAATTGTATATGTTCTCTCATCCGCTCAAGTTGCTGCTTGGGTGTATTCGGTTGGTTATCTGCATTAGTAAAAAACCAGTCGGGAGTTTGGTTATGCCAAACCAGAGTGTGAGCAACAATAAACATGTTATGTTTTTGCCCAAATTCCACAAAAGCATCGGCAGGGGCAAAGTTGTACACACCGGGCTGAGGGTTAATTGGCGCGGCTTTCATGTCATTCTCAACGGTAATGGTATTAAATTGTTGCGTGATGATGCCTTGGGAAACGGCATCTTTTCCGGTCACAATATCGTGATTAGTTGCAACACCAACTTTAAACGCTCCTTTAAATGATTCTTTTAAAATAATGAGATCACTTTGCTTGTTGTTGCTATTGGCAGCAAATGCCCCAAAATTCATCAATCCTAATGGGATTAATATCAACCAATAAAATGGTTTTTTATATGCTTTCATATTGACTCCTTATACATCACTTTACATGACAAACTTTACAACTAGTCAGTAATCCATAAGCCGCAGAGTAATTCAATATTGCTACCTAATTTCACAATAGAATTACCAGTTATATTAATTTTTTGCCTTTGGCTTTAGGGATTTTGACGATTGCCAAAATAATGTTTGTGGCTGTCTGTGAAAAAATCGGAGTCAATAAAAAGTATCATCGGTTCTGCCCCCACAAGTTCAGTTACTAACAAACCTCTATCTATTCACTGCGCTTTAATGCTGTCATCATTCACTTTTTCTAATTCAGCAATATGTTTGTGGGCGGCTTGTAGTTGTCGCTCAATATCACAACGGGCGTCGATCATTTCGTTGGCAATCGTGGCTAAATATTTAAACTCCGAGAACCCCAACTTTTTGCCATCCATATGTTGATATTCCCGTTTGCATCGATAAAAAAACATCACAAAGTTTAAAAAAGCACGTTGAAAGGTAATGTAACTTTTAATCAGTAAAATAATTAACGCCAATGAGGTAATAGTCATAATCAACAAACTGATACGCTCTACCTGTTCTTCAGCATCAGTGATAAGTACTGCCAGTTGGTTATTTACGCTAGTCAGTTGTGCTTCTAGGGTGTGAGCTTGCTCTCGAAACTGCCCCTGTAAACCAAGAGTATGGTCTAAACCAATAGTTTGATAAGCCTTCACCAACTGCAAAAAGCTGTGTTGGTAAGTGTTCAATAAGCTTTGTTGTTGCTGCACATTAAGCTGGTTGCTTTGACTAATAGCTAAGGATAATTGTTGGTAAATCAAAGTCTCACGTTCAACATAATCCATATGTTTACGCAGTAAAAAGTCTTTTTCACTACGGCGCATTTGCAGTAAAAGTACTTGTAAATCAGTTTGATTGAGCCGTTGTAATTGCTTTTCTAAACTATGGGTTGCTTCACGAAAACGCCCTTGAAAACCACTATTTTCATCGAGTCCAATTTGAGTTTGTAATGTCACCAAAGAAAAAAATTGCGAGCGATACTGGGCAAAACTAAAACTTAGTTCATCAAATAGAGGATCGGTGTCACCTAGCTTGGCAAAAACAGGTTGGATCTGGTTAATTTTCTGAGAAAAACTATCAGCGCGATCTTTAAACTGCTCTACATATTTGGGTTCTAAACGTAATAAAAAGTCTTTTTCATGGCGACGTAATTGCAGCAATTCATTGCTCAAATTAAGTAACTGTTTACTTTGGGTATTAAGGATAATTAACCGGTTTGAGTTATAAATTTGGTTGCCAACCAACACTAACATCCCCAACAAACACACCGCGATAATAATGATTAAGCGAGTTTTAATCGAATCAAACTCTATTGTTGCTAACATAATCAAGCGCCCATAAATAGCATACCTAAGCATGGCATTTTATTATGACGTTTTTATGTATCTAGCCATCAGCAACTCGATTGATTAACCACTTGAGCAATCATTCAGTCTTTTAAAAAGGGGACATTTTTGTATTTAGCCACAATATTTCACTTGTATTTGTGAGTTTCGCCCCTACTATAGCTTCACTTTGAAATACAAATTTAATTAATCTTTATGTGGGTTTGGCGCGCGTTTATTTTCAGCTTAAGTATTGCTCTTTTGACAGCAATATCAGCGCCTGCCCGCGCGTTAGAAAATTCACCACAAAGCCATCAATATACTGCTAACCTGTTGGTTGATTTGCATAGTGACTTCAGCAATACAGACAGTACAAAAACCTTTAACAATAGTACATTACTCACTCAGTCCTTACTTTCTGACTATCTGTTGTCCAAACAAAAAGGCAAGTCAAAAACCCAGCCTGACATTGATAACAGCAAAGATGACGGCGATAGCACCCCCCCAAGTAAGACGCCATCTTATCAAGGCAGATTTAATCCTAATATCAGTTTGCCAGCCTTTGAGCGCCAAGCCGCCAGTGTATTTGGCTCAGTCTCTCAAAATGAACCTATTTTTGTTTTAGCCTATGAATTTCAACCCGAAATTTTAGGTCTTAAGCATTTCTTAGCGCCGTTAATCGCTAACAATGCTGTGCCATGGTACTTGCGTCCCGACGCAGCTAATAGTCATGGCCGTGTTGCCGGCTGGAAAGACGGTAACACCCTGTACAGCGGCACTATCACCTACCTTAGTTAATTCGTTCTCGCGCTTTTTACAGCGCACTTTTATTAATTTTATGAGTTTTATTAGTACATCTGTACTGACTTTGAACTGAAATTTATTTCGCGCCCGCGTATTACTGCGCCTGCGCTGCCCATTTGACCAATGCACTTTTAGCATTTCATCACCGTCACTTGGGAACAAAAGAGAACGAACATGCGTAAATCAAATACAAAGCCCAAGCATACTTGGCAAATTTTGGTGATCATTATCACTGTGGTTATTCTGGGCTTAAATGCCATCCCTACTTTATACGGTAACAACAATGCTTTGTTGATAAGCACTGTTAATCCAACTCAAGCACTGCCTAACCCGCAACAGCTGCGAAAAATAATGCAGCAAAAAAACGTGCAAGTAACCCAAATCATCAACGGTGCGTCTGATAGCAAAATTGTTATTGATGGCGACGACGAAGCCCTTATGCGCGCCCAACAGCAGCTAAAAACCACCTTAGGCGATGAGTATAACGTGCGCTTGGGCAATCAATCGGCTGCACCTAAGTGGCTGCAAGAACTAGGCGTGTCGCCTATTAAATTGGGATTAGACTTAAGCGGCGGTGTGCTGTTTGTTTTAGAAGTGGATACCCACAAAGCCGACCAAGAACGTCTTAGTAATGCTAAAGACGAAACCTTACAAATCATCCACGACCAAGGTTTACGGGGTATGAGTGTGAAAATCGCTGCTGCTGATAACAAGGTTGATACAACAACCAACAGCATAGGCAAAATTGACTTACATTTTCTTAGTCATCAAGCAGCGCAGGTAAAGCTAGTTGTTAAAGAATTACAGCAACGTTTACCGGGCATCAGTTACTCACAAACTAATGACCGCAGCGGCAATTTAACTTTTCTAGAGCAGAACATTAGTACCTTTCACCAAGAAATTATGGCGCAGGCTCTTAGCACCTTACGTGGCCGTATCGAAGAACTAGGGATCACCGAAGCGGTGACTCAACGCCAAGGACCCAACCGCATTCGAATCGAGTTACCTGGGGTAAAAGATCCTGAGCAAGCCAAACGCATTATTGGTGCCACCGCCTCATTAGATTTTTATGAAATGGCCAACAGCGGCACTGCCAGCGCTAAGAGTTTTACCGACCAAAATGGTCAACGTTTACGGGTTGCACCTAAGCCAATATTCAGCGGTTCGAACATCGAAAATGCAAGTGCGGGGCGTGATGAAATGGGTATGGCACTGGTGAACTTGTCGCTCGATGGATTAGGCGGCAAAAAGATGTCTGAGTTTTCTAGAGATAACATCGGCAAACCTATGGTTACCGTTTTTTCTGAATACCACAAAAACACTGCCGATGAGATGATCAAAAAGAGTAAAGTCATCAACGTCGCAACTATCCAAGCTCAATTAGGGAACCGCTTTAGCATCACCAATTTAGACAGCCCACAAACGGCTGCAGATCTGGCGTTATTATTACGCGCCGGTTCGTTAGACGCCCCCATCACTATAGTGCAACAACGTACCATTCAAGCCTCACTCGGTAAAAACAACGTCAACAACGGCATTATGGCTTTAGCTATTGGTTTAGGGATTACGCTGGTCTTTATGGGGCTGTGGTATCGCAAACTAGGGCTGATTGCCAATGCCAGCTTAGTGCTCAACCTAGTGTGTTTATTAGGTTTAATGGCTTTATTGCCTAACGTGGTACTGACATTACCTGGCATAGCGGGGCTGGTTTTAACAGTGGGCATGGCGGTTGATACCAATGTGCTGATTTTTGAGCGTATAAAAGAAGAACGCCAGCGAGGAAGAAGTAGCTTTATGGCAACTGAAACAGGTTACAAAGAGGCCTTCGCGACTATTTTAGATGCCAATATTACCACTATGATCACCGCGCTTATTCTACTGAGCATTGGTTATGGCCCAGTCAAAGGTTTTGCCATGACCCTTAGCTTAGGTATTTTAACCAGTATGTTTAGCGGCGTATTTGTTGCCCACGTACTGACGTATCTAGTTAAACCACAAATCAAAGTTAAAGCACAAGTAGCGGCTAAACATCAGGAGCAAATCTAATGACGACTAAAACAATTATCCCTGCATCCAATTGCAACGAGCAAAATACAATAAGTGAAACTACTGCTGTGACTACGCCACTATCCACTTTCAGCAAATATCGTTTAGCAGGTTTTTATTTGGCGATTAGTTTGATGGTGTTATCCCTTATTGGGCTGGGTTTCAAAGGTTTAAACTTGGGACTAGATTTTACCGGTGGTTATATGACTGAGTTCACCACCTCACAAAGTATCGACAAAACCCAAATGCAAAGCCAACTTGCCAGCCATTTATCTGATGACTTTGAGCTAAACAGCAGCGCCACCAATACCCAATGGACCATTCGCCAAGCAGATGGAGCCGCGAGTATCATAGACAAAGATTGGTTAAATACTTTTGCGAATCAAAGTAGCTACAAGATTACTCCGCAAGATTCGGTATATATTGGCTCACAAGTGGGTTCAGAACTCATCGACAACGGTAGTTTAGCCCTGCTTGTTGCGGCCATAGCCATGATGCTGTATTTGACCTGGCGTTTTGAGTGGCGCCTAGCCTGTGGCTCATTGGTCGCCTTAGTGCATGATGTATTAGTAGTGCTAGGTTTATTCGCGTGGTTGGGCTTATCCTTTGATTTAACAGTGCTTGCCAGTGTGCTCGCCATTATCGGTTATTCGCTGAATGACTCTATTGTTATCGGTGATAAATTACGTGAAGTGATGCGCGCCAAAACCAATATGAACATGAGTGATCTTGTAGACACAGCGGTTAAGTCAACCCTCACTCGGTCACTTATTACCTCAGGCACAACCTTGGCAACTATAGGCGCAATTTGGATATTTGGTGGTCAGCCGTTACAAGGCTTTGCAATCGGCCTTTTTGCCGGTGTGGTATTCGGTACTTTATCGTCGATCGCATTATCAGCAACCATTCCGCAACTCATCGGCCTACATCCAGAGTTTTATCAGCATCGTGCTCAAGAGTTGCTGCTTCACGAGCAACCCTAAACATCACACTCATAAGTGCTAATAGTTAAACACTCAAACAAAACGCTCATAAGAAGGGGCGTTTTTTATAGATGAGCTCATCTAGTGGTGCCACTTTACAGCCATACCAACAACTGATTAAGACGTCAATAAAATAGAAATTAAGCAACTGCCAAGGATAGTAGCTAACCCGTTTATTTCTTCAACTAAAGATGAGAATTTAGAAATGATTTGTAATTAACAAATTTAAAAATAGCAGAACAATGACATTGAGAGATAAAAGCCAATTTTTTAATAGGGGTTTAAAACCTAAAAAAAATCCGATGTTGTAAAAACATCGGATTTTTTAAAATGAAACAATGAATTTTTTAATTCATAGTCATTACTGACTGCTATATTATTTTAGCTTTCTAACTCTAAAAATTGTCAAAGGAAACAATAACAACAGCAATAACCCAGTGCTACCACCGCCACTATCACCAGGAGTAAAAGTGGTGGTAGTAGTTGTTGTAGATACCGGCGCAACAACTGGAGTTGTAGTATCAACTGCGTTAGGTTGCGTCAATACGCCCGGATCGACAATAACACCATTAGCTTCAAGATCAGCGTCATTAGGTCCACCATCTTCAATGGATAAACGTATACATTGATCACCTTTCGTTAAACCAGAAGTATAGTCGTTGCTGGCAACAGCAGGACAGCTATCATTAGAATTACGAGGCGCTGAAGCAATAGCATTTTTTGCGTTTTTCTTAAAATTATTCCAACCATCAGCCGCTGTATATTTACGATACACGGCCTTATTCGGAATTGAGACACCATCTGGCAAAGGTATAACTATATCGATAGTTTCACCTTCTGCAAAACCTCTCACTTCAAAATCAATGACTGGCGAAATACGATTTTCAATTGGATAACTAGAATCGCTAGTATTATTGGGTGCATCTGCCCCCTTATCACCATGATTTATCAAATCATCATCAGAAACAGTCGCATTATCGGCGCCATAGGTATCTGCGCTACGTTTTGTAGTACCTAATGTTAACGTAATGCCTGATCCCACAAACATTGGATCATTATCATTACCCAGAGGTAACTGATTAATATTTGGGTTGTTGTCTAGATAATCTGCAATGCCGTCGCCGTCGCTATCGCCTGTTCCTTCTTCACTATCGGAAGTGCCGTCACCGTCAGTATCATCAGTACTTAGCGGTGGTGGGTTAGCGCTGGTTAATAAGATATCGAGGCTTTTTGTTGTAGCTAAACCACCTTCGTCAGTCACTGTTAGTTTAACTTTAACTATATTGGCACTTGCTTGATCGGGTATGAAACTGAAGTACTCGCTACCAGAGCTATATTCCGTGGCCCCGGTAATTTCCCATACACTTGTGGTGTCATCTTCATCAATAACATTTGTTTCTATCACGACAGGGTAGCTATTGCTTTTATTAAAAGATATACCATAAAGCGGCTTAGGCGAGCATTTAGCCGATACTTTACCTATTGCCTTAGCGCCTACACAGTAACTATCATTTAAGTAAGCCTTTAATTCGCCAACCCTTGGTGCAATGTTTTGATCGGTTAATGGAATAGTGATGGAGTCTTGCTCACCTAATTCTAAATAACCAAAACCATCAACAACTGTGGCAAATAACGTATCACTAGTGGTTATGCCAATATTGTCTGGTATTTCAAAATACTCTGTCCCAACTGTCTGGCCTTCTTCAATGTATATTTCAATATAATCATCGTCGTCGTCGTCGTTGTGAATTATTTTATCTATAACAGTTCCCGAGAATTCAACTATAAATCCAGCTAGCGGATAGTCTTTTATATTTTCACTTTTCGCAGCAACATTAAAGTTTTCACGTTTCAATAGAGAATCAGGACCATAAAAATCAGATAGTGGTTTACCATTTAATTCAATCGTAATTTTAACTTCACCACCAATAACAGCAGTAGGCGATTGCAATAGGGTAGCTACAGGGATAACTACGACCTCTTGATATAGATAAGAAGTATTGCCGTTGCTATCCGTTGCCTGCCACTTAGCAAAGTATGCGCCTGTTGGTACCTTAAATATTGTAGGTAAGTCATTCAAAGCAGCAGTAAAAATAGCACTAGCTGCTGTAGCCTCTTCGGCATTTGTGACATCAGCAAAAATTTCATCATGAAGAGTGTCCAAAATAATAACATCAAAAAGACCTAAGAATGTTACGCTAGGGTTAGGATCAAAAGCATCAAACACCTCTGGAGCGCCACCTAATAATTCAGATGTGATCTTGGTTAAATAATCTTGAGCTGGTAGTTCTACTAATTCATAGTCGTTCAACTCAGGGGCAGTAGTATCTACAATTTCAATAACTTGTTCGAAGGTACTAACTACTTTGTCACCGTCGTTTAATGCAATAAGCTGCCAGGTTACGGTATGAGTGCCTAAGGAAAAACCATCGTCAGGTATATCGTCTGACCATTCATATTCCTCCTCATCGTCCATCCCATCGGGATATGCTGGGCTTTCTAAATACGGTATTGGACCTTCGCACACATTGTTGCTGCAGGGTACTTTTGGTGCAAATTGTGCAAAAACTTGGGTAGGAATAATAGTCCCCCCTAATACTAGTATTGTGAAAAACAATGCTTTTCTAAAGTAACTCATACTTAACATGAAACTTTTCCTTAGTTATTAGTACCGATGTCTATTTCTTATTAAATTCTAATTGTTAAAAACAACAGATTTTATATTTTAGTGAGCTGAAACACACAAAAAATCAACTGTGATTTCAAGCGTTTACAATAATGCTCTATTTCATCTCCTATTTCATGTCTTATTTTTACAATTGTTTGATCGGGTTGAGAATAAATTGGGAATTTAGGTTCATTAACAACAAATCAATCTCTCCCCTCAGGCGACTGTGACCATTTATGTTTGTTAGGCCAAGGCAATAAACATCGACTGCAAGCGCCAAGCACATACCTTAGTCATATCACCTTATAATACAGCTATAAAAACCAACTATTTACTGCGGTTTTCTAAAAACAAGAATAAAACGGTCGGTATTTCCTGTCACTGTTTTACGGCCTACTTCAAAGGTTAAGGCATCGTCTGGTCGATAAAACTGATCTGATGATTTTTCTAAAACAAAACCCGCGGCTTGTACTTCAAGTATGACTTTTACTGCATCTTCACGTCTACGTAGTTCGTGAGTTTCAGGGGCCATATGGCGACGACTGTGATCAACAATCACATAAATACCACCAGGTTTTAAAGCATCGAATGTCGCTTGGTTTAATTTGACTTTGTCTTGGGCATCAAAATTATGATATTCACGAATGTTCAACAACATATCAGCATCGTGCATAGCAAAGTCTAAATGACCTAATTGGTATTGCTGCTCTTTGTTGTTCCAGTCCAATTCTATAGGTAATTTTTTCGCTTTGTTCATTGGATCAAGTGCCAATAAGTCATTCATATTATTTAACCATACTTCGGGGTAAGCGAGATGTAGCTCTCCTTTATCTTTTAAAAGTGGCGCCAAAATTTTGCTATACCAGCCATTTCCTGGTGCGAACTCAATAACCTTCATATCTTCTTTTAGACCAAAATACTCAAGAGCATATAGAGGGTCGCGATTAGGGTCGCGAGCAGTATCTTCTTCGGTTCGATGTTCCATTTTTATAGTTGCTAGCACCTTTTCTTGAAATGGACTAAGTGCAGCAACTACCGAGAAAGAGGTAGAAGCTATTAACAGAATTAACAGTGATTTTTTCATGATTTTCCTTTCTAGTTTAGAAACTAAATACTGCGAAAAATAATAACAGCTATGTCTGCTCTAATGGCTATATTTACAAAAAATAGTGGCGAAAGTAGCTAAAATTGAAACTTCAAAAAACTGCACTCAAAGTAATTTTGTTTAATATGATGATTTGAACAAAATCCACTGCTAATTTTGATTTTTAATGACTCCTTGGCTAGGACGTTTGCATTAGCTTACGGGCTAGCTATAATCCTGCCCTTTAATTTCTTCTACGCCACCTAAAAGCCTTGTAACTATGCAGTTTATTATCAAACTTCACCCAGAAATCATCATGAAAAGTCGCAGGGTGCGTAAACGTTTTACCTTTTTGCTGGAAGGCAATGTACGACGAATTTTTGAACTTAATCAGCTGTCGGTTGAGGTGGTTTCATTTTGGGATAAGCTGGGCTTGAAGGTTAATCCACAATCCCTCGACAAACAAAATGACATTATTGACCTGCTACAACGTATTCCAGGTATTGATCAGATATTGCTGGTACAAGAAAGTAAATTTACTGATTTACAGGATATCCGCGAACAAGTTAAACAAATCTGGCAACCCTTATTACTAGGTAAAAGTTTTGCGGTTCGTGTTAAACGTCGTGGCGAGCACCCATTTTCGTCCATGGAGCTTGAACGCAATGTGGGTGGCTACCTCAAGCAAAATTGCGAAACTAACGGAGTCAATCTTAACGCTCCCGATTTAATCATCGAATTTGAAGTGAACGACGACACTTTGACCCAAAATCACCGCCGTATTAAATGTTTAGGTGGTATGCCATTACCCACTCAGGAAGAAGTCGTATCCCTTGTATCCGGGGGTTATGATTCGGGTGTAGCGACTTATCAAATGATCCGCCGCGGTGCGCGCACCCATTTCTGTTTTTTCAATATGGGAGGCCGCGAACATGAAATAGGTGTTAAGCAGGTTAGTTATTATCTGTGGAAACGTTACAGCGAATCTCACCGCGTCAAATTTGTCGCTGTTGATTTTGCGCCAGTTGTGGCCGATATCCTTGAAAATGTGAATAACAGTCAAATGGGTGTAGTACTCAAACGTATGATGCTAAGAGCTGCCAGCAAGGTGGCTGATAAACTGGCCATTAACGCTTTAGTAACAGGTGAAAGTTTAGGGCAGGTATCCAGTCAAACGTTAACCAACCTAAGCGTTATCGATAAAGCTACAGATAAACTCATACTGCGACCATTAATTTGCATGGATAAGATGGAAATTATCAATCAAGCCAAACAAATAGGCACCGAAGACTTTGCCAAGATCATGCCCGAATATTGCGGCGTTATTTCACGCAAACCAACGGTTAAAGCACAACTGGAAAAAATTGAATTTGAAGAAAGCAAACTCGATTTCAGCATAATTGAGCGCGTAGTAGACGAAGCTAGAATGCGCGATATTCGCTCCATAGGCCAAGAGGCAGAACAAGAAACTAAATATGTAACAAACGTAGAAGTACTGCCAGCAGATTCTGTGGTACTAGATATCCGCAGCGCTGAAGAACAAGAACAAGCTCCGCTGTTATTACCCGAGCTAACAGTGAAACACATTCCCTTTTTTAAATTGGCCTTAGAGTTTCCTTTACTGCCACAAGATAAAGCCTATTTTCTGTATTGTGATCGCGGCGTGATGAGTCAATTACAAGCCTTGTTGTTACATGAACATGGTTATACACAAGTGCAGGTATATCGTCCTTAGTTACACTTAGGTACGTTTTGCTTACTTTTTGCTGCTGTTGGCAAAAAGTAAGTCGCATCGAAGGGATTCGGTGTAAAAACTGCCAAGGAAGGCAGTAAGCGCCAGCGCATGTTTTAGCACCTTGTAAAAACAGAGCCCACTAAAGCATAAAAAACAATTACCCCTCGAATCCCATCCACTTACTTGCTATATTCGCCCGCATATAAATAAGGTTTAGTGTCGTTTTACAACAACACAAACTAAATGGGAATTTGGTGAAAGTCCAAAACTGTACCCGCAACTGTAAACGTTTATCAAAACGTAAGTCAGATACCAGCCTTATATACCTTTACAGTAAACAGTTACAATAAAGAGTTTACTTAAAGACACCTTTAAATTTTCGTGCGGGAACACACGGATACATTATCTTTGAACCGCTTCTATGCTGTTTATGATGTGTTTCCTTTCTCGTGACACTTGAGTCAACATCTTGATTTTGAATGTTTTTCTGACTATTAAATACAAGCGTAAGTGCGAGCCAGTAAATGTCTAGCCCAAGATCCCTTATTGCTAATAATGTGAACCTAAAAATTGGTCAACATCAGATTTTGTCTGATATTTGTCTTAATATAGGCGCCGGTAAGGTTATGGGTGTACTGGGGCCAAATGGTGCCGGTAAAACCAGTTTACTTAAAATGTTATCGGGGCAGCTAAATAGTCACAATAGTGTTAGTTGGAACAATAAGACGCTGACAGATTACGATCCAATGTCTTTGGCGCAGCAAATTGCTGTGGTCAATCAGCTTAACGAAAGTGTGTTTGCATTAGACCTTTACCAAATAGTACGCATGGGTTTGTTACCCCACAAATCATTACTTAGCAGACACACAGCTGACGACGAAAAAAGTATCAAAGACGCCATATCCCGAGTCGGTCTAGATAACAAAGCGCAACAAACCTTTAGCTCCTTGTCTGGTGGAGAACAACAACGAGGTTTAATCGCCCGTGCGTTAGTGCAAAAAGCGGCACTTATCATCTTAGATGAGCCGGTTAATCACCTCGATGTGTATTATCAATACCAAGTACTGAGTTTGTTGCGCTCCCTTGCGCATAACTTAAATATCACTGTGGTGATGAGCCTACATGAGCTCAATTTAGCGGCTAATTATTGCGACCATTTATGTTTATTAGACCAAGGTAAAATGGTCTCTCAAGGCACACCTGAACAAGTGCTTACAGCTGAGCGTTTACAACAAGTATTTAAGATCCCTTGCCAAATAAGACATGACGGCATCAACTCCGCGTTTAGGGTGGACTTCTACGCTCCTGATGAAGTCGAATTAGACACTTCTCCTGCTGGTAAGGAGCCGCTTGATGAATAAAAAATGGTTACTTTTATGTTTGTTGGCCATCCTATCTCCATTGGGAGCCCTGTTTTTTGGTGCGGCAGATTTATCTAGCTCAGAACTGATCCAATGTATCACCCAAGGTTGCCAAGATCCGGTAAATAACATGATCTTCTGGGAAATACGCGCCCCAAGAGTATTTGTGGGCTTTTTAGTTGGTGCTGGTTTAGCGGTAGCCGGTGCGACTTTGCAGAATATTACTCGTAATGGTTTAGCCGATCCTTATTTATTTGGGGTAGTTTCGGGCGCTGGATTAGGCGCTAGTATTGCCACCTTGTTATTTGACAGCAAGTTAGCCGAACAGTTTGGGCTGATGCAAATGTTCCCAAGTTTATCTTTTTCGTTGGCTTTACCTTTTGCAGCATTTTTAGGCGCATTATTCGCGGTGTTTTTAGTGCAACTTTTAGCCACCAAAACCTTTGGCAGTAAAACCGAACATATGTTGTTAGCCGGTATAGCCGTGTCTTTTATGCTCAGTGCCCTGAGTCACTTTATATTATTTTTAGGTGAGCCTTTTGCCGCTAACAAAGTGATATTTTGGCTAATGGGAAGTCTAGCCCGAGTCGAAGCCTGGTATGCCTGGATCATGTTGCCAGTAGTATTGATAAGCGTGGCAATATTGTTGCTTTATGGCAGACATATGGATGCTTTATTACTGGGCGACGAAAACGCTAAAACCTTAGGCGTACAAGTCACCCAATTACGTATTTTATCACTGGCAATTTGCGCCGCCCTAACAGCCTGTATTGTGTCTTATTGTGGTGGCATTGGTTTTGTTGGCTTGATGATCCCACATATTGTTAGAAGTTGGTTGGGTGTCACCAGTCGTATTGTGATTATTGGCTGCGTGTTGCTTGGCGGCGGCTTTATGGTGTGGGTAGATGTGTTAGCTCGTGTGACCCTACCCGACCAAGAAATCCCCATAGGCATTATCACTTCTGCTATTGGTAGTGTATTTTTTCTGCTGGTGATGAGCCAGAGGCGAAATTAATGAACAAGGTATCTCAAATAATATGAACACACCTACGCCTGCAGTTTTTACAGCCGAATATTGGAATATTCCACAACTGGATAAGTCCCAGTTACCCGCCATTGAGCGTCACATTGACACTAAAACTAAACCATTAGGTGCCTTGGGACAACTCGAAACACTGGCGCAACAGTTATGTTTGATTCAAGGTTACAACTCAGGTAATTACCAACATATTGAGATCAAACAACCCACTATTATGATTTTTGCGGCCGACCACGGTATTGCCAAAAACGGGGTGAGCATTGCACCAAGCGAAGTAACCGGGCAAATGGTGGCAAACTTTTTAGCGGGCGGTGCGGCCATTAATTGTTTTTGCGATAGCTTAGATGTGCAGATAAAAGTGGTGGATGCGGGTATGTTATTCCCAGTCGAAAACCCCCACCCTATTTTAATTAACCAGCGTATTGCTGCAGGCACTGCTGACTTATCTATCGAGTCAGCTATGACTCTGGCTCAGGCCGAACAATGTTTATTGATGGGCGAACAAGCCGCTAAACAACAACTAGCGACTGGCACTAACGTCTTAGGTTTTGGCGAAATGGGCATAGGTAATACTAGTGCTGCATCAGCGCTGCTAAGTGTGTTAACTGGTCTATCAGCACAGCACACCACTGGTGTGGGGACAGGTATTACAGCGCAGCAGTTAGATAAAAAAATCCAACTTATTAGTCTTGCTCAAAAACGCGTTCAAGAAAAGTATCCTGATGAAAACTTAGACCCAGGTACAGTATTAATGGAAGTGGGTGGTTTTGAAATTGCTCAAATAGTTGGGGCAATGTTGGCCACAGCTAGTGCCGGAAAAACGATATTGGTGGATGGTTTTATTGTTTCAGTTGCGGCATTAATTGCCACTCGTATCGCGCCTAACACACAACAGTTTATGATCTTCGCTCACTGCTCAGCAGAAAACGCGCATCAACTATTACTCAAAGAATTGCAGGCCAACCCCTTACTCGATTTAGGTTTACGTTTAGGCGAAGGCACGGGTGCAGCGCTGGCTGTTCCACTACTTAAAGTTGCAGCCAATTTCTACAACAATATGGCCACCTTTGATAGTGCGCAAGTCAGGGTATGAGTAATAAATAATGCAAAGATGGCTTAAGTATCATTTGAATTTGTTTTTATTAGCGCTGAGTTTTTTCAGCCGCCTGCCTATGACCATAAACATTCAATACAGCCCAAGTAAAATGCGCAGGGCTGGCCGTTATTTTCCATTAGTAGGTTGGCTTTTGGCAGCTTTGCTTATAGCAGTCTATTGGCTGATGGCGCCTTTGGTTGGCATTTCCGCGGCCATGTGTTTATTGATGATTCTGAGTCTACTAATGACAGGCGCTTTGCACGAAGATGGCTTGGCCGACACCTTTGATGGTTTTTTTGGTGGTTTCACTACTGAGCGAAAATTAGCCATTATGAAGGACAGTCGTATTGGTACTTACGGCACTTGTGCTTTAGTTATGACATTAGTAAGTAAGTTTGTTTTGCTTAGTAGTCTTGCCGAACAAGGTTTGCTTGAGGTGAGTTTGTTACTGGCTTATCCACTATCCAGAGCCATGGCAATTAGCCTAGTTCAAGACATGCCCTACTTGGCTAATCGAGTACCAAATAGTAACAGTAAGAGCGAAACTGTTGCTAAACCTTTTAGCCCAAAAGTATTGATATTTGTATTAATAACCGGGGCAATGGCCTGTATTTTGTTACCTTTTTGGACTGCCATCTTGGTGTTAATTAGCAGCTTAATTTTAAGATATTGGTTACGCTTGTGGATGACTAAACATATTAATGGTTACACCGGCGATTGCCTCGGCACTGCGCAACAATTACAAGAATTATTGATCTATTTGATTATTTTATCGAATTCACAAATAACACTATAAAACAAGGAGTTAATTGATGATACATCTGGTACTAGGGGGAGCTCGTTCGGGTAAGTCTCGCTTTGCTTTGGAGCAAGTTATGCAACTAAGCGAAAGCAAAAACTTACCTGTTACTTTTGTTGCTACCGCCACAGCAATTGATCCAGAAATGGCACAAAGAATTGCTTATCATAAAGCTGAACGTCCCGACTACTGGCGCGTAGCTGAGGTACCACTGCGTCTCAACTTATTTCTAGAAGAAACAGAATTTTTACCTAAACAAATTCTGCTTATTGATTGTTTAACTCTATGGTTAAACAATCAATTATTTGAATACCCTGAGCAAAATTTCGAAACCTTATTTAGCGAATTGCTCAGCGCTCTAAAAACCAGCAAATGTAACATTTTTTTGGTATCCAATGAAGTTGGTCTAGGTGTCATCCCTATGGGGGAAGTGAGTCGTACTTTTGTCGACCAAGCAGGCAGGCTTAACCAAGCGTTGGCAGCCTGTGCTGATAAAGTCACCTTTACAGCAGCAGGTTTACCCATGACACTAAAAGATACCACCCTATGACAGACGATCTTAACCAGTTAAATGTCACTCAATTCGATATCATCCGTCATGGTCAAATTGATGGGCCAGCGGCGTTATATGGTCGCACAGATGTAGCCTTAAGCAGTGAAGGATGGCAACAGATGTATCAACAAACTAGCCGTCTGCATATTATCGAAAATATCATTAGTTCACCCCTTAGACGCTGCCAAAACTTTGCTCAAAAGCTCGCCAGTGAATATGAATTAACACTACAAATTGAAGCAGGCATTCAGGAATGCGATTTTGGTGAATGGGATGGCATTAAATTTGACAACCATTCCCAGCAATGGCCTTTAATGACTTCGTTCTGGCAAGATCCCAATCACAATACTCCACCTCAAGGTGAGTCGTTAGAAACCTTTCATAATAGAGTCGTAACAAGTTGGCAGTCGCTATGTGAGCAACACAGAGGACAACACAACTTATTGGTTTGTCATGGTGGCGTTATCAGGCAAATTTTAGCCCATATCCTGAACACAGATTGGCGCTCAGGCGATTGGTACAGCCAATTACAAATAGGCTACGCCAGTTTAACCCGCATTATTATCCCTGCTTATCCAGAGGCAAAACCCAGTGTTGCTTTTATTGGTCTACCCGCTGACTTTGGACATAACGAATTTGAGTAAACCATGACCAATACCCGATCAGCCACATTAATGATCCAAGGCACCACATCTGACGCAGGTAAAAGTGTATTAGTTGCAGGGTTTTGCCGCTGCTTAAAACGTATGGGTTATCGGGTTGTGCCATTTAAGCCACAAAATATGGCTTTAAATAGTGCGGTTACCGCAGATGGCGGCGAGATAGGCCGTGCGCAAGCCCTGCAAGCCCAAGCAGCCGGTGTAGAGCCACATGTCGATATGAACCCAGTATTACTTAAACCAAGCAGTGATACGGGTGCCCAGGTTATTATTCACGGCAAAGCCATCAGTAACATGCAGGCTCAGGCTTACCATGATTACAAAAAAGTGGCTATGCAAGCAGTGCTGGACTCCCACCAGCGTTTATCTGAACAATATCAAGTGATAATGGTTGAAGGGGCCGGTAGCCCAGCAGAAATCAATTTACGTGAAGGTGACATCGCCAACATGGGTTTTGCCGAAGCAGTGGATTGTCCGGTGATCATTGTGGCCGATATCGATAAAGGTGGCGTGTTTGCTCACTTAGTTGGCACACTAGAGCTACTTTCGCCAAGCGAACAGAACCGCGTGGTAGGTTTTGTGATCAACAAATTTCGCGGTGATATTGCCTTATTACAAAGTGGTTTAGATTGGTTAGAAGCGCGCACCAATAAACCGGTGTTAGGGGTATTACCCTATTTAATGGACTTACAATTAGCTGAAGAAGACGCCATTCAAGCCACCCAAACCCTAGCCCAAGATGATATTCGTTTACGTATAGTGGTGCCGGTGTTTTCACGCATCAGTAACCATACCGACTTTGATATGTTGCGCGCTCATCCACAGCTAGAGCTAACCTTTGTGCGCCAAGGGCAAAGTTTGCCAGCAACTGATCTTATTATTTTACCAGGCAGTAAACATGTCAGAGCAGATTTAGATCTGCTAAAACAACACGGTTGGGATAAAGACATTGCCAAACACTTGCGTTACGGTGGCAAAGTATTAGGCATTTGTGGAGGTTATCAAATGTTAGGCCAAACTATCCACGACCCAACAGGTATTGAAGGCACTATTGGTACATCCCAAGGTTTGGGATACCTGCCCATAAACACAACACTGCAAGTAGCAAAGCAGCTGACCCATAGTCAGGGCACACTATTATTAAAGTCAGATGGCCACAATAAACATATTGGAGCGACAATCTCAGGCTACCAAATACATGTTGGAAATACAGAACCAGAAAAAGGCTCTGAAGCCTTTTCGCTATTAACCAATGGACAACTAGACGGTTGTGTCAGCACTGACAACCAAGTCGCTGGCAGTTATTTACATGGCATGTTCGACTCACCCCAAGCGTTGCAACAGATTATCGCTTGGGCCGGTGCAGATACCCATGAAGCAGAAAATTATACTAGCCAACAAGAACATGAATTAGACCGTCTAGCCGATACTTTTATGACACATCTAGATTGGCAAAAAATACAAAGATTTATTACGGATCAAACAGACACTACAAATAAAACGCTGAAAATAGAGAGTAACCAAAATGACTGATGAAAAAGACAGCTCAAATGAAAAAGACAACGATCGCCATAAAAAACGCATGCAACAACAAAAGGCCAAAGTAGACGAGCGTATTGCCGCCGCCCAAGAAGACAAAGGCTTATTGTTAGTTTTAACCGGCAACGGTAAAGGTAAATCCACAGCGGGTTTTGGCACCATCGCCCGAGCAGTGGGTCACGGATTAAAAGCCGCAGTAGTGCAATACGTTAAAGGTGGCTGGGAGTGTGGCGAACGTAATCTTTTGGAAAAAAATGGCGTTGAATTTCATGTTATGGGTACTGGCTTTACTTGGGAAACCCAAGACAAAGACACCGATATTCAAGCCGCTCAAGCTGCTTGGGAACATAGCAAAAAATTGCTGCAAGACCCATCCATTGACGTGATATTACTGGATGAAATCACTTATATGGTCACCTACAAATATATCGATTTGGATGAGGTATTAGCAGCGTTAACTGCTAGGCCCAAAGATCAACATGTAGTGATTACTGGCCGCGCTTGTCATCGTTCTATTATTGAATTAGCCGATACTGTTAGCGAAGTTAGACCGGTTAAACATGCCTTTGATAATGGCATCAAAGCACAAAAAGGCATTGATTGGTGAGTAAATTTAAACATAGTGTTTGGGGGTTATGCTTATTAGCTGTGAGCCTGACTGTGCTTAGTGAAGACCAGTCTCTTAATGAAGATGTTGCGCTGAGTAAAGATCTGACTAAAGAACAAAAACAACAACGTAGGATCATTGCTCTTGCGCCACATATTGTTGAGTCTCTTTATCAAATTGGAGCAGGCGCACAAATTATTGGCACCACCGACCACGCCGATTATCCTGCGGCGGCAGAAAATATCTTACGAGTAGGCAATTATGCACGCTTACAAATCGAAAAAATCATTCAGCTTAAACCTGATTTAGTTATTGCCTGGAGAACCGGCAATCCAGCTGATGACTTAGAAAGATTAGAAAAATATGGGCTAAATGTTATTTATTCTGATCCTAGGAAACTAGCAGACGTGGCCAGTGAATTACTGATGCTTGGCAAAGTAACAGGCCGAGAAGAGATGGCCGAAAAATACGCTCATGAGTATTTAGATAAATTAAACAAAATCAGCAGCACATATCGAAATCAGGCGCCTATTAGTGTGTTTTATGAATTATGGGCTCGCCCCATACGTACAGTGGCAAAAAATGCTTGGTTACAACAACAAATCGAACTTTGTGGCGGCGCTAACCCCTTTGCTAAAGCCACAGATGATTACCCTAGTGTGGGCTTAGAACAAGTGTTAGTCACATTACCCCAAGTGGTTATCCAACCGGATCCCCACAGTGCAGACAGCCCAGATGGATTAAATTGGCGACAGTGGCGACATATTCCAGCAGTACAGCATGACTTTATTTTTCACCCTAACCCAGACAAAACGCATCGCATGACAGGCCGTATGTTGGATGAAGTGGTTATTATGTGTGAGCAAATTCATACTGCGCGGCAGTTTTATCTCGGACAAAAGGCTCAAAATAAATGATTGTTAGCAGTATGAATAGGTAACAGCTTTGACAAAAGGAACAGAAGGTTACGAAAACGCTGCGCAACTATTTATTGAAACCAGCCGCAAACTGGACTTCCATAAGGTTTGTGCAGACTTTATTGCTTTCTTACCTAAGCCTCCAGCAAAGGTGCTGGATGTGGGTTCAGGGGCAGGTCAAAATGCGATAGCGCTTGCTGCTCTGGGTTTTAAGGTTACAGCAGTTGAACCCGTACAAAGCTTTCTAGAAGCATCTAAAGAAGCTGACACAACGCAAGCTGTAAAATGGCTGCAAGGCGACTTGCCACAGCTTAATTGTTTACCTCTAACATTAGATAAATCATTAGAAAAATTCGATTTTGTATTAATCGCTGCTGTTTGGCATCATTTAGACGAAACCCAAAGAGAACTGGCTGTATTGCGCTTATCCACACTAATTAAAAAAGGGGGAAAGTGTGCTATTTCCCTAAGAAATGGCCCTGCTGGGCTAGGCTCAAGAGTTTTTGCCACAGATGTTAAGCAAACAATTCGGCAATTTGAAAATCTAGGTTTTCAATCTTTGTTGTCAAGAACCAATCAAAACAGTATTTTAGCAAATAAAGAAGACGTGAAATGGGCAAGGATTGTGTTATTAAACACTCACTAAACCCGACCTATTTGTATTTGTGTCGCCACGGACAAAGCCAGTACAACGCTTATGGAAGACTCCAAGGCCAACTCGAAAGCCCACTCACCAGTTTAGGCAAACAACAAGCTAGGGATTTAGCCCTTAGGGCCAAAGCCTGGGATATTAAACACATCATCAGTTCGCCTTTAGGCCGCGCTCAACAAACTGCAGATATCTGTGCACAGGCACTTAAGTTATCAATGGCGGTTTGCAGTGGATTTGAAGAGCGTCATTACGGACATTGGCAAGGTTCCTTCATCGAGCAGTTAGCTGATTTTGCAGTATTCAAACAGCAGTGTTATTTAAAAAAAGATTGGCTACCTTGTGAGGGTGCAGAGTCCACAGAAAATGTGCGCAGCCGTATGTTAAAACAGCTAAATTTACTTAGCCAAAATCACACTGAAAACATACTAGTTATCAGCCACGGAGATGCCATAGACTGTTTGCTAAGCAAATGGACAACACCTAAAAACATCAGCAATAGTCAACATTTACGCTTAGTTAAAAACACAAATAGTTTTGTTTGGGATGAACAATGCACAGCTTGCTGATTATCGCCTTACAAATGGTAGGCGCTTTGTTGTTAGATAAACTTTTTGGTGAATTCCCTCGTTATCATCCTTTGGTGGGTTTTGGCAAAATTGCTCATCTTGTAGAAGCTAAGTCTAATCTTCCTCAACATGCCAAAAGCCGTGTTTTAGGGACACTTGCGTGCCTAATGATTGTGCTACCTCTGCCCATATTATTTTTTGTCTTAAAAAGTGACACTGCAACGTTTTGGTTACTAGAAACCTTTGTTTTATATTTGGCGATTGGGCAACGCAGTTTGGCACAACATGCCCAGCAAATATTCCAACCTTTACAACAAAATGATTTTGCAACCGCTCGCCACTTTACTGGGTATATTGTGAGTCGCGACACCCAAGATATGTCGGAACAAGATATGACACGAGCAACGGTAGAGTCAGTGTTAGAAAACGGTCACGATGCCGTACTCGCTAGCTTGTTTTATTTTTTATTAGGCGGCGCACCTCTGGTTATTTTGCATCGACTGGTTAATACATTGGATGCCATGTGGGGCTACAAAACCCCGCAGTTTTTGTACTTTGGATGGTGCGCAGCAAAATTAGATGACTTACTTGGATTTTTCAGTGCTTGCGCCAGTTGTTTGCTCTACGTTATGCAAGCTCGTCCTTTGAGTAAGATAAAACAGATACTTATTTGTGCTTGGCAACAAAGCCAAAAGTACAAAAGCAAAAATGGCGGTTTGTGTATGTCGGTAGGCGCACAAGTTTTAGGCTTTAGTCTTGGTGGCAGCGCCAGTTACCATGGCAGAATCGTAGAAGGCACTGTTCTTGGTTCGGGCAGACAAGTCACATTAGCCGACATCCCCGCCAGTATTCAACTGGTCAAACAGGCTAGTTATTTGTGGGTGATAGTAGTGTTAGTAATAGGAATATTATGTCAGGTGTTATAACAACTAATGTTGCAGAGATTGGAGATAAAACTGTAGAGAAAGGCGTTGGGAAAGATACAAAGAAAAACGCGCCACTGATACACGGCGGGCAATTAAATAAAATCGCTGCACAATACGCTATCCCCATAGAACAATGGCTCGACTTATCGACTGGCATAGCCCCTGTTAGTTATCCTATACCAGCGATCCCCGCCGAAGTTTGGCAGCGTTTACCACAACCAAGCGATGCGCTACAAAAAGCAGCCTGTGATTATTATCAAACCGAACACTTATTAGCTATTCCTGGCAGCCAAGTTATCATTCAACAACTCCCCCACATAGCCGCACAACAAGGTTATGGCAGCAGCCGTGTTTGGTTACCTAAAGTGGGCTATCAAGAACATCGTAAAGCCTGGCAAGGTGCTGATTATACTGTGCTTTTTTATCAGGATATAAAGGAACTAAAACACCTAGATCAGCAAGATATAGTGGTGTTAATCAACCCCAATAATCCGAGCGGTACAGTATATTGCTATAAACAGGTAGAACAGCTGTTTAGCCATATTGAACAAAAAAATGGACTGCTTATTATTGACGAAGCCTTTATGGATTGCTCGCCGCAAGATTCATTTATTCGCCAAGTGACTAGCGAACAGTTAATTGTTTTACGCTCAGTCGGCAAGTTTTTTGGTTTAGCGGGCGTACGCTTGGGTTTTGTGGCGGCATCTGTGAATTGGTTAAAGTTATTTGCAGCTCATCTTGGCCCTTGGTCAATCAATGGCCCCGCCCAATATATTGCGCAACAGGCATTAACCAATAAAACATGGCAAACACAACAAGCTAAGTTTCTTCGGACCCAAAGTCTGCAATTGGCTAAGCTATTACAAAAAACCTTCAAACAAACACCTAAAGGCACTGCTCTTTTTCAAACCATTCAATGTGAGCAAGCAGAAATGGTTTTTGAACAACTATGCCTGCAAGGGGTTTACGTTAGACTATGCGATGACAAACAGGCATTACGTTTTGGTATTCCATTAAGTAAAGAACTATTACGACTGCAGTTGGCTTTAGAATCCATAGTTATGTCAAACCTAAACTCGGGATAAGTATCTAAACTCAATTTTGACATGCTACTGCTTGTAACATTTTAACTGTGTCAGACATATGGGTATAACCTAAGCCAATTTCCCGTGAAATTGACAAGTCTTTTATGGGTTTAAAGTGAATCTTTTGATCTTTGATAATATCATCGGATACTGGAATAAAAGCACAGCCTAAACCGGCTTTCACTAAGCCTAAGGCATATTCTATAGTTTGTATTTTGGCTCTAGTATCTACCCTTACATTGGCATTTTTAAGTGCTTGTTTTAAATAAGCCCAGCCTTCACATGGGCTTCGTTGTATAAAAGCTAGATCCTGCAAATCCAAAATATTAATGTTATCGATTAAAGCTAAGCCATGATGCAGGGGAATAGCCAATTGATATTCCTCCTGCCACATAGGCACAAATTGTTCGTTGTTTAATTGTAAGTCGCGGCTAATGATCCGCGCTTGGCAAGGCTCATCCTGAGACACTAAGGTTAGCTCTAAAGAGTCAACTGCACGGGTAAACCGTCCAAGCAAGTCGCTCATTCGCGCTACCCCTAAACCTTTAATCAACCCCAACCTAAAAGGTGTTTTTGTGGTGTCGGTACTAAAAACATCTCGAATAGCTACGGCTTGATCCAATAATTGTTTGGCTAAAGGATAAAGCTGCTCACCTGCATGGGTTGCCTGAACACCTCTAGCATGACGCACAAATAAGCTGGTCGATAAACTCTGTTCTAATTGTTTCAACGATGACGATATGGAAGGCTGAGCGACAAATTTTTTCTTTGAAGCTGCGCTTAAACTACCGCTTTCGTAAATAGCGACAAAATACTCTAATGCACGTAAATCCAAGTTGTATGCTCTTACATCTGATATAGGTAAAAACTATAGCAAATAAAGATTATTAATATTATTCCTTTAGCTAAATAATGCTTATGATTTGTACAAGTTTAATTTAGGCCGATTTTATAGCGGTATGATTTAAGGCGTAACAGCATGATGCAAGATCGTAATATTAAGGTTAAACAACAAATTATTGAGGCGATAGAGTCTAACTCTTTACCTGCTGTAAACTCATCATTCACGCCTGCTGAGGTAGGTTTGTCAAATACCCAATTGATAGACCTATTTGAATCACAAGTTATGAGTCGTCACTTAGACTTTCAGTCACGAGTGATGCAAAAACAAGGTCAAAGTTTTTATACAATTGGCAGTGCAGGCCATGAAGGTAACGCTGCTTGTGCCTTGGCTTTTAGGCCTAATGACATGGCGTTTTTACATTACAGAAGTGGCGCTTTTGTTATTCAACGCTCGAAACAAGTACCAGGGCAGAACCCTTTGTACGACATATTGCTAAGTTTTGCAGCTTCTTCTGACGATCCTATTTCTGGTGGCCGCCACAAAGTATTGGGCAGCAAGAGCCTATTTATTCCACCACAAACCAGCACCATAGCATCACACTTACCTAAGGCCGTAGGCACGGCTTTTAGTATTAGCCTGTCACGTAAGGTAGCAGTAGATAACCTATTGGCAAAAGACGGCGTTGTGCTATGTAATTTTGGTGATGCCTCGTCGAATCACTCCACAGCACAAGGTGCCATTAATGCAGCAGCATGGGCTGCGTACCAGTCTGTGCCTATGCCGCTAGTTTTTATCTGTGAAGATAACGGTATTGGTATCTCAACCGCCACTCCAAAAGGTTGGGTACAGGCAAACTTTGAACATAGAGCGGGGCTGCATTATATGCAGTGTGATGGACTAGATTTACTCGATACCTATCATAAAACCAAACAAGCTGTAGAAATTGCCAGAAAACAACGCAAGCCAGTGTTTTTACATATGAAAACAGTGCGTTTACTGGGCCATGCGGGTTCAGACTCTGAATTTACCTACCGAAGTAATGAATATATTGAGGATACTGAAGCTCATGATCCGCTGCTGTATAGTGCCGCCCTGCTGTTGAAACACAACTGCCTTAAAGGCCAGCAAATTATCGATTTATACAAACAAGTAGCAGTGACTGTTGAAGAAATCAGTCAACAAGTGATCACTAAGCCTAAGCTGACTTGTGCTGAAAAAATTAAACACAGTATTATCCCACCTAAATTGCACAAGGTTTATCGCAGTAAAGTATCTAAAGACGAACGCACCCAATTATTCAGCCATGAAAAACACAATCTAACCAAGAAACAACACCTCGCTAAATTACTCAATTGGACCATGTTCGACCTAATGGCAGAGCAACAAAATATTGTGATGTGTGGTGAAGATATTGGTAAAAAAGGCGGTGTGTATAACGTTACCAGTAAATTATCAGATAAGTTTGGCCCACAAAGGATCATCAATACTTTACTAGATGAACAGTCAATTTTGGGCATGGCAATAGGCTTAGCGCACAATGGATTTCTACCTATGCCTGAAATTCAGTTTTTAGCTTATGTGCACAATGCTGAAGATCAAATAAGAGGTGAAGCTGCTACTTTGCCGTTCTTTTCTAATGGGCAATTCACTAACCCTATGGTTATCAGGATCGCAGGTTTAGCCTACCAGCGTGGCTTTGGTGGGCATTTCCATAACGACAATTCCTTTGCGGTATTTCGTGATATCCCAGGGTTAATTATTGCATGTCCTTCAAACGGCGCCGACGCGGTTGAAATGCTCAGAGAATCAGTCAGATTGGCGCAAGAAGAGCAGCGGGTGGTTATTTTTATCGAGCCTATTGCGCTATATATGAAAAAAGATTTACATCAAGAAGGAGATGCACTTTGGTCATTTGATTACGTGCAACCCAATGCTGCAAACCCCATTAAAACAGGGCAACTAGGGAGTTTTGGCAAGGGTAAGGATCTGTGTATTATCAGTTATGGCAACGGCTATTACTTGAGTCGTCAGGCTGAAAAAATACTCGTAGAGTCAAATATTCACTGTACTGTGATTGATCTACGCTGGCTGGCCCCGTTAGA
Source organism: Paraglaciecola arctica BSs20135 (assembly GCF_000314995.1). Taxonomy (GTDB): domain Bacteria; phylum Pseudomonadota; class Gammaproteobacteria; order Enterobacterales; family Alteromonadaceae; genus Paraglaciecola; species Paraglaciecola arctica. Next base: position 381,200 of record NZ_BAEO01000062.1, on the reverse strand, counting down.
CGAAAAGGCCATAGTTGCGGCTATTGGCGACATAAAAAATGTGCTCATAGTGGATGAGTGTCGCAAAACGGGATCCATTAGCGAAGCCTTGTTCACCTTATTAATTGAAAGTGATGTCGATTATTCAAAGCGAAAAATTGAACGCTTAACCGCACACGACAGTTTTATCCCCCTAGGCTTAGCGAGTTTTCAAGTGTTACCTTCTTGCGAGCTTATTGTTGAACAAGCCAAACGAATGGTCGATGAAAAGCAATAATACTGCGCTTACATAAAGATAAACGGCTACTAGGAGTTCCTACCTTGTTAATAGTGCTTTCTATGATCCAATTAGTATAAGTGTTAACTCGCTAAACCCTTCTACTGAATTGACTTTTGAATCAAACATCCTCAAACTCGTCTTCAAATTGCTCAGGTGCTCTTTTCAATTGTATTTTATCAGTTGAAAAACAAGAGATAATCGGGAAGTTAGTGCAACACACTAGTGTTTAATTCTAACGCTGCCCCCGCAACGGTAATACTGAATATCAGTTAAGCCCGGAGACCGGCCTGTCAATATATTACAAATTATAGTGCGGTGGGCGCTAGGAACTGTATTGAAACTTCCGCACTTAAGTGTATTTGCATTTAGGTGGTGTTTCGTCATTCCTAACGTCCTCGTTTCAGAGGCCGAAATGTTTTTTAAAAACTACTTAATCTTTTTACTGATAGGTTTCTTCAGCGTTGCTTGGGCAAAAGCCAGTGAACCTTCTGAAGATATCGAGGTACTCACTGTTTATGAGCAACCATCGCTATTTTCGAATAACTATCAGCTTATCCCCCGTGAAGATTTTGTTCATTCATCACAGACCCTAGCGGATATATTGCAATCGATTAATGGCCTACAAATTCGCCAAATTGGGGGTTTAGGTAATCCTGTTTCAGTTTCTATCCGTGGTTCGAGCAGTAAACAAGTGCAATTGTATATTGATGGTCAGTTAGTTAACGACAGTCAATTTGGTGGTTTCGATTTAAACCAAATACCTACTGAACAAATTCAAAGTATTGAGATCAGTAAAAACCAAGCCATAGGCGCAGGAACTACTCCGATTGGTGGAGTGATCAGAATTAATACCTACAATCCAAGCAAAGATAAACTGAAACTCACCCTTGCACTTGGCTCACTTGACCACAAAGAACTCAATCTTGTTTACAACAAGGCATTTCAAACAAATAGTTTATCTATTGGTGGCAGCTACCTTAAAACCGATAATAACTACGATTATCTTGTCCCCCAAAGTTTTACCAGTAGTAACCAGTCGAATACAGAACCATTACGTAATAATCAGTTTGAGAAAAAAAACCTGTATGTAAACAATAACCTAGCATTCAAAAACCAGAAAATCAGGCTCACTCTTCAATATAACGAACAACAAAAAGCCTTACCTAATTACCAAAACAATACTCCTGAAAATGCTTCTAGCCTTTCATCTGATTCTTGGCGCTTGGGTTATAATCACAGTATTTACACCGATATTGAGTGGCTAGACAACCTTGAGTTTGAAGCTTATCAAGAAATCAAAAAAGAACGTTACTTGGATATACTGGCCGATATAACACGTTTAGATGCTAATTATGACACCACAAAAACCCATGCAGGCTTAACATCATCTTCCACTTTTGATAGCCAATACGGTGTTTTTGGTATTAGCCCTTTTGTTGGGTTTAACAAACAGCAGTTTGATTCTTTAAGTTTTGATAATAATGGTCAGATAAACTGCAACGGGATCAGTAGCTGCGACGTTATTGCTGAGCAAACTCAGTTGTTGATTGGCTCACGGTTTGAATGGGGACAAAATAATGGCCCTTTATCAGCCTACTCATTGCTTACCCAGCTAAACGAAGAAAATCAAAATATTGCAGTAAATCAAGCTAATGCAACAACACTCAACAGTGAGCAGGATCATCACACTCAAGAGTTAGGAGTGGTGTATCAGGGAGAACGATTAAAAACGGAACTTGTCGCCAGTAACGGTATTCGCACCCCTACCCTATTTGAATTATTTGGTGACAGAGGATTATTTAAAGGTAGCGACGAGTTATTACCAGAACAAGCTAAAACCCTCAGCCTAGGTGCAGCTTATAACAACCAATTAGCCCAGATGAGCTACACACTCAATGCCTCGGTTTATCATCAACAGTCAGACAATGCCATTGTGGCTATTTTTAACAGCAGTGGTGTTGGGGCTTATGAAAATGTCAGTGACGCAAGATTAAATGGACTAGAGCTAGAAACAAAACTAGCAGTATCACCGGCTTTTAGTATCAATTTACAAGCCAATATTATTGATAGCCAGACCAGTGCGGCAATCAAAGCTTTTAACAATAAGAAACTACCTGGTATTTATCATCAGCAGTACAGTTTTTCGGTCAACTACCAATTTAATCCAGCTTGGAAAATACAGCTGCGTAGTGCGTTAGACAAAGACTTGTACTTTAATCGCGCCAACATATTCACATCATCTAAGGGTCAAGCTGGCAAGCCAGCACAACGTCGAGTGACAGATATTCAACTGAGCTACATAAATGATATCTACAGCTTTAACTTAAATATAAATAACCTATTTGACCAAGAGTACCAAGATTTAGCAAACCGCCCTGCTCAGGGCCAAAACATCCAATTCAAACTCTCAATACAAGGAATATAAATGTTAACACTATTCAAAAAGTCAGCGCTTACTCTGAGCTTAATCACTACTCTATCTATCTTAGGTGGATGTGGTAGCGACAGTAATGACGCCCCAGAGCTATCCGGCAATGTTTTAGTAACAGTGGCAGAAAATACCACTGAGGTGAGCCAATACACTGCAACTGACGATGGAACTGAGTTGACCTACAGCATCACAGGTTCAGACCTGCAACTTTTTGCCATTGACAATACAGGTACAGTTGAATTTATTAACGCTCCTGATTTTGATAGTGGCGATACTGGACCTTATAACTTCACTGTTACAGTTACTGATGCTGAAGGTTTGACTGATTCAATTGATGTAACAGTGAACGTTGGAGATGTATTAGATACACCTTCATTGGCATTGGTGCAAACTGTGGCTGCTGATTATTCTAGTTCACAAGTCGCCTATTTAAACTATGCATCGCAGACTGTTGAAGACGGCTTTTATGCAAAAACACAATCTGACTACAGCATTAGTATCTATCAAAGTGACGTATACCATATTGGCCGCTATTTTATTGATACCATCAGTAAATACAATACAGATGATGCCAGCACTGAAATCTGGTCATATTCAACACAAGATGATCTAGACTCTACAACCCGAAACCCATACACATTAGTGTCATTGAGTGCAGAAAAAGCATATTTGCTACGTTACGGCTCAGACAAAATCTGGATTGTTAACCCACAAGCCACTGACTTTGAGAGTTTTAAAATTGGCGAATTGGACTTAGCCAGTTATGTGCCTGATAACAATACATCTGGCACACCAAGGCCTTCAGCTGCCTCTATCAACGATGGAAAATTATTTGTAGTCATGCAGCGTTCAGATGATTCTTACGGAAGTACTAATTCAACTTATTTAGCCGTATTTGATACCACAACCGATAGCGAAATTGAAACCAATGCAGATGCCACTGATAGCGTAATGGGCATTCCTTTACTTGGCCTAAACCCGCTAGAACACAGTGTTATAGCCTTCGAAGATAAGGTCTATATTACTAGTCGTAACTCTTATACAGCTGCAAGCGTAGACCAAAGTATGATCGAAGCCGTAAACACCAACGACTACAGCTTAACCACTGTATTAAGTGCGGCAGACATTACAGATAACAGTACAAAATTCATCCAATCTGCAGCGATTGTTTCTGCTGAAAAAGGGTACTTTTTTGCTAATGAAACGTTCTTTACCCCATACCATGAAGAGTCGACACTTTATCAATTTAATCCCACCACAGGCGAAATAAGTAATGAGACGGTACTTGATATTGATAGCAACAGCATCAGTTTTATCGACATTGATGCAGCCGGCTTTTTATGGGTAAGTGTAAAAGAGGATGCGGCACCTGGAGTTGAAATCATTGATACCAAAACCAATACAGCAGTTGTGACTCGCTTAGAAACCCAATTAAACCCAAGCGTGATTCGTTTTATCGAAGAATAACTAACTAGAAATTTTAGTTAAGTTTTTAAAATGAAATGAAAAAAAATAAATGATGTCAAACTCCTAGCCCTGTTAAATCAACAGGGCTTTTTTTTTCCAGCATCAACCAATACCAAAGTTGCTCGACAAGCAAAAAGCAGAAATACTCGGAATAGAGGGCTGTCATTGACAATCTCTTCACAGAAACACTTTTTATTAAGAAATTAGGATGCCAATAACTTAATCAGGAAAAACAATCACTCCAAGTTGTTCAAGTAACTGCTCTTGTTGCCAGGCATTAATTTTGACACCACTTAGATCAACTTTTCTAGGATCCAATCCAATCAATTCTGAATGACTTAAGTTACAGCCTTGCATAGCAAACTGCCCCCAACAATCTTCTGAAAATGTACTACGACTTAAATCAGACTCTTTTAAAGATGCACCTTGTAAATTAGTACCAACCCATTTGTTTTCAAATAAGTCACATTTTTCCAAACATTGTCGTTCAAAATTTGCGTAGGATAAGTTACATCCAGTAATATATGCGGAGCAAAAATACATTCTACTGCTCACTTGATTTGAGAAACTTGCTTGCATGAAATTAGCTCCCTTCAAATCACAGTCTCTAAATTCAATGCCAAAACATTTCGCACCTGTGAAATTAGACATGGACAATTGGCAGTTCTTAAAAGATGCATCACGCAGATCGCAATAATCAAAATGGCAGCCTTCAATAGTACCTTGCTCTACAAAGATACAATCAACAAACTGTGCATCCCTCAAATTAGCGCGACTAAAATCACATTTATAAAATTTACAATTTTTAAAAATTGACTCGCTCAATTGTTGCTTTGAAAAATCAACTTGAGCAAACACTTCATTATTTTTTGTCATAAACCGCCTTGATTAAAGATAAAACCGAAGACTAGCATTTACGGCTTGGGTAACAACAAAAACAAAGTCATATAAAACAACAAGTTGAGATCGTCTTAAACGCCCATTTAAGCCCCCAAATCAACATGCAGAGCGACGTTTACCTCACTAATCGCAACACTAATCAAATAAAATATTTTGTTGGTTGTTGAGGGGTTTAAACCTAAGTACTTAGGTGCCAAATATCCACAGGGGCAATGACTGAATAAATTACAACACTGTGAACACTAATATCCGTCCATTTAAGAACAGGCTACTAAGCCTCTGTTAAACGCTAGGATTAATATCACTAGTAATGGGATAACTTGACCCTGCAGTATAAGTCGCAATCTGGCTTCCAATATTTCTCCCATTATGTGATGCTAATCTGGCGAATGATTATTTCGCCATCTTAAATAAACAAGGAGTAATAACAACATGGTAAAGACTCATCTACACACGGCGTTATTTCTAACGCTACTACTCGCGATGTCTGGTTGTGCCCAGGTTAGCGAACTAACTGGCAGTAATTCTGATTCAGGATCTAATAGTTCAACTCAGGACTCAGAAGCAGAGAAAAAAGCTAAAGCAGCAGAAGAAGATAAAGCAATTGCCGAAGCTGAAGCGAAAAATACCAGTGCACCTATCCCTGCTGATAGTATATTTGCCAAAATTAACATAGGAATGTCTGATGACGCTGTAACAGATATCCTAGGTAAACCCGGCCAAAAAACCAGTTACCGCACCGGTAAAAGTTGGATCCCATTCGCTGGACGCTGGTTAAATGATCGACGTCGACAATCCTGGTTCTATGAAAATACAGGTGTGATTGTCATGTCTCAAAACAGTTATAGTAGACAGTACAGTGTTGTACGGATTGACTACAATGCTAATCAGTCTCTTCCATAAGAAGAGTTCTAAGAGTTAGCTTATGAGAAAAGTATCGTTAATTAACTAATGGTGAAGTACTTTTCTTAGTATTCTTTAGGCATCAATTCTTAATTTCCTTTGGGCAAAATAAGCTTCTTTTCTAACATTTTGATATTTTTCAAATGACTCGATAAATTCTGCCGTATTTTTAATACCTTGTTGTAATGAAACTACGTTGTCATCGTTATAGTTTTTATATAAAAAATTATTAATGACCCTTAAATCGTCTGCCTCAAAACTAAAAGGAAGCAACCTTTTCTCTTGGTCAATTAAGTCAAAGCTTTCTGGGCTTAATTTAAAAGCAAAATCGAAAGTCACAATTTCGTTATTGGCCTCTATTGCATCTAGTTGTTCCGCCGCTTTTTTATTAAATTCATTCAGTGTTTCTAATTCCGCATCAATTTTTTCAAAAACAGGTAACAACAGTGCTGATAATTGTTGTGTTTGTAATTCACTGCTATCTAAGGGCGCCATGATCTGTTCAATTTCAGCTCTTGTTGTCGCTATTTCTTCTTCTAAATCAGCCAACTTTAGAATATCAGATTTTGTTAACACACCTTTGTTAATAGTCACCTGATTATAGGTTTCAGCAAGTTGAGTAGTTCCGACCTCCAGTTTTTCTAGCGCCTGTATTAAAAGAGGCATTGCAGATGCTAATTTTTTTTGAGCAGCGACTTCAGACAACTCTTCAGTTTTGGTAATTTGATTATCATCAACTGATGTTACTGAGGGACGTATTTGAGTTATTTGCATTAATGATTGGGAAAAAGCCATGCCTAACTCAGTATTGGTGCTCTGCGGCAATGTTTTTCCGTTTAATGAAGAACGATATTCCTTCCCTGAAGTTCCCAGTAACGTCTCATTACCCATTAAAATTGGCTGTCCATGACTTTTCACTAACACAATAAAAACCTCTTTCCATTTGTAGAAGTATATTTAAGAGCAATAATCGCACCAGAAATAACTTATTTAGTTAAAGAAGATCTCCATTACAATCCCTAAAACAACAGCAATGTGACCCCAAAATCTGTCAATTTGGCGTTATACCATCGCTATTGAATTGAAGCTACTGGGCATATTCACCATTGCTTAGAACAGGGATAACGCCTATTCTTCCGACACTCAATCATCACAACTTTGTGAAAACGACAATGCGTAACATCCTGTTCATCTTTATATTTGTAGTTTTAATGTCATGTTCTAAAGATGAAACCGCAGAAGTTACCGGCTCGGCTGTGATGTTATGTACTGATCAAAAACATAAAGAAATATGTGATTTAACACACGATGGTGCTTTATGTAGTTTACCTAGGGCAAATACCATCCGGGCTCTTGTTAACCAAAGTCGCAATAAGACTGTCAAGAATGCATATGTAGCCCTAACCGTGCTTGATAAGTACAAGGCCTGCTTAGAGAATGTGGTTTTAGCACAAAGCTCTATACAAAAGTCTGATGAAATATCACGATTTTTAGCTATTGCCAATATCCCAAAATATCAAGATAAAATAGTCAAAGAAACTAAAGGAATAAGGCCTGAGATCAACCTGTGGCTTTACAAAAAAACTGGCAATTCTGATTATTGGGAGTCTATGGTTAATGGCGTAGATATGGTAGAAAACGTTCATCAGGACGTTTACACTGTGATGATGGCTGAAGCGGCATCTCGGAGTATGGGTGAGGCCAGAAAAATTGCTGATTTGATACTTGATCGTACAGAATTATTAAACGATCTCGCACCTGAAATTTTTGAATTTTATATCTTGTATTACTTAAAAACAAAGATAATTATAAGGCCGCGGTCTGGCATGGTTTGTATACTGAATATGTAAAACGAAACCCAGGAATAAACACTAAATATTTCAAGTTCCATGGAAATATGAAAAATTCGACCTTAGAAAACGCTCAAAATCTAGTCGACAGCATCATATTCGATTCTGATTGGAAGGGTTTGAGGGTGAAAGACCTTGAAAAATTGATCATTTAGCCTTCAACTGACCAATTAAGACTATGCTCTTTAGCCCATAAAATTCAAAAGTTTTAAAAATATTTCCCCCCTTTTAGTTTTGTGTTTCGTTACTCAGATGAAACCAACGGAGAAATATTATGCATACACTGCCTGCGCTAACCACAGACTTCAAACTGAATAAGTTTATAGCTATAACTACAGTTGCCATAGTGATTACCTTTGCATTATTTGTCGGCATGCAAAAACTGATTAAGAATGATCAAATCAATGTCACTAAGGTAACTGAACATCCAACAATTACATTAACGCTAGATATAAAAGAAAAACCACCCATTGAGCGACGTACAATTAAGCCTAAACCCATTCCCCTGCCAATTCCTAAGTTAGTTGCTAAGATAATTAATACAGACCCTGATATTGGCATAGATACGACATTATTCGCGTCAACCTTCAATGCGCCAAATATCAGAAATAACATAAAACCGGACTTTAGTTCCCCTGGTGGAGATGCTAGACCCATAGTTAGAGTGGAACCTAAATATCCGACTATGGCCGCCAAAGACGGTATTGAAGGTTGGGTTAAACTAAGTTTTTCGGTTACCCCATCTGGTACAGTCAATAATATTCAAGTACTAGATGCCGAACCCAAACGAATGTTTAACCAAGCAGCTAAACGTGCATTGGCAAAATGGAAATATAAACCGAATATTCAAGCTGGCAAAGCACAAGCTCAAGATGGCATGATGGTCATGCTAGATTTTAAATTGGCTAGTTAACTGTAACTTGGTGCTAAGAAATTAAGGATAAATCTAAGCTGCCCACTTGTTTATATTTAATGCGTGGGCAAAGCTAATTTTAATAAGGAACGTCTATGAGTTTTGCGTTGACCTTAAAAACAAGACTATTCGATAGAACAACTAATGAAAGCCTGATGTTGCGTTATGCCCATTCGGGTGACAGAGCGTTACTTTCCAAGTTATACGATACATGTGGTAACGACTTATACCACTTTGTACTCACACTTTCTGACCCTACTTTAGCGAAAGATATCTGCCAAAAGACTTGGTTGAAAGTTATAGAAAAAAAACATCTTTATCAGCGCTCAGGACAATTTAAAGCTTGGTTATTTACATTGGCGCGCAACCAGTTAATTGATGAATTTCGTCGTAACAAACATAATGGTGATGATATCGAGCAACTGGTAGATTTAGAACAAAATATAGAATTCAGCCTAGATGATGAAGGCGTCAGTGCTGTATTTGACTATGCACTTCTATCCTTGGCATTTGAGCAAAGAGAAGCATTTTGTTTGCAGCAAGAGGGCTTTACTTTACAAGACATTGCCAGCATCACTCATAGCCCAATAGAAACGATCAAAAGCAGACTGCGATACGCCAAAGACAATATGCGCAAAGTGCTAAACAAACATTGCGGGGAACAAAATGACTAAACAAAATCAACACTCGGATGATGCGCTAGAGCAACATTTTGCTAAGCGAAAACGTCAACACACTGCCCCGGCTGCAATCAAACGCCATGTATTGGCTAAACAGCAGGATAACCAAAGCATTAGGTATATTTTTAGGCGTATCGGTTATGTTGCTGTTGCTGCCAGTACTTTGCTGCTAATGAGTTTGTTATTGATTCAACGGCCCGATCAAGTTTCAACAGAGATAAATTATCAAGTTGTGCAATTACATACTTTGGATAATGATACTAAAAGTTTATCTGACAGCATCAATAGTCGTTATGCCAAACATTACAATGATTACTTAGCGCAACAGAAAACCTACGCAGCACACCACAAAACCAAGGCAGTTCTGCAACTTGTGGATGAGGGCTGGCAATTAAAAAATTGCGAAAATGAAGTACTACAATTATCCAATGAATTGATCTCAGCCCTAAGCAATATTCAACAAATAGATAGTCAAATAATCAGTGGTGACGAAGTAGAAATAGCCTTCGACCAAACAGGTATTATCCTCGGGATTACACGCAGCGGTAACCATTTACGCTGTTGAAAAAGCAACGAATAGAAAAGATAAGAGCAAAGCTGACTAGCTCGAATGTGCCAATACCCGACAGACATAGCTCGCTGTCCGACTTAGCGGTTATAGCAGATTACAGACGGTGAGGATTTACAGGCTATTACACGTCATTCCCGCGAAGGCGGGAACCTACTAATAGCTACTGTAACTTAAATTGAGATGTTATAAAAAAACAACAACAAAGTTATATTCTCACTAATTATTTAAGATGATAAACCAAGGTTTTTATCGATCTCTCAGATGTTGTTGGGGGTTCCCGCCTTCGCGGGAATGACGTGGAGTTAAACGGATGATGGTGCGAAGCTTTCTTTGCTTTTACTTTTAGCTAAGCCTCATAGTGTCTACTTTCCTCCGTGCCCCATTTTCCTCTGTGATGAATTTTTATCTTTACTATCCACCACACCTAGAAATTAACTTTCTATTAACCTTTTCATCATATTATTCAATGAATTAGTCGCATCTAAGATAAAAATTTAGATCAATGCTCTGATAAAAAAAGGCTACAATAGTGGTATTCACTCATTTGCCGCTTCTTTTGGAGACATCATGGAAAAAAATATCGACCCTCGTAACAATGTGAGTTCACGTACCACAACTCAAAAAGCACTACGTCTGAACCTTGATGAGAAGAAATACGGGACCATAGTAGAAATTGGTGCCGGGCAAGAAGTTGCACGGCATTTCTTTTTGGCGGGTGCGGCGGCAGGCACTATTGCCAAAACCATGTCGGCTTATGATATGAAGTTTTCAGATGCTATTTATGGCGTGCAAGAAGATAGGCGTTATGTCAGCAAAGGCCGCGTTAAAGCCATGATGGAACAAGAGTTCGACTTAGTAGTTGATCGAGTTGGTGATACACGTTCTAAGTCATCTCGTTACTTTAGTTATGCCGCCACAGTGGCAGCCAAAAGCTTTAACCGTAAAAATGAATGCCATGCGTGGTGTGGTATACGAGTGCAAATGTACCCTGGAGCTCTACCATCAACTATTACAGTGCATGTAAGAATGTTAGATGACAATGCCGAAGCTCAACAACAAGCTTTGGGGGTATTAGGTGTTAACTTAATCTATGCAGCCTACCATTACTTTGAAAACCCTAAACAAATAATTGATTCATTGACCGATGGCATAAAAGCTAATCGTATAGAAATTGATTCAATTGATTTTGATGGTCCTTATTTTGAAGATGTAGATAATAGAACCAAAAATATCCACCTTATTCGTAGTTGGAAAACCCGTGCCATAATGTTTAAACCTGATGGCACTGTAGGCGTTCCTGCTGAGATGTTATAACAAAAAAAATATACTTACTATTCGAGGCTCGTTCCGCCCAGTCACCAAATTAAATGTGGATATGATTGAGCAAGGTCAACAATCATTTTCAACCTTACCTGGAGTTGATCCGGAAAATACCATTGCCATCGCAGAAATATCTCTGAATGACGCACACGGCAACGATGCTAAAGTGCCAGAAAGTGACATAGTTGCAAGAGTACATCTGCTCAACTCTCTTGGTTACAACGTGATGGTCTCGGATTACACTCGTTATTTCTCACTCAGAGCTTATTTCCGTCAGTTTACCCAATTACAAATTGGCATAGTGTTGGGCATGGTCAATGTTAAACAAATATTTGATGAAAGTTTTTATCGAGGTGTTGAAGGCGGAATTTTAGAAGCTTTTGGTAAACTGTTTCCAGACAACACACGTTTGTTTATCTATCCAGAAATAGACGAAGATGGCCAAATCAGTGAGTTTACTAATGTAAAAGTACCAGAACACTTACGCTTTTTGTATCGTCATCTGTTAGAAAACGATTTCTTACATGGTATCGAATGTAGTGACCCGTCGTTGTTGAATATCTTTTCACGTAAGCTTCTTAAACAAGTGGCTAGTGGCAAAGGTGATTGGCAAAAAAGTTTGCCTGAAGGTGTAGCAGAAGAAATTATAAAAAATAAGTTTTTCGGCTATCGGGGTTAAAACTAACGAAAAAGAAAATTTTAAGGAAATAAAAGGTGGGCATAAAATTTAATATTTTATGCCCACCTTTTTTGTATATAACACTAATCTATTCTAAATAACCTGAACCCGGCCAAGCCATTCCGTCCAGCACCGCTATTATGGCGCCTAAATTGGCGACCCTGGAGGTAAAGGCTTTAATTTGAACTGAGATCTCCACTCTCCTAAACGCCAGTATTGCTCCAGCTGACGGGCCATCACTTCGTTGTGTGCATTGCGCCCTTTGTTTTTTAACCACTTATGTAAATCAATCAATTGTAATTGAATTTCGCCCCGCACTTCAGGAGCCAAGTTTTCTTGCTGCATCGCTTTTACCACTTGGTCCAATACCAAATAGTTCACCCTATTACTCAGCTGTGGGTGGTCCTTGTCGACACCATTTTTAATGGATTTCTTAAACAATTCAGTCAATAAATACGCCACATCAGGTGCACCCTTGAGACGTTCTTGTTGTTGAGCAATCCGATTGAGACGCTCAGCTTTTAACAATAAGTTAAGGCTATAACCTGCTGCAGATTCTGCCGCGCTGATGGGGTCAAACGTATGCCCAGTTCGACCTTTAAAACTTTCACGATTACGACTTTCACCATAAGCTTTAGGGGTGATAAGTTGAGTTAATGATCCAGGAATGCTCAGGAAATCACTTTGCAAAGTGTTAAGCATTGCAGCTAATGCACTTTTTTGCTGTTCAGCAGAAATAACATGGACACCTTTTGGCGTTGAATAATCCCCTTTTAATTCGTACTCGTAACTCACCCCTCCAATTAACTTAGCAACAGCATCTAATTGGTAACGATGTAACAAATAAATAGGTGCGAAGGTTTCTTCCAATGAAGATAAAGTCGCACCTGTTTTAATTGTTTTAAGACCAAAGTTAGCCATGGCCACTTCACGTACTTCGCTGATACGCTTTAACTCACTGACAGGGTCGGCACCATTGTCCCAAAGATGCCCCTCACCATTGGCGGCATATGACCCTCGAGCATCAGGATCGGATTGGTACTTAAAGCCTTTATCTCTAGCATCAACAACTAATCGATTTAGCGCCTGTTTTTCGGTATTAGCATCTGGATATTCTTGATAACCATAAGCCACCACATATTTATCCCACTGCCCCATGCCCACGTCGTAAGCATTATCTAGACTAATTTTGCCATTGTGCACACTAACCAAAGGATGAGGATAATCCATAACTGACTCTCGGCCATATTCGCTAGCGGCAAAGTTGTGAGCGATACCCAGGGTGTGCCCTACTTCATGGGCTGATAGTTGACGGATACGTGCCAGTGCCATTTCTTTTTGTTTAGATATATCCACTTGGTTATCAGATGGGCTATCGGTTCCATCGGCATTAAACGGACTAGTCAAACCTAAGGCAATCAAATAATCCTGCTTTACGCGCAGTGAACCTAAAGTGACATGACCCTTAATAATTTCGCCAGTACGGGGATCAATAATAGAAGAACCATAAGACCAACCCCGTGTGGCTCTATGTACCCACTGGATCACGTTATAACGTATATCCATAGGATCTGCGTCTGCAGGTAATACTTTGACTTGAAAAGCATTTTTGTAACCAATAGCACTAAAAGCTTGATCCCACCATGACGCCCCATCTTTTAGGGCACTCATTACGGGTTCGGGAATACCGGGATCAAGGTAATAAATAATAGGGGCAACGGCTTCACTCATTTTTGAGTTGGGTTGCTTTTTACTCAAACGGTGCCGAGGTATAAATTGCTTTGTCATACTATCTTCTATCGACACAGAATAATCTTGGTAACCCACCGACCAAAATCCAGAAAAAGGTACAAATTGTCTAGGCTGATAATTCGTGTCTGGTAACTTCACAAGTGAATGGTGTAAATGTACCGAAATACTAATAGGATCGGGAGTGACTTGATTAACATACTGCCCAGGTTTAGAGCCTCCAAAGGTCACTAAAGCTTCCAACTCGGTATTATTAGGGAATGCCTTACTACGCTTTAAAAACACCCCGCTACGTGTTGGATCAACCTTGTAACTACCTTGCTTAGTGCTAGTTAAACTTTGAGAAATTTGATGAATATCAGACAGTAAAAAGTCGGTGTAATCGATGACTACCACATCCCCCTCAGTGGCAACTATGGTAAAACCAGCAATCACTGAGTCAGCGAAGGCCTCATCAATACTCGCTTGTTCGGCAAGGTTAGATGAACTAGCGCGATACTGAGTGTTCAACTGTTTAAGCAATACTTTGTTGCCAAAACGCTCGAATTTAACTAATCGGGTATCACCCAGTTGCCCACGATCTAAACCTATGTCATTCGAACCAATACCTTGTGGCATACTACTTTGAAACAGAAAAGGTTGATCAAACTTGTCAATTTTGAGGAAAACTTTGTCTTGTTCGATTTGATAATAAAAATCGTAAAAGCCCGTTTGATGGGACATTTTTTCAGTGAAATCCGCAACACTTGTTGGTTTCTTAGAGTCGGTTGCAAAAGTCAACGCGGGGATAAGTAAAAGACAGAGTAAAAAGATTCGTATCACAACTATATTCCTTAATAATATTTGGTAATAGGCAACATTACCCAGAATTGATTCTAAAAAGAAGGGCAACCCATAAATATAAAACTGTCACTTATGCTAATTGACGGAATTAGTTCTATCAGAATTTGAGGCAGTTGCTTTTTTTAAAAGACAGTTGCCCAATTAGATAAGTTTCCAAAGCCACTTATGTTCTATAGACTTGCTGACTGAAGTGTTACAAAAATATACGGAAAGTCTAGATGAAGTTATTGGTAACAGGTGGAGCGGGCTTTATTGGGAGTGCAGTTGTAAGGCATATACTGACTACATCCGATGATGTTGTCATTAACCTAGATAAACTCACCTATGCAGGCAATGAAGAATCTATCCCCAGTGAATTACACTCTGCTCGGTATATCTTTGAAAAAGTGGATATTTGTGACAGATTGGCGGTAAATCGCGTTTTTGAGCAGCATCAGCCCGATGCGGTGATGCATTTAGCCGCGGAATCTCATGTAGACCGTTCCATTGATGGTCCTGGAGAGTTTATCCAAACTAACGTAGTGGGCACTTATACATTACTCGAAGCGGCGCGGGCATATTGGACCAACTTACTGCCTGATAAAAAGCAGAACTTTATCTTTCATCATATTTCAACAGATGAAGTGTATGGTGACTTACCTCATCCACATGAGTTACCAACTGGCGCTGATTTACCTTTATTTACAGAAAACACTGCCTATGCACCAAGCTCGCCCTATTCTGCAAGTAAAGCCAGTTCAGATCATCTCGTTCGTGCATGGCAGCGTACTTATGATTTTCCTACAGTTATTACTAATTGCTCGAACAATTATGGTCCCTATCACTTTCCTGAAAAACTCGTCCCGCATATAATTTTGAATGCCCTTGCTGGTAAACCTCTACCAGTATATGGAGATGGTAACCAAATAAGAGACTGGTTGTACGTTGAAGATCATGCACGAGCTTTGTATACAGTAGTTAAGTCAGGCAAGGTGGCACAAACCTATAATATTGGTGGCCATAACGAAAAACGAAATATAGATGTTGTTGAGTCTATATGTGAATTATTAGATGAGTTGGCTCCCAATAAACCAAATGACATCAAAAATTATCGCAATTTAATTACTTTTGTAAAAGACCGGCCAGGACATGATGCTCGATACGCCATAGACGCGAGTAAAATTCAAAATGAGCTTGATTGGTCACCACAGGAAACCTTTGAATCAGGTCTGCGCAAAACAGTAGTATGGTATTTGGATAATAACCAATGGTGGAAACGGGTTCTGTCAGGTGAATATAAACTTGACCGTTTGGGTGCTTAGCTGTAATGGAGGAATTTTCAGAAAGTCGCATTAGTTAGAAACATCTTATATGTGACAGTGAATAGCTCTTGGTTTTTAGTTTTGATAGTTAATAGATTTAATTTTTTGCATTTAATAAACATTTTTAAGGAAGTCAGATGGCTAAGTACAAAGGCATTATTTTAGCGGGTGGTTCTGGGACTAGATTACATCCTATTACCCAAGGCACTTCCAAGCAACTATTGCCTATTTACGACAAACCCATGATTTATTATCCGTTATCGGTACTGATGTTGGCGGGTATTCAGGATATTTTGATTATTACCACGCCCGAAGATCAGGCTAACTTCATAAAACTATTAGGAGATGGTAGTGCCTTTGGGCTGAATATTAGTTACACCATTCAGCCGAGTCCTGATGGGTTAGCTCAGGCTTTTATTCTAGGCGAATCTTTTATAGGCAACGACAATGTTAGTTTGGTTCTAGGTGACAATATTTTTTATGGCCCGTATTTTTCTGACAAGCTCAAAGCCGCAGTACAGCTTAAAAATGGTGCAACTGTGTTTGGTTATCATGTGAATGATCCACAGCGTTTTGGAGTGGTGGAATTTAATCAACAAGGTAAAGCCATCAGTATTGAAGAAAAGCCCAGTGCCCCAAAATCAAATTTTGCGGTTACCGGTTTGTACTTTTATGACAACCATGTGGTGGAAATGGCTAAACAAATCAGGCCAAATATTCGAGGAGAGCTTGAGATAACAGACTTAAATGTTGCCTATATGCAACAAAACAAGCTGAATGTTTCCTTATTGGGACGTGGTTTCGCATGGCTAGATACCGGCACCCATGACTCGTTATTGGACGCTGGCCAGTTTGTGCAAACAATTGAAAAGCGACAAGGTTTAAAGGTGGCTTGTTTGGAGGAGATTGCTTATCGCCAAGGTTGGATTAGCATCGACCAATTAATTGAAATAGGCAATAACCTGCAGAAAACTGGCTACGGTCAATACCTGCTAAAAGTCGCAGGAGGGTACAAATAAATGCACCGACTATTATCATCCTCAATCAGAAATATCTATAAAATGGGATGATCCGAGTCTGGCTATAGATTGGCCGCTGGTGAATAACGAACAGCCTTCACTGTGTGCCAAAGATGTTGTGGGTGAAAGCTTTTTAAGCGCTCCGAAATTCCCTTAGTCGAGTAGCACAGAAATAATTCTCACTGGAAAATATTAGTATCAGGCGTATATTATTGGACAGATGTAGGTGTTGCTTATTGGTATAACTTTCAGTGGCTTTTCAATAACTTGGCATTGAAAAAGGGCTACTTAAACATTGCATCCTAATTTCAGCCATTCCAGCAAGCCAATACCCCCCAGCTAAACAGCCAAGCTTTTCAGTAGTAGATAAAACCACAAAAAGCGTTCTTACCACAGAGAAAAAGAAGGCTTCGCTGCACAGAGAAAAACGATAAATAATAGATATTTGGTTTTTCATTTTAGCCGAAACTACACATAGTTTTTGCTTTTCCTCTGTGCCCTCCTTTTCCTCCGTGGTGAATTATCTTTTCATATTTTAATACCTACTGTTTTATGCCATGGGCGATGAGTGCAAAGGCGTATTCTTCGGCAGAGTCTTTTAGACGACCATACCTTCCAGTATTAGAAAAATGCCCTGCCCCCATATTCATGCGCATCACCAATAAGTTATTGTCTGTTTTGGTTGCACGCATTTTTGCGGTCCATTTTGCTGGCTCCCAATAGGTGACTCGTGGATCGTTTAAGCCACCAGTTACTAACATAGGAGGGTATTCTTTGGCTTGAATATTGTCATAGGGCGAGTAACTTTGAATGTATTCAAATATTTTTTTGCTGACTAAAGGATTTCCCCATTCACCCCATTCAGGGGGCGTGAGGGGTAAGGTTCCATCAAGCATAGTATTAAGCACATCAACAAAAGGTACTGCCAGAGTAACCGAACGCCATAACTCTGGAGCTTGATTGACAACAGCCCCCATTAGTTCGCCACCAGCACTGCCTCCTTTAATAGATATGTTACCTTTGGCAACATATCCCTCATCGATCAAGTGTTTAGCTACATCAACAAAGTCATTAAAGGTATTAGTTCTTTTGTCTAATTTGCCGTCCAAATACCATTGATAACCCATTTCATCGCCGCCACGGACGTGTGCATAGGCAAAAGCAAAACCTCTGTCTAGTAAACTTAAACGAGTAGTAGAAAAGCTAGGATCCATGCCGATCCCATAACCACCGTAGGCATAAAGATATAAAGGCTGAGAGCCGTCTTTCTTAAAGCCCTTTTTATACACTAGGGTGATCGGTACTTTAACGCCATCACGGGCATCAGCCATAATACGCTCGGTTGTGTATAAACTTTTATCATAACCAGATGGAATTTTTCTAGCTTTACGCAAATTTAGTGTTTTTTTAGAAACATCGTAATCGTAGGTGCTGTCGGGTGTAATCATTGATTCGTATTGAATACGCACTTGTTGTTGTGAGAATTCAGGATTATTACCTAAACCGACACTGGCCACTTTTTCAGGCAATGCTATTTCATGGCTAGCCCCTTGATTGGGCAAAATACTGATCGACTCTAAACCTTGTATACTCTGGCCAATCGCCACAAAATCTTTAAATATTTGGATATGTTTGAAGTAACGACTGTCTGATCCTGCAAAAACAGTCTGCCATTGATCGTATTCTAATTGGCCTTCTTGGGTTTTGGCTATTCTAAAGTTGAGGTGGGTATCGTTAGTCAACATATAAAAGTAACCATTACCATGGTCCACTTCTAACTTAAAATTCTGCTCCCTTGTATTCAGCATTTCTGGCGCTTGGTTTAAGTCAGCCATACTGGCAACTGACACTTCTGTCCTATCAGAATCACCTGTAGTCAAGACTAAATATTGCTCACTACTGGTAACATAAAATCCTAAATAAAACGACTCATCAAGTTCGCTTACTAACACGTTATCTTGATCTTGTTGAGTACCCAACTTATGCACATTCACACTCAATGGCAGCCATTTATCTTTATGTAATAAAGAATAAATAAGACTTTGGTTGTCTTGGCTAAACTGCACAGAGCCTGTCGTATTAATTAATTCATCTTCAAAATATTCATTGTTTATTAAATTTTTGATTTTAATGATGTTTCGCTCACTACCATCAGTGTCGACCGAATATGCCAAATAGACATTATCCGGGCTAATATCCCAATCCTCCAAAGAGAAGTATTCATGGCCTTGAGCTAACAGGTTTTCATCCATAAAAACTTGCTCAACATCACTATCTAACTTGCGTCTAACCCAAGTTTTATATTCATTACCAGGTTTAAAATACCAGCGATATTCATAGCCATTTTTTTGCCAAGGAACAGAAGTATCGGTTTCATCAACTCGACCTTTAAATTCCTCGAACAAGGTATCAACCAAACTTTTGTGGGGTGTCAAAAACTTTGCATAATAGTCGTTTTCAGCCTTGAGGTAATCCAGCACGGGGTTGTCGTTTACCTCTGGATAATCCTGATCTCTAAGCCAATGATAATCATCGGTTAAGGTCAAACCGTGATATTCCGCTTGATAGGTTTTAGATTCTGCTTGAGGTGCAATTTCCTCTAACTGAGATAAACGAGAAAATGATTCAGACTTTTTTTGACTGCTGCAACTGGATAACAAAGACAATATAATTATTCCTACACATAAATTAAAATATAACGACATATACATACTCCTATCAACAGTATCGGTGACTAAACGATAGATAAATAGCGTTAGGGCAAAAGACAAAGATATCTTACTACAGAGGAAAAGAAGGCTTCGCTGCACAGAGAAAAGCGACATACTTAATGGTAAAAAATAAACTATAAAGCATTTAATCTTAAGCAAACCTATTTTTATCTTTCCTCCGTGAACTCTGTGCCCTCTGAGGTTCAAATTTTTTAATTTTTTTATTGTCTACTGTTTATTAGAAAAATGCTCACTGATGGCACGAAACATCGCATAATGTTTGGCTTTCCAGTTTAAACTTTTATCCGTGTATCTATAGTTGGCTGAGTTTTTAACTATAACCAGTTTTTGATCTGGGTCGATATAGATATATTGGTCATAAATACCTTGAGCGGCAAATTCGTCTTCAGCACCAAGTGGCAGCCACCATTGATACCCATAGCCAAACGAAGATGATGATGCTGGGTTATTTTCGCCTGCAACCAAATGTGGGGCATCGGCTCTAGTTGAATCAATAACCCATTGTTTGGGCACTATTTGCTGAGTATGGTTGAGGTTGTCAGTCCAAGTACCTTGGTTAAGGTAAAGCCAACCTAACTTAGCGTAGTCACGTAAAGACACATTAAGCCCACCCAACGCTAACTCCATGCCATCATCATCGGCTAACCAAAAAGCTTTATATTCCATGCCTAACGGTTGCCAGATTTTTTCAGACAAATAATGGCTTAAACTTTGCCCCGTAGCACGGGTTAACACCATACCCAACACCTGAGTATCGATACTCACATAATGGTGATAAGTGCCTGGCTCTCTTTCTCGAACTAATGAAGCTGAAAAATCATCTAAAGAAGTGCCAAAGGCTGTAGCCCTAGAAAATCGATTAATGTCAGAATTAAAGTCACCATAATCTTCATTAAAGCCCACGCCAGAAGACATTTGTAATACGTCTTTTATGCGTACGCCTTCATAACCACTGCCCACTAATTCTGGTACATAATCAGTAACGGCCTCTTCGATGCTAGTCACAAAGCCCTCTTCGATTGCAATACCCATTAAGGCTGAGACAAAGGACTTAGCCATAGAAAATGAAATATGCTGCTTATCTCTGGCATGGCCAAACCAATAATTTTCATAGACAATATTGCCATCTTTTAACACTAACAACCCCGTTGTTTGTGTATCTTCGAGGAAAGTTGTTAAAGTCATAGGCTGTTTTTCGTAGTCAAATAACTCAGGTAAAGGTTGGGGGTCAACGGGGAATGGCAAAGGTTGTGAACTGGCAGGAATAACAGTTGCGTTAAAAGACTCATACATAGTCAAAAAGTTATTAGCGATTTTATCTTTATCGTATAAGGTCACTGCGGTATACAAGCGTGTGAGGTTTTTTTGGTAGACTACCAACAACACTAAGATCACAATTAAAAAGCCAAGGCCTATACCTTTCAAACTGAGTGTTTTTTTCATTTTTTAAATTCCATTTGAATACCACTAAATATACAGATTAAGTCAGCACCTTAAATGAGACGCTTACAGAAATCCAACTAATATCTATTCATTTTCTATCTGCACAAAAGCAAAAAAAACCGAGTATTGACTACTCGACTTCTTAATAGGACAAGGTTTAGGTTTAGATTAATCTGAGATATTTACCTAGCAGATTGGAACGCCACTATCACTGGCACCCTTGCAGCGCGCCAAGCGGGAAATACACCACTGATAAAACCAATGACTAGTGCCATAGTAATACCTTTAACAAACAAGTCCGAAGTCAACTGAAAGCTAAATACCACTTGAGTAAAACTGCCGCCTAAGGTGGACGCATTGAGGCCATCAAAAAAGATAAATGCCACCAATGCTCCCACTAAACTACCAAGCACCGCTAAGGTCATGGCCTCTACCATAGTGCCAATAAAGGCCGACATAGAACTAAAACCAATGGCTCGTAAAGTCGCGATTTCCATAGCTCTATCGGATACGGAAGTATACATAGTGTTGAGCGCCCCCGCTAAGGCTCCCAGCGCCATTATGGAGCTAATCACCCAACCAAATATCGCCATATACTCTAAACTTTTACCTTGGGTGGCAAAATAAGCGGATTCAGTTTGCACCTCGTGAGTCAGTCTAGGCTCTGATTTTAAATAGTCATTAATTGCCGCTATATCATCTGGAGAACCTATTCTAGCCCGCACGGTTTGATAGGAACTACCACGATTATACAAATTTTGAATCACTTTAGCATCGGCCCACAACTCACTTTCAAACACATTACCGCCCGTTGAAAACACCCCTACAACTTTCCATGTATATTTCCCAAAATGAATTTCCTGACCAAGATCAAAGCCATCAAACTCGCGCAATATACCCGCGCCAACTATCAACTCATCTGTACCCGGAGTAAACATTCGACCCGCCATAAGGGTGAAGCCTTTACGCATATCCACGCCCCGCTGACTTAAACCTCTTAGGGGAATATTAGCTTCTTGCTGGGTGCTTTTTTTAACGCCATCTACAATTACATATAACTCAGGAGAGACCAGTTGCCCCTGCTCATCTTTGATAATACCCGGCGCGTTTTCGATTAAGTTAACTTGCTCTTTTGAGGCAGAACTATTTAATTCAGCGGCCGAACCTGTGCGCATAAAAAAAGCGATATCATCCGACCCGGCACTTTGCATAGTGGCTTCAAAACCTTTTGCCATAGCCAGAAAGGCCAACAATATGGCCACTACTACGGCACTAGCAAAAACCATCGCCAATGACATCCACAAACGTCTAGGCAAACTGCGAATATTCATCACTATAACGGCAGTACTTTGCGACATAATATTACTCATAACTAACCCCTATTGAATGCAGTGATAATGTTTAAACGCAGTGCGCTGATAGCCGGTGCAATACCTGTGACTAGACCCAGTAACAACATATAACCCAAAGCTTGTAATAGGATACTTTGATCTAACACCAGATTAGGTAAAAATCTTGCAAGGTATTCTGATGCCACTTGAATAAGTAAATAAGCCGCACCTAGACCTAATAAACCACCTAAAAAGGCTAACAAACAGGACTCAATAAGCACCATCTTAAAAATGCGCATTGATTCAAAACCCAAAGTTTTTAGTACCGCAATCTCAGCGGTGCGTTCTCTGATCGCCAGAACCATAGTGTTACCCACCACAATTAAGATGGTAAAAAATGCCATAAACACCACACCAAAAATAATCAGTCCAATATTACCTATTTGTTCTATAAAGGCTTTATTAAAGGCTTGTTCGGTGCTGGTGTCGGTTTCGGCATTAGAATTGGCAAAATTACTATCTATGGCTTTGGCAACACTTTCATTCATTGACGGATCAAGGGTAGTAATGATTAACCAACCAATATTATCTCCGCCCCAAGATTGGGTTTCATTAAAATATTTATAATGGAATAACACGTAACTAGTATCGGTTTTTTCTTCCGCACCACTAAATATGCCTGCAATCACAAAGTCCCAAGTTTGGCCTCCGTCTTTGTGAGAAAAAATATTCGATGACAGTGGAATACTGTCGCCTACCTTCCAGCCATTAGCCAAAGCGATACGCTCGCCAACTAATACACTAGCCTGATTATTCAGCCATGCATTACGCTGAGTAGGTTCTACTACTAATTCGGGGTAGACCTCTAAATAACTCTCGGGGTCGACTGCAAAGGTCACCACTTGATTCGCAGGCTCCTGATAATAAC
This sequence comes from Paraglaciecola arctica BSs20135, assembly GCF_000314995.1. GTDB lineage: Bacteria > Pseudomonadota > Gammaproteobacteria > Enterobacterales > Alteromonadaceae > Paraglaciecola > Paraglaciecola arctica. Next base: position 357,881 of record NZ_BAEO01000062.1, on the reverse strand, counting down.
CACCAAACCAATTGGCATGGGTGACTTGTTTAACCCCTTCTATTGCTTGAGTTTTATTCACATAAGAATAAGGTAAAGGATTAGTGAAGTTAGTTTTATGTACTACGACCAAACGATTATCTGCCGACATTTCAACCCCAGAGTTTAGGGCTCCGCGCAAGGTCATAATGGCCCCAAAAATCAAAAACGCGATAAATATGGCAAAGGTAGTCAAAAACAAACGCATCTTTTTTCGGGTTAAATTTTTATAGACTAGATACAAGTCTTTCATACCAATAACTCCTCTGCTTTAACAAACTCCCCTTTGTTGAGATGCACAGTATGTTTGGCAAATTTAGCGGCAGAAGGATCGTGAGTGACCATAACTATGGTTTTGCCAAACTTTTCATTAAGAAGCTGCAATGTCTGCAAAATTTCATCAGCAGTTTGCCTATCCAAATCGCCAGTAGGCTCATCACAGAGTAAAAATTTAGGGTCGGACACTACGGCTCTGGCAATCGCCACTCGCTGTTGTTGACCACCGGACATTTCGCTTGGCATATGACTGGCTCTGTCACTTAAACCAACAAGCTCTAAGGCAACTTTCACTTGTTGTTTTCGCTCGCTGCGGCTCATGTTAGTTAGTAATAAAGGTAACTCCACATTACGCGCCGCATTTAACATAGGCATTAAATTATAAAACTGGAAAATAAAACCAATATTATTAGCTCGCCATTTTGCCAGCTGTCCTTCGCTAAGGTTATCAATGCGCTGGCCATCAAAGGTAATTTGACCTTCGGTGGGTTGGTCCACACCGCCAAGTAAATTTAGCAAAGTGGTTTTGCCTGAGCCGGAAGGACCCATAATGGCCAAAAAATCGCCTTCTTTAATTTGCATATTCAAATCGTGGAAAATGCTGATAGTCTCTTTGCCTTTAGTAAATCGCTTAGCAACTTGACTCAATTCAAATAAATTTTGACTGCTCATGCTTATTATCCTCTTATTCTTTTTCTATTTCTATTTTTGTGTATTAGCTGTCTTTCATAAACCCAACTTTTACGCCCATTTCAGGCAGGATCCTCGGGTCTTCTAATTCGATTTTAATTCTGACTTGTACTGTGGCTTTCGCCCTGTCTGCAGTGGGTATAGTGGCAATTACTGAAGCGGGTATTGGCCAATCTGGGTAAGCGTCTAAGGTGGCATTAACCTTTTGACCGGGATAAACACGACCAATAAAAGATTCATTTACGTCCACTTCTATTTCTAGAGAGCTCATATCTACTATGGTGCAGATACCCGTACGCGTAAAACCACCTCCTGCTGACGAAGGTGCAACTATTTCACCAGGTTGGGCATTTTTTTGAGTCACTACACCACTAAATGGCGCTCTGATAGTATGATCGTCTAGACGTTCTTGTTGGCGGCGAATTTCTATTTTAGCGACCTGTAAATCAGCGTCTGCACTTTCTAAATTGGCTAACAAATTCTGCTGATTAGCAAATCCACGGGTGCGTTCGATTTCACTTGAATAGGTATTGTTAAGGGTGCGCTGATAATTGATTTTTGCTTCATCTAGGTTAACTAAAATAGCTTTACGTCTTGCTTGTAGCACATCTAATTGCGCACGGGCGTAATCAAGATTTACCTCGGCTAAATTACTATCAAGGGTGGCGAGGATTTGTCCTTCTTCGACATTCATACCTTCTTCTACATTAACTTGGGTGATCAGCCCCATGACTTCGGAAGATACCGTAGCCATACGCCTGGCGGTTATGTAACCGGATGAGTTGAGGATAGTGTCGTTTGCTTGAACAATTGGTTTTGCTGGCTCTGAAGACTTTGTCGAACTTGACTGGGTTTTGTTATTAACTTGAGTTCCAAAAGGACTATTTTTTTCAACTGTTTGCACAGGCACAAAATAGTTAAGGGTTGCCCAAATAGACAAAACACAACAGATAACCAGCAACAACAAAACTTGCCAAAATTTTATCCCAGTCTTTTCTTGGGTTGGGTTTCTATCTATTTTAAGTTGTTGCAACAATTCACTTTTATCCGTCACCCTAACCTCTATTAAATTAGCTATTTATGTAGTCAAGATTACCCTCTAAAAGCAAAAGGTAAAGCGCTGATTTATTAATCAACTTAAAGACTTGATATTAGATAATCATGGCATAAAAATATAAAAAATGGATTAGCCATAAGTCATGACTTAGGGATGACAAAAGTCATAAAATACTAAAAAGTATCGGCTTTATGTGAAACAGATATTTTTACAAACAGGATGAGGTTATAGGGTACCAATAGGTTTTTCGACTATGTAAGTCTGTTCTGGAGAAAAGCAACATGAGAAAGTCGAGCCTTTTCCTAGCTTACTTTCAATGTTTAGAACTGAATTATGATGAGACAAAACATGTTTAACAATGGATAGACCTAATCCAGAGCCGCCAGTGGTGCGTGATCTGGCTTTATCCACTCGATAAAAACGTTCGGTTAGCCTTTTAATATGTTCAGATGCAATACCTTCACCGTTATCTTTCACACTGAATTTAACTTGTTTACCTTCTAAGCCCCATTTAACTTCGATGACACCACCGTTAGGGGTATAATGGATGCCATTAAAAATTAAATTTGAGAAGGCGCTGCGTAGCTCATTTTCATTACCATACACATATAAAATTGGCGAAATATCAAAAAATAATTTATGTTTTCTATCTCGATTGAGAGCTTCTGCTTCTATCTGAATTTGCCATAACAATTGCGGTACATTCACCAATTTTTCAAATGCTCTTTCAGTACTCGCTTCAATACGTGACAACACCAATAGTTCTTCAATTAAACTTTGCATACGCAGAGACTGAGTGCGCATTTCACTGATAGCCTTAACCATCATGGGTTCTGGTACATCGCCATTTAGTGGCAACATTTCTAAGTAACCATTAATCACGGTTAGAGGTGTTTTTAATTCATGAGACACATTGGCAACAAAATCCTTACGCATTTTTTCAATTTGTGTCAAACGTGTGACATCACGAAAGAGCACCATCAATTGTTCATCTTCATAAGGCACGACCCTAAGTTCTAATACTTTATTGGGATTAATCGGCGATATGATTTCTATAGGTTGAGCAAAACTATTAGCGTGATAAAAGCTTACAAACTGCTTATCGTTAATACATTCATATACTTTCTTACCCATATCGTCGGGCCAACTCAAACCCAACTCAATTCTCGCAAGTCGGTTACACCAGGTTATATCACCACAACCATCGACTATAATTGCCGCATCGGGAAGCGCTTCTGAACCTTGCCGAAAACGACGAATGATCTCACCCAAAGCTTTGCGCTTATTACGACTTTTTAAGTTAGCGCCATAAATTCCTTGATAAATATGCGACCAAATACCTCGGGCTGTAGGAGGAGATATCTTTTTGCTATGCCATAACCAATGGTTGAGCCTATAAAGCCGCCAGTAGTGCCAGCCAAGCAACCCAAAGACACCAATCAGCAAGATAAGAGTTAGTTCATTAATATAGAAGCCAAGTAACGTACAAGCTGCCAGAAAACTGATGACTCTGGCTATGCTTCTTAACCAAGGATAAGAGTGATTCATCTGGGGCCTAGATTCCTTTTAAAGCAACTAAAATATATTCGTTTTTCTGAGAACTAATAGTTTTGCTCTCATGTAGCTGAGGGCACATATCACATATAGCTGAGGGCTCTTTTAGCTGAGGGCTTTCTTTTAGCTGAAGGCTCTCTTTTAGCTGAAGGCTCTCTTTAGCTGAGGGCTCTACACCCTACTCGAAAAACGATAACCTGCACCGCGCACTGTTTGGATCATATTATCATGAGAAAACTCAGACAAGGCTTTACGTAACCTTCTAATGTGCACGTCTACTGTTCGATCTTCAACATATACGTTAGTTCCCCAAACGTTGTCCAACAACTGCTCACGGCTATAGACTCGCTCAGAATGAGTCATAAAAAAGTGCAGAAGCTTAAATTCTGTTGGTCCCATATCAATAGGGGTCTCATTAGATGTCACACGATGGGATAGAGGATCGAGTTTCAAACCTTGGTAATCAATGGCATCTTCGCTTGATGTAGGAGAAACACGTCTGATCACCGCTTTGACTCTTGCCACCAATTCTTTTGGCGAAAAAGGTTTAGTCACATAATCATCAGCACCGGCTTCCAAGCCCCTAATTTTGTCTTCTTCCTCACCTCTGGCAGTTAACATTATAATAGGAATATCTCGAGCATACTCATGTTGCTTGAGTTTTTTCGCTAATTGCACGCCGGTGCCACCTGGTAACATCCAGTCTAATAAAATCAAATCAGGAAAAGGCTCTACAATCTTGTCTAAGGCTATTTGAAAATCTTCAGCCTCAACGGTTTCATAACCCGATTGTTCCAGCACAAATTTCAACATGTCGCGGATCGGAGCTTCGTCTTCCACCAGTAAAATACGTTTTGCCATTTTTATGTTCCTTGCTGCATTAACGACGCATTATTCAGATTTTGTGTGACAGTTTTATTACGGTGAGCATTTTAGACTACATTTGGACTATAAAAACAACATTCGAATAGACCACAGGCCTATACTACTTTGATTAATCTACACCTTAAAACACATTGTTGCTTAGACGTCTTGTTTATTTTTTTCATTCCGCATATTCTTCCTATGCAGTTTAAACGACAGGAAATATAAACATTGATGTCAAACGTCAAACAAGGGTTATCCAGAAAGCTTTTAGCCAGAGTGCTGTCGGTTTATTTTGTGCTAACTCTGATTGTGACCGCAGGCCAAGTTTTTACTGAATATGTAAACGCAAAAAGTCATATCGAAGATGAGCTTAAAACTTTAAAAAACACCTTCAGTACTAGTTTAACTCGCGCTATTTGGGAGCTTAATACACCTCAGGCCAAATCTATCGCGGTAGGTTTGATGGAGCTGCCTATAGTTGAAGGGGTGCAAATTCGAGATGAAAATAGTAACTATATAGCCGATTTAGGGCGTACTTCTAAATTAGCCGGTGAATCGATCACTAAAGGTGTAGTGAGAGATCATACGGGCGGAACCTTTGGTTACAGTTTTCCATTAATTTTTGAATTCTCTGGTAGAACATCATTAGTCGGTGATGTCACTTTATATTCAAGTTCAACCATTATCTTTGGAAGAATAGAAGTAGGTATACTTTTCTTGATTGGTAATGCCATAGTCAAAACAGCATTTTTAGTTTTTCTATTTATGAGCGCATTTCGCACTATGCTGACAAATCCGCTCAATGAATTAACCCAACAAATTACCGACTTCAACCTAGACGACCCTGAATCTTCCAAGCTTGATTTGAGCATCGATGAAGATAATGAATTAAAGGTATTAGAGACGTCTTACAATAAATTAATCGATGAAATGATTGTGTTTCAATCTAAGCTTGCTGGTACTCAAAATGAATTACAACAAGCCAACCTGAGATTAGATGATCAAAATAGCTCCTTAGAAGAAGAAGTGGCTAAAAAAACTGCCACACTGAGCAGGATCATGTTGGACTTAGAACAACAAAAAGATGAGTTATTAATTAATCAACGGGAATTGCGCCAAGAAAACGAAAACCGCCAATTTATCGAAGATGAACTACGTAAACGAAATACTGAATTAGCGACATCGATGGAAACCATTCAGATGGCGAAAGACCAATTGGTTGAATCAGAAAGAATGGCATCACTGGGAGGTTTAGTAGCGGGCATTGCCCACGACGTAAATACTCCTTTAGGTGTAAGTGTTACAGCAACCAGCTTTTTGCAAGACAGAGTAAAAAAAACTTCAAAACGCCTATGACGATAAAAAACTAACAGGCAATACCATGACATCGTTTTTGTCAGAGGCTCAACAAACCATCACGTTATTAACAAACAATTTAAATCGTGCCTCCGATCTTATTTCAAGTTTTAAGCAAGTTGCTGTTGATCAAACAAGTGAAGCTGTAAGAGAAATCAATGTCAGTGAGTATTTATCTGAAGTTGTGCAATCTTTGGCGCCAAATTTTAAGAAGACTCAACATACTATCGATATTCATTGTCCAGACGATTTATCAATTAAATGTGCGCCTGGCGTGCTAGCACAAATATTAACCAACATGATAATGAACTCTCTGATCCATGGCTTCGAAGACAAACTTAAAGGCGCCATTAATCTTGATATTTCCGAGCAAGACGGCAACCTTATTATCGACTACAGAGACGATGGAAGAGGTCTTGATGAAGGTACCCTAGAACGACATTTTGATGCATTTTTTACTACCCGCAGAGGCAAAGGCGGAAGCGGCTTAGGTACACATATTATGTACAACTTAGTGACCCAAACGTTAGGAGGCGAAATAGAAGCATTTAGTCAACCTGACAAAGGCCTGCAATACAAAATCACAATCCCCGTTTAATTTCTGCCTTTTACGCATAGTAGATAAGGTCAATTCCTGATAATCTCTACGGCCTTTTTTAATAGCGCGACTCTGCGCTGAAGGCTTGTTTATTTTTCGCAATCCAAGCATCAGTATCGTTTGAGATTGAAACAATTTTTAACTCGAATCATAAACAGCCCCAACTATTAGCGGATTATTTTCATGTGGTTTAAAAATCTAAAGCTTTATGCAATTACCCAAGATATGGATTTCAAAGAACAAGACTTTGAAGACAAACTTGCTGAGTTCAAATTTCGCCCTTGCGGCAGTCAAGAATTAGCCACAATGGGGTGGGCTTCTCCCTTTAATCAGGGCGAGACCTTAATCCATGCTACTGCGGGTAGAATTTGGATGACTCTAAAAAAACAAGAACGTATCTTACCAGCTGTGGTTGTGAATGCTGAATTAGCGGACAAAGTTGCGCTAATTGAGGCTGAGACAGGCTCTCCAGTAGGCAAAAAAGCCCAGCAGGATATGAAGCAAGAGATCATTCATCGATTGTTGCCACAAGCCTTCACTAAAAATAGTTATACACACGGTTTCATCTCTATCAAAGATAATTTAGTGGTAGTAGATGCCTCTGCAGATGGTAAAGCTGAAGCCTTTTTGGCCATGGTGCGTAAAGCCATAGGATCTTTACCTGTTGTACCTTTGGCAAGACAATCTGTGCAAGCAGATTTAACATCATGGTTAAAAGATAATTCTGCGCCATCAGATATTAGTGTATTAGAAGAAGCAGAACTCAAAGCTCTGGAAGAAGACGGAGCTATTATTCGTTGTAAAAATCAGGATTTATACTGCGACGAAATCAAGCATCATTTAGAAGCTGGAAAGTCAGTTCAAAAAATTGCGATTGAATGGAATGAAACTCTTACAGCTATTATTCAAGAAGATTTAAGCATCAAACGTTTGAAATTCACCGATGTGATTAGAGAACAAAACGACGATATACCTAAAGATCAAATGTTAGCCAGATTGGATGCTAATTTTGCTTTGATGTCTGGTGAAGTAGTGCGTTTTGCAAAACGACTTAAAGAGATATTTAACTTAGACGATGAAAAAGTGAGTTAACGGAAAAAGCGAGCTTCTAGCAAAATAATTCTAGACTAATGACTAATAAGGAAAAGCGAATACTTTTCCTTATTTCTTATCTTAAAACTTTTGTTCTTTGTGTCTTTAAGCTCGCTGGCTCGAAACTAGTAGCTCGCAGCTTTTTTCAACCCTATTGAAAAATGAGCTTTGCGCTATCACGCAGTTCATCAAATTCATCACTAAGTAATGCCGACAAATTATCAACAATGCCTTTTTCTATTGCGGCATTAAAAACCGCTTCTTTATGGCTCTCAAACTTGCCACAAAGTGTTGCACCTAACCTAACTAAATCTAAGTAAGAAACATCGTCAGAAATGACAGATAAATCTTTCCAATTCTGAGCCACATTCACAAACTCTGGTTCAAAGCCCCATTCTGTCATGATACTAGCACCAATTTTACCTGCCATTTTATCAATGGCCACATTCAAGAATGTTGGATTAGCAAAAACATCTGCATGGCGTTCTGCTTCGGTCAATATTGGTAACACACCAATATTATGCACTAAGGCAGCCAACATCATTGAATCAAGGTTTAGGGCGCGGTTTTTGGTTTGTTTGGTGTGCACTTGTAATGCTGCCATTGAACTTGCCACAATTTCAATGGTATCTGCCCAAATTCGAGACATGTACTCTTTGACTATGGGGTTTTTGGATACAAAGAGTTGTTCCATTGCCAAAGCGGTAGAGATATTTTTAATTTGACGCAAACCAATACGAGTGACAGCTTGTTGCGCTGAGATGACTTTAACCGATCGACCTAAATATGCACTATTTGAAATTTTAATCATACGTGCGCTTAAAGATGGATCTTGGCTGATGACATCGGCCATTGCATTTAAATTAATATCTGGGTCGTCCGCCGCTCTCCTTACCTTCAGTGCAATTGCAGGTAATGTGGGTAGAACCAATGTATCGTTATTAATTTTTTCTACCAAAATAGTGAGAAGTGCGTTTTCTGTAGCCATGTGATTTCCTATATTCTGTCAAAACAAATCGAACCCTAAGGTAAGTCTATGAAAATAGTTTTCTTTTTTCCCACCTGAACATTTAAGCAATCAAATTAAAGAATGTAAAAGAATGTAAATGCTAGCACACTTTTTTATAGTATCTAGATATGATAAACGCATTAAAAGCCAAAAATTTGTTATATTTCCTATGAATTAAGTTAAATAGCGCAATACAACAATAAAAAAAGGTGACGCAATGAAAGTTCTTTCAAAATCATACATTTCAGCAATAGCATTAGTCGTTTGTTCAACACTGGCTTCATCATGCAATAAACCCACAAATGATACAGTTCAGATCCCACCAACCGTGATCATAGCAACTGATAAAGATGTAGCGTTTTCACTTATTGAAGGCTACGAAAACCGCCTCAATATTTATTTCCCCGTCACACTTTCTGCTGACATAGATCATTTAAGTGACAACCAGAGACAAATGTTAGCCATATTGATTGAAGCATCAGTGATTATGGATGATTTATTTTGGCGTCAGGCTTTTGGTGACAACAAAGACACGTTTTTAGCTGCTATAGCTGACAACAAAACCCAAAATTTTGCCAATATCAACTATGGCCCTTGGGATAGATTAGATGGTGACCAAGTTTTCCTGTCGAATACTGATGAAAAACCGTTAGGTGCGCAATTTTATCCCGCAGATATGACCAAGACAGAATTTGAAGCCAGCAACTTTGCAGACAAAAATGGCTTATATTCTATGGTGCGTAGAGATAAAATGGGCCAGTTAATTGCGATCCCCTACTCAACTTACTTTGCCGAAGAACTAAAAGAAGCCTCAACACTGCTAACAAAAGCAGCCACTTTAGCTGAGGATAAAAGTTTTGCGGCTTATCTCAAATTACGGGCTGAAGCGTTATTAACCAACAATTATCAACCGTCTGACTATGCGTGGATGGATATGAAGACCAATCCTATCGAATTAGTTTATGGTCCCATTGAGACCTACGAAGACCAGCTATTTGGTTATCGAGCAGCATTTGAGTCTTACGTATTATTGAAGGATTTGGCGTGGAGCGAGAGGCTTAGTAAATATGCATCTTTCTTACCTGAGCTGCAACAAGGCTTGCCGGTTGAGGAAAAGTACAAAGCACAAATGCCAGGAGCCAATGCTGATTTAAATGCCTACGATGTGATTTATTACGCAGGACATTCAAACGCCGGTAGTAAAACTATTGCCATCAACTTGCCAAACGACGAAGAAGTACAACTGAAAAAAGGCACCCGTAGGTTACAACTCAAAAATGCCATGCGCGCCAAATTTGATAATATTTTAGTACCTATTTCTAAACAATTGATTGTGCCTGAACAACGTCAACACATTACTTTCAGCGCTTTTTTCGCTAACACTATGTTTCATGAAGTGGCCCATGGGCTTGGCATCAAATCAGTATTAGGAAGTGAACAAACGGTTAGACAGGCTTTAAAGGAACACGCGTCAGCATTAGAAGAAGGCAAAGCCGATATTTTAGGACTGTATATGGTTCAACAACTATTAGCCAAAGGTGTCATTGAAGAAGGAATGTTAGAAGATTATTACGTCACCTTTATGGCGGGAATTTTTCGTTCTGTTCGCTTCGGAGCATCTAGCGCACACGGAAAAGCCAATATGATCAGGTTTAACTTTTTTCAGGATCACCAAGCCTTTAGTCGTAACGAAGATGGTTTATACCAAGTCGACATGCAGAATATGAGTAAAGCTATTGACGCCTTATCAAATAAAATACTGACTCTACAAGGTGATGGCGACTATGAAGGTGTGACAAAATTAGTTGCTGAAAAAGGTGTTATCAAAGCTCTGTTACAGCAAGACTTAGATAGATTAACTGCTGCTGATATTCCAGTAGACGTAAATTTCAAACAAGGTGTTAAGGTTCTAGGGCTTTAATCTCAAAGGGTAAATGGTCAAGTATTGAGCTTATCTGCCCCTCAATACTTGGTTTGTTAATTCAAAGTTTTAGGCTGGTCCTGATAAGGTGGCCAGCCCATGGCTTTGCCTGCTAGCACATGTAAATGGATGTGGTACACAGTTTGCCCGCCATTTTCGTTACAATTCATCACAGCTCTGTAACCATCTTTAGCAAAACCCTGTTTTTCAGCTAAATGTGCTGCCACCCAATACAAATGTCCCACTAAGGCTTTATCGGCCTCTTCGATATCATTTATAGTAGCAATCGGCTTTTTGGGGATGACCAAAAAATGTATAGGGGCTTGGGGATTAATATCACTAAACGCCAAAGCTAATTCATCTTCATAAATAATGTCGGCTGGGATTTCTTTATTGATTATCTTGGTAAAAATAGTTTCGCTCATGGCTTCTTCCTTAGGGGTTGTTGATCTTTCATATGTCAGCCGAGACTGAGGTCATTTATTTGTATACCGAGGCGTTCGTCTTGAAGTTTAGCCCTTCTAAACGAAAGATGAACAACAAAGGTAGGCGAATAAATGGCCCAGTCCCTATATAAATACAAACAATAATAGTGCAGCACCTAGGATCAATCTATAGATCACAAATGGCAACATTCCAATTTTGGAGATCCAGGCTAAAAATAGGTAAATACAAGCATAAGCACTAACAAATGAAAATGCAGCACCAAAGATTAGCGCTTGCCAATCCACAGCGTCAGGGGTTTGTATTAAGTCATATGTAGCAAGTAGTCCAGCACCTAGTATCACTGGTATAGACAATAAAAATGAAAATCTAGCGGCACTTTCCCTATCGAGACCAATCATCAGTCCAGCAGTCATAGTAATACCAGAACGTGACGTTCCAGGGATAATAGCGATTGCTTGTGCAAGCCCTATAAAAATCGCATTTTTCCAGGTAATCTGATGCACAGTTTTAGTTTGTGTGGCCTTATAATCTGCGTACCAAAGCAACAAACCAAAACCAATAGTGGTAATTGCAATCACTAGAGCTGAACGGGTATATATTTCTATGAAGTCTTTGAGAGCAAACCCCAAAATTACAGCAGGGATAGTGGCAATGATGATCCACCATCCTAAGCGACTATCTTGGGTTTGATTTGCACTAAGACCATAACTAAACCAAGCCCCAGTTAAACGCCAGATATCCTCTCGAAAGTAGATAATAATTGCCAGTAGACTTCCTACATGCACTGCCACATCAAAAGCCATACCTTGATTATTCCAGCCTAAAACTTCGGAAGGTAAAATTAAGTGCGCTGAGCTAGATATAGGTAAAAATTCAGTTAACCCTTGAATGATCGCCAAGATAATAATTTCGAATAAGGTCATTTTCGAGTTGGGCTCCAATCAAATTTAATCGCCCACAGTTTTTGTTGGCTTTTGTCATATGCTTGCCAAAGATTGGCGTAACTTGTGTTCACTTCTGGATGGACTTCATCAGCGGCAATTTCGGCTAAAGGTTTAAGCACAAATGCATTATAAAGTACTTCAGGACGAGGTAATATTATGGGCTGAGACGTCACTTGGCGGTCGTATAGTAGTAAATCTAAATCTAAGGTTCGAGGAGCAAACTTTTGCTCACCACGCTGTCGTTTGTTGTCTTGTTCAATTTTTTTAAGAACACTGCAGACTTCTGCAATGGATAACTTAGTATTGGCTTTAATAACCAAGTTGTAAAAATTATTGCCTTCAAATCCCACCGATTCACTTTCAAAAACAGAAGACAGAGTCAGCTCACCAAATGCTTGGTACATTCCCTGTAATCCAGCCTTAGTGTGTTTTTCTTTATCCACATTACTACCGACACTAATATAGATGATATGTATTTGCTCAGTGTCAATACTCAAAGAGTTTGTTCCTTAGTAAATTCTACTGCGACATTCTTAGCGTTCGCCAGAATATCAGGCTTACTCAGCTTTAATCGTACTTTTTTAAGCATTGGAAAGGATTGCAACAACCAGTCAACCATATGGCTTGCCAAAGCTTCAATCAGTTTAAATTGGCTTTTTGCAGCAAAGTCTTTGATGCCTTGGGCTATTTGCGCGTAATTAAGCGTATTATCTACATTATCAGTTTGCGCCGCCATAGAAAGGTCGGCACAAAGCTCAACATCCACAATTAACCGCTGTTGATGTTCTCTCTCCCAGTCATATACGCCAATCAACGCAAAGACCTCTAGTCCTTCAATATGAATTTTATCCATTGGTGATCCGCGCTGCATTTTATGGAGGTTTGGTATATTCTGCTAAATTGTAACTCATTTTTTTAATACAAGTACATGACAGCACTAACAATATTAATGTTTGCTTCGGCCTATCTACTCGGTTCTATTTCCAGTGCCATTTTGGTATGCCGGTTATTCAGCTTAGGCGACCCTAGAGATCAAGGCTCAGGTAATCCTGGCGCAACCAACGTATTGCGCCTTGGAGGGAAATATCCAGCGATATTAGTATTAGTTTTTGACGTGTTAAAAGGCACGATCCCAGTGTGGGGTAGTTACTATCTCGGCCTAGAGCCTATTGATCTGGCCTTTGTTGCCGTTTTTGCCTGTATAGGTCATATGTTCCCAGTATTTTTTGATTTTTCTGGTGGCAAAGCGGTTGCCACTGCATTTGGCACAATATTACCTCTTGGTCTTGATATAGCAGCTATATTAATAGTGACATGGGGAGTTATTGTAAGTTTAACTAACTACTCTTCCCTAGCTGCTATTCTTTCGGTCGGCCTAGCACCTTTAATAACTTGGATGCTAAAACCTGAATATACACTTCCAGTGGCGATATTAAGCTTGTTAATTATATTGCGTCACAAAGGCAATATTGTTCGATTAATACAAGGAAAAGAACCAAAGGTTTCGCAAAAAAACTCGATTAAATAAACCTTTTACACTCAGAGTAATATGCCTTAAACGCTATTTTTCTAACTACACTTTTTGCAATTCTTCCAATGACCAACGAGGTCTAGCTTTAGTAGACAATCCTTCAATTTCACCGGCTTTTAGTCGCTGCAATCCTGCATAAGCGATCATAGCGCCGTTGTCGGTACAGAATTCTAATCTAGGATAAAACACCTCACCTTTAATTGACTTCATCATGGCAGCGAGTTCTTCGCGCAATTGTTTATTTGCGCTCACTCCACCGGCAATAACCAAACGTTTTAAGTTAGTGTGTTTTAAGGCACGCTTGCATTTAATGGCTAAGGTATCGACTACGGCTTCTTGAAAGGCGTAGGCGATGTTTGCCCGAGTTTGCTCTGAACCGTCTGATGCTCGGATCGTATTGGCGGCAAAAGTTTTTAAACCACTAAAACTAAAATCTAAACCAGGTTTAGTGGTCATGGGCCGTGGAAACTTATAATGGCCAGCTTCACCCTTCTCGGCTAATTTAGCTAATAAAGGACCTCCAGGATACTCGAGCCCAAGTAACTTAGCTGTTTTATCAAAGGCTTCTCCGGCTGCATCGTCTACCGATTCACCCAAGACTTCATATTGACCAATACCTGCTACTTTCACCATCATAGAATGACCGCCAGACACTAAAAGAGCAACAAAGGGAAATTCAGGTACAGGCTCGTCTAACATAGGGGCTAACAGGTGCCCTTCCATGTGATGCACGCCCACTGCAGGCTTATTCCAAGCGTATGCCAAACTGCGCGCGACTGATGAGCCCACTAACAATGCCCCAACTAAACCGGGTCCTTTGGTAAAAGCAATACCGTCTATGTCTTTGGCGCTGCAATTTGCTTCTCGCAAAGTTTCTTTTATTAAAGGTATTAACTTTCTCACATGATCTCTGGAAGCTAGCTCAGGCACTACGCCGCCATAATCAGCATGTAATTTCACTTGGCTATACAATTGATGAGCCAACAAGCCTTGTTGGTCGTCATAAATAGCCACACCAGTCTCATCACAAGACGTTTCAATACCTAATACACGCATATTCAATTTCTAACACATAGGTTTAAACTAACGGCATTTTACTGATTAGTGGTTAAACCGCCAATTTATTCTGGCATTTGTTGCAATTAATCAGTTTTTTAAGCTATCAAGACTTTACATCCATTGCGGATATGATTAGAATTCCGCACCATTTTTAACCGAGTCGGCTATTCTTATACCGGCACGATATATTTTTATTTTTTGAGGTAAGAGTTGAATGCCAATCGTTAAAGTTAGAGAAAACGAACCTTTTGATGTTGCATTGCGTCGTTTTAAACGTTCATGTGAAAAAGCAGGTGTACTTTCTGAAGTTCGTCGTCGCGAATTTTTTGAAAAACCTACTTGGGAACGTAAACGTAAGAAAGCTGCCGCTAAGAAACGTCTTTTGAAGAAGTTATCTCGCGAAAACGCTCGTCGCATCAGATTGTACTAAATCTCTTCTGAAGCGCGTTGTTTGTAGTTAAAAACCACGCGCTTTAAGTCGTTTTATCACACATCCTTTTTCCGTTTTTACTGAGTCATTCCATGTCTTTATTAGATGATTTAAAAAATGCACAAAAAGATGCTATGCGTGCCAAAGACAAAATTCGTCTGGGTACTATTCGCATGGCTTTGTCTGCTGTAAAGCAACATGAGATCGATGGCCGTACTGATCCCGATTATATTGCTCTCGATGATGATGGTGTGCTTGCTATTTTAATCAAGATGGTAAAACAGCGAAAAGATGCGGCCAGTCAATATGAGACTGCGGGTCGACAAGATTTACTTGATATCGAACTAGCAGAAATTGTTATTTTGCAAGATTTTATGCCTAAAGCCCTTAGCGAAGAAGAGCTCGACGCTCTAATTGTGCAAGCTATGGCTGAATCTGGTGCTGCAAATATGCAGGATATGGGCAAAGTCATGGGCTTATTAAAACCACAAGTTCAAGGCCGTGCTGATATGGGCAAATTAAGTGGCAAAATAAAAGCCAAACTTAATTCTTAGCAAATCCCACTTATTAGTTCAATATTTATAAACCGCACTTTGATGCGGTTTGTTTGTTTAAGTGCTTAAATTTGCCAAAGTATATGGCACAATATTCAGCCGTTTATGTTAATTGAGAAGGTCTAATGTCTGGTCGTATCCCCCGCGAGTTTATTGATGACATTATTGCTCGCACAGACATAATTGAAGTGATTGATAGTCGTGTCCGCTTAAAAAAAGCCGGACGTAATCATCAAGCCTGCTGCCCTTTTCACGATGAAAAAAGTCCTTCTTTTACGGTAAGCCAAGATAAACAGTTTTATCACTGCTTTGGTTGTGGCGCACATGGCAACGTTATTTCATTTTTGATGGAATTTGACCGCCTAGAATTTCCAGAAGCCATCGAAGAACTCGCTCAATACCATAGTATTGAGGTGCCGCGAGAAAAAGGCGGTGCACCTCCCCCGTCAGCTGAACAAAAACAACAAAAAGAGAGCGATTACGAGTTAATGGAAAAAGTAGCGAAATACTTTGCCCAACAACTCAAAGTGCATCCTGACAAAGATAAAGCAGTCAATTATTTAAAAAATCGAGGGCTCAGCGGTGAAATAGTCAAAGCCTTCGATATGGGTTTCGCGCCACCTGAATGGGATTCAGTGTTAAAAACCTTCGGCATAAGTCCGGTGTATCAAGAACAGTTACTCGATTTAAAACTTATCACAGAAAATGATAACAGGCGGCGCTTCGACTTTTTCCGCGACCGTATTATGTTTCCCATTCGTGAAAAACGCGGCCGCGTTATTGGTTTTGGTGGCAGGGTATTAGACGATGGCGGCCCCAAATATCTGAATTCACCAGAAACCCGTATATTCCATAAAGGCCATGAGCTGTATGGTTTTTACCAAGCTAAACAAGCACATCGAAATTTAGCCCGAGTGATGATTGTTGAAGGTTATATGGATGTTGTCGCGCTAGGACAATTTGGTATCGACTATGCTGTGGCCTCTCTTGGCACCGCCACTACAGCTGAGCATATCCAAATGTTATTCCGCGCCACCAGTGAAATAGTATGTTGTTACGATGGTGATCGTGCAGGCAGAGAAGCAGCGTGGCGCGCTTTAGAAAATGCACTGCCTTTCTTAAAAGATGGGGTAGAAATGAAATTTTTATTTTTACCCGATGGCGAAGACCCAGATACTTTAGTCCGTAAAATTGGCAAAGAAACCTTTGAAGAAAAACTAAAGAACGATTCAGTTCCCTTGTCTAAATTCTTTTTTGATAACTTATTACAGCGTCATCACGTAAGCAGTAATGAAGGCAAAGCTGCGTTAAAAGCTGAGGCTATACCATTAATAGAACAAATAGTCGGCGATAATATTCGAGAAATTTTATTATCTGATTTAAGTAACTATATGGGTGACCAAAACAAACATAAGTTAGAGCGTGATATCGCTCAAGCAAATCAAAGAAAAAATCCAAAGAAGTTAGATTTTAACACGCCTAATAAGAGTACAATATCACCGGTACGCATGATGATTAGGCTATTATTAGATGATCCAGGTTTAGCGATTAAATGTAGCGCCGCTGATCCCACGCCTTTAGTATCAGTTGATATCCCTGGCATGGCCATGTTAATTGAGCTTTACCAATTTTGTTTAGCTAAGCCTCTTGCGAACACGGCACAGGTCTTAGAACATTTTCGGGGTCATGCCCAAAGTGCTCAATTAGCTAAATTAATGATGTGGGAATACGCAGAACAAAACCAAACAGCCGTGTTTGAAGATAGCTTTGCCAAGCTATTAGATTGGCATTTACAAAGCCGTATGGATGAGTTGTTTTCTAAGTCTAGGGTGAGTAAATTAACCAATGAAGAAAAACAAGAACTCAATCTTCTAATAAAAGAACAAAGGTAACCTTGTAAAAGAACAAAAATGACCCAACATCTAGCCCAATGTATAGTGAGTCTGCTATACTGGCTAATTCGCTAACACCGTAGTATTTACAAAGTATTTACTGGGTATATTAAGCAAATTACAGCGTGAATCCTCTCTGTGAGAGGTTTGATGAATATTCAACTAATTCGAGAAGCGTAAGTTATATGGTGCAAAGCAAGCAGTCGCAAATAAAACTCCTCATTGCTAAAGGTAAAGAACAAGGCTATTTGACTTTCGCGGAAGTTAACGACCACCTACCTCAAGATATTGTCGATTCAGATCAAATGGAAGACATTATCCGCATGATCAATGACATGGGCATAAAGGTATTTGAAACTGCCCCTGATAAAGATGAGCTTTTGATGCAAGAAAGCGATACTGATGATGAAGCCGCTGAAGCCGCAGCTCAAGCTCTCTCAACAGTAGAAAGTGAGATTGGTCGTACTACTGACCCAGTACGTATGTACATGCGTGAAATGGGCACAGTTGAACTTCTAACACGTGAAGGCGAAATTGTAATCGCCAAACGTATCGAAGAAGGAATTAATCAGGTTCAGTGCTCTGTTGCAGAATATCCTGAAGCCATTACTCATTTACTTGACCAGTGGGACTTATTCGAAGCAGAAGAAATTCGCCTTAGTGACATCATTATCGGTTTTGTTGATCCAAACGAACAAGACGTAGCCCCTACCGCCACACATGTTGGTTCTGAATTATCTAAAGAAGAATTAGCTGAAGAAGATGGTGACGATGATGAAGACGAGGAAGAAGAAGATACAGGGCCAGATCCTGAACTAGCTCGTGAAAAATTCACTGCACTGCGTATTCAATACGAAAAAGCCCGTGATGTTATCAATGCAAAAGGCCGTTCACATAAAGAAGCCCGAGTTCAAATTTTTGAACTAAGCGAAGTCTTTAAAGAATTTAGACTCACGCCTAAGCAATTTGACCGTATGGTTAAAAACATGCGCAGCATGATGAACAGAATTCGTGTGCAAGAACGCATAGTAATGAAACACTGTGTGGAAACGGCAAAAATGCCGAAAAAAGATTTTATCAAAGCTTTTGCTGGCAACGAAACATCCACTGTTTGGTTATTCAAAATACTTGATTCTGCCTTACCTTATGCAGAAGAAATGCGCGGACATCAAGAAGAATTAGAACGTGCAATCGGTAAAATGAATGCGGTTGAAGAAGAAACCGGATTGATCATTGCTGATATCAAAGATATCAATCGCCGCATGTCTATTGGTGAAGCCAAAGCGCGCCGCGCCAAGAAAGAAATGGTTGAAGCTAACTTACGTTTGGTTATCTCCATTGCGAAAAAATATACTAACCGTGGTTTGCAGTTCTTGGATCTTATCCAAGAAGGTAATATCGGTCTGATGAAAGCAGTAGATAAGTTTGAATACCGTCGTGGTTATAAGTTTTCAACTTACGCAACTTGGTGGATACGTCAGGCTATTACTCGTTCAATTGCCGACCAAGCTCGTACTATTCGTATTCCTGTGCATATGATTGAAACGATTAATAAATTAAATCGTATCTCTCGTCAGATGTTACAAGAAATGGGCCGCGAGCCAACACCTGAAGAATTGTCAGAACGTATGTTAATGCCAGAAGACAAAGTTCGTAAGGTATTAAAAATTGCCAAAGAGCCTATCTCAATGGAAACCCCTATCGGTGATGACGAAGATTCACACTTAGGTGATTTCATCGAAGACAGCACTATAGTGCAGCCTTTAGACTCAGCCACAGGTGGCAGCTTAAAAGACGCGACTCAGGAAGTGTTAGCTGGCCTAACGGCTCGTGAAGCAAAAGTACTTAGAATGCGTTTTGGTATTGATATGAACACTGACCATACGCTTGAGGAAGTTGGTAAACAATTTGATGTTACACGTGAACGTATTCGTCAAATCGAAGCCAAAGCTTTGCGTAAACTGCGTCACCCTAGTCGCTCTGAGCAACTGAAAAGTTTCTTAGACGAATAGTCAAAATCTAATGATTAAAAAAGCCCTGGCAATGTTTATTGTCAGGGCTTTTTTATTTAAGTAACACTGTACTTACTGCGAATTAAAGCGTTACTTTGCTGTCTTAATCTGGTCTGATATTCGCTTATTATAAGATTACCTGTTTACATGCATTTATTCGTTTTTACATTGTTAAGTCCAAATCGTTTATTAAAACGCTTAATCCTACTCAGTCTAATACTGAGTTTTTCTGCTTGTACAAGTATGGGATTCAAAGACTTATTTTCAGATTATGCTGAGCAACTTAGAAACGCTAGGAATGCCCAACTAAAAGGTGATTTTAAAGCCGCTGCGACAATGATCGTAGAACCAAAAACCAATCAGAATAACTACACCTTAAACCTACTTGAAAAGGCTCGTTTACATTATCTAGCAAATGACTGGGCACAAAGCCGCAAAGACTTTGCCTTAGTGTCCAATGTATTAGATGAAGAAGCGACTAAAGCCAAGCTTAGGCTCAGTGGTGGAGCTTCCAATATGGCTGCATTAGTCAGTAGTGACAATGCGATTGCCTATCATGTGCCAGCATATGAACAAACGATGCTACATAGTTATCAAGCATTAAATTACCTATTTTTAGGGCAACTGGAAGGTGCCTTGGTTGAAGTGCGACGCGCAAATTTAGTGCAAGAAAATGCCTTAAAGCAAAATCAGCAGGACTTAGCTAAAGAACAAGCAAACTTTGACAAAAAATCTTTAAACCAAGCATACCCCTCTATGTCAGCAATGATTGGCGATATTAAAAACGGTTTTCAAAATGCTTACACCTTTTATTTGTCAGGCCTATTGTATGAAGCCGCATTGCAGCCCAATGATGCCTACATTGATTATAAACGTGCATTAGAAATCTACCCAAACAACCATTATTTACAACAAGATGTGCTACGTCTGGCCACAAAACTCAATATGACTGATGATTTGGCATTATTTTCGGCTAAATACGGTGCTTATCAATCGAATAAAATTACTGACGCTGGGGAGTTAGTTATTTTAATCGAAAACGGAGCGATTAATCCCAAACAAGAAGTGGCGCTTAACCTGCCAATTTTTAGTGGTTATAATCAACCACGACTTTTTAGTTTTGCCTTGCCGGTTTACCAGGGAACGCTGACAAGGTATACCCCCTTGAAGATCACTGTAGCTGGGCAAACCTATACATCAGAACAAATTGTGAGATTACAGTCTCTCGCTTCTAAACAGTTACAAGAACAAATGCCTGGCTTAGTAACACGCCAAGCCTTGCGACTTGTAGCCAAAGAAAAGCTACGCAGTACTATGAGTAAAGAAGGTGGCGACATTGGTAATATTCTGGCAGTAATTTACAACGCAGCCTCAGAACAAGCAGATACACGCAGTTGGTTAACCTTGCCCGATGAAGTACAAATATTAAGGCTCTCCTTACCTGCAGGAAAACAGCTAATTGACATTAACTTTGGCGATAAAACGGAGTTAATTGAAGTAGATATTCAAGCTAAGCGGATAAGCTTATTAAATATGACAACTATTGGAAACTTTCAAGGTCATAAGCTTACACAGTTATAACAGAGCTTCAGCAAAAATAGCTTGAAGTTAAAAATGAAATTGATTGTGTCGCTATTGATATCACACCTTATAGTGACCACATCTAAGACATGATGATTTAACAACAGGTTGCTCTACAAAAACACAGCAACCAACCTAAAATCCAAGGATAAGTTAATGAAAAAATTACTTTTAGTAAGTGTTATGGGACTGTCAATAAGCCTACTGGCGGGCTGTGCAAATAAAACAGTGGTGAGTTATGGCGACGCCAACGCAGTTGAAACTACCGATATTAATTTTGGCTCAACGGATTTACAAAAAATTGCCAATCAAATGACAGAATCTCTCATACAATCACCCGTAGTTGGCACAATGACCGCTAATAAACGTCCCATTGTGTTTGTCGATTCTATAAAAAATAAAACCAGTGAACATATTGATACTGAGTCGTTAACAGATTCTATTTCAACCCAGCTATTGCGATCGGGTAAGTTTCGTTTTGTAGATATGGGTAAAGTAAGCGCGGTGCGCGAACAGCTCAACTATCAAAATGAAGGTGATTTAGTCAACCCAAACAAAGCGGTTCAATTTGGTAAACAAGTCGGTGCTGAGTATATGCTGTATGGAAATTTAGCCAGTATAGTTAAAACAAATGCAGATAAATCTGATGTGTATTATAAATTTACAATGCGCTTAATGGACTTAGAAAGTGGTTTAATTGAATGGGCGGATGAAACTGAAATACGTAAAACCAGTAATAAAAAATTAGTGGGCTGGTAATTTAAATTTCTAGTAATTCAGCAAAGATTTAACTGAGGATAACACCATGAAAGCACTGTTAGTTTGCATAATACTGTTGGCGGGGCATATGCCTCAAGCCTTAGCCGATTATCAACGTAATCAAGCCGTGCCCGTCGATAAAGTGTTGTTTGGTAAAGTCACTTCGGTTCGCCGGGTCACAGAAACAGAGTTAATCGAAGATCGTAATCATGGCTGGAAGGTGTTTGGTAGTGCGCTAATTGGTGGCACCATAGGTAACCAATTTGGCAGTGGCAGCGGACGTGCTATTACCACTGTACTAGGTGCGATGTTAGGCAGCTCGATTGCTAATGACAAGCATTCGCGAGTTCAAGAAATAACTATTCAGTTAGTTGAATTGATGATCAGTATCGATAATGGTGATGAGTATATGGTGGTGCAAGATCTCGACCCTGAAATGATTTTTCACACCCACGACAAAATTCGTATGATTTATTTAGCGAATGGATCGGTACGCATTGATAAACAATTTTAACGGTTAATTTTCAAATGGCCTAAGCGAATTGGCCCAGCTCAGTTAAATAATAAAAAGCCCCAGCAACAGCTGAGGCTTTTTTGTTTGTTAAGCCCTAACCTGAAAATTTTATTCGCCCTTGCGATAAGGGATATCGTCTGAGAGCTTACTGATTAGCTGCGCCCGTTCATTAGGAGAGCTAGAATGCCTGGCAAGCAGATAATAGGCTGTAGGCACTATGTATAAGGTTAAAAAGGCTGAGACCAACACCCCAGCAAAAATAACCATACCAATCACAGTCCTGCTTTCTGATCCGGCACCGCTGGCCATAACTAGGGGTAATGAACTGAATACTGTAGTGAAGCCCGTCATCACTATTGGTCTAAGACGTTGCGAGGCAGCTCGGCGCAAAGCTTGTTCAAACTCCACACCGGCATCTCTTAATTGATTAGCAAACTCAACAATGAGGATCCCATTTTTAGCCGCTAATCCAATTAACATCACCAGCCCAATTTGGCTGTAGATATTTAAGGTCATATCTGAAAAGTACAGTCCCACGAACGCTCCTAACAAAGCGAGAGGAACAGTTAACATAATAACTAATGGATGGATCCAACTTTCGAACTGCGCGGCTAAAATCAAATAAGTGACTGCCAGTGCTAAAGCAAATATAAACAAAATAGAACTACCGGCTTCTTGATATAACTGCGACTCGCCTTTGTAGTCAATTGATACTTCCTCAGGAAGCTCTGTATCCACAATTTCCCGTAAATATTCTAAGGCATCCCCTACTGTATAACCATCAGCTAAATTAGCACTAATAGTAATACTTCGCATTCGGTTATACCTGTTAAGCCTAGACGAGGTAGCTCGCTCCTCTGTAGACAATAAATTATCTAAAGGGATCAATTGATTACTTTGGCTTGAGCGTACGTAGATATTTTCAATGCTAGAAGGGCTTCGATAGTCAGACTCTTCGCCTTCCATAATCACATCGTATTCTTGCCCTTTATCTAAGTATGTGGATACTCGTCTTTGGCCTAACATGGTTTCTAATGTTCGGCCTATTTCACTGATAGAAACCCCTAAATCTGCAGCTCTATCTTTATCAATATTCACTAATAGCTGAGGCCAAGTTTCTTTATAATCTGAGTCAAGGCGGATTAAATTTGGATTAGTGCGAGCTTTTTCTAAAACAATATCTCGCCACTTAACTAAGTCTTCGTAGGTATTACCTTGCAACACAAATTGCACTGGCTGGCCTAGCCCCCCTCCACCAATACTACTACGCATAATAGCGAAGGCCCGTACATCAGGAATTTCCGCCAATTTAGTACTGATTTCATCCATCAGTTCAAAGGTTGAGCGTTTTCTATCATCTCCTAAAGGCATGCCAACTATACCAATGCCTGCGGAGCCACCAAAGCCAGGTGAACGAACTAACACTCTACCTACTTCACCTCTTTCTAAATATTCTAGTAAGATATCTTCAATCTTTTTCATATTGATGGAATTGCTTTCAAAACTAGAACCTTCGGCTGTTTGTACGCGAATAAAAAAGTTACCACGGTCTTCTTTGGGGACAAATTCACTAGGCAAAACTTGACCTAATTTGATTAAAGCAATAATACTTGCCAACACCAACAATCCCATTAGCCAGGGTTGGTGTAAGGTTGTGCCTAGGGCACGATAATAACTCTTTTCAATTAGGTTAAATTTAGTATCAACCCAATAGGCAAAACCACTTTGTTTTTGGCGTTTTTTAAGCAAGAGTGAACATAACATAGGGGAAAGTGTCAGGGCGGTCACACTCGAAAAGGCCACTGCTGCGGCAATCGCTAAAGCAAATTCGGTAAACAACCTACCTATGTTCCCCTGCAAAAATACCAAAGGAACAAATACGGCTATAAGTACTAATGTTGTTGCAACAACTGCAAACCCGACTTCTCTAGCCCCTCTATAGGATGCCAAAATAGGCGGTTCTCCCATTTCTATTCGTCTTGAAATATTTTCTAGCACAACTATGGCGTCATCAACCACTAAACCAATGCCGAGCACTAAAGCCAGTAAAGTTAGTAAGTTAATCGAAAAACCTAAGGCATACATAACAATAAAGGCCGCAACCAAAGACACCGGAACGGTAATCGCCGGTATGATCGTCGCTCGAAAATTTCCTAAAAAGATATATATAACCAACACCACCATCAACATAGCTATTGCTAAGGTTTCGTAGACTTCGTTGATTGAAGCTTCAATAAAAACAGATGAATCATAACTTGGCACTATAAAAATGTTGTCAGGCAGAGTCTGCTCTATTTGTTGAATGGCTTTTTTTGCCGCTCTAGCAACCTCAAGTGTATTGGCTTTTGATTGTTTAATAATACCCAAACCAATCATATTGACGCCGCCACCACGAAACTCAGTTTCGTCGTCTTCTGCGCCTAATTCAACACGAGCAACTTCACTCAACTTAACCAAATAACCGTCGGCACTAGCTTTGATAGTTAAATTGGCAAAATCATCTGGGGTTAAGAAACTTCTTGCTACTCGCACCTCAAAATCACGATTAATGGACTCAACTTCACCAGCTGGTAATTCAACGTTTTCAGAACGAATTACATTTTCAATATCATTTACTGTTATTTGTCGAGCTGCCATAGCATTACGATCAAGCCACACTTTCATCGCATAACTTCGACCACCACCAAGGCGCACACGAGCCACCCCTTCCGCAACAGACAGGCGATCAACAATAAACCTGTCTGCATAATCGGTCAGTTCCATAACGGATAAATTGTCACTGCGCAGGTTGTACCAAACAATCACATCTTCATCGGAGCTAGATTTGGATACTTCTGGCGGTTCGGCTTGGTCGGGTAAGTTATTTAATGCGCGGCTAACACGTTCACGCACATCATTTGATGCAGCGTCGATATCTCGGGACAAATTAAACTCAATGCTAATCGAAGAACGACCATTACTACTGGTTGAGGAAATATTCTTAATGCCCTCGATACCGCTAATTCTATCTTCTAATAACTGGGTAATACGGCTTTCAACAATAGAAGCTGACGCCCCTGAATAGTTGGTGTTAATTGATACAATAGGTGGGTCGATATCTGGATATTCTCGAAGACTCAAAAAACTAATCGAAACAATACCAAATACCACTAACAGTAGATTCACAACTGATGCAAAAACAGGCCGTTTAACTGAAATATCCGATAAAAACATGACTTATTCCTCGCTATTCGCAGTGTCAAAAGTCACTTTAGAACCAGAGCGCAATTTAAGTGTGCCTTCTGTAACAACCACATCACCTACTTGTAACCCACTTAATATCTGCACCTTTCCAGGTTTCCGCAGCCCCACTTTGACTTCAACCAACTCGACTTGATTGTCTTTCACCACAAAAACAAACTGTTTGTCTTCAGCTGGCACAAGGACTATTTCTGGCAACACTAAAGTTTTAAGAACCTGCTTTTGCAGCAGAATTTGTAGCAACATGCCTGGACGAAGTTTCAGATCTTGGTTTTTTATATTGGCACGAATTTGCACCGACCTAGTCGACGCATTAACGCGCGAAGCAATACTGGTTATTTTACCTTCAAAGATCTGATCAGGGTAAGCAATGGACGTAGCCCTTACCAGTTGCCCAAGGGCCACACTAGCCAAATGAGATTCTGCAATATCGAAATCGACTTTAATAATACTTAGGTCATCCAATGTAGTGATCACATCACCCGGCGTGACTAAGGCCCCAACGCTTATCTGACGCACCCCTAAAACACCATCAAAAGGTGTTCTTACAAACAATTCATCTAATTGAGTTTTTGCTACATCCATTTCTGCTTTCAGTACATTTACTTTGGCCTGTTGCTCATCTAATAATTGCTCGGAAGCGACATTATTTTTGGCCAGATTAGTGATCCGATTTAACTGTCGCAACGCTTCTTGCAGATTGACATCTAACGCAGTTAATTTGGCCTTTTCTTCGGTATCATTAAGCTCAAGTAATAACTGACCTTGTTTGACTAAATCACCATCATCGAAATGAATTTTCTGTACAATATCTGAAGTTTGCGTGGTTATAAAAACAGACTCATTGGCTTTTCCCGTACCTAAAGCTTCAACCACTACCTCAAAGTCCTCTTCGGCAGTGCGATGCACTTTCACAAAAGTGACACTAGCTTGATTAACTTGCTGAGATACATCCTTTGGTAGATACAAATACACCACTAAGCCAATACACAAAACAGCAGCAATTAATAACGGAGAAAACTTTAATCCTTTAGACATGAGATGACCTATTTAAATGTAGAGCCGTATAAGACCTTTGCGGCAAATGATAAATTGCCAATCTTTATAATTAATTATGAAGGATCAGAAAATTGATGTGATAATAATCAAAATTCATACCCATGCCATAAGTGTACCTAACATTGTGTTGAATAAATTATTAGTCGTTGCAACAATTTTTGTACTAGGATGTACTAGAGATATCCCGTCTGACCCTATGTGTAGAGCGAATGTATTATATACAGATATAGAACCTTCGCCAGCAGCCTGTCTTATAAAATCAAACGTTCAACTTCTAGCAATCAAAAATCATGGAGATGAGGGTTGGAATGTTCCAACACATAAACAACTAAAATCAACCAGCGCTCAATGTACGGCGCATCTAGCAGTTTGGAAAACAACGGGACTAAATGTAGAAGTTGGTAAGTTATTATATACAGCCCCAAATCAAACTCACTATTTTGCCTGCAAACTTACAGATGACTATTCTAGCCAACTGCAGCAATTTCCTGTGCCATCCTGGGCGAAACGAAAAACCAGTCAAATTTCCCTCATTAACCCATTTGATACACAGCAAGACCAATGGGTAACAGACATCGATTTGATAAGTTTGCGTGAAGCCTATAATCAATTAGAGTAATTTGAGTAAACCCAAATCCTCTCGTAAATGCAGGTTTCAGCGGGACTTTTAAGGTGTTTTTGGTATATGAAATCAGCTAATAGCAACAAACATTCATAAAATCACTCGCTCCGCATCACCACGTTTAATAGTCATTAGGTGACTTTTAGCAACCAAAACCCTCTAAATAACCGTATAATCCCTACCATATTAGATTTTTAGAGATTATTTCTATGCCTCAATACATCGCCCCAATTAAAGATATGCAATTTGTATTACATGACTGGTTAAACCTATCGGAACATTATCAAAAGCTAGGATTAGAAGATTTTGATCAGGAGTTAGTCAATGAAATTTTACAACAAGGCGCAAAATTTGCTGAAGAAGTCATCGCCCCTCTAAATCGCGAAGGTGACGAGCAAGGTGCCAAACTAATTGATGGAAATGTCACTACCCCTGATGGGTTTGCAGAGGCATATAAAGAATACGTAGCAAACGGATGGAATGCTATGTTAGGTAGCGCCGACTATGAAGGGCAAGACCTGCCAAATACCGTAGCAGTGCCTGTACACGAAATGCTCGATTCAGCCAACTTAAGCTGGCGCTTAACTGGCATGCTTAACGAAAGCGCTATATTAGCCATCACTAAACATGCCAACGATGACCTTAAGCGTACCTATTTAGCCAAACTCATTTCGGGTGAATGGACTGGCACTATGTGCTTAACAGAGCCCCATGCAGGAACTGACTTAAGCTTATTGAGTACTAAAGCGATACCCAATGAAGATGGCAGTTTTAATATTACCGGAAGTAAAATATTTATATCTTCAGGTGATCACGACTGGACCGACAATATCATTCATTTGGTTCTTGCTAGACTTCCGGATGCACCTCCGGGAGTGAAAGGCATTAGTTTATTTTTAACACCAAAGTTTTTCCCTCTTGACGACGGTGGTATTGGCCAAAGAAACTCGGTTACTGTGGGCAGTATAGAAAAGAAAATGGGGATTAAAGCTAGCCCTACTTGTGTAATGAATTTTGATGGTGCTCAGGGCTTTTTAGTCGGTGAGGCAAATAACGGGCTTGCTTGTATGTTTACCATGATGAACGACGCACGTTTTCAAGTAGGTATGCAAGGTCTTGGCATTATCGAAGCGTCTTATCAAGGAGCGCTGACCTATGCCCGGGAGCGTTTGCAATCACGTGCACCTCAAGGTGTGCAGGAGCAAAACAAAAAAGCAGATCCTATTATCCACCAGCCTGACGTGCGCAGGATGTTACTTACCCAAAAAGCCATAGCTGAAGGCTGTCGTGCTTTAGCTTTGCTGTATGCACAACAAATGGATATCGAACGTTTTGGTACTGACGAAGATAAACATAAAGCTAAAAGTGTTATCTCTTTCTTAACTCCTATAGTTAAAGGTTTTATGACAGACATGGGTAGCGAGATGAGTAATCTAGGTGTACAAGTTTTTGGAGGCCATGGCTTTATACGTGAATGGGGAATGGAACAACTAGTACGTGACGCCAGAATTACCCAATTGTATGAAGGTACCAACGGTATTCAAGCCCTTGATTTAATCTCTAGAAAGCTCGCCCGTGACAAAGGCACTATGCTTGAAGACACCTTCGCATTGTTTAATAGCAAAATACAACAAATGACTAATGCAGATAAACAAACCCAAGCAACAGAATTATTAACCGAATGGTTTGCTGCCGCAACTGAGTTAAAACAACAAAATGCTGTTGATTTAGCGGGCACCGCGTACGACTTTATGCACTACAGTGCTTATTGTTTGTTAGGCGTAATTTGGTTGAGTATGGCGGATACTGCTGAACGTTCAGATAACGCCAGTATCAAGTCTGGTAAAGCCAACACTTGTGCTTTTTATCTAAAAAGGTTGTTGCCTAGAAAGGATGGCTTTAAAACAAACTTGTTTAATGGGGCAGATGATTTAATGGTTGTGAGTGATGCAGAATTTGATTATCAATAATTAACTACTGTTAGTAGCTTAAAAACAGGAAAAAGCCTAGCTAGAAGCTAGGCTTTTTTTCAACATTGCCCCGTAAGAGGGGCAATCAATCAGCTTACTTTGAAGCAACTAAACGGCGACGTAAAACACCCCCACCAAGTAAAAATACAGCAAACAATCCAAGTGCTGATGGCTCAGATACTGGATTTACGTCAGCTGCAACTCGGAAATTTGGAGCATCAAGTTCAGTTTGGCTGAGCGA
The DNA here is from genome assembly GCF_000314995.1 of Paraglaciecola arctica BSs20135. Classification (GTDB taxonomy): domain Bacteria; phylum Pseudomonadota; class Gammaproteobacteria; order Enterobacterales; family Alteromonadaceae; genus Paraglaciecola; species Paraglaciecola arctica. The sequence goes on along the minus strand of NZ_BAEO01000062.1, from coordinate 328,588 downwards.
CAAACTATCGAACGATTCGAACACTGGAGTGAAGTTCGCAACACCAGTACCGGTTGCTAGAAAATTAAAGGTCACTAAGTTAGCCGCGCCCATAAAAGTTTCACCTATTAAGAAATCAGCTGTCAAAGTAAACAAAAGCTTACCCGGATCTGCAAAAACATCTAATCCATCGAACGGTCCACTGATCAAATCTGCAAATGCAAAATCGCTTGTTAGGCTAGTTTCGTCAAAACTTAATAGTGTGTCATCGAAACCTAAGGAAAAGCTCAAAAAGTCAAATTCTTCAAAGTTAACTAAATCAATTACAAAATTGACTTCTTCTCCTGCTGTTACTGTCACTTCATCGGTACTAATTTCGATGATGTTTGCCTGCGCTACTGATGCCCAAGTTAGGGCGATTGCTAAAAATATTTTTTTCATTTTACTACTTCCTTTAATTAAGCTGCGCAACGAGCGCGCGTACACAAAGTTAGAAGAACGCGAGCATCAAGGGTTGTAATGCGACCGTCTTCATTTAAATCAAATTCCATACCAACAGACTGGCGGCGCTGAATTGCTCGTAGTAGCCCACGGTAATCGTCTATATCCACATCACCATCTGCATCCCAATCACCAATTACCGCTGCGGCTTCTAACTGCAAAGCAATCACAACAGGATCATGGTCAGACATGCGGTATGCGTCAGCTGAATAATAATTAATGACATTGGTCGGGTCTTTAAACTCAACATTGTAATCAAAAACAATCGGCTCATCAGCGTTGATATGCCACTCAGTCACATCAACCACTTTTGATAACGCTTTATCGTTGGCCAGCGCGTGATCCAGATAACCTACTTCACCAGCAAAGCTGTAAGAATAAGCACTTGCCCCACCAAAATGATTGACTAGGTTGGTGTAACCCGCATCTTCAATTTTAGCGATAGGATCTTCTTTTGCGTAAGAATTCAAATCACCGATGATTAAGGTCGGTAAATCTGCAAATTCCTCGGCTAAAAAGGCAGTTAATGCTTCTGCTGCACGGGTTCTAGTGAGGTTACAGCTACCTTGACCTGTAGTTGTATCATCATCACCAGCACCACAACCAGAACCTTTGGATTTCAGATGGTTCACGGACACAACAATTTCTTCGCCGTTTTCAAGCAATGAGAACTTTTGTGCCAAAGCTGGGCGGTTTTTAGTATCAACAAATAATGGACCATTATCGTCTGCTATCGAGTTATCACTATTAAGAATGGCGACCGCTCCCTCTAGAGAAACCACAGCAGGTTTATAAATAAAAGCGACCGCTATAGCATCAGTACCAACAGGACCACCTGCATCAACAACGGCGTAGGTGCCCTCGCCTAAGCTTGCGTTTAACCCATTAACTACATCCTGTATGGCACTACTTTCTCCAGATCCATTATTTTCAATTTCCATCAAACCAACAATATCAGCATTTATAGCGATTAGCGCCGCTAACATTTTGTCTCTTTGACGTTCAAACTCTACCGCACTATTTGCGCCACGACATTCCAATCCTCCCACTGTAAAACAGCTACCCACTGGACCAACCGAGGTGAAGTAGTTGAGCACATTAAGACTGGCAACCTTTAGATTTCCAGCAAGCAGTTCTGGCTCATTAGTCCGAGGATTACTGTTGATGAAAATTGGCGGCTCTGAAGGGTTAATCATGAAGGTACTGAACCTATAATCAACCACGCCTATTAAATTGGCCACAGTATCATTCAAGCGCAGGGTATTTTGTGGAGACAAGCCACCAGTTGGGAAAGGTAGTGAAAGCGGGTTTTGCGTGTCATTGGCATCATCCATGATGATCACATCACGAGCATTTACCTCGGCCTTTGCAATTGCCGCAGCAGAACCTGGGGTAAATAGATTGGTAGGTATAAAGCGCAACTCGCTCGAAAGCTCAACCTGGCCAAAGCGTCCGTAGCCAAAAGTATTAGTTACAACCAGATCTTGAGCTACCTCGACCAACATACCTTCCACAGACTCATAGTTGTGGTCAACAGGAAGAGGAAGCGTTACTGCTGAACTTGATGTCTCACCCTGCCCGCAAACTACTGGCTGCTCAGTAAGTGTCAACTGGGTTTTGTTAAAAAACTCTGACACACCACCTTTAAGTGCAACTACATCGCCTAATTGTGGCACCGCATAAGAGTCTGGATTGAAAACAAACAAGCCTTCAGATGTTAAGGGATCAGCGTCAAAATCAGCAGATTCTTCCTGCACAAAAAAACCACTTAAAGCTGGTGTAACTGCAGTCACCACAGCTTTAACATTGAGGTTTTCGCCCTCCATGGGTGACACATCGCCCGCTCCCTGAATAACAGAAATCAAGGTAAAAGTAGCATCACAGCTCAAAAGTTCAGCTACAGTAGTGAAGCTAAGCATATAATCAACCACCATCGGATCGGCAGAACCATCCAAATCGGTCACATTTTCTGCCGGAACTGTGAGAGTACACACCTCGTTTACCCCAAGCAGAGTATCGGGCTGCAGCACAAAGGTATTCTCATCCTGCTCAACACTAAAAGAAACCGGACCACTGACTGAACAACTGAGAGCATTCCAGGCCGAAACCGCAACCGCCTCACTGAAGGTCAAACTAATCGAAGATGATATTGCAACTTCTATTGCACCGTCTGCGGGGCTGCTTTCAACAACAAAAGGCGCTGCATCTGGAATTTCACAACCATCAAAAGGAATTCCATCGGTTTTTGTACCGGCTGAGTAGAGCGCACCGTTAATGCTTGAGTGTTGCACAAACTCACCGGTAATATCTGGGCTGCGAGTGATCGACTGATCACTGCCTTCACTACCGTAGGTGATTACTGCACTGGCACTGCCATTGCTAACCGTGACAGTATCGCCGCCGTTATTGAGACCAATAGCACCAGATGTCGCGGTCTGTATGACTGCTCCACCAAATACGCCAGTAGGCTCGCCTCCACCAAATACAACAATGGCACAATCTGCCGGAACCACAGATCCTTGCGGAAATACATGACGAGTTGAGGCACCATCAGCAATGGACCAACCGGTAATATCCAAGTCGCTACCAGAAATATTCACCAATTCTACAAATTCATCATCGCTAGAATCTCGGGTACCGTCTCCGTTAGCATCACCAGGTAAATCATTAGCTGGATCATCCAGTAATTCATTAATCACCAGTGGGAATACACCTGTGGTGAACGTGATCATTACATCTTCAGGCATAGTTTGAGATGTACCATCTACATCCGTCACGTCGGCAGCAAATATGGTTAGTGTACAGCTTTCGTCCAAAACAAAATCTGTATCAGGATTGAGAGTATATGTAGAACCGCTGCCCGTAATAGAAACCCCATGATTACCACTTAGGCTGCAGTTCAGATCGTTCCATGCCGTGACATTAACTGTTTCGCTAAAAGAGACAACGATGTCGCTAGTGACAGCAACAAATTGGTCACCATCGGCAGGAGTAGAAGCAGCAACGAATGGAGCGATATCTTCGATGACATCACCATCAACGGTGTGAGAACCTAAACCAGAAAAATCATCCTGAGCAAACTCTTGCCACTCTGCACTAGGAGCAAAGAGATTTAAAGCATCAGTATCTCCGGTTAGGACGGAGGATTTGCGACGCAAGGTTTGATTTTGCGTTTCTACGCCATCGCTTTCCCACTGGCTCCCCGGATCATTACCAACCTGACCAAAAGCATCCACAATAGTGGAGCCATCAGTCAAGGTATAAGCATCATCGCCATTATGATTAATGGTACTGCTCGTTAAGTTCGCCACCGCTTTAAGTTCATCGGCTGCAGCTGAATTAGATGTAATCACCACAAAGGTAGCGCCCGGTTCAAGCGTTCCTGAGAGTGTTTGTGAGCTGCTTGCAGTACTTGCACCATTACTGAATAAATTAATGGCGTAAGTACTTAAATCAACCACGGCGCTTGTTGGATTGTATATTTCTAGGGCCTTGTTATTGCCAGATCCTTCAACATATTCCGAAAAGAAAATTTCAGCGTGAACCATAGGCGCACAAACAAGGGCCAGCAGAGCTGGATATTTCAATTTCATGTTTTCTCCTGAAAATTTGTAAGTGTCGGTGTTCCGACTTTTAATAATTATCTTTTGGTGCGAGCGATGTTCTTTTACTTCTGTGACATCCGTATGACAGTGAGTGGAATACATGCTTGGACAACGGGAAACTTGACCCATTGGTCTGGATATTAAGCAATAGTTGTACCTAGTTTTTTTTGCTATACAAAACAAACAATTAGAAAAAAGTAAAAAAAACAATGTACCAAATGTGATAAAAAACCTGACAACTTTCCCATAAATTCAACGAATTAATCACCAAACTTTACAAGTTCTAGCCCTTCAGTGGCCTTAATATTTCATGAAATACCTTGATGCAATCAATGCAATTACAAATAGTTTGCTTTTTAAATGCATTAAGACTAACCTCAATACAATATCATTATGATATCACTTAGGAGCTTTTATGATTACTGAGAAAAAAGGGTTTTCGATCAACGGGTACTTGGCTTTTTTTGTGGTTTTACCCTTACTACAAATTAGTTTTGGCATAATGATAGCGAACAAAATTTTGCTTCCTATGAGTATTTTCTGCTCTATTGTTGTGCTTGTTTGTTGGGCTGGCTTCTTTATGGTGCAACCTAATCAAGCCAAAGTTATGACTTTATTTGGTAGTTATGTGGGTACTGAAAAACGTAACGGTTTACGCTGGACTATTCCATTTTTTATGCGCAAAACGGTGTCATTGCGTATTCGTAACTTTGAATCAGCCAAAATAAAGGTCAACGATAATCTAGGTAACCCAATAGAAATTGCCACCATAGTGGTTTGGTCTGTTACGGATTCGGCCGAAGCCATGTTTGAGGTGGATGACTATGAAAGTTATGTGACAATACAAACTGAGTCAGCACTTCGAAATATGGCCAGCAGTTATTGTTACGATCCTCAAGATGATGACAGTGCCGATATTGCGCTACGTAGCCATCCTCAACATATTTCTGAAATTTTAAAACAAGAAATTCAAGAGCGTTTGGGCAAGGCAGGATTAACAGTGCATGAGTCTAAAATCAGCCACTTGGCGTATTCACCAGAAATTGCCAGTGCCATGTTACAGCGGCAACAAGCTACCGCCATTATTGCTGCCCGCAGCAAGATTGTTGAAGGTGCAGTAGGCATGGTTGAGATGGCGTTAGACAGGTTAAAAGCTCAAAACGTTGTAGAGCTTGACGAAGAACGCAAGGCTATGATGGTAAGCAATTTGTTAGTGGTATTATGTGGCGATAAAAATGCTCAACCCATCATTAATAGTGGCAGTTTGTATTAAGGAGTATGAGGTATGCAGTGGGAATACAAGGTCGTCAATTCAAAACTTAAAACTAAAGGTTTTTTTGTTCCGGAGCCAGATGTAAATAGTTTTGAAGCAAATCTAAATGAATTAGGTAGACAAAATTGGGAACTGGTCAGTTGTAGCGCACCTACGACTAGTACTTGGGCCGGGGGCTCCTCTCATATACAAGCTGTTCTTAAGCGGCCTAGGTAAGTAGAGGGTGTCTAAAAAAGCATTTCCTCTTAGAATAAACGCTGACGTATTAGCAGCCATGCAACGTTGGGCAGATGATGATCTGCGCAGCGTCAATGCCCAAATCGAATATGTGTTAAGAGACACACTAGTCAAACATGGTCGGGTTAAGTTAGTACAAAAAGTGACAACTGAAGTCGTCGCAACCGATGACTCGCAAAAAAATGAAGCAGACTTTTAAAAAGTCTGCTTCATTAACTCGGTGTACCTAATCAGATAAGACTTTATTAAATCGGCGACAAACTGAAATTAGAGGTAGTAATAACAAACTTAGCAAACTCAAACTGCCCCCATGCTCATGCACAACTATTACCTGAGTAGACTCGTATTCTTTGCTCTCAAGGGATAACAAATATAAATCGGCATCATCATTACCATCATAAACAGCTACCAACTCATCATTGTAAGCATCATACAATTCAATTAATACCTCATAATCATCCGCAGGAAAACCATTTAACAATTCACTTTCTACAACAAAACTATCATGACTGCTGTCAGCATAAATGCTGAAATTGGAGGTAGCATGATATTCCTTGAATACTTCATCTATCCCTAAATATAATCTGGCATAAACTTCTGCAGAGCTATATTCGGTATCAACATCAAACTCGACGGCAAAATGGTTAAAGTACCCATCACTATCATCATCACGGAAAAACTCTACCCAAGCATCAAAAATCCAAAACTCCTGGTTGCTTGCCTTAGCTTCAGGCCTGACAATCAAAGTCTTAGCCTGTATATCCTTTTTATGACTAATACTAGTTGCTGCTTTTGACTGGACGTTGGCAGTCATAGACAACACATTAGTCTGATTACCATTAGAGGCTTTATAAATCACCTCACTTGTCTTCTCGAATTGTTTTTCAGTTGACTGGGCACTCCAACTTTCATTTTCTGTACCCCAAGCAACGCTTGATAAAAATAAACCACTTAATATAAACAAACTTGAACTTTTCATTTCATTTTCCTTTTCAAACCTGCTGTTAGTGTGGAATAAAAAGAATGAACAAAAACTGAAGATACCCTTAATCGATTTTTCTCAGTCCTTGCATAACCGCAAAAAAATAGAACAACCACAAAAATAAAAAACAGGCAGACGTCTTAATTAACCAATGAGTCTCTTTAAAACGTGTTTCGGGTTTTATCAAAATATAAACATATGGCCATAAACAATAAGGTAACAACTCGGTTAGGAATAAAACCACTCCCCGCAAGTGTCCATACATTGCGTCGTCTATAGGGGCAGTCAATAACAAATAACCACACAAACACACCGCGCGATCCAAAGAGGTACCGCTGTTTCTTTCTCAAGCCAAATAAAATTAATGAAGAGTAAACTTCCAATTGAAGAAAATCGGAAGAATAAATCAATGAGTTCAAGCCGCGTAAAGGTCAATACTTGTTATTTAAAACCGCGTTTTTCCTTGATCATTTCATAGGCAGACTGGATATCTTGGGTTTTGTTTTTTGCCATCTCCAAGGCTTGTTTAGGTAAACCTTTAGAAACTAACTTGTCTGGGTGATGTTCACTCATTAACTTGCGGTAAGCTTTTTTGATGCTTTTATCGTCGTCAGATGTTGTCACACCTAATATTTTGTAGGCATCATCCAAAGACTGTTGCGAAGAATACGCTTGTCCATTGGCGTTTTGTTTACCACCAGCACCTTGTCTAAAGCGCATTTCTGCTTCAAATGCTGACATTAAATAGAGTAAATCGTGCTGTCTAAAGCCTAAATATTGAGAGACTGTCTCTAAAATTGCTTGTTCAGCTTTATCTAACTTCCCGTCAACATAAGCCGCTTGAATTAATATTTCTAAATACACCTGCAAAATATCACGGCGGCCATGGCAAGATTCTTTAAACTCTTGAACTGTTTGCTTCAGCGCAAAATCAGCAGCTTTGCCATCCCTAAAGGCTTGCTGTGCTTCTTTGCGCATATCCCCTTCAAGGTTCATCTGATCCATCAAGGCACTAGCCATGCGTATTTCGATATCACTCACCTTGCCATCAGCTTTGGCAAGGTGTCCCATCACCGAAAACAGGCAGTGGAAAAAAATTGCTTGGGATTTGAAATCATCTTGACTGGCAAAAAACCGGTTGAATCCCCCCGTTTGATTAAAGTTTTGGCTATAACCTTTGTCGAACATATGTCCGATCACAAAACCTAAAATCGCGCCTAGGATACGCCCAAACATAAAACCAAAAATGGTACCTAAAATTTTTCCTATCATTTGTTTCCGCTAAACTCTGTTTAATTAATTCGTAAAATCGTTGGGGTGTACATACGTCACTAATACCCAGTTTAATAAAAATTCATAATCTAAGGCTGGGATTATTGACCATCGCCAAATGTGCTTCAACCCCTTCTTATAAATGTATAGATAAGATGCCTAAATCAATAAAAATATCGCCATTAAACACACTCAAGAACTCATCTAAACAATTAGCGCCAAACAATGACAATGCGTTTATGAAACCGACTGCTATGTTTCCACTGCTTGAGTCTACGCAGAATAGAGTATCTCTAGACCAAAACGTTCACCTACATCCAAGGCCCTTCAATCTTTTGACCTAACTATGCAAGATTATTCACTACTCGCTGATAGCTTGAACTATTTCCAACGATCTTCACTCAAAGTCAGTGTTTTTTTGTAAATCCAAATATGTAATTGCAGCTTTCGAAGTTGTTTGAAAGCTAACAGTGTTTTTATGGCGTTCTGTTATTATTGAACAATGATGGCGACTAAATGAAAGTAAAGAATGGCGAAATATGGCTTTTTTTGCAAGTTTACTGGTAAATCCCATTGAAACCTTTAAAATTACGTATTAACTCGCTGCTTTAAATGCAACTTTAGGTCACTTTGTACTTGTCCAGTATACAAAACAAACAAATCATATTTATTAGTCTACTGTTGATGTCGATTGGGCTAGCCGATGCTCAGGAAGTCTGTTTTGTTCCCTTGCCTGGACCTATTCTCGAAAATTCGCTACTTGAAGGTCAAATTCAAGTCAAGGCTGAGGATAGTGAAATCAATCAAGATACTTTTGCGCAATTCAAAGGCAAAGTAGAAATAGATAGTTCCCAGGTCAAAATCAAAGCTGACGAAGCCTTACTCAATCGCCAAACCCAGACATTAAACGCCACAGGCAATGTTAGTTTTCAAGACAAAAACATCACTGTATCCAGTCAAAGTGTGCAGCTAAATAGGATTTCCAATGAATTACTCATTGAAGAATCTTTTTATCAACTCAATAGCGTGCAAGGTCACGGCAAGGCAGAAAAAATAAGCCTTGGTGCAACAACAGGGATTAACCTTATTGAGTCTAGTTTTACCTCATGCCCAGTAGACGATGAGGTGTGGCGCATTCAAGCGAGTAATATAGAAATTACACCAGACCAATCCAGAGGCGTAGTTAAACACGCGCGATTCTATATTAAAGACGTACCTGTGTTGTATTTGCCCTACTTTTCCTTCCCAATTAACGATCAAAAACAATCCGGTATTCTCTATCCTATCCCTGCTAGCAATAGTTCCACTGGTATTAGTATCGAACAGCCGGTGTTTTGGAACATTGCGCCAAACTATGATTTAACGTTCAGCCCAAGATTAATGACTGAGCGCGGATTACAACTTAAAACTGAATTTAGATATTTAACCGAACAACATTCTGGTCAGGCAAATATTGAATATTTACCTGACGATCGGGATCTAGATACTGACACCGAACGTTATTTTTATCGCTTTTTTCACAGTGGTCAAATAGGCAAAAATTGGCGGATCAATGCAGATATCAATGGATTAAGCGACGACAACTATATAGTTGACTTAGGTTCTGATTATTTCAATCGAGCTGATACTCATTTATATAAGACTTTAGGTTTGAGTTATTTTTCTCAGAACCTAGATGTCACAGCACAATTTAGAGACTTTGAAGTTTTGGGCAACTATCCAGATAGTTATCGTGCCTTACCCGAAATAAGACTGAATTATTTAACGCCAATAGGTTTAGGTGCCGAATTTCAAATAAATTCAGAATTAGCCTATTTTGAAAACGGAGAGTTAGATAATCCAACTGCGACGCGTTTCCATATTGCTCCTACAGTGCGTTACCCATTTAAAAACCAATGGAGCGAGTTTCTAGCTGAAGCGACTGTTTTACATACGCGGTACATTCAGGAAAACATCCAAGACTCGGCTCTCGCAGAAAATGTTTCTCGTACCTTAGGCCAAGTCAAAGTTTATGGTTCTCTGGCTTTTGAAAGACCTGCTAGTTGGTTTGGTACACAAGCAACCCAGACTTTTGAACCTAAGGTCCAGTATTTATACACCAGCTTTGAAGACCAAAATAACATTGGCCTATACGATACCACTAGACTATTTAATGACTCAGCGGGGTTATTTAGAGGACAGGAATTTACAGGGCTTGATCGTATCAGCGACAACAATCAAATTACTGTTGGTATGACATCAAGGTTTGTTGATAATAATAACCAAGAACGCTTTAAACTCAGTCTAGGACAAATATTTTATTTAAAAGATAACCAAGTTGTCGATGCATCCAAAGTTGATGACCGCTCGGCATTAGCTGCTGAACTAGATTGGCAAATAGGCAGTAAATGGTATGTACATACCCAAGCACAGGTTTCAACAATAACTGACAAGGTAGAACGCAGTAGTCTGTCATTGGAATATCAACTCGCCGAAAATAAGATCATGCAAATAAACCACCGATACGTGAGGGATTTATCCTCTGAAAAAATTAATCAAGTAGGTATAACAGCAAGTTGGCCCTTAGCTAAAAATTGGCAATGGGTTGGACGCTGGTATCATGATTTAAAACTTAACAGAACAGTAGAGAGTTATACGGGTGTGCAATATGAATCATGTTGCTGGACAGTTAGTTTTGTTGCCCAGCGTTACTTAAGTAACCGATTTGATGATAATGGAGCACAAAGTACCGATGAATTTGAGTCGGGCTTTAATGTATACTTCACCACTCGAAACTTATTAAGAGAGGGTTTGTTTGGATATAGACGCCCTTATCTATTGAACTAACGAGAAGCTTGTTAGGATATAAACGATCTTTCATATTCCACTAGAGAAAAGCTTGTTAGGATATAGACGATCTTACGTATTCCACTAGAGAAAAGCTTGTTAGGATATAGACGACCTTACGTATTGAACTAAAGAGAAGGTTGTTTGAGTGTAGACGATCTTACGTATTGAACTAATTGGGGTTTGAGCTAACTAATTGTTGCTAACCTTTTGACATACCCAACGCGCGTAATCAAACAACGCCTTTAACTAAAAAAGTAAAGATAACCATGAAAGTAATAGTAGTAGCCTTTTTAATTAGCTCTTTCTTGTCATTTAAGACAGAAGCCGCACCCGAACTCTTAGACAGTGTTTCTGTGATCGTTGATCAAGGTGTGGTGTTAGAGAGTCAAATAACTGAATTAATTACAGTCGTAAAACGTAATGCTGCGCTTAACGACCAAACTCTGCCTTCTGACAGGGCCTTACGCACCCAAGCGATTGAAAAATTGATCATAGATAATCTGCAAATGCAGATGGCTGAACGTATGGGAATCCGGATCAGCGATCCACAGCTTGAGCAAACCATTGGCAATATTGCGAAAGGCGAAAACATGGAAATTGCCGAGTTTCGTGAAAAAGTCGCTCGGGAAGGCGTAACATACGACGTCTACCGCGAAGAGATCCGTAAAGAGCTGATATTAGGAGAAGTACGCCGTGCCAACGTGCGCCGACGTGTGTACATAACCGAACAAGAAATCGCTAATTTAGTAAAACTGATTGATGAGCAAGGTGATCAGCAAGCAGAATTCAATCTGGGGCATATCCTAATAGAGTTTCCACCTGAGCCAACAGATGAGGATATTGCAAAAGCTAAAATCCGCGCAGATAAAGTGCTTGAACTGCTTACCAAAGGTTCTGAATTTGCCAAAATTGCTACGGCATCTTCAGGTGGCTCCCGCGCTCTTGAAGGCGGAGATTTGGGTTGGATGAATATTAATTCCATGCCTACATTGTTTGCCGAAGCAGTGGATAAAAAAGATAAAGACGACTTAATAGGTCCGATTAGAAGTGGTGCTGGGTTTCACATTCTAAAGGTCAAAGATGTTCGTGGTATCGAAAAAGTCGAAGTGGCCGAGGTAAACGCACGACATATTCTAATTGCGCCATCGGTTATATTAAGCGATGAAAAAGCGGAAAAAATGCTTAAAGAATTCCGTGAACAAATTTTAGCCGGTGAAGCAGATTTTGCTGAGTTGGCCAAAGAGCATTCAGCCGATCCAGGTTCAGCTTTAAAAGGTGGAGAATTAGGCTGGGCAGATCCCAACATCTATGTTCCTGAATTCATAGCTACCCTAACTAAATTGGAAGTGGACGAAATCAGTCAGCCTATTCGCACTCAATACGGTTGGCATATTATGCAGTTAACTGGCAAACGCGTAGGTGATGCAACCGAAAAACGCAAAGAAGAAAAAGCATCTCAACTATTATGGCAACGTAAATTTGCTGAAGAGACTGATGTTTGGTTAAGAGAAATACGCGCCAGTGCTTACATTGAAGTATTACCACAGCAAGGCGAATAATTGAAACCTCTAAAATTAGCTATTACCCCAGGCGAGCCGGCGGGAATTGGTCCAGATTTACTATTGGGCATTGCACAAAAAGAATGGCCGGCACAGTTAGTTGCTTTTGCTGATGGAGAGATGCTCAAGCAACGTGCACAACAACTGAACTTAGCCATAACCTTAGTACCCTATGATGAAAGTGCCGAGCACACTTTGCCTGCAGGGCAGTTGTTTTTGGTTGATATAAAAACTAAAGTAGCAGTTAAAAGTGGCAAGCTAGATAGCGATAACGGCCATTATGTAGTGGAAACCTTGCGCCAAGCATGCAAAAAGAATCTAGATGGTGAATTTGATGCTGTGGTGACAGGCCCTGTGCACAAAGGCATCATTAATGAAGCGGGCATTTCTTTTAGTGGCCACACCGAATTTTTTGCTCACGAGTCTAACACCAACGATGTGGTCATGATGTTAGCAACAGAAGGCCTCAGGGTAGTGCTTGCCACCACTCATATTCCCTTGGCTTATGTATCTAAGGCTATAACCTTTGAGCGTTTACATAAGGTACTCCATATAGTCAACACCGACTTAATGCTGAAATTTGGTATTAAAAAACCGCACATTTTTGTTTGTGGTTTAAATCCCCATGCGGGTGAAAATGGGCATATTGGCAAAGAAGAAATTTTGGTCATTATTCCTGCCCTAGATGCTTTGCGCGCAGAGGGCTTGAATATCACAGGGCCACTGCCCGCCGATACTATCTTTAATCCCAAATACTTAGAACAAGCAGATGCAATATTGGCCATGTATCATGACCAAGGATTACCCGTATTAAAATATAAAGGTTTTGGAGCCTCGGTTAACATCACTTTAGGTCTGCCCTTTATCCGCACATCAGTCGATCACGGTACAGCCTTGGATTTAGCCGGCACAGGTCAAGCAGACGCAGGCAGTTTCAATCTAGCCATTCAACAAGCTATTACAATAGCGGCGAAAAATAATGAGTAAACAACATTTAGGGCATACAGCCAGAAAACGTTTTGGCCAGAATTTTTTACATGATAACTACGTTATTGACCAAATAGTCACAGTAATTGGGCCACAAAAAGACCAACACATGGTTGAGATCGGCCCTGGACTAGGAGCATTAACCGAGCCAGTATGCGAATTATTAGATGAACTCACGGTTATTGAACTTGATAGGGATCTAGCCGCTAGGTTAAGAACCCATCCATTTATTGCAAGCAAGCTCACTATTATTGAAGCCGATGCTCTAAAATTCGATTTTTCTCAATTAATATCAGATGACAAACCTTTACGTATTTTCGGCAACCTGCCTTACAATATTTCGACACCTTTAATGTTCCACTTATTCTCTTTTGCTAATAAAGTACAAGACATGCACTTTATGTTGCAAAAAGAAGTGGTTAATCGTTTAGCAGCGAGTCCAGGCAACAAAAGTTATGGCCGTCTATCAGTTATGGCTCAATATCATTGCCAAATAATACCCGTATTACATGTACCACCAGGGGCATTTAATCCGCCACCTAAAGTAGACTCAGCTGTGGTAAGGCTTGTACCTCATCAGCAAAAACCAGTCACTTTAATCAACGAAGAAACCTTGCATAAAGTCTGTGCACAAGCCTTTAACCAAAGACGCAAGACTATTCGTAATAGTTTGAAAGAGAGCCTGACTGAACAACAACTTATCGACTTAGACATTAATCCTGAATTACGTGCTGAAAATTTATCGCTAGAACAGTATGCAAAAATTGCCAATGCGGTAGACTCTTTAACATAGAAATCACAGTGTATGGCAGCGTCAAATAACACATGAATCAAGTTAATAAAGTAGATATTACAGTTGAGACTCAGTATCTAAAAAACCAGATACCCGGTAAAGATAAGTACGCTTTTGCATATAAAATTTCTATCCATAATAATGGCCAGCAATCCGTACAACTGCTCAATCGATACTGGCTTATCACAGATGGCAATGGCGAAAAAACTGAAGTACAAGGTGCGGGTGTGATTGGTGAACAACCTCACATTCAGATTGGTGATTCTTTTCAATACACCAGCGGTGCAGTTTTAGATACACCAGTGGGCACAATGCAAGGCTATTATGAAATGCAACGAGAAGATGGCGAGAGGTTTCAAGCTGAAATCAATGTTTTCAGTTTAGCCGTTCCTAACGCAGTCAACTAAAGATTGTGGCTATTTATATTGTCGGCGACATTCAAGGTTGTTATACGGGATTACAAAGGCTACTAGAAAAAATTGATTTTTCTCCTATAAACGATTCCTTGATTGCAGTTGGTGATTTAATTGGCCGCGGTCCTCAACCTCTTGAAACACTCAATTATCTGCATTCCTTAGGGGACAGCTTTGATACAGTTTTAGGCAATCATGATTTACATTTACTGGCCATTTACGCCGGTATTCGCAAAGCGAAACCTAACGATAAATTAGACACTTTGCTTGCCAGCCCAACTCTGAAAACCCATATCAATTGGTTAAGACACAAACCGCTGGCACTCATGGCTAACCAAGATACCTTAGTCACCCATGCTGGTTTATACCCTAAGTGGTCAGTGAAAAAAGCACTAAAACTTAGTCTTGAAGTCAGTGAACAGTTGCAGGGTAGCCATTGGAAAGCGTTTTTAGGCAACATGTACGGCAATCAGCCTTGCGTTTGGCAGAAATCTTTACAAGGAGCAGAACGGTTACGTTTTATCGTCAATGCGATGACACGTATGCGCTTTATTAAAAACCGTGACGAACTTGATTTTAATTGCAAAACCTCACCAGACCAAGCGCCAGTTAATTTAACGCCTTGGTTTAACGTGACCAATAAAAAACTCAATGGCAACCAAAAAGTGGTATTTGGACATTGGGCTTCACTGAATGGAAGGACCCTTCTTCAGCAATTTTGTGGTGTAGATACAGGCTATATTTGGGGACAAAGCATGACATTACTAAATCTATCGAGTGATGAAATATTTTCAGTTGAATATCAAGATCAATCAAAACCAGTCGATACCTAGTAATAGGAAAAGTCTATAAGACTTTAGACTAATAAATATTTCTAGGGCTATAAATAATTACTCAGTCGGGTATAGTCGTAGATTAATAAAAATAGGTTGCATTTAGTAATCAAATTATAAAAAGTCAGTACGGATACTGCCAACTTAATTTAGGGCCATTCCATGAAAATTACAGTAGCTAACCGTGTCATCGGTGGATTTGCGATTATTACACTCCTGTTGGTTATATTGGGAGGAGTAGCAGTGTCCAGTCTATCTAGTATAGATAGCGCCACTGAAGAAGTTAATACCTTAGCTATGCCTACAGTGAGTGGTAGTAGTCAATTAAAAGTATCATTTTTAAATATGGGCCGTCTCACTACAGAAGCGTATTATGAGTCAACACTAGATGAATTAAACATCAAAAAGAATGCCTTCGAAGACAGCCAAACCAATTTTGACAATGAATTGCGCGTCCTCACTAGCGTAGTAAGTAAAGAACAAGATTTACGAGCGTCATTGATCGAAACAGAAAATATTTACCGTCAGTACATAGAAAACGTCAATGCCATATTTGATAACAAAAAAGCCGACTTAGAATACGGTAATAAAGTATTAGATTTACTCAGCAATATCGAAGATAACTCTGACGATGGTTCAACTTTAATTGTTGATTTTGCAGATTTAGACAAAGTACAGAGCAATAGTCAGTTATCTAAAGCTGCAGAGATCGCTAACGGACTTGAATCTAGTCTAATGTCACTACTGACAGTAGGAGCTGAATATGTTAAGACTCAAACCTTAGTCAGAGCCGACACTATAGGTAATGAAGTCAAATTAGTTGTAGATCAAATCAAAGGAAAAACTGAGCAAATTCAAACTACTGCTGGAGACAACGATGACAGCGGTACGTTAAGCGAACTATATGAATTAATTGCAGGCGTCACCGATTCTATTTCGTCACCCAACGGCCTAATTCAATCTCAAATCAAACGCTTAAATAGCCGCAACCAGGCATTAGCAGCTTATCAGGCCTCAGAAGAAAATATCAAAAACGCGATTCAAAAGCTTGATGAGCTACTTAAACTCGCCGACACCAAAGCAAAATACGCAAAAGAAGATGTTGCAGACTCAGTTAGTACGGGAAAAATGGTTACAATCGTTATTGGTTTAATTTCAGTCCTCATCGCTGCTGGTATTGCTTATAGAACTGTACTTGCCATCGTCAGACCACTACGCAAAGTCAACGAAATACTCCATATAGTTTCTACTGGCGACCTAACCCGCAAACTTGATGATTCAGCGAAGGATGAATTCGGTGAGTTAGCTAAAAACTGTAACAATCTAATCGACAGTTTAAAAACCCTAATATCAGGTATCAGTTCGAGAGCAGCACAATTGGCCGCTGCGGCTGAAGAAACGTCAACGGTCACCGCACAAACCACTAGGTCAATCCAAGAGCAAAAATCACAAGTAGCACAAGTTGCCGCTGCAACAACTGAAATGCACAGTACCTCGCAACTAGTGACTAAAAGCGCCGAAGATACCTTGAATCAGATTAAACATGCAGATACAGAAGCAGAAAAAGTCAAAGTGATTTCGGAAGAAAATAGAAGAACGATCCTGATATTAGCTAAAGATGTAGAAGAAGCGGCTGAAGTGATTAATAAATTACATCAAGACAGTGCCAGCATAGGCGGCATCTTAGAAGTAATAAGAGGAGTTGCCGACCAGACCAACTTACTTGCATTAAACGCTGCTATCGAAGCAGCCCGTGCAGGTGAGCATGGCCGCGGGTTCGCTGTAGTAGCAGACGAAGTTAGAACCTTAGCAAGTCGCACACAACAATCAACGCAAGAAATCAACGCGATGATTGAAGTATTACAAGCAGGTGCAGAAAAAGCTGTAACTGTAATGAATCAAGGTAAAGAGCAAACTACGGTTTGTGTAGCACAAGCTGAAAACGCCACCATTACACTAGAGTCAATTACCGATGCAGTGCACAAAGCCTTTGATGTCAGTAGTCAAATCGAACAATCTGCCCGCGAGCAGAATGTTGTGTCACAAGAAATTAGTGAAAAACTTGAAAATATCGTGAGTTTAGCAGAAGAAACCACAGTCGGCGCAAATCAGACTTCTGAGTCTAGTCACGAGGTGGCGAAGCTTGCCGAAGAGTTACAAAACTCGGTGCAGCAGTTTAGGGTTTAGGCTACGAGCTACGAGCTACGAGCTACGAGCTTTTTAGAGAGTATTTGAGAAACCGGCGAAAGCCGGTTTTTTATTGGCAATATTTGATTAAGTATACCACCCGTTGAGGTTTGCAATAAATATGCTGGTAAGAACAATATCTGATGAAGACGTAAATTCTATAACAGAGATTTATAATTATTATATTTCTGAAACTTTAGCTACCTTTGAAACTGAAATTATTATCCCAAATGATATGAGTGAGCGTATATCCAAAGTAAAGTCCAACAACCTACCTTGGATTGTCGCAGAAGACGATTTTGGACATGTTATTGGATACGCATATGCAACTAAATGGAGAGAACGATTTGCATATCGGTTTTCTGTAGAAATAACCGTATATTTGTCAGCTACATCCACCAATAAGGGGGCGGGAACCTCCCTATATAAAGCACTATTCGCTGAACTTAAGCTTAGAAATATGCATTCAGTAATTGGAGGTATCACATTACCCAATGCCGCAAGTGTTGCTTTACATGAAAAGTTTGGCATGGTTAAAGTGGCACATTTTAAGGAAGTAGGCTTTAAAAATAATCAATGGTTAGATGTAGGCTATTGGCAAGGTGCAATACCGCACTAAATTTATGGGCTTCACTCAATAAATTTGGATTGCAACAAAGTTAACCTATGTCTCACACCTAAAATTATTAGTTAACCTGAATTCAGACTCATTATAGAAACTAAAATTTGGGGGGACCTTTAACGAAATGATTGTCAATTAATACCGATAAATAACATTTTCGGATACACTATTTTATCTTGATTTTGATTAAGGGTTGGATCATCAAATATTTTTCTACTACCGCCACTGCTAAGCGTCTAGGTCTTGAACCCAAGGTTCTTTTTGCTAAGCTTAAAGAAGTTAACTTCATTGTGCGTGACGCTGAGAAATGGGCTTTGACAGCTAAAGGCAAGCTAGCCGGAGGAAGGATTAAAACCTCTGTAAAACTTGGAGACTATATTGAATGGCCTGAAAATTTTGATTTAACGCAATTACCAGCACACCAAAGTCCTGATGCACCTATTGAGCTGGTTAGTTCGACTAAGTTAGGCAAGGAATTTAGTATCTCCTCGAACAAATTAAATTATCTTTTTTCAGAGCTTGGATGGGTCAATAAAAGTTTGAAGGGCTGGGTCGCAACAGACCAAGGACTGAAACAAGGTGCGGTTCAAGGTGAGGATACGCGTTCAGGTGTACCTTATGTTAGGTGGCCAGACACAATAACTCAATCTAGATTACTGCTAAGCTCTATAAACGACATTAAGGGTTCAAATACCCTAGCTGATAATCCCCAAAGCACAACAACACCTGAAGCCAAACACCGCGCAACCGACGGCCACTTAGTTCGCTCTGCAGCAGAAATGTTAATTGATAATTGGTTATATATGGCTGAAATAGTTCACGCATATGAACGCCAGTTACCCATTGAAGAAAGCATATTTTGCGATTTCTATATCCCAACAGGAAAAGTTTATATTGAGTACTGGGGTGCCAGTAATGATCCCAAGTTTTTAGCTCACAAAGAGAAAAAATTAGCCATATACAAAAAATATGGATTTAGACTTATTCAGTTAGATGCTGCTGATGTACAAAATTTGGATGATATTTTACCGCGTTTGTTATTAAAATTTGGGGTGCAAGCTTATTAGTTAACCTAGGCTCTGGATACTTAGATTTAAGTTAGATGTTTCTATATGGAGGCTCAAATAATGGCCATCACCTAGTGGACCCAATTCTCCCCCTATGCTATTGCGGTTGTGAACGACCAGGGGTGGTATAACGAATCAGGCACATGCGTTCAACAGCTGAGGGTAACCTGTTAATCCATCAAAGCAGCAATAGGATCATTCTGGTGACTCCTGATTTAGATAGCGCAAAAATCAACAAGCCGTAAGTTTACTCTTTAGTAGTGATTTCAAAACGTCTCTAAAAAAATGGCTTAGAGAGTCTGTAAAAATGTAATCTGAGTAATATTTTAGAATGATTAGTAAAAATACTCCTTTTAACGAAAAGTAAAACTCTCTACTAGCCCGTCTTTACCTACACCTACACATCCTAATTTATCATCACAGGCTAAGCTCCAAATGTTATTTGTACTGAGCATAGTCCAGGATTTTGATTCTTTTTGCCATAAAGCCACACCTTCTGGATTCGCAATCATCACCTTGATATTATTGCCTTTCCCGACTAATTCCGAACCATATATAGCGCTTTTTAATGGCACTTTAGGTAAGGCGTTCCACTGCTTCGTTTCTAGGTTATAGCGCTGTGCTTGAGCAGGATTTTGTTGTTCTTTTAAGCTACCGCCAAAGATATAAAGCCATTGTTCAGCTTGTTGCACACTAAACACACCAGCGGCTTCTCCACCTGGGAAAGGAGTATCAAGACTTTGCCAATTTTGGCCATTTTGTATGAGCACTCGGGGAGTATCAGCATTACCGGTACCAATATAAATATTATTATCCTGTCCTTTGTTGAGACAGGTTCCGCTTGAAGCAAAACCACCCTCACCTGCTTGTGCTGCAAGTGTTGTACTTTGTCTTTGCCAATGACTACCACCATCAACCGTGGCCAAAATAAACAAGCCATCTTCATCAGAATCACCATATAACCAACCCTGTTGCTCGTTGATAAAATGCATACAATCGTAAAATGTTGTTGTCCGTGTACCTGCAATTTGTAATTGCCAGTTTTTCCCATCATCAGTACGGTATATACGCGAGTTATCACCTTCACCAGCACTCATTACAGTGAGTCCACCGCTACTCAGTAGTTGAATATCTCTAAACTGCAAACCTAGACTATTCTCAGGCCCTGTGATTTTGCTCCAGATTTGACCATTGTCAGTACTTTGATAAATCCCTCCATTGGTGCCGCTCGCCACAATATGTTTGCCTATACGGTGAACAGCTTGAAAGCTCACCTTAGGATCGAGTATCTGCACTGAACCGGCGACTGAAGTAAAACTAAGCATAAAGCCAAGTATGAAAGAAAGTTGTTTGGTCATAATAGGTGCATTTTTTATTTTTAATTTCATTAGGTTAACACGACATTTTGTAAATAAAAAAACAAGAATTAATATCGATTTTCGTAAACACCATTTTGAGTATTAAGGCAAAGATTCTATAGATCCCCTTACACAGTGATGTGTAATAGAGAACTAAGGTCAATCCAACAAAAAGTCAAAAAGTTGTCAGGTTTCCACGACTAACAATCAACTTATCTCATACCTTTGATTTTAAAGGGATATTTTAGCTTGGCATAAACTGTGCTCAGCACCTGTAAGTCAGACTTCACAATGAAATGGTGTTACCAGTGTCTCTTTTTAGTTCTACGCAAATTATTGTTAACTCTTTGCATATTCCTCCTCTACAACAATCAATAAAGAGTGTTTTAGCTAGCAGCCCTGTACTTGACTACCTTTTGCCAGAATTATCAATTTGGCAAACGGGCGAGATTAGACAGAAGCAAGAATTAGCAAACCTTGATGCTTATATGTTGGAAGAAACCAGACTGATATTAAAACGAGTCCGCTCATTATGTTCCAGCCTAGCGTTAACCGACTCCACTAGATTTAACATTAAACTGCATGCTTCAGGCCCTAACAATGCTTTGCTAATAACGGGAGCGTTTGAAGAAAAAGAACAACTAAAAAAACTGATAAATGAAGATAGCTGGTTAACAGGTGCGTTTGATTGGCTATGCCCAAACTACACTGCATTAGCCCATTCTCAGGAGTTGAGTAGCTTTTCTTACCTATATGAAAAAGATCGTCAGCAGGCACTACACCAATACAGACATTTTGGCCAAACTGAAAAAGGAATGCGTTGTTACTTAGCCTGTAATATAGAAAAAGGTGAGCCTGAGTTAACTTGGCGTTTGGAGTCACCCAAGACCGTTTATATACTGAAAGCGCTACTAAGTTAAGTTTATCACTGTAGTTACTTGATGAGTTTAACGGGAGTTGCCAGTGGTGATTTCACGAGAGAATTATTATGATTTTCCAGCGAAGTTAACTTATTGAAAAATAATTAGCAGAAAATTGAACTTATTCTGTAACTACCCCTCTGAATATATAGTTTTTATGTGTGTTTAGTTTTATGTGTGTTCTCATTTTTAAGCCTGATTCTTTATCAGGCTTTTTTTTTAACTATTTTTCGTCTTTCTCCCCATAATTAATAAGTTTCCACTTATATTCCTAGCTGACAACGTCCATGTCGAGGTAGTCAACAGAACGAAGTTGTACTTCTAATGGATCCAGTTTCACCCTCAAGCGGTATTTTTTTGCTGCCATGATAAAAAATAAATCCTACTGCAAAAATGTGCTATGAAAAAACCGCGGATGGCATGCCCCTAAGGCATAAAAAACTAATCCACTGATCCAGTAACAGTAACACCTACAAAACACAGCCCATTTGTAATAGTCTGTATTCCTAATTAATGCTTTTCACTCTCATAAGGCCTAAAAATGGAATTAAACAAACGACAGTTCTTAAAAGCCAGTGGTGTTGCTCTCGCAGCTTTCCCCCTTAGTCACCTTGCAATAGCATCCACAGCGACTAACATGAATGTCGAAAAGAGCGCCTTAAAAAACATAACCGAAAATGTCACTCCTATATCAGCAAAAGAACGCAAAGCGCGTATCGCTAAAGCCCAATTACTCATGCAAAAACACAATATCGCTGCCATTATTTTGGAGCCAGGCCCTGCTATGGACTATTTCACTGGCATTCAATGGTGGCGCAGCGAACGCCTCACCGCAGTAGTTATCCCAAAAGATGGCGAGATAGCCGTCGTCTGCCCGTTTTTTGAAGAGCCAAGTATTCGTGAAAGTCTTGCAGTGGGTGAGGACGTGCGGGTATGGCAAGAGCATGAAAGCCCATTTGAACGAGTCAAACAAATACTCAATGATAGAAAAATCACTCAAGGCACCCTCGCCTTCGAAGATTCAGTGCGCTATTTTGTTCAGCGCGGCATTATGTCGTTAGTGTCCAACATGCAAGATACCAGCGCTGAGCCTATTACTTTAGGCTGTCGTATGTTTAAAAACAGCCATGAATTACAGCTTATGCACAAAGCCAACGAAATCACCTTAAACGCATATGCTTATGTTTGGTCAAAGCTCGAATTAGGCATGAGCCAGTCAGAAGTAAAAGGCTTAATGTCTTCGGCCCAAGCTGCTTTGGGCGGTAGTGGTATTTGGAATATGGCATTATTTAACGAAGCCAGCGCCTACCCTCATGGAACCAATCAACAACAAACTATCCGCGAGGGCTCAATAGTGTTGATGGATTGTGGTTGCAGTGTTGAAGGTTATCAGTCTGATATTAGCCGTACTTTTGTATTTGGTGAGCCGAGCAAAAAACAGCATAAAATTTGGAATACCGTAAGAGAAGGTCAACGTATTGCCTTCGAAACAGCCACTCTTGGCACAGCTGCAGGTAAAGTGGATGATGCTGTACGTGCTTATTATGTGAAACAAGGGTTAGGGCCTGACTATAAACTACCAGGGCTTTCTCATAGAACGGGCCACGGCATAGGCATGCAAGGCCACGAACCCGTGAACTTTGTACATGGTGAAACTGAAACCTTAAAAGCTGGGATGTGTTTTTCCAATGAACCTGGCATTTACCTCCCTGGTGAATTTGGTGTACGTTTAGAAGATTGTGTCTATATGACAGACAAAGGTATTCAATGGTTTACAGTACCACCAGACTCTTTGGATGCACCTATTGGCAAACTTGCCGCTCTTCCTATTTAATAGTCACGATAATAGCAACAAGAGAACATTATGTTTAAAAAAATCTTAGCCGTATTTACGTTCACAGCCCTTAGCTGGAACACTTTTGCTGACGCAAATAAAGATCTTACAATTATCATCGACCAACATTGGCAAAATTCCCAAAAAGAAAAAGTATTCTTTCGCACCGACCCTGATGGTTGGAAACCCAATGGTAAATTAGCCGAATTTACTCCACAGGCCATAGCGAGACGAGAAACATATAACCAGCAGGTGTTATCCAAACTTAGCAAGATTGATAGCAATGCCTTAAGCGAAGAACAGTTGATGAATTTCCGTTTATTTAAATATGAACGAGAAACTGAAGCACTAAGTCATCAATTTCAAGATAAGTATTTTCCAGTCAACTTCTTAAGTGGTTGGCACACCTATTTTGCCGAAGCACCAGCCAATATGGCGTTTTTAAGTAGTAAAGATTACGACAATTTTTTAGTTAGCCTGGCCGACTATCCGCGCTTTAATCAAGAAAACATCAACCTGATGAAAGCAGGGTTAGCTAATGGTTATGTGCATCATTGTGAAAGCTTTAAGGACTATCATCAAACTATCAGCGCACACATAGTGAAAGATCCACAAGAAAGTGCGTTATTTGAACCTTTTACCCGTTTTCCCAATACCTTTAGCCAGCAACAAAAAAGTACTTATAACGCACAAGCTATAGAGCTAATTACATCGGCAGTAGTGCCTGCCTATCAGAATTTTTACGACTTTTTTGTTAACGAGTACATGCCTAACTGTCGCGAAGAACCGGGTATTGCCAGTGCCAAAGGTGGTGCAGATTATTATTCCTACACAGCCAATTACTACACCACTACAGATGCCACACCTCAACAAATCCATGATTTGGGTTTAAGCGAGGTTAAGCGTATTCGAGTTGAAATGCAGGCTATTATTAACCAGGTTGGATTCACAGGAAGTTACGCTGAGTTTTTGGAATTTCTAGCTACCGATCCACAGTTTTATGCCACAGACAGACAAGATGTACTCGAAAAAACCGCTTTTATCACTATGAAAATGTATGGCAAATTACCAACATTTTTTGGCAAGCTTCCTCGCAATACTTTTACCATAAAGGGCTCGGCTTCAAGAGGCGCGTTTTATATGCCGCCACCCGACAGTCGCACTCCTGGGACCTACTTTTTAACCTCTGAGCCCTCGCAACAACCGCTTTATAACTTAGAGGCTCTAAGCCTGCACGAAGCTGTACCAGGACACCATTTACAAAATGCCATTGCCATGGAATTAGATGTACCAGAATTCAGACGCACTTTAAGTCATTCAGCCTTTGGCGAAGGATGGGGTTTATATTCTGAACGTTTAGGTAAAGAAGCAGGATTCTACCAAGACCCATATAGCGACTTTGGTCGCTTAGGTTATGAAATGTGGCGTGCGGTGCGCTTGGTGGTCGATACTGGCATTCATGCTTTTGGTTGGAGTCGTCAACAAGCGATTGATTATTTAGCAGAGCATACTGCGCTGACACAAAAATCAGTAGAAGATCAAATTGACCGCTATATCTCATGGCCTGGCCAAGCTTTGTCATACAAAATGGGCGAAATTAAAATTCGTGAATTGCGCGCCAAAGCCGAAAAAGCTTTAGGTACAAAGTTCGATATTCGTAGTTTTCACGATACTGTTATAGGTCAAGGTTCGCTTCCCATGGCCGTACTTGAAGACGTAATTAACGATTGGATTGTGACGCAAAATGCAAAATAAAGATGTCTAAACCCCTTGCCGTTATCCCTACTGAACGCTTTGAAGACTGGTGGCAACAACGCCACCAGCAAAAACTTTTAGAGCGTCAAGCATTGGGTAACAAGTTGGATATTGTATTTATAGGCGACTCTATCACTCATGCTTGGGAAGACGAGGGAAAACCTGCTTGGCAGCAATATTTTGGCCCTCAAAAGTCACTTAATCTTGGTTTTGCAGAAGATAGAACTGAACATTTATTATGGCGTATCCAAAACGGCGAAATTGACGAACTATGCCCTAAAATGCTGGTTTTATTAATAGGCACCAATAATGCCGGACACAGACTCGACTCGCCTGAAGATATTGCCGCAGGCATAAAAGTTATTTTAGATGAATTAAAAAAACGCCTTCTAACAACAACTATCGTACTTATGGCGATCTTCCCCCGTAGTCGAAATACTCAAAAACCTATGCGAAAACGGGTTAATTTAGCCAACCAATTAATCAAACAATATGCAGACACAAAACAAGCAGTTTGGTTAGATATCAACCAACACTTTCTCACCGAAGATGAGGTTTTGTTAGAATCTGTTATGCCGGATTTATTACATCTTAATTCAGCCCAGTATTGGGTATGGGCTGAACAAATAAAACTGTTACAGCAAAATATGCCTTAGCTAGCCAATTCAAAACCTTGCCTAATAAAGTGAAGATCGGGATAAACCAAACCATCCAGCTGCATACACCATGGGTCAGATTAATACCAATCCGTATAACTAGGCTAACCGAAAGTTGCTCCTAAAGCAGTAAGTCCCTTTGCCCTTATTTCAATGTTGCTTGACTCTTGTGCCACAATTTCGGCCTGCTGCAAGTTGCTGTTAGATTCTTCGCTTATATTAACAATATTGGTGCTAATTTCTTTTGACACCACACTTTGTTCCTCAGATGCGACTGATATCTGATTAGCCAGATCTGATATTTCAGTGACTTGTTCATAAACATGAAACACTAAGGTTCGAGTACTTTCTGTGTCTTGCACACATTTTTCAGCCGATTCTTTCTCTTTTAACATGGTTTTTGACCATAAAAGCAGTGTGTTTTGAATATCCCCCACTGAGGTTTGAATTTGTTCAGTAGCAGCACGTGTGCGACTAGAAAGTGTCCTCACTTCGTCAGCAACAACCGCAAAACCGCGACCATGCTCGCCAGCTCTAGCAGCTTCAATGGCAGCATTCAACGCCAATAGGTTGGTCTGGTCGGCGATCCCTTGGATCTCTTGCATAATGCCACTTATTTTATTTGCTTCGTCTGCTAAGGTTCCCGCGGTTTCAGCTGATTCGGCTACTTCAGTTGCAAGATTTGACACCTTTTCCATAGTATTGGTCATGGAATCAGTGGCAAGCTTACAATCTTTATGAACTGACTCAATTTTTGTAGAAGTTAGTGCCGTATTTCTCGCCACTTCATCGTTTGTTGCAACCATTTCCTCGATCGCCACAGAGACTTGATGTAACTCGCTGGTTTGGCGCTCTACGCCAAGTTTAGCCTGAAAAGAAGACTCTTTAAGTATGCCTACCCCCTGACCTAACGCTTTAGTGCTGTCAATCACTCGACCAATAATGGTTTTAATTCTGCCTTCTTGCATTTTTTTAGAGAAATCGACTACGCTGGTATCATCGCTACCAGAGAAGACATGACGAGAGACACTATCGTATTCATCACGCAGCGCGGTAATAAATGATCGCAGACCAAAAAGTTCTTTTCGAAAGACTAAAAAAGGCAATAATACTAATAAGAACGCAATAAATGGGTAGTACAAAGACCCAGCAGCTAAAATGAGCGCTAACACCACATAAAGTAGATCTTTCATTTTACCTTTAAAAAAAGACTCGCCTAAATTTTTCCCATTATTGATTTTCCCATAAAGGGTTTCAGCTCTAGCACGATATTCAGATTTCAAAACAGTTCGAACGGACTGGTACCCTGTAAGAACCCCGTCTTCAAATTGGGGGGTTACAAATGCATCAACCCAATAATAACGGCCATCCTTACTACGATTTTTTACCGCTCCACGCCAAGCTTGTTTAGACTTTAGTTTACTCCACATATCCGCAAAGGCTTGTTTGGGCATATCTGGATGTCTGACAATATTATGGTGTTGTCCTACCAATTCGTCATATTCAAAGCCAGCGACTCGACAAAAGTTATCGTTTGCATATTGAACCACACCTTTAGTATCAGTAACCGAGACAAGTTCTTCATTAGGACTAAATTTAATCTCTTCATTTACCACAGGTTTGTCGACTCTGGACATAATACTTCTCCATTCAAATTAATGAGAATTGATAGTTGGATTGTTGGATTGTTGGATTGTTGATTTATGAAGAAAAAAACTTATAACACTAGTTGACTATTAAGCCAGTACGCAACAATTTGCATATTAAACCAATAACCTTACAACGCATATGGGTTTAAGAAAAAAAGATATAATAACTAAGAACGATTTGAATTAATATTAGGCTCAATATCAGACGAAACTAAATGCATGATTAAACAAACACTAACGTGCAGAGATTGGATACCAATATTATTGTTCTAAAAGATAGAGGAAGGTAAGGGCAAATAAAGTGATCCGCATTTTGGGCACAAACTTGGTTTGCTTTGGGGCTATTGAAATGCCGTAACAACCCCAACAACATTGCCATAATACTTAGCATGATACGCTGATAATCGCCATTATCATTCATCAGTTCAACGGCTTTTTTAAGTTTAGGTATTTTACTCAAGTTAGCTGGATTTTTAGAAAACTGTAGCTATTTTTCACGAATTCCGAGTACAAATTTATCGCCAACTTGTATGCTTTTTTCTATTTCATCAAATTTGGGGGTGTATATAAACTATCTAAATCAGCATTAAAATTGATGCGACACCTGTCATGCCTATGACTAGCCAACGATAGTGTTTTTCTTGGATACGTTTCACTATATGAATACCACTCCAAGCACCGATAGCAATAAAGGGTAAACTGATAAAGCTAAGCATAAATGAATTTAAATCGATACTCTGCCAACTGAATATATGAAACGGCACTTTGAATACATTAATTGCCAGAAAAAACCATGCCGCAGTGCCAATATATTCATTTTTGGGTAAACGCATACTGAGCAAGTACAAGGCCATAACTGAGCCTGCAAGATTGCCTATCATAGTAGTAATGCCACCAAGTAAGCCCATCAATAATGCAAACCATAAATAATCGGGGATCGACTCTTTATCGCCTTTTTCCA
The DNA here is from genome assembly GCF_000314995.1 of Paraglaciecola arctica BSs20135. GTDB lineage: Bacteria > Pseudomonadota > Gammaproteobacteria > Enterobacterales > Alteromonadaceae > Paraglaciecola > Paraglaciecola arctica. The sequence continues at coordinate 300,316 of NZ_BAEO01000062.1, read as the reverse complement.
TCCATAACATAATCGCTAAGCTAGCAAAGATGATGACACTCATCACGGTCCGAAACACTTGGTCGTCAATTACGTTACCTAACCAAGTGCCAATTAATACGCCCAATGCTGCAGAGGGAAACAACTTAATTAAATAATGCCAGTTAGCATGTCTGTGATAATACTTAACCGCAAACAGGTCGGCCAAAATTAACATAGGCAACATCACCCCTGATGAAGCCTTGCCACCAAAAATAAGCGCCAACAAAGGCACTGCAAACATCGATATACCATGTACACCGGTTTTGGCCATACCAATAAAAAACGCCACTAAAAATAGTAGCGCGACACTCGTATAACTCAGGGAATAACCAAATAGTTCTAGCATAATTACAGGCGGGGTTCCCAAAACAGTGCGTTGCCCATAGGATCTAAGGCGTAATTGTCGAGTAAAAACAGCATATCTTGAGCATGTTGTGAGTCCTGATAATTCAGGGTTAAAACCTTTATTTTCATGAAAACCTGTAGGAGTAATTACTGTGAGAGTGGTGCAAATAATGCTCGTGTAATAGTTTGCAAGTCTAGTGCATTTAACTCAATTTCTAGTCCTCGACGACCACCACTCACATAAATGCTTGGATACTGCTTAGCAGATTGGTCAATAACAGTCTTTAAAGGTTTTTTCTGTCCAAGAGGACTAACTCCACCTAATACATAACCCGAACTACGCTGCACTTCGACTTTGTCAGCCATTTCAGCCTTTCTACCACCACAAGCCTTGGCCACACTTTTCATGCTTAACATAGCGTTGACGGGTAGGATCGCAACCACTAGTTGCTTAGCATCTAGCTTAACAACTAGGGTTTTAAATACACGCTCAGCCTCTACCGCCAGCTTTTCGGCCGCTTCCATTCCATAGGAAGCATGGCCACTATCATGTTCGTATTGATGAACGCTAAATTCGATTTTTGCCTTTTTAGCGCTATTGATCGCGGGGGTCAAACAACAGCCTATTTTTCAATAACACAATTTTTTTGTACTCTTGCTTTAACTTGGCGGATCATATTGATATCCCCTTCAGCCTCGGCATCAACCAAATCTAATCGTGAATCTTGGCACTTCGCCATTCTTGCTTGGTTGTTCAAATAAGTTTGGTCTTTTTGTTGTTGTATAACACCTTCTATACCAGAGTATTGCTCACGATCTTCTGGACGCTTATCTTTTTCATATGGTGGCGCTCGATGAGAGCCACAGGCAACAAGTGTTAGAGTCAAAGCGCTAATGATAAAAATTTTATTCACTGGGTATTCCTTTTAAAATATAAGTCACGGCTGATGAAGCTTTAAATTGAAATTCCTAATCTGAACGCAATTTAGCTAATTCAGGCAATTCGCCTTCCAGACCCATGGCATGTTGAATGATTTTTTGTTTTGTAAATGATGAGTGATTAGCCAAACTTAAGCCAGTATCTCTGATTAATTTCTTAACAGCTTGATCTCCAGCAAATAAGCGCTTGAAACCTTCCATCGCGGCTACCATTTTGACTGCTTCAGTTTTGCGCCAGCGCTCAAAAGGTCGTAAATTTTTAGCTAATCCAAAATCCTTGTTTTGCTCGACCAACTTAATAATCTGTTCAGCCAGCGCAGCGGCATCAAGTATTCCTAAATTAGCCCCCTGACCAGCTAGAGGATGAATAGTATGCGCGGCATCGCCAATAATAGCGACTCTATTACCCACCCATTGGCGCGTATAGCGCATTTTTAGCGGATAACTTTGCCTGTCACTCACCAATTCACATAATCCTAAGGTGCCATCAAATGCCACAGTCAGGGCTTTATCAAATTCTGCATTTGAAAGTTTGAGTAATGTGGCTGCTTTTGGTTCATCTTGTGACCATACAATCGAACAATGATGTGCATCCCATAAAGGCAAAAACGCCAATGGCCCTGTAGGAGTAAAAATTTGCCGAGCGGTATTTTTATGGGGCATAGCGGTTTTAACCGTTGCGACTATGGCATGTTGATCATAGTCCCAAAATGTTTGCGCTAAATTTGCTTGTTTTTTTACCACTGAATTAGCGCCATCAGCTCCTATTACTAATCTGGCGGTTAATTGACTCGTGTCGTCTAAGGTAATAAAACATTCTTGTTGACCAAAAACCAACTGCTTTATTTTCGAAGGAGCAAGTAACTCGATGTGGCTGCTGTTCTGTGCTTGTATCCATAAACTATGTCTAATTGCTTGGTTTTCAACAATATGGCCTAGCTGATGTTTTTTTACTTGGTCTGCAGAAAACGTAATTTTACCAAAACTGTCTTGATCCCAAACTTGCATATCCACATAACTACATAGCCTATTTGGGTCTAAATGTTGCCAAACACCTAAGTTGTGGAAAATATTCTCTGTCGCTAATGTAAGCGCGCTAACACGCAACTCTGGGTCGTCACTTGGCATACCTTGGCTAACATGACTTTCAACAACAGCGACCGACAGCCCACTGTTCTTTAAAGCTAATGCTTGAGTCAGCCCAACTATACCGCCGCCCACTACAATAATATCGAATGCACGCATCCTGTTAGTCGCTCTTTTTTGTCATCAGGGCTTCAATATCACTGATGGTTTTAGGTGCAGCTAAGGTGAGGTTTTCGTGGCCACTTTGGGTTATCAGTAAATTGTCTTCAATTCGAATACCTATGCCGCACCATTTATTATCTACCTCTGCATCAGGCGCAATATAAATACCCGGCTCAATCGTAAGTACCATGCCGGGTACTAATGGCCGGTCTTGACCATCAATTTTGTAATTACCCACATCGTGTACATCCAAACCAAGCCAATGACTGAGGCCATGCATGTAAAACTCACGATAGGTCTGTTTTTCGATATTGTCGGCTAACTCGCCCTTCAAAATATTTAAATCAAGCAAACCTTGGGTGATCACAGCGATAACCACATCGCTGGCCTGCTTAATGGTGTTGTTAGGTTTTATTACCTCAAAGGCAGCAAGTTGCGCATCTAACACCAGTTGATAGAGTTGCTTTTGCTCAGTTGAAAACTGCCCAGAAACGGGAAAAGTACGAGTAATATCAGATGCATAACCTTGCCATTCGCAGCCTGCATCGATTAATACCAGATCCCCTGCTTTTAGCCCTTGATTATTTTCGGTGTAATGCAAAATACAGCCATTATCACCCGCCCCTACTATGGTGCTATAAGCGGGGTATTTTGCGCCTTGCATAGCGAATTCATGATGTATTTCTGCTTCAAGGTGATATTCATTTTTCCCAGTCTCAACAAATTGCATCGCCCGGATATGAGCTTGGGTGGCAATAGCAGCGGCTTGACGCATCATCTCGATTTCAGTGGCTGACTTAATTAAGCGCATTTCATCAAGTATGACTCGCACATCAATTAGACTAGAAGGAGCCTGCATACTTTGTTTCGGGGCATCACGTAAAGCTTGTAATACCGAAAGTACTAAGTCATCAGCGCCATGATCATGCCCTTGAGCAAAATACAGCTGTTGATGACCATCAATTAAATCTAATAAGCGTTCATCTATTTCGTCTACAGAAAATGCCAAGTTTACTGCATATTGTTGCTTAGCTTGCTTCGGACCATATCTGCGTCCTTGCCAAATTTCCATAGTTGGATCTTTATCTAAGCAAAATAAAATACACAAGCCATGTGAATATTCTTGATGATTAGACAGCACTAACCAAGCTTCTGGCTCTGGAAAACCACATAAATATTGAAAATAACTGTCTTGGCGAAAAGGGTACTCAGTATCGCGACTACGAGTGACTAAGTTAGAAGCAGGCAACAAACAAATACTGTTGGGTTGCATAGCTTGTAATAAATGCTTTTGGCGAGTTAAAAATTCAGTGTTATCAATGGGCAAGGGTGTAACTCACTCTACTGTTTTACAATACGAAAAAACTAAACTTATATAATTGCTGCTTAATAAACAGCCTAATGAACTGTTTTCGGTTCACTTTGTTGTTGTTCCGGTGACTTACCCAACTCGTTAAAACATAACATAGCAGTAACGCGAACATATTCCATGACTTCAAATAAAGCTTTCTCTGATTCTTCATCTTCGCTCATTTCTTCGTCCATTCGCGCGATTTCTGCAAAGTCTTCTAGGGCTTCTTTAACATCGCCAGAGCACCCCGTTAAATCATCCTGATGTAAACCAAATCCAAGCATAAAACCCTGCACCCAATTCAATAAGGCTTGACCCCGATCGTTAATAGGTGCTGAATCCTCAGGTAAACAAAGTACCAATGCAAAGTCGCTTTCAACTAACTGTTGGCATGTAGTGTCAAATAGACTTTTGAAGGTATCTTCTACTTCTTTAGAAAATGACTCGCCTTGATGAATAAAATCGGCGAGAGGCTCTAACCAATCTTGGCATTCTAGTGGCATTCCCCCCCCTAACATGCCACAAAACATACCTTGTACTTCCGCGGCTGAGGTTAAAATATCATTACGTTCAAGTAATGAAGTTATGGTATCGAAAAGGTTGGTTGATGTATTCAAAGTGCACTCTCAATTATTTGATAAAGCAATGCTACCACTCTCAACAAAGCAAATACATGATAGCACTAGTATATCTGGCTACTAACAGATTATAATAGCGGTGCAGATTGCTCGGCTAGTTGTTTACTGGTTGTGCATTAAGCAGTTTTCTATGCCTCCTGGGGTGTTTGCCAGTTTAGTTATGTCCCTGGCCGATGCTTTTTACCTAGGGAGTTGATTCCACTACTATTGCGCAAGCTCGGCTCGTATCGAGACGCCTACGGTAGCGATGACACTTCCGCCCTGAACTTTCGGTTCACGGGCTTACACCGAACAGCGGCATTTTGGGAGGCACCCAAACTATCAAGAATGGATTGAGAGCAGTAGTTTATGAATCATGAAGAACAAATACAGACTTACGGAAAAGATGTCTTAGAAGCCTTATCTTCTATGGTGAAATGGAAATATGACGACTTTCATAAAGTGATGCTAGCTGAATTCTCAGTCGATAAACAAGACCAAGTATTATTTACCTTACAACAGGCTTTACCTGTAAGTTGGGACGTTAAAACCATTAAAAAAGCGCCAGGCGAAGTCAGGCATTACGCAGGTGTATTTTCGAAACTGGTAAAACAACAAAAACTATTCAGTAGCAATATTGAAAGTCATCCCAAAGTTATGGCAGCTTGGTGGCCATGGGGTCATGGCGCTACTGTATCTGTAAGATTATTTTTAACCGATACTTCCCCTTATGTTCCTAAAACAGGATTTATCCATAAGCTAACCCGCCTTTTTGCCTAGAGTTTACCTTTCGTTTAGAAGGACTAAACTTCAAGGAAAACGCCTCGGTATACAAATAAATGCCCCCAGTCTCGAGGATATTTGAAGGATCAACAGCCCCTAAATAAATTTGCTGCCAGAGAAAAAATCAATATACTTGCATCCAGACCAAATGGTCAACTTTTTAATTAAGGGTTAATTTATGTTTTTATTCGGCTAGAATAAATTCAAACTAGAACTTTAAAACAAGAGGCGCAGTAGCGAATTATGGCCGTTATCAACTTTGGTTCAATCAACATCGATCATGTCTATCAAGTAGACCATTTTGTGCAACCCGGTGAAACTATTGCTTCAAGTCACTACCAATGTCTTTTGGGTGGCAAAGGAGCTAATCAGTCAATCGCGTTAGCCAGAGCCGGTTCACAAGTGCGACATGTTGGCAAAATTAACGAAATCGATGTTGCATTCAAGCAAACCATGATCCGTGATGGTATTGATTGTAAACATGTTACCTGCAGTGAAACAGCCTCTGGTCATGCGATAATTCAAGTCACCCCTTCAGCAGAAAATGCCATAGTGTTGTTTGGTGGTGCTAATCATGAAATGACACCTAAAGACATCATGCATGCACTCGATAATGTTTCATCTGCCGATTGGGTGTTGACCCAAAATGAAACCAACGGTATCGACCAAGTGCTTATGCAAGCTAAAGAAAAAGGCTTACGCGTAGCCTTTAATCCGGCCCCTATGACTGAATCAGTCAAACATCTACCTCTTGAATGTATTGATTTATTAATTGTCAACGAAGTCGAAGCAGAAGAGATCTCTGGACGCCAAGAATTAGATAAAATAGAAGACTACTTTCGTCAAGATTGGCCTCATGCAGAAGTATTGATTACTTTGGGCAAAGCTGGGGTGCGTATGCTTAAAAAAGACAAAACTATTGATGTGCCAGCTTTTGAAGTAGAAGCAGTAGATACAACAGCAGCAGGCGATACATTTATCGGTTATTTTTTATCTGCCTACAGCAATCATACCGATACTAAAACCGCTTTAACACGCGCTTGTGCTGCTTCAGCCTTAGCCGTTATGCAAGTGGGCGCTGCACAATCTATACCTACCGAAGAAGACGTGAATCGTTTTCTTGCTAAACAATAATTTTTACGGGAGACAATTAATGAGCCACAAAATTATACTAGATACCGATCCGGGCATCGATGATGCAATGGCAATTTTCTTTGCCTTTCAGCACCCTGAAATCGAAGTATTAGGGCTGACGACTGTATTTGGTAACGTGCCTGTAGAGATGGCCGCCAAAAATGCGATTACTTTATGTTCCTTAGCTGAAAAAAACATTCCAGTGTGTAAAGGTGTAGGTATGCCTTGGGTAGGTAAAGAATCGGGATATGCACATTTTGTACATGGCGATGATGGCTTCGGTAATATCAATTTCCCCGCAGCTAAAGGTGAACTAGACCCGCGCAGCTCGGCACAGTTTATTGTTGATAAGGCACGTGAATTTCCAGGCGAAATTACTGTGGTAGCAATTGGCCCATTGGGTAATCTAGCCTTGGCCTTACGCCTTGAACCTGAACTACCTAAGTTGTTAAAAGCAATTTCTATTATGGGTGGTGCCGCTTTTGTTCCTGGCAATGTCACTCCTGTAGCAGAAGCCAATATTTGGAATGATGCATTCGCGGCTGAGATTGTATTTGGTGCTTCTTGGGAACTAAACATGTTTGGTTTAGATGTCACAAACTCCTGCCCATTTACTCCAAATTTTTTGACTCAGTTGAAAGAAAATAATCCTAAATTAGGCGGTTTTGTACATGATGCTGCACAATTTTATGTGGAATTTTACTCACAAAATAGAGAAGAAGATGTGTGCTTTTTTCACGATGCAATGCCAATTGCTCATCTTATCGACCCTAGTTTGTTCGAATTGCAAACAGGTCATGCAAGAGTATCGACTGATCCCTTAAACATTGGTCAAACTTCAGTTGCATTACCTAACACTACCGCAAGCCCAGATTGGCTCAATGCGCAAACTATCAATGTAGCAACCAAAGTTGACAACACTCGTTTGACTCAGTTGTATTTAGATACCTACAACAGTTAATATGGTTTGGTGAAAAAATAAATTATGTTATGGTCTCGTGTATGGCGAGACCAATTATAGTTATAAATGAAAATTGCCCCTCCAACACCAAACGAAGCAGCTCGTTTAAAAGCCCTCTACGACTATGACGTCTTAGACACTGATGCTGAAAAAATCTTTGACGACTTAACTCAGCTCGCAGCTCAAATTTGTGATACACCCATTACTTTAATCAGTTTAGTTGATCCTAATAGGCAGTGGTTTAAGTCTAAAGTAGGCCTAGACGCAGAAGAAACCTCCAGAGATATCGCATTTTGTGCCCATGCGATCCATCAAAAAGAAATTTTTGAGGTTCAGGATACTCTGAAAGATCAACGTTTTTTTGACAACCCACTAGTGACCTCAGCACCAAATATTCGTTTTTATGCGGGTACACCTCTAGTCAGCCACGATGGTCATGCTATTGGCACATTGTGCGTAATTGATGATAAACCAAACAAATTAACCAGTGATCAACGTCAGGCACTTGAAGTTTTGGGCAGGTCGGTCATTTCACAAATGGAATTGCGCAAAAAAATAAAAGAGCTAAAACAAGCCAACATCCATAAAACCGAATTTTTGTCTAATATGAGTCACGAACTGCGCACACCACTGAATGCAATTATTGGTTTTAGTCGTTTGATGTTAGATGACATTGACATTGAACATCACAAATTACCTGCAAAATTTTCTGAGTATATAAGCCATATAGATTATTCAGGCAAACGGCTGCTAAGCGTAGTGAATTCAGTAATTGATTTAAATAAAATTGAAGCCGGTATGATGCAAGTTCAAATCGAACTGACGTGCATAAGAGAGTTCATTAAAGATTTAGAGGGCATGTTAGCCATTACAGCCACCGAAAAAGACGTCGCGTTTTCGATAAATGTAAGTGATAACCTGCCGACTCATTTAGCTATCGACCAAGCCAAAACTAGCCAAATAATTACCAACTTGGTGCATAACGCAATTAAGTTCACTGATAGTGGCAAGTGGGTCAAAGTTGAGTTTTCCCTTAGTAATGAAAATTTTGTGATCTCTGTAGCAGATCAAGGGGCGGGCATTTCATCCATAGATCAAACAAAACTATTTGGTAAATTTCAACAAGTCGGACAGGCCAAAAGTTCAGAAGGTAGTGGTCTAGGCTTATCGATTATACAAGGGTTAGTAGAGCTTTTAGGTGGCACAATAAAGGTTTTGAGTACATTGGGTTCAGGAAGTATTTTTAAAGTAATGTTGCCCCTGCAGAATGATGTCAAAATTTTACAGCGAGTAAGTCTTGCAACGCCAGAAAAAGCAAGTTTTGACCACAGTAGCAAGGTATTGCTGGTAGAAGACAATGAAATCAACCAAGCGGTGATGCTAGCAACATTTGAATCCTTAGATATTCCAATCACAATTGTCGGAACAGGAGAAGAAGCTATTGAGATAGTCAAGAATCAACCATTTGATCTGATCTTCATGGACATTCACTTACCCGGTATTGATGGCCGTCAGGCCTCTGAAAAAATTAAACTTAAATATCCGCAGCTCCCTATTATTGCATTATCGGCCGATGCATTTAACCAACACAAATTTGACGATAAGGACAAAATTTGGGATGAGTATTTATGTAAACCCTTAGAAAAAGAAAAACTTGTCCAAGCACTAAATCGCTTTATTCCCTTTTCTTCAAATACATAAATTATGTAGGTTTAATAATAGTGCTAAGACAAAAAATACGCACAGAGTATCGCAACAAGCGTCAAGCTTTGTCGGCTCAGCAACAATCGACAGCGGCAAATAATCTATTAACAACCTGTCTTTCATCAACCACTCTAGCTCAAGCAAAAACCATTGCCTGTTATATAGCAAATGATGGTGAAATTGATCCTAAGGCAATTATTGAGTATTGCTGGCAACACGGGAAAAGTGTGTTATTGCCTGTATTACACCCTTTTAGCAAAGGGCATTTACTCTTTGTTGAATACCATCCTAATTCAGCTACCCGCAAAAACTGTTATGGTATTGAAGAACCAATAGTTACTACTACAAACCTATGTCCACTGACTAATATTCAATTGATACTAACGCCACTGGTCGCATTTGATGCACAGGGAAATAGGTTAGGCATGGGAGGCGGATATTATGATCGAACTTTAGCCCCTATTCGCCGTGATTTATTATCCACTCAACTCATTGGTCTGGCACACAACTGCCAACAAACAGATATCTTACTCACTGACAGTTGGGACATTCCATTAAATGGTATTGCCACGCCAGAACAATATTTTGATGTCGGCTGAACTATTGCTTGAGTTACACTATGAATAATCCAAGCATTTCTAAATATTAGGATCCTAAACACATGACACAAGATGACAAAAAGAAAGCCGCAGCTCAAGCAGCCTTAAAATATATAGAAGATGGCGCTATTGTTGGTGTTGGCACAGGCTCAACTGTTAATTATTTTATCGATGCATTGGCTGATGTAAAACATAAAATTCAGGGTGCAGTATCAAGCTCAGATGCCTCAACGAAACGTTTAGAAGCTTTGGGTATTGAAGTATTTGATCTTAATTCGGTCGACAAATTTGATATCTATGTAGACGGTGCAGACGAAATCACCAAACACAAACATATGATAAAAGGCGGTGGTGCAGCCCTCACTAGGGAAAAAATTGTTGCTGCTGTTGCTGAGAAGTTTATTTGTATTATTGATGATTCTAAACAAGTTCCAATGTTGGGCCAATTCCCATTGCCCGTCGAAGTGATCCCCATGGCCCGCTCTTATGTGGCCAGAGAGATTGTCAAACTAGGTGGCGATCCTGATTATCGTCAAGGCGTGATCACTGACAACGGCAATGTGATTTTAGACGTACATAATCTAACCATCCTAAATCCAGTAGAACTTGAAAGACAACTTAATGCCATAGTTGGCGTAGTGACAAACGGTTTATTTGCTAATCGCGGCGCTGATGTGGTGTTGGTTGGCACTGATAACGGCGTTGAAACGATTAATTAATTTCGCTACAAAACAGACTAAAGCATTGAACCACGGAGGACACAGAGCGCTTCGCTGCACAGAGGAAAGAATTCTATCAATTACCCATTTTTTTCTCTGTGTTCTCTGTGTCCCCCATGGTCAAATTTTTTTTATTAACTATTTATATTTTTATACTTTCCATATATTCATTCCATGAAGCCTTACCAATTCGCGAAATAAAGTACTTTTGTAATAAGCCAACACCTAATATTCATTCATACTTAGAAAATCAACATTCTTAATTATTGAGAAATATCATCATGTCGAACGAATTTGCAGGTAAAACAGCCATTATTTCGGGTGGAGCGGGCGGCATAGGTTTTTCTCTAGCCGAAGAATTTCGGCAATTAGGAATAAAAATCGTCAATGCTGATATCGACCAGCAACAATTAGCAGCGGAACGATACTTACCTTGACCCCACGTTAACAAATCACCTAATGAATTAGATATTTATAGCATGGTGCACTTGAACATTGAATTCGAGTTTTATTGCATAACATTCCTTGTTAGGTGCCCAAATTAACTATGCCACTTCAAGTTTGCTGAATACTTGCTAAGGTAAGCAATACAAGGGTACATAATCTTGTTGCAACACCATGTGTGTGATACTTCTTGTGGCATTAGTCCTATCAAACATCACTATGCTAATAGATGTCTGTTATTATCCGTGGTCATTTTTTACTATTGAATTTTGTAATGAACCCTATTTCGCCTACTCGCTCCCTTTTTTCCTCTGTAATTTTGATTTTAGGCATTTTATTGATAGCAGCCAATTTACGAGGCCCTATCACCGGTATTGGTCCAGTACTAGATCAAGTCATTGACAGTTTCCAACTAACGTCCTCTCAGGCGGGTATGTTAACCACATTACCGTTACTCGCATTTGCTATCGCTTCTCCTTTGGCTACAAGTCTAGCGAAAAGACAAGGTCTGGAAATATCGTTGTTTATTGCACTAGTGTTGATTGGTTTGGGCCTTGGTATCCGCTTGATCGATTCAGTGATTATTCTTTACCTCGGTACTGCGGTTATTGGTGTAGGTATTGCAGTGGGTAACGTTTTATTGCCCAGTTTAATTAAGCGAGACTTCCCACATAAAGTGGCAGTAATGACTTCCGCATATGTTTTAGCAATGGGGGTGTTTGGAGGTAGTTATTCTGCTTTAATTATTCCATTGGCTGACTATCAGGATATCGGATGGAAAATTGCGCTAGCGAGTTATGGCTTAATCACTCTATTGGGCCTGATTGTTTGGTTACCGCAGTTAAAATTACATACTAAACCCACCAGAGACCTTACTCAGTCTTACACTAAAGGTAAAATTTGGCATCATGCCATAGCATGGCATGTGACTTTTTGTCTTGGTCTTAACTCATTTTTTACTTATGTAATTATTGCGTGGTTACCTAATATATTAATGGAAGGTGGACACGATGCGCAACAAGCAGGCGTTTTTCATGGCGCATTTCAAATTGCCTCTGCTGTACCTGGTATTATACTAATACCACTATTATCCAAACTAAAAGATCAAAAAATACTGGCATTATTGTTAGCCATTTTGGGGTTCCTATGTTCATTAGGTCTATTGTATTTACCTAACTTTGCTTTTATATGGTCAACCACTTTAGGTTTTTGCTCTGGGGCGATTTTTATCTTAGGTTTATCTTACATCAGCTTGCGAACTCATGATTCAAGACAAGCGGCTTCGTTATCAGGGATGGCACAATGCATCGGGTATTTACTGGCAGCTATAGGGCCAATGTTTGCAGGAGGTTTACATTCGTACTTCAACAGTTGGGCGCCTGTATTGTGGTTGTGCGCTCTAGCTAGTTTGTTATGCGGTGTGTTTGGTTATTTAGGTGGACGAAACATTAGTTTACATGAACAGGCCTAAGCACGTATGGGTGACAATTAGTTCAATGCCAACTCACTACCACAAAACAGACACTATTTAGATACAGATGAGAATGTATCAGGTCGAGTTCAAGGGATTCACCTAACTTTAATCTTATAAACCCTGCGCTGTTCTCCTTTTCCTCTGTATACACTGTGGCGCATAACCTTTTTCACAGTTACCTTATATTCATTCCATGAAGCCTTACCAATTCGCGAAATAAAGTACTTTTGTAATAAGCCAACACCTAATATTCATTCATACTTAGAAAATCAACATTCTTAATTATCGAGGAATATCATCATGTCGAACGAATTTGCAGGTAAAACAGCCATTATATCTGGGGGAGCAGGTGGCATTGGTTTTGCTCTTGCCGAAGAGTTTGGGCAATTGGGTATGAACATTGTCATTGCTGATATTGACCAATCTCAACTTGCAGAGGCAGAACAAAAATTACAAGACGCTAATGTGCAAGTGTTAGCTTGCCCATTAGACGTAACCAACTTTCAACAATGGCAAGACACAGTAGCTGCAACACAAGCAAAATTTGGTGATATTCATATGTTGGTAAACAACGCTGGAGTAGGTGGTGTTCCCGGCTCAATAGAAGACACTAAACTCGAAACCTGGAAATGGGTTATGGATGTGAATGTAATGGGCGTAGTAAATGGCACTCAAGCTGTTGGGCCAAGTATGAAGCGCCATGGTCAAGGTGGTTGGATCATTAACGTAGCCTCTATGGCCGGTATGAATGGGGTGCCATATTCTGGTGCTTATGCCGCTTCAAAAGCCGCGGTGGTTTCTATGTCAGAAAGTTGGGCCGCTGAATTGAAAAAGTATAATATTGCGGTGTCGGCGCTTTGCCCTGCTTTTGTTCAAACTCGGATCCATGAGTCACTACGCAACCTTCAACCTGAATATAAAGAAGTGAAGGAACAGGGAACTGGTGGAAAAAGATCTGCAAATGGCGTAAATAAAGCAAAAGATCTAGTAGAGTCTGGTATTCCAACTTCAGTCTTAGCCAAACGTGTAGTTGAAGCCCTGCAGTCAGGACAGGCTTACATATTTACCCACCCCAATTTCCGCGCACCTATAGCTTATAGATCATCACTTTTAGACGCTGCATTTGCTGATGCAGAAAACAGCCCTATAGTGAGTCACTTAAAAGACGATGAGATAAAGATGTTATAAGCCAAGTTATACCGTTGCGTATAAAGGATTGATATTAAACCGCCGGGAGCAAGGAATGTTCGCGGTGGTTTAGAACTTATACTGAGATATACTTCATACTGCCACCAAATCCTCTGCCAATTTATTTACATCAGCAATACTCGTATAGGCATGGCGGTTAACCAAAATTTCAATCGCCATGTTAAGTGTTTGAGTTTCTAGTTTTGCTCTAAGTTTTTGATCTTTTTTAAATTGCATAAAATCAGCCACTTTTGCCACTCCTAAAATTCTGCGTATCATCTTGCATGCTGCAAAACCTAAACTATCGCTTAACACTTGTTGCAAAAATGCCTGTCTAAAAGTTTGATGAGTGCCGCCTGTCAGATCTTTGCCCATAAACGGACTTTGTATAGACAGTTCATGCTCTGCCCACAATGATAGAAACTTAGCTTCAAATTTATACCAAAGGTCGTCAATGGTTTGTAGTAGCCATTGACAATAATTGGCCGCTTCCACCGACCTTTTATGTGCATGAGAAAAGTAGTTTATATATAAATTAGCAATAAGAGCGCCAATATCAAATCCCATAGGACCAACAAAAGAAAACTCAGGGTCAATCACAAAGGTTTCTAGCCCGTTTACCATCACTGAACCTGTATGTAAGTCGCCATGTAACAAAGCTTCAGGTTTATTCATAAACATATATTTCATTTGTGCAACATGTGCTCGAACATTGGGATTTTTTTGAATCGAATCGATGACAGTCTGGGATAGAGCAGGATTGTAATCATTCATTTCATGATGCTCAAAAGGATAGGTAAACACAAAATCTTCGGTGATTTTGCACATATCCTGATTATTACTTTTGCTGATCATGGCTTTTTTATTTAAAGAAGACAGCGCGAAACTAGAGGAATAAAATAAGGTCTCTGCTAGAAAAGTAGATAAGTCTTCAGCCAGTCGAGGTAAATACCGAGCTTGTATTAGCTCAGTGCGCAAAATGGCATGTTGACTCAGGTTTTGCATGATAACAACTGACAATGCTTCAGATTGGTAATACACCTCTGGTAGCATTTCTGGGCATACACTAGATTGGTAATTTAAAGCATTAATTTCCGCAGTCATACGTTGCCGCGTCAATGGCCACTGCTCACCCATCACTTTAATATAGGGTGGAGCCTGCTTAACAAAGACTGACTGATTTGATCCTTGTTTGTTTGTCACCACAAAGGCAAAATTCATATTGCCATCGTTTATTTCTTGCACCTCTAAATGATCGAAACACGAAAACCTCTGCAGAACTTCCGGGAGTGACTGCAGATAATTAATAAGATTGTGTTGATTAAGTTGATAATATTCCATTAAGGGTGATTGACCTTTAATTACATTCAAATTGCATTAATTAGGAGTTGCTGAGCTGAATTTAATCAGGCAAATGTAGTTGCAAGTATTGCAGCATATTACCACCCATCACTTGCTTAATTTGTTGTTCGCTAAGCCCTAAATCTAACAGCGCCTGCGTTAAATAAATTAACTGCGATGTATCGAAAGGAACACTAGTGGCTCCGTCGTAGTCTGAGCCTAGGGCAATATGCTCACTACCGACTAATTCAATGCCATACTTAATTGCTTTAGCAATCTCAGTCACGTTTGGCTCACACACTGCACCATCCCAATAACCTACTGCAATCAGACCTTTGTTAGCAGCAATTTGTTGCATCAAATCATCGGGGATATTCCGTGCTGATGGGCAATGTCCGTAAAAACCAGTATGGCTAACTAATAAAGGCTGATTGCTAATAGCTAATACATCCTTGACCACTTGCTCAGAAGAATGGGACACATCCACCATTATCCCTAAAGACTGCATTTTTTGTAGTGCTTCTTTTCCAAATTCAGTTAGGCCTTCACCACTTTCTCCGTGCAATGAACCTCCTAATTTATTGTCAAAAAAGTGCTGTAAGCTCATCATTCGAAAACCACTATCGAATAAACTTTGTATATTGCTTAACTCACCATCTAAGGCATGAGAACCCTCGGTACCTAACAACATTCCTAATAATTTTGGATTGGCTTCTCGCTGTTTTAGAAACTGTGAGAGTTCTGATTTTGAGGTAATAAGGGACACTTGCTCGGGAAATTCATCCGCCAACTCTAGTGCTTTACTTGCCTGAAACAGTGCGCGTTCAGCCAAACTGCCCCATGTATTTGTAGGCCAAAGACTCACTAATGCTAGTTTTGTAATATTATCACTGGCATCAGTACTGTTTGCTTCATAATTAATTCCGTCGGGCGACTTAGTGACTGTAGTAAACATTTGCAATGCCACATTTCCTTGCTGCAATCTCGGAATATCCACATGCCCATAATCATGCTTGTCCATTAAATCCCTTTTCCACATTAACGTATCACTATGCCAGTCACCTATAAATAACTGACTATGCAAGGTTCTAGCTTGCTCGGATATCACAGGCAAGGTCGAATCATGCAAGCGGTTGGTTTGTTTATCTAACTGGGCAGGGAAAAACACAAAAAAGCCAACAACAGCAAGAATGACGATCAAGGCAATAATTTTATAAATAGCTTTTTTAGATGGCATGAAGATTAATCTATGAGTTAAGAAAAATAATGACGTACGATCTTAGTTCGATGAATAAATGTCAAATAAAATTCCATTTTTTAAATGAAATTAACACTTAACTCTAGCCACTAAAAAATCCACTGCGGCTTTTACTTTAGGTACTAGATACCTTTGTTTTTGATATAACAAATAAACTGCCATATCGTTATTTTGGTTAATTTGCACTTGTGGCTCTAGTACTAACTCCACTAATTTTCCGCTTTCTAAATGATGGGCGGTCGCCCAACGTGGCACCATTAAAATACCCTTACCTTTTGCCGCCATGTCACCTAACCAATTTCCATTGTTGGAAACGGCTACTTGCGGCGCAGAGACATCTTGCCATTGTGCATTTATATAACTTAACCAAGGAGTAGGACCATTAGGCGTGCGGAAATATAAACCTTTGTGTTGTTTTAGTTCAATTGCGTGTACCGGTTTACCCATCTCAGCTAAATAACTCGGCGCCGCCACTGGAATAAATTGGTTACCCATCAATTTTATAGCTAGCACTCTTTCATTCGGGGCATATCCGCCACGAATAGCAAGATCGACATCATCACGGCTCAGTGCAGATAACTCATCACTTAAGCTAACGTCTAGAACGATTTCAGGGTAAAGCTGACTAAATTCGTCAAGCAATGGCAATAAAATACGTTCGCCAAATCCCACCATAGAACTAATATGTAAATGCCCCATGGGTTTTGCTTGATAACTGCGCACCGCTTCATTACTTTGTTCAAGCTGATTAAGAATATCTAACACTTGAGTATAATAACGCTGTCCCACTTCAGTTAATTTGACTTCACGGGTAGAACGCTTCAGCAGGGTAGCGCCTAAACTGTTTTCTAAATCGGCTACCCGCCTCGACAACGATGAAGGTGGCACCCCAAAAACACCCGCAGCTTTAGTAAAACTGCCTGTTTCTGCGACTTTACTGAAATACCTTAGTGCGCGAAATTGATCCATAACATCCTCAAATACTTAAGCTAACGACTTATTATTGTCTTTATGACAATAAAGATAGCGCTTTTCAGCTATATATCTAGCTATTTTATTCAGCAATACTAGCCTTACTTACACAGTTACCTAATAATAATCACACATTGGAGTTCTAAATATGAGTACATTTACTGCGATTAATCTTGTTGCCCGCCCTGCCCCCGGCCCTATAGGTGCAGAACTTTTTGAAGTGGTACAAAAACCTATACCAAGCGCTGGTCCAGGGCAGATTTTGGTTAAACAAACCCATATGTCTCTGGATCCTGCAATGATTGGTTGGATGAGCCCTGACACAGAAAGTTATATCCCACCTGTAGGATTAGGCGAAGTAATGCGCTCCTCAGGCATAGGTGAAGTGGTAGAAAGTAATCACCCTGACTTTACCGTTGGTGAACGTCTCATGGGCCTGATGGGATGGACAGAGTATTTATTAAGTACTGGTGAAGGTCTCAGAAAAGTACAACCAGGATTAGATGAAGAAATGGTCTTATCTGTCTTTGCATTACCTGGCTTAACCGCAACTCAAGGGTTATTTGGCTTTGGCCACCCTAAAGCGGGTGAAACCATAGTAGTTAGCGGTGCCGCAGGTTCGGTGGGCTCTATAGTTGGGCAACTAGCTAAAGCTGATGGGCTAAAAGTAATTGGAGTGGCTGGTTCAGACGAAAAGTGTGACTGGATAGTCAATGACCTAGGTTTTAATGCTGCAATTAATTACAAAACCGATGATATCGACGCTAAATTAACTGAGTTAGCGCCTAAGGGAGTAGATATATACTTTGAGAACACCGGTGGCCCAATTCAACATCACGTGATCGATCATATGAATGCCCACGGCAGAGCAGTGGTATGCGGTATGATTTCTGATTACACAGCTGAGACACCTAGCGCAGGCCCGAACTGGATCCCAATCATCAAAAAACGTATCACTATCCAAGGTTTTGCCATGCCTGATCATTTTGGTCAACTACCAGAACTAATTGGTAAACTCACCCCATACGTAATGCAAGGTAAAATCAAACACCGAGCTCATGTATTAAATGGATTAGAGTCCGCTATCGATGGTCTAAATTTACTTTTGAGCGGTGGTAACAAAGGTAAACTAATTGTAAAATTGTAAAACCAATTTAAGTAGACTAACCACCCGAAATTTTAATTTCGGGTGGTTTTAACGTTCTAGACATTCAAATTTAGTTTGATATTGTTGTCTCAACTTAGTAAAAAGTAACTTCGACTCATCTCGTTATCCGCAATATTTGTTTCTTAATATAAAGTATTTCCATCTACATTATTTCATTACCCTCTTACCAATTAATTACTTATATTTTGGTATAAACGTGTTAGTAAACTTCATTTTAATCCCGCCACAAACCCCCACGCAGCAACACCAATCCACTTTAAATTAAACTTAAAAAAGACTTTGTGTTATTACCAATAATTACAAAATCCCCACATTAAACATTACCAATAAACAGAAAGATACCCGCCACTGGTATTACAAAACATACAATAATAGACTACATTGGAATAACAAATCATTGACATGCTACGCACTAATTGGTTAGTTTAGCGCACAAGCTTGAAACATCTTGTTTACAATGCAAACAAAACGTAAACAAGTTGTGTATCAAAAAACTATAAAAACTTTTTAAATAGTGAGTGGAGAACGCATGAAAACTAAATTAAACCAAATTAGCTCTGTACTAAAAAGTCGCAAAACACATTCAGCGATTTACAGTGCAGCTATCGTCGCATTATTAGCAGCTCCGACTGTTTCGGCACAACAAGCTCAATCCGATCAAGGTCTTGAAGTGATTGAGGTATCTGGCATCAGAGCTTCTCTTACCAGTGCCCTTTTAGAAAAACGTGAATCGACTAACCTAATTGAAATCATTCAGGCTGAAGATATTGGTAAGTTACCAGATCAAAACCTTGCGGAAGTGCTAGAAAACGTAACAGGTGTGCAAATCACCAGAACTGCTGGTGTTGGTACAGGTGTGCAAATCCGTGGTTCAAACTCAAACAATGTTTTAATTAACGGCGTTGAAACTGTTGGTGCTGGTACTGGTCGAGGCGGTATTAGCTTTGAAGATATTTCAGCATCAATCATTGCTGCTGTAGAAGTAACTAAAGCGTCAGACGCCAAAACAATCGAAGGTTCAGTGGGTGGAACTGTTAACTTGCGAACTATTCGCCCTTTAGAGCTTAGTGAACAATTAATCAACGTGCGTATTCAAGGCGAAGATAGCAGCTTAACGACTGATGGTATTCAGCCACGTTTCTCTGCCGTTTATGGCGATAACTGGGATACTGATAACGGTAAATTCGGTTTTGTAATGAGTGGCAGTTTAACCAAGCAAGAATCTTCTTCTTTCCGTCCACGTGTTGACCGTGACGGTGGTTTAGTTGAAAACTGTAATGCCTCAGTAGTACGCGATGGTGAAGCTCCTCAAGATGTGGCTGATCGTCCAGCTTGTCAAGATTTTGATTTTTTAGGTATTGGATTCTTAAACCAAGAATACGAAAACTTCGAATATGAAACAACGAACATATCAACCACATTTGAATATGCACCCAATGACAACACTAAGTTTTTCTTAGATGTTGTTTTGACTGACCAAGAACGTCGTCAAGATAGTACTCGTGTACAAGGTTCTGGTCTAACCTCAGTACTTGACCATACCGTACCGACAGAGTTTGAAACAGTAAACTACGGTTCCTTGGACGGTGTTGCACTTGGTAGCATCCAAGCAGCCGTTCGCGGAACAATCGAGCCTATGCTTGGTGTAGATGACGATGATCCTAACTTACGTTTTAGTAGTGATAATGGTGCGCGTTTAACTGATACAGAACTTTTCCGTTTTGGCGGGGAATGGCAAGGCGATAACTTGTTCGCAAGCTTTGAAATATCATCAGCTAGTTCTGATACAACTAACCCAAATTTAAGCACTACTTTAAACTTCATTAACCCGAACGCACCTTTAGATGGTTTAGATGAAGACGGTAACATTACTTCAAATACAAGTAATGATAACTCTGTCCCATTTATCTATGACCTAACAGGTGGCGCGTTAACATTTGGTATTAACTTTGATTCACCATTTGCTCCAACTGTTGCTGAATTACTGGATCCAGCAAACGTTGTATTAGACCAAGTTCAAATAGGTCGCAATGAAACAAACAACTCGTTAGACGCAGTACGCGCAGATTTCACATATTACTTAGAAGACTCCCCTGTTACTTCGGTTGATTTTGGGTTCCGTGTGAGCAAACGTGAAAGTACGTTTAACGATATAAGCGATAATATTGGTGGTTTCAGCAAGATGGTTGATAGCCCAAGTGGTTCATTGTTTTCTGAGCTGTTAGTACAAGGTCCCAGTAATTTTGGTGATGCTGATGGTCGTGAGTTGGCAATGCGTAACTTTATTATCATCGATCCAGATTTAGCATTTGACGACCCAGATTATGTATTGGCTACATTAGAAGCTGCGCTGATTGCTCATGACTCTTCACCTGACTTATCAAATTTAACGCCTTCAAGTTCTGCTTTCTTTAGTATTTCAGAAGAAACACAGGCCATATATGCACAAGCTAACTTCGAATTTGAACATTTAGTCGGTAATTTTGGTGTAAGACACATTGAAACAACCGTTGATTCAACAGGTAATACAACCACAAGTGATGGTACATCGTTAACGACTATTTCTGGTGATTACAGCTTCACATTACCTCGTCTTAACCTTGTGTATACACCCCATGATGATGTTGTGCTGCGTTTAGGTTGGGGACAAGATATACGTCGTCCAGATTTTGGCGATTTAAACACGTCAGTATCTTATGATCCGAATATCAACCAATCGGTATCCATTGGTAATCCTGGTTTAGAACCACAAGAAATCACTACTTTAGATTTATCTGCTGAATGGTATTTTGCTGAAGCGGCGGTAATAAGCATTGGTTACTTTGATAAAGAAATCGGTAACTTATTTGTTTCTACTTTAGATTCTGCATCAAGAGATGGGAATGGTTTTTTTACTACCAATGACCCTACATGTTCTAGTGGTGGTATCTTTAACCCAATTGCAGTAGGTGATGATTTCTTAGCTCCTATAGGCGTTACAGGTGCATGTGTTGATAAAGCGACGCAAGTCAACGATTCAGCTAAAACCACTCAAACCGGTATCGAGATGGCCGTTCAGTATGACTTATCTAGCTTTGAAGATGATTTAGGTTGGGCATCTGGTTTTGGTTTTATGGCCAACTACACTATCCAAGAATATAAGGGTGGTTCAGTGGTTAACACTTCTGCGGGTCGTGGTACTGATATCTTCAATGCCATTAACGGCATTTATGATGACGCGGACTTTGTAGAAGTGACCGCAGTACAAGGTCTTTTAGACTTCTCTGAAAATGCTTACAACCTTACTGCATACTATGAAAAATTTGGTTTATCAGCACGTGTTCGTTACACATGGCGTGAAGCGTTCCGTACCGATGATACCGCAGGTGGTGCATCACGTAACTCTACTTTAGGTTTCCCAGTTTATACTCATGACCGTGGCCAGCTTAATGCAAGTGTTAGTTATGATGTTAACGAGCAACTAAACGTTGGTATAGAAGCGGTAAACTTAAATAAATCAGGCGTTACTCAATCTTGTGTTAACGAAGGCGCAATCCTTTGTTTCCAAGGTTTAGCAGACCGTCGTATTACATTTGGTGCTAGCTACCGTTTCTAATACTTAGAAAACGAAAGCGAAATATAAAACTCAGGCACGCCATTCTGTGGCGGCAATCTACCTCCGGCTTTATGCTGGGGGTAGCTAATAAAGCCCGTAACGATAGGTCCAAATTGATTTTGAAGCAAATTGTAATGTTCGGTAAAACCCAACTGTTTTTGGAAGAAATACTTGCAATCATTACCAATGACATTACCAATTATACCAGAAAGATTATTACCAATTACATTACCAATAGTGTAAATTAGACAGATGAATACGTATTAGTCATAAACAGACTAAAAAATCATCCATTGTTAATGTGATAAACCAAAACACATGGCTAATAGTAAAATTAATATCACTATAAATAGGAATTATTTATGACAAAACCTACCATAGGCTTCATTGGCCTTGGCCTCATGGGCAGTAACATGGTTGAAAACCTACAAAAGAAAGGTTTTCATCCAATAGTAATGGACCTTAACAAAGACGCAGTTGCTGCAGTTGTTGCACGGGGCGCTACAGAAGCGACCTCAGCGGCCGAATTAGCAGCTGCCAGTGACATTGTGATGTTATGCCTAACCACATCTAATGTGGTCGAAAAGTTAGTTTATGCTGATGACGGTATCTTAGCTGGCATTAAAGAAGGCGCTGTTTTGATTGATTTCGGTACATCGATCCCAGCTTCTACCCGTAAAATCGGTGCTGACCTTGCTAAGAAAGGCGCTGGTATGGTTGATGCCGCACTTGGTCGTACTCCCGCTCATGCTAAAGATGGCCTACTTAACATCATGGCATCTGGTGACCAAACGACCTTCGATAAGGTTAAACCCATTCTTGAGATGCAAGGAGAGAATGTTTTCTATTTAGGTTCTTTAGGTGCTGGTCACACAACTAAACTAATCAACAACTTCATCGGTATGACGACAGTTACAGCTATGTCTCAGGCTTTCGCAGTTGCAGAACGCGCTGGTGTAGATCGTCAACAACTTTTCGATATCATGTCTACAGGCCCCTCTAATTCACCATTTATGGGTTTCTGTAAAAACTACGCGGTTGATGGTGTAAGTGATTTAGGCTTCTCTATCAATAATGCCAACAAGGATTTAGGTTACTTCCTCGAGATGGTTAAAGATTTAGGTACCACTGCTAAAATTGCAGAGGGCACCTCTGCCCATCTTCAGGCTGCAGTTGATGCGGGCATGGGGAACGGCAATGTTCCGGAAATCTACGATTATTTTCTTAAGTTATAAAAATAATTGAATGGTTACCGGTGCATAGCTTACAAGCGGTTTTTTCGGTAACAAAAATAGACATTATTTATAAATGATAATATCGATTATTAAGCCTCTTTTTTAGAGGCTTTTTAGTTCAATTTACAAGCTGGTTTAACGTTTATTGGGTAGCTTAACCCCCAATACTAAGAAAATAATGATGGCTAAAAATCAGGAGTTAATTATGAGCCAAAGTGAACATTTTTTATTTGGTAACGAGACTGAAATTGAAGATATTGGCGGTGGTTTAAAGCGCCAAATGTTGGGTTATAACCAAGAATTAATGGCAGTGAAAATTTGGTTTGAAAAAGGGGCGATTGGCTACAATCATGCCCATAGACATTCACAAGTCACTTATGTCGTTGAAGGCGAATTCCATTTTAATATTGATGGTGTAACCAAAATATTAAAAGCCGGTGATAGCTGCTTGATACCACCACACGCAGACCATGGTGCGACTTGTCCTACAGGCGGTATTTTAATTGATACCTTTAGCCCGGCACGAGAAGACTTTGTTGAAGGGTTATCAGCTCCATAATTACAAAGATTAGTCATTGCATACTTGAACACTACATGGCACAAAATCATATACTTGAGTATGCAAGCATTCTCTGTTTGGCAAAGCCCTAAAGATAATTATTACCACATAAATACTGAATTTGTGGCAACGGGCAAATACACTGACTAAAAATCATGATTTCGAGACTGGCGAACTATGAAATTGTTAGATTAAGGACACACTAAAATGCACCTAATAAAAATCACTACTCTCTTATTGCTTGTAGTCACAATTGCAGCACCACATTTATCCCAAGCGCAGCAGCATCCAAACTTAATTTTGACCAAAGATGGGGTAGAAAAAGTTAGAAAAAATCTGGGTAAAGTGCCTTTATTTGATGCCACGGTACAAAGTGTTAAGCAAGAAGTTGACGCTGAAATTGCATTTGGGATCGACACCCCTATTCCAAAGGATTTTTCGGGTGGGTATACCCACCAAAGACACAAGATAAATTTTCTGACCGCGCAAAAAGCCGGAGCGCTGTATCAAATTTTGCAAGATGATAAATATGCCAAATACATCCGGGATATGCTGTTTCAGTATGAAGCCATGTATAAAGACCTTCCGGTTCATCCCCAAGAACGCTCTTATGCCCGCGGAAAATTATTCTGGCAATGTCTAAATGACAGCAATTGGCTGGTTTATATGAGCCAAGCCTATGATGCCATTTACGATACCCTCACCAAACAAGAACGTGACAAGTTAGAAAATAACTTATTTCGACCTTTTGCTGATTTTATCTCCATCGATAATCCACAATTTTATAATCGAGTACATAACCATAGTACTTGGGGCAACGCAGCCGTTGGCATGATCGCCCTTGTCATGAATGACGAGGAGTTGCTGCATAGAGCCTTGTACGGTATCGAAGATGATGGCCTTGAAATTGGCGGCAAAGACAACGACGGCGGGTTTATTAAGGTTGCAGGTCAAAAGGCCGGTTTCTTAGCGAATCTGGAAGATCCCTTTTCACCAGATGGTTATTACACTGAAGGCCCTTATTATCAACGTTATGCTATGTATCCATTTTTGATTTTTGGGCTAGCCATGCACAATGTAAAACCTGACATGCAAGTATTTGAACACAAGGACAATGTACTACTTAAAGGTGTGGACGCCTTACTCAATTTGTCAGATGCCGATGGCGAATTTTTCCCTTTAAATGATGGCCAAAAAGGCATGTCTTATTATACCGCTTCATTGGTTACAGCCGTAGACATTGCGTATCAATACGGTAATCAAAATCCACAATTACTGAGCATTGCACAAAAGCAGAATGAAGTATTGTTAGACCAATCAGGTCTTGCTGTCGCTATTGGAATTCGCGATGGAAAAACTCAACCTTTTGTAAAAAACTCTATCAATTTATCTGACGGTCCAGATGGTAAACAAGGCGGTGTTGGGGTACTTCGTTATGGTAATGAAGACTTAACACTAGTGTTTAAGTATGCGGCACAAGGTTTAAGCCATGGTCACTATGACAAACTTTCTTTTTCGTTATATGAAAAAGGAGATGAAGTCCTTCAGGATTATGGACTTGCGCGTTTTGTTAACATTGGTCAAAAAGGCGGCGGTAACTATTTAAAAGAAAACAAAACCTGGGCTAAAACCACTATTGCTCACAATACTCTATCGCAAAATGAAACTATGCATTTTGCCGGAAAATACGAAGTTGCTAGTAAACATCACTCAGATTTGTATGTTTATGATGACTCAAATAAAAATGTTCAAATAATCAGTGCGATTGAAACCAATGCCTATCCAGGTACAAAAATGCATCGGACTATGGCTGTGATTAAAAACAAAAGTTTCGATAAGCCGTTTCTGTTAGACATAATGAAAATAAACTCTGAGCAAAAAAATCAATATGACATGCCCTTCTATTATTTAGGTCAAGTGCTGAGCAATAATTTTAGTTATGACTCACCTAACATTTTAAAACCACTGGGTAATGACAATGGTTATCAACATTTGTATTTGGAAGGTAAAGGCAAACCATCTACCAGCAGTACACAATTCTCTTGGTTAGGTAAGGGTAAGTACTACACATTAACTTCAGCCACAGAAGATTCTGACGAGTTATTACTGACTCGAATGGGTGCTAATGATCCTGAGTTTAATTTGCGTAGAGAAGCTGCGTTGATGATCCGAAGAAAAGACAGTGACAACACAGTTTTTGCATCAGTGATTGAACCACATGGAAGTTATAGCCCTGTTTCAGAGTTGTCGGTCAATTCTAATAGTAACATTGCTGAGCTAAAGGTTGTTCATGACGATGTTAACTATACAGCGGTGACAATTAAAGATGTAAAAGGCCAGACAAGTGTATTCATTTTATCCAATGTAAATGCATCTCCTTCCAAGCAACATAAGTTGAAAGTTGATGGCAAGTCATATGGCTGGAAAGGTGCTTATTATTATTCTGATAACTAATTCATAATGTACTAATAAATTATGAGATTGTCGGTCTCGACAATCTCATTTTTAATTACACCAACAGTGATAACTCTCTTCTATCGACCCGGATAACATTCCAAGATAGACATACCTGAATCAGTTTAGCCGAGTCCAGATTATTAATCTTCAGTCAATGAACCAACAAGCTTATCAATAATGACTTTATTCGCATCTGGAAAAGTAAACTGCTGTAACTCATTAATCTCTACCCATTGGCTTTGTTGGCCTTCTTGGTGGCTAGCCTCGCCTTCAAACCCCTCGACTAGACGCACATCTAAACGCACTTTTTTGTCGCCGTAGTCGTGCTCAATCAGCATAAAGGGGCTTTGCTTGGTAACCTGTATACCAATCTCTTCTGACAACTCTCTTGCCAGTGCCTGCTCGATGGTTTCATTGGCTTCACGTTTACCACCAGGGAATTCCCATTTACCACCTTGATGTAAGTCATCTGAGCGCTTGCTTATGTAGATTTTATTAGCAGATTTAATCACACCGACAGCAACTTCGACTATTTTCATTAGGGATTCTCTTATCTTCTAAAAACTAGCATTTAAAATAAAAAAGTCGGACATAAGCCCGACTTTCAAATCATACTTTTAAAGCTTTAGTTAGGTTAATTTACCATGACACTGCTTATACTTTTTACCTGAGCCACAAGGACATGCATCATTTCGACCTACTTTTGGCCCCTGACGTATTTCAGTTTTAGGTTGTTCTGGTTTGCTGGCAGATTCATGCTCAAATTTCTTCGGCGCTTCATCGGCTTGACGTCTTTGTTCTTCAACCGCTTCAACGTCTTCTTGAGCTTTAACTTGTACCTTACTTAAGATAGTCACAACTTCAACTTTTAACGCTTCTAACATCTCAGAAAACAGCTCAAAAGATTCACGTTTATATTCTTGTTTAGGATTTTTCTGGGCATAACCACGTAAATGGATCCCTTGACGTAAATGATCCATAGCCGCTAAATGTTCTTTCCAATGGCTATCGAGATTTTGCAGCATCACCGCTTTTTCAAATTGGCGAATGACCTCTGGACCAACAATTTCTTCTTTGGCTTTATAGGCTGCGTTAACTTCGGTTAAGACGCGCTCACGAAGTTTTTCTTCATAAAGCTTATCGTCTTCATCTAACCATTTTTGTACCGGCATATCGGTTAAAAATTCAGCTTTAAAGCGTTCTTCTAAGCCAGCAACATCCCACATTTCCTCTAGGGACTGTGGCGGGATATATTGGTCTAGAATACCATTGACCACATCTTGACGAATGACTTCAATGGTTTCACTGATTTCACCTTCGTCTAATAATTCATTACGTTGCTCGTAAATAACTTTACGCTGATCATTAGCCACATCATCATATTCAAGCAATTGTTTACGCATATCGAAGTTACGACCTTCAACCTTACGTTGAGCGTTTTCGATAGCACGTGTCACCCAAGGATGCTCGATAGCTTCGCCACGTTCCATACCTAGGCGCTTCATCATATTGCCCATTTTTTCAGAGGCAAATATACGCATTAACGCATCATCTAGTGACAAGTAAAAACGCGAAGAACCCGCATCACCTTGACGACCTGAACGACCACGTAGTTGGTTATCGATCCTGCGTGATTCATGACGCTCTGTACCTATGATATGTAAACCACCGGAAGCTAAAACAGCATCGTGAGCGATTTTCCATTCTTCTTTAATTTTTTCTATTTTACTTGGCTTAGGATCATGAATTTTTTCAATTTCAGCCTGCCAGTTGCCACCTAAAACAATATCAGTACCACGACCGGCCATATTAGTGGCAATAGTAATAGCGCCTGGTTTACCGGCTTGCGAAACAATATCTGCTTCTTGTTCGTGAAACTTAGCGTTGAGTACTTTATGGGCGATTTTTTCTTTTTTCAAAATCCCCGAAATCAATTCTGAATTTTCAATTGATACTGTACCCACTAAAGCAGGTTGACCGCGTTTTACACAATCTTTGATATCTTCAACTATCGCTTCGTATTTTTCCTCGGCGGTTAAAAAAATCAAATCCGCTTTGTCTTTACGAACCATAGGTTGATTAGTTGGAATAACCACTGTATCTAAGCCATAAATGCTTTGAAATTCAAAGGCTTCGGTATCGGCCGTACCTGTCATGCCAGAAAGTTTGTCGTATAAACGGAAATAATTCTGGAAGGTTATAGAAGCTAATGTTTGGTTTTCATTTTGAATGTGCACGCCTTCTTTGGCTTCTACTGCTTGGTGCAGACCTTCAGACCAACGACGCCCTTCCATAGTACGCCCAGTATGTTCATCTACTATGACAATTTCGTTTTCTTTAACTATGTAATCTACATCTCTGGAAAAGAGTTTATGGGCTCGTAACGCGGCGTTAACATGATGTAATAATGAAATATTAGCAGCAGCAAACAAAGACTCATCTGCTGGTAAAATACCTTCTCGCTGTAAAACTTGCTCAACAAATATCTGACCATTTTCGGTCAAATGGACTTGTTTGCCCTTTTCATCGATGGTGTAGTGGCCGTCGCCTGTTTCACCTTCTTCATCTTCCTTTTCTTGCCTAGAAAGCTCAGGAATTATGACATTTATTTTACGATACAACTCAGAGCTATCTTCAGCCTGTCCAGAAATGATTAGTGGAGTACGTGCTTCATCGATAAGAATCGAGTCAACTTCATCAATCACCGCAAAATGCAGTGACTTCTGAACGCGATCGCCAGGACTAAACGCCATGTTATCTCGTAAATAATCGAACCCAAACTCGTTATTAGTACCATAAGTAATATCGGCAGCATAAGCGGCTCTTTTTTGCTCATGATTCAAGCCTGGGATATTACAACCTACCGTTAAACCTAAAAATTCAAATAACGGCCGACTCCAATCTGCATCACGACTGGCTAAGTAGTCATTAACGGTAATAACATGCACACCTTTACCTGATATCGCATTAAGGTATGAAGGCAAAGTTGAGGTCAAGGTTTTACCCTCACCGGTACGCATTTCGGCAATTTCACCTAAGTGTAATACTTGACCGCCGAGCATCTGTACATCGAAGTGACGCATGCCATACACACGCTTACTCGCTTCACGCACTACGGCAAAAGCTTCGACCATAATATCATCTGTGGTCTCGTCTTTGTCTAGACGTTGTCTGAATGCACTGGTTTTGTCTTTAATCTGTTCGTCAGTTAAGGCTTCGTATTCAGTTTCTAGCTGATTAATAAGATCAACAGACTTGCCCAACTTTTTTATTGTTCGGTCGTTTCGACTGCCGAATATTTTGGTGAAGATACTAGAAAACATCGATTTACAACTTCCAATCTAAAAGATTAATAATTTTAATTGTGCACAAATTGCGAGCAACTTATGAACAAACCCTTTACTAAAATAAAACAATCGGCTCATATGAGCCGATTGTCGTTAATAAGTTTATGACTCCTGCAATTGCTAGGAGCTTTTGCGGTATATATAAGGTAATGGATCTTGCGGTTTACCATTACGGATCACCTCATAATGAACATGGGCTCCGGTAGAACGGCCAGTATTACCCATTACCGCAATACTTTGTCCTTTTGTAACCACATCACCGATCTTAACATTTGTTTCTTTGTTGTGCCCGTAACGTGTCACTAAACCATCACCATGATCGATTTCAACCAACTCGCCATATCCATAACGGGAACCAGACCAAGTGATAATACCTGCAGCAGTCGCTAATACGGGTTCGCCTTCTTTCCCTGCGAAATCGAGTCCTTTGTGCATGGCCGGTAAACCACTAAAAGGGTCTTTACGTATGCCGTAATAAGAAGATAACCAACCTTTGGAAATAGGTTTACCCTCTAACCTGCTCTCTTGCTCTATATGGTGACTTAGCATGATAGATTCAAGGGCAGTAAGTTCTTGGGCTTTATTTTGGATTTTTTCGAGCATGCCTGTCATTTCCGACAATAGCGTATCTTGCACTTGAATATTCACAGTGCTGTTGTCCAAAGGACCGCCCATGCTAGGTATTTGGTTAAAGCTAAACTCATCAGGATTAAGCTTCGCTCGCTCTACCAATCTTGAGCCTAAGGCATCTAAGCGTTGGATTTGGCTTTGCATATCCGCTAGCTTAAGCATCACCCCTGTCATGCGTTGTTCGGTAGAGGTTTTGAGCTCACTAACTTCATTAGCTTGTTGCTCTAAGCCTGTTTTAGCATATTGGAGCCTAGCTATATTTTCTTCTGGATAATGGGTAGAACGACTGGAAACAAAAAAAACACCACTGATAACTAATAACCCCAAAAGCAATTTGGGTTTATCAATATTCAGCACAAATCGTGCTTTATTACTTCTAAAGAGTAACGTTAATTTCATTACTATTGACTGCCTTTTCAACATGGACTCAATATACTTTGAGTTTAATTCACCAAGCCATAACCTAACAGCATTTCATGTTATATCAATCACAACATAGAGTTGATTTTTTATACCATACAGATATCCCGCGAGGAATATCTTCTATCAGCATTTACATCAAACTTGAGCTGATATATTCAAGTATCGATATTATTTTAAGAACAATAACATATAGTTGACCCAAATATTATTGATAACTATACAGGAACATTATTTAACTAAGTAGTAATCGACTAGTCAAATTAAACAACATAACAAAGTGTTAGTTTGTCAATAATACTGATGCAAAACGAATAGGCATCTCTTCAGGCGTGTCATAACCAACAAATTCCCAACATTCTTTATTTTTCAATAATGCGTTAAGTAATTTGTTATTCAAACCATGACCTGTTTTATACGCAACTAACTCACCAATAATACTGTGACCACATAAATACAAGTCGCCAATAGCATCAAGTATTTTGTGTTTTAAAAATTCGTCGGGATAGCGCAGTCCTTCAGGATTTAACACCCGATACTCATCTAATGCCACAGCATTTTCCATACTGCCACCCAAGGCTAAATTGTGTGAGTTCATGTATTCAAGATCTTTCATAAAACCAAAGGTACGCGCGCGACTCACTTCATCTACATAAGACGAAGAGTCAAAGTCTAAAACCATATGCTGGCGAGTTTGACTGATCACTGGGTGTTCGAAATCTATCCTAAAATCCACCCTAAAGCCATCATAAGGGCGAAATTCGGCCCACTTATCGCCGTCTTCAACTTTGATAGCTTTGGTGATTTTTATAAACTGTTTTGGTGCATTAATTTCTTCAATGCCAGCTGATTGCAGCAAAAAGATAAACGGACTAGCGCTACCATCCATGATAGGCAACTCATCACTGTCAACTTCTACAATAATATTATCTATGCCTAAGCCTGCCAAAGCAGAGGACAAATGTTCAACCGTAGAAATTTTCGCACCCTCAGCGTTACTGATACATGTACATAACATAGTATCGCCGACAGCATCTGCACGAGCAGGGATATCAGCATAAGGCTCAAGATCAACGCGGCGAAATACGATCCCCGTATTCGCAGGCGCTGGCCGGAGAGTCATAGTGACCTTGTCACCTTTATGCAGACCAATTCCTGTCTCTTGTACAGATTGTTTAATGGTGCGTTGTTTAATCATAACCTTTCAGCTCAATAGCTTAGTCGAATAAAAAGCGGCACATATTGTACTAAAAATACTTATTTTAGTCAAAATACTGTCACATTTAACTTAATGATTGTCATTAATCGTCAAATAAGACTGATTTTTTACTAAATAATTCACTTTAATACTAGTCTGCTTGTTTACGCAAAAATGCTGGAATATCTAAATATTCCAAATCATTACCTTGCTCCGATTTTTCAGAGTTTGTAACCGTTTTTGCAGTTTCAGGCATCACACTAGCGCTGGGCATAACATTTGAGCCATTAGCTTGCAGTTTAAACTCGTGAGCATCTGCAATCACTTTATTTGCTCTACTAGACACTAAAGAAATATCCGGTTTCTTTTCAGCACCAATACCCGTTGCTACAACAGTAACGCGCAATTCGTCAGTCATATCCATATCGATTACGGTACCCACTACTACAGTGGCGTTTTCAGAAGCGAAAGCTTTAACAGCGTTACCTACAGTTTCAAACTCATCTATTGAGAAATCAGGGCCAGCAGTTATGTTGACCAAAATACCTCTAGCACCAGACAAATCGATATCTTCTAGAAGTGGACATGCAATTGCACTTTCTGAAGCTTCTTCTGCACGATCTTCACCAGATGCACTGCCATGGCCCATCATTGCGGTACCCATTTCAGACATAACGGTTCTTACATCGGCGAAATCCACGTTAATCAGGCCTGGACGTGTAATAAGTTCAGCAATACCTTGTACCGCACCACTTAATATATCGTTTGCGGCACTAAAAGCTTGTAACAAAGGAGTTCCTTTGCCCATCACTTTCAATAATTTTTCATTGGGGATAGTGATCAATGAATCAACGTATTTTGATAATTCTTCTATACCTTGATCAGCAAAATCAGTACGTTTTCTACCTTCAAAGGGAAAAGGCTTAGTAACAACAGCTACTGTCAAAATACCCAATTCTTTAGCTACTTTAGCCACTTCTGGAGCCGCACCTGTACCTGTACCACCACCCATACCAGCAGTGATAAATACCATATCTGCACCTTCAAGAGCTTGGCGTATAGTTTCTCTATCTTCTTCTGCGGCTTGGCGACCAATATTAGGATTAGCACCTGCACCTAAACCTTTAGTTACTCCAGAACCAATTTGCAGCGTGACGTTTGCAGAAGAACTTCGCAACACCTGAGCATCAGTATTGATGGCGATAAACTCTACACCTTCAATATTTTGCGCCACCATGTGCTCTATTGCATTACCGCCGCCACCACCAACGCCAATAACCTTAATTACCGCTTCTTCGCTATGACTATCCATTAATTCAAACATTTTTACTCTCCGGTTTATACATAAAAGCAGTTAGGTATTCATCCTTGCCCACTGCCCATTTTTTATCGCTTAAAGTATGTGTTTAAAGATCAACTCTTAAAACTCACCCTTAAACCAACTTTGAATTCGTTGCCATACCCCGTCACTTGCCTTGTTTTTCATGGCAAGTTGACTAATGACATGCTCTTTACCGTATTGAAGTAGCCCTACTGCTGTCGCAAATTTTGCATCTTCGACATATTCAGATAACCCTTTCATTCCTAATGGTTCGCCTACACGAACTGGCATTTGGAAAATTTCTTCTGCAAACTCAACCGCGCCCTCCATTTTTGCTGTGCCGCCAGTTAATACTATGCCAGCGGCAATTTGTTCTTCTAAACCACTGGCGCGGATCTCATCATGTACCAGTTCAAATAATTCTTGATAACGAGGTTCAATTACCTCTGCTAATGTATGCCTAGACATGGCTCTAGATGGCCTGCCACCAACACTATGCACTTCGATATTTTCTTCCATACTAACCATGTCTTTCAGAGCACAAGCATGTTTAATTTTAATCTCTTCAGCATGACTAATGGGTGTTCGAAATATCTTGGCGATATCACTAGTAATTTGGTTACCCGCAGCTGGAATGACCGCAGTATGGCGAATAGCGCCATCGGTGTAGATCACCATATCGATAGTGCCACCTCCGATATCTACCACACACACGCCTAATTCTTTTTCATCATCTGTTAATACCGCATAACTAGAAGCCAGAGCCGAAAAAATGAGTTGGTCAGCTGTTAGCTCACAACGTTCTACACACTTAACTAAATTTTTGGCCATGTCATCGGCACAAGTAATAATATGTGCCTGTGCTTCCATTCTGACGCCTGACATACCAATTGGATTTTTAATGCCTTCTTGTACGTCAATTGTAAATTCTTGCGGTAATACGTGTAACAAACGACGCTCAGCGGCAATAGGCACAGAGCGCGCAGCGTGAACAACATTGTCTACATCTTCTTGGATCACTTCCTGATTATTAATAGGTACCATGCCACTTTCGTTTTGACATTTTACATGGCGTCCCGAAATTGACATAAACACCGAAGATACGCTGCAGTCTGCCATCAGTTCCATTTCATGCACGGCACGTTTAACTGATTGCACCACAAGATTAAGGTCGTTCACACCTCCCTTATCCATGCCTTTAGACGAATGACTGCCTACACCCACAATGCTGATAGAGTTGTCATGTAACAACTCACCCACCACGGCTTTAACATTACTGGTGCCTATGTCTAAGCCAACAATTAGCTTTCTATCTGTACCCTTAGACATGTTGCCCAACTCTGACACTCATCACATTCACCTCAATCACTACACTCGCCACATTCACGTTAATATAATCTCTTCTTATCCAGTTATTATGCTGGTTTAATTTATGCTGCTTTATCCAAGGTTTTCCAGCCGACTGCTAACCCTGTGTCATAGCGCAAGTCTACATAATCCACTTGTCTGTCCTGCTCCGAAATAAGTGGGAATAAATCCACGAATCGCTGTAATCGGTCAATAAACTCAGTGCGCCCTAAATTTAACTTGATGCCATTGTTTAACTGAACATTCCAAGCAAAACGTTCACTTAAAAACATTTCCACAATATACAAATTTGTTGCGTCTAATAACGACTGCATATTACGGTAGCCTTGCAAGGCTGTTTGTTCACTGCCACCTGGCCCATACAAATTAGGCAAGGATATTTTAGAGCTCAAATCTGCACTGCTAATTTGCGCATCAAATGCATCACCATACTGATTAAGCAACATATCGCCGTTCCATATCGCCGCGGGCTGTTGCTCAACCACAAAAACTTCTAATCCATTAGGCCAGCGTTTTCGTACCGACGCTCGATAAACCCAAGGCATAGCTTCAACAATTTGATGGGTTTGATTGACATCTAACTCAAAAAAACTGCCTGGTTGTGATTGTTTGATCAATATCTGTATCTTTTGATCATCAATAAATATTCTATCTCCAGAAACAACAATATCTTGCACTGGAGCTTGTTGTTCATCTTCCAAAAACGCATTCAATTTGAGCAATGCAAATACTAACAACAGCAACAAACAGATAAAAAAAGCCAGTCCCATATAAAAATGCGAACTTTTACCTGGTTCAGCTAATGCAGGTAAGTCACTCACCTAGAAACCTCAGTTGTTTTAAGTACAGCTAAAGACAACTCCGCAAAGCTCATTCCGGATTGTTTTGCCGCAAGTGGCACCAAACTTTTTTCAGTCATACCCGGCACGGTATTCGCTTCTAATAAATAAAAGCGACCTAGTTTATCCTGCATAAAATCCACACGACCCCAACCTGAGCCTGCTAATGCATCAAATGCCTCAAGCGCCAATTCGCCCAGTTTAATTTCGAGTTCATCGGGCAAGCCACTAGGACAGCTATATACTGTGCTATCCGCTTGATATTTTGCTGCATAATCATAAAAAACACGGGGAGTGGTCATACTGATAGATGGCAAAGCTTTGCCATTCAGTATGCTAACGGTATATTCAGAACCATGAACGAACTGCTCGATCAAGACTTTATCATCATATTTAAATGCGTCTTGAATGGCAGTTTCTAGTTGTAGCGCACTACTCGCTTTAGCCATACCTATGCTGGACCCCTCCTGCGCAGGTTTGACCATGACCTCATTCCCCAAGTCGGCCATTATAGCCCCGCATGATCCCGCATCATAGCTACTTTTATCAGCTATTTTATAATTGGCTGTTGGTAGTCCTAAACTCTGCCACACCAGTTTGCTGCGAATTTTATCCATGCATAATGCAGAACCCAACACACCGCTTCCAGAGTAGGGTAAATTAAGTTGTTGTAATGCCCCCTGCAGTGAACCATCTTCACCACCGCGGCCATGTAACATAATAACCACACGCTCAAATTTTTCGTCCAACAATTGGATTAAAGGTTGCTCAGCAGGGTCAAAAGGGTGAGCATCAATCCCCATATCAAGCAAACCTCGCAATACGGCTTTACCCGAATTAAGAGACACCTCTCTTTCAGCCGAACTACCACCGAACATTACGGCAACTTTTCCATAGTTATTAGAATTTGCGGATAATGAATGCTGCTTGCTCACGACTTTAACCCTTTACTTAATAATGCAGGTTCCAATTTGTTTGTTTGCAAAAACTTAGCTATTTGCCCTATGTTGCCTGCACCTTGAGTCAGAACAATATCTTGATCGTTAAGACTTTCAGCTAACAACTTAGGCAATTCAGCCGTGTCTGAAACATAAATAGGTTCGAGTTGCCCACGCTGACGAATAGAGCGGCACAAAGAACGACTATCAGCGCCATCAATCGCCTCTTCACCGGCCGAATACACTTCGAGTAACAACAACACATCAACCTGAGACAGTACTTTGACAAAATCTTCGTACAAATCTCGAGTACGGCTAAAACGGTGGGGCTGATAGGCCATAACTAAACGTCTATCTGGCCAGTTGTTTCTGGCTACGGCTATTGTGGCAGCTACTTCAGTTGGATGATGCCCGTAGTCATCGATCAAGATAGCTTGGCCTTTTGACGTAGCAAAATCTCCCAGAAACTCAAAGCGTCGGCCAATACCTGAAAACTCAGCTAACGCCTTGACTATGTATTGGTCTTCTAGTCCTTCATCGGTTGCCACAGCAATGGCTGCCAAGGAATTCAACACATTATGCTGTCCGGGAATATTAACTGTGATAGACAGCGGCGGTAAATTTTCTCGTAATACATCAAAAGTACTTTGATTAAAGCCTAATTGGATGTTTACCGCGCGTACATCGGCTTTTTCAGAGACACCATAAGTCAAATATTGACGTCCCACTCGTGGCAGCAATTTTTGAATGACAGGATCATC
The DNA here is from genome assembly GCF_000314995.1 of Paraglaciecola arctica BSs20135. Classification (GTDB taxonomy): domain Bacteria; phylum Pseudomonadota; class Gammaproteobacteria; order Enterobacterales; family Alteromonadaceae; genus Paraglaciecola; species Paraglaciecola arctica. The sequence continues at coordinate 263,382 of NZ_BAEO01000062.1, read as the reverse complement.
GATACACAACACAGCTAAACCATAGAAAGGCAAGTTGTGTAGAAAATCGACATAAGTATCTTGCATCTTTTGGAAATCACCTTGATAGGTTTCCATATGATCAGCTTCGATATTTGTTACCACAGACACCATAGGTTGTAGGTGCACAAAAGACGCGTCGCTTTCATCAGCTTCGGCAATGAGATACTGACTATCACCTAATCTGGCATTAGTGCCTGCGCTATTTAACAGGCCACCAATTACAAATGTTGGATCGAGTTTCGCTTCGGCAAAAATAGTTGAAATGAGGCTAGTAGTAGTGGTTTTTCCATGGGTACCTGCTACTGCAATACCATGACGAAAACGCATCAATTCAGCCAACATTTCTGCTCGGCGTATTACCGGGATGCGTTTTTCTTTTGCGGCACTTATTTCCGGATTGCTATGGTCAATGGCGCTAGATACCACCACCACATTAGCTAACTCAATATTACTGGCAAGATGACCGAAATAAATGATCGCGCCCAAATTTTGTAACCTTTCCGTCATACCATTGGCCTGACGATCTGAGCCAGAAATAGCATAGCCCTCGTTAAGCAATACTTCAGCAATACCGCCCATGCCTGCGCCACCAATCCCCACAAAATGAATGTGTTTTATTCTGCGCATCTCAGGCACGTGATAATGGGCTGGAGTTTCTTTGTTCATGCTGCTCGCTCGCTTAATTCAATACAACAATGCGCAACTTCTTGAGCGGCATCTAAACGGGCAAAGGTTCTAGCACGTTTACCCATGTCTATTAATGTGTTTGGTGACTGCACATACCCTTGCAGCAATGCCTGCAATGTGTGTGCTGTTAGCTCACTTTGGGGTAACAAATGTGCGGCTTGCACATCTACCAAAGTTTGCGCATTTTTTGTTTGATGATCGTCTACTGCGTAGGGCAAAGGTACAAATATCGCCGCTACTCCGGCAGCAGCGACTTCAGCTACTGTTAATGCCCCTGCTCGGCAAATAACTAAGTCTGCCCAAGCATAAGCTGCGGGAATATCATCGATAAACTCAGTAATTTGATAACAATCCAGGTCAATGGATTGCTGGCTATAAGTCTCTTGTACAGAGGTCAAATGCCCTGCCCCAGTTTGATGACGAATATTTACATCTTTAATATTTGCCACTGCTAAAGGCACAGTTTCATTTAACACTTGCGCGCCTAAGCTACCGCCTATGACAAGCAGATTAAGAGGCAAGTCAACACTATCTTTAACTGTTAATTCCGCAAACTCTCGGCGCACTGGATTGCCTACCCAAGCATATTTATTGTTTTGATTTAACTGTTGCTCTGGGAAGGTATTGTCAAATCCCGTCAACACTTTTTTAGCGATATAAGACAACAGTTTATTGGTTAGTCCAGGTACCGCATTTTGCTCATGCAAAATCAACGGCAAACGGTTTAACCATGCCGCAACACCTCCTGGTCCACTAGCAAATCCCCCCATACCAATAACAACATGAGGTTTAAATTCTTGGATCACTTTATGTGCTTGAAAAATGGCTTTAATCACTTTAAATGGCGCCAATAACAAAGTGCCTAATCCATTTTTTCGCACTCCTACTACATCGATAAAACTTATAGGATAACCCGCTTGCGGCACTATCTGAGCTTCCATACGCCCTGCCGTGCCCAACCAATGAATTTGCCAATTTTTTGCAGCCAGTTCAGAAGCAACGGCTAACCCTGGGAAAACATGCCCTCCAGTACCACCAGCCATAACAAGTAAACGTTTAGTCATAGAGGCCTCCAGATTTTGCATTTGTTGATGAGTCTAATTGCACTTCTTCAATAACGTCCTCGATAACAGTGTTTACTTTTTGCTTGGCTTTTTTGACTAAGGTTCTTTTTTTACCTTTAGCAGCGCTGTCTTTGTTGATAGCTTGAATTCCATCTACGCGCATTTCGAAGTCAATTCGGACTAAAATGGCCACAGCTACCGACATCACTATCATGCTTGAGCCACCGTAACTTAATAATGGAAAGGTTAATCCCTTAGTCGGTAAAATACCCGCACTAGCACCAACATTCACAGCAGTTTGTAAACTGAACCATATACCAATCGAATAGGCTAAATAGGCATCAAATGGGCGCTCTTTACGTAATGCTAAATTGCCCATTTTCATCGCCTTCATTACAATTACCAGCATGATAACCAAAACTGCCAATACGCCAGAAAAACCGAACTCTTCAGCTAAAATGGCCATGATAAAATCAGTATGGGCTTCAGGTAAGTATTCAAGTTTTTGTAAACTATTGCCTAAACCTTGACCAAACACATCACCACGACCATATGCCATCAGTGATTGAGTTAATTGATAACCACTACCAAAAGGATCAGCCCATGGGTCAAGGAAAGAGGTAATTCGCCGCACTCGATATTCTTCAAAAACAATCAGCATTACCACAGCTAAAGTGCCAGCAATGGCCAAGCTGAAAAACTGCCACAGTTTAGCCCCAGCCAAAAATAATAAACCAATAGTGGTTAACAACATGACCACTACAGTGCCTAGATCTGGTTGTAGTAGAAGTAACAAAGCGAGGGCAAAAAACACCACTAAAGGTTTGATAAAACCTTTTAAATTCTCAGTCACTTCCTCATAGCGGCGCACTAGATATCCAGCCAAATAACAGAAGAAAAATAATTTAGCGGGTTCGGCAGCTTGAATAGTGATAGGTCCAACAACTAACCAACGGGTACTGCCGTTTACGCTGCGGCCTATTACCAGCACTGCAATCAATAAAACTACAGCCAAAAGCAACAACCAGACATTGCTTTTACGCCACCAACGCATTGGTATTTGCATTACGATCAATGCTGCAGTCATCGCCAAAACAACATAAATTCCATGGCGAATAGCAAAGTGAAATGGATTACCAAACAATCTATCTGCTACGGGCATTGAAGCCGACGTCACCACAACCAAGCCAATCGATAACAAAGCAATGGCCAAGAGTATTAATGATTGATCATATGGCTGCACACTGGCTTTATTGGGTGCCTGGGTTTTGTCATGTTTTGACATAAACAATTGTCTAAGCGCACTGACTTTATTTTCGGTCAAAACACTCATGCTGCTAGCTCCTGCACAGCTTGGGCAAAACAATCGCCCCTTTGCTGATAACTAACAAACATATCTAAACTGGCACAAGCGGGTGAAAGCAACACAATATCACCTGCCTGACTGTGTTTAGCCGCCACTAAAACTGCCTCTTGTATGGTTTGTACTTTTACATTATTGCTATGCAAGGAAGCGATTTTGTCACCGTCTTTGCCAAGGGTTATGAGTAAACTAACAAATTGTTTTAAACACTCACCCATAACAGTAAAATCTGCGCCTTTACCTTCGCCACCGGCAATCAATATCAACTTGCCGTTAAAGTTGGGAGCCAGACCATGAATAGCGGCCAAAGTAGCGCCAACATTGGTTGCTTTTGAATCATTGATCCAGCGCACATTATTGAACATAGAAACGGTTTGGCATCTATGAGGCAAACCACCAAAATTTTGCGCACCTAGTCGAATACTCTGATCATCAATACCAAATGTTTTTGCTAAAGCCGCCGCAGCTTGAATGTTCAACATATTATGAGCACCCACTAACAAACAACTTTTGCTGTCTAAGAAAGTTTTACCTTCTAATAAGATACAGGCTTTTTCACTATCCCAAGAAAAACCATGCTTAGTTAGGGATAACCCATAAGTCATGTCCACTTTTGCGTTAACAGGGTAAGACAAGATGTCATCTCTGTTACAGACCATAAATTGGCAATTTTGATATATCTTAAGTTTGATTTGCTGGTAAGTCGCCAAATCACCGTGACGGTCTAAATGATCTTCGCTAATGTTTAAAACTGTTGCTGCAAATGGCCTTAATGAGTAAGTCGTTTCTAATTGAAAACTCGACAGTTCAAGCACAATAACATCGGCCGACTGTTCTAATAAGTCCAAAGCTGGCACACCAATATTGCCACCCATTAATACCTTTTTACCTGCCGCTTTACACATTTCCATTACTAGGTGTGTCACAGTCGACTTTCCGTTTGAACCGGTAATTGCGATTACAGGACAGCTATTAAACTGAGCAAATAATTCGATATCACCAATCACATGGACACCAGCCTCAATGGCTTTTTGAATAGCCGGGTTATTTAGGTCGACACCTGGGCTTAGCACTATCAAGTCTGCTTGAGTTAATTTAGCCACATTCAACTCACCTAATACTAAAGGGATATCTAATCTAAGTGGCAATTCATTACGGGTGTCCATAGCAATAACATTTGCCTTTTTAGCTAATAAAAAACGCACGCAAGATAAGCCAGTAAGGCCCATTCCTACTACCGCGATATTTTTATTAGCTAACGACAATTTTTGCACTGTTACTTATTCTTCCTTTTAACCTAATTAACGCAATTTCAATGTGGCTAAACCCACTAACACTAACATCAGTGAAATAATCCAGAAGCGCACGATAACGCGCGGCTCAGGCCAGCCTTTTAGTTCGTAGTGATGATGTATTGGCGCCATTCTAAAAATTCGTTTTCCACGCATTTTGAACGACCCAACTTGTAAAATAACCGACATAGTTTCGGCAACAAAAATACCGCCCATAATAAATAAAACGATTTCTTGGCGAACTAATACCGCCAGTATCCCTAATGTTCCACCTAAGGCTAAAGAGCCAACATCTCCCATAAACACCTGAGCCGGATAAGTGTTAAACCATAAAAATCCTAGGCCAGCTCCTACTATGGCTGTACAGACAATAACTAACTCACTGGTAAGTGGCAGATAAGGAATATGCAGATATGCAGAAAAATTAATATTGCCTGTTACATAGGCAAATATGGCAAAAGCTCCTGCCACTAAAACAACAGGAACTATCGCAAGCCCGTCCAAACCGTCAGTCAGGTTTACAGCGTTACTTGTGCCTACAATAACGAAATATGTCACAACTAAAAACAGCATCCCCATTTGCGGCATAACGTCTTTAAAAAATGGCACTAACAAAGCGGTTTCAGCAGGATTTTGTTGGCTTGAATACAAGTAGAGCGCAACAACAATGGCAATAACAGACTGCCAAAAGTACTTCCAACGAGCGATTAAACCTTTAGCATCTTTACGGATCACTTTACGGTAATCATCCACAAAACCAATAACACCGAAACTAACCAAAACAAACAAGGTGACCCACACGTATCTGTTGGTCAAATCACTCCACAACAACACACTAGACACAATGGCAGCCAAGATAAGCAATCCACCCATAGTGGGTGTGCCCGATTTCGCAAAATGGGATTCTGGACCATCATCACGAATGGTTTGACCTATTTGCATACGCTGCAACCAACGGATCATTTTTGGACCAATAATCACAGCAATTAACAAAGCAGTTAAGGTGCTTAATATAGCGCGCAAGGTTAAATACGAGAATACTCGAAAACCTGCTTCAAACTGCTGTAGCCAATCTGCTAACCAAATCAGCATGCAATTCTCTCCCTGAAACGTTCAAGCTTTCCCAATGGGGATTCCTCCAACGCTTTGACCACTAATTCCATACGCGCACTGCGAGAACCTTTAACCAAAATGCTGATGTCACATTTTTGCGGCAAGGTTTGTTGGTTGATAAACTCAACAACCTGCTCTACACGGCTAAAATGACGACCTTGATCAGCAAACACATCACTAGCACTTTGACTCAATACACCCAAGGTATAGAGTTTATCGATACCCTTTTGTTTGGCATATTCACCAACTTGTTCATGGTAATAGCGGGCTTTTTCGCCTAATTCGGCCATATCCCCAAGTACCAGTATTTTTATCCCAGCAAAACTAGACAACAAGTCGATTGCAGCATTTACCGAGCCTACATTTGCATTGTAGGTATCATCCAAAATTTTCACTTGATTAGTCAGCTGTTTAACATGCAAACGACCGGCAACATGTGGCATATCACGTAGCCCCTCACGCACATCTTGCAGCGTTGCGCCTACTTCTAAAGCTAGTGCAGTCGCCACTAAAGCATTACTTACGTTATGCTCTCCAGGCAAAGATAGACTAATAGCGATGCGCCCTTTAGGTGTAACTAATTCGAACTGCGCGCAACCATCCAAACCAAGAATGATGTCTTCAGCATATACATCTGCTGGTTTTTCAGCAGAGAAAGTTTGTACCTTGTTGTATTTAAGTTTACCTAACCAATAGTCTGCAAATTGGCTATCGGCGTTAACAATAGCTAAACCATCTTCCTCTGATAAACCTTTAAATATTTCACTTTTTGCTCTGGCGACCCCAAGCAAACTGCCAAAACCTTCTAAGTGCGCTGCAGCGGCATTTACTATAGTCGCGACATCTGGCTTAACTAAATTAGTTGTATAGGCAATTTCACCTAAATGATTGGCCCCCATTTCAATCACTGCAAACTCATGTTGTTGCTCTAATCTAAGCAACGTCATCGGCACACCTAACTCATTGTTAAAATTACCATTAGTCGCCAACACTTTGCCACGGCGCGACAAGATAGCCGCCACCATTTCTTTAACCGTTGTTTTACCACTACTACCGGTAATACCCACAGTTTTTGGTGCAACTTTAGCTTTCACCGCAGCACCTAATAAACCTAAGGCCAAGGTAGTATCTTCAACCAAAATATAAGGTAATTTTGTATCAACATGCTGTGACAAAATTAACGCTACGGCACCTTTTTCTTCAGCTTGCTGAATAAATTTATGGCCATCAAAATTCGGACCTTTCAATGCCAAAAACAGATCAGTTGACTGAATACTTCTGGTATCTGTACTGACACCTTCAATAATCAAATTCTGTTGTTGCTGAGCTATTAACTGCCCATTAACCTGTTCTGCAACCCAGGATAGTGAAACCGGGATCATACTTTTTTCCCCTCTTGAAAAAGTGCAACAAACTGGCGTTCATCGTATGCCAGTGTTTGATTACCTATAATTTGATAATTTTCATGGCCTTTACCCGCTACTAAAATCATGTCGCCAGCAGAAGCTTGTTTGGCAGCAATTTTGATTGCCGTTTTTCTGTCATGTTCCACCAGAATTTGCTCTGGGTTGATACAGCCAGATAAGATGTCTTGAATGATATCTTTAGGGTTTTCACTGCGCACATTGTCATCAGTTAAGATGACGTGATCAGCTAATCTCTCGGCAATTTCGCCCATTAAAGACCGCTTGCCCACATCGCGATCTCCACCACAACCAAATACGCAGAATAATTTTCCATGGCAATGTTGTTTAGTGGCTAACAAGGCTTTTTCTAAAGCGTCCGGAGTATGTGCATAATCCACCACAATAGTGGCGTGGTTTTGACGGCAATACAGCTCCATCCGACCAGCAACTGGTTTAAGCTTCTGAACGATGTACGCAATCTGTTTTATATTTTTGCCCAGACATAATTGGCTACAAATAGCAGCTAACACATTGGCAACATTAAATTCTGCCAATAGTGATAATCGCAATTCACAATCTCCCCAAGAGGATTTCAGCGAAAGTGCTATTCCTTCAGCGGTATAGCGCACATTGTTGGCCACACAATATTGATATTCACTAGGCATGTCAGCGGCATTAATATTTTGCCCATAAAGCACAACAGAAGTTGTTTCGGGAATATTTGCCAACCAATTTTTATGCTCAGGATCATTCGCGTTAAGCACGGCGTAAGCTAATCCAGGTTGTTTTAACAAAAGTCTTTTTGCTAACCCGTATTCGGCCATTGAACCATGGTAGTCAAGGTGATCACGGCTTAAATTCGTAAAAACTGCAATATCGGTTTTTAGCGCTTTGATACGGTTCTGTTTTAAGGCGTGTGACGATGCTTCTAATGCCACTTGAAATGCTCCTTCATTAACAAATTCTGCTAATAAACGTTGCATACTAATAGCATCTGGCGTGGTGTTGACTGTGTTTTGTTGTGCTTGGAATTCAGCCGACGAAGAATACATGCCTGCACCTAAAGTACCGATAGATGCAGCTTGCTCCCCCATTAAAAAGGCCAATTGACTGGTTAACTGCACAGTAGAAGTTTTACCATTTGTACCTGTCACTGCGATAACAGACATTAAATTAGCTGGGAATTGATAAAAATGCCCTGCCAACTCCGAGAGTTTTTCGGCTAATTGATAAAAAGACACTATGACACTTTGTTCGCGCATTTCTACATGACCATGATTTGCCATATCATCGCACTGCGCCACTATTATTTTGGCTCCTAAACTAACCGCTTGAGGAATAAAATCTCGTCCATCCAAGGCGTGTCCGTTAATAGCGATAAAAGCCTTATGAATTGCCACATCTCTACTATCTAAGACCAAGTCACTGATCATAATATCGGGTGCGTCAATGCCAAAATGAGCCAACAATGGTTTACTACTCTGATCAAACGCCTCAGGAAATTGTTTATTGATGCTTACCATATCAACCTGCATTTTCCGCCTCCATGCTCTTTGCAACAGCGGAAACAGCAATTGACGAAACCGTTTTATCATCGGGTGGCACATTCAGCATTTGTAGACTAGCAGCCATAATTTTAGCAAAAACCGGTGCTGCGGTTTGACCTGCATAATAAAGCTCACCTTTAGGTTCATTGATTAAGATAACTACTGCTAATTGTGGATCTGATACTGGGGCAACACCTGCAAAAATATTGACATATTCTTCACCATAACCATTGGCAACGGCTTTACGACTCGTACCTGTTTTTCCAGCTACCCGATAACCTGGCACATGGGCTTTTTCTGCTGAACCATTTTTCTCAGTCACTGTTTCCATCATCTGTAAAACTTGTCGCGTCGCCTCGGCGCTGATAACGCGCTCACTTTCTACCGGAGTATCTGGTTTGATAATACTCAATGGCCGACGTATGCCACCATCGCCTAAAATGCTATACATACGAGCTAGCTGCAAAGCGGTGACCGAAATACCATAACCAAAAGACAAGGTGGATAATTCAAATTCAGACCAGCGGTTTGTTTCGTTAAAAATGCCGTTAATTTCGCCAAGCAAATTAGCGCCACTGCCACTCATTAAGCCAACGTTGTAGAACATATCCAGCAAAAACTCTTTAGGCACTGACAAAGCCAGCTTTGAGGTACCCATATTGCTAGACTTACGAATAATTTCAGTTAAATCAATTTCGCCATAATTACGGGAGTCTCTGACTATATTGCCGCCTAAATGCATCCATCCAGGAGAGGTATCAATCAAAGAGTCTACTTTTGCAGATCCAAATTCTAAGGCACTTAATACCGCAAGTGGCTTAATTGACGAACCTGGTTCGTAGGCGTCAGTTACAGCGCGATTACGAATTCTATGGGCTGACACACCGGCTCGATTATTGGGGTTATAAGACGGGCTATTGACTAGCGCCAAAATTTCACCTGTATTAACCGCCACTACCACAGCCGAGCCAGAGGTCGCTTTGTAATATTGGACAGCTTGCTTCAATTCTTTATAAGCCAAAGCTTGAATTCGTTGATCTATGGTTAATTGAATGTTTTGAGGTTTTTTGCCTTCTTCAGATTCAATTAGCTCAACCATTCGGCCTTTTCCGTCACGTCGAATTTTTCGTGATCCTTGAGCACCAGCCAACCATTTGTTATATAACTTTTCGACCCCTTCAATGCCGGCATCGTCAACATTAGTAAAACCTACAACGTGAGCCGATACCTCACCGCTTGGGTAATAACGTCTTGATTCATCACGCAAATATATCCCTGCGAGCTTAAGTTCTTCAACATACTCGGCCATCGCGTGAGAAACTTGGCGCTGCAAGTACACAAAACGTTTTTCTGGATTACTGACTTTCTGTTTAAGTTGTTCTAAATTTTGACCTAATACTTCAGCCAAGGCCTGCCAGCGTTTTTGATTTTCACGCTGCTCGGCGCGCAAATCAAAGCTAGGATCTTCCTTAGCTTTTTTCTCTGCTTCTTGTATGGCTTGAGCTATGGCTTTAGGATCAGCCCAGATTGCTCTAACTGGCACACTGACAGCTAACTGCTGACCATTTCGGTCAACAATCAAACCTCTATGTAAAGGATTAACACGGGTACGTAAAGTACGGTTATCTCCTTGTTGTATTAATAAATCAGGTGATACAACTTGTATATATGCAGCACGAATACCCAGACCAACAAACACCAATAAAATCGAAGCAACCACCAAAACAAAACGCCAATGTAATAAACTCGGAGCGCTATTCACTTTTGCTTGGTTGCTTCTACCTTTATTTTTTGAAGGGCTGCTTATTCGGCTCATTTTATGCGCACCACCACTTCTTCACTGGGCAGAGGACGATGCATGTTGAGCTCACTTTTAACTAGCGCTTCAATACGGTTGTGTTCTGTCAAAGCACTTTGTTCAAGCACTAAATGGCGCCACTCCACATCTAACTGATCTTTCTCTTGCATCAAGCGTTCGATGGCAATCGACATTTGCCTATTATGGTGTGCACTGAGTATCACCAACCCAGCGCTAACTAAGAGTGCTAGAAACAACAAAACCCGCACTGGATGGCGGGCTAAATCAGCAGCTACAAAACTGAATAGATTAAAGTTGGTGTTGTGACCACTCATAGTTTTTCGGCCACTCTTAACACCGAACTTCGTGCTCGTACATTTCTTTTTAATTCGTCAGCAGATGGCTTAATTGCTTTGCCTATAGGTTTCATCGCTTTGGCCGCGTCTATTTCTGCCTGCAGAATAGGCATGCCATGAGGTACGTTTAAACCACGACTTTGCTCCCGCACAAAACGTTTGACCAAACGGTCTTCTAAAGAATGAAAACTAATTACAGCTAAGCGCCCTTGCGGTGCCAACGTATTCAAAGCGGCTTTTAAGCCTGTTTTGATTTCGTCTAACTCGCTGTTTACATAGATACGTATGGCTTGGAAGCTTCGAGTAGCGGGATGTTTGTATTTATCTTTAACCGGCACAGCTAAATCAATAATCTCGGCCAATTGGGCGGTATCGGTAATAGGCGCAATTTGACGGGCATTCACAATACCGTGAGCAATACGTTTACCAAACTTTTCTTCGCCAAATTCTTTGATAACTTGCGTGATATCTTGTTCTTCAGCTACGGCTAACCAATCAGCGGCACTTACGCCTCTGGTGGTGTCCATACGCATATCGAGCGGCCCATTACGCATAAAACTAAAACCACGCTCTGCATCATCAAGCTGTGGTGAAGACACGCCTAGATCCATTAAGATCCCATCAATTTTTCCGATTAAACCTAGCTCTTCGGCCACAGCTTGTAATTCGGAAAAAGGGCGATGATGAATAGAAAAACGCGGATCATCTGCCAGCGACTTTGCCGCTTCGATGGCACTAAGGTCACGATCAAAGGCAATTAACTGACCTTTAGGTGATAAGGCTTTTAGTATTTGTCTAGAATGACCACCACGCCCAAAAGTTGCATCCATGTAGATGCCATCGGGCTTAATAGCTAAACCGTCTATTGATTCCTGCAGTAATACTGCTAGATGTGAAAAATCGTTTTCCATTAAAGTGAGAAGTCCTGCAGTCGTTCTGTCAATTCAAAGTTAGCTTCTAGTTCAGTCGCTACATCTAAATTGATTTGTTGTTGCCATACGTCTGCGTCCCAGATCTCAAATTTATTGAACTGGCCAACTAACATAATTTGTTTATCGAGCTTGGCATGTTGACGCAAAGGTGCGCCTAATAAAAATCGCCCGTTTTTATCCATCTCACCTTCATTGGCATAACCCAACAATAAACGCTGCATTCTACGTTCGTGTGGATTCATACTTGAGAGACGGCTTAATTTAAGTTCTATTTCTTCCCACTCGGGAAGCGGGTAAAGCAGCAAACAAGGCTGTTGCGTATCGATAGTGCAGACCAGTTGTCCCTGACAATCATCCAGCAAGGACTGCCTATACCTTGTAGGTATAGTCACTCGACCTTTAACATCTAGATTGATTGCATTAGCGCCGCGGAACATTATTCCCCTAACCTTTTTTATTTTTATCTATCGAAAATTAACTAGTAAAGACAACACTCAACAAAATCTGGTCTTGTTTTTTTTAGGCTTTTTTGGGATTAAATAATCCGCCAGATCCACTTTATGCCACTTTTACCCACAATACACAGTTTAGGTACCACCCGTCTATCATGTCAAGGACTAAAAGCAGCAAATTGATCGGATCCAAGGCCTCTTATTCACTGGATTTGTAGAAGTGTCTGAATTAGTAGACAAAACCCACAGGGTGGCGCAATTTGGTAACTGTAATAATAATGGAGTTATGGTTTTTTAATTGCAGGGTGTAGGAACACAAGGTGAAAACTAATCTAAGATTTTTTATTCGGTAAAGACCAAAGAATACTTTTAGATTGGCACTAAAGGTTGGTGTTTTTACTCAGTAAACGACTAAAAACATAATCAAGCATTTGTTGTTGTTCAACCAAGTGATTTTCACCAAAGTTACTTGTTGAACGTTCTGCTTCAATATTTATGTAACGAATACCTGATTTTTGTGCAAAAAGCGACAAAGAACCATAGTCTTCAGACGGATCAGTGACGACTTGAGGATGCTGCAATACCGCATTCCAGCCACTTTGCTCCATAGCATTAAAATCTTGCTGCTCAGTGACAAAAAACAAGTCATCTTCGTCGCCGTATTTTTTACTCACTGCCAAAATAAACCCAGCACCTTTGGCTAATTTTTGTTGATACTGCACCATGGATATATTTCCAATCCCTTGTTTATTATCACCTAAATATCCATGGGTATTGTTGTGTATAGCCACCCATGAACGTGAGGTTTCTGTGCCCCCCATGGTGCTTACAATAAGTTTAGCTAGGGCTGCCGATAAGCGCATTGCTCGATGAAACACATAAGTATTAGTGCGTAATTTGGGGTTGTGTCTGATGATGTTCTTGCGTCTGCCTTTTTTAGTGAAAATGCGATTGGGATCAATCTTAACCTCAAAAGGTTTAATCTCGAGGCGTAACAAACGCTTGCCTTCTTGGCGCAATATTACAAATATCCCACCACGTTCAAGAATTTGTTGGCTTACATATTCATTGGCCACGTTCTCGTTTTCGTGTGGAGCAAACAACGACCAATTAGGCTTATCTGTAACTTGCCCAATCACTTCAAGTTTTATGTTGGGCTGTGGGGAGAAAGCAACAATCTGGCTTAGAAGAAGAAAAACAAAGTTCACGTTGAGATTATATACCGACATAAAATTAGAGCGTTAAAATAACAAGATTGATGATCTGATACAAAAGAAATTTATGTCGTAATTAGATCCAAAATACAGAATTGTAAATGATACAGAACAACAAACATAAAGTAGAAAATTGGTTATCTTCTTTGGTTAAAAATAATATACTCGTTAGATGTTGTTAAAAAGATGTTAGTTCGCAATTAAACATCTGAAATAATAGAATTTTTTGTCTATTTACTCAAAGGAGTTCAAATGCCGCTAGAAAACTGCATTCTGTCTATTGACCAAGGTACTACCTCAAGCAGAGCCATCGTTTTTGCTCCAGATTCAAGCATTGTGGCTGTCGCACAGCAAGAATTTGCCCAGCATTATCCGAATGATGGTTGGGTGGAACATGATCCAGAAGATATTTGGTCATCAACACTCAATGTATGTGAGCAAGCAATTGCCCAAGCTACAAAGAAAGGGGCAAAAATAGCAGCTATTGGTGTCACTAACCAAAGAGAAACAACTCTGGTCTGGGATAAAAAAACCGGTAAAACCATATATAACGCCATAGTGTGGCAAGACGGACGCACGGCAGATAAATGCAGAGAATTGCAAAATGCTGGACATTTAATGACTGTGCAACAACGTACTGGTTTGTTGCTCGACCCTTATTTTTCAGCTACAAAGGTGGCTTGGATTTTAGATAATGTAGATGGTGCAAGACGAAAGGCCGACGCCAACGAGTTAGCTTTTGGCACGGTTGATAGTTTTCTTATATGGCGCTTAACAGGCGGTAAAGTGCATGCCACTGATGTCACCAACGCCAGTCGCACCAATTTATTCAACATCCATAATTTGTGCTGGGACGAAACCCTGCTAGACATATTTAACGTGCCCAAATCGATGTTACCAGAGGTGAAAGAATGCGCCGCTGATTATGGCAATACCGCAGCGGGGCTATTTGCTTATTCAATTCCCATTGCAGGGGTTGCCGGTGATCAACAAGCCGCCAGTATTGGCCAATGTTGTTTTAAACAAGGCGACATTAAAAGTACCTATGGTACAGGTTGTTTTGTGTTGTTAAATACCGGCGAAAAAGCACTATTATCCAAAAACAAACTGCTTACGACTGTGGCGTATACTATTAAAGGTAAAACTAACTATGCGTTAGAAGGCTCGATATTTATTGCCGGAGCAGCCGTGCAATGGCTTAGAGATGGCTTAAAAATTATAGAATGTGCGTCTGAAACAGAAGCCATGGCCAAAAGTATTCCCGATGATCATGGGGTGTTTTTAGTGCCCGCGTTTGCCGGATTAGGAACCCCCTATTGGGCACCTAATGCTAGAGGTGCAATATTTGGTCTCACTCGCGCCACCAGCAGCGCTCATCTTGCCCGAGCAGCACTTGAGTCAGTGTGCTTACAAACCTCGGATTTACTCAAGGCCATGAGGGAAGATGGCGTCAATCCCAAAAAATTAAGAGTAGACGGTGGTATGGTAGCCAATAGTTGGGTCTGCCAATTTTTAGCAGGTGTGCTCGATGTGACAGTGGAGCGCCCCAAAGTAATGGAGACCACTGCATTAGGCGCGGCTTATTTAGCAGGTTTACAAATCGGTATCTATCAATCGACTGACGAGTTGGCCAGCATGAACCAAATTGATAGCCGTTTTGAACCGAAAATGGACACCACTAAACGAGAAAAGTTACTTAAAGGCTGGGCAAGTGCCATTCAAAGCACCTTGGGGTTTAAAGCATGATAAAACAATCAACCTTTGGAAAAATGCCAAACGGTACAACAGTCGAACAGTATTGTTTAAGCAATCAACAAGGTGTGAGTGTTGAAATTCTCAATCTTGGGGGGATTATTCGGCGTTGGTTAATACCCAACAGCAAAAACAAACATACTGATATCGTTTTAGGCTACGACACTGTGGATGATTATTTAGCTGACGACAGCTATTTAGGCGCATTAGTAGGCAGGTATGCAAACCGCATAAACCACGGAAAATTTAGTTTGGCGGGTAGCAACTATCAAACGGATATTAATCAAGGTGGTAACTGTTTGCATGGTGGCAGCCAAGGGTTTAATGGCAAAGTGTGGCAATGTACGCTGTTATCTAGTGGCGATGATCCGTCAATTATGTTGGAATTATCTAGCTGTGATGGTGATCAGGGTTTCCCAGGTAACATAGCGGTTAGAGTTATTTATACCTTAACTGAACAAAATCGCTTAAAAATAGAATATTTTGCCGAGGCTGAACAAACAACCTTATACAATCCTACAAATCATAGTTATTTTAATTTGTCAGGGCATAACAGTGGTTCAATAACAGCCCATCAAGTTCAATTATTAGCTAGTCACTACACACCAACTGACGAACGAGCTATACCTACGGGCGAGATTGCTGAGGTTGACAATACTCCATTTGATTTCAGGCAGTTGACCACCATCAGTCAGCCATTAGCTTCAGATAAGCAACAGATTAAATATGGTAACGGTTTAGATCACAACTTATGTTTAGACGCTTATAGCCCAGGATCAAAAATAGCTAGTTATGCAGGCCAAGCAGTGTCCTCAGATATAAATCTAAATATATATACCAATATGCCTGGCATCCAAATTTTTACTGCCAACCACTTTGACAACAAAAAAGGCAAAGATGGCGCGCTTTATCAAGCCCATCAGGGGGTATGTTTTGAAACTCAATTCTACCCCGACACACCTAATCAGCCACATTTTCCAAGTGCTACACTAGAAGCCGGTAAAGAGTTTTATTCCGTAACTGAATATGAGGTGTTGTTTTAGTTCAGCGATTCAAATCTTAATTGTCTCTTATTAAAACCTAAAAAAGCCCGTTACAACTCAGTTGTAACGGGCTTTTTATTTCACTCTAATATATCTTATTTTTTAGCAGCTTTCTTCGCTTTAGGTTTTTCTACTGGTGCCGCTGCAGCTTCTTCAGTTGCTGGCGCTTCAGCTTGAAGTTGTAGAGCTTTAACAGGGTTTTCACCACTTTGAGTCAACTGAACTAAACGATTCAATTGGCCAAGAGACATTAACACTGCGTATATTGCACCTAAGAAACCAGTCTTATGCAAATCAGTTATTGTTTCCGCATCTAACGCCTGAAGACGTTTTTCGCTGATAGTTTGCATACCATTGATATTACGTTGTTGGCCGTTTGCATATTGCGCACGGATAACAATTGAGTCGAGTAAATCTAGCTCTTCAATTTTCTTTACAAATTCACGTGTAGCCATTTCGCTGTTAGCTAATTCAGATAATAATTTCTGACGATTATCTAAGTAAGGGCTAGGCTCGCCATCGGTGAAAAGAGGTTCACCTTCTTTTCCGATTAAGGCAGAATTTTCATCAATAAACACACCTAATTTGTCGCCATCAGGGCGCACATCAAAAGGATAACGTTGAATATTAAGAGGAACCACGTGACCTGTCCATTTGCCTTCTGGCATAAACAAGTTAACACCTTGCTCAATACCTAACATGGCTACACTGTGAGTAGTGTCGCTTTTAGGATCTTTGATAAAGATGATTGGCATACAACTAGCAATTTGTGCGTATTCACGTAACGACGCGGCAGCTAAGTGAGTATCTTTAGCATGGGCGAAATCACCACTTATCTTTACATGTGTATCTTTATGTTTATTTTTATCTAGGGGAATGTAATTCATTGTCATTAAAAAGTTCTCTAATTATTTGGGATAAAGCGGTTTTTGTGAGCCGTCTTGATTTTAATAGCCGACATAAGTAAATAACTGGGGATCATTAACTTTTTTACAAGACAAAACCAGCAGAAGTGTGATTTTTTTGTAAATAACTTTAATTGTTTAAGGTTCAGTGAAGGATATTTCGGCGATTATAACCGAAAGTACTTATAAAGAAGTGACCTTCCCTGCAGCAGAATGCCACCCAAAACCTAAACAATCTAATCCAAATTAACTCACAGAATCAATATATTCCTGCAGCTTGGCATCGGCCTCATCCGCAAACAATATCTCACAGGCTTCTTTTAATCCCGGAGCACAGAGAATATCTTCTTTCCTGACAACTAATGATATTTTCGAACGACGTCGTAAAAAGTCTTCTAGTTTAGTCACCATTTCGCGCTCTGCGGCATGTTCGATTTCTACTCGTAAGTATTCAGAATTTTCGATTAACAACTCGGCTTTTTTAGGATTTTCGCGGATATTTTCTAACATGTTAATAGCGTTACGCCCGTAACGTCGCCAGAACCTTTTAGTTAATGGTTCTGAGGATGTGGCAGGAGTGAGTGCATCAAAGTCCATCAATTTTGCACGGTGGAAAAACTCATCCCGCACAGTATCGTCCGGTTCTCCGTACCATTTGAAATCTTCATAAGGTAAGGTAATGCCTAGCTCTTTGATCAAACCTGCAACTTCATCTCCAACGTTTATGCAGTCAGTCAGTTTGCCGCCAAAAATGGACAAGTACTTATCAACTTTATTGGTGTCTATGGCATGTTTGCGTGATAGTTGTACCCAATCAGCTTTGCCGCCTTTGCCCTTAATCGCTAAGGGGCGCACGCCGCAACGTTCGGCAATGATATCGTCTTGGGTTAAAGCTTTGGGTAAGTCTAAAAGTTTATTTACATTGTCTAGAACAAATTGCCTGTCTTTGTCGGTGACCTTTGCATGAGGATCTTCGACTTGAGTATCAGTGGTTCCAATACAAGTTTTGGGACCCATTGGGATGACAAAAAACAAACGACCATCATCCGCAAAAAAGGTTAGGACTTTATTGCTATCAGTGATCTTATCGACAATCAGATGAATGCCTTTTGAGAACAAATGATGATGTTCGGTAGTCTGCTGATTAATATGATTCATCGGATCAACAAAAGGACCTGCGGCATTGATGATCACCTTGGAGCGAATTTCGAATGTTTCACCACTGATCACATCGTTAGCTTGAGTTTTCCATACACCATCGACCTTTTCAGAGCCATTGGCTTGTACGTAGTTAGCGGCAATACAGCCATAACTCATACTGGAACGAATAAAATTAAATACAAAACGTGCATCGTTGTCGTGTAAAAATGCATCGGAATATTCGAAGCCGCCATTGACTTTTTCGGTGTTTACCACCTTTTCAAGAGACTTAATTTTAGCTGCTGATAAATACTGTGGACTTTGGGTGAAAAAACGCCCCATCAACCAATAAACAATAGTCCCCATAAAAACAAACAAAGGCGGAAAACGAAAACCTTTCTGAATACTGGTAAAGAAACGAATTTCTTTGACGGTAGATGGGTAGCTGCGCATCAGATGATTACGGCTTTTACAGAGTTTATTCACCAAACCATATTCATGGCTTTCAAGGTATTTAATTCCACCCCAAGCCAAATTTGACGAGTTAGAACTGGTAAAACCGGCAAAGTCTCCTTTATCAATCAAAGCGACTTTTGCCCCTTTTGCAGCTAGCGAGGCAGCTGATACCGCACCGTTAATACCCCCTCCGATGATCAATACATCGAAGGTTTTTTCTGGCAATTTTGTAATATTACTTTTTCTAAGATTATTCACACTATTTCCGTTATTTTAGGATTCTTGAATTAACCCGTCATCGCTGACCCAAGCAAGTTCAGCATTTTGTTTGTAGAACACTTTCTGCTTGATCATATACATGCACTAACAACAATAGCAATTTACCAAGCCTACACTTATATAAGACATAAGAATATATATTTTTACGGTGGTTCATAACATTCAATACTATTTATATTTTGTTAACAAACAACCGGTTACCCAATAAATAAGTTAAAGTATATTTTACGCAAACCTAAGAAAGATTTGGTAGTTTTAATAGCAAAATATATTAATCTCTGGTGATATACCACTTCAGTTTTTTGGCGTCAGCTTTCTCAGTAACTATATAAGATTGAAGACCTAAATATGGCCAACAATTTTCAGCTGAAGTTTTGATGCAACTAGGTATGTAATTACCTTTGCTAACACCACAAAGTAGCTCGATTTTCCATTTAACTAAGGTTAATTAATAGCAGTTCACAGCTAGCAAAGAGCCTGCAATATTGCAGGCTCTTTCACTTTATCTCATCAACCTATAGAATCAGCTTAGGGGAATTCTCCTCAACAATCATCTTTAGACTACGACCAGTAAATCTATAGAGATAGATAGGTCGTGAGATAAATAAATAGCGGGAGACTATTATTGTGAATAAAAGACTTAAACTCGGCTCATTATTTGCCATCAGTACTATGTATGTTAGTTCTGTTTTGGCCATCACAGTCACTGATAAAGCCAACAAACTGGCGCAAGAAAATATCATTATTGACTCCCATATCGATGTGCCTTATCGCCTCGAAGAAAAATGGGTTGATGTCACCAAAGCTACAGAAGACGGTGATTTTGATTATCCTCGTGCTAAACAAGGCGGCCTCAATGCACCTTTTATGTCGATTTATATTCCTGCCAGTTTAGACAACTCCGCCAATTCGACTAAGTTAGCCGACAAGCTGATTGATTATGTTGAAGCCATAGTCGGTCGCGCCCCTGACAAATTTGCGATTGCTAATAGCACCACTGAAGTCGAACAACAATTTGCAAAAGGTTTGATTTCATTGCCATTGGGCATGGAAAACGGTTCTCCAATTCAAGGTGATTTAGCCAACCTGCAACACTTTTATGAACGTGGTATTCGTTACATTACACTGGCACACTCACAAGCAAATCATATTGCTGATTCATCATATGATCTGCGCCGCAAGTGGAAAGGACTTAGCCCATTCGGTAAAGAATTAGTAGCAGAGATGAATAAAGTAGGTGTATTAATTGATATTTCTCATGTATCTGATGCTGCTTTTTATCAAGCCCTTGAAATTAGTAAAACCCCCGTCATTGCCTCACACTCTTCATTACGTGCTTTTACGCCAGGCTTCGAGCGTAATATGGATGACGATATGATCAAAGCATTAGGAAAAAATGGTGGCGTGATCCAAATTAACTTTGGTTCGACCTTTGTTACTAAACGCGCCAATGTCTGGAGTAAAAAACGTAGCGCAGATCAAAAAAAGGCAGCGGAAGAGTTGGGCAAAGATAGTGATGAATTTAAAAGTTTCAGTACTAAATATGCTGAAGAAAATCCACTACCCTACGCCACCTTAGACAGCGTATTAGATCATATTGACCATGTTGTTAAGTTAATTGGTATTGATCATGTGGGCATTGGTTCTGATTTTGACGGTGTCGGCGATTCACTACCTACCGATCTAAAAGATGTCTCCGCGTACCCTAATTTAATACAAGGTTTATTAAATCGCGGATACAGTGATGCACATATTATCCAAATCCTCAGCGGTAACTTTATGCGAGTATGGAAAGCTAACGAAGACTACGCAGCTAAACATTAGTAAATTCAGAGACTAAACTAGTCACAACCACTATACCCATTAGGTTGTGACTAGGTACTTCTCACTTCAATTTTGTGCTATTTCTCCATCTCGCTTAAGCAACTTTAACAATCAAATACGACTAAAGTTTAATTGTTGCCTCCTCCTTTAGCCGCTAGGCTATAGGTCAACTCACTGTAGTACTGTGAATTGAGTTTAAGGAGAATAACTATGATAAAACAGATAATTAATCCATCTGTAACGGACAAATCCAATACTATAATTTTACTGGTCGATAATGATCGCCGCAGTACCGCGATTTTAAGCAATTCACTAGAGCAATTATACAAGGTACATGTGGTTCATTCGGGTGAAGAAGCCATCGAATTTTGCCAGCAAAGACTGCCAGATTTAATTTTGCTAGACGTGATGATGCCGAACTTGGATGGCTATGTCACCTGCAAAATACTCAGAACATTAGAGGGAATGAAAGACTGCCCAATTATATTTTCAACGTCGCTAACAGGTATTGAAGACGAAATAAAATGCTGGGAAGCAGGAGGCACCGATTTTTTAGCTAAACCAGTCTCACCGGTGACCTTATTAATGCGTGTTCAAGCACATATTCGCTTAAAATCTCAAAGTGATACGTCTAAATTTTCAGCTATTCTTGATGGTATAACGAGATTACGCAAAAGACGTCATTTTGATAATTATAACCTTCATGAAGTAAACGCAAACTGCAACAATGATACTGAATTGTAGGTGTTTGTCGCCATAACATCTCAAGATCCTATGGTGACAAGAATTTTTGTGGCTGAATTTCGTAAACTCAATATTAATGACCTTAGGTTTAAGGTTAGAAAGGGTATTGATCAATTCGAAAAACAAGCCCTAACTAACACACAAGATTACCTACAGTTAGGCCATTAAAAACCTATCGCGACCATTCTGCTTAGCCAAATATAATTGTTTGTCGGCCTGTTCAATTAGTTTTTCAATATCTAACGAATCCTGTTCAACAATAGCACCACCAATGCTTACGGTTAGCTTTTTAAACGGCGAACCTAAATGCGCTATATTAAGTTCTTGAATAACTTCGATTAAGTGTTCACCAACATGTTTAACCCCTTTTGCATCGGTGTTTGGTAACACAATCACAAATTCTTCACCACCATAACGGGCAACACAATCTGTTGGTCTATGAGTCACTTTGGTGAGCGCTTGAGCCACTACTTTTAAACATTCGTCACCTTTAAAGTGACCATAAGTGTCGTTATAGCTTTTAAAATAATCGATATCGATCAACAACAAACCTAGTGGTGTTTTGTTTCTTGCAGCTAACTTAGATTGTTCTAGAATAGTGCTATCAAAAAAGCGCCGATTTTTGATATTAGTTAATCCATCAGTAGTAGCTAAGCGCATAAGTTCATCGGTTAATATTTTTACAGATGAAATAGCGTTAATTCGGTGAC
This sequence comes from Paraglaciecola arctica BSs20135, assembly GCF_000314995.1. Classification (GTDB taxonomy): domain Bacteria; phylum Pseudomonadota; class Gammaproteobacteria; order Enterobacterales; family Alteromonadaceae; genus Paraglaciecola; species Paraglaciecola arctica. The sequence continues at coordinate 241,284 of NZ_BAEO01000062.1, read as the reverse complement.
GTAAGGTTTTAATAGAAAAAGGCTTACTAATAAAATCAACACAGCCAGCGTCCCAACATTTATCTTCTGATTGAGGGTCAGACTCAGCTGTAATAAAAACAACCGGAATATCTTTTGTAATTAGGTTACGTTTCAAAATACTACAAGCTTCCAAACCGCTCATGCCCGGCATATTAATATCCATAAGCACTATATCTGGTGGGGTACTTTCACAAAAATCGACTGCCGCTTGACCATTAGTTACATGATGAGTGACATATGTATCTGACAAGGCCTGGGTAGAAATAATAGCACTGATAGGGTCGTCTTCGACCACCAAAACAACCACTTTCTTTGAAGAAAGTGTATCGTTAACAAAAGACTCTAGCTGGATAAATCACTCCTTAACTAATGGTTTACCACTGTGTGAATTGGCAATTATATTATAAAGATGGAAACTAGCATATTCAGTTTAGAAAGTTTAAAAAACTAATCAACGCGCTGCTTATGGGGCTAACTTAGTTACAACATATAACTGCAATTTTCAGTTTTGGGTAACTGAATTCTGTGAAATTCTGTGAACACACATGTACCTTGAAGATACATGTGAATTAAATTTTAGCGACACAATTAACTGTTTACTCAGGCGTATCGAGTTTGTCTTGAGTTTTAGTCTCAAAATCACTGGCATCGTTACGCTGACGTAATTGCCCTTGTGGTTCACCCCAACTACGGTTTACCATCTTACCGCGCTTCACAGCCTCTCTTGCGTCAATTTGTTTAGCCCAGCGCAGTAGGTTTTTATATGAAGTTACATCTAAAAATTCAGCGGCTTCATATAACTTTCCTAACACCATTGCGCCATACCATGCCCAGATAGCTATATCGGCAATAGTGTATTCGTCACCACAGATAAATTCTTTGTCAGCTAACTGGATATTGAGTACATCAAGTTGGCGTTTCACTTCCATTGCATAGCGGTCAATTGGATATTGATACTTTTCTGGCGCATAAGCGTAAAAATGTCCAAAGCCACCACCTAACATTGGCGCACTGCCCATTTGCCAAAATAACCATGACATACACTCTGCTTTTTTAGCTGGGTCGCTAGGTAAAAAGGCGTTAAATTTTTCTGCCAAATACAACAAAATGGAACCAGATTCAAATACACGAGTAGGTGGATTAGTGCTGTTGTCCATCAAAGCAGGTATCTTTGAATTAGGGTTAATAGCCACAAAATCACTGCCAAACTGTTCACCTTCCATAATATTCACTATGTAAGCATCATATTCAGCTTCGGTAAAACCAGCTGCTAATAATTCCTCTAACATTACGGTGACCTTCACACCATTAGGCGTAGCCAATGAATGTAACTGTAATGGGTGTTTACCTACTGGTAATGTTTTGTCGTGAGTAGCGCCTGCTATAGGGCGATTGATACTGGCAAATTTTCCGCCACTAGCAGCGTCCCAGGTCCATACTTTTGGCGGGACATAAGTTTCATCTGTCATATTAAGGTTTCCAATTTTTGTAAGTGGTTTGCATATAAGTAAGCGTGAACGTGATTAATCTTTCATTTTATATGGGGTTAAAAAACCAAAGATAAAGCGCTACAACAAAAACCGACCTTAAAACAAAAAAAAGGGCTTCAATTACTTGAAGCCCTTAATATAAAAATGTGATCAACCACTTAGGTTAGTATTCCCACCAAGACTGTTGCCACCATTCTAAAAATTCATCAAAATCGATATACCCATCGTTATTTTTGTCGATTAAACCAAATCCTTCTTCAACATGACTAGCTTTGGTTTTGGGCGATAAAACTGTTAACAATTCAATAAACTCACGTAAGCCTATTGTGCCGCTACCGTTCTCATCAAAGAAATCAAATTCTTTGCGGGCTTCAACAATTCTTTCTGGAGTTAATACTTTTTCAGGCATAATTTTTTCAACTTTTGTTATATTAAGGCAAGTCTAACGCTAATAACAACTAGGTGTCTATGACACATTAGTATTAGTCCATCATTCGGTTAATTTATCAACCGTTACTTTTACCCATAGCGGTGCGCTGGGCACGACGGACCGCCCCTTTTTGTTGGCGTCTTAGCTTGATTGCTTTACGAGCTTCTAAGCCTAAATGTTCTTCTTGGCGATCTCGAGCAAGGTTAACTTGTTTTTCACGCTCTCTAAAACGAGCAAGCTGTTCTTCGCTATGTTTACCGTGGCACTTGGGGCAACTGACACCCGCTTCAAATACGACACTTTGTTTATCTTCTTCAGTAATAGGCAAACGACAGGCATAACATTGGTCGTAATGGCTCTTCTCTAAATCGTGATTCACCGCCACGCGGTTATCAAATACAAAACAATCACCTTCCCACAAGGTATTATCTTTAGGTACTTCTTCTAAATACTTAAGAATGCCACCTTCAAGATGATACACCTCATCAAACCCCTGCTCTTTTAAATAGGCAGTGGATTTTTCACAACGAATTCCACCGGTGCAAAACATCGCCACTTTTTTGTTTTTAGCAGGGTCTAGGTTGTCTTTCACATATTGAGGAAACTCACGGAAAGACTCAGTATTAGGATTCACTGCATCTTTAAAAGTGCCAATTTCAATCTCATAATCGTTACGAGTATCAATTAACAATACATCAGGATCAGAAATCAAAGCATTCCAATCAGCAGGTTTAACGTAAGTACCCACTGTCTTGCGAGGGTCGATGCCTTCAACACCCATAGTCACAATTTCTTTTTTGAGCTTAACTTTAGTGCGATGAAAAGGTTGGGTTTCGTCAAGAGACTCTTTAACCGAAATAGGATTAAGTCGCTCATCTGCGTTTAACCATTCAAGCAATGCATCTATGGTTTGGCGAGTGCCAGAAACAGTACCGTTAATACCCTCTTCAGCGAGAAGCAAAGTCCCTCTAATATTATTAGACTCCATAAACTGGAGTAATGGTTCACGAAGTTCTTCGAAGTTTTCAAGAAAGACAAATTTATATAACGCACAGACGACGTATTTTGATGATTCAGACATAGCTACTACCTTGCGAGTTGGGGCGTAATCCCAGAGCAAAAAATTTGGGGTGGGATGGTAGCAGGTTGTGGGGTTTTGCGTCAACGCTTTGGGCAATGCTCGAGCATTTTTGAGCTTTGAGCTTTGAGCTTTGAGCTTTTAAAGCATGCGCTTACGCTTACTGCCATCCATGGCTTTTTTCTCACAGAATCCCTTCTGTGCGATTTACTTTTTACCTACAGCCGCAAAAAGTAAACAAAAAGGGCCGCTCGCTAAACTAGGTTCTTCATCCAATTATTTTTGATATTCAGCAGGTCGTCACAATGTGCTCCCGGCACTCTGTGACTCAATTTGCATCCATGCAAATTGACCTACTAAATATCAAAAATAATTGGCGAACATACATGCGAGGATAGAGCAAGAGCATCGGCTTAGCCGACAACAGCTTAAGTGGCTTCGCCACAGGCTAGAAAAAGCTAGTTACCTTGGATGTCCTGTTAATTTTGTTGAGGTGAATGGTTTCAAGAAAATGGTGAATCGGCTTGTAATTGTTCGGGAACTTAATTTTTATTTAAATAAATCAATTACAGGATTAACATGTTAGCCATGTTAATTCGTACTGACAATTCCATCTTCTTGCAGTTTTTTGTCGTGAAATGGACATTGATAAGACAAAACATCATTAACGGAGAAATAAATTGATGAATCGAATCGCTGTTTTATTCGTTGTAAGTATTGCAATGACTCAGGTCTCGACAACGACCTACGCCGAAGAGCTCAAAACGAGCGAAGAGATGTGGGAAGAATGTGGCACACTGAGGAAGTCTGGTAATGCTGACAATAAGTTAGTACGCCATTGTTCTATAATGTGCCGCCACGTTGGTCAGATTAAGGATTTAAGCAAAGCGGAGGTGGCGTTCAATACGTGTAAAAGCGCATACACGGACGCTATTAATTCCTTTGTTGCCTTCACACCTGAGCAGATAGCGGCCTCGACTCCGACGATCATTGAATTGGCAGATATCGAAGGTGTCTATTTGAGGGCAACCCGCGGCCGCATTCATTTACGTGCTGAAGGGCGAACGGATTGGCAGACCCATTGCAATGAAATGGCCGGCGTTATTATCCCAGACAATATTAAATTTTTTCAAACAGTAAGGCCTAACTATCGGGTGCGCCTCGTAGGCGTTAGCTACGCTCCGGCCGGAGTAAAAGACCGAGCTATAGGCTGCTTAGCCAAAAGCGCCGTCATTCTTGAACCGGTTGGACATGATTAATAAATTAACTGACTCAGAAAATTACCAAGACAGCCATGTTTATTCATTTCAACCATTCATAATAGGCTAAACAGTTAGTTAAAATTAGCGACAAAGAAGAAATTAACAAGACACCCATCGTAAGAGGACAAGAAAAATCGGCATAAATTAACAAGACACCCATCGTAAGAGGACAAGAAAAATCGGCATCGCCGATACCCGCTTTGGTGGCTCCGCCATTGCATTTTCCGCATTTCAAGTTTCAGCTAAAAATGACTTATTCTTGGGGCAAAGAATTAACAGGACACCAAGAATTAACAGGACACCCATCGTAAGAAGACAATAATTAGCAGCAAGAATTAGCAGGACACCCATCGTAAGAATTAGCAGGACACCCATCGTAAGAGGACAAGATAAATCGGCATTGCCGATACCCGCTTTGGTGGCACCGCCACTGCATTTTCCGCATTTAAAGTTGCAGCACAAAAAGTAACTAGCTCGAAAGGACTCGAGACAAAACCATCATGGATGATGGCGCGAAGCGTGCTTTTGATTTTTTACAAAGAGTTAAAGCATGCGCTGGCGCTTACCGCCCTCCCGCGCGGCGTCCGCATGGCTTTTTTCACACGAAATCCCTTTCTGTGCGACCTGTAATAGAAGGCAGTAAGCATTAGCGCATGCTTTTATTGCTGTAAACCTGTGGTTTTAAAGAACAAACCTAAATCGCACGATTTAATTAAATTGATTATTTCACACGAAAAATTATAATCTTACTATACGTTCAATTATGGAACTTAAACATGATCACGCTAACAGCAAATGATGCTAAACGAAATTTTGGTGAGCTACTTCTAAATGCTCAACGCGAACCAGTTAAAATCAGCAAAAACAGCAAAGATACCGTGGTCGTAATGTCGATCAGAGATTATGAAGAGCTTGAAGCTATGAAGGCTGAATACCTTAAACACTGCTTCGAATCTGCTAAGCAAGACTTAGCTAAAGGACATGTCCTTGACGGTCAAAGCTTTTTAAATGCGCTATAACGATCAGTATGCATAAGAAACAATACAAACTGAGCAAGTTAGCTCAGGAGCATTAACGTAAAGTAAAAAATTACACGATTGAAAACTTTTCCAAATTACAATGGCAAATCTATAAAGAAACGCTCTTAACTGGATCCCAGATGCTAGCTGATAATCCAGGGGTGGGGAGAAGTTGCAATGAAATATACCCCCACGGATTTTATTTCCCAGTAGGTAAACATACGGCTTATTTCACCAAAGAAAATGGTTTCATCCTAGTTGTTGCAGTCTTAGGGCAATCACAGCTCCCACAAAAACACTTTAAATAGCTGCTAAGTTTCAACCTAAGGCAAGCTGATAGGTCAGGTTCATTGAAAAACTCTTTAAAAAAAATTTACAAGACAACCATCGTAAGAGGGTAAGAGAATTCGACTTCGTCTATTTTCTCTTTGGTGACTCCGCCACTGCTCTTCCGTCTTGAAAGTTTCAACTATCACGGTAGTAAATACCATCAATGAGTGACAGCAGAATTGCTTTATGCCGTGGAAGGTTCGTTACTGCATCTTTAGCGGCCACAAAATTTCCATCCAGTCGCATGCTTATGTAACCGTGAATCATTGACCATATCGCAATTGCATCTGTCTCGATGTCCACGCGGTGCTTTACTTGGTCTTGTCGCAGTAATGAAAGTAGGGCTGAATAGACGCGATCCATTTCCGTAGCAAGTGCTGGATCGTCTTGGTCAATGAGCTGGCGTTGCCAGAGTAGTTGATAGCGATTAGGGGGGTCGAAAGCAAACTGGAAACAAGTTTCAGCGAAGGCTTGAATAGCCTGTTCTGGTTTATCGGCTAAATCAGTTACCGCCTCTATGGTGAGATCAGCCAATTCCGCAAAAATTTTTGCCGCGATGGCGGTCAGCATTACTCGCTTGGATGGAAAATGGTTAGCGGGCGCTGAATGGGCCACACCTGCGTTGCGTGCTACGGCGCGGATAGTGACGCCTTCGACTCCTTGAGAATCGAGCAGTGATAAGCCCTCTCTAAGCAATACTATTCTTAGATCTCCGTGTTTTTGCCCCGCGGTACGTTTCTGTTTTGCTTTCAAATTGAAACTGTCCATATAATTCCTTAAACTGACACTGTCCATTTTAACACCGGCTTGGATATTTACCAGCTGCAGATAGTCCATTAAGGGGCCAAAGACTCGGGCTACACCTTCTATTGATTTATTAATAACAACGAGGGATCCAATGAACTCAAACCACATTTTATGGCCTGTTCTAGCGCAAATTTTTCTGACCCTGATAATGTTCATTACGCTTGGGGTGAGGAAGGCCAAGGCAGTAAAAGCCAGTGCAGTAAATCGCCAGCAAGTGGCATTAAATAATAGAGTATGGCCGGAGGCTGTGGTCAAGGTGTCCAACAACATTGCCAACCAATTTGAAACTCCGGTGTTGTTCTACGTTCTGTGTTTGGTGTTCTACAGTATTAATGCTGCAGATATAGTTGCCATAGGTCTCGCATGGTTGTTCGCGCTGAGTAGGTTCGCTCATGCTTATGTACATATTGGTTCCAATTATGTCCCAATGAGACTGCGGTTGTTCTTGCTTGGGTGCTTTGTATTGATTGCGATGCTCATACTAGCCGCTTGGAAACTAGCATCAGTATAACCAGTTCAGGCTGCACATTGATGCCTTCAAACAAACGCTTTAAATTCGACTCCAAATGAAGCCTATAATGAACTAGGTGGTGCACTTTCAATTAGAATCTAAGTCGCAAGATAAGCATTAGTTTATTGTTTTTCATCTACATTTTTCAATAGTTCAACTCTTTTACCTCAACAATAAATATTTATTGTGTATTGTACAGACGAGTTTTTAATGAATGCTAGGTATGCATCTTTTGTTATACCAATCCTATTAAAGAAGTGACCAAGGGACACCACTTAGCTATTCGGTGGAACAGGTTTTCAATGTTTGTGTATGGACTGTAATGGAGATTTTGTGAATAGATTTATTTTGGCTTTAATAATCTGCTTATCAGCAGGCGCATTTGCTACAGAGTCCATCGACAAAAATGTGATCAAAAATGTTGGAAATATACATTCTGTCTCACTTGATGCTCAGCAAAATATTTCGATTTATTTACCTGATGAATATGCTGGAAATAATCAACAATACCCGGTGATCTATGTTCTAGATGGTGAAAAGTATTTTCTTCACTCGATTGCCTATCAGAAAGCACTTACTTGGCAGGCTAAATCTCCAGCTTTTATTGTAGTGGGCATTAATACTGAAAACTTAAATCGCAGAGAATTACTTGGCAAGAAGTCAGTTGAGTTCATAGATACACTGCAGAATCAGATTGTTGGCTATGTTGAAAAGCATTACCGCACCAATAACATGAAAATGTATTTTGGCTGGGAAATGGCGGGAGGTTTTGCATTGGAGCTGTTTGCAAAACACCCTAATCTTTTTGATGCTTATTTTCTAGCGAGTTCAACCCATTTTACCAAGAGTCGGCTTGATAACTTTAGCGAAGTATTAAAAAATAGAGTGCTAACTAATAAGTTTTTTTACTACACATTAGGTAGTGTCGAATCTTGGTCGTTAACATCTCATGAAGCCCTTTCCCAAATATTGACTAATCACAGTAAGAAGGCTGTTGAGTGGAAATTTTATTTATCAAAAACTGATGATCATTATTCAACTCCTCTTGATACTTTTAACAAGGGACTTACTCGCTATTTTAGCGACTATTCACCCATAAGATTTTACACGATTAACGAATTTAAAGACTTTGGCGGTATTAAGGCTCTAAAAGCCCACTATAGAAATAGAGGAAAACAATATCAAATAAGTACAGATATCCATGATGATACTAAACATTATTTACTGAACCTGTCGGTAAATGAAGCTAACTTTACTTTCTTCAAACTACTATTGAGTGAATTTGATGGTTTTATTGAGGGCTTTAATTATCCCTTTGGATTTATAAAAAAATTAGGCCAATTTTACGTAGATAATGGCGCAACTGCGGATGCCATTTCCTTATATAAATCGGAGTTAATCAAAAATCCACAATCTCATGAATTACGCAGTGAACTAGCCAAATTTAGTATGAATTAACGAATTAACCATCGTAAGAGGGTAAGAGAATTCGACTTCGTCTATTTCTTCATTGGTGACTCCGCCAAAGCTCTTCTGTCTTGAAAGTTTCAACTATCACGGTAGTAAATACCATCAATGAGTGACAGCAGAATTGCTTTATGCCGTGGAAGGTTCGTTACTGTATCTTTAGCGGCCTCAAAATTTCCATCCAGTCGCATGCTTATGTAACCGTGAATCATTGACCATATCGCAATTGCATCTGTCTCGATGTCCACGCGGTGCTTTACTTGGTCTTGTCGCAGTAATGAAAGTAGGGCTGAATAGACGCGATCCATTTCCGTAGCAAGTGCTGTATCGTCTTGGTCAATGAGCTGGCGTTGCCAGAGTAGTTGATAGCGATTGGGGGTGTCGAAAGCAAACTGGAAACAAGTTTCAGCGAAGGCTTGAATGGCCTCTTCTGGTTTATCGGCTAAATCAGTTACCGCCTCTATGGTGAGATCAGCCAATTCTGCAAAAATTTTTGCCGCGATGGCGGTCAGCATTACTCGCTTGGATGGAAAATGGTTAGCGGGCGCTGAATGGGCCACACCTGCGTTGCGTGCTACGGCGCGGATAGTGACACCTTCGACTCCTTGAGAATCGAGCAGTGATAATCCCTCTCTAAGCAATACCATTCTTAGATCTCCGTGTTTTTGCCCCGCGGTACGTTTCTGCTTTGCTTTCAAATTGACACTGTCCATATAATTCCTTAAACTGACACTGTCCATTTTAACACCGGCTTGGATATTTACCAGCTACAGATAGTCCATTAAGGGGCCAAAGCCTCGGGCTACACCTTCTATTGATTTATTAGTAACAACGAGGGATCCAATGAACTCAAACCACATTTTATGGCCTGTTCTAGCGCAAATTTTTCTGACCCTGATAATGTTCATTACGCTTGGGGTGAGGAAGGCCAAGGCAGTAAAAGCCAGTGCAGTAAATCGCCAGCAAGCGGCATTAAATAATAGAGTATGGCCGGAGGATGTGGTCAAGGTGTCCAACAACATTGCCAACCAATTTGAAGCTCCAGTGTTGTTCTACGTTCTGTGTTTGGTGCTCTACAGTATTAATGCTGCAGATATGGTTGCCATAGGTCTCGCATGGTTGTTCGCGCTGAGTAGATTCGCTCATGCTTATGTACATATTGGTTCCAATTATGTCCCAATGAGACTGCGGTTGTTCTTGCTTGGGTGCTTTGTATTGATTGCGATGCTCATACTAGCCGCTTGGAAACTAGCAGCGGTATAACCAGTTCTGGCCATACACAAAGTCGTAGACTTTGTGCATGGTTGCGCCATTAAAAAAATACGCAAAAGTAACGAATTAACAAGACAGCCATCGTAAGAGGGTAACCTAACCATCAATATCGATGCCAATACATTGCTCACTTCAATAAGGTCATGAATCGGCTTGTAAAGACTTCTTCGAAAGCCGCCTAGAAAAGGTATTTGAGTATTAAGATAGACACGGCTTGGAGTAACAGATACCGTCATTGATCTTCTCATCAATCACTTAAGCCAAAATTGTAGTCAAATGTCCGTCTTTTTAGGTAGTAATAGGGGTAACTGCTAATATTTTAACGAACCAAAACGTTTGAAGGGTTAGCAATTTTTTCACCAGCAAAATAGGGAGCATTTATGAAAGTGTCTTTAACTAAGTTTATTTCAATCGCGGTATTATCCTTAACCTTTATGTCTGCCAGCGCATTGGCTTCGCACCACAATTCGCAAAGGTTAGATATTTTCGAAACCGTAGTGGCCGATCCTTCACTTACCACTTTGGTCACCGCCATAAAAGCAGCTCGTTTGGAAGATACTCTTAAAGGAAAAGGGCCATTTACCTTATTTGCCCCTTCTAATGCCGCCTTTGTAGAACTATCTGAGGGCACTTTAGGTGATCTATTAAATGTAAAGAATAAACAAAAACTAGCAGCCATACTCACTTATCATGTTGTTGCAGGTAAGATGATGGCAGCGGATGTGGTGAAGTTAAATAAAGTGAAAACAGTTCAAGGTGACGACATTGTTATCGATAGCTCAGATGGTTTTAAAATCAACAACGCCACTGTGATCAAGACCGACATCATGACCTCAAATGGTGTGATCCACATTATCGACAGGGTTATCTTACCTGAAATCTAATATACATCTGCCTATACCTAGGGCGAATAAAATTAACAGCAATTAACTAAACAGTCATCGTAAGAGAGCAGCCCTATTATACCATTCCGCATAAAGAAGTGACCACTCAGAAATCACCAGCCATTTTTGCACAAGGCGTCACTATGCAGGAATGGCAAGCCCTTTCAAATAGTGAGAACGAAGTGCAAGAATGGCTGGTGCTTTCCCTTTAGGGCGAGTTTTAAAAGGGCTTACTCTGCGTTGCTCGAATTCGCAATAGAATAACTATTACTTCATTCAAGCGCCTTGATTAAGCCCTTTTAAAATCTCGCTGAGAGGTCACTTCTTTATGCGGATTGGTATTAAGGAAAAAATGTAGTTGGCTAAAATGCGGAGCGGAACCAGCCAACTGTTTTTGTCCTTTCTTAATTTTTGTTATATTTTTAATGACTTACTGTCTTTGAGAATACATTAATAACTACAACACCAGCCAAAATTAATACCATACCGATAATTGCTGGTAAATCTGGTATTTGTTTATACAAAACTGCACTTATTGATGCAATTAAGATAATTCCCATTCCAGCCCAAATTGCATAAGCGATGCCTACGGGAACAGTTTTAAGGACTAAAGACAGGAAATAAAATGCGATTGCATAACCAATTACACAAATAGTGCTAGAAGTGGAATTAGAAAAACCATTTGACGCCTTGAGTGCTAATGTGGCTATAACTTCAGCACCAATCGCAATTGCTAAATACCAGTAACCCATTCCCAACCCCTTGATAAAAATATAACAATATTAAATGCCAGAAAAGATCCGTGTTTATACACGGCTTTTTTCCGACTTTCTACATATCTCAGTTCTATCACAGCCATTATCCTTTGGAAGAACGATTTTAAGTTTTTAAAGTTAGGAATTACAAATTTTTAGGGACGGATGTCTTCTTTAGCTTAAATGCTTGCTGAGTGAGCACTTATCAACACGGATTGGTAAATAACCTGAACTCGGGATAAGCCATACCGTCCAGCACCGCTATTATTGCGCCTATCTTCGTTGAACTTGCTCTCAATAGCTGGCTATTCCTTCACAAGCTCGCCTTGATAAACACAATAATATCAGCACTGGATGCATTAAATGACCGAGCAAATCAATTTAAAACGTCTAACCTACTGTTTTTTTTTAATTAAATTTTTATTATGTTTCGCGGCACGTTTTAACCTGAATTCAGGTTAAATATTAATCAAGCGCCAAAATAAAGCTGAAGATTAGCTATTTTTTTCTTCTGTGCTGCTTTACATATTGGTTAGGGCTCTGAAGGTTTGTGGGCAACATAGTAGCGATAGTAACCAATGCAACTGCTTCCAACAAAAATGACTTCTACGAGAATACCTACTGGCGTCCACAAAAGAAGGTTATGCAACAACCACACTGAGCCACCCGTAATCATCATCAAACGTAAAAACCGGTCATTTTTACTAAATGATCCAATAGTAATGAAAATAGTCGCAAAAAATCCAATTATGCTCAATATTCCTATATAGGTGGATACCGTAATGATTAAGCTAACACACAGGGAAGCCGCTGAAATCCATTGAAACTTCCACTTAATTGAAATCAAAAAGCGAATACTTGAAAATAAAAATATATAACCTGCCGTAGGTTGCTCAAGCAATAGGTAATGAAAACCATTAAAGAAGCAACTAACTGATAGCGCTGCCAAAATATAGTTTTTGTTTTTAAGTTGCATCGCTCCACATTCAATAATGAGTGTGACAGAAACAAGCAATTGTGAAAGTAAAAAGTCGGGCATTATAGTTAGTCAACTTAAAAGAAAAGGGGCTCTGCAATACTTTTAACATTTGCCAATGAGCGATGTTAGAGGTGTTCTTCAGTTTATACAGAAAATTAAAGTAATTAAGGGTTAAATATTGTTCAGGGTTATAACGTTTTAAAAAGGCACTCAAAGTAATAAACTAACCAATCACAGCGTAATCAACAAGTATAAAGTACTGCTGTTATTTGGATCCTGTGGTTTTAAAGTTGGGAGTTTAAGGGACGCGTGTCTCTTTCTTCTTTACCTTCACTCTTTAACGTTCAGGTTCTGTGTTGCCTCATGGGTTTCCTGAAACTGGCAAAGAGCTGCCGCCTCTCCCAAAATTCGTTTTAAATAGCGTCATAACTCAGCTCTCCCTTTCAACACAAAACAAATTTATCAATTAAATATCAATAACTTATTCATTCACATTGCAGCTTTACGCAATCTTTACATTAATTGGACTTATTAATGCTTTCGGTATAACTGATTTTAATTAAAGGGAGCAACCAATGAGTATAATGTCTATAGGTGGAGGCGTTGATCCTTCTGCCCGCAAACAGGAACAATCACAACAGCAATTTGATATTGCCGATACTAATCAAGATGGAACCGTTAGTGCGACTGAATTTATGGAAGCATTAAGTACACAAGGTGTGGACAGTGCTAGTTCTGCTGATATGTTCAGTGATATGGACGGCAATGGCGACGGTAACCTATCCCAAGATGAGCACAATAAAGCCATTCAGGAACGCGACCAAACAATGGCTCAAATGATGGCGCGTATGGACGGAGAAGTCGGTTTATATGGAGCACCAGATGCTAGCAAAGAATCTCAGTTTGATTCCTTTAAAACCATGTTGTCTTCTATCGCTAATGACACTAAAGATCAAAATACAGCCACTCAGCTAAATGATCTATTAGCGGAATTAAAAAACGATGGTTATTCAAAAGACGGGGTGCAACGTTCAGTTGAATTAATGAATAAAGTCGCCCCACCAATCAATACCACCGCATAAATAACGGGAAGTTGCCGTAAATCCTCTTAGCTCTGATAAAGCATCAACCAAACTTTAAACCTGTGGTTGATGTTTTTAGCTTAAGTGCAGGTAATTCCCGCTAATTAACAAGACAGCCATATAGGAGTGCAATACAATCGGCTTTGCCGAAACCTACTTTGGTGGCACTGTCACTGTTTCCGCTTTATTGGTGCAGTTAAGAAATTTAGTAACGGCGGCATTTTGCAAAGTACATCATTTTTATCAGTTAAGATTTAAGTTGTAATAACTATATGTATCATGAGGATAATGACGGGGATCGCGATATCTCTAATCACGATCCGATTTCAACTTTGATTAGATTTACGATGCTAAAGGAACAGAAATGAACTTGACTGCATGGCAACATTCAAACCGCCTAATTCAGGATAAAATATGAAATCACTATTACCGACTATTTTAATCAGTTTAACCTTAGGCGTGGGGCTGGCTTTATACAGCGAACTTGTGACGGCGCAAGAAAATACCTACTTAAGTGATATCACAATACGAGAGCAAGACAGGCAGTACCGTTTATTTGTCCCTTCTAGCTATGACAAAAGCCAATCTATGCCTGTCGTTTTGAACTTTCATGGCACTTCAGCCAGCCCCGCTCAACAGGTTGAAATTTCAAATATCGAAACACTGGCTCAACAACACGGCTTTATTGCGGTGTCTCCCGCTGCGATTTATCGCCGCACGCCTGAAGGCCCAAAGACTTGGAATGTAGACAAAGACCCGCTTGGTGTTGATGATGTGTTTTTTGTGCAAACGCTAATCGCACAGCTAAAACAACAATATAACGTCGACAACAATGGAATTTATGCCATGGGTTTTTCCGGTGGAGCAAGAATGAGTAGTCGTCTAGCATGTGATTTATCCAAACAAATTGCGGCCATTGGTCCTGTTGCTGGTGTCCGCTTTCCAGAAGATTGCCATCCAGCCAGAGTGGTTCCGGTAATTACTTTCCACGGAAAAAAAGACGGCGTAAATCACTATGTCGCCAATGATGACTCACCGCCTTATTGGCGCATGGGAGTCGAACCAGCCATTAGCGGATGGTTGGATAACAATCATTGTGTCAAACAAGCACAAAATACTGATTTAGGAGAACAAGTCACACGTCTGACTTATAGCCAGTGCCAAGACCATGGCGACGTTATATTTTATCAATCCACTAGAGCGGGTCATACTTGGCCAGGCAGCAAAATGGCCGATAAATTGGCCAGTTATGGATTGGGCGCAACGGATAAACATATTCCTGCTACTGAACTCATTTGGAGTTTTTTTAAAGAACACCCTCTACAATAAACAAACCATTTAAAGGCGAGTGATAGATACTTTTTAGTCACTAAAACAAACCTGATCGCCATCGAAAATGGCAATGCAGTAGGCAATGCCGATACTCGCTTTGGTGGCTCTACCACTGTTTTTTCGCATTTAAAGTTTCAGTAAAAAATGGCTTATTCTTGTGTGAAAATGCAATCCGTTCGTCATGTTCGAGTAAAGTCAAAAAACATCAAGGACGTTGACACAAAGCCGACTTCTTACTCTGATTGCACTGTTACTTGGTAATTTAACCATTATTACCTTTTATTATTCTGCCACCATGGCAAACTATAACAGCGTATTGTCTTATCTAAGTTGTAAATGAAAGCTGTAACATTTTTTAGAGTTGTACCCTTTTCGTTGTTCCTTGTGCTCGCTATATGTGTTGATAGCATGGCGGCTATTTCCTCTTCTGAGCCTAAGGTTAAACTCTCGTCTTCTGGTATATGTCACGACCAAACTAGTGCCTCATTCAATCGCACCAAAAATTACCAAGCCTTTGATTCTGTTGCTATTTGCATCGAACAGGGTGGACGGTTACCTAAGGCAAAAACCAAATCAATAGATAAAGCCACCGATGAAGCTATTGAGCAAGGAAGAGCTTTTGTCGCGCTTTACGACAGAAGTGATTGGCCCCATTGGTTAGACAGTGATAAAGATTGTCAGAATACGCGACATGAATTGCTGATCAAAACATCTACAAAAGCCGTTGCTTTTAAATCAGACAAAGAATGTAATGTGCTTTCGGGTCAATGGTATGATCCCTATTCCAATGAAACCTTCACCCTATCCACAGATTTAGATCTAGATCACATAGTGCCTTTAAAGTTTGCCCATGGCCGTGGCGCTAGTCTGTGGAGTAGAAATCAAAAGGCATTATTCGCTAATGATAGTGAAAATTTAATTCTGGCTCAGGCGTCTTTGAATCGTCAAAAAGGTGCTAAAGGCATTTCTGATTGGCTGCCCCCAAATCATCAATATAGATGCGAATATATTACTCACTTCAACAAAGTCATGAGTAAATATAACTTAGCATATATCCCATCAGAACAGCGCATAGTTAACCGCCTAGTTAAAGCCTGTAGCAAGGCTACTTAACTTACAGAAGCTCGCTAGCAAAACCATCATATAACTAATACTGCAATTGAATATTACAGCACAAAAAAGATTATTTTTTAGACTCTTCAAAGCCCCCCATTTAATTGCAGTAGATGTTATTCAGCATATCCATAAAGACTGATGACAATTTTACTGTAATAATTTTCTAATAACGCGGTCTGTTGCAATGCTTACTACTAAGTAACTTACAAAGCCTACGTTAAAAAAGCGTTAGCCCTTTTTATTTGCATCCAAGGCTTATAAACATAGCCTTAATCAAACTAACGAATACCCAGCCTATTTTTTGGCTGAATTTAAGGAAATTAAATGAGTGAAACCATGCCAAACCAATCAATCTCTAATGATGTTCAAAACCGTTTACAGTGGTCTTTATTAGCCCTAAGACTAGGTGTATTTGTTGTAATGTTAATGTGGACCATAGATAAGTTCGTCAACCCTGGTCATAGCATTAAAATATTTGAACATTTTTATGCTATTTCAGGTTTAGGCGAAAACATTGCCTACATTTTGGGTGCGTTACAACTGGTACTAGTTTTCGCATTCGTTGCAGGTATTAAAAAGCGCATCACTTACGGACTTATATTTTTATTACATGGTGGTTCAACGCTGTCTGCCTTTGCTAACTATTTTGATGCTTTTAATAACCTGTTGTTTTTTGCTGCATGGCCAATGTGGGCAGCCTGTTTTGCTTTGTATTTATTACGTGATGCAGATACTAAATTCACCCTAGGTAAAGCGGCATAAAAAGTCAAGACACACCCTCCAGGGCACGGAAGCCGTGGAGGTAACTCATTTAATCGAATACGTAATAATTGAATCGCATTAACAGAGATTTTTTATAAACTTTAATCCTAAAAATACTCTGCGGCTAAAACCTCTCCCCTTTCAAAAACTATTCCTGTGCCATAACCAACTTACCATTGTTATCAACTACCAGTAAGTACGAAGCACCAAAGTTACCCGCACACAGATCAATGTTGTTATTGGCAACTTTCAGCCCATCAGCACAACGACTAACGCTCAGGTAATCGGTGACTTTACCTTTTTCAGTGGTCAATACTTGACTACCGGCAACGGCAACATCGTAGCTGCCGTTGGCAAACAAACGCACGTTAAACACATCAGAGATATTATTCTGACTTTTTTTAATCACTGAAATATCCCTCTCTCCAGAATATTCCCAAGCAATGACCCAAAGATTGTCATCTTTGCTCAAAATAGAGGTTATGCGATCTTCTTTGTTAGCGTTGACACTGTCTTTAACACCCAAATCAAGCATATTGTTAGTGACTTTGTAACTGTAGTTATAAATGCTAGCCACTTCGTTTTTGGGTACGTCGCCAGAGACTAAATTGTCACTATCAAATAGACCACTCCCCCCAGTACTAATGCTCCGTTTTTGAGCATAAAAATCAGCCATGTAACTCAATGAGTTTACGAAAGATATCTCTACCTCGTGAGTTAGCTTATCATCCAGTTTATCTGAGCTATCAAGGCAGCCAGTTAATGCTACTGTTAGGCTAAGCGTCAAAGTAATAACGAGTTTTTTATTGCACATTCTCATAACATTCTCCATAATTTTTTAGTTGATTTTGTTTTAAAGCACAACTACTCAAACCAACCTAAATATTAAAATAATCAATTTAAATCAATATCTTAAAATGTAAGTTGTTTAAGGAGTTAATACGAAAATGCTAACATAGCGACTATAAGTAACTAGTTGATAATTGTTGGAAGTTGTAGCTAACTATTTATACTTGTAGCTTATGCCAATTTGGCAAGTGTGCTGCTACTGGCATATTTCCCTAGCTGTAAATCGGAGTTAACCAACCCTTAAATGTCTCTTTGACGCAGTAAATCAACCTATGGAAACCCTAAAAGTTAATTTAATAACGTTGATGTATTTGCACAACGATACAATTAGATACAAATATTCATACCGTTTTAAGGTCAAATAGTAGTTACTATTATGTGTACGCTCAGATGGAAATAATATTTTGTATAAATTATTAGGTTATTGGTTTGCCCCTGTAACCCTAACAGTATTTTTCGGGCTGAACTCTTTGATGGCCACAGCACAAACGGCAAACGAGGATAAAAATGGAAACGGCGGTTTTATAGAAGCCAGCTTTGCATTTGCCGCCCTCGACAGCCGTTTTGTAGACGCTCCCCAGCATTTTGGTACTTTAATAGATATCAGGATCAATTATCAATGGAATGGTTTTTTTATTGAGGATAAAGGGCTAAGCGCATTAGGGTTGCCGGGCCTAGGTTATAATTTTTATTCTGACCCAACTTGGACATTTGATGTGTATTTGAGTGAAGTACATAAAGGAATTGCTACTGACTATTCTGATACAATAAATAATGAGCAAAGTGGTCTAATTGGTATTAACCCAAGGGATTCAGATAACCGACTTGGATTGCGGGCCACTCATTATTTAGATGAAACGAGCGCCCTGAGGGTGTTATTTGCACCCATTTCCAGCCTTGGAAACCATGATACACATTTGGCCTTGTGGTATGGCAAAACATGGCAATATTTCAATGCAAATTTTCATACAACCTTCAGCGCCCAATTTGATAGTAGTAAAACACTGAATTACTATTATGGTGTTTCAGAGTCTGAAGTCAGTGATAAATTTACAGCCTACAAAGCGGGTAGTGGTATGACCCTAGGTGCAGAATTCGGTATCAGTTACCCCTTGGCAAAAGATTGGGTGCTTGAAAGTTCATTGAAGCTAACCCGTTTACCCAGCAGTATTTACAACAGCCCCATTGTTGCCCCAAAAATTGAAACATTTGCACATATTTCTATTGTCTATGTTTTGTTCTAAGGGGAATAACGTGGCATGGATTAGCAGAGGTTTTGTGAAGGTTGGTTGCTATATCAGCCTAGCTTACTTTGTTGGTTTAAGTCATTTGGTGTTGGCAGATACCCCCATGCAAGCAACATCTACAAATGAACTGCGCATTCAACCTAATACTTGTGTATCTCTGCATCGTGACCAAGCTTGTTTTGTTAATCTTAAAATGAGCTGGCGCGCAGCTACTAGTAACAATTATTGTATATATTCATCAGCTCAAGATACACCTCTGAAATGTTGGGTCGCCAGTACCCAAGGGGTATTAACTCAACAATTCGGTACAGACAAAATTCTACATTTTTACCTAAAATTAGAGAAAAGCAACATTGCGTTAGCAGAGTCTGAATTAAAGGTATCTTGGGTGTATAAAAAACAACAAAAATCTCGTTTAACCTGGCGCTTATTTTAATGAATGAAAAAGTAGTACAAATATTGTTAGTTGAAGATGACGTTTCGTTATCAGATTGGATACGCGACTATTTAAATAACAAAGGATTTCACGTGACCCAGTGTATGCGCGGCGATGAGGCTGTTTTAGCCATTCCTCGCTTGCAACCTGATGTAATAATACTAGATGGTATGTTGCCCGGTTTAGATGGTTTTGAAGTATGTAAACAGGTTCGACAAAATTACTCTGGCGTTATTATTATGCTCACTGCCAGAGACGAAGAAATAGATGAAGTAATTGGCTTGGAGCTTGGTGCTGACGACTACCTAACCAAACCTGTGCGCGCGCGAGCTTTACTTACTCGTATGAATAAAGCCATAGCGACTAAAGCTAACATGGCAGCACATTACCAAACCGCAAAATCCCAGCCAACAATTGAATCACCACAAGAACCGTCAAAATTGACCTTTAAAAGTTTGCAGGTAGATAAACTGTCTCGTAGTGTGACCTTAAACAACCAATTGATTAAGGTGTCTTCAAAAGAGTTTGATGTATTGTGGATCTTGGCGTTAAGCGCCGGTACTGTTATTTCAAGAGATAGCTTGATTAGCCAATTACGTGGTATTGAGTATGACGGATTTGACCGTTCTATCGATCTGCGAATTTCCAAATTAAGAAAAAAATTAGGTGATGAATCTCGCGATCCTTTAAAAATAAAAACCATCTGGGGTAAGGGCTACTTATTTGCGCCTGATGCATGGTAGTTCAATGCGCTTATTAACGCTGTCTTTAATAGTTGCAGTATTGGCGGCCACTATTGGTTTAGGCCGAATGTTGGATAGTTTGTTTTATTATGTTGTACCCAGCTCTTCAAGCTTACATAACGACAACGTGCTTATATTAGAACAAATAGGCCAGGAGCTCGCAGATACATTAAACACAATGGAGCGCCCTCAAGATGTGGTGACAAATTGGCCCAAACATGGACGTTATCATTTAAGTATAGTGCCCCTTGATCAAATTCAGTTACCTACATCATTAATGCAACAAGTTAAGTCTGGCGAGCCATTGTTATTAACTAACAACAACGAATTTAGCCTGTACTTCTATTTAGAAACACAACAAGCCTTGTTATTACTCAAACCAACTTTTTCGACTAGCCAACCTGAAACTGGCGAATTAAAGTTAATGCTTACCCTGTTGTTTTATGCGGCTTTAGTATTGTTGATTTGGATGTGGACTTACCCGCTAGTCTCGCGTTTAATCAATTTGCGTCATAGCGCTCAATTATTTGGTAAAGGCCAGTTAGATCAGCGTATCAAAGTGGGCAGTGTGTCTTACGTCAAAGACTTAGAGAACGAATTTAATCATATGGCGCAACGTATCCAAAACTTAGTGAGTGATGTGAAATTGCTCAGTAATGCTGTATCCCATGATTTACGTACCCCCTTAGCTCGAATGCGTTTCGGTATTGACACTATTGCTGAGGAACAAAACCCTGACCAACAACACCTATATCTGCAACGTTTAGGTGATGATGTTGATGAAATGACTTGTTTGGTTGAAATATTGTTGGACTATGCCCGTTTAGAGCAAACGATGGTCAGAATCGATAAACAAAAGGTTGACCTAAATCTAATTGTTCAACACTGCGTAAAGGCTAAAAACGCAACTGTGCAGCGCATTATTTTTCAACCAAGTACTGAAACATCTTGGGTATTTGGTGATCCTAAATATTTACAGATTGTGATTAATAATTTGCTGCAAAACGCTTTGCAATATGGCCAGAGCCAGGTCCTCGTGCAAGTACACCATAGTGAACATCAAATCTGCTTAAGCATTGCCGATGACGGTACTGGTTTTTCCGAGGATGAAAAAGATTTACTCAAACCTTTTGTACGCGGAAAACATGCCACTGATAAAACCAAGGGTTATGGTATGGGTTTGGCAATAGTGCAGCGTATTATTGAGTGGCATGACGGTGAGTTGGTGATTACACGAAGTCAAAAACTAAAAGGAGCAGAGATAATAATTAAGTTACCTATTTAACCTGAATTCTGGATATTTAACCCAATGCCAACAAGCCCGTCAGAAGGCTTGTTGCTAGAGTCAGACTTTAAAAAGTAATACTTAACCCAACCGACGGACGTAACGAAAAGTTATCGCTTTCTTCCTCTATCAGTAAGTCATCAGTTGAATCAATATTGGCGTAATCTAAATCGATGTAACTGGTATTGTCTTGATTATAAATATTCATAACTTCAAACACCCAAGTCGCATCAAGTCCCCACAAGCTGCTCTTATACTCAGCTCTGACATCCAGTCGATGAGCAAGATCAAAACGCTCAGAATAAGCCGGCCCATATATAGGTAAAAAATATCCATCGGCTTTGGGGTTTTCTCTCACACCTATGATTGGGGTATAAGGCTGACCACTGCGTGCGGTAAAGTTAAAACCAAGGTTCCATTTATCACTGAGTTGATAATTTAGCACCATGTTAACCACCAAGGGGGTATCAGCATAATATTCAAAGGTCTGATGTTCACGTAAATTAGTACGTTCACTTTTAGAATAACTCAGTGATAACCAGCCATACCAACGGTCCATACGGTTTTTATTAATTAATAAGTCAACACCATAAGCCTTACCCTCAACATCATTACTGTACAATAAATGAGCGTCAGTTTCAGTGTCATCTAAGCCTAAGGGCAAGTCTTCCATTTTTTTATAATAAGTTTCTACAGACCAACTCCATTCATCAGCTAAGTGTTGTTCAAAACCTAGCGTGGAATGGGTGGCAGTTTGCGATTTTAGTGCTGGGTTACCTAAGGTCGGTAAAATGTAATCGACATCTTGAAGACGATTATATTTGCCATACTTTGCGCTAATAGTACTGTTGCTATTTACAAAATAACTTAAAGTAAAACGCGGCAATATGAAAGTTTCTTTACTGTAATTATTATGTTGCCATTGCACACCTAATTCAGTTTCCCAATTTTCGCTGAGTGTCCACACATCGGTAATACCAACAAATTGATTACTGGTGTCTATGACATTCACATCATTAACACGACCACCTAAGTCACTGTCACAATCAGGGTCGATTTCAGTACAAACTTGTTGAAAAATATCATAAGCATATGTTTCGGTGACATCATAATACGCCGCATCAACAATCAAATGATGAGATTGAGCGAATTGATAATTAAGACGACTTTTATAGGATATTTGCTTTTTCTCGCTATCGATAAACAAACCGGTTGGGTTAGCCGCACTTTTGCCTAATTCGAGGCGTTCATTGTCATTTAAAAACCCAATACCGCTTTTGATATGCAGGTTTTTAGAATAATGATCCCAAATAATACTTTGACTATTAAATTTTCTAAGAAACTCTGCATCCCCCTGATAATCTGGAATTTTTAAAGCTATGTCAGCACGCTCATTAAGATTTATTGCAGCGCTGTCTTGGGCACCTGTAAACGACACGGATAACATGTTGTTATTGTTAATATCCCACACCCATTTTCCTTGATAATCATTGTCGTCTGGTGCGTCGTTGACGGTGAGCCCACTAAGTTCACCATCATCATCTTCTAGCTCTTCACCTGTTTCAAAAAATATTGGCAACATACTTTTACGTGCAGAAAAATAAAAAGCACTGTTTTCGCTGACTTGTCCCTCAACAAAAAGTCCAGAATTGAACAAACTAATATCTATAGTGGTTCGAATATCTTGATGTTTAGGATTACGCAGGCTCACATCAAAAACAGCACCTGTAGCCGCACTATAACTGGTGCCATAACCGGCTGAATACAATTGAAAATCTTGGACTAAATGACGATTAAAAATAGATTGACCAAAATCATGAAAAATATAACCTGCTGGCATAAAATCAATTTCAAATAAATTATCTTCTGGAGACGATCCCCTAACGGCAGGAGAGCCCACAGCACCGCCAGCAGCCACCACGCCGGGTAAAGCAAAGACCGCTTGTAATGGGTCTCCGTTGGTACCTGGCATAGCAATCAACTTTTCTGCATTTTCAGTAATTTCTGACATAACGTTACTACGTTTATGGATAACTTCGATGCGATCTGTTTTGACATCATCTGATTGGCTATCATCTGCCTCCTGGCTGTAGGAATAATGAGGAAATAAACTGCAAAATAATAATACAAGGGGGGTTAATACAAGTTGGGTTTTCATTCTAAGCCTTTAAAGTGACTAAATTTATCCTGATAAGCATAGAGAAAAATCAATTTATGAACTGTGACAAATATAGGAAACTTTGTATCGACTTGTAGCGCTATTTTTCAGCCGTTATAGCGATATTTCAGCATTCATCCAGCTTGATTAAGTTTCTTTAGGTGCAATGGTGTAATCTAGATTATAGGTTAACTATGACTCATACATTTCGTGCAAAATCAGCTCTCTATTCGCTCATACAACTAACTGCGCAAAAAACACTTTCACAATTACCATCAATTGGTGCTCCCCCTAAGTGGCGTGATCAATATAGAGTTAGAAACATACGCTGGAAAAGTCGCGACCGACTAATGTGTGGTCATCAAACAAGGGCAAATGCATCACTTTACTGCCAATCAAGAGGCCAAGTTTGTGGTCGCAGATATGCAAGTACTACCGGAGAATATTTTAAACACTAAAAACTTGGTTTTACTATTACCCGCCCCTCATGAGTTATCTGAGCTTTACCGAAACTCCTCCTAAATAGTAGTTTGGTCGCATGCTTTAAGTGCCTTTTTTGACTTATTGCTCAAGCTCTCTGCCAAATCGCTCAACATATTAGCTAGCATCATTTTGTGCATCGCAGATTGTAATTTGCCCTCTAAAAGCACACATTCACCATCTATTGATAGTTTTGCATCCGGCGCTAATCCTGACAATAACCTTCTGGGTTGAGCTAGTTCAGCAACAAAATCAAAAGCAGATGAATTAGTGTCTCTAGCATCAGAGTCGGCTACTTGTGTCTGATTACAGGTTTGATAGTTTTTACCAAATTGGTTATTCGCATCATTGGCTAATGACTTTAACAATGTACTTACTTGATCTTTTTGCGACAACAAATTCAGTCTGCCTGACGCTGTATAACAGTTATTTTCGATAGCTAATTTGACATTGGTTAAGCCTAATTCTGCCAGTCTCATTAACCCAGACCTTAGCATCATGCCTTGAGCCATGCCGCCCATTATTGTTTGCTGTTCGTTTTCTCCCAATGCAGAGAATGCATCCTCATCAGTACCACCATTGTTCTGTACTTTGATTGCTGGGAGATATTTTCTTGCCATTTGTTCAAAATCACTTGGGTTGTCTCTCATCCATGCTATTGCTTGTGGATCATCGGCACCATCTTTTAGTTTAACCAATCGCAATTGAGTAGTTTGCATGTCACCATCGGTAATCAAACCATCCATCACAATACCTTCACGTGAATCAGAGCTCTGCGAACCATATATTTTGAAAGTGCCATAAGAGGTTTTTGATGCTGACATGGACTGCCAAATTTTAACTTCATCGCCATCTACAACTGCGATCCCTTGGTTATCTCTTGGACTTGAAGGAAAATCCATTTCATAGATATAGTGCGCATAGTCGTCAGAAGATTTAAAGGTCAGGCGAATGTTATCTGGAATGTTAGGTGTTTTGGGTGCCCATACGCCATCTAACGTCAAGGGGGACTTAGCAGCAGGTATTAGTCCCCAAGGCAGTCCTCTACTGCCTAAAATGCCTTTTATTTTAGCTAAAGAGATTACCCCGACGTTCTCTGACGAATTGGTAATGACCATACCTACAATGCCGTTTGCACTTATTAATGGTGCCCCTGAAGTACCAACATCCAGCTCAAGATTAGTAGCCAATGTGTCGTATTCATTATCCGAGTCCACATTAATGCTTTTGATTCTTCCAGCCTGCTTTGCAACATACCACGTCGCATTTTTTCCGACATAAGTCACTTTGGTACCGGCTTTAAGAGGGGTTAAATCTGCAGAGGCGTATAGCCATGGTTGACGATTAGGTTTCTTCATTTTCAAAATGGCAAGGTCGAGACCTTCTGAATCTCCCGGTACCACTTCTGCAGAGTATTCAGTATTGTCATCTCTAAAAAACTGAAGTGTTATATTTTCCAATTTAGCACCGGGGTTGGCACCATCTACCACATGGTTGGCTGTTACCAGATAGAGATAATTATTACTGTCACCAACCACCCAGGCAAAACCTTGTTGACTTGTATTGGTCATTTTCGCATTAACAGATACCACATTATGTCTTAATGTCTTAGCTTTTTGCTGCAATGATATCTCTGCATATAATTTTGAAGAGCTAAAAAATAATATAAAAACTAAAAGTTTTATTGTTTTTTTCATTGTCTGACCCTAATTACGGCAAAACCTGTTGCCAAAATCACCCCCAAAATAGAACCTATTGTGCTTACTCCAGGTATACCAAGAAGAAACGCCAGTAAATTTGGCGTTCTCTCTTCGGTAAACTCTGGAGTTCCCACTTTCATAGATTCAATCATTCCGTGATACCACACTTGAAACCCTTGTTTTTCATCTGTACCTTCCCTGAATGGCATCTCGATTCCCATAGACCCGTCGATACTATTAACTAACATACATTCGCCCTTGCGCAGGCTCGAAACCACATTGCTGCCTCTCATCTGATATTCACCAGCAGTAACAGTGCACCGACCTCCATTTCTTTTTGTATCATCAAGGGTGTATTTTGAAAAAGAAAATTGATTGGCTTCTAACCCAGTAATATTGACTAGACCTTTGGTATTCAGACGGATCCTCGGAGTTTCTCCCAGTGTTGAACTGACTAACACTCTACGCGGAATACTGCAGTCATCCTCCATTGGGCAAGGTATTGCTTTTCTTTCATTAGTTTTGCCATTAGCCACCAAGAAACGTGAATCACCATCAAGCTTAAATTCGGCTCTTACCGCCAACTCGTCAGAAACCTTTGGCGTGCTGGTGGTCATAATAAAAATCAAAGCGCTTTGCTTTTCATTCCATTCAAGCCAAAGTCTTGCCCCCTTAGGGATAAAAAGTGATTCCAATGAGGCTCTGCTTGTAGAGCTCAGTTCTAGAACACCAGGTTCTAGCGGCAGAGATAACTCAGGAGATTGAGGAGAATAAATATTTGTAAATTGAGACAGTAAGATACTACCATCTGCAATCGTATTTAAGGTTCCTGACCATTCAAAATCTTCGGACAAAGTTATTTCAACGGCTTTTGATTGCACTTCGACATGGCCAGGGGTAGGTAACCCTGGAAGAAGCGCTAAAAGCGCTAGAACACAAACGATGACAATAACCCACTTGCCATATTCGCCCAATTTTATCTTTCTTTGCAGCTCTAAGACCTGAGACAGATTGTCCAATTGACGTAATTTATCAGAAACATTAATAGTGGGATCATCACCTAAACACGTAGAAATATTTTTGAGTAATTGTTCTTCTTCGGATCTAATGCGGCGATTAGCAGAACGGATTTTTTGGCTATCTTTTAACAACAATTTTTTTTCTAGTGTTAGTAATGGATGCCTTAAGTACTTTGGTATTTTGCGAACGCTGCGTTTCAAAATTTTCGACATGTCAGACTTGAATAAGCTCATTAATCATTCACTTTTTGACTTAGTGGGTAAAGCGATATAAAAAACCTGAATAATCCAATCATTACTTGTCATAGGTTTAGCGGCGACTTCTAGTTTAATGAAATCAGGACGCGGCTGCGGCCAAGTAATTTGAATAGGAATGGGGGTACCAACCGAATAGCTTTTTTTTACATTATTGTAAGCATCTGAAATACCCTCACCGAGCAACCGCCAAGCAATTTTCTGAATAGGAACCCCAGCTCTCACAATGGCTTGAGCATCAAAATTAGGATCTACTATTTTCATTTGACCATCAACTGACACGCTTACAGGAATATAAGTTTTACCCGTCTTAGATTCCTGCCAGCCATAAATACCAAGCTCGTGAGCATCAAGCTTAATCGAAGATAACACCTGTTCTACTGGCCACTTTATAACCGAGTCAGGGCCAAAACTGGTATCCATTCTGTAATATAATCTAGGTTTAAGAGCTAACCCCCTGATACTAATTGAAGACGATCCAAGCTGTTGGGTAACATTTGGCAACTCAATGCTAATTGTATCTCCTTTTACATAGCTATTTAGAGGGTGCTCAACAAGCGAAACCAGTTCAAAATCGGCTGAAACAGGTGATTCATAAAGCCCCTCACAAATTCTGCCTCTTTTCCTATACCCGCTTTCACCGGTATCCGCTCTCTCTAAAAGATATTTATCACAGGTATCTGCATAGGTGACAGTTGATATAAATGTCATGGGAAACATTAAAAATATAGCGGGCTGACATAACTTGGGGACTAATTTTGAAGAAAATATAATTTTCCACATGTAGCTTAGATAAATAAGTGCATTTTCCATTGTTCTCATGCTCCGTGCATATACCTGTGAATCCAATTTATAAAGATTCGTCAGACTTTGACATACTTAACGCATTACTGTTTTACCTTAAGTGCACCCAATCGGTCAACGTGAATTGTACATAAAACACTCTAAAATATAAGGTGGGACTCAAAGAAATGTCGGTTTAAAAAATAACCACCCGAAAGTAAATAAGTCGGTCAGTAACACTTCAAAGCTCAAAATTCAGCATCAACCTTAAAGGTCATAACTTCTTGGCTAACAGGATGAGTGATCTCTAAATTTTGTGCATGCAAATGTAAGCGCTGGCCACGAATTCCATACAAATCGTCTCCCACTATGGGCATATTCAAGCCTTCGCCATGGGCGCAGTGTACTCTTAGTTGATGGGTACGACCGGTATGTGGTGTTAGCAATACTCGGGTTTGATTTTTCTCTGGGTAACGTTCAAGTACCTGCCAAAAGGTGTGGGCTTGTTTGCCATCTTGATGACAAACAATTTGTTTTGGTCTGTCGTAATAATCACCTCTTAACGATAACTTTATCTCGCCTTTATCTTGTAATGGCAAGCCTTCTATTAACGCCACATATTGTTTATGCACTTGCCGCTGAATGAACTGTTTTTGCAGATATTTGTTGGCCTGTGAGTTAAGCGTTAACACCATCAATCCTGAGGTGGACATATCCAACCTATGCACAATCAGCGGACCCGTTGCTTCAGGGAATTGCTGTTTTATTCGCTGGTACACAGAGTCGGATAGTTCTTTGCCGGGTACAGATAAAAACTCGGTGGGTTTATTGACGATTAAAATGTCTTCATCTTGATAGATAATGTCTACCTTTTTACCTTGCCCATAATTATAAGTTAATGGGTTATCATCCAACTGCATACCAGCCAACATATGTTTTAAGATCGGCTGACATTTACCTGTACAAGCAGGGTAATACTGCTGATGTTTTTTGACTTCTGATTTGGGTGAGGCTCCCCACCAAAATTCGGCCATTGCCAGAGGAGTTAATTGATGTTTGAAGGCATATTGTAGAAGTTTTGGAGCAGCGCACTCCCCTGCCCCAGCCGGAGGCGTTTTAAGTGCAGTATCGGCAAAAATATCTAGCAAACTTTTAGGCTCTTGTGCTTTATTCAGAAACTGATATTGATTAAATATTCTGTTTTGCAAATCAGCTGAAAGGGTTTTTCGTTGTAACTTTAACTCTGCTATAGGGTCTGTGAATTGCTTTACTTTTGCCTGTAGTTGGCTGATTGATTGTTGTGAATGTTCGCTTAATTCTTTTAAGCGCCATTTATCAAAAACACTTTGTTGTGCTAGTTCTTGTAAGCCTTTATCTGTGAGGGTTTTATCTACTTCATTCTGTAGCATTTGACGCTGATTTTTACGAGTTTTACGATTTTCTACTAACTCACTCCTGAGAGCGGATAACTGCTCGGCATGTTCTGCTTCCAAAACACTTAAATCCTGCTGCAAGATCTTTAATTCAGGCGTATCTTCTAGCGTTTTTATCTCATTATTAAGATGATTAATAGCCATTTGTTCAGACAAAAAGAAACTGTCGTCGGCCAATAAATCAAATACCGGCGGCACAAATCCTTGGATGTGATTTTGCTCGGCTAACTTACCGGAAAATGCCGAGATAAAGCCTAATTCTCCTTGTACATTTTTGACCAATAACACACCAAACATTTTACCAATGATATTATTTGGATCATTCGACAAACCAAAATTATGTTGCCATTGCTCTTGAGTCGCAAGATGGTTTTGCAATTGTTTGGCCGCCAACATACATAAAGGGTGTGGCTGATAATAAAAAGGATAAGTAAAGCGCTTAGGTAAGTCATATTTTTCAATAGACGTAAGAAAACGGGTAAAACAAGGATCTTCAATGTGCATAACGGATAACTTACAACCTATGGGAAGGATACCAATTTTGTAAATGTTTTATTGATAAGCAAAGTGAGCAAACAAGCAGCGGATCCATCAATGATAGCTAGCTGAACATCGTAAATAGCGCGCATATTATATAACCTGAACTCGTGATTAGCCATACCGTCCTGCAACGCTATTGTTGCATCTATCTGCGGTGAATTTATGCTCAGTAGCTGGCTATTTAGGATCCAACAAGATGTACTGGTCGTTATTGTTCTAACAATTGATACATCTCGCAACTTGACTCGTCAGTTGTAGAACAAAACTGTTCGCGGCTTCTTTGTCAGCCTTAGCTTTTTTCATTATGACCAATTCAACTAAGCAGAAACAGGCTCTAGTTTTTGCAAAATATCATACAAGCCGGTTTCATCTATTTTCAGCTCGTTTTGCTCCGCCTGTTTCAGACGGGTTTGAGTATTAATACTGCAGTTGGCCATAACTTCTGCGTCGATGCCATCTGCTTTGTTATATTGAGATAAAGGTTCTGGGTGCATATCTAGCCAAAGCTGGGCGGATTGAAGTTGTCCATTGTGTATTAATTGACTGGTTTGTTGGCAGGTTTTCCAATATGTATCTGTGGCGCTTAAAGGGCTTGAACGGTAATAATTAAGGCCAGTTTCAACCTCTGGTATTTGATTTGTTTCTTTGGTTTTTTCTAAATGAGGTCGGTGAGTGCAGTCTTGTTCTAGCATCGCCAGTATTAACGCAAATTTCGCCCCTTCACTCGCGGCACGATTAATCGTACCGTTTAGTTCATAGTCTCTTGATAACAACGCCTCGGAACTGGCATTGAGATCGGATTGACTTGTATTGACCGTGTCGAGCAAAACAGTTATCGCTGAAAAGAGAAGGAGATACTCTAGTTATCGCGTCTAATACCAAAGACTTTAGGTTTGAATGACCAAATTGCCAAGGACACTAGTAAAAAGCAATATTTACCACGGAGAACACAGAACGCTTCGCTGCTCAGAGAAACTGTTAGTTAAGATCTAAATGTCTTGTTCTCTGTGCCCTCTGTGAGCGAAGCCTCTGTGGTTAATATTTTTACTTTTGCTTTTTAAAGACTACCCAAACACTTTGGGGATCAAAACGGGAGTCCGTTTTTTGTACGCTTGATATTCGGGATCGTCTGCCCAGCGTTTATTGGCTTGCTCTTCTTGCAGGGAAATTCCGCTGATTTTGGTTAATAATAAAATTACAAATACCGGCGAAATAAGCGTCACCATCTGCCATTGGTATAAAGCAGGGTAAGCGATGATTGCGACACCTACCCATAATAATATTTCACCAAAATAGTTGGGATGGCGTGAGCGTGACCATAAACCCGTTTGAATAAATTCTTTGTGGGTACTTTTTTGTTGTTTAAAAAGCCGTTTTTGATTGTCGGCCACCGCTTCCATTAAAAATCCAATCAACCAAAGCAGTAAACCTAAGCAGCCAATCCAACCAAAATCAACTTTATGACCTGAAGTAATAGCAGCAATTGCAGCAGCTGCGGTAATCAATACCCACAAACCTTGCACTGTCCATGCGATAGAAAAACGCCAAAAATTGACTTTAATATCATCGAAACGGCTATCCGAACCTTGCTTACGTACCCTTAAAAACAGAAAGCTAGCCAAACGAATTGCCCAAATCGCCACTAGGCAAGTTAATATTACTGAACGTAAATCATGCTGCTCACTTTGCATAAACGCAAAAATGATGACAGCCAAATAAGTCGCGCCACCGGTTAAATCATAAAAGTGTTCTGTTTTAAGCAAGTATGCAGGGATCAAGGCTATCCATTGCACAACAAAGGCGATCAAAGCACAACTCGCGAAAATCGTCAGTCCTATTTCTAAACCACCATTAAGTAACTGACCACCATCACTGGCTGCCCACACTACACCTATAGCAATCAAAAAAACGACGATGTGAACAAAAAAAGCGCGAATAAAATGCATCAAAATAATTATCCTTGAGTTTATAGGGTTAAGGCTTGTTGAGCTTTCTTATACCCCAAAGGTAAAATAAAAGTTCTTTTTGTAATATTTTTTTGACAAAAACATTCAACAATTGCATCCTAAACACCTAATTTTCAACCGAGTAAGCCAATGAACAATTCAATTGCCTGCGTTTCTATAGCGATGATTAGCTCGGTTGTGAAGTCTGTAATTTCCCTCCGAGCATAATCTTTCAGGGCGTAAAGCCCACATAATGGCTTTTCAAGCCAAATAAAAACTAAATTGTACCTAGGCATTCTGCTATTTTTTTTACGATAAAAAAAGCCTTGCAGATGATTTAGGCAGTTGGAAATTATTATGCAAAATCAATTAAATTCAAATTCAGAACAACCTAAACAATCGTTTTATGGATTATTTAAGCAAGCTCTAAGTGGCGACAACCAACAAGATTTAACGAGTGGGTCGATAGGCAAAGCTGCCTTTTTGTTATCTGTGCCTATGGTATTGGAAATGATGATGGAGTCGGTGTTTGCCGTAACCGATATCTTTTTTGTATCTGCTTTGGGGCCAGAAGCAATCTCAGTGGTAGGGTTAACCGAAGCTGTCATCACACTTTTGTATGCCGTGGCTATTGGTCTAGGCATGGCGGTTACTGCAACAGTGGCTCGCAGAGTCGGAGAGAAAAACATTGAAGGAGCCAATCAAGTTGCCACTCAAACTATTTGGTTAGGTTTAGGCGTGGCTTTGGCGGTAGGTATTCCCGGAAGTATCTATGCTATTGATATTTTACATCTAATGGGTGCCAGCCATGAGGTGACAGAAATGGGCGAGGGTTACACATCTGTAATGTTAGGTGGATGTGCCAGTATCTTATTTTTGTTTTTATTCAACGCTATTTTTCGCGGTGCAGGCGATGCCAAAATAGCCATGAAATCCTTGTGGTTAGCCAGTGGAATAAACATTGTGCTCGATCCCATATTGATCTTTGGCTGGGGGCCATTTCCAGAGATGGGATTAACAGGAGCAGCAGTGGCGACTACTATTGGCCGCAGCATTGGCGTTTTATATCAGTTATATCATCTGTTTTCTATAAGCGGAAAAATCCAAATATTTGTCCATAAACTAAAGATTGATCTGTCAGTAATTGGCGGAATATTAAAAGTGTCTCTGGGCGGTGTTTTACAGTTTTTAATTGCGACTGCCAGCTGGGTATTTTTGGTCAGAATAGTTTCTCATTTTGGTAGTGATGCCGTTGCTGGTTACACTATTGCCATTAGAATAGTGATGTTTACTATGCTACCCGCCTGGGGTTTGAGTAATGCAGCAGCCACCTTGGTAGGGCAAAACTTAGGTGCTAAGCAAGCAACAAGGGCAGAACAATCGGTGTGGACTATTACCAAATATAATCTTGCTTTTATGTTAACAGTAGCATTTGCTTTTTATTTCTTCTCGGCCGCAATTATTGGCCTATTTAGTGACAACAGCGAGGTAATTCAATATGGTACCCAATGTTTACAGTATGTCGCTTATGGTTATGGGTTTTATGCCGTTGGTATGACTTTAGTACAAGCCTTTAACGGTGCGGGTGATACTATGACACCTACTGCTATCAATTTTGTTTGTTATTGGTTATTACAAATTCCACTGGCCTATTGGTTAGCGATTAGCATAGAAATGGGGCCATCAGGGGTATTTGCGGCGATCCCTTTGGCATCATTGTTTATCGCCATAATGGCATGGATGGTATTTCGTAAAGGTCATTGGAAAACTAAACAGCTTTAGCAGTTAATTGACATTTGCAAATAAACCACGAATATAACGGTCCATTGAAACTAAATGCATTATATCGACGTATCTAGTGATAAAGCACCAGAATGAAATATTGGGAAAGTATCTATGAACAAATTTTTAGTAGCGGGCATCTCTACTACATTACTTCTTTTATCAAACCAAGTGATGGCAGAAAAAAGTCACTTAACAGCTTCGAGCAAGGCCAATAATCAAATAGCACAAACGCGCATTGTTGGTGGTGAACAGGCCATTAAAGAAAACTGGCCATGGATGACGGCATATGTATTCACATCTACTGATTTTGTGACGTCACTGAGTGTCAACGATGTTATTTATGAAACCAGCGCTTTTACGTCTGGTGCTGCTGGTCAAGTGACCTCCCAAATAGTTGCTTGCGGAATTGGTGACCTAGTGTGTACTGACGCAACAGGTAAGGTATGTTTGATTGAACGAGGAGAGGTTGATTTTTCTCTAAAGGCAGACAATTGTGAAGCCGGTGGTGGTATTGGTGCGATTATTTATAACAATGAAGAAATTGGTAATATCTCAGGCACTTTGGGAGATGATTATACTGGTACCATTCCTGTTGTTGCTGTGAATCGAGAAGATGGCTTAACCCTTCTAGAGCAAGAAGGCAGCGTCGCGTCACTATCTGTCAGCGCAACAGCTGAATTACAGCAAGATTCCACATGTGGCGCTTCATTTTTAGGTGATAAGTGGGTTTTAACTGCAGCTCATTGTGTAGATGACGGCAATCCATTTGGATTTAAAATGAACGTTGGAGAATACGATTTATCTGATGGGGCTGAAAATGCCATTGATATCGCAAATATCTTTATTCACCCGCTGTATGACGCAGATGTAATCAATAACGATATTGCGATTATAGAACTTGTAACTTCTGTCAACGCCCCCTCAGTACAAATAGCAGAACCTGAAGTTACTAACCAATATGCCATTGAAAATAGCACTGCAACGGTTGCTGGCTGGGGGGGAAGAGTCGGTTATGCCCCAAATGAAGGCCCAACCTCTGATTTTCCTGATATTTTGCATCAGGTTGATTTGCAACTTATGACCAATCAGCAATGTATTGACACCTTCAATGAGAACCCCATAACTCCTATTGACAACACTTTTGTTACAGACAATATGATTTGTGCGGCTATTCCTTCTGGTGGTAAAGGTTCCTGTCAAGGAGATAGTGGTGGCCCGTTAGTCATCAATACAGGCTCCGGAATTCAACAAGTGGGTATTGTCAGTTGGGGGAGAGGCTGTGCCGCTGCTACCAACCCAGGCGTATATACCCGTGTTTCGGTATACAAAGAATGGATGGCTGCCATTACTGATGGCGTGGCAATCAAACAAAAACAAGACTTTGGCCGAGTTCCAAATAACTTTATATCAACGGTCGAGCTACAAGTAGCGAATAATGCCAACGAAAGCACCACAGTTAGTTTTGCGATTGACGGCGACAACGAATTTAGTCTCGACACCAGCAATTGTTCCACTTTAGCGGCTAACACTAGTTGTCAACTAACAGTGAGTTATAGCCCTACATCTAACGATGCTCATGAGGCAAAAGTATTGATTACCTCAGACAATGCTAATGTCAGCGTAAGCCAAAGCCTGCTGTTTGGTAAGGGCTTCAATGCTGCTAGTGAATTGGTAGGTGTTGCTGGTCCAGCAAATGATAAGGTGTCGTGGTTCTCTGGAGGTGATTTACCATGGATCGCCAACTCTATCGGTGGAGTAGAGAGTGGTGCTATAGCCGATAGTCAGGAAAGCGTGTTAATAGCCTTAGTAGAAGGAGAAGGATCTTTAACCTTTGACTGGGGTGTATCCTCTGAAGAGAACACTGCAGACGAAAACGATCCTTTCGATATATTAGAGTTTTATGTAGACAACCAATTGATCGAATTTATCAGTGGTGAAGTTAGCACAGCCACATATTCAGATACCGGTGGTGTATTAGAATTAACAGAAGGATCTCATATCATTAGTTGGGTATATAATAAAGATTTCGATGATCCAGAAGATTTAGAGGCTGACGATAAAGGCTTTGTGCGTAATGTTGTATTCACACCTGTTGTAGTTACTACTCCGACACCCACAACACCTGATACATCAAACTCTTCAGGCGGTGGTAGTTTAGGATGGCTGATACTGAGTTTATTTGGCTTAACATTCAGGTTGAGAACTAAGGCTTAATCACCTTTAATAAAATCTAAAAGGCAGGATATTTGATTCATATCCTGCCTTTTTTGTATCTATATTTAGCTGTTATTTTCTAAAATAAAAACTTCAGCGCACTGGGAATCGTAAGGCATAACTTTTTTGTGAGTCTATGCCATTTGACTTATCAATAGACGACAGCGTCGCCAATTTGTGGCAAGTGGCAGTGTTTCGTGAGTCTGTATATAACACTATTAAACAGATTAGCATCAACAAAAATGAACCAACCCAGACGCCTATTAGAGCTTTTTTCATCAAACACACCTAGTGTGATTGTATTAAAGATAATAATAAGTCGAAGCTGGGGACAGAAAAGTTTATACATTTAAAAATTAATCAAAAAAAAATTTTAGTGACCTTTAACTTGCTGCCAAGCCGCTTCCATCTGCTCAAGGCTAGCATTTTCCATACTAAGTCCTTGATGTGCAATTATTTGTTCAACCTGTCTAAAACGTTTTTCGAATTTACGATTGGCTTTAATTAATGCAGTTTCAGCATTCACTGATGTATGCCGGGCTAAATTAACAACAGCAAATAATAAATCACCAATCTCTTCTTCCACGGCCTGCTGATCAGGTTTAGATACATTTATCTCTGCTAAAACTTCGGCAATTTCTTCATGAATTTTATCGACTACTGGCGGCAATTCAGTCCAATCAAAGCCTACTTTGGCACAGTTTTTTTGGATTTTTTGGGCACGTAATAAAGGGGTCATACCTTTAGGGATATTGGCCAAGGCACTATTATCTAGGGTTTTTCCAGCACTTTCACGTTCGAGTTGTTTTATTTTTTCCCATTGCTGGTTAAGTTCATCATCGGTTTTCATTGCAGTTGCTTGAAAAACGTGGGGGTGACGCCTGATTAACTTGTCGCTAATAGTTTCGGCAATATCTTCAAAATCGAAATCACCTTGTTCTTTTGCAAGCTGGGCATAAAACACTATCTGAAATAATAGGTCGCCCAACTCGTCTTTAGTATCGACCATATTACCACTTAAAATAGCATCAACTAGTTCGTAGGTTTCTTCAATGGTGTGCGGAACTATGCTTTCAAAGTTTTGTTTTTGATCCCACGGACAACCCATTTTTGGGTCTCGTAGTTGCTGCATAATGTTTAACAAGCGTTCTAATTGTGGATTGTTGCTTTTATCTTCAGACACCTATTTGTCAACCTTGAATACGTCTGTTACACCTTTTATAAGGTTCAAACGGCTCATCGCTTTGGACAAGTATGTTAAGTTTTTAACTTCTAGGTTTAACTCTATTTTGGCGATGTTTAGCTTGGTATCACTATTGCTGTTTACGCCCAATAACGTCACTTGCTCGTTAGCTATGACTGTTGTCACATCTCGTAAGATCCCGTCTCGGTCTTCACCTACTACCTGTATTTTAGTCTGGAAGGCAGCTTGTAAATTATTGGCCCAATTTACGTCTATTTGTCTTTCTGGATGTTGATCTAACAAGTTATTAAGTTGCTCACAATCTTCTCTGTGCACACTCACACCACGTCCTTGAGTGATATAACCCATAATTTCTTCGCCTGGTAAAGGTTGGCAGCAGCCAGCAATTTGACTAAGTAGATTACCTACCCCCTCTACCACTATGCTGTCTTTCTTAAACTTGGCGGATTGTGGTTTTTTAGCCCTGATTTTTAATTCAGGTTCCGGGGCATATTTTTGCTGTAAATAATGCACCACTTGCATAATACGTACGTCACCACCACCAATGCCAGCATACAAGTCGTCGAGGTTTTGCATGTTGAAACGTGGGATCGCTTCGCTAGCCAGTTTCGGTTCAATATTAACTTTTACTAACTCTCTATCCAGTAACTCTTTTCCGGCTTGTTGGTTTTTATCTTTATCTTGTTTCTTAAAGTAGGTTTGAATTTTGGCTCGGGCACGGGACGAATACACATAACCTAAACCTGGATGCATCCAGTCTCGACTAGGATTTGAGTGTTTACCTGTGAGAATTTCAACCTGATCACCGGTTTGTAGTTGGTAAGTAAAAGGCACAATCCTGCCAGCAATTTTAGCACCGTTACATCTGTGACCTACATTACTGTGGATGTAATACGCAAAATCCAGTGGCGTTGAACCAAGGGGCAAATCAACCACATCACCTTTAGGCGTAAATACGTAAACGCGATCATCAAATACCTGACTACGTAGTTCTTCAACTAAATCGCCGCTGTCCGCTACCTCTTCTTGCCAAAGCAGGATCTTACGCAGCCAATTAATTCTTTCTTCATAAGCAGATCGACTTGATGTAGTACCTTCTTTATAGCGCCAGTGAGCGGCAACGCCTAATTCAGCATCTTCATGCATTTTTGCGGTACGAATTTGAATTTCGATGGTTTTACCTTGTTTTCCCAAAGTCACAGTATGAATTGACTGATAACCATTAGGTTTAGGCGTGGCTATATAATCATCAAACTCATTACGGATATGTTTCCAATTGGCGTGCACAACACCTAAGGCGGCATAACAGTCTTGCAGACGATCGGCTATGATCCGCACCGCTCTAATATCGTAAAGTTGTTCAAAATTAAGATGTTTTTTCTGCATCTTTTTCCAGATGCTGTAGATGTGTTTGGGTCTACCATATACTTTAGCTTTAATATTTTGACTATCTAAGACCTCTTGCAACTCTTCCACAAAATCTTCGATATATTGCTCACGATCGCTGCGACGTTCATCTAATAATCCGGCGATTTGTTTATAAGTATTAGGATGCAAATATCGAAAAGAGTGGTCTTCTAGTTCCCATTTTAATTGCCCAATACCTAAGCGATTAGCCAAAGGTGCATAAATGTTGGCACATTCGCGAGCCACTAAAACTCGCGTTTCTTCATCTTCATTTTTAACTTTTTGTAAGGTGCAAATACGCTCTGCAAGTTTAAGGACCACAGCACGAACATCCTCCACCATAGCCAGCAACATTCGCCGCACGTTATCTATCTGTTCTTCATCGTTCTTCTTTTTACTGTTAGCACGTGAATGCAGCGATTTGATCGCGTCCATACGTCTTACGCCAACAATGAGCTTTTGAATGCCTTCACCAAACTGCTCTGTAATTTGCTGCTCATCTAATTGATGTACTTCACAATAAGGATAAATAAGCGCCGCTTGTAAGGTTTCATCATCCATATGCAATTCGTGCAGGATCTCCACCATCTCCTGCCCAATCAGCAGTATTTCTGGGGTATCGGATACATCTCTGAGTTTTTGCTTGCTTGCCTCAGGCAGGTTTAAACCTGCCAACCATTCGTCAAAGGGTGGGCGATGATCTTCATGTACTGTACGAATTGAAACCATATAAATTTGTCCTACGTCACCTAGACCTGACGGAAGGTAAAGTAATAATTGAGTGGTGTAATATGAAGTAGCTTCTTGTATTCATATTACTTTCATAATTATTTCTATAATTGCTTTCATATTACGAGCCAACATTTATTACACAAACCGCCCATATTCAGAGGCTTAAAACGGGTAAACTAAATAAAATTGCATCAAGCTTGCGCTTAGTGGCACCAACTTAGTGCGTAAACAACTAATAATGTTATGACTGTTTGAGTTTAACTCGACTCTAAAACAACCGTGGCCATAGCGTAATGTTGCTCATCTGAAATTGAGATAAAACTGTGACTGATAGCATTTTTTTCGCAAAGTTCTGCAAATTTACCTGAAAAAACCAGCGTAGGTTGACCCGAGGATAAATTCACCACTTCTACATCTTGAAAACTGACTCCGTTGCCAATTCCAGTACCTAAAGCTTTTACCGCGGCTTCCTTGGCGGCAAAACGTTTTGCCAAAAACCTTTCAGGAAACTTGTGACCATTAAAGGTAAGCATTTCTGTTGGGGTTAATACCCGCAAGGCTAGACGTTGTGACTTATCTAACTGGCTAGCAATCCTGGATATTTCCACTACATCAGTACCCAGTCCCATAATAGCCACAGGGCTTAAGCTCTGGCTTCTTGCATCAATCGACGCATATCTGCCACTGCCTGATGTAAACCATCAAATGCCGCACGAGCAATAATGGCATGACCAATATTGAGTTCATATAATTCCGGAATAGCCGCGATAGGTTTAACATTGTGATAATGCAAACCATGACCAGCATTCACCTTCAGGCCTTTTGAATGAGCGTATTGAATACCTTCGATTAATATATCTAGCTCTTTTTGTTGCTCGGCTGGATTACTAGCGTCTGCATACTGACCTGTGTGAATTTCAATATAAGGGGCATTGGCTGCAACTGCTGCATCTATTTGTTTTTTATCCGCATCAATAAATAACGACACCAAAATTCCCGCTGCCGCCAAGCGCGCACATGCAGTATTCATGCGTGATTGATTACCCGCCACATCTAAGCCGCCTTCAGTGGTTAACTCTTCACGCTTTTCAGGAACCAAACAACAAAATTCTGGGCTTATTTGCTCTGCAATCAACAGCATTTCTTCGGTAACCGCCATCTCAAGATTCATGCGGGTTTGAATAGTTTGTTTAAGAATACGCACATCGCGGTCGGTAATATGCCGTCTGTCTTCACGCAAATGTACAGTAATGCCATCTGCTCCAGCTCTCTCAGCCACTTCTGCAGCGTGAACAGGATCAGGATAAGTAGTACCTCTAGCATTACGTAAAGTAGCAATGTGATCGATATTCACACCGAGTAAAATTTCTTTCATTTCACGTTTCCAATATTGGTAGTCGTCCACGTTTGTTGAAACAACTCGCGACTCTTTAAGGGTTTACTGCCCAGTAACGGCGCGAGAGCCATTCTGGTAATTCGTTTTGCACACTGTAGACTGTTTGGCGTCCAAACATTATTACTCACTTGTAACAATGCTTCTCCACTGAATCGATTTGTACCCTTTGCACTCTTATCAATTCGCCTAATGCCATTTTCTAATACCAAACAATAATCAATATCAGTCTCGACAGTTTTGCCATTTTCATATTCTTGAGTCAAATCAATGCCGTATCCCATATCATCCAATAGCATTAATTCAAATTGACGTAAACAGGGTTCAATATCGCCGCCACTCGCTAACCATTTTAGGCTTTGTTGATAGCAGTAAAATAACTCTGGGTGAGGGACTTCTTTAGGTAACAGTCGATTAAGTAACTCATTCAAATACATAGCTGAAAATAATTGATGACCAACAAGTTTCATCATGGAACCGGCTGATTCCAACTGATTGAGGTTACGCAATTCATGTTTACCGGAAATTGATAGCAACAAGGGCTGAAATGATTGCAATAAGCTTTTTTTGTCGCTTTTATTGCCACGGACACCTCTAGCAACTGCGCTGACTTTACCTAGCTCAAGAGTAAATAAATCGGTTAAATAGCTGGTTTCTCGATAAAAACGTCTATGTAACACAAAGCCAGTAAGTTGCTCAACTAACAACAGCAAAACCCTTATAAATGAAGTCTAAGATTAACTCACTTTTATCCGCACAACTTTCATGGCTTCGAACTCCATGCCAGCTATTTCTTCTTTCATCGGATAATAGGTCAAATTGACTCTCGCTCCAGTCAGATTTTTATATACCTTTCTGCGTCGGAATTTAAAAGGCACTTCTGTCCCCTTAACCAACAAGGTATTCATAAACCAATCATCATCTTTTCTCTGGACATGCGACACCACAACCAACTCTTCAGAATGAGTAAGGTTTTCATGTTTATCCAGTAATTTTTCTACATCAGATTTTTTTGCCATGACCACTAATTAGTTAGAAAAAAGAACAAGTCTAGCACTTATTGCAAATTCACTAAAGAACTTAGCACCTAGAATACACTTAACTGATGTTAATCCATAGATTCTGTTGTTTGATAAATAACCTTTTCTTTAAGTCCTAAAACTTTATCGTCGTCCATAGATTGCATATCAATACCTGCGCTGCAGGTTCCGCTGGTCTCAGTTAGACAAGTTTACATAGTTTTACGCTTTGATTGGCCGCATTTTGCGCCATTGTTTTATTGCATATTAGGGCGTCTTTAGGCGTTTCAGCGCCATACATAAACTCCAGAGGCACTTAAAAAAGAGACGGTGACTGTTTAGCTAAGGTAACCATCCAGTCTTTATAATCAACACCTAGTGCCGATAATTCAGCATAATTGGGTATTCTGCGCTCGGAATTAAAAAACGATATGAACTAGGGTTAAATATTAATTTTAATTCTTACAGCGCATTTAGTCCGTCGACCATCAACTGCAAGCTAGTTCTGCCACGAAATTCATTAATATCTAACTTATACGCAAGACTCACATGGCTACATTCTGGGTTGGGCCACTGGGCCAAATCAACATTAAACGCAATGGCATCGATTAACACGCCGCTTTCATGTTTGACCATCATTTTTAAGTGTTTACTGGCGACTAAGCGTTGCTCCATTAGTTGAAATTCACCATCAAATAGTGGCTCAGGGAACCCCTGCCCCCAAGGTCCTGCCTCTTTCAAACATTGGGCAAAAGCTAAGGTGAAGTCTTCAAGCTGTAACTCACCATCAGAAACCAATTCACCAGCTAAAGGTTTACCTTTAAGGTTTTCTTCCGCTATTTGATGAAAAACCTGCTCAAAGGCCGCGAGATTTTTTGCCGGTAAACTAAGTCCAGCAGCCATCGCATGACCACCAAATTTTCCGATAATATCGGGATAACGATTATTTATTTCTTCAAGTAAATCACGAATATGTAAACCAGGAATGGAGCGGGCTGAGCCTTTTAAAGTGTCATCATCCTGATGAGCAAAAGCAACGGTTGGACGAAAATATTTATCTTTAATACGCCCCGCTAAAATACCAATGACACCTTGATGATAATCAGCTTGGTACAACACTAAGCCGAAAGGTAAAGTACTTGCTTCAAGATTTAGACCTTCCAAAGCTTTAACTGCTTCTTGTTGCATCGACCCTTCGATTTCACGCCTCTCACGGTTTAAACTATCTAGCTGCACAGCTATTTGTCTTGCTCGTGCGGGATCATTCGTTATCAAACATTCAATGCCCAAAGACATGTCGTCTAAACGCCCTGCAGCATTCAGGCGTGGCCCTACTACAAAGCCTAAATCAGAGGCTACTAAGCGACTTTTCTCTCTACCCGCGACTTCTATTATTGCCTGTATGCCCGGCCGACATTTGTCGCTGCGGATACGTTGCACACCTTGGTGTACCAATATTCTGTTGTTTTCATCTAATGGCACAACATCGGCTACAGTGCCAAGTGCCACTACATCTAATAAGTCGGCTAAGTTAGGAACTGGTAAGCCTTGTTGCTC
Source organism: Paraglaciecola arctica BSs20135 (assembly GCF_000314995.1). GTDB lineage: Bacteria > Pseudomonadota > Gammaproteobacteria > Enterobacterales > Alteromonadaceae > Paraglaciecola > Paraglaciecola arctica. The sequence goes on along the minus strand of NZ_BAEO01000062.1, from coordinate 198,502 downwards.
AAGCCAACCATTGGATTTTAACTCAGCTCGTAGTGCCAGCATTAAATAAAATGCAACTCCGACTCCGGCTAAATTTTTAGATAAAAAGCCACAACCTGGTTGGTTAGGATTAACTATTGCGTCGGCAATAGGCAATGTTTCTGCAGCTAAGTGATGGTCAGTCACAATAACTGTTATACCCAATGATTTGGCTTTTTCAACCCCAGCAAAACAAGCAATACCATTGTCCACTGTCATGATCACTTGTGCTTGTTGCTGCGCTGCGACTTCAACTATCTCTGGACTCAGTCCATAACCAAAATCAAAACGATTTGGCACTAAATAATCATGATTGGTCGACCCCATCATATCTAATGACATCATGCTTAATGCGGTACTTGTGGCGCCGTCGGCATCAAAATCACCCACAATTATGATTTTTTGGTTAGTTGCTATTGCTTGAGCTAACAAACTCACCGCTTTATCAACACCTTGTAATTGGTCGTAATGCAACAATGCTTTGGCACTGCGATTAAGTTGCGCAGCATCCTCTACACCTCTATCGGCATATATTTGTTTTAATCTTGGATGTAACGAATCAGGAAGGTTTTGATTATTTTTGTGTGGTCTACGACTGATTTGCACTGAATTATTTACCAATTAGAGGAGTAAAAAAAAGCCTGCATTAGCGAAAATACAGGCTTAGGAATTTAAATATCAAAAATTTAAAGAATGGCTTTAAGTGCTGCTTCAAGTTGCTTAGGCGGCTGATAACCCGGAATAACTGAACCGTCAGGCATAATTATATTAGGTGTACCATTCACCCCAATTTTTTGACCAAAAGCGAATTCCTCGGCGACTTTACTATCACACTTTTTACTAGCAACAGTTCCACCCGCTTTGGCATTATTCATAGCTTCCTGTGGATTTTCGGCACACCATACAGATACCATATCGGTATAAGTACGACTATTAAGACCACCACGAGGGAAAGCAAGATATCGCACTGTTATACCCAAATCATTATATTGATCCATTTCACCATGGAGTTTTCGGCAATAGCCGCAAGTGATGTCAGTGAATATATTAACTACATATTTTTCTTTATCTGCTTTATATTCGATCACATTATCGCTGAATTTTTCTAAACCGGATAAGCGCATTTCCCCAAGGGCATCCTCGGTGACATTTCGCATACCCTCGTCAATGCTATAAATACGTGCTTGCAATAAATACTTGCCGTCTTCACTAGTATAAAATAACCCCTTCTCTGTCATCACTTGCAACAAACCAGGCACTGGCGCATCACCTATTGCACTTATTTCCATGCTTAAGGCCTTTTGCAGTTTGGCTTTCACTTGGTCCTTGTTTGCTGTCTCACCCGATGCAGATAGGTTAAAACTAAGGATTAGCATGAATCCGCTCACAACAGCGTTGAATTTTGTCCACTTTTTCATAAGTCTTCCAAATAATTACATTACTATTATGACCCTAATTAAGGGAAATAATTTCAAATAGATTTTAGGCTAGTTTAGCTGAACCCAAGATGTAAACCAATGGCATTTATGTATCTATTCCCAAACCCTAGGATTATTATTCGCTATCCCCTTGGATGATGCTCCGCAACAAGCTGCTGTAATCGTTCAGTAGCTACATGAGTATAAATTTGTGTGGTCGATAGGTCGCTATGTCCTAACAACATTTGTACAACACGTAAATCAGCACCATGATTAAGTAAATGAGTAGCAAAGGCATGGCGCAAAGTATGCGGCGATAAATCAGTTTGAATGTTGGCTATCTGGCTGTAGAGCTTTATTCGATGCCAAAATGTTTGCCGGGTCATCGCCACCCCTCGTTTGCTGGGGAAAATAATATCACTTTCAGATTTAAGTAAAGCACCCCGCCCCTGTTTTAAAAAAGTCGCAACCCAATCAACAGCATCTTCACCTAAGGGCACCAGCCTTTCTTTATTGCCTTTGCCAATGACCCTTACTACACCTTGTTGAATACTCAATTGATCTAATCGTAAACTGACTAATTCGGTCACTCGCAAGCCTGTGGCATACAACACCTCTAACATGGCTTTATCACGCAATTGTATCGGGTCGTCAGTATTGGGCGCATTTAATAGCTCTAAGACTTGTGACTCAGTTAAGGTTTTAGGCAGCGATTGGGGAAGCTTGGGGTTTTGCAGTAGGCTAACAGGATCATCACTACGGATTTTTTGTCGAAGCATATATTGGCACAAGCTACGTAGACTACTTAAAAAACGTGATGTGCTGCGCTCAGATAACCCAGAATCATAACGGCTAGCTAGATATTGATGTAGCAGCTCTTTTTCAAAATCGACTAATGTCACTGACTTCCCGGTGTCACTTTGCAGTGCAAGATAAAGTGCAAACTTCGTTAAATCGGAACGATAGGCACTAAGGGTGTTTTCACTTAACCCCTTTTCGAGCCACATTGCCTCTACAAAATCTTCGATTTGGCTAGAGTCTGCATTATTTAGCGACATAAAGGTTTGATTTTGTGACGAAAAGAAAAATTCAAGTTATACATCTCTATCTTCAGCGCACTGCCAACAAAGCTCAAAGTTGGCAGCATTTGTCTCATTACATTTAGTACAAATCCAAGGGGATTGGTCTATAGGTTGAGACTCAAACTCGTCTATAAATTGTTGTGCTTTGGGCAACCACTGAGGATCGCTAATCCACACTTCAGGCAATACATCCATGGGTGATAGTTCGCCCATGGCACCAATGGCAAACTCGTTTTTCACAAAACAGGGAATGCCTTTTTCATCAAGCAATTGTTTAATTTGAAAAACCATAAATCGGTCAAAATGACTATAAACTTTATTCAAGACTGCCCTTAATCCATATCAATTGAAACATTAGACAGCGATCCAAGTTGATTGCCTTCATCCGAGTCCAATTTAATCATCAAGCGTAAATCATTCGGTGAGTCGGCATGATGGATAGCATGTTCTAAGGTGATCTTGCCAGCTTTGTACAAGTCATATAGGGCCATATCAAAACTCTGCATGCCCATTTCTTTGCCTTTTTTCATGGCTTCTTTCAAGCCACCAATTTCGTTACGCTGAATAAGGTCGGTGACCAGAGGTGAGTTAAGCAATATTTCAATAGCGGCCACTCGACCTGTACCGTCTGGCGTGGGTACTAATTGCTGAGCGACAATGGCACGCATATTCAAACTTAAATCAAAACGTAACTTTTCATGTTGATCTGAAGGTGCCAAATGCATAATACGTTCAATGGCTTGGTTGGCATTATTGGCGTGCAAGGTAGCCACACATAAATGCCCAGTATCAGCAAAAGACATGGCGTATTCCATGGTTTCCATGGAGCGGATTTCTCCTATTAAAATCACATCAGGCGCTTGGCGTAATGAACTTTTTAAGGCGTCGTCAAATGACTTAGTGTCTATACCCACTTCTCGTTGGGTAACCACACAATTACCATGCTCATGCACAAACTCTATGGGATCTTCGATAGTCAGAATATGCCCTTTTGAATGTTGATTTCGATGTCCTATCAATGCAGCTAAAGAAGTTGATTTACCTGTACCTGTGGCACCCACAAATAACAACAGTCCACGCTTGGACATGATCACGTCTTTTAAGATTTCTGGTAGACCTAGTTCTGCAACTTGAGGAATTTGCGTCACAATACGCCTCACTACCATACCGGCCATATCTCGCTGCCAAAAAGCACTGCAACGAAAACGGCCTATGCCATCACGAGCGATAGCAAAGTTGCATTCCTTAGTTTGCTCAAACTCTTCCTTTTGTTTGTCGCTCATAGCGTCATGTACTAATGCTAGAGCATCTTCTTCGGTGAGATGACTGCTACCTATAGGTGTCATCTGACCATTTACTTTTGCACTAACTGGAAAACCCACTGTGACAAATATATCTGATGCGCCTAGGCCTTCCATTTCTTCTAAGTAAGGAGTGAGTTCCATAATAAATTCCTAAAAACTAGAGGTTGGTTTTTTATCGATAGATTTTGCCGCTGCATCTTGAGATGTAATAAGACCTTGGGCAACTAACCTCTGCAAACACTGATCCATAGTCTGCATTCCATGGGATTGACCGGTTTGAATAACCGAATACATTTGTGGCACTTTATCTTCACGAATTAGGTTTCTAATAGCCGGAATACCCAACATAATTTCATGTGCGGCTACCCTGCCACCGCCGACTTTTTTCAACAAGGTTTGCGAAATAACCGCACGCAACGACTCTGACAACATAGAGCGTATCATCGATTTTTCGGCTGCTGGAAACACATCAATTAATCTATCAATGGTTTTAGGTGCCGAGTTAGTGTGTAAGGTTCCGAACACTAAATGCCCCGTTTCAGCGGCTGAGATGGCTAAGCGGATAGTTTCTAGATCTCGTAATTCACCTACCAAAATGATATCGGGATCTTCACGTAACGCTGAGCGTAGTGCATTGTTGAAGCTATGGGTGTCTCTATGAACTTCACGCTGATTGAGCAAACAAAGTTTGTTTTCATGGACAAATTCGATGGGATCTTCAATGGTTAAAATATGCTCGCGTTTAGTTGAATTAAGATGATCAACCATGGCTGCCAAAGTGGTACTTTTACCCGAACCTGTAGCACCAGTCACAAGTATAATACCTGTGGGTTGATTGATTATTTCTTTGAATATTTGCGGGGCACCTAAATCATCGAGACTTAAAATTTCACTAGGGATGGTTCTTAATACCGCAGCAGCACCACGATTTTGCACAAAAGCATTCACCCTAAAGCGTGACAAGTCTTTTACTTCAAAGGAAAAATCGGTTTCGAGGTTTTCTTCATATTCCTTGCGTTGTTTATCATTCATGATTTCAAAAATCAAAGCGTGCACTTCTTTATGATCAAGGGCAGGTATATTTAATTTTCGCATTTCACCGTCAACACGTATGATTGGCGGCAAACCAGCAGATAGGTGTAAATCAGAAGCTTTATTTTTAACACTAAAGGCCAAAAGTTCGGTAATATCCAAGCAATATTCTCCGTATATCATGTTGCAATATGGAAACCATAGCAGAACGACTCAAAAGCATACAAATTACTGTCGAGCAATCTACCTTAGACGCCCATCGTCCATCAAATTCGGTAAAATTGCTAGCAGTGAGTAAAACCAAACCCGTATCTGATATCGTGCAAGCGTATGAAGCGGGACAACGTTTGTTTGGTGAAAACTACGTGCAAGAAGGCGTAGAAAAAATACAAGGGTTACATACACTTGATGATATTGTGTGGCACTTCATCGGTCCAATACAATCAAATAAGACCCGTTTAGTGGCCGAACATTTTGATTGGGTGCAAACAATTGATAGACTCAAAATAGCGCAACGGCTGAATGATCAAAGCAGCCCAGACAAAAAATTAAATGTGTGTATCCAAGTGAATATAGATAACGACGCTAACAAAGCAGGCATAAGTGCAGAGGATCTCAGTGACTTTGCTAAAGCCATTTCAGAACTGCCTAATTTAACCTTACGTGGACTAATGACTATTCCTAAGGCCAATCAACATCAGGAACAACAAAGCGCCAGCTTTGCACGTATGACGGCACTATTTAAAGACCTAAAAAAGCACTACCCAGCAGTGGATACGTTATCCATGGGCATGTCGGGAGATATGCAAAACGCTATTAATAACGGTAGTACTATGGTTAGAGTAGGCACAGCCATTTTTGGCGAACGCAATTAGTAATTAACAAAAGGACAATCATGCAACACAGAAAAATAGCCTTTATTGGTGCGGGTAATATGACAAGAAGTATTGTCAGTGGCTTAGTTAATAATGCTTACCCTGCACATTTAATAACGGCAAGTAACCCATCTATTGGCAAACTAACCGCTCTTCAGGCAGATTTTGCCATTAACGTCACCCAAGATAATAAGGAAGCGGTGGATGCAGCGGATGTCATAGTGCTTGCGGTAAAACCGCAATTTATGGAAAAAGTATGTCAGGATCTTGCACAGGTTCAGAACTTAAACGACAAACTTTTTGTGTCTATTGCAGCTGGTATTACTACCCCAAGGCTTCAGAAAATGCTTGGCGGAACCTATTCTATTATTCGGACTATGCCCAATACACCTAGTGCTTTAGGCAAGGGTATGACGGGCCTTTTTGCAGATATCAATATCGACAAAAATGATAGACAATATGCGGCAGACTTAATGAGTCAAGTAGGTGAAATTGCTTGGGTCGAAAAAGAGTCTATGATAGACGGTGTCACTGCCGCAGCCGGCAGCAGTCCTGCTTACTTTTATTTATTTTTAGAAGCAATGCAAAAAGAGGCTGAGCAACAAGGATTTGATCATGCAACGGCTCGGTTAATGGTTCAGCAAGCCATGTTAGGTGCGGCAGAAATGGTTTGTCACAATCCTCACCTTGAATTAAGCGAGTTGCGCACCCAAGTTACCTCTAAAGGTGGCACAACTGCCCAAGCTATAGAATCTTTGCAGCAGCAAGGGTTAGAACAAGTAATAGCCAATGCCATGCAGGCGGCGGTGAAACGTGCAGAAGAAATGGCACAGCAATTTTAGATTTCTTATTTTAGACATCTTAGATAGATACCGAGGAAAACCCAGAATATGAGTTCAGTTCAGTTTTTAATTGATTTTGTTTTTAACCTTTATTTAATGGTGGTGTTATTACGCCTGTGGTTACAATTTGCTAGAGCGGATTTTTACAATCCCTTTAGCCAATTTGTGGTTAAAGCTACCCAACCTGTTGTGGCGCCATTGCGTAGAATAATTCCTTCTATTGGTCGCTTAGATACTGCGACTTTAGTGCTCGCAATATTGGTTGCAGGTTTAAAAATTGTGGCTCTTAATCTGGTGTTGGGAGGTGTAGGTCTTAACATTCTGTCTTTAGTCGTGGTGTCATTGGTTATTGTGCTCAAAGAATCGCTGACGTTAGTCATGTATGTACTTATTCTGCGCGCCATTATGAGTTGGGTAAGCCAAGGTAGAAACCCCATGGAAATGGTCTTAGGCCAACTCACTGAACCCATGCTAGCACCTATTCGTAAAAGAATGCCTGATATGGGCGGACTAGATTTGTCCGTAATGGTGGTGATAGTGCTGTTGTTGTTTATACAAAAACTACTAGGTGATTTGTTTGGCATATTCTAAGTTGATTGTAACTAAGTACTTTTTTTTAATAATCTCGTTAGCGCTAGGGCTAGGGCTACTATTAAGCTCTCCCGTTAGCGCAGAACAAAAGCAAGAGCTTGGCAGTTGGGAGGTCCATTACATTGCTTTAAATAGTACATTTTTAACACCTCAAGTGGCCAAACAATATGGCATAGTGCGTAGTAAGTTTAATGGCTTAATTAATATTTCAGTACTCGACAGGCAAGATAAGGCAGCGCAGTCTGTGGTGCTAACTGGTGAAGCTAAAAACTTACTAGGGGTGATTAAAAAGTTGACCTTTAAGCAGGTGACAGAAGGCAAGGCAATCTACTATTTAGCTGTTTTGCCTTTTAGCGACCTAGAGCAGTATCGTATTTCCATCAATATTAACGATGGTATTGAGCAAAAAACCTTAAAATTTCAGCATAAATTTTATGCTGATTAATGCGCACTTTTGACAATTTATAAAACCCAACGCCTCTTTAATGGTCTATAAAAGTGAAAAAATAGCAAGATAGACTTTTGATTTATTGCGGTTAAATTACTGATAGATTAAGGTGGTCTACAGTACAGTTTCCTAAGCGAACTATAAATATATGGATCCTAATAACTTTCCAATTAAATCTTCAACGAATGTTAGTCGCAGGCAAGCATTAAAATCTATCAGCCAAACATTAGTGGGTGCGACTGCCATTACCCAAGCTCCCTATGTATTTGCCAAACAACGCACCCAACTTAGAGTGCTGGGCACACACGTTACCCTACAAGAAAAACTTCGCCAAAAAGCCATGGAAGACTTGGACATCGATTTGATATTCGAGCCTCGTGGTAGTGCTGCTGTATTACAAAAAGCCTCAATGGATCCGCAATCATTTGACCTTTATGAACAATGGTCGAATAGTATAAGACCCTTGTGGGCTAGCGGCTCGATACAAGCTATTGACAAAAAAAGGCTGCAATATTGGGATGAAATAAATCCATTATGTAAAACTGGAAAAGTGAGTCCTGAGGCCAAATTTGGTGCCGGAGATGCCCCTTATAAAATCTTACACATTCAGCCCGATGGCAAATTAGGCAGCGAACATACCGAGCAACTCAGTTTTTTACCTTATGTGCACAATGTTGATTCCTTTGGTTATAACACCAATGTAGTTAAGCAAGGTGAAGCCTATAAAACCGAAAGCTGGGGTTGGTTACTCGATCCAAAATATTCCGGCAAAGTCGGTATTGTCAATGCGCCTAGCATTGGTTTGTTTGACTTAGTTCTAGCCACTCAAGCTAAAGGCTTGGTCAAATTTAATGACATTGGAAACCTAACCCAAACAGATTTAGACCGCTTATTTAATGTACTTATCGACTTCAAACGTCAGAACCACTTCAGTGGTTTCTGGAATTCGGTACCTGAGTCAATTGACTTTATGCGTGAGGGTCGCGTGGTGATAGAGAGCATGTTTTCACCCGCAGTATCAGCATTAAATGGACAAAGTATTCCCGTAACATTTGCCGCGCCTAAAGAGGGTTACCGAGGCTGGCATGGCGTTATGTGCCTGTCATCAGCGTCCCAAGGAAAAAGTAAAGACGCGGCCTATGATTATATGAATTGGTGGCTATCTGGCTGGCCCGGTGCATTTATAGCCAAGCAAGGCTATTATATTTCCAACCCTCAACGCTCTAATTCATTTTTAAGTTCGGCCGAATGGGATTATTGGTATGAGGGGAAAAAAGCGGCACAAGCACTCCAAGGAACAGACAATAAAATTTCGGTGCAACAAGGTGATATTCGCAGCGGAGGCAGTTATACCAAACGTTTTAGTAATGTTGCGGTTTGGAATACAGCTATGCCAACCTACGATTACAGCCTACAGAAGTGGTATGAGTTTATTAGTTCTTAGTAATAATTAGGGGATAATGTGTTTAGAACAATAAAGGCTCAAATACTACTTATTTCAGCAACCTTAGTACTGTTGTTGTTATCACAAGTTTTTTTGTCAAGAAACAGCCAATTAACTTTTGTTGATAGCCTCGAATTAACTCAGCAAGCAGTAGTCAAAGTTAGTATTGTGCGGGAGCTTGAACGAGACGTTATAGATTTACAGCGTAACGTACTCATTTATAAAGAATCTGCTAGCGGATCCGCAATTACTCGATTTAACTTATTAATGGATGAAAACCAAAGCAATTTAACACGATTAGCACAGCTCACCACACAACAGCAAAATAGTGACCTGTACCTAGATTATATTACACGGATGCGCACCCATCTAAGCGACTACAATGAGAATTTTGCTAGTGTAGTGGCGGGTAGAACCAGACGACAACTACTTTACAATAATGATCTATTGACCGAATTTGAAATCTTATTTAGTAACATCACAATAAATCACCCCCCCCCTAAATCGCTTCAAGATCCGCTAGAAAAAGCTAAGTACCATGTTGCTCGAGCTGAAAATTTTTTGTTGCAATATTTACAGACGCCAGATCAACAACTGGTTGAATCATTTCAGCAACAACTGTTGTTGGCTAAGTTTCAAATTAACAAACAGCTAAAATCGAACAAAAACTTTCAAGCCGCCATTGATAGACTTAACAAATTAGAAAGAGACTTTTTACAACTCACTCATATCACCCGAGGTTACCTGTTTTTAGTCAACGTTGTGATGGCGGGTTCGGCAAACGAATTTTTATTTTTAGCTAGAGAATTAAATAGACTGGTCACCGAACGACTTAGCAACACCAATGCCGATGTCGAGCAAGCACTCGATAATACCCGTATTGGTAACAATCTATTTTCCATAGTGGGAATCTTTATAGCCGCTGCTACGGCATTATTTATGACCTACAGAATAATGTTACCTATTAATACAATCACTAATGTATTCCAACGATTAACCAAGGGAGAAAATATTGATAGCATTCCTAGCCTGAAGCGCAAAGATGAAATAGGCCTGTTAGCGCAAGCAGCGGATGTTTTTCATGAAAAAAACAAACAAACGGCCACCTTGCTTGAACAGTCACAATTGCTCAATGCCAAACAAGAAGCCTTGAATACCCAATTGGTCGCCTCCAATCAGAAGGTAGAACAAGCGACCGCGTCTAAAAGTATGTTTTTGGCGAATATGAGCCATGAAATTCGCACTCCTATGAACGGTATATTAGGTATGTTAGAAATATTATTGCGTTCAGAATTAACTTCATCTCAAAGGGAACAACTCACTAAAGCTGCCTACTCTGGGCAAATATTAATGAGCTTAATTAATGACATTCTGGATTTTTCTAAAATTGAAGCCGGTAAATTAGACATAGAAAGTACCGAATTTTCAGTGGAGTCATTATTCGCTAACGTTTTAGCCAATATTTCAAATCGCGCTAAAGAAAAAAATCTAAATGTAAGGTTTAATGCTAATCCAAACTTACCCGCCCAATTAGTAGGCGACCCGTTAAGGATCAGTCAGGTTCTACTCAACTTATGTAGTAACGCCATCAAGTTTACTCAAAACGGGCAGATTTCCATCGATGTGGATTTTCAACTTAATGATGAGACTCGCGTACTTATATTATTATTTGAGGTGGCTGACACGGGCATAGGTATGAATCCAGAACAAGTCAGTAGAATATTCGATTCATTTACGCAAGCCGATGGTTCCACCAGCAGAAACTTTGGCGGTAGTGGATTAGGGCTAAGCATTGTGACCCAACTTGTTGAACTGATGGGCGGCAATGTTTCAGTTAAGTCTGAGCAAAACAAAGGCAGCACATTTAAAGTTGAAATTATGTTAGCGACTGCAGAAAACACGCAACAGTTGATTTCTGCACTGCCATTACCTAGTGGCAAGTTATATTATTTTAGTGCGGGCCGTGCAGGATTTCTACATACTCAATATATCGAAAAAACCGGATTAAACTATCACCACCTACCACTGAGCCAGTTGTCTGCAACACTTGAAGATATAAGTAGCAAAGACGCAGTTTTACTCGATATTGAAGATCAGCAGATATTCAGAACACACCAAGGATCCATTGACAAATTAGTCAAGCAATCGCTAAAAGTGGGCTTTGTCACCAATTCCCAACCAAGTAATTTACCGAATCAATTATCAGCCATGTGGCCAGCCGAATGTTTATCTCACCCTTTCACACCGCAACAAGCAGCCACTTTTTTGCAACACTTGTTTAATACTGAATCAGAAGCCAAATCAAACAATGTAATTTTTACTAATGAGCACCAAGTTGGTCAATATGAAGGCCATGTATTGTTAGTTGAAGACAACAACATTAACCAAGTTGTTGCAGGTGAAATGCTTAAATTAATGGGCCTGACATTTGATATAGCCGAAGATGGTCAACAAGCGGTCACCAAGATAATCAACTCCCCTCAATATGATCTTATTTTGATGGATATTCAAATGCCGGTAATGGATGGCTACGAGGCTACACGCACACTAAGAATAAAAGGTCACAACAAGCTGATTATTTGTGGTTTATCAGCCAATGCCATGAAACAAGATTATACTAAAGCCAAAGAAGCAGGCATGGACGACTACATAGTCAAACCTCTTAAACAAAAGGTATTAGAAGATTTAATGGCTAAATATCTACCTAAAAGTAGCCAATAGTTAATGGTTATTTGATTAATCTGAGAAACCTAGCTGTATGTAAGAAGGCTTTACGTCTTACTTTATCAATAAACAGTGTCATTTATCACGGCGCTATCAAAACCAATCAAAAAACCACCTGTGGTGACAACGCAACTTATTAAAACAATAAAAAGGTTTGAGATTTTAGCCGACACCTGATTACAATAAACGCAACAAAACGACAGGCATAAAACGATTGAATAGACTTGGAACAATAATGCGCAAATATATTGCTTTAAGTGTATTGACGGCTTTATTGTTTAATAGCGTTGGCGCGCTGTTTGCCGCGTCATCTATGTTGACTTATGCACAAGGCTTTGCAGATGAAGATCGTGTTTTAATTTGTACCGGCAGTACCTACAAATGGATTTCACTTTCAACCTTTGAGCTTACAGGTAAAGTTGAGTATGTAGACGCACCTGAAAATGCCCCGTCTAACCTACAAGAAATCAAATGTTCTTATGCTTATCTAACCGATCACAATCCAGGCCCGCCTTGGTTAACTGCACAAGTTCAGCTCACGTTACCCCTCAATTCCAATACAGCAATAGGCTACTTTAGCGCCCTATATGCCACAGCACGCCATCAACTGGCACTAACAAGAGCCCCGCCCGCTTTTTCGTAAATGTTCTAATTAAGACAATACTCAAGCCAAGGATTTGAGCACACTTTAGATAAATTTATTTACGAGAAAACTATGTTTAAACAATCGATTTTGATGACTGGCCTAGTAACATCTGGCCTTATGAGTTTTGCTGCTAGTGCAGATAATTCTCACACAACTACCCAAGCTATTACTCATGCACCAATAGGCGTCATGGGAGACCATCTGCATAAAGAAGGGGAATTTATGCTCTCCTATCGTTTTATGAATATGCAGATGTCAGGTAACGTTCAAGGCAATAACAGCATATCCAATGACGACATAGTTACCACAATCGCTAACCCCAACGCGCCACCAGCCACAGTGCGTGTGGTGCCGCAAGATATGACCTCTCAGATGCATATGTTGGGTTTTATGTACGCCCCAACTAGCAATATTACCTTGATGGCGATGATTAATTATATTGACCGAGATATGACATTAACCACTTATCAGGGTATGTCAGGCACTACAGTATTAGGTGATTTTGAGACTGCTAGTTCTGGTCTGGCTGATAGTAAATTAGCAGTGTTGTATCGACTGTATGATTCACCCAAACATAAATTACACGCCAATATAGGCTGGGTAATTCCCACCGGCTCAGTAGAAGAAAAGGGCGAAGTGCTCACGCCTATGAATACCAAGATGACAATGCGTTTGCCTTATAGCATGCAAACCAGCACTGGCAGTCATCAAGGGGAGTTTGGCCTTACCTATAACGGCTATTCAGATAATACAAGTTGGGGCGCACAAGGGCTGCTTACTACCTCCTTAGGTGAAAATGACGAAGGTTATGAACCGGGTAATAAAACTCAATTTACTGCTTGGGCTGGTTACGCATTATCGGATGTAGTGAGTGCATCAGTACGCCTAAAATACAGCTCGTCGGATGAAATTAGTGGTGCTGACTCACAAATTATTGCCCCTGTGACCACCGCCAACCCAGCTAACTATGGAGCAGATGTTTTAGACTTAGGGATAGGCATTAATACAGTATTCACCAATAAACACCGCGTAGCCTTTGAATATTCGGTTCCTCTAAGCTACGACGTGAACGGTGTTCAAATGGATATGGATAACATGTTAACCCTAGGCTATCAAATCGCTTTTTAGTAACAGACAGACCTTACTGGCACTTTAATATTTACGGTGACAGTGAGGTTTTTAACATACATATAACACTATCGATATAAATCATGACACTTGAATATTGGTGATAGGTTTCAATCACTTGTATGCTCGATACTTATTACATTTACACACCTTTAGCGCGAGAAAATCATGCACCCTAGCCTTAAACCTGCCAACCCTAATTTTTCTTCTGGTCCTTGCGCCAAACGCCCTGGATACGATGTCAGCAAACTAGATTTATCGGTCTTGGGCCGATCTCACCGTGCCACCATTGGCAAACAAGCGCTAAAAAGTGCTTGTTTAGATACCGCCAAAATTTTGGGGTTGCCTGAAGGTTATCGTGTCGCCGTTGTACCCGCTTCTGATACGGGCGCGATGGAAATGGCGATGTGGTCAATGTTAGGTGAGCGTCCTGTCGATGTGTTGTATTGGGAATCCTTCGGTCAAGGCTGGGCAACCGATATTAGCAAACAATTACAATTAGAAAACACCCGTGTATTTAGTGCAGACTATGGCCAATTACCTGATTTTAAAGAAGTTAACTGTGACCACGATCTGGTATTTACATGGAACGGAACAACCTCTGGTGCAAAAGTACCGAATGCAGACTGGATAGACTCAAATCGAAAAGGGTTAACCTTTTGTGATGCTACCTCAGCTGTTTTTGCCCAAAAAATGGACTGGGAAAAGCTCGATGTGACCACCTACAGTTGGCAAAAAGTCTTGGGTGGCGAAGGTGGCCATGGCATGTTAATTCTTAGCCCCCGTGCTGTCGAACGCCTTGAGTCTTATACTCCTGCTCGCCCATTACCTAAAATTTTCCGCATGACTAAGGGTGGAAAACTCATTGAAGACTTATTCACTGGAGCAACTATCAATACACCTTCAATGTTATGTGTGGTGGACTATTTAGACGCCTTGAATTGGGTCGAATCTATAGGCGGTGTAACCGCGACTATTGCCCGTGCAGATAAAAATCTGGCCACAATCGAAGCCTTTGTAGAACAACATGACTGGATTGAATTTTTGGCGCAAGACGCCAATATTCGCTCTAATACTAGCGTCTGTTTGACCCTTGACTTAACCCCAGAACAAGTTAAATCCGTGGTCAAATTGCTCGAAGAACATCAAGTCGCCTATGACATTGGTGCTTACCGAGATGCCCCCGCGGGTCTGCGGATTTGGTGTGGTGCCACAGTCGAAAACAATAACATCGAAGCCTTAATGCCTTGGCTTGAATGGGCTTACCACAGCGTGAAAAAGCAAATACTTTAAACGCCTGATTGTCCCAATTTACGCTAAAAACAATTAAGGAATAACATGTACAAAATTAAAACCTTCAATCAGATTTCGGTCAAAGGGCTAGAACGTTTTAGTCGCGAGAAATATGAAGTGGCTTCGGATATTGGACACCCAGATGCGGTATTACTACGCAGTCATAAACTACATAATGAAGTGCTCGCCGATTCGGTTTTGGCTGTGGCAAGAGCAGGTGCAGGCGTAAACAATGTGCCAGTGGAAGACTACAGTCAAAAAGGCATAGTGGTATTTAATACCCCAGGTGCCAATGCCAATGCGGTAAAAGAATTAGTGTTAGCAGGTCTACTTTTAGGATCTCGCGGCATAAAATCAGGTATTGATCATGTCACCACTTTACACGATGTGCATGACGCAGCTGAATTACATAAAACCTTAGAGGCGCAAAAGAAACAATTTGCCGGTAATGAACTTAAAGGCAAAACCTTAGGTATTGTTGGTTTAGGTGCAATAGGCTCAATGGTTGCCGACATGGCGCTGGCACTAGGCATGAATGTAGTCGGTTTTGACCCTGCACTTTCCATTGAGGCCGCTTGGCGTTTATCTAGCGACGTACAAAAAGCTGAAAGTATGTACGCTCTACTCGCCCGTTGTGATTATGTGAGTTTACACGTACCCGCCATCAAACCAACTCAGCATATGATCAATGATGATGCCCTTGCTCAAGCCAAACCAGGCATGTTGTTAGTCAACTTTGCCCGTGAGTCTATTGTTGATCCACAAGCCATAGTTAAGGCACTAGATAGTGGCAAACTGAGAGGTTACGTGTGTGACTTCCCAGAACCTGTTTTTTATGGTCGAAGCGATGTAATAGCCATGCCACATATAGGCGCATCCACTGCCGAAGCCGAGGAGAACTGCGCTATTATGGCCGCAGAGCAAATTATGGATTACCTAGAAAACGGTAATATCAAAAACTCAGTTAACTTCCCCGAAGTGAGCATGGCAAGGTGTGAAGGACAACGCATTATTTTTGCCAATAAAAACGTACCCAAAGTACTCGGCAGCGTGTTATCGGTATTGGCCGATCACAACGTCAATGTACTCGATATGATGAACAAAAGCCGTGGCGATTTGGCCTACAACATTCTCGATGTAGAAAAAATGGAAAACGGTCATGTAATTGAAGCTATTCGTAACATTGAACATGTCACTACGGTTAGGTTGATTGGCTGATTAAATTATATGGCTAGCTCAAGAAAATGAGCTAGCCATATAATTTACACTTTAGTCGCTGTAACTAATATGAGTCTGTTTTAAACCTTCATCCAAAAGTAAAATAACCTCACTCAATTTTTTGTGTTTATTGAAGGCAACAAAAATATCACTAGTATGATTAATGTGCCCTTTTTTAATCTCATTTTTATTCAGTTTTAATTCTGACAAATAATACTCAGCTACATCATCAAACATTATCGCCATATCGACTCGTTTTAATTGCAAGAGTTTGATTATTTGTTTTTGACTTGAAACCCTTACCTCGTTAAATTTATGTTTGCTGTTTTCATAGGGTTCACCGTATTCATAATCGCGAATTAGGGCTATTGAGGTTCCCGCAGGAATTTCATCCACAGTATTGAAATTTAAATCCGACTCTTTATGGTAATAAAAAGAGGCCTTAACTTGTACAATTGGCACCTTACCAAAAACAAATTTATCAAGAGTGCTTTTTTGTTTAGTCACATTAAATGCACCATCTACTTTACCTGATTGAGCCAAAAATAGGGCCCTCGCATAAGGCACAACAATGAACTCAACATCGACACCAACACTATCAAAAGCACGTTGGATTTTATCCTTTGAAATACCTTCACCAGCTTCATTTGAATAAGGTGGCCAACTATTTTCTGCGGCGAGTTTAATCCTATATTCCGCTGAAGATACACTCGGTATAAGGAAAATTAGTAACAAGATTTGTAGTTTCATACCGCTTATCTATGAATTCTTTATTGTGACCAAAATAACATATCACGGTAATAAAAACGTTTGTTATCGAGATTTATAATACCAATGATTGTTAATTCAAGCTGAGTCGTTTTTGAAAAACTACGACGAGCAACTTAAATGTGATAATCCACCTACCTCAAAAAATTCGGACGGTTTCAAACGATAATATTTATCCTCTATATCCTTCGACTGCTCAGCATATGGCTGTGTCATGACGTCCTGCAGTTCTCGTACTAGAGAATAATTCCCAGAGCTTGCTTGCTGATATGCTGGCACAACAAACCACTCCCTTAAAATATATTTTGGGTTCACAAGTTTCATCTGCTTAGATAGCTCATCACGAGAACGAGACAAAGCAGTATTATCACTGTTAACTAGTGAGTTCCATTTAGTGAGCCACAGTGACCAGCGTTGTTGCATCACTTCTGGAGCCGTTTTATACGACTCTTGCATCGAAGTCATAGAAGATCCAAAGTCCTGGTAGAAGCTTTTTTTGAGTGGCTCAATGTTATCAGGCACTGTCGAAAGTTCGCGGAAGAAGATAGTGTAATCGACCGGGGTTTGCGCCATAAGTGTTTCGAGCTCATTAAACAACTCCCCATGAAAAGTGCTAAGTCCAAGTTTGGCAGCCCACATCTCCTGCATTTGAGTTTGCATCACCTTCGAAAAGCCACTTTGTATCTCGTCGAGCTGCAATAGATAGTCTTGATGTGAAGCCAACAAAGGTCGCAGCGCCGTACAGAATGATTGGAAGTTTTGTTGTGCTGCCACTGGTTGGTTCAAAAACGAGAAGTGATGCCCGCCGCCTGTCCATGACTGGAAGTGTGGGTTAAACACATCACAAAAACCAAATGGACCATAATCAAGGGTAAATCCACCTACCGCGCAGTTATCACTGTTAAAATTACCCTGACAAAAACCGACGCGGATCCAGTTTGCTATCAGTGAAGTAAGGCGGCCTCGAAACTCCCGTGCTAACAATACTACTTTTTCGGCGCTGCTTAACTTTTGGTCGATGACGTCAGCGTACTCACGAAATATTGCGTGCAATACAATTTGTTCTAACTCCTGCTTCGCATTTGGGTGTTCCTGCTTGCGGGCACGGCGGCCAAAAAGCTCCAGTTGACCAACTCGAATGAAGGATGGTGCAACACGCGTAGTAATGGCGACCGCCTCTGATACATACATATCGGGATCTATTGAGAGCGATCCTTGGGAGTACCATGGACGCTTGGCCTTCTGTGTTTTCGAAACATACAAACTCAGCGACCTCGATGTTGGCACGCCCAGTGAATGCATGTGATCCTGAGCCAAGAACTCTCGGATACTTGACCGTAGAACAGCGCGACCATCGGCGCCGCGGCAATATGGCGTCCGTCCACCACCTTTGAGTTGCATTTCCCAGCGTTGTTCGTTAATGACGGCCTCAAACACCGAAACTGCACGACCGTCTCCATATCCGTTACCGGTTTGGAACGGGCACTGCTGAAAGTATTCGCTACCGTAGATCGAAAGTGCGTAGCCCGTCGCCCAACCGACCTTTCGAATTGGCTCTGGAACCTGCGAAATGTCACCGCTGAACATCCTAACGAAGTCGGCTGATTTTGCCATGCTGTCGGCGAAGCCAAGTTCGCGAAAAAAGTGGCTGCTGTGGGCAACATACTCGGGTTCTTCTATTGGCGTGGGACTCACGGGAACATAATGGCCGGTGAAGACTTGTCGCGGCGAATGATCGGCTCCGTTTTCTTTGGCATCTGGATCGCAATTGAGACTGTCCATAAACGAGTAGCTTGCCAACTCTGCAAGGTCGTCTAATGTCGTGACGGTTTTCAGGGTTACCGGAGATAGCGGTTTAATCATTTGGGTTCTCCATGATAAAAATATTATAGTTTAAGCAGCGATTGAGATTTACTTTACCCTGGACTCGGGTAATCGAGGTAAATGCTTATTAAGCTTCATTGCCAGCCAAAAACACTTCGTGTTTTAGCTTTGAGAATTGACTGAGATCCAGCGTTGATTTACCCAATCCTGTTGCATTTAATAGCGATTTAATTAAATACTTATTAAACGCACTATTAGTGTTATCGGTTAGGTAATCTTGGGGGAATACCCATTTGGCATCGTCAATTTCGTGGGTATCTTGTATATCGATTTGCGTCGATAACGGGACTAACTTGCACACTATGTATATGTTGGATTTACCAAATCGATATGGATGAGTACTCGCCATCCCTAAAACTGCGCTAAAACTAGTATTGATGCCGGTTTCTTCCAGTACTTCGCGGATCACCGCTTCTTCAATTGTTTCTCCTAGTTCAATGTGACCACCAGGTAACTTGTAAGTCGTGGCTCCGCGTTCACGGATCACTAATATTTCACCCTGCGGATTTTGTACTAAACCACCCGCACCAAGAGAATGGGTAGGTACAAAAGGCACAAAATTTTCTGGATCAAACTTAAAGGTTAAAGTGACTTCGGTTGGCAAACAATTATGAAAAGTGAAACCTTGCGAGGTGGCTATTGCTATCAAGTGCGCAAAATCAATGGGTAATGTTAACCAGATAACTGCCTTTTTTTGTTGTTTAGCATGACTTAATAAGGCGTTTAACTGGGGTAAAAATACATCTATATCTTCAGGAATTTGCTCACTGTTAATGATGATACCGTTGAATTTGTTGTACTCAAATGCTAACAAAATTTATCACTTATATGTAACTATGCCATGTTCAGGACATTATAGGGTATGTGGATATGAACCGCAGTGCTAATACCAGTCCGTATAAATTAATGGAATATGTTTTATAGCCTTTTTTCGACAAAAAATACCGGCTATTACTTTTATAAAGCTATAGTGAAAACGATGAAGACGCAGATTTATAAACTGTCCCATTGTTGCTGCAAACCAATTAAATGCAGTAAACCAATAGATAAACAAATCACCGAACTCCAAATCCAAAATTCCGGGCTTCGCCCCATAGGGTTAGTAACAAAATAAAAGCCAGCAAGCCCACGCATACAATAAATCATTGTAATGAGACTCAATGCAACACCTAATAACGGTAAACGCCCTATCAGACCCGCAGCAGAAAATGCATAAAGCGACCAAATAGATAATACAACAACAATAAGCGAGGTAATGATGCTAGGTTTTATTAACCCTTGTTCAGCCATCACGGCCATTTGTTCACCGGCACCAAAAAATCGATACCAAGGCGCACCAAAAATAATGCAACCAACATGGATCAAAGCAGCAACAGCACTTAAACAACCAGCGGTAACTAAATAGTAGTTCACTACTTTCTCCTGTTTAATCTTATTGCATATTTGATCTTGTAATCTGGTGTTACCGCGCTCTTAAAAAGTCTTTATCTAGCACGCCTGAGATATTACGCAATTCATAATCAATAACCTCTGCAGTACGAGTGGCGCCTGCAGTTGTTGTCATTTCTGCAATAGCGGTGATGATCAGCGCTTCTAGTGCGTCGCTGTGATTAATATTTTCCTCGTCAGCTGCCGCTAAGGCATCAGCCATACATTGTTTTGCAATACTATATTTACTCATTTGGCTCTCCTTACGCAAAACCTTAAAATCTGAAACAACAAGGGCCAGATATGCCGGCCCTTGTTAATTCTGTACTCATTCGGTAACAGTCTAGTTAACTTTTGTTACGCTCATATTCACGTACTTCATTGCGACCCACTACCATATGATGAACCTCATCTGGACCATCAGCATAACGTAAAGTACGCTGGCCTGCATACATGGCAGAAAGTGGTGACCATTGAGAAATACCAGTGGCACCATGCAGCTGCATGGATTGGTCAATAATTTCACAAACTCGCTCAGGGACCATAGCTTTGATCATATGTATCCAAATACGTGCTTCTTGATTGCCCAATACATCCATGGCTTTAGCCGCTTTTAGTACCATCATACGCATGGCTTCAATGTCGATACGCATCTTCGAGATAACTTCAACATTTTTACCAAGTTGATATATTTTTTTACCAAAGGCTTCTCTTGAAGTTGAACGCTCAAGAGCAAGTTGCAAGGCTTCTTCAGCTTGGCCAATTGAACGCATACAATGGTGAATACGCCCAGGACCCAAACGTACTTGAGAAATTTCAAAACCACGACCCTCACCTAACAACATATTGGTCTTAGGCACCCGTACATTTTCAAGTTTAATGTGCATATGACCGTGAGGTGCATGGTCATGACCAAATACATGCATTGGGCCAACAATAGTGACACCTGGAGTGTCTAATGGCACTAGAATTTGTGACTGCTGTTTATGTGTTGGCGCATCGGGGCTGCTTTTAACCATACAGATCATGATTTTACAACGAGGATCACCGGCGCCAGAAATATAATATTTTTCACCATTAATCACCCAGTCATCACCATCCTCAACCGCCAATGTTGAGATGTTTTTTGCGTCTGAAGAGGCAACATTAGGCTCAGTCATACCAAAACAAGAACGTATTTCACCTCTAAGAAGTGGTGCCAACCATTTTGCCTTTTGCTCAGGCGTACCAACTCGTTCCAACACTTCCATATTTCCAGTGTCAGGTGCTGAACAATTTAATGTTTCAGAGGCTAAAGGTGCTTTACCCAGTTCAACGGCAATATAGGCATAATCCAAATTTGATAAGCCTTGACCAGTTTCAGCATCTGGCAAGAAAAAATTCCAAAGGCCTGCCTCTTTGGCTTTGTTTTTAGCGCCTTCTAATAATTCCATTTGACGTTCAGAATAGCTCCAACGATCAGCAAGTTTTTCACCAATTGAATAAAACTCGTCTTGGATCGGTATAACATTCTCTTCAATGTGCTTTTTTACCGCTAGATAAAGTGGACGCACAGCCTCAGACATACGTAAATCATTTAAGTCTTCAGTCGACATATTTGTTTCCTTAAAATTGAGTGAAATCTGACGTGTTTTACTGACGCTTCATGACACATATAGTGAAGGTTAGATTTCAAATAAATCAGTCAAAATATAATAGTTGAATGACGCAGTGATGGCTATCAAGATCGCTCCAAGAACCTGAAATTACTGATATTTTTATAAAAAACGACTATTTCATGGCTTCTTTATAACAGTGAATTATAGAGGTACATCACTGTTGTTTTTGGAACAGCGTTTTGAGCAACCCCTAAGCAAATAACAATTTAGAAAGAGGCTGTTATTTTTCTAAATTTAATAGCTAATAATGCATTTTTACCTTCTGATTTTTGTACCTAAAGAACATTAACAATTTTCGTTTCTAAATAATTGATTAGAAACATTGAGTACCTTAATAATTTCACTGAGCGAAACTGTTAGTCAGATTGTCTGACTGCATAAAGTCAGTATGCTCTCAAATTAGCTTTGTTATATAGATCATGGATAGGGGTTATCCTTGCTATACTCAAATTAGTTTTTGGAATTTGTTACCTTGTAGTTTTTGAAGAGCAATAAGAAATCAATATCCCAATGATTTTCACTTTATTTCAACTCACTTTAAGTTTATTTATATTAAAAATAACGATGCTAAAAACTCAGGCACAGCAGTCCCTCTTAATCAAACAGTTCAATCGTAAAGGTAACTTGTTTTGAAGCGCTATTTTATAAGAGTGACCCAATCCATTAAACGCCAAAATTCTGCGATAAAACGCAATGCCCTTATTCCCCTCAAACTTGGTTTGTTGTCGGTAAAACGAAGCCTGGCTCAAGAAAGCCGAGAGACTAAGGTTATGCTAATTACCTACAAAAGATTCACTAAAGGCCAAGCGAGTAAGCAGGAAATGCAAGAGGCTCATAGACAATTTGTTGATGTCATTCGAGGACTTGGATTAGGAGTGCTTGCAGTTTTACCTTTTTCACCCATCACTTTGCCCTTTGTTGTCAAATTAGGAGAAAAAATAGGCGTGAATGTATTACCCAGTGCATTTATGAAAGATTTGCGGGAGGAAGAAGTGATTGAAATTCAGCAGGAGATTGAAATGATTATTGAGTCTGATGATGATATCCCCTCTACTAATAATAAAGCATAAACTGTCTTAACCAGTGAAGCGTTAACAAATTGCGCTGGTTTCAGACGGAGTCAACTATGATAGTCGGTTGTGTGCCATCCCCATCTTTCCGGTAGTTAAAAGCAAAAAGAATTTGAACCACAGAGGGCACAGAGCTCACGGAGGAAAAGCATGTGAACAAGAGAGTTGTTATTGGGGAAAGAGTTAGCACTGACAGCGCTCGAGTGTACTAATATCGATCATTGTATACCTTTAATGATAACTTCGGCTTCACGCCCAAAGCGGACCAAAATAACTTCTCAGGTTGAACGGCAGCTTTGAGCCTATGAGCCGTCATAGCCGAGTCATTCAGTGAGCGATCCCAATTAGCAGTAAACAGACGGTGAGGATTTTTAAGATCTTACACCTCGCTGACGGCGCAGATATTGAAGATATTACACGTCATTCCCTCGGAGGAGGGAACCCACTAACATTTACCGTGCAGCCAATTTAAATCGTTTAAAAACAGTATGAAATTAGTGTATTTCAATCAATTTCAACTTTGGAAATAAGATACTTTATTGAAATCTACAGATGTTGTTGGAGATTCCTTCCTCCGAAGGAATGACGGGGGATAAACGGGAGGATGTTACCGACTGCTTTCTCAGTTTTGCCGTTACTCAAGGACTCATTATTGAATATTGGCAATATGCTCAATCAAGTCAGTCAGATTGGGCGCTCACTAAATGACTAATCTAGCTCTGTTGTATAGCTAAGATATAACGCTTATTCTTCCTTTACTCACAGGACTCGGATAGAGCATATGCAAGACATTTCCAATAAACCTGCACGTTGGCCGCTTATTCGCCAAGGCATTGTTTTTCAATTTAAGTTGGGTTTAGACGCACTGCGGGATATTTTGATGAGTCCAGTTTCAATGGTATTAATAGTCTTTGATGTTGTGATGGCTAACGATCAACAGCAGAGTTATTTTAATCGGCTAATGCGACTAGGGAAAAAAAGCGATCATTGGATAAATTTATTTGCGGTTGACTCACCCAACGGTGAACCTGAGAACAATAAAGAAGCAGCGGATAGTAATGTTGATTTCTGGATTTCCAAGATTGAAACTGTGGTCAAAGAACAGCAGGTAGATGGCAAGCTTACCCAATCAGGAAAGGACAAGCTGCAGCAATACTTTGGAAAAATCATGCAAAACAAAGACAAACCAGGAAGTAAGGACTAATACTACAAATTAAGGAAAGTGATTTTTTGGCGGTTATTGTCTGCAGTGGATATTTATGGGCCAAACCTTTAAATTGTTATTCAATATATTGGCACTTATGGGATCTGCATGAATTACGATGAATTTAATACGTTTTGTGGTTCATTGCCTGCTACGACCTATGTGGTTCAGTGGGGAAATTCTCACGTTTGGAAAGTCGGTGGTAAAGTGTTTGCCATCGGTGGCTGGGGAGAAAATGAGCAACCAGCTTTTGTTTTTAAAACCTCGGATTTAAATTTTGGTTTTTTAACAGAATCTGAAGGATATAAGCCAGCACCCTACTTTGCGAATCGCGGTATGAAATGGATACAGCAATTTGATAGTGTCATAGAAAAAGATGACGAGTTAATTTATTACCTATCTGAATCTTATCGATTGGTTTCCTTAGGGTTAACTAAAAGCAAACAAAAAGAGCTTGGTTTGAATCAAAATTAACTGGTAAATAACCTCTAAAAATCCAATCAGTTTGCTTTAAAATGCTCATCCAGAAAAACAAAATGGTAATTAATAGAGTTCTGCCAATACTCTAAAGTATGCCCTCCAGGCATTTCAAGGTAACTATGGGGGATTTGCATAGACTGTAAGCTCTGATGAAATTCTTTGTTGCCATTATAGAAAAAGTCATCCACACCAATATCAAAAAATAACGCTAAGGTCTTTCCTTTAAGTAAATCTGCCATGTTGACCACTGAATAGTTCTCCCAATTTGCAGGGTATTCAGTTTGTTTACCGATCCGTTTTGCAATATCCCAATTAGTTGGAAATGGCCTTAAATCAAAAGCGCCACTGGTACTTATTGCTGCGCTAAATACTTCATTGTTACGAATTGCTAAATAAAACGCACCAAAGCCTCCCATACTCAATCCCATAATCGCCCTTGAAGACTTATCGGTTTGGGTATTAAAAGTGTTATCCACATAATTAACTAATTCGCGACTGATGTAAGTTTCATATTGAAAACTTGGATCAATAGGGCTGTCGATATACCAACTGGTTTTTGCGCCGTCAGGACACACAACAATGATGCCATACTGGTCTGCGAGCTCTTGGATTTTTGGGACTATGGTTGGCCAAAATGTATGATCGTCGGTGGCACCATGCAATGCATATAAAACAGGTAACGAGCCACTTTCAGCGCTATAACCTTTGGGTAAAATAATAGTATTAGGCACATCTTTTTTCATTGCCTGACTATAGACACTGAATGTCACGACCTTGGCAGAATTAGCATATGCGGGTAACAATACTAAGGTAAAAACTAAAAGTAACCTAAACACTATGTTCTCCTTTAATGAATAGTTAGCAATCATCGACTAACAGATAAATGAAGACTGTTTCACTCAGTTTTTCGGCAATGATAGGTTAAGGCAAGAAAAATAAACTGTTTGATTGCATCAGTCTGTAGCGGTTTACTACTATCAAAAATCACCCCGCGATTTTTATCGTATTGGAAATCTGCATACACCTGCCGAAACTCTTCGATTAAGGATGTTTGGCAATGCACAAATAAACCAAATTCCTCAGGATTAGATTTAAGCTGAGATAATCTTAATGTGGTGCCTGATTTAGGTGAAGCAGTAACATAACTAGGTTCGCCCCATTTTAGGCACTCTGCGATTTGACCTATTTGCTCGGTGCTTTTAGCAATCTCAAAAATCCATTGCCTAATGGTTAACAAAGCCTGTTTGGTTTTAGGTTGGCAGTTATCAAATACTTGGCGTATCTCTGAGTTTTGAATGTCCATCACTTATACTCTGTATTTATTAATTTAACTGCTCAACAATATTATAAGCATAAATAGGATCCAGTTTATTCGCGGCCAATCTATCGCTTAGCCCAATACTGGATAATCCCGATAACACCGTTAATTTAGCCTGCTCAATGGGTGAACTCATATGATACAAACTCGCGTTTTTGCGCGCACCTAATTGAATTTCACTAGTGCGACTTAAACGTAGATCTTGATAGGCTTTTAGAGCGGTTGAGGTGTCATTTTCAGTCGCCAAATAATGCGCCAAAGCATAACTATCCTCTATTGCCATAGCAGCACCTTGGGCTAAAAATGGCAACATGGGGTGACAAGCATCTCCCAAAAGTGCGACGTTTTGATCTGTCCATTGATTAAGAGGTGGCCTGTCAAACAAAGCCCATAAAAAACATTGCTCTGATGCGGCTAATAATTCAGTAACTTCAGGATGCCAGCCATCGAAGGTATCTCGCAATTCGTTGATATTACCTGGCTCGTTCCAAGATTCTTTTTGCCAATCAGTGCGTTCTTGCACAGCGACAAAATTTACTAAATCGCCGCCACGTAAGTAATAACTAACAAAATGTTTACCTGGCCCTACCCATAAATTGGCATTGGGTTTAATAAGCCCTTTGGGCAGTTTGTTGGCTGCAACCACTCCGCGCCATGCAACCTGCCCCGTAAATTGAGCTGGTGTTTGCCCTAACATACAGGCTTGCACTTGTGACTTTATACCATCAGCACCTATTAACAAATCAGCGACTAGGCTTGTGCCACTTTCAAGTTGAATTGTGAGGCCTTGTGCATTCTGCTGGTAACCTTGAACGGCTTGATCTAAGTGAATACTTACTTTCTGTTTTTCACATGCATTTAGCAGTATTGAATGTAAATCGGCGCGATGTATATGCAAATAATCAGCAGCATATTTTTGAGTAGCAGTGTCACTCAAAGGCACAGTAAAATAAGTTTTTCCCGTTTGATAATGACGCATCACAGCAGATTTGGGGCGAAACGCCTTAGCTTTAACTTGGTCAGCTACATCCAATGCTTGCAATACATGCATTGCATTGGGGCTGAGTTGTAGGCCAGCGCCCACTTCGCCAAGTTGTGGGCTTTGTTCATAAACAGCCACTTCAAATCCACGTCTAACCAATGCTAACGCGGCACACAAACCACCAATACCTGCACCTGCAATAACAATTTTTTTACTCAAAACAACTATCCAGCGATTTAGTTTCGTTTGCGCCAGATAGTAATATGGTTGTTAGCGGTTTGGCTAGTACGTTGATCCAATTCAAATTGGCTGGTGACTTGGGTTTCTTGTAACAAGTCAAATTCTTCAGACATGATTTCAAACAAATGAGCTTCACTACTAAGGTTTTCACCATTACGTTTAAACCCGCCGATCCAATGTTTATTATCGGTAATAGATGGGTTCCACGTATAACTGCTACCTAAAACCACTAGCCCACCCGCTTTTACTCTTTGGCTAAGTTGTTGTAACAACACTTCTGGGTGATAACTGTATTCGATAACACGATGACAAATTGCTAAGTCGTAATCATTAAACTGCGGTTTTAGGTTATGTCCGTCACCTTGTGCATAATGTAAGTTTTCAGGTGATTGTGCAAAACCCAAATCCTCTAGTGTCACTTCATGAAAATCGAAAATTTCGCCCTGAGTAGGCATAGCGTAACGTAATTGCCCCTGCTCTTTTAAGTTAAGACAATGCTGAATATGTCTTGCAGTAAAATCTATACCATCAACATGACCGGCAGTTTTAGCTAATTCAAACGCCAAACGCCCTGCCCCGCAACCTAAATCGAGTACTTTACTGCTAGATGTCACATAGGGTTGCAGTAAGTTAAGGAGTTGCTGCAAATCATGCTCGGTTTGGTAACTAGCCGCAGCAAAGTGATGATGTAATAAACGGCTAATATCAGTTTGCATCTCACATTTTGTGACTGGAGTAATAGGTACTTCCTGATGTTTACTCGAAACATAACGAAATCCAGCATGTTGGTGAAAATGGCGACGAAACGCATAGCGAGAATCACGGGTGGCTTCGTTGCCTGTGGATATCCAGCTCCCACCCTTGATTAGATTATGCTGCCCATCAAAAGTAGGTGTTGAAAAATCATCATATAGCGGATGTACTTTAAAACCCTCGTAGCCATCTATGGGGCTTTCGGTCCATTGCCATACATTGCCAATCACGTCATAAAATTCAGTTTGTTTGAATTTATTCACTGGGCATGACGAAGCAAAATGTTCTAAATTAATGTTACCTGGGGCTTCTTTCCAATCGGCTAAGTCTGTGTCGAGTTGGTCACGGAGTACTTGCCATTCAGCTTCGGTAGGCAAGCGAACATAATCATCACTAATGCTGTCCTTCCAATTACAAAAAGCCTTGGCTTCAAGGTAATTAACTTCGACAGGCCAATTCAACGGCAGGGGCATTTCTTCAGTAAGATTTCGTTGCCAGTATGCACCGTTTTTACGTCGCCAAAAACGTGGCATCTGTGCTTTAGTAAAATCTAGCCAACTTTGTCCTTCTTCGGTCCAATAGCTAGGTGTGTGATAGCCACCAGCATCAATAAATTGCATAAACTCTTGGTTAGAAACTAGATATTGCGAGGCAGTAAAATCACTCACCTCAAGGTGTAATTGCCCATATTCATTATCCCAGCCATAAGTCGGATTGGAATCTGGCTTACCCAAGACTAATGACTGACCCGCAACGCTTAATAAAGTATTGTTAGGTGCATTGTCTATATCAGGGCAGTTTTTCCATGAGTTAGATGAGGTTAAATAATCGCTATCAAGCATACGCATGATAACCGACGATGTTTCAATGTGAATACGCTCATGCTCACAACCCATAAGGATCACCCAAGCCAAGGAATCTTGAGTAATAGGTAAGCTAAGCGGCATCTTGTCAATCAAATCCAAGATACATGCTTTCACTTGATCGCGATATTCAGATACGGCCTCAACACTTGGCCATTGATAATTATCCGCTGAAAGGTCATCCCAAGACATTTCATCCACACCCACAGCACAAACAGACTCGATTTGGTTATTCACTCGGTTTTGTATAAATTTGCCCAACAGTAACTTATTAATATAAAAAACAGCCGTGTGACCATAATAAAAAATGAGTGGATGACGCAATGATTCTGGACGCAAGTAGAAAGCTTCGTCTTGATTAATTAACGAAAAGAGCGATTCGTAAAGCTCCCACGTTTGCTCAAAATAGGTTTTGAGCTCGACTCTTTTTTGTTCAACATCATTGCCAATTAATAACGGTGGCTTGTCTAATATGAGTGATTTTTGTTTTAGCAAAACGTGCTTTCCTAATTTCTTTTGACTACTTGTCTCAGCCTAAAATATTACTGATACAACTTTTACTAGTGTTTACGGGTCTATAAAGAGTCTTTTACGGTTATTACGTAATAAACGATCTCTGATATTTACTCAGAACCATTTCCTTAATTTTCACACCCAAATTTATTCCACTCAGATTGGGCATATCTTCACAGTAATAATCTATTTTATTTACCAACCACATATCGTTTTTAAATAAAGATAGTGCACCTAAGTTTTGTTGCGCACTTTGATGACTCTCATTTTGGTTGTGCTGTTGATCGTACAACGACACGGGTAATGCTTTATCCACAAAATTTGGTAAGGTTTTGTTAGTTTGCCATTTGCCGATCCCTTCAAGCACATTAATAAGAATAAACAGCATATTCAAATAAGGATCATAATTTTTACTGGTTGCGCCAATTCTATGCTCTACTCGCGCAGTTTTTCGCCAATCACCTGTGTAATGCAATACTGAATTATCAGTAGCAAAAAATAATGGTTCTAAACCCATAACCTGATTGTGTTTGCCTTTTTCTTTGTACAAAGCAATGCTGCCTTGATGGCCACCAGACAATAAAACCGGTGAACTCAACTCTGCGTCCAATCCATAGTCTTGACGTAAAGTTAAACGTTTAAAGGCATCTTCCTCGGGTAAAAACAATAGGCAACAAGCATAACTATTGCTCAACAACTCATACTGGATCCACTCTCCTAATCCTTGTTGCGCAAATAAATTTTCGCCGTGCTGGTTTTCAACACTGACATTCATTTGGATCGCATTAGGAATATGTACAGACCGAGTATCCAATGAAAATATTGCACCCGATCCAAACACATACCTCCCTTTATCCGCTCCCCAAGCAACAGGTACCATCATGACTTTAGATGCCCCATACTGACACATGATTTGGGGTAACAGCTGCATCGCTTTGGCTAGGTTTTGTGCTTCTTTTAATGGTGACTGGCCATTAAATAAGGATACAAATTCCCATTGATTTTTCCAATATTCGGACTTTAATTCACCGTCTATTCCGAGTTGCGCTAATTTTTTATTGATACTTTGATAATCGAGCCTTTGTTGCTTAGCGTGTAATTCACACACACCCTCCAACTCGAAATGCACAAAGGGTTTAAACCCTTTGGCTTCAAGTATATTCAGTAAGTGTTGGATAACATCTTGGATCAACATAAATTTTTGATGGACACTTGGTGAACTGAAATTTTGTTTAGTGTAAGGCTCAAACAACAACAATCAACCTTATTTTCCTCGGCTATGTTTATATTGAGTTTTACAATATCCGCGCAATATACCTTGTGGTCTTAGACTAAGGTGTTTGGTTTGCCTGCCTCGCATACGTTTACGCCAAACCTTGAACGACCCAATTTTCAGCTCATTGCGCATCAAGTCAATTAGCTGATTGGAGTTAATCCCAAACAAGCCTTCAATAGCTTCATAAGGGGTTCTATCCTCCCAATCCATTTCGACAATGCGTGATTTTTCTGCTGTATTAAAAGTGTATTCATTCTTATTCATACTCGGGATTACGAATAAATGAAATAATAGGTTCACTTAATAATTAATATTCATGAATATTAGATCTAGAAACCTCATTTGTTAGTATTACTTAAACTATTTAGTTAATTTTTGGAGTGATTTTTATCACCGACTCAACTTTAGTTTGGTTCCGTCAAGATCTTCGCTTACGAGACAACCCAGCATTAGCCTTTGCCGCAAAGCTAGACTCAGTGATCCCTGTGTTTATTTTTGATACTGCTTGCCCCGAACATTGTGTACCGGGTGGAGCCAGTAAATGGTGGCTACATCAGTCACTAAATGCTTTAAATGATTCATTAGATAATCAATTACACTGCATCAAAGGCGATGCTAGTAAGTTATTAATCGGGTTAATGCAAAAGCATGACATAAAACGCATAGCCTGGAACCGGGCTTATGAGCCATGGCAAATAAAACGCGACACCCAACTGAAACAAACATTAGTTGCAGCTGGAATAGAGGTGCAAAGCTTTAACAGCCATTTATTATGGGAACCTTGGCAAGTATTAAAAAAGGATCAGACCCCATATAAAGTGTTTACGCCTTATTACCGCCGCGGGTGTTTGTCCAAATCATCACCCAGAATGCCTGTTGCGGCCCCCAAAGATCTGCAAATTGAATATTATTCTGAAATTGATAATGGCATAGATTCACTAGAACTCATGCCTGAAATAAGTTGGCATAGCACTATACAAACTATGTGGACGCCGGGTGAAAAAGGCGCAGCTCAACACCTCAGCGAATTTTTACCTGACGGGGCCAAAGAGTATAAAAACAAACGAGATTTTCCCGAACTAGGTGCCACTTCTAAATTATCACCGCACCTACACTTTGGTGAAATATCGCCGAATCAAATTTGGTATGCGGGCATTAATGCCCTTAACGGCAATACCGAAGATATAGGCCTAGATTGTTATTTAAGTGAATTAGGCTGGCGGGAGTTTTCTCATTATTTGTTGTTTCATTTCCCGCACATTCCACAAAAAAACTTCAGCCCTAAGTTTGAACATTTTATTTGGCGCAATGATGAAGATTCACTTAAGGCTTGGCAACTTGGTCAAACCGGCATTCCCATTGTGGACGCAGGTATGCGCGAACTCTGGCAAACAGGCACTATGCATAATCGAGTACGTATGGTGGTCGCTTCGTTTTTAGTTAAAAATCTATTAATCGACTGGCGCAAAGGCGAACGTTGGTTTTGGGATTGTTTGTTAGATGCCGACTTAGCCGCAAACAGTGCAAGCTGGCAATGGGTTGCGGGGACCGGTGCTGATGCTTCTCCTTACTTTAGAATTTTTAACCCAGTAACGCAGGGACAACGTTTTGATGTGCACGGTGACTATGTAAAACGTTACTGTCCTGAGTTGAGTAAAATGCCAGACAAGTTTATTCATAATCCATGGGATGCACCGCAAAATATTCTGGATTATGCAGGGGTAAAACTAGGTGATAACTACCCTAAACCCTTGGTTGATTTAAAAGCCTCACGCTTGCGCGCCCTTGATGCTTTAGCCCAGTCAAAACAACAACCAAACGAAACACCAGCGTCGTCATGAGTACTTTAAGATTAATTTTAGCTGATCAACTCAGCCATGACTTAGCCAGCCTAAAGGATTGCGAATTAGACAACGACTGGCTGTTAATGGTCGAAGTGCGTGAAGAAGCCAACTACGTTAAACATCATAAAAAGAAAATTGCCTTTTTATTCTCGGCCATGCGCCATTTTGCCAATGAATTAACCGGCAAAGGCCATCAACTGGTCTATACAAAATATGACGGTAAAGACAACAAAGGCAGTTTGTTTGGCGAAGTGAAACGGTTGTGTGAACAGAAAAATATCGACAAAATTATACTCACTCACCCAGGTGAGTATCGTGTTTTAGTAGAGATGCAGAGTTGGCAAGAAAAGTTAAACATAGCGGTAGAAATTCGCCAAGACGATCGCTTTTTGGCTAGTCTAGAAGAATTTGCCTCTTGGGCACAAGGGCGTAAACAATTACGCATGGAGTTTTTCTATCGCGAAATGCGCAAAGCATGGCATTTTTTGATGGATGGCGACAAGCCTGTAGGTGATAAATGGAATTTTGATAGCGCTAACCGTAAAGCTTTACCTAAAGAAATGTCACCGCCACAACCCACAAAATTCGAAACCGATGCCATCACCCAAGAAGTGCTGGAGTTAGTAGCAAAAGAATTTGACGATCACTTTGGGCAACTGGAAAACTTTCACTTTGCTGTGACCCGAGAGCAAGCCTTAGTGGTGTTAGATGAATTTATCTCCCAGCGCTTGGTTAACTTTGGCGATTACCAAGACGCTATGGTGCAAGGTCAACCTTGGATGTATCACTCGCACATTAGTTTTTACTTAAACTGCGGTTTGTTAACACCTAAAGAAGTCATTGAACAGGCCGAAAATGCCTACCGAAATGGCGATGCGCCGCTAAACGCAGTGGAAGGTTTTATTCGCCAAGTATTAGGCTGGCGTGAGTATGTTCGCGGTTTGTATTGGCTAAAAATGCCTGACTATAAAAACGAAAATTTTCTCGAAGCCACACGTTCGCTACCTAAATTCTTTTGGGACGCCAACACCAAAATGAACTGCCTACATCAGTGCATCAAAGAAACCTCAGAAAACGCTTATGCCCATCATATCCAGCGCTTAATGATATTAGGTAACTTTGCCTTATTAGCTGGCCTGCATCCTGATGAAGTCAACGAATGGTATTTAATTGTCTACGCCGACGCTTATGAATGGGTCGAAATGCCCAATGTCACCGGCATGATCCTATTTGCTGATGGCGGCCTACTGGCTAGTAAACCTTATGCCGCCAGCGGCAGCTATATCAACAAAATGTCCAATTATTGCAAAAGTTGCCACTACAAAGTCAAAGACAAAAATGGCTCACAAGCCTGTCCTTTCAATTATTTATATTGGGATTTTTTAGACAGAAATAAAGAAAAACTAGGCAACAACCCACGTTTAGGCATGCCCTACCGCACACTCAACAAAATGACTGACGAGAAACGTCAAATTATCCAACGGGACAGCCAAATATTTCTCCAAACTTTAGACACATATGAAAAAGTCTGAGCTTCCCAGTAAGGTATGTTTAATGTGCAACCGCTCGTTTAATTGGCGAAAAAAGTGGGAAAGGAACTGGGATGAAGTAAAACACTGTTCCAAACGTTGTAGCCGCGCGCAAAAATAAAAGAGCTGTTTTAGCATTTTATGCCCTACCCCATCGGCAATGCACTATTCCTATAGTACAATAAATACACATTAAGATGTATTGGCAGGTCAATAGGCGATTTATAGCCGCCCATGGGTAATCTAATTTGAAACATGTAATACAGTCGCTTATTGGATTTAGTCTCTATTTTATTAATGGCTCAATGCCGATTGCTCAAGAGTCATTACCACCAATAGAGTTACTCACTAATCCATCACCTATTTTTAGTGAACTACAAGACGATGGGCGTATGTCAGGTTATTCAGTTGAATATGCCCGAAGCCTTTTTAATTTGGCGGGATACCAGCCAACTGTCAGCCCCTTGCCCTTTTCTCGTTTAATCGAGCAAATGAATAAAAGCAAACTGGCGGTCGCAACAGGCATAGTTCGCACACCAGAACGAGAAGATGATTTCTTTTGGATCGCACCGATGACTGCGAATGTTATTGGTATATTTTCTGTGGTTGATGACTCACAAAAAAATCCCAAAATTGATGGGCTCGACAAATTAAAATCAGTTGGTGTTTTAAGTGGCGATTATCGCGCGGATATTTTGCGTAATCATAGGGTAAAAGACATCGTCGAGTTTAATAGCTGGAAACAGGCCGTCGATGCTGTTTTAAAAGGCAGAATTTCCTCGATATTTTTCTCTGAATTGGGTATTTCTACTACCTGTAAATTGGCCGAGTTTAACTGTGTATCATTAAAGAAAATTTACACTCATGACATCCAATTCAGTTATATGGCAATGCTAAAAACTGACACTAACCGTGAGCATGCAATAAAACTAGCAAATGCTTCAGAGCGTTTTAAAAGGACTAACACATTCGATCAACTTGTAGAGCAGTGGTTACCAAAATTACAACAACTAGAAGCCGATGTCACCATGACAGAAGGCATTATAACATTTGGTGAAATCAATAATAATCAATTGTTTGCGAATAACATTTGGGTGTTAACTCACCTTGAACCACCATTTAGTCAATATGATGAACATGGCAAACCCTCCGGTTACGCTGTTGAATTAGTGCAAGGCATATTAACTGAGGCAGGCATGCAGCAGCAAATTCTAGTTGCTCCTTGGCAGCGTATATTAGTCGAAAGTAAAATGAAGTCTGATGTGTTAGTTTTTGCTTTAGCAAGAACCCAAGACAGAGAGGACAGTTTCCATTGGATATCCCCAATCACACAGAATGCTTATTCTATATTTGGCCGTAAATCTAGCCACCAAAACACCAGTATCGATAATATCGCGCAATTACCGCCACAAAGTGTAATTACTGTACTTGCCGGTGATTTTCGTGAACAAATAATCATTGACGCAGGGCATATCGCCGTGGCCACCCCAACATGGCAAGTGGCAGTGCAGAAAGTGCTAACCGGCGAAGCGGACTATTTATTTTTGTCAGATGGTGGAGTCAACATAATATGCCAAACAATTGAAGAATCCTGCAGTGATCTTACGAGAGTATTTCAGTTTCAGCTTGCGACCAGTTATCTGGCAGTTTCAAAACAAGGTACCTCTCAGAAGTTAATTGAAAAATTAAAGTCTTCAGCAGTCATATTTAAGCAAACGATACAATATCAATCGATGGTTAAACGATGGTTAATGGAATTTAAACAGCGCAATATGTCCAATATGCATGAACACGATGGAATTATTAAACTTTGGGCACAAAGCGAAGACAAATAATAACAAAGTCATATGACTTGTTTGTTAAGGCGATAAACCAGATAAAAACATTTAGCAGTTTTACATCTGGTTTATATACCCCATAAAGTTGTTATTTTAGGTTAATAGAACGACCTATAATACTGCGCCATCCAAACAACATTATTAGCAACCCAAGGTTTAGACTAAACGCACCTCCACTAGTGCTTGTTTCTGGATCAAGGTTTTTGACGATTTCATTTACAGTCTGCACAGCTATGCCACCGGGATCATCAATAGTTCCATTTTCTATGCCGTCAGCATCATTGGGACCACCGTCTTTAATGGTTAAACGCACACAATCATCACCTTGATTCAACCCTGTTGAGTACTTACTGCTATTAGGCGGCGGGCATACATCGTTAACAGATACAGTTGACGCTAAGCTGTTACTCGCATCTTCCACAAAATATTGCCAGCCCTGTGCATCTGTATATTTTCTATAAGTAGCAAACTCAGGAAGACTGTGTTGCAAAGGTAAAACGATATCCACCGAGCTACCTAATGGTAAAATATTATTAATTTCAAAATCGAAATACTCATCTTGATGGCTAAGGTCATCAGCGGCAACCAACCCCGTTGCTTGAATTTCTTGCTCGGACAACATCACACCGTCTGACTGTTGTAATCTTGCATATTTCCCCAGTGATAGTTCTAAACCAGGTTCAGTTTCGACAAACTTAGTAATGGCAGAATTAACATGTTTAGGCTGAATATAACTGACATCTGATGTATCCATAAATGCTGGCAGACCATCTAGGTCCTGGTCCACAAAACCTTCTTCCTTATCGGTTAATCCGTCTCGATCAACATCACTGTTAGTTAATGTAGGTTGAGTCGCCAAGATTGCTATATTGATGATTTTTGTGGTCACTAATGTTCCCTCACCACTGTCGGTAACTTCCACCGACAAAGACAAAATATCACTATTAGTGCTTGGTAAAGTTAAGTTACTAGGGTTAATGACCGCCACCATCTGATTGGCACTAATTTGTGTTTGATACTCTGAAGGAATAGTCCACTCAATAATATGTGTATCATCTGGATTAGAATCGTCAATCTGCAAAGTTAGCTTAATATCACCGTCATCTTTAGCAACATTCGATAACACCACGTTTTGTTGTGTTACCGCCACACTCAAATTAGGCGCTAAATTATCTTCACTTACGGTAATAGTATGAGTTCTCTGCGAGCCCACATTCAACCCATCATCAAATTCAAGAATAAGTAGTTCATCACCTTCAGTTTGAAAATCTTCATTCAATTTAATGTTGATATAACCAATAGTGCCGCTTTCAATCACCACAAATTCATTATCAATGCTGTAGTCAAAAGAGTCGACATTCCCAACTACTGCAACGGGGATCTTAAAAGGATAATTGGGAGCGCTGCCAGATAAGACAACTTTTACCCTTGCTGTGCTCCCCTCTGCAACAGTCTGATCGGCTTCAAAATTAACTAAGGGATAAAGGTTAATTATTTGCTCTTTGTAAGCAATATTGCCAGCATTATCAACAGCACGCCATGTAATCGGATATTGCCCAGACGTTAATACCTGCACACCACTTTCAAAACCGACGGGCCTCAGACTACAACAATCATCTCCATCTAAGCCGTCATTAGCAGAAATATTTGTCGCCGCCACTAAAGCGTCTTCAGTAAGAGTTGTGAAAATATGTTCAGCGTTCAGGTGCAGCGATTGCGGAACATCAATCTCTGGGGGGTAATCATCGATAAAAGGATTACTGCCGTCATGAGCTTCATCAATGTTAATCACACCATCCAAATCACTATCGAGTAAAGCGTCTGCTGGATCCAAGGAATCAAAACCATAAGTGTCTTCATACTCATCACTCATGCCATCATTGTCATCATCGAGATCAATGTTATTACCTATACCATCGTCATCACTGTCTAGTGACTCTAAAGGATCAAGCGGCCTTTCATCCAAATAATCTAGTACGCCGTCGCCGTCATCATCGTTATCCAATACATTGCCAATACCGTCTAAATCCGTGTCGGTAGTTTCAACAGGATCAAGTGGAAAGGCATCATCGGTGTCACTAACGCCATCATTATCATCGTCGCTATCCGCATTGTTCCCCGTTCCATCAGCATCTGAGTCTTGCCACTCAGAACTGTCTAAAGGGAATAAATCCAGATTATCTGTCACTCCGTCGTTATCATCGTCGGTATCCAAATTATTTCCGATGCCATCAAGGTCGGTGTCTAGCCATTCTGATCTATCAAGGGGAAACACATCATCAGCATCTATTGAGCCATCATTATCATCGTCACTATCTGCATTATTACCAATGCCATCAACATCTGTGTCGACTGATTCAGCGTCATTTAGTGGGAATATATCTAATGAGTCTTTAATGCCGTCATTATCATCATCGTTGTCAGCATTATTGCCGACGGTGTCGCCGTCTGTATCTAACCATTCAAATTGGTCTAACGGAAAATCATCATTGATATCAATAAAAGAGTCATTGTCGTCGTCACTATCGGCGTTGTCACCTATACCATCACCGTCGGTATCTTTAGATTCAGTAGAATTAAGTGGAAAAGCATCGATGCTATCGATGGTGCCGTCTCCGTCATCATCAGTGTCTGCGTTATTACCTGTACCGTCATTATCTGTATCAAGCCATTCATTACTATCTAAGGGAAAGGCGTCCGCAGAGTCAGCTATACCATCATTATCATCATCGGCATCACTTAAGTTATTACCTAAGCCATCTCCATCAGTGTCGTCCCATTCATCTTTATTTAAAGGGAAAGCATCAAAGCCATCGGTTACACCATCTCCATCATCATCAGTATCGGTAATGTTGCCGACACCATCCCCATCGGTGTCGGTATCTTCGGCCATATTAAGAGGTTCAGGATCAATACTATCGGCTACGCCATCACCATCGTCGTCGGTGTCTGCATTGTTACCAATACCATCGCCATCTGTATCTAAGTATTCAGTTCTATCAAGTGGAAATTTATCAATACCATCTTCCACTCCATCACCGTCATCATCGGAATCCGCGTTATTACCGGTGCCGTCACCATCAGTATCAATATACTCTGATGGGTCGAGAGGGAATCTGTCATTACTGTCACTTACCCCATCACCGTCATCATCACTGTCGGCATTGTTACCGACACCATCACCATCAGTATCTAAATTTTCAGCAGGGTCGGTCCTAAATGCATCAACACTATCTGCAAAGCCATCATTGTCGTCATCGGTGTCTTCATTATCTCCAATCATGTCACCATCATTATCGAACCATTCATCTGGATCATCTGGCCAGATATCATTGGCGTCAACTACACCATCACCATCGTTGTCAGGATCGGCATTGTCTCCAATACCATCATTATCTGTGTCTAATGTTTCAGTAGCGAGTAACGGAAAAGCATCATCTATATCGTCAACACCATCATTATCATCGTCTTCATCAGTATTATTACCAATGCCATCGTGATCGGTATCGGTTTGTTCATTAGGGTCTGTAGGCAAATCATCATATAAATCAATTACACCATCGTTATCATCATCAGAGTCAGAGTTGTTACCTATCAAATCACTGTCAGTGTCTTCCCACTCAGAGGCATCTAAAGGAAAAGGATCAACGGTATCAGCATAACCATCGTTATCGTCATCCATATCCGCATTGTTACCAAGGCAATCCCCATCAGTGTCTAGCCACTCAAGAGGATCTTCGGGGAAAGGGTCATAGAAATTGATAACAGTGTCGGCATCTAGATTATTGTCATTTATGTCGAGTACACCATCACCATCATCATCATCTTCGTCGTAATTACTGATGCCATCCATGTCATAGTCGTAATGACGAAGAGGATCGGATGGGAAAACATCAATATTGTCGTCGTACCCATCACTATCTGAATCAGTAGTCGTCAAAGGTGGCGGACCTGGGCAGGTGGCAACTTGAGCATAACTTGCATGAGGCCAAGCCAAACCAATCATGACAATTAAGGTAAAACTAAAGAGGTGTAATCTTAGCCAGTTAAGTCGAGGTACAGCGGCGATTTGCGGTTTCGTTTTAAACATAAAAAATCCTCACTTCTGATTTATTCACAGTATTTTGCTAATCCTAAGAATTCAATAAAAAAGAATTAGTTACCATAATACTTTGGTCCAAAATCG
Source organism: Paraglaciecola arctica BSs20135 (assembly GCF_000314995.1). GTDB lineage: Bacteria > Pseudomonadota > Gammaproteobacteria > Enterobacterales > Alteromonadaceae > Paraglaciecola > Paraglaciecola arctica. Next base: position 158,605 of record NZ_BAEO01000062.1, on the reverse strand, counting down.
AGGTTAACCTTAACTCCCAGAAAAACTGAGCTCATACTTCCGAACTCGAACATATCAGGGAAATGTTTTATTCCCATAATGGCAGAGATATTTGAAGATATTTTATAATGAGTAGAAATCGCAAGAAACACACTGCCATCTCCCTTTTCTGAAAAATATTTTTCTTTATCAAGTGTAGTCCAAGTAAACTTATTTTCTGTTAATGCCGCAGCTACACCTAACTGGTATTCCATACTGAAACCTCTCTTTGCAGGGTTTCGTGAGCCTAATTGATGTCGATAAGATAATGATAACTCGACACTATCCAACGGAAATATCAACTCGCTCTTATTCCATTCTACTAACACATCATCATATCGATGAACCCCTAAATTCCAATAAAGATTGCTTCTACGAGAAAATTTATCAGCAATAAAAAACGAATAACCTTGTGTATCATTTTCTGTCCCTTTGAGACCAGTTACACCAATTTCAAACGCTTGCACAGGCAAACTAACCACTAATAAAGACAAAACTGTAAAAAACACGGCGACGACTTGCCTCTTAGTCGTAACCCAGTACTCATTCAATTTACTATTAAACGGCATAAATCCCTCAACTCAAAATAATCAGATGCGCTATTAGATAGAACAATAGCAAGTATTAAACCAACAATTCTTAACAGAACCAGAAGGTAACAGGTATTTAGAATGAACCTTTTATTGTTATAAGCATCAAGTTATAGACTAACCTTACACATTGATAAACTTTACAGGGTAAAACTATGTACTCCCAAACTCATTCAATTCACTCTTTGTTTGACCAATTAGGTCTAGATAGCTCTGATCAAGGGATCAATGCTTTTGTCGCAGAACATGGAGCACTTGCTGCTAACGTCAAATTGCACCAAGCTGATTTTTGGACTGCAGCTCAAGGGGCTTTTTTACAACAAATGATTGACGAAGATGCCGACTGGGCTGAAATTGTTGATGAACTAGACGCAAGGCTTCGTTGAGCACTCAAAGCCCAAAGTCAGGTTGATGACTTTCAAAAACTAAAGCTAGGTTGATGACTCTCAAAGGCTAAAGCCAGGTTGATGACTCTCAAAGTTTTTTCTTAGAGCTTTCGGTCTAAACCCAACTAAGGCCTCGTTTATATTTTCCCTACAACTGCTTTTGCGCGGCTTCTAACTCAAGGTTTAAGCGGTTTTCTTCATCTGCTTTAGGTTTGCTAAAACGGGCGAAAGCATAATAAAGCACGGGAGTTAAAAATAGGGTAAATACTACTGCCAAACCTAACCCACCAAACACTACCCAACCAATTGAGTTACGTGCTTCTGCACCTGCGCCAGTTGAAAGGATAAGCGGTAGCCCACCTAAGATGGTGGATACCAGTGTCATCATAATTGGCCGTAACCTTACCTTACCTGCTTCAATAATAGCCTCTTTAAAGTCCATGCCAGCATCACGTAATTGATTCGCAAATTCCACCAGCAAAATTGAGTTTTTAGCTATTAAGCCAATCAACATAACCAAGCCGATTTGTGAGTAAATATTGATTGAGGTGCCTGTAAAATAAAGCGCATAGATAGCCGCTGCAATACCAAAGGGCACAGTTAACATCACTACAAAAGCGCTATTAAAACTTTCAAATTGTGCAGCCAAGACCAAAAGCACAATTAAAAATGCCAACAAATAGGTCAACATGACTTGTTGATTGGTTTCTTGAAAGGTAAGTGCTTCACCTAAGAACACCACGCCTATACCGGCTGGTAGTGTGTTGTTGGCTAATTCTCTAATAGAAGTGACTGCTTGCTCAATAGTTAACTCAGCAGGTAAATCCATTTCTAATTCGATGGCACGGCGCTGAGCATGACGCTCTAGTTCGGCTGCAACACCTTCTTCGGTAATAAAGGCCACACTTGAAAGTGGCACTAAACCACCTTTGTTAGAGCTAACAAATAAATTAAGAATGCTTGCCGGATCTAAGGAGTTACGGTTCCTTGCCTGTAAAATTATAGGCACAGCCTGATCGCCTACATTTAAATCTACAATATCATCACCGTTAATTGCAGCTCGCAAAGTGCGAGATACATCATCAAAGGCAACGCCTAACTCTTCGGCGCGGCGTCTATCGATACTCACTCTCAGTTGCGGTTGAGTCGGTTCGTAAGAAATCTTTACGGTTCCTAGTTCCGGAAGGGTATCTTCAATTTGTTTAGAGAAATCTAGGGCCGCTTGATAAATTTCGAGATAATTATCGCCTGTGAGTGCCATTTCAAAACCGCCACCAAACCCTCTTAAATTCAGACTGTTACTACCAAATGCGCGACCTGGTGCACCAGCTACTTGAGATAACATGGGACGTAGTTCGTCAATAATTTCTTGTTGTGAGCGACTTCTATCCGCCCAGTCGGTTAGAGGAACCGTGATAAACAGAATATTAGGATCCCAACGACCAACAACTGTATAAATCGATTCGATCTCGCCTTGGTCGATATTGGGCAAAAGTAACTCTTCCGTTTTTAAGGCTTGTCTGTCCATAAAATTAATACCTGTGCCGTCGGGGCCACGGGCAAATATACGTATCACGCCTCTATCTTCGGGCGGTAGTAACTCATTATCTAATTCATTAAACACAAAATAAGCACCACCACCTATTAATGAGCAAAAGATAACAACAGCAACCGAGAATTTTAAAACAAAATGCAAAGCGCGCTCATAACCATTAACACAGGCTGTGCCAAAACGACTGAGTAGGCCTGGTTGTTTTTGTTTTGAGATATCTATAGCGGGAATTTTTGCTGTCAACGCAGGCACTAACGACAGCGCCACAAAAGATGAAATAATCACACTACCGGCTAAGACGCCGCCAAACTCTCTGAATAATCGCCCTGCAGTGGAGGGTAAAAATGCTATGGGTACAAATACCGCAACTAATACCGCGGTGGTTGCCACTACAGCAAAAAACACTTCCCTGGTGCCTATTACAGCAGCGGCCCTAGCCCCCATCCCCGCCGCTCGGCGTCGCTGAATATTTTCTGAGACCACTATGGCATCGTCCACAATCAACCCAGTGGCTAGTACCAGAGCCAGTAAAGTCAGTATATTAATTGAAAAACCAAACATCCACAGAATAGCTAACGAGCCAATTAATGAAACTGGGATCGCTAAAGCCGGTATTAAGGTTGCTCTAAATTTGCCAATAAATAACCATAAGGTCACTATCACTAAGCCTATTGTAAACATTAGTGATTGCAGTACTTCGTCAACTGAGTCGCGGATAAATTCGGCATCGTCAGAGGTGACAGTCATCTCTAAATCGGGAAAACGTTGGCGTAAGCCATCTATCATAGATAACACTTCATCTGAAATTTCGATAGTGTTAGAACGTGCTTGCCTAATCACGCCTAAGCCAATTACAGGTTTGCCGTCTAGACGTACAATGCTACGAAGATCCGCCGGACCAAAATAAACACTGGCGACGTCGCCTACTTTAACGTCGCCTGCAATCACAATGTCGCGCACGTCTTGTTCGTTTACTGATGTAGCATCAGCACGCACTATTAATTGGTGGTCAGTAGAACGAATACTTCCGGCTGGCACATCAAAGGGGGCGGTACTCAGTGCTCTGGCCACATCAGATATAGACAATTGAAAGCTGGTTAAGCGTAAATTGTCTACGCTTACCCGCAATACACGCTGGCGATCTCCATCCAGACTCACATCAGCCACACCTGGCACATTTAAAAATAGTGGCGCTAAGTCTGTTTCAACTATGTCGGTCAGGGTTTCTAAATCATATTTTTCACTAGAAATGGCTATATTGACTACAGCTTGTGCGTCATTATCTGCTTTAACAATAGATATCTGTTCAACTTCTTCCGGTAACCTTCTCTGAATACGTGCAACCGATTCACGTGTTTCGTTAGCGGCATCTTCAATATCAATGCCGGGGCGAAACTCCACTCGAATTCGGCTATTGCCTTCTTCACTTTGTGCTCGAATGGCTTTTACACCGCTCACTCTAGCTACGGCTCCTTCCAGTCGACTGGTCACTTCAGAGTCTACAGTTTCAGGCGCGGCTCCCGGATAGTTGGCAGAAACAGTAATTATAGGCCGGTCAACGTCTGGTAGTTCACGTACCTCTAGTGCATAAAAGGCGGCAATTCCAGCCGTTACAATGAGTAGGTTCAGCACTAATATCAATACCGGTCTGCGGATTGATAATGAGGGTAAGTCGTCTTTGAAAAGGGTGTTTTTGAACACTAGCCTGCTACCTTGTTGTCAGTTGGTTTCTGACTCATTTTCACGCCAACTTCTTGGGTATTTTGAATTTCTAAAGTTTGGCCATCACGCAACCCTTGGATCCCCTCAACAATTAATGTTTCGCCATCGATTAAATTGCCAGTGACCAGAATTCTGCCTCTTAACCTTTGTTCTACTTGTACATCTACCCGTTTAGCCTTTTCGTTTTCAGCGACCCACACAAAAGCACCGTTAGCCCCCCAAGATAAGGCAGCCTCGGGGATTGCCACGTATAACTCACCACGCACTTCTAAGGTGACACGAAAACTCATACCTGGACGATATTGATCGTTTTGATTATCGAGCAGTGCTCTGGCTTTTATGGTTCTGTCTTGAATGTTGACTCTGGAATCAATCTCAGCGACTTTAGCTGGTAGTAAGGTCATCCTGTCTGTCCAAGGCTGCAATTGAACTGTGGGTTTTTGCATTAAATAGGACACCGCTAATTCAGGTGCAACAAAGTTTACAAAAAGTCCTTTTCTGTCATCTAAAGTAGTAATAGCAGTTTGTGGCGTGATGCGGTCGCCAACCTCAACATCCGTTAATCCAACAATGCCGTCAAAGGGAGCGCGCACTAAGCGGTTTTCTTTATTTTCTTTGGCTTCAAGCAGGGTAACCTTTGCCAACCTAAAGATTGTGTTGGCATCATCCACTTCACGTTCGGTGACTGCGCCTTTTTTAAAGCTATTTATCACTCTATCAAGATTTTTTTGAGCATCTTCTAACTCAATTTCGGCACGCTGCACATTGACATTTTGTAACCTACTATCTAATTCAAGTAAAACAGATCCCTTTTTCACCGCCTGCCCCGGCACAAAATTTAACGCTGTCACCTCGTCCGAGACACTTGAAAAAAGAGTCACAGAGTGTTTTGCCTGCGCGGTACCAACAGCTTCAATTAGTGAGGTCTCGTATTCAAAACTTAGGCGTTCAACCACAACGATGCGCGGACTGTCTGCCCCTCGGTATTGTGCTGAAACAGGAAGCGTCAGCACTAGTACCACTAAAGATACAAACACACTGATAAAGGTGAATAAACGAGATGGCATGTGAGTGAGAATTCCAGAGCTTTTAAACTGATAGCAAGAATATCACAGCAAATAACCCAGAATTGCTCACTTTCTTAGAAAATTTGTTACAAGTAGTTTAGAAGACCTTGAAAGATAAGGAATATATCCGAGCATATTTAATACAAATCAGTGTAAAGAAAAAGTCAGCAGACCTAAATAAACTAGGCTTGCTGACTACTAATTTACCCTAAAGCAGTGATCTGATCACATATTGCAGGATGCCGCCATGGCGAAAATATTCAAACTCATTTGGGGTATCGATACGGATGTCGGTATCAAAACTAACAATGTCGCCATCGGATTTTTGAACCTCAACTTTCACCTGCTTCTGGCCAGCCTCAACAGCCTCAATAGTAAACTGTTCTGTGCCGTCTAAGTTATAAGTGTGAGCCCCTTCGCCTGGCTTAAATTGCAGTGGCAATATGCCCATACCGATAAGATTAGAGCGATGAATTCTCTCATATGTTTCAGCGATAACAGCTTTGACACCCAAGAGTAATGGCCCTTTGGCTGCCCAATCACGAGAACTCCCCGTGCCGTACTCTTTACCAGCAATAACAATAGTAGGTATTTTGCCAGCAATATACTGCTGCGCGGCCTCAAATACAGTCATCTGTTCGCCACTAGGTTGTTTCCGAGTAAAGCCGCCTTCAGTACCGGGTGCAAGTTGATTTTTAAGTCTAACGTTGGCGAAAGTACCACGCATCATGACTTCATGATTACCTCGTCTGGAACCATAAGAATTAAAGTCTTTTGGCTCAACATGGTTATCACGCAAATAATCAGCAGCAGGGGTTTGATTGCCAATGGATCCCGCCGGGGAAATATGGTCAGTAGTGACGCTGTCTGCTAGTTTTAATAAACAACGCGCATTTTGAATGGCCTTGGTTGGTTCAGGTTGTACTGGCATATTTGCAAAAAATGTCGGTTTTTTTACATAAGTACTGTCTGGCCAGTCGTAAATATCGGCATCAACTGTTTCAAGATTTTCCCAAATATCACCGCCGTCATATACAGAGCCATATTTCTCGGTAAACATCGACTTATTAACAACGCGGGTCACAATATCTTGAATTTCTTGCTGACTTGGCCATAAGTCTTTCAAATAAATTGGTTTTCCAGCATTGCTGATGCCAAGTGGTTCTTTAGTAATATCAATTTTCATATTACCTGCCAGCGCATATGCAACCACTAGAGGTGGCGACGCCAAATAGTTGGCTTTGACATCAGAATGTATTCTGCCTTCAAAGTTACGATTACCTGATAATACTGATGTCACTGTTAAATCACCTTTCCTGATCGCCTCAGAAATGGCCTCGGGCAATGGGCCTGAATTACCAATACAAGTAGTACAACCGTAACCTACTAAGTTAAATCCCAGTTTATCCAGTTCTTTAGATAATCCTGCTTTATTCAGATATTCGGTGACCACTTGTGAGCCTGGGGCAAAACTGGTTTTAACCCAAGGTTTAACCGTCAGTCCTAATTCATTGGCTTTTTGCGCTAACAATGCAGCAGCAACCAGCACAGATGGATTCGAAGTGTTGGTACAACTGGTAATCGCAGCGATCACCACGGCCCCCTCATGAAGATCATAGTCTTGTTCATTATGACGGTAAGCCACTGTGGTTTTAGAACCAATATTTTCTGCACCGCCTTCACTATCAAAACGCTCTTCCAGCTTGTCTTCTGGCTTGATTGCCAGTTCCTTTTGCTCAGTTAACCAATCTTGAAAAGAGGTCGCTGCTTGATCCAAATTAATTCTATCCTGCGGTCGTTTCGGCCCAGCAATAGCGGGAACAACAGTGTCCAAATTTAGGGCGAGTGTGGCGTGATACTCTGCATGTTCTTGTGCTTCACTGCCCCACATACCTTGCGCTTTTGAATAAGCTTCAATAATCTCAATTTGTAGCTCACTGCGGCCTGTTAATGTCAGATATTTGGTCGTTTGTTCGTCAATTGGGAACAAACCACAGGTTGCTCCATATTCTGGTGACATATTGGCAAGCGTGGCACGATCGGCCACTGTTAAGTGTTTCACGCCAGCACCAAAAAATTCCACAAACTTACCCACTACACCGAATGCACGTAATTGTTGTGTAACCGCTAACACTAAGTCTGTGGCGGTAGTACCTGGAGGTAACTTACCTTGTAACTCCATCCCAACCACTTCAGGTATTAGCATAGTCACAGGCTGGCCTAACATGGCAGCCTCAGCTTCGATACCTCCAACTCCCCAGCCAAGCACGCCTAAACCATTTATCATAGTGGTGTGTGAGTCAGTGCCTACTAAGGTATCAGGGAAAAGCAGAGGGGTTTCTTGCTGCTCATCAACAAAGGTCACCCGCGCCAAATATTCCAAATTGACTTGGTGCACTATGCCTTTTCCTGGTGGCACTACTTTGAAGTTATCGAATGCACTTTGGCCCCACTTCAAAAACTGATAGCGCTCCTTATTACGCTTAACCTCAATTTCAGTATTGTGCTTAAACGAATCAGCCTGGCCGAACTCGTCTACCATTATTGAATGATCAATGACTAAATCCACAGGCTTAAGAGGATTGATTTTATTAGGGTCGCCGCCTAAATCTAACATTGCATTACGCATAGCGGCTAAATCAACAACAGCTGGCACACCGGTAAAATCTTGAAGTACAACTCTGGAAGGAACAAAAGCTATTTCGGTATCAAAAGAGGAAGTGGTGTCCCATTTAGCTAAGGTTTGAATATCTTCTGGCTGAACATACGGCTCATCACTATGGCGTAATAAGTTCTCTAATAAAATTTTGGCTGTTAGTGGCAGTCGCTTGATATCAACTTGCAAAGTGTTTAGATCAAAGTATTCATACTCTTTTCCTCGCACCGTTAGGGTGGATATATGTTTATTTAATGATGTCATTTTACTCTCCTTTTTGGCCTCAATAGACCTTCTTTAAAGTAAATTCTTTCTTTACTTACATTTATCTATTCTTTATCAGTTTTCTATATCAATCAGTCTGTTGTTTCTTAATAACAAAATAAACAACAAATACAATGGCGGCGGCAATAGACGTTACAGCCAAACCTGAAGGTTCTTTCATAAATTGCAGCGCGCTCTTACCAAAAAATACGGCGCTTAAACCTAAGGTAGCAATACTGATAGTCGAGCCTACCATAAACTTGAAAATATCCAGCTTAAGTGAGCCTCCTACAAAGAAAATACTTAAGAATATAAAAGCGATGCATTATCGGGTACATCGCTAGCTAACTCAGTAATTCTATCTATTTCGAGATAATCACTAATAGGGGTAAAAAAATACAAGGCTATAATCCCAATCACGCCCCCCATGAGTAGGCCTAACTTAATGATATTTGCTTTCTTCACTTTTTCGCTTCCCGTACTAGCCAACTAAAAATTTTTCTGTGTGCTTTCATATAAAATAAATATTCAGGATGCCACTGGACTCCTAATACCTTGTCACTATTTTTGCTTTCAATAACCTGGTTAATACCGGCTTCTTCTTTGGCGGTCACTTTTAAGTCTTCTGCTGGTTGAGCAACAGCTTGTGAGTGTATGGCATTGACTTTCAAAGGGTCATCGCCGGCTATCCGAGATATTAACGAATCGTTAGTCGTATAAAGCACAGTTTTGCGAGGGAAAGGACTACGGATCCTCGCGTCTTTTTCCAAAAGCGGTAAGGTCGATTCATACATTGTGCCGCCTAACTCTGCGTTTAGTAGTTGATGACCTCGACAAATACCTAAAATTGGTAAGTTATTATCCAAGGCGTATTGAATGAATCTGATCTCCATAACGTCTCGGGTTTTGTCGTATCCGGAGGAACTTAAACGGCTCATTAATTCCATGGGATACAAAACACACTCTTTTAGCTTGAGCCACAAAGAGCGTTCCACTGGGGTAGAGTCTTCTTTAATATAGTGATCGGGATGGATATCTGCTCCTCCACCGATAATAATGCCGTCGCAGTCAAATGTACCGTCGAAGGACTCTGGCGTTACTCGAACCGGCTTGCCACCGGCTATGCCTATATTTAAAGCTGTGAAAAACCAAGCTGTGGAGCCTGATATATTAGGTCCCGTTATGGCAATTTTGGGTTTTGAAATCTCTGGCAAAATAATTCCTTAGACTATTTTATTCAATCCGCGTATATGCCCGTAATTCAACAAAGCAACAAATACGCTCCCGCCTATGGCGTTGCCAAGTAAAATCACCGCTATAACGGGTATAATAGTAGTGACCTCGATACTAGGCGACATTAGAAAACCAACAAACAATTCGACAGAGCCAGCAATCGAATGATGCAAGCCACCTATACCTATAAGAAAGGTTGCTAAATATATACATAAAAGCTGGCTGGTAGTTGAATGAGTCGATAAAATCGTCCATGCACCAATTGCCATTAACCATCCAGCTAGGATTGCACTGACAAAAAGACTACTAGCTTGGTACTCTAAAACGTGGTTTGCAATCAATAAGTATCCTTGTTTAGCATGGATCACTGATTCGGCGCTGTTTAACAAGACCGCTATTATGAAGCCCCCACTTAAGTTACCCAGAATGACTACCAACCATAATTTGAGTACCCCAGTCACATTTGTCGCGCCGTCAAGTAATGGATAAACAGCAGTTGCAGTATGTTCAGTAAAAAGTTGCGTTCTACTTAAAATACACAACATAAAACCAAGTGGGTAAACCAAAGCAACCAACACGCGATTGATACCATCAAGGGTACCTAATATGCTCGTCATTACTGCCACGGCAAGCACTGTAAAACCGATGATCATCCCCGCCGCTACTGATGATAAAAGCAAACCTAATATCGGGCGCTCTATCTGGCTTTTTCCCTCATGGATAGCCAATTGTAAAATATCGTCGGCATGCCTGAATGTTTCGTCAATACGTTTTACAATTACTTGCTGGTATTGATCAGTTTCCATCCTTCGCTCTTTACCTCGATCGCTTTCACCTCGTTCTACTGAGTGCTTCTCAATCCTTTCTTTTATTGCTTCTATGCTTTTTGAGCCAGGCTTATGATGATTTTGTGACCTCTGGCGATTTTTATTTAACATGTTTTTATACTCTTAATCATAAAAGTTGCGGTCACAAAACAAGCCTAAAAGCGATAGATATAGGCGAGGCTTAGGAAGTCTAATCCGGGGTTTTTGGTATTTAGCCCACCATTTGAGTAATGAATATAGCGAATCGCAATCTCTGAGTTTTGATTTTTATCTAGACCAATAAGTAATCCCAAACGATCTTCGAACTGATAAACACTACCAATATTAACACCACCAAATTTTTTCTCATGTACATAGGCAACACCTATGCCGAACTCGAGTGTGAGTGGATAATTATTGGATATGTTAGGCAGGGCCTTTGAAAAAACAGGTGATACTGAAAGCCCATAAGTAGCCTCATTACGAGCGCTACCGTGCAAATCAAAAAGATTGAGACTTGCTTCCCACGATAAGCGAGTTGCACCAATTAGTGGGATATCTAAGTCATAGTTAAAGTCAGGTCTGTAGGCGATCCGCATACCATGCATGTCACCTGAGCCTGTCATATATTCGACTGCAACAGCTTGTTTTTCTTTATCCGGCAATTGAACTGCTGCAACTTGAAAACTTAAAAATAGAATAGTGAGCAACAGCGCAGGTTTAACTAATATGATGGTGGGTAATATTGATTTATTGAAAATTGAACTACTGTTTTGCATATGCTTCCTTAATTTAACGAATGATCTAGGTACAAATCTAAATTCACTCGCATTTGGTTAATTCACAGTACGCAGCAATTAGTAAGCCATCGTCAAAAATAAACAAAATAGCCATAAAAAACAAATATTTGTAAAAAATAACAGATAAAAAAAACGCCACTAAAAATCAGTAACGTGTAAAATCTACTCTTACGCTAGTAATATTTTCTTATTCATTCGATATTTTTAGGCGCTGCCAATTAAATGCACAACCAGCAATAATTAAGGTCAGCAATAGCTAGATAACCTGAACTTAGGCTACATATACATATAAAAAAGGCCCAGTACCGCTGAGCGCTACTGGGCCTTTATGCTACTAAAGAGCTTTAGTGTTTCGTTTGCTCCTGAAGGGCTTTCATCTCGTCGTGCATCAATTGTGCATCACCTCGAATATTGGTCAGTATAGTCATCGCATGAACGGGTTGTTCCTCGTTTAATGCGTCGTCTAATACTTTAAGTACCTTGTCTTCAACTTCTTCAAGCTGTTTCACATAGGTATAGTCTCCATCATTTGTGAACATAGTCGCAAATTTGGTGTACATTTTTCGTGACTCTACGGCTATCGAACTACCGTCTTCAGTCTTGCCTTGCTCTTCTAGTGCAAGTGGTTGTAAAGCCAAAATAGCCGCCTCTTTTTTGGACGCCATTTTGATGAAGGTGTTTTTGATAAAGGTATCCTGTACTTGCTCAACCGCATCGTGATAAAAGTCCACACCTGCGCTCATAACTTGAATGACGTCTGTTACTTTCTCTACACTTGTTGTCTGATTTAACATATTAACTCCTGTTTTGATTGTACCACTAGCCATTGCTAGCTTATGATACTAATTGCAAACAACATTCCATTTTTCAACCATCGTAAATCATTGATAATTAATAATAGTTTTATTTGTTTGTTTGTATGTATCGCTTAAAAGCTGTGAACGATTTACAAGGAATGTGAATTTTTTACAAAACTGTTTACAATACTAATCTACTTTCCGAGGTCTATTATTTATGAACGATAGCTTCGAATAATTAAAAGATAGGGCGGAGCCAAACCATTATAATAATGTACACATCTACACTATTTATCGTTCCAAAAATTAATCAGCACTGTGTACCAACTCTGCATGAGGATAACCATTGTTAAACGTATTACTTGTCGATGATGACATCGAATTTACTGATGTTGCAGCTAACATTATTGAATTTTTAGGGCACCAAGTGTCGGTTGCTGGCAACCTAAAAGAAGCCTACGAATGGCTGGATAGCCAACCATTTGAACACATTTTATTAGATTTTATGTTGCCAGATGGTAGTGGCTTACATTTGGTCGATCATCTAAAAAAAATGGGCTCAACTGCACAGGTTACTTTTATTACTGGGCATCCATCAGTAAAAGGTATTCTCGCGGAAATCAGCGGCCCAAAAATGGATTATTTGGTTAAACCTTTGCAGCGCGAAGATATTGAAGGTGCATTATCGGGCAAAACCAAAGTAAAAAAAGTGCCTAAAACCTCAGCCATCAAACGCCACTTTGATTGCCTAATTGGTGAGTCAGCGCCTATGCAAGAATTGTATTTGATGATTGAACGTGTCGCCAAAACAAGTGCCAACGTGATGTTAATGGGTAGCAGTGGTGTAGGTAAAGAAGTAGTAGCCAGCGCTATCCATAAGGCCAGCCAAGCACAAGGTCAACTAGTAACAACAAACTGCGGCGCCTTGTCTAAAGAGTTGATAGGCAGTGAATTATTTGGTCATGAAAAAGGGGCATTTACAGGCGCAATAGCAAAAAAAGACGGCGTATTTGAACGTGCCGAAAATGGTACCTTGTTTTTAGATGAAGTTACCGAAATGCCTATTGATATGCAGCCTAATCTACTACGTGTGTTAGAAAGTAAAAAAGTCATAAAAGTAGGAGGTACCAAAGAAATACCAGTAAATTGTCGAGTAGTTTCGGCCACTAACCGCACTATGGAGTCTATTGCACAGGACAACATTCTGCGTGAAGACGTCTACTTTAGATTAGCGGTATTCCCCATCACCATACCTTCATTACGAGAGCGCAAAGAAGATATTCCTCTTTTGGCCAAAGCTTTTCTGGAAGAGTTAAATACTGAAAACGCCTGCCAATATGTTTGGACAGAAGCACAACTTGAAAGACTCAGCCGTTTTGATTGGCCTGGCAATGTTCGCGAACTCAGGCACAGTGTGCATCGGGCTTTTATTATGAGCGATCCAACTGGCAATGAAATTCAACTACCTAGTACCTTTGAGTCACCTTTTTCACTTTCTCAAAAGCCAAGTAACAACGTCGCTGCCGGTCAAACAATAGAAAATGTAGAAAAAGAGTTGATCCGCATCACCTTAGAAAAAGTAGATGGTAACAAGACTACAGCCGCACAAATGTTAGGTATCAGTACTAAAACGCTTTACAACCGTCTACATGCCTATGGTGATTTTGCTGAATAAGTTGGCACTTTTAGTGCATTCTCAATTTCTATAATGAATACTTTAATGAGTCAACACCATGTCGTCTGAAGAAATTATCACAGTCAATAAGTTAGTCCATGATGCTAGGTCACCACTTAATCGTATTTCTATGAATGCTGAGCTTATAAAACTCATTTTAGAAAACGATATGCCAAAAGAAAAAGGTATACAAGCCATAGATAAAATCATTAGTGCATGTCAGGAATGTAGCAATACCTTGCAAATTCTTAGTTCACAACACGGTGGCAAGCAACATGGTTGAAGAATTAAGAACAAAAAGACTACTTGATAACTCTTTATCCACTTGGTTGCTTATTGCACTTATAGTGCTGTGTTTAATTGCAGGAAATGCATATTTAGCAATTAAAACAATAGGAGATTTATCTACAACACAACATCAGTTATATCAGACATCAGAATCGGTAATAGCGCTGAACAACCTACATATCTCTATTTTGTCTGCAGAAACCGGGCAACGAGGATATTTGTTAACAGAAATTGATGATTATCTGAAACCCTATCGAACAGCCCTCGAAGCGGTGTCCGAACAAATGGATATTGTCAAAGAGCAAACTTTCCAACATTCACAAGCAAAGGAAAAAATCCTTTCGTTACTAGAAATTAGCAACAAAAAAATTAATGAATTAGAAACCACAGTTGGATTGGCATTAGTCAATAATGAAAAACGCGCTATCGGCTTATTGATGACGGGGCGAGGCAGGAATTGGTACACAGATATTTTGTCGCTGTTTAATGAATTGCAACAAGCTGAAATAGCTTTCAGAGATAAACAATATGAAGAGCTCCTTAAAATTCAAAAGGAAGCAAAAATAACCTTCCTCATTTCCGGCATCATTAGTGCCTTGTTACTACTTGTGATGTTAGTTTTAGCGCGATTAAATATTAGCAATGAAAGCAAGCTGCGACAGTCTCTTGAACAACAAAATGACAAATTAGTCGAACAAGTCAAGATTAGAACCAAAGAATTAACCGTCTACTCAGAGGAGCTTTCACGGAGTAACCGAGAGTTGGAAGACTTTGCCTTTGTTGCTTCCCATGACTTGCAAGAGCCGTTGCGTAAGATTAGAGCATTCGGTGACAGGTTTATGAGCACCTATGGAGAAGAACTAGAAGACAAAGGTGTCGACTATATTAAACGTATGAAAACAGCTGCAGAGCGTATGTCTAATCTAATAAACGACTTGCTAGAATTTTCAAGAGTAACCACTCGCGGAAAAGAATTTAGTGAAGTACGCCTAGATAAAGTAATGGCAGATATTATTAGTGACCTAGCAATTGCGATCCAAGAAAGCGATAGCCAGATAAAGATTGACGAGCTACCTACAATTCAGGGTGATAAAGCTCAAATGTATCAACTGTTTCTTAATCTGCTATCAAATGCCATTAAATTTCGAAAAGTAGACGTTGCGCCACAAATATCCATAACATACCAGCAAACAGAAACTCGTGATGCAATCACCGGAACAGCCATCCAATGGCATTTAATTACGGTGAGCGATAATGGAATTGGTTTTGAACAAGAATTTGCAGATAAAATTTTTGTACCTTTCCAGCGTTTACATGGTCGCTCTGAATATAAAGGCACAGGAATTGGGCTTGCCGTGTGTTTACGCATAGTCGAACGACATGGTGGTAAAATAAGCGCGGTCAGTGAACCAGGAGCGGGGGCTGTGTTTACCGTGAAAATTCCTGTTGAAGCCGTACTTTTTGAAAATAATGGACAAAATAATGATTGAACTAATTAAAAAGCCAGTGACTATCTTAATGGCTGATGATGATGAAGACGACCGCCTATTAACCAAAGAAGCGTTGCAAGAAAGTAGAGTTTTAAATGACCTACACTGCGTAGAAGATGGAGTTGAGCTAATCAATTATCTAAAACGCCAAGGAAAATATAGCGATGAGGATAAATATCCTTGGCCAAGTCTTATTTTGCTAGATTTAAACATGCCTCGTAAAGATGGTAGAGAAGCGTTAAAAGAAATCAAAGACGATCCTGAGCTAAAAGCTATCCCTGTGGTTATTCTCACTACCTCGCAGCAAGAAGAAGACATGATAAAAGGTTACGATCTTGGTGCTGCGTCCTTTATTACTAAACCCGTTAATTTCGAAGGTTTAGTCAATTTAATGAAAGCCTTAGGAAAATATTGGATCGAGTTCGTTGAATTACCCAATCGAAAGTAACTATGACTAAGTTCGATCTGAGAAACCTATGCTAACAAAAAGCGCCCGTATTCTGCTTGTTGAAGACGATGAAGATGACTACATCATTGCCAGAGATTATCTAGAAGAACTTAACGAGTATAATTTCGAAATTGATTGGGTATCAACCCCAGACGCTGCACTCGAACAACTTGAATCTAACCAACACGATATTTGTTTACTGGATTACCAATTAGGCGCGCAAACAGGTTTAACTGTTTTAGAGAAAGCCACAGTAATGCAATGCCGAGTGCCTATCATCATGTTAACGGGCCAGTCTGACAACGTACTAGACAAAGCCGCGTTAGATGCAGGTGCAGTTGATTTTATCGTTAAGAGCGAACTTGATAGCCCAAGGTTTGCCCGCGCGATCCGTTACGCCATAGCGCGACAAGAAGTCCAGCAAGAGCGTTTAGAGCGGATTAACGTTGAAACACAGAGTCGTTCTAAAGATAGATTTTTAGCGCATCTCAGTCATGAACTGCGTACACCACTCACTTCTATTTTAGGCTATACAGAATTATTACTCTCAAGTGAAAAAGCTAAACCTGTTACCAATGAACTCAATATCATCTTAAACAATGGTAAACATCTACTCAGTCTGCTTAACGATGTTTTAGACTTGTCGAAAATTGCCGCCAAAAAACTCGAGTTAGCGCTATCTACTTTCAACCTAAATAGTTTTCTAGTTGATATTTATACACTGATGCAAGTATCTGCAAATGATAAAGGCATTGAGCTTACGTTAACATCAAGTACTCCTTTGCCCGAAGAAATACATTGTGATCCTACCCGACTGAGACAGATCCTAATTAATCTCATCCACAATGGCATAAAATTTACTGACCACGGAAAAGTCAGTGTGTCTGTAAAGGCTAAGATAGAAGGTGAAATATGCGTCTTGTATTTTTATGTAGAGGACACCGGAAAAGGCATTCCTGTGCTAGAAATCGATAAGATTTTTCAACCTTTTGAACAAATCGAAGATACAATTTCCCGAAAAGAAACAGGTTCAGGATTGGGACTCGCAATTTCATCAGAGTTGGCAAAAAAACTCGGCGGCGGAATAACCGCAAAATCCATAGAAGGAGAAGGAAGTTGTTTTACGTTGAGCATTTCATGTCAAAACGTTAAAGATACAGCATTGTCCAATTTGTCATTAGAAAGGAAAGTGATAGGTGAAAACAACACTTCACTTAAACCACTTACTGGCAGGGTTTTAGTGGTAGATGATGTAGCTGATATTAGAATGTTAATAGGTCATATAGTTGGAACTTTCGGTTTAAATGTAGACTTTGCAGAAAACGGTAAACAAGCAGTCAAAAAAGCAGTGACCAGTATTGAAAAAGGCACCCCCTATAATGCCATCCTAATGGATATTCATATGCCAGAAATGGATGGCAAAGAAGCCGTGGTTGAAATACGTAAGCAAGGCGTAGAACAACCAATATTGGCCTTAACAGCTGCCAACATGAAAGGCGTTAAAGAAAATTTGCAGACCCTAGGTTTCGATGATGTTATCTCTAAACCCGTTGACAAGATGCTGCTACATAGATACCTAGCCACCGTTATTAATTCCAATGTACAAACTAAGCCTAAAGAAAATGATTTGAGCAGTATCATTCAAACTACGAACCAAGATAAATATTTCATGCTAGTAGAAGACGATATGGATGCCGCCGAAATCACCAAATTATTACTAGAATCCATGGGCGTTATAGTCGATGTGGCTCACTCTGGTCGAGCCTGCAGACAATTGCTTCATACTCGCCCAAAATGGCATAAAATTTTACTAGATGTGCATTTACCAGACGAAAATGGATTAGTGTTGGCGAAGTACATAGCATCACAAGGCAATACGACCGAGATAGTCATCATCAGTGGTGCTGAGATTGGTGCAGCGGAAATTAAAAGTAGCGGTAGCAGTCGCGCCCTAATGAAACCCTTGAACAAACAAAAACTACAGGATTTAATAGCTTGAAGTGCAAGCCGTAAAAACACTAAGTTGTAGTAAAGTTAACACCACGGGATTTTGTTTAATGGTGCCTGCGCACCAATCCTCGTCATTCCAGGATCCTTTTATAGTGGGATCACTCAGTGTTTAAAAGCAAAAAGAATTTGAACCACAGAGGGGCACAGAGATCACGGAGGAAAATATTTTTAGGGTTTTATCAATCTAATCGCTTTTCTCTGTGCAGCGAAGCGCTCTGTGTTCTCTGTGGTAAGAAGCTTTAGTCTTTTTCTTTTACTTCTTTTCGCTCATTTAAGTCTGTCAGATTACCAAAAAAGCTCCAACGGCTATATAGTTACGACAACATCGCTCGGCAATTTCCCTTAGTAATGACACTAATCCAGCTAAGTTTAAATATTCTGAGATATTAAAGGCAATACTGATTACGGCCATTCTGTTTGGCTTTATACATATTTTTATCCGCTTCTTCCAAAAGCCAGCTTGGTTCGATACCTTGAGCATCAATGTCGTGAGGCTGACAGCTACTTACGCCAATACTCACACTTAAGAATTTATGTTGTTTGCTCGCGCTGGGGATTTTTAAAGCAACTATTTTAGTCAGTAAGGTTTGTGCTATTTTTTCCGCTCCTGATTTTTCAGTACAAGGTAGTAAAATAACAAACTCTTCTCCACCAAAACGAGCAGCAAAGTCAGAGTCCCTGCCAGTCACATGTTTGATCACCTCTGCTACGGATTTTAAACATTCATCCCCTTCTAAATGCCCGTATGCATCGTTGAATAATTTAAAATGATCTACATCAATCATTAATGCACAGAGTGGGCGTTTACTTCTTCTCATCCTATGCCACTCACTCAATAAAGTAGTATCCAACTGCATCTTGTTAGCCAAACCCGTTAAACCGTCAGTGCTGGAGACCAGTTCAAGTTCCCGCACATTTTTCATTAACTTCATGTAGTTTGAAATTTTAGCCGTGAGTAGAAACGGGTTGACGGGTTTAAGTAAACAATCCAAAGCACCAAGTTCCAATGCCGTGAGTTGTTCATAGACAGAGTTTTTCTCGCTAAGAACAATGACAGGGATCAAGTTTAGCAACGAACTTGATCTGATATATCGAAGAGATTCAATCCACAGTTCGTTATCACCAGCAGTATCGACAAGTATTAGGTCAATATTTTCGCTACCTAACGCTTTGAAAATATCTTGGGTATTGCTAGCCGTTACTACATTGAAGGTTTTCTCAAATGTTACTGACAAGTTTTGAGTTGATTGACTTGTACCTACCAACATTAAGGTTTGATCGATATCAGTGAAGACTCTATTTAGGTATGCGGATTCTTCTGTCTGTAATAGATTGCTAGATTTAGGCATCATTTGGGGCTCATCCTTTAGGCGATCAAAGGTTAACTTGTTGTCCTGACGCAGAAATTATTTTAGAAACATCTTGGGGATTATCAGTCTGGTTAGATACATCATAACGAGCAAACCAATTGAAGTGGCTGACAGATTTACAAACTGCCACATCAATGCTGATGTGAGTGGATGAAGCATAAAACTTTGGCAGTCTTAGAGCCGAAAACTTCATAGCCATTATTCTCCTAGCTAATTGAAAAACTAATTGAAAAAACCGCGCCAATATAGGCGCGGCAAGGGGCTGCTGAATAAAACTTAGTTACTTGCCACTATCTCTTTAAGTTCAAGTTTGTTGACGACACTTTTTACATCATTAGTATTCTTGGCTATGGCAACGGCGAGATCTCGTTCTGCACTTGATTTTACTTTACCTACAAGTGTCACTACACCGTTTTCAACCTCTACTTCTATATCTAATCCACTGACTTGTGATTCAAATAACAATCTTGTTTTGACTACAGTTTCAACTTTAGAATCTTTAAGGCCTTGCATCACCTTATCGTCATGTTCTTCAGACTTGCCATCAACAACAGATAATCTATTGTCTACTTTTGTTACGCCTTCAAGAGAGGCGACAAGTTCTTCGGCTAAGGCTTTATCTACTGAGTTTTTGACCTTACCAGTTAAGATGACAGTACCGTTTTTAACGTCGGTATTGATATCAAAAGAATTCAGATTACTGTTGAAAAGAAGTGTTGATTCGGCTTTGCCATCAATCCAAGCGTCTTTAGCGCCATCTTTCCAAGTGTTTTCGGCACTTACGTTTAAAGAAGCTGTACTAATAGCAGTCGCGATAATTACTGAAAGAATTGTAAGTTTCATAATTGTTCTCCGGTTAAAGTTCACAAACACTAATGCCAGTTCGATGCCAAATCTTAACTAATTGAAATATATAGATATTTAATGATGCCCGAATAAAAGCAGCAAAAAAGAACTGTAACTTTTACCTACGAATAAGAAATAATTACACATATTAAGTGCCAGATTAAAAACCATGAAAACTAAAGAAATAAAGCTCCTAGACTAGCCGCAATGAATAATTCGTCTATCAGTAGTCAAACGAGTAATATTCAACCACATAATATTGCTATAGTTTACTTGCTGTTTTTTTGGCACATGTCGAGAAACGCCATGATCCACTTTTATTGTCAGGGTATTTAAGAATGAAGTTACGTTTGATTTTTATAACAATTATTGTGTTGTTAACATTGGTTATTAGCATCACTGTTAGTTTAGCTCCATCCAAACAGGTAATTAGTCTTAGCGATATTTCATTGGATCCAAGTCTTTCACAACTTGATTATTCTGAAGATATTCGCCCCATCCTTGAACACAGATGTGTTGTTTGCCATGCTTGTTACGATGCCCCTTGTCAACTAAAGTTAGGTTCGTCTGAAGGTATTACTCGCGGCGCAAATAAAGAACGAGTTTATGATGGCAAGAGATTAGTCCAAGCAAACTTAACCCGACTGTTTGAAGACGGACACACTACTAATGAATGGCGAGACAAAGATTTTTTTGCTGTTGTAGCAGATAAAGCCACATCACCTGAAGAAAACGTAAACGCCAGTGTATTAGCAAAAATATTGCTACAAAAACAACACTTTCCTCTTCCTAATCAAACACTATTACCCGAAACACTTGAACTAGATTTAAAGCGCGACTCGCAATGCCCAAGCAACGATGAATTTGATGCTTACCAAGCAGATTTTCCGCTCTGGGGTATGCCTTATGGTTTACCCAAACTTTCCAGTACCGAACAGCAAAAACTGCTTAATTGGGTAGCCTATGGTGGCAAGGTTGAAACTCCGACACTTTTGAACGAAGTTACAAAAGATACTATTGACGATTGGGAAACTTTTTTTAACCAAGACAGTAAAAAAGCACAACTAATGAGTCGTTATTTGTTTGAACATTTATTTTTGGTCAATCTGTATTTTGATGATACACAACCAGGGCAGTTTTTCAGGATGGTGAGATCATCCACTAAGCCAGGCGAAGAGATTAAGGGAATTTTCACTCGTAGACCCTTTGATGACCCAAAAGTGAATCGTGTATATTACCGTTTGCAAGCTGTCACACAAAGCATTGCACATAAATCGCACATGCCAGTAAAACTCGATAAACAAAGAAAAAAACGCTGGTTACAATGGTTTATAGAAGCAGATTACGACGTTGATGTTCTCCCCACCTATCAACCTAAAGAAGCATCTAATCCTTTTATCACTTTTGCACAGATCCCAGTGAAATCCCGATATCGTTATATGTTGGATGAGTCGCAAAATACTATTATGCAATTTATCAAAGGACCGGTATGCAGAGGGCAATTGGCCCTTAATGTCATTAACGATCATTTTTGGGTGCTCTTTGCGGATCCCGATCTGACAATAGTAGAGAATAGCAATCAATTTATGCAGCAAGCTCGGCAAAAAATTGTACTTCCTGCTGAGGCACAAAGTAATGCATTACCTACCTCTTGGATGGCTTACGCTGCCATGGAAAAAGAATACTTAAAAACAAAATCGGCTTTTATTGATGAGCATATAAAAGATAAGGTCAAATTGGACTTAGATCTGCTTTGGGACGGCGACGGTAACAATGACAATCTAGCATTAACGGTATTTCGACACGACGATGCCTCTACTGTAGTAAAAGGACTTATTGGTGATACTCCACAAACAGCATGGATCCTTACCTATCCATTATTTGAGCGAATTCATTATCTTCTTGTTGCTGGTTACGACGTATACGGTAATGTGGGGCACCAACTTAACAGCAGAATGTATATGGACTTTCTACGTATGGAAGGTGAGTTTAATTTTCTCAACTTACTGCCTATTTCTACTAGAAAAAAGGTAAGAAATAAATGGTACAGAGGCTCAGTAAGCGAAGTAGAAAAATTCGTTTATGATGCTAATCAGGCGTCACTTGAAACAGATGTGAAATATGAAAGCAGCGATCACTTAAGCGAATTGTATACAAAAATTCGCCAGCGTGTCGCTAATGTTTCTAGCCAAAAATATGCATTGGAAAATGGCAACCCAGATAACACTGTGATTGAGGCTTTAAAGAGGATCAATCGAATGGCGGGTAGCGGAGTGTCACAATTACCTAACTCATCAATAGTACGAATTGTCGATAAAGATAGCCAACAATCCTATTTCTATACTTTGCTGCGCCATAATGCACATAGCAATATTTCTCATCTATTCGGTGAACAAAACCGACGCTTACCCGAAGAAGACACAGTAAGTATTGCACCAAATTTAATGACTTCTCATCCGAACGCTTTTTTCAGTGTCTCATCAGAACAAATAGACGAATTTGCCACGCAATTAACCAATCTTGCATCTGAGCAGGATTATCGAAAGTTCAAAGATACGTTCGGCGTACGCAGAACATCTGAAAACTTTTGGTCTTACGCTGACATGATGCATGCTTATTTTAGACGATCTGAGCAAGCCGAGTATGGTGTTCTTGACTTTAATCGTCTGGAAAACAAGTAGAATTATTATTCAACTAAACTCGCTTTTTGCGCAGTTACAAGCTCTGGGCGGTAAAAGCCGGGTTGTGCAACGGTTCGCTGGTGAAGTTCGACAAGTAAGGTCCCACGGTGCACATAATCCGTTGCTTTTGCAGTCCAACCAGCGTGATGGTATTTAATTGCATTGTGGTAATAAAATTCAGCTCTCTCTAAACGTAAAACGCTGTTCCTATCCTTTTTGCTTCGGTCGACATTGGCCAGTGCCCGTTCAAGCAGAATAAAATTTTGTGGTATAGGCTTTACAGCGTATTGCTCTGTAGTTTGTGCAACTAGGGTTGCAGAGCCGACTAATGTAATAAAGAAAAATGTGGTGATAAATAATTTCATTGCCTTGCTCCTATTGCTTGGCTTCTAAGATAATAATGTTTGTCCAACGATCGCTAAAATGCAGGAAAGATACCAATCCATGACGTGACTGTTAATAAACGTAATAATTAATTGAGGCCTTGTTTTTACTGGTCTAACAATGACATCCATAAAGAAAATAGAATTATCTGAAATGAAAAAACACAGGGATTCAATAGACCTTTAATTCAAAAAAAGTAACTTTTTCAAATGCCATAGGTAAATAATACACAGTGTTCTAATTAGACTACTGTGGCTCTTATTTGATGCCCTTAGCGAAGAATTGGTTACAACAATTTAAAGCAAAGTTTGAAGGGAATAAAAAAAGCCCAAAACTGGCTGATGTATTAGCAGAATTGAGCCAAAACGAGGAACTACGTGAAGTTAAAACAGTTTTAGTAGCAGTGAAACAATAACTGATGATATCGGTTTTGGAACGTCCGAAGTTGCGCCATTAATTGACCCAGCGACAAACATACCTGCGATGCCAGTCGGAGAAGATATAAACGACTTACTAGAATATTTAGCCTTCTCAAATTGTCGTTGAGAGTACTTTTTTGCCAGTTCAGCATTAATCTTAGCTTGCTGTACCTTAGCCTTCTCTTTTTTCAGTGGGTCAAACATAATATGCCCTCTAAGCTATATATTACTGGGACTGGTCTCAATCAGCATTAAAAAGTAATTTAGCGGAAGTTTTCATTTCCACTGAGTTCAGAGCTGAAGTTAGAATTTTCTTGGTTATTATCAAAGCGCTGATATTCAGCACAAGCACCAGCAAAAAACTCCACAGCCAGTGAAAACCGATAGCCGTCAAACCATAAGTTAAACCCGCTAACAAAGTTACCCAAACAACAAGTCCCAAACCAACTAATGTGAAAATACAAATAAAAACGACTACAACTGCCTTGATAGAAAGACGAAAATCCGAGGCAACTAAAGTTGCGTTGGTACGTAAGCGAACCTGCAAACTTTTAAATACTTTGTCCCAGGCCGTTAAAACGTCGGAAATCGCTGCGTCATCGCTCGGGACTGCCCCGTGCTCATTAGCTATTTTTTGCTCTGTTGTAGTCATAATAAATGGACTATTTTCTTCTAAGGAAAGTAGTCAGTAACATGCCTGCTGCAAAGGCGATACCCGCAGTAGCTACTGGGTTTTCTTTAGTATATTTACCTACTGCAGATTGATCCCAATATTGTCTCGCTTGTAGCTGCTTCTCACCCATAGTTTCTGCTGATGCAGCTGCAGTATTGCGAATTTTTTCTTCTGCTGTCGCCGCGTGTTCAGATAAAGTATCCACTGAATGATGAAGGGTCTCCGTTACCTTGTCTGAAATAGGAGTACCTGAAGTGCTTGTTAGGTTTTTTGAATTTGTTGAAGTTGTCATAATTCTCTCCAGTTAATTTAAGTGAATCTAGTGCGTTGTATTCCGCATTAGTCACCTTAACAGAGCAACCTCTATGCCATATCACCAAGTAATTTTAATTTGATACAAATCAATATCTTATGGTGATTTTGCAGAACCATGAATCTGCAAAGCTATCAATTAATGTAAATAATTCCTAGTCATTTGCAATAATTACGTTATTTCCAAAAATGACTCTTAGGCTAATTACAAAATATTCTCACCTTCCTCTGGATCTCTTGCTTGCGCCGCCTGCTCTCTTATTTCATCGTGATCACTGCTAGTATCATCATTTGTCGACTCGCTCGACGCTTTGTTAGTATTTATCTCTGAATTAGATTGGCTTTTTTTGATGTTAGGAACAACTGGTTTTTTTAATGTTTCAGGGTTCAAAATAATCCGTTCGCGAGCATCGTCAGGCATAGCAATATCTTCAACCAAAAACGTCTCAACCACTCGTTTCATTAATACCGATGATACCTTTAGCGAACTATTAACTTCACTATTGACCCAAAAATACAGCCGTAAATTACAGGTCGAGGCACCTAAAGAGTCCACTAACGCTTGAGGCGCAGGATCGTCCAGTACTGCAGGATGAGAAAGCATAATGTCCAAGGCTAAAGACTGAGCATGATCAAAATCAGCATCATACCCAACCCCAATATCAATAGTACTTCGCATAAAAGGATTGGCAGTAAGGTTACGTATCGCATTTTTATAAATTGTGGCGTTAGGAAGTTGAACATGGTCGCCATTAAAATCCACCAATGTGGTGGCTCTAGAAGTCATTTTTTGCACTACACCTAAATATCCTTCAACCTCTATAATATCTCCCAATTTAAAAGGTCTCTGAACACTTAGTAGTAAACTGGATAAAAAGTTTTCGGCAATATCTTTAAAGGCAAATCCTATAATTAAACCCAGAACCCCCGTGCCGCTTAGCAGCGCAACAGCAAATTGCGTGAGGCCAACTAAGCGTAATAAAATGTACAGCCCGAACAGCACAACCAATATACTCATAGTCCTACGGATTACCATTTGGATCAGTTTGCTGGTGGTAGCTTTTGCTAATGGTTTGGTCAAAAAGTTAGCAATAGGTCTTGATAGCCAGAAAAAAATTACGAATATTAATACTCCTAAGAAAATAGAAGGTAACTTTTCCACAACAAGTTGGGTAAACTGACTCAGATCATCGAGTACCAATTGGGTTTGCATATAATTGACCTTTTCATTGTAATTAACGGTGTATTTTTCAGATTGCTTACTTAAGCCTAATGTTAATATTTACCAGCAAATTTAATGCCGTAAATTACAGCGTTACTTATCGAAGGTAAGTAGACATATTTTTCATAATAATACTAAGAAAGGGTAAAAATATTGGAAGCTTTGATAATAATTCTTACCATCACTATGCTATGCGTAACATTGGCACCATTGCTGCCATCAAACCACTGGCTTTGCCGAGTATGGGAATTTCCTAGAGTACAAATTGCTGTTATTACAATTTGTTTATTAGTAGCAAGTTTATTTATTGCCTCGCCAATTACACAAATTGCTTTAGTGATAACTAATGGCTTAGTCTCGATTTATCAACTTGCCTGGATATTTCCTTACACACGACTTTACCCGATAAAAGTGCCTAAAGCACAGGCATCAAACCATGCTCAGTCTATTAAAATATTAACCAGTAACGTATTGATGCCAAACCATTCTGCTGAAAAGTTAATTGAGTTGGTTTTGTTGCATCAACCGGATGTTATTGTCACTCTCGAAACGGATACTTGGTGGCAAGAGGCCATGGAACCTATCCATATCGATTATCCCCACAGAGTTAATCAACCTTTGGACAACTTGTATGGCATGCATCTTTACAGTAAATATGCATTAGAAGATGTGAAAGTACGGGATCTGATTGAAGACGGCGTACCATCGATTCATTGTTATTTAATGTTAAAAAATGAACTTAGGGTCAAGTGTCACTTCCTGCATCCAGCCCCTCCCAGTCCGACTGAAAATGAGCGTTCTACACCTAGAGATAGAGAATTACTCTTAATAGCACGAGAGGTGGCGGATAAAACTGAACCTACTATTGTCACTGGAGATTTAAATGATGTAGCTTGGTCACCAACAACCCGAGCTTTTAGACGCATTAGTGGTTTAAAGGACCCTAGAATGGGCCGAGGTATGTTTAACACTTTCCATGCAGATTATCCTTTTTTGAGGTGGCCTCTAGACCATATTTTCCATAGCGACCACTTTACCTTAGGTACAATCCAGAGAATGCCATCCATTGATTCTGACCACTTCCCTCTACTTAGCGAGCTAGTTTACGAAGAAGATTAAGCTATGACTCAACCTCTGCCTTAGCTTTAGGAGACTCTTTATTGTCGCTAAGAGGCTCTTCCAATCCACTAACAGAGTCTTCTACTTTCAGGCTATAGGCTTCAATAAATGCGTTTTTAAGTATTCCTAAAAGCGCATCAAAGGTAGATACATCAGGATCATCAAGTGACCCTTCAATGGATACACGTGTTGCGATTAAATATTTATCACCACTCTCTAACAGACTAGCTAGCGCCCCGCCTATCATGTCGAAAATTAATTGAATGGGATTGTCACCATCCTCAACCACATCTTCATGCCAAGAGAAAACATCCAATTTGTAGATCCCTGCCTGAACATCACCGGTGACTTTACCATTTACAGACTTTAACTCGCTAGCCAATTCAATTTGCCCTGCTTCTAGATCAAAAGGGGCGTAGAATTTCATTAAAGAATCAATGTAGGAAACGGGTAACCTTTCCATCTCAATATTGATGTCAAAGGTGGGCTTGTTGGTATTTGGATCAAAATTCGCAGATAACTTTAGTTGTGCCTGATTTTGAATGTCACCTGTCATCTTAGCTATAGCAACAGTGTCAGTAACGCTTGCATTGGCAATATTTGTCACTATCAGCTGGATGTTTTGCACACTAAATTCTGAACGCTTAAGTTGCGCCTGGGCATCCATAATAAAAGTGCCATTTTCAACAGTTAATTTATCGATGGCAAAAGGAGTGAGATCACGGACTAAACCAATCCATGTTTTTTCGTCGGTTATCGCACTGTCTTCAAATACTTTATCGTCTGGCCTGTCATAAAGGCCTATAGTTGGCTTAATAACAGTTATTTCAGTTACCAATTCGCCCCAGAATAATTCGCTCCAAAGTATCGATACATTCACGCGATCAGCTATGAAAAGCGGAAAGGTTTCCTTGTCCCCGAGTTGTCGAATATTCACGCCCTTGATACTGTAATTACCTGCTATCAACGCCAAGTCAACATCATCTACAGAGCCTACAATAGCCGGGGTTCGCTCGATAGCCCGGTTAGCATACCAAGTGATAATGGTAGGCGCAGTTAGTCTGAGGGCAATGAACACTACAAGCACAGTAAGCAGAGTCACAACAGAGAGTTTTCCAAAGCTATTATTACTGATACCTAAGGCCGTTTTCTTAACGGCTTTTTGCTGTGTATTTTGGTCAAACATTAGCGTTTAGCTATTATCCAAACGGCATGAATAATACCCGGTATATAACCAAGCAGCGTCAACAATATGTTAAGAAAAAAAGCCCCAGAAAACCCAACTTGTAAAAATACGCCTACGGGAGGTAACAAAAGCGCGAAAATAATACGAATAATATCCATTGGTTAATCCTTAAAAATAATAAGTGAGTTGAGCTGGATTAGTTTGATGAACTACATAGGATTTATAATCTTGTTCATCATCTAATCTTGCTCATGAAATCTTGCTCATCAACAGTGCAGCAAACCTTATACCACTGACTAACCTAAACCAATAAAACTCCCTAACCAACTGATTATATTGAATTTTATAATGTAGTTATAAAAAATGTGATGATAAACAACTCGACAAAAAACTGATGACTCAGACAAAAATTCTCGGTTCCTGTAAAAATTACACAATAAGTTCGCTATATTTTTTCGATTATTTATTTTTTAGCATATTAATCAATAAGTTAAGACGTTGGCATAGGACTTGATATGTGTAGGGTGAAAATATATTTAATGCGCCCGTTATAGCGCGTTCTTTTTTAACCAACTGTTAACTAATTTAGGAGCATAACATTATGAATAACGACATCATTAAAGGTAAGTGGAAACAAGTATCAGGTTCATTGAAGGCTAGTTGGGGTAAATTAAGCGACGATGACTTACAGGAAATCGACGGTAATCTTGAAAAGTTTCAAGGCAAGATGCAAGAAAAGTACGGAATGGCTAAAGATGAAGCAAAAAAGGAATTCGAGAAATTACAATCTTAAGTGTTAAGTAAAAACGGCGCCATTTTATATGGCGCCTGTCAAAACAATAACCACTAGGGTGCATCATGGAATTTTTAAAAATTGACAAGTTTTGGAGTTTAATTGACGAGAAACTTACAACTTGGCTTGAAGCCGCTATTAAACATCTCCCGAATATTGTTGTTGCATTACTTATAGCTGTCGTCTTTTCAATTATCGCCAGAATCGCTGGCAAAACGATAACAAAAGTTTTGCATAGAACGCTAGATTCAATCCAAATTGCCAACCTTTTAGCATCAATATTTAAAATGTGTATATTGATTGCAGGTGTTTTTATTGCCTTAGATTTCCTAGGGTTAACTGGCACTGTTACATCCCTACTGGCCGGTGCAGGGATCGTTGGTTTAGCTATTGGCTTCGCATTTCAAGATATGACAGAAAATCTGATTGCGGGCATAGCTATGGGTATTCGAAAGCCATTTCAAATAGGCGACGTAGTAGCAGCAGACAAAGTATTCGGCACAGTTAAAACCATAAACCTTCGAAATACTCTGGTTGAAACGTTTTTTGGTCAGTTAGAAGTGATCCCAAACAAGATATTATTTAGAAACGTTTTAACCAACTACTCCAGCAATGGAGTAAGACGCGTCGAAGTGCCCGTTGGTATCTCTTATGCAGATGACCCTGAAAAAGCGGCTGAAGTGATTGTAGAGCAAATTAACCAATACGATTTTGTCATCAAAAAACAAGAAACAGCCGTTTTTGCTAAGGACTTCGGTGATAGTAGCGTTAACTTATTACTTTGGTTCTGGATTGATTATCCTGGAGAGACTGGGTTTATGCAGGCTCGGCACCAAGCCGTAGTTGGCGTCAAAAAAGCCCTTGAGAATGCAGATATTTTGATCCCTTTTCCCATTCGTACTTTGGACTTTGGTGCCAAAGGCGGCGAAAAATTAAATAGCATGCTTAAACCCAATAAAACGCTTGAAGACGTAGACAATAGCAAAAATAGCAGTCGTGCAGATGAAAAGAATGATTCTGATTACACTGAGTCTGACCAAGGCGCAGATTAAATCAGTGATTTCATTAATAACGCGACTTGTCCCTTTAGGTTCTTATTACAGTAACATCAATATAAAAGTGAACTAATTTCGTCGTATCTTTGTATTCTGATTTAATTAAAAAATAATGTTAGCAAGAAAAAGGTTAAGTGACATGAGTTCAGATAATGATGCTAGCCACCCCCAAGAGTTTTCGCTAGCTAATTGGTGGCAGATATCTAAGCGCGTGGTGCAGAAAGTCCAGCAAGATAATATGTCGCTTATCGCAGCTGGAGTGGCGTTTTATTTCCTACTGGCGATTTTTCCCTTATTAGCGGCATTAGTATCCATGTATGGACTTTTTGTCGATCACGAAACTCTTAATCAACATATCAACCTCTTGGTGGGCGTTATCCCCGAGCAAAGTAGAGCAATATTGGAAGCTCAGATTAAAAACCTATTGTCGACTGATAATAGAGCGTTAAGCCTAGGCTTTATTTTTAGTTTTCTATTAACATTATGGAGTGGTGGCAAAGGTTCGGTTGCGTTAATTACTGCCTGTAACATCACCTACCAAGAAGGTAAAAACAGGTCTTTTTTCAAAATGATAGTAATACGTGTATTACTGACCCTAGCGACAGTATTAATCATGTTACTAATGTTATTGCTGATTGTAGGTATTCCATTAGTGCTTAGTTCGGTAAGCGAAATCAACCAATCTCTAGTAGATTGGATCACATGGCCAACTTTATTACTTTTATTCAACTTATCTCTTGCCAGTTTATATAAATATGCACCTCATCGTGAATCAGCAAAATGGCGCTGGGTCACTCCTGGCGCTGTGCTGGCCACTTTGTTTTGGTTAGTTGGGTCATATTTTTTCAACCTTTATATCAGTGAGTACGCCAGTTACAACGAAACATATGGCTCCATGGGCTCAGTAGTTATTCTGCTGATGTGGTTTTATGTCACCGCATACACTATTTTGCTTGGGGCTGAGATAAATGCAGCATCGGAATTGCAAACACTTAAAGACACCACCACAGGGGATGAAAAACCACGAGGTGAAAGAGGAGCCTATGTGGCTAATAATGGCCCAGAAACTAAATAACCTGAACTATGGATATATAACCGATCACAACTGGTACTGTATTGGCTATGAAATATCTACTTCATAGCTCTGTAGAAATTGCTCTAATAGTTTAGTAAAGACTGAATAACTTTATAAATACCCATACATTACAATGAGTTATAGTCTTGCTTAATTCTTGATAGGTATTCCTTGAAAGAGTGTCAGTCTGGCATTCATGTAAAGTACACTGGAGAATATTATGCGTTATCTTACTGGTTTTTCCATGAGTTGCTTATTGCTTTTAGTGGGTTGTGCAGCGCCTCAACCTACCCTCTATCAAGAATCATCTACAAAAAATGAATATGGTTACACCGAAACAAAATTAACCGATACTCAGTATAGAATTGATTTTGTTGGTAATCGTTTTACCGAAAAATCACGTATCAAAGATTACGCCATGTTACGTGCTGCAGAGTTAACCAGCAAAAATGGTTACGACTGGTTTACTATAATGGATAGTGAAACAGAGCAAGAGACTAAGACTCACCAACAAATGGCTATGTCGGGTTCAACAGGCAATAAAGTGATACGTAAATGTGGTTTGTTAGGGTGTTCGACTTATGTAACCCCAGATTACTCTGGAGTTAGAATCGAAACCTACGAAGTAGAAGGCAAAGTATCCACCAGCTTGCAAATTGCTATGGGAAGTGGCGAAGCTAAAAACCCAAATACGGTGTTTAATGCACAAGAACTAGCAAAAAATATGCGTAATAATCTTAAATAGAGGAAAAAAGATGACTTTCAATGACGTTAAAAGGTCAACCTCAGTGCTGATGCTGGTATCCATGCTCGCAGGTTGCGCAAGCAAAAATGAGCTTGAACAGCGTCAAAGTCAACTATTTCAAACGGGAATAGCTCAGAGCCAGTCCGCTATTAAGAGTGAGGACTCGATTGAGATACAGACAACAAAAGGAGTTGTGGCTATTGCCCCAACAGTAGTGGGCTATGAGCCTGCTCAGATTGAGGATCCGTTTGAATCAATTAATCGCCCCATATTCGCCTTTAATCATGTGGTTTATACCTGGGTAATGAATCCACTTTCCAAAGGTTACACTGCTATTATGCCCGACCCTGCAGAAGTAGCAGTGAGTCAGTTTTTTAGTAATTTGCGCGAGCCTTTAAACGCTATTAATCACCTTTTACAAGCTAACGGCACTAAAACAGGCAGTAGTTTAGGGCGCTTTTTAATCAATAGCACCATTGGAGTACTGGGGATATTTGACCCTGCCGATGCCTGGTTTGATATTAAACCCCATAGGGCGACGTTAAACGATACTTTGACGACTTGGGATGTGAGTTATGGGGCTTTCATTGTGCTTCCTATACTTGGACAAAGTGATATTAGAAATGGTTTATCTACTCTGACAGAAACCACATTTGCTCCTGTTACTTACGTATCAAATCCGCCACAAACCCAATATATTCAAACTTATGACGGCTTTCATGAGTTTTCTCCTAGGGCATCGAGTTATGAAACCCTATATAAAGAAAGTGAAGATCCTTACGCATTTTTCCGCAATATGTATATGCAATCGTTGTTGAGAGATAAAGAATACCAAGATCAAGAGGATGGATCGCCAGTGCCACCTAAAGCAACAGTGACAGTTGAAGGTCAATCGAATGACTGAACAACGCACAGTTTGGCTAACCCAAAAACCACTGATAACAGTAGTATCTGTATTGGTTTTAACTCTCTGCCTAGGTTGGTTTGTACAGTATTTTAAAATAGATGCCTCAGCCGAAACATTACTGGTGAAAAACAACAAACTGTACATTCAAAGTCAGATAATGAATGAAAGATTTTCACCAGATGAATTCATCTTATTAGCATATGAACCCAAACAAAATGATGTATTTAGTGACAAAACCTTTGAAGATATCCAAGTTTTAACTCAAAAATTAGAAACCTTACCAAGAGTAAAATCTGTCACCAATATATTAAATGTGCCTTTGTTATCGCAAATGAGTGAGCTAGATCCCAAACTTAAGCCTGAACAGTGGACTTGGCAAAGCAAACAATTTAGTTATGAAAAAATGCGACAAATATTCGATCACCATCCTATTTTTACCGACTTATTGGTTAATCAAAAAATATCGGCGACCTCCATTCAGATTGTGTTTAAACAAGATGCTAAATTAAGCGAAATTGAATCAAACATTATTAAGCTTGATAAAAAACGCTTAAGCAACCAATTTACCGATGACGATGCAACCGAGATCGAGCACCTTAAAGCCCAAGCCGACCCTATTAAGCAAAAATTAAACAAAGAGCGTGAGCAAGAGATAGAACAAATCTATGCCTTCGCCGATACGGTCAAAGACAACGCCAATGTGTATTTGGGTGGCTCCTACGTTTTAGGTCACCAACTGATCAATATTATCCGTGCAGATCTCAAGTTATTTGGTAGCGCCATAGGCCTAGCCATTTGTATTATGTTGTTTATTTTGTTTAGAAGCTGGCGTTGGGTGATTATCCCTATCGCCTGTTGTGCTATCAGTGTGATCATGACCATGGGGCTATTTGGCATTTTTGATTTGCGCACAACTGTTATTTCTTCCAACTTCATCGCCTTACAATTAATTCTTACTCTGGCCATTTGTGTGCACCTCATAGTGCAATATAGGCAACTAGCCAATGACGACGCCCAAGCCACACAAGCAGAATTAGTGAGCGCTACATTAAGGGAGAAAATCAAACCCTGCTTTTACGCTGGCATCACTACTTCGGTAGGCTTTGGCTCACTTATTTTTAGTGGCATTCAGCCAGTGGTGAGTTTTGGTTGGATGATGATCATTGCCATGTTTGTGTCGATTGCACTTTCATTGATATTTTTACCGGCATTATTGTGTTTATTTCCCCGCAGTCAAAAAGCAGCTCCCAACAAACTAAGCCAACAATTTATTCAAGGGATATCTGCTATCACCCTAAATCACTCAGCTAAAGTGATAGGTTTGTTTGTGGTTGTGACTGTGATTGCTATTTTAGGTTTATTCCGACTCAGCGTAGAAAACAGTTTTTTGAACTACTTTGCCGAAGATACCCAAGCTCATCAAGAATTAACCTTTATTGACCAACAATTTGGTGGCTCAACTCCCTTCGATATTATTATTGATATTCCGCCAGACATGCAGAAAACTGATCTCGCCTTAAGTGCCAAAAGTATTCAACAACTGCAAGTCGCGCAAACAATACTCAAACAATATCCAGCTAGTGGCAACACCACCTCAGTGGTTAACTTTACTGAATTAGCCATGAAGTTAAACCAAGGTCGGCCGCTGACTGAATACGAACTCACCGCTATTTACCGCTTAGTCGATGATAATTTACGAGAAACTTTATTGGGCAGTTATTTTTCACTAGAAAACCAGCAATTACGTCTAAGCAGTAGAGTAAAAGACAGCACTGAAGGATTTAATCGCAAAGAATATCTAGAAAACTTGCGAGCCGATCTAAAAACCAATGGTATTACTGAAGATCAATATCAATTTACTAATTTATTTGTGCTCTATCAGGACATATTGCAGCGTCTATTTAACTCACAGATTTTGACTTTGGGTATAGTCTATATCGCCTTGCTACTGGTGATGTGGGTATTATTTAAAAGACTATCAGTGGCGATAGTAGCACTAGTGCCAAACGTGATTTGTACTCTAGTGATATTGGCTGTAATGGGTTATGCGAATATTCCCTTAGACTTGATGACTATCACTATTGCCGCCATAGCCATGGGTATAGCGGTGGACGATACCATTCATTTTGTACACCATTATCTGCACGGCGACTCAACACCCAATGAAGCGGTTAAACAGGCCTATTTTAGTGTGGGTTATGCAATGTTGTTCACCACAGTCATCATTTGTGTCGGTTTTGCATTATTAGCATTTTCCGATTTTGTACCTAGCATGCTGTTTGGTTTACTCACTGCGTTGGCAATGATAGTCGCCCTAGTCACAGACTTAACCCTATTGCCTGCTCTGCTAACCCGTTTTATAACTCCTGCGGTAGCGAAGAAAAGCTAGAGAAGTCTTTGACTACAGTGGCAAGCGCAGCACTTAGCTGCGCTTTTTAAATTTAACTAGAAGCAACTAGATACTTTATTTTGCAGCCGCTTTGGCATTGGCTACACTGCCACCAGTAAGGGCAATTCGCATGGCTTTTTCTACGTCTATATCAAGGGGCGTCAATTGATCGCTGTCGATATATAAGGTGTAGCCACCGATTTGATAACTAAGAGGGATATAAACGCCAAGCTTCTCGTTATTTTTGAATAAAATTTTGGCGCTTTCATGGCTAGTAACAAAACCGATTAAGTGAATACTTTCGGTTATTTTTACCGACACCACACTTTGCATTTTTTGGCGCTTACCAATATTGATGAGATTAACTGCATCCTGGATTGCGCCATAAATTGTTTTAATAATCGGAATACGTTCAAATAATTTGCCGCTCCAAGCAATAATTGAACTGATGACATAGGCGTTGACCGCTATACCAACCACTAACAAAAAAACCAAGCCTAATAATAATCCCAAGCCCGGAAAATAAAACTCTGGCGGAATAAGAGGCGTCAAACTGGTTTCTATGGTTGTCACCAACCACACCAAAAAATACACAGTTAGGGTTATAGGTAGAAGCGCTAAAAGCCCTTGCACCATTAATATAGATATTTTTTTTAGCACTGAGTGTCCAGAATTAAAATACGAATAATCAAGCCGGTATTAAAACACTTGGTCATGCTTTTAGCTAAACATTATAGCTAACCGAGTCAAGAGTAGCCGTCGTCTTGAGTGACTTATTAGGGATAATTAACACTGTACTTAACTTGGACAAAATCATTTGGAAATGTCAAAGCCTGTGCGTTTTCAAGCTTTACACTGTTATCTATTTTTCCAAAAAGTGGGATCCCTGCACCTAACAGAACCGGAGCTTTGGTAATGGTCATTTCGTTAATCAATTCGAGGTTAATAAAAGAGGTAATGGTTGAACCTCCATCGATGTACGCATGTTTAAAACCGCTTTTATCTAACCTTAAAATTAGGTCTTGAATGTCGCCTGAGTAGAGTTCAATTTTCCCAGTTAGATTTTCGGGCGGCTCTTTTACTGTCTTACTTAACACAACAATAGGCATATCAACGTAAGGCCATTGTTCAGGGGTTAGATTCATACTGGCAATCATTTCCATACAATTACGTCCCATAATCATACAATCTACAGAGTCCATATAAGACTGAAACCCCATATCTTCAGAACCCATATCTGCTTCCAAGTTACCTGCGCTATGCAGCCAGTCAACACCGCCATCCGTTGTAGCAATATATCCATCTGCACTTGTTGCTATATATACAGAACATTTCATTTTTCTATTCCTTTACATAGTAGATTACTAATATCACCGAATTAAACCTCGCAACTTATTTATGTGGTTTGTAATACTCTGCGCGAAGCGCTGGCACAAACACCTTAAATGGCAGGGGTTACAGTGAGCCTATTGTTGCGAACGGGGTTAAATATTTTTGTTAGGCAAGCGCGCCATACTACTCACACCCAACGGGCAACTTAATATTAAGATCCGACTCTTTACCTCTTATTAGAATATTTAGTCCTGTTCGTGTTACGTGCTCCTTAGAAAACCAATAATTATTAGGCTCATAGACAACCAACTCCATTAGAGGGAGCTCATTGTTTTTGTAAAACACACTTCCACTTTCAGGGCCATCAGGAAAACAGCTTTGATTAATAATAAACAGTTTTGCTGCACAGTTTGGCCACTCTATTTGTATAGGATCACTTTCAGAGCACAAGAAACTTCCATGTTCAATTTTAATAAGAACAACCGCAAGCTGCCCCCAAACAACCAAAACTAATGCCACTATAGCAATCGCTTTATACCAACGGCGGATATTCAATAAGCGCACAACAAGGTAAGTACCCAATATAAATGTTATTGCGATATAAGCTAAGAGTATTAAGGAGTAGAGGCTTCTCCAATCGGGTATGGGTGTTAAAAACAGAGTCCCAAAAAGTAATAGCTGAATGACTACTATTAATATACCTATTGTTTTAATAAAAGTTCTCCATCAGTTAATACTGGCCTTACCTAGAAATTATGGAACCAAGATTATATTATTTTTGCTAGGAGTATTATTGCGACTAGCTGTGCAAATTTCTGGGTGTCATCGCCAAATGTCTGTAGTTGGCGCATTTTGAGAAGCCGACTAAAGAGGTCGCAAAGCTATACTTGTTAAGGTGCTTTTTTAAGTAATTTCACTGTGGTTCTGGCAACATCGCTGGATTTGGATCCGGATCCATAGAAGCGAGATAATCACTCCATATGTTATGGGTGCGCTGCTTCGTTAATTGCAACATACAAGCACCGAACATAACTCCTCGAATTGTGCCACCAGACCAGATTTCGTATATTGCATCGCAATGTGACTCGCGATAACCAAGCCAAGCTTGTTGTGACTTATCAAGCGCTGCAACTACCCCCGACTCCGACGAATACTTTTCTTTAACCGCGGCTATATATTTTGCCAACTCGATGTTTGCGTTTTCCATCTCTGTGGCAGCACAAATATTCATAGCGTATGTGGTCATGGCGTTCTCGCAGTCGACGTCACTCGCTTGAACAAAAATGGGTAACAAAAAAATGGCAAAAAATAGTGCTTTTACAGTAATGTAGGATTTCATATATTCACTTAAAGTTTGCTAAACGACTAACGTTAACGAGTCCAATGGATCCCGAATTTGGAACGGTATTATCTGTAAACAACTTGGATGGATAATCACTTGTTATAATGGTGCTGCTGCTGATTCATATTGATAGACACCAATGTTTGGCATATGAATTTGAATCATATATTTACTCTGATCATATGTGTTTGTTGCTTCTAGGGATACCGAACTACAGCGGCTTTCAGCAATACACTCAGGCAAACCAAATGAATATTCAGGCGTGTCATTGAGCTCCTTAATAGAAACCGATTTCAATAATATCGGCTTGTCATAATCAGTACCAACTGTCAGCCATTGCACATAGAGCTTAGTTTTATAATGCTCAATTCCGCCACCGCGCACGATAAATCGATAAACACCATCTTGATCACCATAGCTCCAATAGCCGCCACTCCACACCTCACGTACATCGGTATCGATGGAGGATTCGTTACCAGCGACGGCAGTGAACGGAAAAAATAAAATAAAAACCAATACTCGTATCATGTTCTTTCCTTATAACTAGGGTGTAGAAAAGCTCGTAACTTAAAACTTAAAGTAGTTGAAAAAGCGGTAGTATGCCTTGCCCCATTAGTGACTCTGAACTTGAGAACTGTATCCTTAGCCGACTGAGCAACAATTTTCTCTGCTAACTGTTTAGCTCCTGCGACCATATCTTCTTTATCACCAAACTCCGGTCGTTTTACGCTAGCAACACATAAACATACTTTAATCGGCAAATTGGACTTAGTGATATTTATAA
Organism: Paraglaciecola arctica BSs20135; assembly: GCF_000314995.1. Taxonomy (GTDB): domain Bacteria; phylum Pseudomonadota; class Gammaproteobacteria; order Enterobacterales; family Alteromonadaceae; genus Paraglaciecola; species Paraglaciecola arctica. Next base: position 120,169 of record NZ_BAEO01000062.1, on the reverse strand, counting down.
GAAGTCGAGTTGCCCAAGAGGTGATTTAAAAACTATACCATGCATCCGTTAAATAAATTACAGGATAATTTTTATCTCTATTTGATTCTTTTGAACGAGGTGTTTTTATTAATAATGGATAACCCTCTCGGTTGAGGGGTCGGTCAATTCAACAGTTTTACTTCGCGGTATTTCAAAATTATCATTAGCGAACACTAATTTTGTCGTCTAATCAAAGTATGGCTTGTATTCTATTAGCCCACTATCAAAATTGATTGAACAAAAACGACAGTTTTAACTTAAATAGCAAAAGAAACAGCATAAGTCGTTCCACTTTATTAGATTTATCAAAGCCTAACTGCACCGTTATACCAATTATATAATTTAGATTGTCTCTATTTAAATGCTGAATAAATCAAGGCAACTTTGCTGTTAATGACTTGTGTATCGTCTTTGGCTAGCGGTTGCTTATTTTGTTGCTCTTCAATCTTTTTAGTTTGGCTAATAATGAAGTGTTGTTGCTCGTCATTTTGGGCAAACATCATTAAGTTATGTAATGACTCGAGTAGTCTTATTGTGACGGCAACATTATTATTGGCTTGTTGCCTGATTTGTTCAAAAGCAGCGCTGGCGATATCTGTAAAGGTTAAAACCTTACACACTAACCGCAACATGCCAGCTTGGTCATAATGCTCCTTAGCCGGAAATACCCTGTTAGTGAGTCCGCACAATACTGAATTGAGTTTATCTATGCATGTTATTGCAGAATAAGGGTCGTTAATACCAGGTGAAAGCGCACGTAAAGCAATTTCGACCAACTGATGAATAGCAAACTCAGGATCTTGCACAGGTGTTCTGTATGCCCCTAATACAAATAGAGCTGATGTTTGTTTGACTACTTTTTCATTCACTAAATTATCTGAATGAACAACCGCTATAACAGAGTCTTGAACAACAAAATCTCCAGGGCTAAAGCGACACTCAATCAGCACCTCGTTTGCAGCAGCAAGCGTTAACAGAGCTTGGTGATCAATAGTCTCAATATAGCCACTACACTTTGCAGATACGTTTACATGATTGATCCGCTGCGTAAAATCAATTGGATCATTAATTTTTGCAGGGTCTTGCTGCTTTTCAACTGAGGGAAAGAGGTTTTCAATACCACTTTGTAACTCTTGGTAAACATCGTCGATAACCACATCTGCTTGAATTGACTTAGCTACATGATGAATAAAGTAGATCAAAACTCCGACGCTTAAACAAGTCATCATCACAGCAATAATCACAGTCAATCCAGGTTTAAAAGTATAGGGTTCTTGAAAGCTAATGGCACAAAATACCAGAATACAATATAAAAAATTCGAGATAAAAGAACCCAGCACAACTTGCGTCCCCGTATCCATCATAAAGTTACGCAATAAACGTGGACCAAATTGGGAGGAAGCTAAGGTTAAAGCAACAATAGTGATAGAAAACGCAATACTGGTGACCGTAATCATAGCCCCTGCAATAGTCGCCAACAAAGTTCGAATAGCATCAATATCTATTCCATAAATAAATGGAATTTTGAGTTCAAAATTATCAATAATCAAAGCATCGATGTAGACCGCACAACCAGCCAGAACCATAGAAGCGAACACCATAAAGCTAGGGACAAACCAAAAACTAGTGCGAGCTTTTTCTATTATGGGTGCATACTTGATGATATTAAATTGCATCATATCTCCTTGTTTTAATAACGTGATAACAATAAAAAGCCGACTATGCCTTCCTTCACCGTTGAACAATTAGGATAAGTTCAACTGTTTGACGATTTTCGCCGTCTATCATTTACTGTAGACTTGAATTAGCAGATATTCGAATTTATACCCATCCCATTAGAGAAATGACTTCTTAGCGAGATTTAAAAATCTTAATCAAAATCCGTGAAAAGTTTTAACTTTCCTTGTGTTAAAACAAAAGTTTTAACCTTCCTTGCGCTAAAAAAAGTGGGAAATGGCGCGAATACCATAGTGATTATAAAAAGAATATAATTGTCATATTTTTCCTGAATATTTCAGGCCGCGCATCAACAATTGATACAACAGACAGAGCAAATAATTTCTTACAATCGAAGCTACTTTTGTTTATTTTTATTGACCAAGATAACCAGCGCAATTAAACCGATCACACTGAAAAGTCCAAACGCCATTAAAAATGTGGTTAAAAACCCACCATCACCAAGACTTGTAGCGCTGATCAAAAACCCTACTGTTACAATTACAATTATCATTAATACTTTTAATAACATCTGCTTATCCTCGTGTTATAAACTTCTATAGCTCGATCTCGATTGAACTACAGCCATAAAAAAAGGGCACGAAGCCCTTTTTCTTAATTGCTTTAGCGATTAACAGTCTTTGTTTTCCGCTTTAGCCGCTTCTTTTAAATCTTCACATGCATCTTCAACTGCATTGCCTGCGTCTGTTGCCATTTCGTCAAGTTTTTCACCTGCATTTTCTGCTCCATCATCACAAGCAGATAAAGCAAATACAGCAGTTAAGGCAAGTAAAGTCGTTGTAAAATATTTTAAGTTTTTCATGGTTCTCTCCGTTTATTTAAAATTAAAATGAAAACATTTGTTAAGGTTTGTGACCGCTAAATTTTCGGCGATTTTCCTCTTAGTGCGTTTGAGATAAGTGATAACACCAACAACACTATAAAGATAAAAAATATGATTTTAGCAATGCCGGTTGCGGCGCCTGCTATACCACCAAAACCAAATACTGCCGCTATGATTGCGATGATAAAAAAAGTTAATGCCCAGCCCAACATAGTGGTTTCCTCTCGTTTGTTAAAATGAATAATGTTACGCATTTAACTATGCGACATCTGTGCCAAACATAAAAACAAAGTTAACTAATTGTTTTTATTGGTCTTTTTTAAAATAAGTAATTTTTTACCGACGACGTTAAAATCATAATGTGAAAAATTTACACACTAAGTAAGAATATGTTTCATTATTTGTCAGAGCTATTATAGAAGGAGTTCTAAGGAAATAAAAAAAGATCGGTAAATGAGAATTTTAGATTTGTTCGTTACAAAGGTATCGCCTGCACTATCAAATCACCAAATCCCCAAACTAAAGTGCCGCTAATTAACAATGACATTTCAAGCACACCTATAGACAAGCGCAGGTCCTGTATGGCTAAACTAAGGCGCTGGTCGTGATCAGCATTAACCTGATCAATACCCAGCGCAATTTCTGAATCATCTAATAATCTAGCCTTCAGTTGTCTGAGTTCTTTATTACGTATCCAGTTTGCGCGACGAGAGATAATCTTTTCATGAAAAACCACACCAATACTTGACCATATACCCAGTACCACTACAAGACATCCGGAACGAGAAAACCATTCTGCCTGTAACCATGAAATTTGGCTCAAATACAGACCTGATAAAAAACATACTAAGGCCAAAACCCAATATACAAAACTGCCAAAATTATTGTTTTTACTTAGGTTGATTAGAGGCAATTACAATTCTCACTCATTGAAGGGGCATTTGTTTCCCTTTTAGATTCCAGTCAGGGCAAACCAATAGTACAATGTCGGGTAATATAAATACTAGGGAATACCCTTGGAGATTTACTCAATGTTCAAATCGATTAAGCTAGCCATTCTAATTATGACAATTAGTTTTGCTGCTTCAGCAAACCAATCAGACGACCCCTATGTGTTTGTTAAAGATGTAGCGTCTGTCACTTTTGCTAAAATGAAACAAGATCAAACCTTAATAAAAAATGATCCTGAAGCATTGAGAAATATTGTAGAACAACAGTTAATGCCTCACGTAGATCACGTTTATGCGGCACTTAGTGTTTTGGGCACTCAGGCAAAAGATATTCCACGTGAAAAGTTAGAGCTATATTTTGAGCAATTTAGATTGTATTTGTTAACCACTTACTCTAATTCTTTAAGTAGTTACACTAATCAAACTGTAGAGTTCGAACCCTCTCGTCCTACCGAAAACAAGAAAACCGTATCTGTTAAAGCCCTAATAAAAGATGCAGGTAAACCAGATATCAGCATCACTTTTCAAGTGCGTCGTAATAAGGAAGGCCAGTGGAAAGCCTTTGACTTAGTAGCTGAAGGCATAAGCCTAGTGCAATCAAAGCGGGCCGAATTCGCACCAATGATCCGTCAGAAAGGCATTGATTCGGTTATCGATTTTATGCGAGAAAAAAGTGCTAAACACCCTAAAACTGCAAAGTAGCCAGAAGACTAAATGAACCAAACAGACCAAACATCTAAAGCTATGTTGTGGGCGCTTAATATCGACACAAAAGTAACGGCTATATCACCGACAATTAAGCCGCTTGATGATGGTACGGTTGCTTCTGGCTTTAATTGGCTTCATATTCAATCGGATGCACCAGACTCAAAAGAATGTTTACAAGGCTTGGGGTTACAAACCGAAATTATAGACGCGCTGTGTACCGCTGAAACCCGCCCGAAAGCAATGCAGTTTGGTGATGGTATGTTGGTGTATTTACGTGGCATTAATCGTAATCCTGATGCCGATCCGGAAGATATGGTGTCATTACGATTATGGATCGGCGAACACACTTTGATTTCTGCAAGGCGTAAAGATCGTAAATTATTATCTGTGCAAGACGTCAGAGAAGATTTAGAAAAAGGCTATATCGCTTCATCTCCAATGGATTTAACCTTAAAAATCATCACCAAAATTGCCGATAGGATCAGCGAAACTGTTGATGTCCTAGATGAAGATCTAACTGAATTCGAAGCTTTAGATAAATCAGCAAAACAAGACAGAATTAAACTCTCTATGATACGCAGACAAGCCGCCGCAATGCGTCGTTATTTAGCGCCGCAACGTGATGCACTGGACGCAATGTATCGTTTCAATAAATCCCTAAACCAACAACAAGCTTTTGAGTTGCGGGATCAAACTGACCGTATGACTCGCTACGTCGAAGATCTAGACTTAGCTAAAGAACGCGCCATGGTATTACAAGATGAGTTGCGCAATCGTATTGCTGAGCAACAAGGTATGCGTATGTATGTGTTATCTTTAGTCACCGCCATATTTTTACCCTTATCTTTTTTAACTGGAATATTTGGTATGAATGTAGCGGGTTTACCCGGAACTGTAGAGCCTAAAGCATTTTTCTACTTATCTTCAGCTATGGTTATATTAGCCATAATGTCGCTGATAGGTATGTTGTGGAAAAAGTGGTTTTAATAGGAGTAAAGCGCGTGATTAAACAACTAATTTTAGTTCTTGGACTTTGTATTCTGTGGAACTGTTCAGCGTATTCTCAAGTAGAAAGATCAGTGCAACTGGTAAAAGCTAAAACGATCAATAGAAATTTAGCACTGCAGTTCCCCATTGATAAGTCTTTTCAAGGCAGCAAAGCCACTTTTTCCGATGCCAAGATACTCATTGACACATTAGATCAATCAATTAAGTTACAAATGACGGTATCGGCCCAGGATGATCAACAACATTTTGTTGCGACACTGGTATTTATTGGTGACATGAAATATCACGATTTTTCTGAATCATATATTTTTGATAACTTAAAACTGGACAGATTTAAAGTGGAGAAAGATTCCTACACCGACTCCCAACACATTGCAAAGTCCATTAAACAAAGCCTGATAAATGATTTTGACGAGTTAGTTTTATTTAACCTAGCAGAAATAAATAGCCTTTCCTTTAGACGTCCGGCTGATGAAATAGAGATTTCGAAAGAGCAACTGCGTTTTATTTGGAATTAACGTTGTTTTAAATTTTAGCTACAAAAGCATTGTTTAAGAATAAGCAAAAAAATTCTGCTAAGTTACTCCAAAGAAAAACATTTATATGGGATTAAACGGTCTTATATAAAGCGCAAAACAAGAAGTATTGAGCACCATGAAAACACCAATATTTGGCAGCAATTGCAACTTTATTACTCAGCGAATAGATATCTGTAGCTTTCTGATTTTTTTATTATTGTGGTGTTTTAATGTCTCGGCTGAGTCAATACGTGTAGTCGATCAGTTTGGTAACCCAGTCGAAAATGTTGTGGTGAGTTTTAATGGAGATGCACCCAGTACTCTTAATATTACAGACGTAGCAATAATGGATCAGGTCAATTTGCAGTTTTTGCCACAAGTATTGATTATCCAAAAAAATCAAAGTGTCGCATTTCCCAATAGTGACAACACACGTCATCATATTTATAGCTTTTCTAAACCAAAACCATTCGAAATAAAAATGTTCAATGGGGGTGAGTCGAAACAATTGACCTTTGAACAATCAGGTATTGTGGTGCTTGGATGTAATATTCACGATCAAATGGTTGGCTATATCTACGTCGCTGAAAACAACTACACATCAATTACCAACGCACAAGGCATAGCCGAAGTGCCCACAGCCGGTATAGCCGTGAAGCTGTGGCATCCCAAATTGTCTGCTAACAAATCAGACAGAAAAGACATCCTGTTACCCAGTGAATTTACACAGAGCCCATTTGTTATCGAATTGACCTTACTCGAAGAGATAGTCCCTGCGACTCAACGTACCTTTAAATCGAAAAAATTTGCTCGAGGAAATAAATAGTTGACTCAAACTCCCCTTAATCAAAGCATCTTTAGGCTAGTGGTTGGCCTAGTTTTGTTAACTGCCATCACAACATTTATCAACGTGTGGATAGCAACTGACGAACAAACTCGAGAAAGATTAAACCGAGACTTCTCAATAGCAGAAAACGTATTGCAACGGGTATTACATAACCGTGAAGAGCTACTATACGTATCAGCCTCTGTGCTAACTGCAGATTTTGGCTTTAAGCAAGCGGTTGCTTCTGGTGATAAAGGCACAATTGACAGTGCCCTATTTAATCATGGGCAACGTATTGAGGCTGACTTGATGGCGCTAGTGTCATTAAAAGGTAATTCCATCACCAGCGTTCCAGCTGTGCTTAAAGTAGATCAAAACTTTCCTTACCCTGAAGTAATAGACACAATTATTAAAGAAGGTGGGTACTCATCGCTGATGATGCTTAACAACCAGCTTTATCAGGTTATTATGTTGACGATTGACGCACCAACACCTATTGCAATCGCTCTGGTAGGTTTCAAATTAGGTGATCCTATACTTGCGCTATTAAAAGAAATTACCCAGCTAGAAACAACCTTACAAGTATATAGTCAGCAAAACGAAATATTTAAAATCAGTACTTTGCCTGCTCCCCTTGCCGCTCAAGCATTAGCTCAGATAAACGAACGACCTTCTTGGTTATCTATAACCGTAACAAAAGACACCCCTTACGTATCTCAACAATTCACCTTGAGTGATGCTTTAGAGCACCAAACCGTTATAACCTTATCTGAGGATGCGGAACAATTATTTGCTGACTTTACATCGCTACAATTTAATATTACCGCATTAGGTGTCATTGTTATTTTACTGGCTGCATTGTTAGCGGCTTTATTTTCGCGAAGAATATCCAAACCACTAGTAGTTTTGGCAGATATAGCGAAAAGGATCGCCATTGGAGATTACAGTACAGATGCCAATGTGCCCACAAAAACCAAGGAAGTCAGTCTATTATCTGAAGCTTTCGGCACCATGCAGAATAACATTCAGGCCCGTGAAGAAGAAATCATCTATCGAGTAAGACATGATGCATTAACGACTCTGTTTAACCGACAACATGTCAAATCTTTGCTTGAGCAAAGGTTTTTAGATAATGCCCAATTTCTAGCCATCGGCATTAACATTTTTGGTTTTCGCGGCATTAACGATATTTTTGGTTATCACAATGGCGATCGCTGTTTAAAGGAGTTGGCACTGCGCCTCTCTCAATTCGATGGAGTAGCGGCTAGGCTGACTGGCGGTGAATTACTATGGCTGCCAACGGATGAACCCTCAGAAGAATTTATTCAATCCTTAAAAACTGTCTTAGAAGAGCCCTTCGATACCGGGAAGGTTATTATAAATATCAAAGTCGCTATGGGCTTAATTTATTGCCCTAAAGATGCAAACAACGCAGAAGAAGTGTTTAAGCGCTTGAATATAGTGTTGGATGAAGCACAAATCACTCGAAAGTTTGTGTTGCCATTTAGTCCTGAACTTGAAGAACGCTACTCAAGACGCCTTGCTATTATTACCGAGCTCAAAAACACTCTTGAACATGCCATTGGTGAATTGAGTCTTAACTATCAGCCGAAGTTGGATTTGCAAAAAGGCAAAGTCACCCATGTCGAAGCTTTAATAAGGTGGACCAATGCTCGTTTGGGGTTTGTTTCACCTGAGGTCTTTATTGGGATTGCTGAACAAGCGGGTTTTATTGAAAATATAACTAGTTGGGTCATCAATAGAGCAATCGATGATGCAGCTAAATTCAGAGATGCCAAGGTAGATGTATCAGTTGCGATTAACCTTTCGGCCAAAGATATTATGGATCCTGCGCTACTACCTCGTGTGTTGGGATTACTCAAAGCAAAAAACTTAAGCACTGAATGTTTATCATTTGAAATAACCGAAGGTGACTTAGTTAAAGACCATGATAAAGCCATTTCCCATCTGCAAGCGTTTAGAGATCAGGGGTTTGAAATTGCTATAGATGACTTTGGCACAGGTTATTCATCTATGGCCTATCTGCAAAATCTACCGGTGAATACTTTAAAGGTAGATAAAAGTTTTGTACTTAAGTTACACCAACAAGACGGCGATCAAAAAATTGTTAAAACCGTCATCAGCCTAGCTCATAGCTTTGATATGAATGTGGTGGCTGAAGGCGTAGAGACCATTGAAGCCTTAACATTGTTGGCTGAATGGGGCTGTGAATTGGCGCAAGGGTATTACATTTGCAAACCAACCCCTGCAGATAATTTCATCACATGGTACAACGAGAATCTAAACACAAAATGGTTATAGAAAAAGTAAATAATATGCACTCTTGTTGGTATAAAGCTTTATTTTTTTCTCTTAGCTTCATATCAATGCTTACCCAAGCTAGCGATGGCAAATTAATTGGCACTGCAGGTCTCAATCAGATTGAAGGCAGCGGTGGTGGCGGTATTGTGCCTTGGGCCACATTAGCTGGTTATGATAGTAGGGAGCAAATATCAGTTAATGCTTTTACGACTCAAGTTGACATTGATGACTATCGTTTAAATGTATTGGGAGTCAGTGCTTCTTTTTACGACCGAGTTGAACTCAGTGTTGCTCAGCACCGTTTCGATTTAAAAACCCTTGGCGGTGACATTAAACAAAATGTATATGGTATTAAATATCGAATATACGGTGATGTAGTGTATTCAGTATGGCCACAACTAAGTGTTGGGATTCAGCATAAAGAGTTAGATGATGGCAGTATTGCAAGGGCAGTTGGAGCTGCAAATAACAATAGTGGAACCGATATTTATTTGGCCGCCACCAAAGTGCATTTGGGTGCCATTGCAGGTTTTAACGCGGTCTGGAGTCTAACGGCTAGAGCCACTAAAGCCAATCAACTCGGGTTACTTGGTTTTGGTGGGGTAAATAATGATAGTTACCAAATTATGGCAGAAGCATCAGCGGGGGTGTTATTCAGTCGGCATCTAGCGATAGGTGTTGAATACCGCCAAAAACCAGATAATTTGGGCTTAGGCGAAGAAGATTGGGTTGATGTCTTTGTCACTTATATCCCAAGTAAAAATCTAAGTTTTACACTAGCTTGGGCTGAGTTGGGTAGCATTGCAGGTGCAAAAGACCAATCAGGCATATACCTCTCCCTTAACGGACAACTTTGGTAACATCATGAAAAATATGATTTTAATACTTATGAGCTGTTTCTTATTAAATGCCTGTGCTAGTCAAAATTCCAGCACTTATCAGCAATTAGGTGGGCAACCCAAAGTGGAAGAAATTGTAGATAATTTTATTACTGAAATTGAGTTTGACTCTGAGATGTTTGAATTTTTCAAAGACTCTGATATCGATCGTTTCAGAGAAAAACTCATTGAACATCTGTGTTTACTCACTGGTGGACCTTGCCAATACACAGGCGATAGCATGGAACAAGTGCATGGCGGCATGAATATTACCGAGTCTACGTTTAATCATGGTGTAGACTTATTTATCAATGCTATGACCAAAGCAGATATCCCCCATCCGATTCAAAACAAGATATTGGCTGTGATGATACACACCCGAGACCAGATAATTTACCACTAATAAGTGTAACTTAGTGGTAGGGTGTTCAATAAGTGCAATAAATGAGTAAACCGCATGCCATTTGCTAACGAAATAATCAAAAGAAACAATGTAACTATCTTAGGCTCGGGTGAAAAAACCCTACTCTTAGCACATGGTTTTGGTTGTGATCAAAATATGTGGCGCTTTATGTTACCCGCCCTAACCGCGCAATATAAAGTGGTGTTATTTGATTATGTAGGCTCAGGACATTCAGAAATAGCCCATTATGACCAAGTACGTTACAGCTCACTAGAGGGTTACGCACAAGATGTGCTAGATATTTGTGAAGCGCTAGATTTGCAGGATGTTATTTTTGTGGGTCATTCAGTTAGCAGTACCATTGGTCTAATCGCTTCTATCCAAAAACCCAATGCTTTCAGCCAATTGATTATGATTTGCCCTTCTCCTTGTTTCTTAAATGTTAAACCTGACTACATGGGTGGCTTTGAAAAGTCGGATCTAGAAGAACTCATTGATTTAATGGATAAAAATTACATTGGCTGGGCTAACTACCTTGCCCCCCTTGTGATGGGTGCAAACAATTCTGAGAAACTAGTGGGTGAGTTATCGGGCAGCTTTTGTTCAACCGACCCATTAATAGCCAAAACCTTTGCCAAAGCGACATTCTTTTCCGATTACCGTCATTTGTTAAAAGAGGCTAAACATCCAGTGTTAATTTTTCAAAGTAGCCAAGATGCGCTAGCCTCAACTGAGGTTGGAGATTATATGCTTAAGCAGTTGCCAGAAGCAGAATTACAACTTATCAAAGCCGAAGGGCATTGTTTGCATATGACTCACCCAGACATTATCAACCAAGCTTTAAGAGCTTACATTGACTAACAAGATAACTAATACCAAGCTCGAAGCTCCTGGACTAGATGCGTTTCAGTGTGGCGCATTGATAACAAATAAACATCGAAATATTATTTATGCCAATGCATATTTTTCAAATGAGCTAAATTGGCAAGTTGAAAAACTCATAGGTAAAAGCTCAGACGATTTATTTACCTTTTCATCTAAAATATTTATCGAAAGTTATTTAATGCCTTTGTTATTACATGAAAAAAAATGTGACGAGATACAGTTAGCTTTGTTAGATGGTAAAAACAACCGAATTTCGATAATAGTCAACGCAAAAATGGATGACCAAGGGCATATTTATTGGAGTTTGTTCAACGCGACCAAGCGCGACAAACTTTATGAAGAACTCATAGAAACACGTAATAAACTAGAAGCCCAAGCAAAAATACTACAATCCATGTCAGTAACCGATGAGCTGACTGGGCTGATGAATCGTCGAGAAATAAATTTGCGGGCACCGGAACTGCTTAATCAAGCAAAACGCTATGTCCATACTGTTGCTTTATTAATGATTGATATTGACCACTTTAAAGAAGTTAACGATTCTTATGGACATTTGGAAGGCGATCGCGTTTTAAAGGAGTTAGGTCTGCGATTGAAAACATTTGGTCGTCAAACTGACTTGATCGCTCGTTTTGGTGGTGAAGAGTTTATCATGCTACTTCCTGATACTGATGCATCTGATGCTCGCTTGTTTGCTGAGCGACTACATAAATTAGTGTCTGAAATACATGTTAACTGCACACCAGTAACTGTCAGCATAGGCATCACTATGAGTGATGGCAGTCACAGCCTAGAGGATTTAACTAAACAAGCTGATACAGCTTTATATAAAGCCAAAAGCAATGGCCGAAATAGAACCGAGTTCGACCAAACCTCTATATATACAGGATAACTACAACCAATTGGTCAGTTTAAATCCAATGCCTAACCTTTGCGTGTGTTGATTATAATAAATTAAACTTTCACCATAGCCGTTAAAATACTCTATATATCCTTGGATCCTATCGTTAATTGGGAACGACCAACCCAGTTGAATAGCGCCTTTATTTTGGCTACGTAAGTTGTTTCTAAACATAAACTCTAAAGAATTTTTATCTGAAATACTCCACAACCCGCCTAACTCGCCATAGCCCATATATTTTTCCATATCGGGGTTGTCGTCTCCCGAGGGATCTAGTGCTGAGATTTTTTCGCTTTCAGGTAATCTATACCAAGTCCTAAAACCCCATAACACATTGTCAGTGGCTGCAAAGGCAACCCCTAAAATGATCCTGTTCCAACTCCGCGATAGTTGCCCAGTTTGCCCATTTGATTGATGGTTGAACGACAATGAAGTTTGTTCAACAGGCAAACCAAATAAATTCCAAGAATGGTGATAATTAAATATCACTTCTGGTTCGTAATTTGTCTCCCGAAAAGGTGCCGAAATATCACTATTGTAGGCTTGCCACCAACTCGTAGTAGTAAATGCAAATTGTAGGTCAAGATCTCTAAATATCAGATCTTGCATAAACAAATATTTTAACGAAACTTGAAATTTAATTTCTACATCATCTAACTCAGAAGCGACCGAAGTATCCATATAGGGCTCCTGATTAATACTGGTCACGCTAGCGGGTAACACAAAGTTGGGTTTATGGGGAATAATCGCAAAACGGTTATTAGATGCTTGTTTTTCTAACTTAACGCGTTGTTTGAATAAAGTGGGCACATTGTCTAAACAGCTTTCCCGTAATTCAGCCACAGTTTGCTCAGGTGTTGCTTGTTTAAGCCTATTTAATAAACACTTATCGACATCGTCAAGCTCATCTAATTGAGACTCAGCAGCAATTGCTCTTTTTACACTACTTACACTAAGCACCGCGGCCAATAAAATAACTACAACTTTCATAACCCAGCACTTTCCTGATATTTTTACTGCAATTGAATAATTTTGACAGCACAAGACTCGAATGCAAACATTATTCGTAGTTTGTTTTCCTTACTGCGTTTCGCTCGCAGCTATTAGCTCAAGGCTGCTTCTAATCAAACCAATGCTGAGTTTTATTCGCAAAATACACCAAAGACAACATCACAGGCACTTCAACCAACACACCTACCACAGTGGCTAAAGCCGCACCTGAATGTAAACCAAACAGTGAAATAGCCACAGCAACCGCCAACTCAAAAAAGTTAGAGGTGCCAATCATACTAGCGGGCGCTGCAATATTGTAGGGTAGTTTAAGGCGCTTTGCCAAAAAATAGGCAATGGCAAAAATGCCGTAGGTTTGGATAATTAGCGGTATGGCAATCAACACTATTGTCTGGGGTTCAGCCAAAATAGTTTGCGCTTGAAAACCAAACAATAACACTACAGTGCCCAGCAAACCCACTATCGACCACGGCTTGAGTTTGGCGACAAAATTATCAAGGTTATGATGTTCTGCTGATCCATCTGCCTTTTTATCCAACAAAGAACGCGTCAATGCTCCGGCAACCAAAGGCAATAACACATAGAGCAACACTGAAATGAGTAAGGTATTCCAGGGCACTTGAATATCACTGACTCCCAGCAAAAGTGCAGTCAAAGGCGCAAAGGCAAAGATCATAATGATGTCGTTAATCGATACTTGTACCAAAGTGTAATTAGCATCACCTTTGGTCATTTGGCTCCATACAAATACCATAGCAGTACAAGGTGCGACGCCCAGTAAAATCATGCCAGCTATATATTCATTGGCAGATTGTGGATCGACCCAATCAGCAAAAAAACCTTTAAAAAACAGCCATCCTAAAGCGGCCATAGTAAAAGGTTTGATTAACCAATTAATGACCAGAGTCAAAGCTAAACCCTTAGGTTTTTTACCCACATCTTTGATGGATGAAAAATCGATTTGGATCATCATGGGGTACACCATTAACCAGATCAGTACCGCCACCACTATATTCACGTGGGCATATTCTAGACTTGCCACTAACGCAAAAGAGTCTGGGATAATACTGCCCAAAGTCACCCCCACTATAATACTGATGCCAACCCAAACGGATAAATAACGCTCAAACAATCCCATACTTTTGTTCCTCTATATTGAATTTATATTGAACGCTGATTAACGCGCTGAGTAACTTGTTCAGCAGATTCCACTCGCTCTGAATAACGATCAACCAAATAGTCACTGTTGTCTCTGGTTAACAAAGTGAATTTCATCAACTCTTCCAATACATCTACAATACGATTGTAATAGGGCGAAGGTTTCATACGGTCGTTATCGTCAAATTCCATAAATGCTTTGGCGACAGAAGACTGGTTAGGGATAGTCAACATCCGCATCCAACGACCTAAAATACGCATTTGATTCACAGCGTTAAATGATTGCGAACCGCCAGAAACTTGCATCACAGCCAGTGTTTTTCCTTGAGTGGGGCGCACCGCACCTATACTAAGTGGCACCCAATCAATCTGACTCTTCATAATGCCGGTCATTGCACCATGTCGCTCAGGGGAGCACCATACTTGGCCTTCAGACCACATCATCAGTTCACGCAGTTCCACCACTTTTTTATGGGTGGCATCGTCACCATCTGGTAAAGGTAAACCTGTTGGATCAAAGATCCGTGTTTCGGCTCCCATAACATTTAACAAACGTGCTGACTCTTCAACCACCAAGCGGCTAAATGAACGCGCTCGCAACGACCCATACAGTAAGAGTATTTTGGGTTTATGTTCTGCGTTTTTTTTGGTAAAACTTTCTGCTTGAGGAGAGCGAAATTGAGTGATATCTAGATTAGGCATAATTGCTTTAGTATCAGACATTAAGCGGCTCCCAAATCAGCAAGTGCAGCTTTAAAAGCGACCTTGTCATTTACATCAACGTTAAGATTAAGCAACTGTTGTACTCTTTGTTTGATTTGTTCAATAGTTGCTCGAAATGCATCGGCGATTTGAGCTTCGGATCCTTGTAGTTTAGATGGGTCAGCTAATCCCCAATGCACTTTTAAGCTTTTACCAAACCATAAAGGACAGCTTTCTCCGGCGGCCGAGTCGCAAACTGTTACCACTAAATCAGGTTCGAATGCTTCAAATTCATCCCAAGACTGACTACACAAACCATCAATCGAAATACCCGCCTCTTGTAAATATTTGATAGACAATGGATGTACTTCTCCTGCAGGTTGACTACCGGCACTTTTTGCTACTATTTTACCATTCGAAAATTGATTGGTAATGGCTTCAGACAAAATGCTACGGCAGCGGTTATGGGTACAAATGTATAATACTTTCATTCAATAATTTTCCTTTGGTGCAATAGGCTTAACAGCAGTTATCAAGTTGCTTGGCGGCATCTAGGTTATGTAAACAGTCGTTCAAATAAACTTGGTTGTCTTTTGAGGTAAGCGCTAGCACCTCAAGCGCCCATTTAGGCAAGCCGTGATTAAGTTCATAAAACACCCACTTTCCCCTTCTGTTATCCGCCAAAATTCCACACTTTCTTAATTCAGCTAAATGCCGCGACACTTTGGGCTGACTTAACTGCAGTGCACTAATTAAATCACAGACACACAACTCACCTTTGAGGGTGATCAATAACAAACACTTCAAACGTGTGTCTTCAGATAAACATTTATAAAAAGCGACTGGATTCATTAAAAGATGGGCTCAACTTCAATACATATGAAATATCATATATATGTTATTTCATATGTCAATGTAAATAAAGGGGAATAATCCTTTATATAAACGTAGAATAATGACCTTACGATTAAGGTTTAATAAATGTCCCAAGAGCTACCCTATCTAGCCCACTACCCAGTTCATCTGCAGAACAAAATTAGTCAATTGATTGATGCTAATCAACTCGGTGACTGGTTGCGTGGCCGTTACCCGACAACCCACAAAGTAGCTAATGACAGCGACTTACGTGACTACACTATGTCATTAAAAAATAACTATTTGAAAAAAACATCGCCACTGAGCAAAGTCATATTCGACAGCAAAATTCATATAGTTAACCATGCTTTAGGTTTACACAGCTATGTGTCTAGGGTACAAGGCGGTAAGTTAAAAAGTAAAAATGAACTGCGGGTCAGCACTTTGTTCAAAAACACCCCTGATGCGTTTTTAAACATGATAGTGGTGCATGAACTAGCCCACTTAAAAGAAAAACAACATGGCAAGGCATTTTATCAACTATGCCAACATATGCTGCCTGACTATCATCAAATTGAATTTGATGTGAGGGTATATTTGACCGAACTAGAACGTTCAGGATGGGTATTTAAAAGCACTCACTAACTGCAACTGATTTAGCGTATAATAGCTGGCCACATTTCTATAATCTGTGACATCTAATGGACTATCAATTTTCTCATGATATTTTGGGGCATCCCATCGCCACATGTGAGCTTGAGTGTGAAGCTTTTGGTGATTGGCTAAGTAATGATATCGCCCAAGACTTTACACAAATAACTCTATTACTCGACACTGTCCACCAGTTGCAAAATAATCAACTTATTAATTATCAACATAATGGTAAGGAATACCATTTGCTGCTTGATAAAGACGAAGTTGAACTTTTGCTAAATAACAATCACATCCAAAACATGGCACCGTCAGAAGATGATGAAAGCCAAGAATTAGCTGATTTACATATTCAATCAGGTTGTGGTTTAGCTGATTTTTATAAGTTACTTAAAGCTTGGCAGAAATTTGTTAGTTAGAACTGACCATTAGGTCTAGCGCACTATTTTGGTGATTTTATGGCTATGCTTCACAAAGACTGTGCAGCCATCTGCCATTCAAGCTGCCATAAATCATATAACACCTTGTTTTTATTACATAAAAAATATTGGCCTAATACCTGCAAAATATGAATTCACGAGGGATCTGTCTTCGAGAGGTAGGGACTAATCAAGGTGTTCAGACAACCCTTTGATTGCCAAAAATAACAACTAATAGTTATACAGGCAGAAGACAGATTGACTCAAAAAGCAGAAGCGCCGAATCATAGCAATATGAATCGGCGCTTTTTGTTTTTAAGCTTTTTGTTAATAATAATTACTATTAAAGCTCACTTAGCTTCATCACAACCCAACCGTTGATAAAGATATTTCTAGGCCTAACAGCGGCATAAATAGCATCAGACTCGAACAACTCAGTTATGCGAGTCGGGCTTAATTCCAGAGTACCTGTGCGGTAAAAGTTTTTATGCATGGCTCTGTCTGCCTTGACATGTTTGGTTGGTGATAACTTAGTACGCTGGCCAACATTACCCACTTTAAATACTATTGAGCCATCTTTAACTTCTAGCACTCTCATTGGCACATAACGATACTTTGCATCAGAATCATCATCAATTGCAAAATAGTCCACGAAGAAAAAATCATTACGCTGTGGCTGCTCAACCACCATTTTAGTTACTCTGTCGTTATGCCAAGACGAAAGCATAAGTCCCGCACACAACACCACAACTAGTACCCATTCGAAGTTTTCGCCATTCCATTCAACAAAACGTTTAATCTGACTGAAGCTAGGCGGGGTTAAATACCCTCCTTGAATATTGGCCAACATACATGATCCTTATAAGTTGCTTAACACTTATATTCCCATGGCATTCAAAAAGTATCAATTTTTTGTTTGAAAATCACGCAGCTAACCTAAACTCAGCTTCTTTTCTCACAAACATCCGTACAACAAAGACAAACCTTGTTTTAGATCAGTCTTGAGCTCGGCGCGTAATTTAAAATTGGTTTATTCATTAATAGCAAACGAGAAACATATGAAAAAATTAATTTTATCAGTAGCGATAACAAGTGCTTTATTAGGTGCAATTACTCCGGCTTACGCTTACGAGCAAGGTGATTGGGTAGTACGTGTTGGAATGGCTAATGTGGCGCCTGAAGATTCAAGCAGCAATGTTAATGTGGGTGGGTCAGATTTAGGTATAGGAGTGAATGTTGATAGTAATACTCAACTTGGTTTCAATTTTGTTTATTTCTTTAGCCCACAACTAGCCGTCGAAGTATTGGCTGCGACTCCCTTTAGTCACGATATTGGTTTAGATACAGTAGGTGCTTTGGGTAACACCAAACACTTACCACCAACTGTGAGTGCTAACTACTATTTTGCAGATCCCAGCGCCAAATTCCAGCCTTATGTGGGCGCTGGAATTAACTACACCATATTTTTTGATGAAAAGTTCACCAGCGCCAATACCAGCGCAGGATTCAGCAATCTCGATTTGGACAACTCCTTTGGTTTGGCCGCTCAAGTGGGAATTGATTATATACTTGATGAAAAGTGGCTGGTCAATGCATCTGTGCGCTGGATAGATATAGATACCGAAGCAAGCTTTGACCTAAACGGTGCAGCTGGAAGCGTAGATGTAGACATTGATCCTTTGGTGTATTCTATTACTGCTGGCTATCGTTTCTGATTTTAAACTAATACCAATCCGTATAATGTAATGAACACAAAAAGGCCGTAACTTGCGCGCAAGTTACGGCCTTTTATATTTCATAGAACAACTTAAGCGTTATAAGTTGACGAAGACGTATTACCACCACGTCCTGTCCAATTTGTATGGAAGAACTCACCTCTTGGCTTATCTGTACGTTCGTATGTGTGAGCACCAAAATAATCACGTTGCGCTTGTAACAAGTTAGCCGGTAAACGCGCAGTGCGGTAGCCATCGAAATAATTAAGCGCAGCGGTTAAACATGGAGCAGGTACACCTGTTGTAATAGCATTGACTGCTACCCGTCTCCAACCTTCTTGAGCACCTACCACTGTGTCTCTAAAGTAGTCATCTAATAATAGATTGTTTAACTCAGGATTTTTATCATAGGCCTCTTTGATTTTGCCTAAGAAAGCAGAACGAATAATACAACCACCACGCCACATCAATGCGATGCCGCCGTAGTTTAAGTTCCAGTTATATTCTTTGGCTGCTTCACGCATTAAGGTGTAACCCTGTGCGTAAGAAACAATTTTAGCAGCCAGCACAGCTTGGCGTAAATCTTCAATAAAAGCGGCTTTGTCACCATCGAATGTTTTAGCTGGACCAGTCATCACTTTAGACGCCTCAACACGTTCATCTTTAAGTGCAGAGATACAACGAGCAAATACCGATTCAGCAATCAGAGTTAATGGCACACCTAAGTCTAGGGCAACAATTCCTGTCCATTTACCTGTGCCTTTTTGGCCTGCAGTATCAAGAATTTTTTCTACGAGAGGACCACCGTCTTCATCTTTAAAGGCTAAGATATCGCGAGTGATTTCCACTAAATAACTATCTAATTCTGTAGTGTTCCATTCTTTGAAAACTTCATGCATTTCATCGGCAGACATACCAAGTGTGTCTTTCATAATTTGGTAGGCTTCACACAATAATTGCATATCACCATATTCAATACCGTTATGTACCATTTTAACAAAGTGACCAGCACCGTTTTCACCAACATAATCACAACAAGGTGATCCATCATCTACCTTGGCAGAGATGTCTTGAAAGATAGGTTTCACAGCTGCCCATGCTTCAGCCGAACCACCAGGCATAATTGAAGGCCCTTTAAGCGCGCCTTCTTCACCACCAGATACACCGGCACCAACAAAGTGAATACCTTTTTCAGCACAGTATTTTTCACGGCGAATAGTGTCAGGAAAATGGGTATTACCACCATCAATAATAATGTCGCCTTTGTCTAACAAAGGTAGAAGCTGGTCGATAGTGGCATCCACAGGGGCGCCTGATTTGACCATAATCATAATTTTACGAGGAATGGCGAGGGATTGAACTAACTCTTCTACTGAATAAGCACCGCGAATACTTTCGCCTTTTGCTCGGCCATTAATAAAGTTTTCAACCTTATCGGTAGAGCGATTATAAGCAGTAACGGTATAACCTTTACTTGCCATATTCAGAATGAGGTTTTCACCCATTACAGCAAGGCCGATTAAGCCAATATCAGATAGTGTTTTCATAAAATTCCAATGTTTGTTTTAATTAATAATGCTTGCTTAGCCATTCAACGTTATACGTCAAACGCCTGAGTATAGTCCAAAGGTGTAGGGCCAATCGAACCAAGCAAATTAGGGTATTAGGACGTACAACTTTTCCATATGCCCTTATATACTAACCACTTAAATGAAACTTAACACTTCATAAATGCATAAATAAATAACGCATTGGAATATGAAATATTGTTCACCCCATTTTACAAAGGCAAACTAATCAAATAAATCACAATTTACACACTCAAAAAACGCTTAATCACTACCACGCAATGAATGCGCAACAGGTTGATTGATGTATTTTCGTAATGGCCAGTAACAGGCAAATAGTGACAACAAAGAAATAGCGCAAAGGGTAAGTGCAAACACTCCCAGCAATTCCATACCAATATAAGTACTAAGTTGCTCTTGATAAGCAACATATAGTAACAGCATGACGACCATGCTGGTCGCCATGCCTATAACAATTACCCATGCATTGTCTTTTAGAATAAGGCCGATAAGATGTTTGCGTTTAGCGCCCAGCGCCATACGGGTGCCCAACTCAAATCTGCGCATTTGGGTGCTGTAACTCAAAATTCCGTATATTCCGATACCTGCTAGAAACAAAACAAGAAATGCTAAAACTGTGGTTGTGACTGCAGTGGTGATTTCTACAAATAGCCTTTTGGTAAGAGATTCTGACGCTATAATGTAATCAAAAACAGAATACCTTTTGTCCACTTCTCCAATAGCTTTAGCCAGTTCTTCACGGCTTAAATCTTGCCCTGGCTTCAGTTTCAGAATAAAGGTCTGCTCACTCAATGAGTTTGGTGCGTACATTCGTGGAACTCTAGCATCGCCACTTCCAATTGCTGTTTCTCCTGGAATATTGATATCTTCTACAATTCCAATTATTTGAAAGTCAGGTTCATTTATAGACGCTAAGCGCATTCCAACGACATCTCCGTCTGCTTCAAGTTGATTAGCAAATGCTTGGTTAACTAACATTGAGCGACTGTTATCTCTGCGATCAACTATAGTGAGGTTATCTCCTTGCAATAATCGCTGTTCTAACAAGGTGAAATAATTCTCATCTATCATCTTACGGTATGGCGTAAACTGCTCATTATTAACAGTCAGTGCTTTGAAACTAAATCCATCCAGCGGCGTGCTTCCTTGAGCTACCGACTCTACCTGTTGCAATGACCCTAGCCTTTCTAATATATCTGCCATTATAGGTATCGCTTCTTCTTGAGTAGGGTAATGTGGTGCATTAAAGTTCAGAATCAAGGTTGCCAAGTTTTCTGTATTAAAACCGACTGGCGAATTAATTGTTTTTAGAGAATCCTTAAATAAGGTAACGTTGGCGAAAACCAGAACTGTTGCAAGTGCGATTTGACTTGCAACTAACGCTTGGCGGTATTTTTTGGATACTTGTATACCACTCCCTTTACCACTACTCTGCAGCGGCCTTTTCAAAGCGCTATAGTTAACCAAGCTTGTAGACAGTTTGGAAAAAATCAGAGCTAACATCACACACAAAATTATCGCCACCCCAAACGTAACCATGTTTAATGATAGTTCTTCAATGCGGGGCAATACTGTATTCAAATGCTGCTGCATAACATTAAAACCGACTTGAGAAACAGCGAGGGCAAGAAATATTGACATAAACATTAATATGTTAATTTCGACGAATATTGCTTTGAATAAATGTCGCTTAGTCGCTCCGAGAGTAGCTTGAATAGCCAATTGGCGTTGTTTTTCCGCTATGCGAGCCATAAACAAATTAGAAATATTTAAGCAGGCTATTAGCGCTAATCCAATTACACCAATTAATATCATGATTGATATTGAGCTGCTGTTCCCTAGAACTACATCCTTTAGTTGTCTCACTTCAACTTTCACTGACCAATTCTTGAAAAAATCCATATGTGAAACGCCCTGTTGCCAACGATCGCTCACTAAAGGCGTTAACAACATCTCAGCTTGTTCCTTATCAAAGCCTTTTTTCAAAAGCCCAACATATCGATAATTCTCAGTAATATTAGTAAAACTTTCCTTATTTTTACTGGCTGCATGGTTAAAGTCCCAAGGCAACCAAACATGCGTTTTCCTACCAATAGTATATAGTTCTGGCTCGACAAACTTCTTAGCCAAAACGCCTACAATACGATAACTAACACCACCTATTGTAATTTTATGCGCCAGAATATCCTTGCGGCCAGCAAATTCTCTTTGCCAGGTATTGTAATTTAATATCGCCACTGGGTTGTCGCTATCCAGCCCCTCGGACTCATCGAAGACTCGTCCAATTGCCATTGACGACGCAAGAAATTGATGTATTTCTGGTGTCGTAAAAGTGACATTAACCAAAGGTTGCTGTTCATTAGATGTAATGACATCTTGCGCGAAGTACATCATAGCCGATTGTTCAAAGGCTTCTTTGCTCTTATATAAATGCACTAAACCAGCGTAACTAAAAGCAACTTTTTTTGTTGTTTGTTCAGCATCCACAATTCGATGATCTACTACAACGATCCGCTCTTGCTCAGGGTAAGTGAGAGGCTCAACCAATAACAAGTAGTTAAGTGTTACTGCACATAGTAATGCACCTAAAGTTGTGCCCATAGTAGAGACAACTACAACTACAAAACTCGGCTTTTGTTTCAGGCTCGCCCAAGCTTGTTTAATCAGATACAAGTAATGATTCATGATATTTTCTTCCTTAAGACCTAGCATGGGAGAGTGTGACTAATCACTACCACGCAAAGAATGCACAACAGGTTGATTGATATATTTTCGTAATGGCCAGTAGCAGGCGAATAGTGAGAGTAGAGCAATAGGGACAAGGGTCAAAACAAACACAAAAACAAGATTGTTACTTAGATAAGCGTTTAAGTTATCGTTAAATCCTAAGTACAAGGCTAGCAAAACCAACACGCTGGTCAGCATGCCAAGTAAGATCATCGCGGCATTATCTTTAACAATTAGTTTGATGACATCACTACGTTTGGCACCAATTGCTAGTCTGGTACCGATTTCAAATCGCCGCATTTGGGTGCTGTAACTTAATATTCCGTACAGGCCAACACCTGCCAAAAATAAGGTAATAAAAGTCAATGCCGAAGTAGTGATTGCTGAGGTATATTGAGTAAACAACCTTCTTTGCTTAACTTCAGTGAGAGTTTGCAAACTAAAAAGTGCGTACAAGTTACTGACGCCCTTAATAGCAGACACCACCTGCTCTCTGGTAATACTTTGTCCTTCTTGTAACTTCAGCGTCATTTGTGTAGGTGCTAGGTTTAAGGGCGTATAAACTCGCATTGGAATGTCCGTCTGGGCGGGCATTTTTACGCCTTTCACCACACCTACGATGGTTAATCGGTCACGGCTTGAAGGTGGAGAAACTTGTAAACCAAGAGCACTGCCATCAGGGCTAAGCTGTTTAGCAAACACGTCGTTAACAATGATGACTTGGGTGCCGTCTTTGATATCTGTGTCACTAAAATAGTCTCCCTCAAGTAAAGGTTGCGCCATCATTTGGAAATAATTATTGCTGACATGTTTACTTTCGAGTGTAAAACTTTCGCCTGAAGTTACAGCGATTAAAGCTCTAAGGCCGAATCGGTCTAATACAGAGACTGATTGTGAAATACTCTCTACTTGGGGTAATTCAAGTAGTTTCTTTTTCAATTCAGTCATCACAGCCGACACTTCTTCTGGTGGAGGCACCTGTGAAGCAGAAACAGCTAGACTAATTTGTGACATATTTTCCACACTAAAATCAGTGGGTTCAGTGATAGTGCCAATCGCCTGTTTAAATAAACTGATATTCACGAAAACAAGCACAGTTGCGATGGCTACTTGGCTGACAATTAAGCTTTGCCTGAATAATTTAGAAACCTGCACACCTGTGCCTTTACCACTGGATTGCAGCATTGAGTTGAGGGTTTGATAATTGATTGCTCTGCGACTTAAAAAAGCGAACAAAAATGCGAAAAGAACAGCACAAAAAACAGCGGCCACCAAAGTAATGGTATTCATCCTTAACTCATCCACTCTTGGCAATACAGAAGACATGTAAGACTGCAATAAGGAGAATCCCAAAGAGGCAATAACCAAAGCGAGCAACACTGACAACAACATCAACAATCCCGATTCGGCCAATAACTCCCGAAACAATTGAGATTTTGTAGCTCCCAATGCAGCACGTATAGCCAACGGCCTTCGTTGCTCGGCAGTACGCGATATAAACAAATTAGCAATATTGGCAAAGGCGATTAACACCAAACCCAATACCCCAGCTAACAACAAAAAAGCAGTATTTTTGCTCTCTCCCATAACAACAGTTTGGAAAGGCTCTAATTCAATTTTAATAGACCAACCACTAAAAAACGGGATAGAAGCGACATGTTCAGCCCAAGTATCGTTTACCAAAGGTGTAAGTCTTTGCTGTGCATTGCTTGCAGAGACGCCAACTTTCAATTTACCTACAAAGATCGATGCCGGACTCATGTATCCCCAGCTCTCTTTTAAGGGAACATCGAAATTATAATCCCAAGGAAACCATATACCGACGTCCTTACCCACTTGATTAATTTGAGGCTCGACAAACTCTTTACTTAAGACCCCTACCACACGATAAGTCACACCGCTAAACGACACTTTTTTATCTAACATATCTGGTGCAGAAGCAAACTCTTGGCGCCACGTTTTATAACTGATAATCGCCACAGGATTAAACGTATCTAAAGCTTCAGTCTGCTCAAATAGTCGCCCCATTTTAAGTGTCGCTCCAAGTAATTCAAACCACTGGGGAGTAACATAACCAGTATTTAACGTGGGTTGATTGGGTAACGATGTCAATATATCCTCGGCATATTGGAGAAGCGCTGTTTTTTCAAAAAGTTGCTGGTTTTTATAAAGGTGAATAAGCCCAGGATAGGTAAAAGCTTTTGGGGGCGCCTCTTTAGACTTATCACCCATGGCATGAGTAACGTTATAGAGTCGGTCCTGCTCAGGATAAGGCAACGGCTGTAAAACCAATAGATACGCTAAAGTCAAAACACATAGCAACACCCCTAATGTGGTGCCCATTGTGACGACAACTGTTACCAAAAAACCAGGCTTTTGTCTCAAGCTTCCCCACGCTTGTTTAAGCAAAAAAAAGTAATGATTCATATGGTTTCCTTCCTTACAAACTTAGTATGAGAGAGTGGTTATTCACTACCACGCAAAGAATGCACGACAGGTTGATTGATGTATTTTCGTAATGGCCAGTAGCAGGCGAATAGTGAGAGTAAAGCAATAGAGGCAACAGTTAGAACAAATGCAAGAGTCATATTTCCACTTAGATAATCAGTTAAGCTATCCCTAAATCCTAAATACAATGTTAGCAACACCAACACGCTAGTCAGCATTCCAAGCAAGATCATCGCCGCATTATCTTTAACAATAAGTAGTATTATTTCTTTACGTTTGGCACCAATTGCTAGTCTGGTGCCTATTTCAAATCGCCGCATTTGGGTGCTGTAACTTAATATTCCGTACAGGCCAACTCCAGCTAACAAAAAGGTTATTACCGCAAGTGTTCCACTGGTAACGGCTGTGGTGTATTGGGCAAACAAACGTTCAACACGGCGGGACTCTAATGTAGACAAACTAAAGAGTTTTATCTCACTAGAAACTTGAAGCAAAACATTCACTACTTGCTCACGGGTGATTACTTGGCCCGCTTTGGTTTTGACTAAAAACATATTTCTGGCGGGTGATGCGGGGAAATAGAAACGTGGTTCAATAGTGGTTTGACCGGGTAAAAGTATGCCTTTAACAACCCCCACAACAGTTGCACCATTATCAAATATCAAACCAAGGGCATTGCCATTTGGCGCGAGTTGTTTCGCGAATACGTCATTGATTATCATGACTTTATTTTTGTCTTTGATATCAGCTTCGCTGAAATAATTACCGCCAAGTAATGGTTGTTCAATCAAATCGAAATAAGCGTGATCAACATCTTTAGCTCGCATTGAATAACGTTCTTCGCCACCCAAGCGACTCAATGCAAGCGTAAAAAAGGGCATAGGAGCCATAGACTGACTGACGCCTTCTACCTGTGGCAATGTGGCTAATTTATTTCTCACTTCAGACACATTTGCAACCAATCCATCCTGATTTGTTTCATTAACTGCAGGCAAAGAGATCACTAAGAAGGAAATATCTTCAGTTGCAAACCCGGAGGGGCGATTAATTGTAGTGACAGCTTCATTGAACAACACAATATTGATAAAAACTAACACTGTCACTATAGCGATTTGACACAAAACTAAGCCCTGCCTGACTTTCTTCGACACTTGTATGCCCGTTCCTTTACCTCCGCTTTGCATCGATTGATTTAAGCTGCGGTAATCAATCATGCGCATACTTAAATAGGCAAATAACCATGCAAAAACCACCACCAACATCAAGGCACAAGCAAGGGTAATAAAATGTAGAGACAACTCATCAATTCTTGGAAGATAGTGGTTTAAAAACAACTGCATGCCTTTGAACCCTAAAGAGGCAATATAAATAGCAATAAAGGTAGCTAGCCCCACTAACAATGTTGATTCTGCTAACAACATTTTAAATACCTGGCGGCGGGACGCACCTATTGCTGCACAGATGGCAATTTGTCGACTGCGTTCAACTGTGCGAGACATAAACAAATTAGCGATATTGGTACTGGCAATCAGCACTAAACCAACTACCCCTGCAATCAATAAATACACTGTGCTTTGGCTACTTGCCATAATAACCGACTCCAACGAATGTAATTTAATGCCAATGCTCCAGCCATTAAAAAATTGATGCCCTGCCACCTGTTGTTGCCAGTTATCACTTACTAACGTAGCAAGTTGTTGTTCAATCTGAGCTGTGGAATGACCCGACTGCAATTTTCCAAGCATCATCAAACCACCGTCATCATTACCCCATTTTTTGCGCTCACTTGGGCTGACAGAGTTGTAATCCCAAGGTAAAAACACTTGGGATTTATTACCCACACCATAGATTTGCGGCTCAACAAATTTTTCGCTCAGTACCCCAATAATGCGATAACTCACTTCACCAAACTGTACCTTTTTTGACAAGATATCTGCCTCAAGAGCGAATTCATCTTTCCAAGTTTGGTAACTCAATACTGCAACGGGATTGTAGGTGTTTAGCGCTTCTGTCGCTTCAAAGCTTCGACCCATTGCCATTTCAGCACCCAACAGTGAAAACCACTCTGGGGTAATAAAGGAAATTGGAAGGGTGGGATGTGATGGCTTAGACACAAGCACATCAGCATCGTAGTACATCATCGCCAATTCATTAAAAACGCTCTGTTTACTGTATAAATGCATCAGATTAGGATAGGTAAAGGCTGTACCATCAACCCCACCATTTTTATCAATAAGGTTATGCTCGACCGTATATAAGTTGCCACTTTCAGGGTAAGGAAGGGGTGATACTAGTAATAAATACGCCAAGGTAAGCACACATAAAAGTGCCCCCAAAGTTAGGCTCATTGTAGTGACAACAGCTGCAACAAAACCAGGTTTACTTTTAAGGCTAGCCCAAGCTTGTTTCAGCAAATATAGGGATTGATCCATAGCTTTATTACCTAATCACTGCCACGCAATGAATGTATTGCTGGGCGATTGATGTACTGTCGTAGCGGCCAATAACATGCAAAAAGTGACAACAATGTTATAGACAATACCGTAGACAAAAACATTGGCAATAAATCAACATTGACATAAGCCGACAATGCTTCTTTGTAACCGATATATACCCCTAACATAACCACTAAGCTAGAAGCTACGCCTAGCACAATCACCCAAGCATTCTCTTTAACAATCAGGCCTATCAAATCTTTGCGTTTGGCACCAATTGCCATACGCGTACCCAACTCAAACCTACGCATTTGTGTGCCGTAGCTTAAGATGCCATACAAACCCACACTGGCTAAAAACAAGGTAATTATCGCCAGTACTGATGTAGTGGTTGCAGTGGTATATTGCGTAAATAACCGTCTCTGCTTTTGGTCTTCTAAGGTAACCAACTCAAATAACGCATATAAACTGCTCACATCACTAATAGCCGCTACTATTTGTTCACGACTCACACTTTGCTGATCCCGCAGTTTCATAGTCATTTGCGTCGTGCTTAAAGATGATGGCGTATAAACACGCATTGGGATCTCAGTTTGAGCGGGCATTTTTACACCTTTGACAATACCGATAATGGTAAAAGGTTCATCACTTGGATTAGAGGAAATCTGGAAGCCTAATGCACTACCATCAGGATTAAGTCGCTTGGCAAACACATCGTTGACTATCATTACCCGTGCGCGGTCTTTGACATCAGCTTCACTAAAATAATCACCCTCTAGTAGTTCTTGGTTAATCATTTGAAAGAAGTTATGACTTGCACCTTTACTTTCGGGTGTGAAGTTTTCACTTGAAGCAACCGCTGTTAAGGCCCATAAACCAAAACCGTCCAAAACAGAAGCTGATTGGGAAATACTCTCTACTGCCGGTAATTCTAATAGTTTTTTCTTGAGTTCGGTCATAGTGGCTGCAACTTCTTCCGCAGGGGGAAACTCTGGCGCTGAAACTGACAAACTAAAATGCTGCATATTCTCGACACTGTAACCTGTGGGTTGGTTGATAGTACTTACCGCCTCTTTAAACAAGGTGATGTTTGCAAAAACCAATACGGTTGCGATAGCCACTTGGCTCACAATCAAAGCTTGTCTAAACCGCTTAGAAACCTGCACCCCCGTGCCTTTACCACTGGCTTGAAGCATAGAGTTTAATGCACGGTAATTGATCATCTTGCTACTAAGAAATGCGAATAAAAGTGCGAATGCAAGTGCCAGGATTATCGAAGCAAAAAAAGTAATATAATTCACCCCGAGTTCATTAATGCGGGGTAATTCAGATGCTAGGTTGGCTTTTAAAATAGAGAACCCCAAAGACGCGACCACTAGCGCAACCAATAACGAAAGCGCCATCAACAATCCAGACTCAGCCAGTAAGCCACGAAACAGGTGGGATTTTTTTTGCGCCAAGCGCGGCATAAATAGCTAATTGTCTTTGTTGCTCGGCCGTACGCGACATAAACAAATTGGCGATATTAGCAAACGCAATTAATACCAATCCAAACACACCAGCTAACAATTTGTATACGGTATTTTGGCTGTCGCCCACAATAGCAGTTTGCAGTGATTCAAGCTCCACATTAACAGACCAACCACTAAAGAAGGGGATTGAGGCTACATTCTCCACCCAAGTGTCACTCACTAAGGGGGTGAGGATTTGTTCTGCTTGCGCTGCGGTCAAGCTCTCTTTGAGTTTACCCACAAAGGTCAACGCACCGCTGATATTACCCCAGCGCTCTTTCATACGTACATCAAGGTTGTAATCCCAAGGAAACCACATCCCGACATCACGCCCCGTTTGCTTAATTTGCGGCTCAACAAAATTTTCACCCAGCACCCCAATGACGCGAAAACTCACACCACTAAAAGACACTTTTTTATCAAGCATATCAGTAGCAGATGCAAATTCGTCTTGCCAAGTTTTGTAACTAATGACGGCGACAGGATTAAAAGTATCTAAGGCCTCAGTCTCTTCAAAAGAACGGCCCATCTGCATTTTTGCACCCAAGAGTGCAAACCACTCTGGCGTAACATAACCTGTACTTAGGGTCGGTTGGCTTGGCAAAGACGTGAGGACATCTTCACCATATTGGATCAGTGCGGTTTTATCAAACACCTGTTGATTTTTGTATAGGTGGATTAGGCCTGGATAGGTAAATGCGGTGGCATTTGTTTCCCCGGATTTATCTCCGATGGCATGATTTACTTTATATAGTTTTTCTTGCTCAGGATAAGGCAAGGGTTCAACAATCAATAAATAACCTAAGGTTAATATACAAAGCAAAGCCCCCAAAGTTGTGCCCATAGTAATTACAACAGTAGATACAAAGCCCACTTTTTTCTTGAGGCTCATCCATGCTTGTTTTTGTTGGTAAAGAAGCTGGCTCATACCGCCTCCTGCAACTCTGGAGTAGTTAAAATTGAACCATCTAATAATTTAAGCTGAATGTTGGCCATATCTGCATAACGTGGATCATGAGTCACCATACAAATGGTGGTGCCACACTCGTTGAGTTTTTCCAGTACGTCCATCACTTGATCGCCACTTTTAGAGTCCAAGTTACCTGTTGGCTCATCCACCAGCAAAATGGCAGGATTAGCAACCAAGGCACGAGCAATGGCGATACGTTGTTGTTGCCCACCAGAAAGTTGATTGGGTTTGTGGCTAGTACGGTGACTCATATCGACTAATTCTAGGCATTCATGAACACGGTCCGAGATCTCTTTTTCACTAGGCACTTTGGTTTTGTAACGCAACGGCAAGGCCACATTGTCGAATACTGATAATTCATCAATCAAGTTAAATGACTGGAAGATAAAACCAATTTTGCTGTTACGGATTTCTGCAGCTTCATCAAGGGACAAATCGGTCACGTTTGTGCCTTCGATAAAATATTCGCCGCCTGAAGGCATATCCAACAAGCCTAAAATAGACAACAAAGTCGACTTACCACAACCAGAAGGGCCTGAAATAGACACATAGTCTCCTGAATTGATGGTGATATTGATATTCTTTAAGGCGTGAGTTTCAAGCTCATCTGTTTCAAAAACCTTAGAGATGTTTTTCATTTGAATTTTAATATCGCTCATAAGTGTTTTCCTTTAATTCTCTTTATGTTGATTAATTGGGATCTAATTAATGTTGATGGTTTGACTGGTCTGTTGAATATTCGACAAGTCTGAAATAATGAATTGTTCGCCTACCGATGCACCTGACAAAATTTGCATAAATTGTCCTGCTTGCACCCCAAAACGTATGTCTTGTGAGCTGGCATTATCTTGGCCATTTAATCGATATAGTGAAGCGCTAGCATCTGACTTAGCACCTGCTGGGCGTTTGATGTACACCACATTTTTCAAAGTGTCAGCAATAATTACACCATCAACACTAAGTTGTGGTCTGGCACTAGCGGGTAATGAGGCAGGCAAGGCGATTTCAATTTCCACTGTATTGTTATCAACAACAGGGTCGATACGGCTGACAACACCTTCAATCTTGTCACGGCGGGTGTCAATGATAGCCATTTTACCAACAGTAATTAGCTGTGCTTGACTTTGCGGTACGCGGATCAACGCAATCAGATCAGTCACGCTGCCTATTAAGGCGACTTCTTGACCCGCTGCTAGGCTTTGCCCAAGCTCGACTGATAAACGTTGTAAAACTCCATCAAAACCAGCTCTGACGGTCAACTTATCCAAGCGAGATTCGGCGATATTTAAGCGGCCTTGTTGCTGTTTGACCCGTTCAAGTTGGATATTAACCGACTCGTCATGAACCAATTTAAGCTGATCGATACGTTGCTTTAAAATAGCAATACGTTGTTTGAGTTGTTTTTCATCTAAGGCAGACTGTTGAAATGTCAGTTGCGACACTATGCCTTGCTTAACCAACTTTTCTTCGGCAGAACGTTTTAGAGCAGCGGTATCAAAACGTGCGGTAATTTCAGCTAAATTTGCCGACTCATTGAGAATTTCACGCTGATTATTGAGTTTCAATTGACGCAAATTGGCCTGCACTTGGATCAATTCCTGTGCAGCGTTTTCAACTTGCAAAACTAATTCTGGATTTTCCAAACGCACAATCACACTATTAGCACTCACATGTGCGCCTGGCTTGAGCACAATTTCCATCACTGTAGCGGCTGAAAACGAGGTGATCAGTTGTTGTTTATCTGACGTTAAGGTGCCGTAGCCCTCAATAATCACTTCTAAGTCACCTTGCTGAACCGACTCAATCAACAAGCTTTCTCTATCAACTGACACGGCGCCATTTTTGCCAACCGCAAAATAAATCAGCACCCCAATCACAACAATCAAACCCAGCAACATATTGCCTTTAGTGGGTTTAAACGAAGATGTTTTTTTGGTTTTTACTACGTCCATTTTATTCACAACTCGATTATTTTCGGCTTTAATAACCTAGCTATTACAAGAGTTGTGCCAAACAATAAAACTCATATTATTCATAAACTTAAGGTTTTAAATGAACAAATTGAAAAGCTAACAGTCCGATATCGGACTGATTTAGTCCGAAAACGCAATCGCTAGGTTGCAGTACAGCCAACCAGCTAAGGTGTGAAATGTTTGATTATTTATTTTAGAAAAGCGCTTAGGCGGGGTTAATTGAAAAGAGCCTAACTAGAGAAGTTAGGCGTGTGTTAACGGCAAGGTTATAGTCACTGTCATACCCTTTTGTGTTCTTGGATTATTCTTAATCTCGATGGAACCACCATGCTGTTCAATAATATTACGACAGAAAGTGAGACCTATGCCCTGCCCTTGTTGTTTTGTGGTAAATAACGGCACAAAGAGATTGTCGGTATTGGCTAAACCATGACCGTTATCAACCACCTTAATCAAGGATTGTTGAGCTTTTTCTTTAATGTCAATTTTGACTTCTGTGGCTTGCGCTTCGAAAGCATTCTTTAATAGATTGATAAAAACTTGTTCAATAAAGGTGGGATCTGCCCATAACCACTGGGCCTTACTGGTAAACGTCAGATTGTTTTGCGAAAACAAAGCCTTGAGCCGCTCTGCAAATATAGCGATATTAATTTGTTGTAAGTCCAAGGCCAGAGTTTGTGACAAAGAAGAGTATCGATTTACAAAGTCCTGTAAATGATGGCAACGCTCTGAAATCACCGCTAAAGCTTGTTGTTCTCTAGCTGAGACAGATTTACTGGCGAGGCTTTCAGCCAAAGAAGACACTGGCGTCAGCGAGTTTCGGATTTCATGACCCATAACACGAATGATTTGTTGCCATGCATTCAGTTGGCTGGCGCGAATGGCCGAGTCAATATTGGTAAATACCAGTAGTTGATGACGTTCGCCGCTATCAATAAACTCACTTTGACTAACATGCCACTGCTGATCTTTACTGGGTAAATGCCAGCCTTTGTCGGTATAAATTAACCCTAGCAATTTAGGCGAAGCGAGGCGGTACATTTGCCAAGGTTGTCCAAACAAGGTCGAAAATGCGGCATTTGCGTAGCTGAGTTTTTGCTTTTGGTTAAACACCAACATAGGTGTGTCGAGTTGATCAATCAGTTGATATAACAGTAAAGCATGTTGATCATATTGTGATTTATGGGTCTGCATTTGTTCACTGAGCATGGTCAGCTCATTGTGAAAGTGTGCCGTTACCCCTTCTTTAAATTCAGACTTTGCATATTGATTATAGTCTTCCACTTTTACCGCTTCGATATGTAAAAGGGCACGGTCGAAGGAAGAAATCACCTTATGTTTAAAACGCATAATCGCGATTAATAAAAACAAAGCAACTACTACTAAGGTCAAACCTATATTCCACGCCTGCCAATCTGCGGCAACTAAAATCCAGCATATTGCCAATAAAAGCAACACAGCAAAACACGCCAAAACACTAAAAATGTAGGCGCTTAAGCTTTTACTTTTGAAGATCGGCATATTTTTCTAATCTGCGATAAAGTGACGATTTGGTTAGACCTAACAACTTGGCTGCCTTAGGTACATGTTGGTTAACAAGATTAAGTGCCTGGGTGATAAGTTGTTTTTCAGCACTTTCTAGGGTCATCATAGGTAAATTGCCACTGGACGAAGTGAGATCTTGACTAGGTCTAATATTAAGATCTCTTACAGACAAGATGTCATCTCTACACAGTAAAACAGCTCTTTCCATCAGATGACTCAACTCACGAATATTGCCTGGCCAGTGATAGTCTTTCAAAGCAGCACAGGCCTCGGAGCTGAGGTTAATAGGCGATTTTGCATACTTCCTACAATACAACCCAATAAAGTGTTCAGCTAAAGGGACTATGTCTAAAGTGCGCTCTTTTAGAGATGGCACTCTAAATTCGATGGTGTTGATCCGATAAAATAAATCTTCTCGAAATAATTCTTTTTCAATCAACTCTTTAAAGTTGCCGTTGGTCGCGCTAATCATACGTATAGAGGTGAACTGAGTTTGGCTAGAGCCTAACACCTCGTATTCACCGGTTTCTAATACACGAAGTAATTTTGCTTGTTGTGATAAGGGAATATTGGCAATTTCATCCAAAAACAAAGTACCATTTTTGGCTAGTTCAAAACGGCCGATACGGCTAGATTTAGCATCTGTGAACGCGCCTTTAATGTGCCCAAACATTTCACTTTCAAATAGAGACTCTGAAATAGCGCCCATGTTTACCGCTATAAATGGCCCACTATTAACTTGTGATTGTGCATGAATGTAACCCGCCAATTGGCTTTTACCTGTGCCGTTATCGCCGGTAAGTAATATTGCGACATTAGCACTGGCGACACTATTAATTTGCTGCATCAACTCATGCATACATGGCGAAAGCCATTGATAATCACCTTTTTCTATCTCGGTATTATCTAATCGTTGCTGCAGTTTTTGATTTTGTTTTTTAAGTCCACTCACCTTGATTTGTTGCGCCACTACTTGCAAAAAACGCTGATTTTTCCAAGGCTTTTCTAGAAAGTCCCCGGCCCCCAACTGCATGGCTTTGACGGCTAGCTCAACGTTAGACCAAGCGGTCATGGCGATGGCGGGAATACCTAAATCCGCTTTATTTAACCAAGCCAACAATTCCAAACCTTCTTCACCAGAAGTGGTATCCCGGGAATAATTCATATCAAGCAACACCAAATCAATCTGATGTAATTTGATCAGCTCTTTGGCCATAACCGGACTTTCAGCTTCAACGACTTGATAGTGATTGTCTTCAAGTACAAAACGCGCACTGATACGTACATCAGCTCGGTCGTCAACCACTAACACATTGAGTTTACTTGAACTTACTTCAGGCATCTGTCGACCTTTTATCTAAACGTTACGGCATAGTGAGTAAATCATACAGATGTCCACGGATAAACATAAGGCTTAGTGCTTTAGACTAATCTGTTAGTTTTCTTTAAAAAACAATCCAAAAGCAGTGTTATGGCTTCTACTGCGTAGACTTAACACTAATATTGTCAGAAACAATGCTAGAAACTCAGTAGTCGCAGCTGCGTACCATATACCCCATTCAGAAAAGAAAAATGGCAGGATAAAAATCAAAGGCAAAGAAAAGGCATAGGTCTTCATAATCCCCAAAATACCCGCCCGCTTAGCATCACCAATCGCCTGAAAAAACATACTAACCATCATCTGTGGCCCAACAAGAAAAAGGGCTAAGGTAGTAAAAGGTAAAATTCGTACTACTTCTTTAATTACAACCTGATCGCTTACAAACAAGGCACCTAAATCCTTTCTAAAAATAAAGGCAATCAACTGCAAAGAGACACAGTAAATAAAGGAAATAGATAATGCGATTTTGATACTAACATTCACTCGCCCAAATTCTTTTGCACCAAAGTTATTACCAACAATAGCTTGAAAAGCCATGCTCAGCCCTAACAAGGGCAAAAATATGAATGTCATTAGTCGAGTAATAATGCCGTAGGCACCCACAGTGGTAATATAATTTTCGGCATCCCAAGTTTGCAAACTATATAAAATGGCCCCTGACGATAAGGCTAAACCTATATAATTTAGACTAGACGGCGCACCTAATGACAAGAAAGTTAACCAATGTTGCCGTGATCTAGAAAATCGAACAACCTGCAGTCCAAGATCGCTCTTGTTATACTTACGATAGAAAAAGATAATCACCAGCGAGATACCTTGAGCCATTACAGTTCCATAAGCCGAACCTTCCACTCCCCAATTCAAACCCACAATCAGCAAATAATTAAACAGCCCATTTAAGAACACTGAAAGTAGAGAAATGAATGCCATAAAGGCAACTTGGCCTTCACAGCGCAAGCTGTCACCGTTTATGGTTAAAATAAACATTAAGGGAGAAAAGAACACCAAAATAGAAATGTAGCTATAGCTCATATTCGCAATCAGACTTGAGCCATTACTAACCGATGTAACTAAAGCATTGCCACCAAGAATAAACAAGGCAATCAAAAAGCAGCACACCACTAACGACAAACTTATCGCTTGAGAGAAAATTTCTACTGATTTAGTGCGATCACCCGCCCCTAAATGTCTCGCCATCAAACTAGCAAAACCGTTGGAGACTAATGTAGAAAGAGCAACAATCATTATAAATGCAGGAAACATCGAGGTAACGGCTGTTAATGCGTCCGCTCCCACAAAAACCCCAAGAAAATAAGCATCTACCAGTGAAAATGAGCCGTTTACCAACATAATCAAAATGATCGGCGCAGCCGTTTTAAAAAAAACTAAAGGTAAAGGAGCATTTAGGAAAGAATTGCTTTTAGGTGAGTCTGTCATGCAGACATCACCCCACTATGTAAATCTGATATCTCCATAAATTTGCTCATGACAAAGTCTTTAATGTCGGCTGGCCAAGATTTAATAGCCGCCTCAAAACTCACTTTACTATTGCGGTATAAAGCACGGCTTGCCTCTTCAAAGCCAGGGTCATCCCCTAAAAATGCCAGCATAAATTTATCTAATTGCTGTTGTTTGCCACATATAACATCTTCAGTTGAAGCATTTTTTTGGGCCTCATCAACTAATCGTCTTAATGCCGACGAAGCCCCGCCTTTTTGAGTAGATAACCACTCCCAGTGACGAGGTAAAAGTGTTACCTCTTTTGCTTTAACCCCAAGTTTTGGTCGGCCGCGTTTGCTACTTTGAGAGTTATCAGTAGACGCATTTGCTAACACTGTTGCTCCATCACCGTACCAACTAAAGTCAATCCTCCTGCAAGTCTCCACCTCAAACACCATAGGTTCGATATTGCTATTAAAGACCTTTACTTGATGAATAATATCTTCAAGAGAACCTCGAGAGATTATCTCTTTATGATAAATGGCTAAATATTGAGTGTTCATCACATCTTCTTATCGTCTAAAAATTAACACAGACATATTACCCGGGTAAAAATAAAATAACAATAACCCCATGGTAAAATTATTTATTTGGGATATAAATGCTAATTCTCTTGCAGGAAAGGAGACAGAAATATGCTGGGTGACGCCAGAAGTTCACAAAAATAAGCGTTCCAAAGCTAATTTGTGTCATTTTTAGGCATTTATGTCGAAAAAGACAATTAATATAAAAGCACAAATGGGGTAAGGTAAAGCTAGTCACGTTAATCAATATTTCAATTTGTCAATAATCTAAAGGAAACGCAATGGATCATCTCAGCGGCTTAGATGCGGCCTTTTTACACTTGGAATCACCAGAAACACCTATGCATGTTGGCGGCCTGAGCATAATGGAGCTTCCTGCCGATTATTCAGGTGACTTTATGGAAGATGTGCGAACCCATATTCAAAACCGCATGCACATGGCACCCATTTTTCAGCGTAAGCTCATCAATATGCCATTTGATATCGCCAACCCCATTTGGGTGATGGATGAGGCTCTGGATATTGATTATCACATTCGACACGTGATTGTGCCGCCCCCAGCAACACGAGCGACAGTTGATAAACTCGTCGCACGATTACATTCAAGCTTGCTTGATCGCAGTCGCCCTTTATGGGAAATGCACATACTCGACGGATTACCCGTACCCGCAGATTTACCAGAGGGCACCCGTTATGTAGGACTCTATTCTAAAATGCATCACGCAGCGCTCGATGGTATGGGCGGCCAAGTATTAATGGAAGCCATAATGGATGTGTCGGCAGTGCCTCGCGCCGCAAAAAAACGCTTGCGCCGCAGAGAATCTGCTAGAGCTGACAACTATGGCATTGCCGAATTAACAGTGTCAGGGGTAATGCACAACGTTAGCCAATCTATAAAACTAACTAAAAACTTACCGAAACTAACACTCAAAGCTTTTGACATGTTCAAACCGGCCAAAAATCCTGACGGTCACAATGTCGAAAAAATGAACTGGCTTGCGCCCAAAACACCGCTCAACGCTGCCATCACTAATCAACGCAGCTTTGCGCGCTTTTCTATTCCTTACGCCGATAGTAAAAAAATCGCCAAACTCAATAATGTCAGTCTTAATGATGTTGTAATGGCCATCTCAGCAGAAGGCATGCTCCGCTATTTTAAAGATGAAGGCTTTTTCCCTGACGCCCCTTTGTTGGCGGCTATTCCAGTTAGTGTACGTCCTGAAGGCAATACTGAGCTGAGTAACCAAGTGTCCATAGCCCGAATGAGTCTTGCGACAACCATCAAAGATCCACTGGAGCGGCTCCAAGCAATCAATGCCTCATCCTCACATACGAAATCATTGATGTCTGGGGTAAAAGCCATAATGCCCACCGACTTCCCCTCAATCGGTGCTCCATGGCTAATGAGTAGTTTAGCTTCAACACTAACCAGGACTAGAGTTGTAAACGCTGTACCCCCCTTTGCTAACGTCCTTATCTCTAACGTTCCCGGTCCTAACATTACCCTGTACTTTGCAGGTGCCAAACAGATCAGCACCTTCCCAGTTTCTATCCCTTATCACGGTATGGGGCTGAATATTACCTTGCAGAGTTACAATGGCTGGCTCGACTTTGGTTTAATCTCATGTCAAAAACTAATGCCCGATATACATGAATTAGCGCAACATATGACAGATGCCCACAAGGAACTGCTCGCCCTCAGCGAAAGCGCTCATCCTGGAACCACTGAAAAAGTGACTGAAAAGGTACCTGAGAATGTAACTGAAATAGTAGCTAAAAAAGCACCTAAAACAGCGACGAAAACAGCAACTAACAAAAACTAAAACAAAGCAGTGATTTCTGGATAGAAGTCACTGCTTTCAGAGATTTTAACGGTATTGGATGAGCAATCTAGCGTCTATTTGTCTTGATTATCTTCTCGTTGCGATCCTTGCCCATCATCCTCTTTGATTTCTGCCTTAAGTATTGCTGCTCCATCACTAGGATGATTGGATATAATATGCAGATCTCGTTGCGGGAAAGGTATTGAAATATCATGTTCAGCCAATGCTTGATTGATGGTTGTATTTATTGCATGGGTCAAAGGAAGACGATTTTCAGGACGACTTACAAAGGCACGAATTTCAAAATTGAGGGAGCTGTCACCATGCTCCAAAAAGAATACTTGTGGAGCAGGCTGTTGAAGTACATCACTTTTATTTTCAACAACTTGCATAAGCAAATCACGAACTTGCTGGATGTCAGATCCATAAGCGACACCGATTTTAACTACTATACGCGTCACCGAATCATGGAGTGTCCAGTTTGTCACATTTTCGGTGATGATAGATTTATTCGGTAACAACACCTCACGATTGTCGAAATCCTTTATAGTAGTGGCGCGTATTTTAATATTGCTGACTGTACCGCTCAAATTACCAATAGTAACAAAGTCGCCTACCCGTATCGGACGCTCAAATAAAATGATCAGCCCAGAAACAAAATTCGCTACAATCTCTTGTAAACCAAAGCCCAGACCAACACCCAGTGCAGCGATAATCCATTGCAGTTTTGACCAATCGATGCCGAGCTGCGAAAACCCAATGACGATGCCCGTTCCTACCAGTAGATAACCTAAAATAGACATAGTTGCATAACGAGCGCCGTAGTCCATTTCGAATCGTTCAAAAAATCCAATTTCCATCACACCACGGATATTCTTAGCCGCAATCACGCCGCCAATTACAAATCCCAATGACAAAATAATATTCCATAGGGTAACACCGCTGGACAACTCAACCCCGTCGACTACCTTAACTTGCTGCCATAGTACAATGTCATCAACAATCCCCAATGCAGGTAATAAAGGTTTCCAAACCAACCAAAGACCAGCCAAAAACAACAATGCAGTTACCCACAACATAATAGAACGACTTTGACGCATCACCTCTTTCTCATCAATTCTCTTTTCTTCGAATTTTTCAGGGCCCGCTTCACCACTGGCTTCCATTGAAGTTTGATTTTGTTTCTCTTTGGCCTGAATGGCTTCTACTTTAGCTTTTTTGACCATGTATCGACGAAAAGTCACCAGAAAAACCCTTAACATGATCCCGTACACAACAGCAGCGAATACTAATAAAATTCCAGATAAGAATAGTTTTGACTGCAACTCTACTGCGGTATCAAAAAAACCAAACAAGGGTAATAACCCTATTGCTAATAGTGCCAACACCACAATAGGGAACAACAGTAAAGTAATTGGACTGGCGGGGGTTTCACCAACAATACTGGTGGCAACGCCATTTTTAGGTTGGAAGAACAAATAACTAAAAAGTGCGATACCGATAGAAGCGACAATAAAAGCAATAATTGCGATGCCATATCGCAGCTCAGTATTACCACTTGCGATAGCGCTGGCAAAAATAAAAGTGGTAATAGATTGCAACCAAACAAACCAAGTTAACATTTTTCGCAACTTTTCACGGGCGAGATCACTCCACCCAAAATGTTCTTCAAACACGCCACCCTTGCGGCACATAGAACGGAAAAATAGTAGCGCCAAACTTAAGGTCGAAACAGAAGCAAGTCCAGCAGCTATAGCGATGGAAAAACTGGCTGGTTGTGATCCTTTAAAAATCATTCCGGCAATAGTAAATAAACAAATTGGCAGGGGTAATGCCAGAATGAAGGTGTAAATAAGTGCTAAAGGAGTAGTGAAGTAGGTATCTTGGTCAACCTTGCCTATACGATCGATCAAAGTCCATAAACTGCGCTTAATTACGCTCCTTAAAGCTAAAATCAGTAACGGAAAGATTAACAATATCAGTGGCAAAATTGGCGCTGCCTTTGCGCCTTTAAACATATCATTCAATAAC
This sequence comes from Paraglaciecola arctica BSs20135, assembly GCF_000314995.1. Classification (GTDB taxonomy): domain Bacteria; phylum Pseudomonadota; class Gammaproteobacteria; order Enterobacterales; family Alteromonadaceae; genus Paraglaciecola; species Paraglaciecola arctica. The sequence continues at coordinate 79,221 of NZ_BAEO01000062.1, read as the reverse complement.
GTCCACCAAGCTCTTGGCGACGCATACCACTCAACACTTTCTCTTAAGTTGATAGCTAAGTTGCCAGCCCTGCCCGAATTTGACGGTAGCCAAATTAAACGTCTTTCCAATAGCTCTCTTAAATCCGAACTGGCTGTCAAAAGTTGATTGATGATTAATTTTTCTTCAATGATCCTATCAGATTGAGAGTTAGACACTTCAATCAAATCAGCTAATAAAACTCGTCGAGACTCGACCAATTGTTGGGCTTTTTCGAGCTTTTGTGGACTAAATCGCGGTTCATCAACATTGTCTAATTCGACCGGTTGATTTTTTATATTGGGATCTTTCTCTATTAGAAAACGCTCTGCTGTAGCAGGTATATCCACCATGTCACGCAATCTTTCTTGCCATAAAATCACATCTAGCTGTTGGCGAACTACATCTTCTTCTATTGTCGCTTTGCGTTGCTCAATCATCGATTTGCTAGGTAGTCCAGCGCGTAATTTACGTAGTAGCTCTCCTAACTCATCAGTTACTCGGCCGGTAGCCAACACCCGCTCTACTGTTTCTGAAGAATGTTTAACCTCTAGTAGTTGCCTGCGTAAAGCTCCCATGTCTACCTCATTTTGGGATGAGCTTTGTTGCATGCGCTCTAATAGATTTGCAAATGACAGGTTTTCTCGAGCAATGGATGCAAGCACAGGTTGCTGTTCCAATTGATTTAAAGTTTCACTACTTTGTTTAACGGTTTTTTGTATTTGATTACTGCGACTTTGTGCCAAAAAAGATTGCAACTCTATGATTAACTTTTCACCAAATTCGGTTTGCACGCTAAGTAGGATCAATTCTGCGTCAACTAAAGATTGCCGTGCTGGAATAGTGGAAATTTCACGTTCAAGCATATTAATTGTGGCCGAAATTTTCTCGGAAGCGGCCTGTTTTTTTAGATAGTTTGTTTGATCAATAAGGCTTAGATTGGCATCTGATTGATTGGCTAGCGCGTCATCGATAGTAGTTTGATCTGTGCGGGCAACGCTTAACTGCTTAGCTATATCATTGGCTCGTAAGCTAAGGTCAGTTTGCTGATTTTGTTTTTTGCCAAGGGCAGACAATTGACTGTTTTGTGCAGAAATAGCTAGCAGAAGCTGATTTTCTAGTTTTTCAGCAGATAGACTTTTATCTATCCGCACTGACTTTTTACCAACTTGCTGAGTCTTTTTCTGAATTTCAATGATTCTTTGTGATGCTGTTGTGGCTTGCTGTTCGTAACTATCTGCTAAATTGCGCTGTTCCTTAGCTATAGCTAGCATATTTTCGGCGTCTTTAAGGTTAGTTAGTCCTTGCTTTTTTTGCTCTTCTGAAAGATCGGTGTTTTGCTCTAAACGCTCAGAGAATTGATTAATTCCGTTTTCTAGGTTTGATTGTTGGGCTATTGCTTGAGGTACGAGCTGACATAAACAAATACACATCAGCACAACAAAACCCAAGTTAACCAGACTATATCTTGATCTTTCTTGCATCGTAAAAACTACTCCAGAAACGCTATTATTTATATAGTCATCTAGGACGCCTAAATGATCTCAATTGTTTATAAGAAGCCACTATAAAATAAATGGCAAAATGATCGGACTATATTGAGTCGCTCAGACTGAGCGTTACTGTATCTCTAACAAAGGTAATATAGTTTTTAGCAACTCTTCTATATCTACAGGTTTAGCTCCATGGGCATTCATACCAGCCTCAATGTAACTAGCTACATGCTTTTCAAGTACATTAGCTGACAATGCCACAATAGGAATTTGCGCAATTTTTGGGTCTTCATTCGCTCTAATAATTTTCGTAGCCTGAATACCGTCCATTTCTGGCATATGAATATCCATTAAAACAACTTGAAAATCGTTTGCTTGATCGAGCAAATCAATGGCTTCTTTACCGTGGTTGGCAATGGTGACTATAGCTCCTTCCTCGGTTAATAAATGATTAATCACCATCTGATTTATTTCATTGTCTTCAACTACTAAGACGTTAACATTTATCAACCTATTTTCTAGAGGTTTTGCGGTACTTTGGGAGTTTGTATTATTAAGGCAATGCTCTATGGTCATAAATAGCACGTCAGTAGGACAAGGTTTACTTAACACATAATCTATCGGCAGTTGACCTTTAGTATTTTCGATTATTGAGGTGTCGTAAGCTGACATAATAATGACTTTAGGAAGGACGACTAGCCCCAACTGATTCACTTCTGTGATAAAACTTGCACCATCCATTATGGGCATAGTCCAATCAGAAATAATCACTTTTATGTCATGATTTTTGTTTTGAAGCGCCAACAAGCCTTCTTGAGCAGATTGCACAGCTATTGGTCTAATCCCAATATTCATTAGGAAATTAGTTAATATTTGTAGTGCAATAGGATTATCATCAACAACAAGAATATCAATATTGCCTGCGATAAAATGTTTATCACTACTATCGATAAGTACATCATTATTTAGCTCTAGACGCATAGTTGCCGTAAAGCTACTGCCCTGACTTTTATTACTAACAACTTTAATGTCCCCGCCCATTGTATGACAAAGTTTTTGACTAATGATTAACCCGAGACCTGTGCCTCCATATTTTCGAGTGGTTGAGGAGTCGGCTTGGCTAAATTTATTGAATAACTTACTGATTTCTTTCTCATCCATACCCACACCGGTATCAGATACTTTAAAATGCACGCAGAATTGATTGTCAGAGCCTATATCCTTAGTCATGGAAATAATCAGGTCTACACTGCCCGTTTCAGTAAACTTGATGGCGTTGCCACAGAGGTTAATTAATACTTGATTGATCCTAAATACATCGCCCATTAAATCAGGATAGAAATCGCCTTCTATTATTATATTAAATCTAATATTTTTGGCTTTAACTTCCTCATCAAACAACACCTTAAGATTGTCTATTACGCTATGAATTGAAAATGCCTTTTGCTCTAAAGTGATGTTGCCAGACTCAATTTTAGAAAAATCTAAAATGTCATTAATGACAGTTAATAGGTGTTTACCAGAAAACGTTAACTTGTCTAAATATTCCCGCTGTAGGTTATCCAGTTTTGTTTGTGTTAATAATCCAGTTAACCCTATGACGCCATTTAATGGTGTTCTTATTTCATGACTCATATTAGCCAAAAACTCAGCTTTGGCGTTTTCAGAAACCTTAGCTTCTTCAACCGCTTTTGCTAATTGTTGATTCTTAGTATTTAGTTGATTTTTTTGTGTAACAAGCTCGGACGTTTTACGTTCAACCTCCTTAGATAAGTCACTTTGTTTCGATAACAACGAGCGCGTAATAAAAGCAAGCGCTGAGGTTAGTAAAATACCAGCGATAAATAATTCAAATAATAAGCTATCTGGGTTTTCAAGTTTTTGGTTTACAGGCGAAATGACTAATTCGAAACTATTATTCACTAGCTGAATGGGAAAGGTGAACTTTATATTCGTATGATCGTTCCCCCCTCGGTTGATGAGTTGATTTTTAGGGTATTGGTAGTGATTGTCATTTTTATCTATGAGTACGTAATTATAATTATCAGCATCTTTATTACTCACATTACTAATAAATAGACTTGAGATTAATTGGCTAGATAGGATTAAACCAACGACCTCTGGGTCAGGTGAACTCTCAGTTTTTTTGGTCAATATAGGGAATATATATAGAAAAAAAGCCTCATCCCGAATACCTTCTATAGGTTTAGATAAGTCAGAAATTAAGGGTAATTGATTATGAATAACAGGATAAATTAATGGACCTATAGGCGATTGTGGTGAAATATTTCGACCGATAAATGATTGTCGTTTCATGTCGGGAAAAGTGTAACTTAAAACCGAATAATAACCGTCGGTGGGAGTAGCAAGAGTAACTTGATTTGGAGGAGTAAAATCAAAAATATCAAAATGGCTAAATTGAGGTTCAGGATTTGCTCTAATCTTACTAATTATTTCCTTGGCTTTCTGGGGAGGAAATCGATTTATGGTAGTTATTCTTCTTTTTTCTGGGAAGTTAGGGACCACTCTTTTAACAAAACCTACAAATTCAGAGTAACTAACCCAACTGGAAGAAGAAAAAAGGTTTGCTACTGACGATACTTCAAAGAATGAACGCTTAAATTCTGCCTCAATATCTTTGGCGTGGATTTCTGCTCGTTGTTGATGTTTAGTATAGGTTTCATTACGTTCTTTCGTTATCGCAGATTGGTACAGATAGCCTGAACATATAATGCCAATCACCAATACTAACAATGCATAATAATTGGATTTTTTAACTAGTATGTTCTTTAGGTATGTTTTCATATATTCACTAAAATATTATTTTCCCAGTTATTCCTAGCAATTTAGATCCACCTTGCGAACATAATCGAATGTTTTCTGACGACGAGCCTGGAGCAATAGCTCGTTCGCTGCAGTATTGTTCATCAGTCAAATTTTTGGCCCAAAGTGAAATTTGATATTCTCGGTCTTCACCAAATGAATATAAGCCGTTGACTGTTAATATGCCCGTAGAAGCCTCGGAAAAATTCTTAATCCAAGTTTTGCTATTATCACCCGCTAACTGATGATTATGTTCACCTAAATAAGAATAATGAAAACTAATCTCTATATCACTTTCAGTGAATTCGTAACTCTTATAAGCAGAAACAGTATATGTCCATTCAGGTGCATTGGTAAGTGAATTGCCTTTTATTGCTTGGTTTTGAAAGTTTGCTTTATTTTGTTCAGGAATACCTTTGGTATCTAAAGTGCCATCCGTGACTTGACTATCTAGCCAACCAACTCCCAATTTAAAGCGTAATGACGACGATATTTGCCAAGCGATATCTAGTTCAGCACCTATAGATTCGGCCTCAGGTAAATTGACCAAAGAGGCGAATAAATCAGCTGGGTTACCAGAGTTATAAACTAAGAAAAATTGATAATCTTGCCACTGGTTTTGAAAAAAAGCGCCGTTAATACGCAGTGAATTATTAAATAAATCAGTTTTGAAACCAAATTCGGCAGTTATCAAAGTTTCGGGTTTAACTACTCTATTCAGTAAACTTTGAAATGCAGCCGTTGTTGGATTTGAGTTTACCGCGCCCATTTTGAAACCACGAGACAAAGAACTATAAATCATCAGTTGTGTGGATACATGATAATCTAATGCTAACTTCCCTCCCCATTCTTTAAACTCTTGGTTGATTTTTGCTGAAGCAGGAAAACCACCATTTGCATCTAAAAAACGATTGGCTCTGTCAAAACCTATATAATCGGAAAAACGATTAAAATCATTATTACCTAAGCTAAGCCAGCCTAAACTGCCTAATGGGTATTCCTGACCTGGAAGATCCATCATCATTCCCACCGAATTAACAATTGGAGTTAAATCTTGTTTTGTCCATCTGATCCCAAAAGTGAAATTTAGTTTTTGTGTAAGCTCGTAGGTAAACTGCGAATATGCTGAGATAGTGCGACTTTTATGTTCGACCCATGCACCTCTGTCAAACATTGGACCAATACCGGCATCCAGTATGTCATCGTCAGGTCGCCCAGCTCCACCGGGGTCAATCAATGAGGTTTGTAATAAATCACCTTGCTCATCATTGTAAAGCAAGCCTGCTATCCACTGTAATGGACTCTGTGAATTTGATTGCCACTGAAATTCTTGTGAGATAGATGCGGTGTCTGTGGAATTATAGGTTGTTGACTGGTACACAGTAGAAGTTAAGTGCTGGCTTCCCCAATCATCCATTCGCCTAGACTCTACTTTTTCAAAAGACGTTATACTATTAAAACTATAATTATCTGCCTGTAAATTAATTTTAAAAAACCCACCTAAAGCGTCGATATCATTTGGCGGATTAATTAATGAAGAATGGTTTTTAGATAAGTCATGATCATCTAAATTAATAATACCCTCATTACCTATCGGGTAAATTGCGCTTTTGACTTCCGCTATTTGGTTTTGTTTACCGCCATATAAATTACCAGTTAACTTAATATCATCAGTTAATTGATAAACTAATTGTAATCGAGTTCCATACTGGTCTACATCATTATATTCAGTGTCATTATCCGCTATTCCACTGCTAACCAAGCCATCTCGCTGATGAGAAAAAGCAGCAAGTCTTACACTGAGTTGTTCGCTTAATTTGGTGGTAAATGCGCCTTTTAAAAAAAGTTGTTTGTGGTTACCCAAAGTCACCTCGCCATAACCACTACTCATATCATCGTTGTCAGGCTGGTTAGAAATAAAATTAATGGCTCCGCCAGTGGTATTTTTTCCATAAAGTGTATTTTGTGGTCCTTTAAGTACCTCAACTCTAGCAATATCGTACAAAGCAAAATTAGCTAACATTGGATTAATAATGGCTACATCATCCAAATAGAGACCCACTGCAGGAACAGAAGAAAGATTAAAGCCGTCCATTCCTACACCACGAATAAAGTAATTAGTGATGCCACTTATTGAACGTGTTGTATTAACATTAGGGATCAAAGTAGCAATTTCGGATGCCTGTTTAATGCTAGCTGAATCTAAATTGTCGGCAGAAAGTGCGGTGATAGAAATGGGAATATCTTGTACTGATTGAATACGCTTTTGAGCGGTGACTTCAATAACCTCAAGAGAATCTCCAGATACTTTATTGGCAGAAATAACAAATGTATTAAAACAAACGCAATAAATGCACATAAGCATTCTTACTTTTGATATTTGACTAATTCTAAAAACAAATCACTCCTTAATACTAATTGGGTGTATTGGGTTATGGTGGAGCTGAGATTTTTAAACATGAGCCAGCTTAAATTATACTGTTTATTTAAACGAATAGATCACTTCTATCCATCAAATATTCACTCTTTGCCAAAGTCCCGCGAGAGTATAGTACATCTGCAAATATTGAATGATTGTATTCATGTCAAAAGAAACTTTTTAATTGATATTTTTCGATGACTGAAGGTCGCTTACTGACACTCAGTTATCTGGCATATGTTTGTAGTACTCTCAAGTAGTATTAAGACTGTGTTACATTGGAAAATATGCCCTTAACTGCATAAGGTAAAACGAATGGGATTAGCCTGGGTTGTATTAGCTTTTATATATTTGGCAGGTCTTTTTTGGATAGCTCGTTGGGGCGACGGTCATTCAACCACGGCCAAGAAACTGACTTCACATCCGGCTACCTACTCACTTGCTCTGGCGATTTATTGTACTGCTTGGACTTTTTTTGGCTCAGTTGGTGAGGCCACTCGTAACTCTTGGAATTACCTGCCCATTTTGCTCGGCCCAATGTTGTTATATTTATTTGGCTACCGCTTTTTATTAAAACTGACCAGAGTCAGTAAAAAACAACATATCACTACTATTGCCGATTTTATCTCATCACGTTATGGCAAACGCCAAACTGTGGCCTTATTAGTCACTATAATTGCACTGCTTGCCATTATCCCTTATATCGCACTACAACTAAAAGCCATCGGCTCCGCTTTTTTATTGGTTTCTGGGCAAAACAATCCCACTACTGTGGTGCTTCTGGCCAGTATATTTATAGGTATATTTTCTATTTATTTTGGTACTCAACGCACTGACGTTACTGAGTATAGACGTGGTTTGATATTGGCAATTTCCTTTGAGTCCATCATTAAACTCTGCACCCTTATTATAGTTGCATGGGTTGGATATATAATTTGGAAGGAAGATAACCAAGGCATGATCCTGTCCAGTTTTTTAACCACTGAAGCATTGAGTACATTCCATTCAGGGGTATTTATTACCCAAACGCTTATGGCTGGCGCTGCAGTAATATGTCTACCCAGACAATTTCATGTGGCAGTAATAGATAACCTCAACTTGGGTCATTTAAAAACGGCTCGCTGGTTGTTCCCTCTATACCTAGGCTTGATTGCTATGGTTATTCCGATAATTGCAGTCGCTGGTCAGGCAATATTTGGTGTCAGTAGTGGCAGCGTTGAACCAGATAACTACGTGATGGCCTTGGCCATTTTTTCTGATTCTTTGGCGCTACAGATGTTAGTGTTTGTAGGTGGGTTATCGGCTGCTACAGCTATGATCATTGTGGCTACCCTGACTCTGAGCACTATGTTAACCAACGACGTCATTCTGCCAAAATTATTAGCTTATCGTGCTGAACAACCAAGCACTTCTGATTACACCAAAATTATTTTAATCATCAGGCGCTTAGTGATAGCGCTGGTGTTAATGCTGGGGTATCTGTACCAACAACAAATGACCGATAGCCATTCGCTTGCTTCTATCGGATTAGTTGCTTTTTCATTGGTTATTCAGTTACTTCCGGCGATCGTGGGAGGCTTATACTGGAGACGTGGTCACGCTCATGGCGTATATGCCGGACTGATTCTGGGATTGGGTACTTGGGTAATGTGGTTGATTTTTCCGCTTATCGATAACAACAGTATACAAGGTCTGCAAAATGCTGCGATTAGTGAAGGAGCGCTCTATAGTCTTGCCGCCAATATACTTGCCTACCTAGTTTTTTCTTATTTTAGTCAGCCACGACTGATAGATCGCATTCAAGCAGAAGCTTTTGTCACCTCAATTGACTCTCGTGGCGAACATTATGACAAACCAGCCTTAAACACCAGTGTGCGGGATTTAGTCACCTTATTATCGACTTTTTTAGGAGAAATCCGCAGCCATAGTTTAATTGAGCAATATCAACAGCGCCAAAAGATGCAACTTAAATTAGATGATACTCCGCAAAAAGACTTTGTTATTTTTAGTGAGCGGGCCCTTGGTGGTGTTATTGGCGCTTCCAGTGCAAAAGTATTAGTTGGCAGTGCTTTAAGCGGTAAAAGTCTCAATTTTGAAGAAGTGGTTAACTTTTTTGATGATACAACTCAGGCCATAAAATTTAATACCAGCGCACTTTTTACTTCATTGGAAAGTCTGGAACAAGGGATCAGCGTAGTAGATAAACAACTTAACTTAGTGGCATGGAATAAGAGTTATCTGGCCTTATTTAATTATCCACAGGGTATGATCAATGTAGGTACTCCGATAGAAACCTTGGTTAGGTATAACGCCCAAAGAGGCGAATGTGGTGTCGGTGAAATAGAAAGTTTAGTGCAGCGACGTCTAGATCATATGCGCGCCGGCACCACACATAGATTTTTGCGCCAAAGAGCGGATGGCAGAGTAATAGAAATGGTAGGAACGCCTCTGCCAGGCGGTGGTTTTGTTACCAGTTTCAGCGATGTGACTAGCCATATCGAAACTCAGAAAGCACTCAAAGAAGCCAATATAGATCTAGAAAAACGGGTCCAAAAACGTAGTGACGAAGTACACACTATTAACGCTGAGTTACACCAAGAAATAGCTCGCCGTAGCGCAGCAGAGCAAGAGACGAATAACGCCCGAAAGGCAGCGGAACAAGCCAATGCCAGTAAGACTAAATTTTTAGCCTTAGCCAGCCATGACATTTTACAACCTTTAAACGCGGCAAAGTTATATCTGTCTGCATTAAACGAAACTAAGCTGCCGCCGACAGTGGAAAGCATAGTCAATAAACTAACCGACAGCGTCAGTGCCAGTGAAATTTTGATCGCCACTTTATTGGACATTGCTCGTTTAGATCAGGGGGAATTAAATCCCCATAAAGAGGCCCATCACCTATTAACTATTCTCTCACCTTTAGTAGAGGACTTTAGCATGAAGGCTAACAATAAAGGCCTGAACCTGCGTAGTCATTTATTGGATGTTTGGGTCAAAACTGACCGTACTTACTTACATCGTATCATGCAAAATTTACTGTCAAATGCAGTGAAATATACACAAACAGGGAAGATATTACTTAGTACTAGAAAACGTGGCGAGCAATTATTAATCCAAGTCAGAGACACTGGCATGGGCATAAAAGCGGATCAACAGGAGAAAATATTTAACGACTTTTATCGCACAAAAAATCATCGCCAACAAGGAGTCGGGTTGGGGTTAAGCATTGTTATGCGTCTTTCGCAACAACTTGGCAATCCTATTAATGTGGTATCTCAGGAAGGCAAAGGCAGTTGTTTTTCTATACTCGTGCCTCTTTGCGAAGCCCCAGTAACACCCGTCAGCAAAGCCTCCAATAAACATACGGGTTTACAAAACCTAAGAGTTCTGTGTATTGATGACTTACAAGAGAACCTAGACGCGCTTAGTACCTTATTGGACAAATGGTCGGTCAGTGCTGAGCATGCCAGTAACTGGGAACAAGCATTACTAATGGCTATGCAGCAATTACCCCAAGTATTATTAGTAGATTATCACCTTGCTCATGAGGAAAATGGCCTTGAGCTCATTCAAGCCATTCGTGAACAACAGGGTATGAATATAGCTGCGGTATTAATTACAGCTAATCAGGAAGAGTCCATAGTTCAGCAATGTATTGCTCTTGATGTAGCTTATTTAAGTAAACCTATTAAACCGGCCAAACTCAGAGTGTTGTTACAAAGTATGCAACAAGCAGAATAATTCCAATTTAGTCGTTATTAGGATAATTAATAAAAAAGACGCTTGTGACAAACTTAGTGTTCTGGTGGTAGTTGCAATTCTAGTTGCGATGCAATTAATACCGCCTGAGTACGATTATTGATGCCTAATTTACGGAACATGGCGGTGATATGAGCTTTAACTGTCGCTGTGGCAATATCAAGGTTATAGGCTATTTGCTTATTTAACAAACCGTCTCGTAAATAACACAACACCTTATATTGAGCTGGTGTTAGGCTAGCGACTTTGTCGGTCAGAACAGAAAAGTTCGGGTCTATTGGATCCAGTTCAGTACCATAATTGTCAGGTAACCAAATATCTCCCGCCAACATAGCCACCACAGCTTCAGCTATTTGCCCAGCACTGGTAGTTTTAGGCACAAAACCCATGGCTCCAATATTGATAATTTTTGCTACTACCTGCCTGTCATCCACTCCTGACACTACAGCTATGGGCAAGTCCGGAAATAATTTACGAATGTGAATGAGACCAAATAAGTCACAACTGCCAGGCATATTGAGGTCAAGTAATAACAGGTCGATATCCTGATTGGTTTGCAAAATATCGACTGTTTGCTGCAAATCACTGGCTTCGATCCAATTCAGATCAGGCAAAGACAAGGACAATGCCCCGCGCAGTGCATCACGATATAAAGGATGATCATCAGCAATGAGCAGGTTTAGCATAAATATCCTAGAAAGTTTATATATTCAGTCTATATTCTATCAGAACTTCAACCACAGCAGGATCAGCTAATGTGGACGTATCTCCCAACTGATGATGTTCATTGGCAGCGATTTTACGCAAGATCCTCCGCATAATTTTACCCGATCTAGTCTTGGGTAAGCCAGTTGTCCATTGGATCAAATCAGGTGTGGCAATGGGGCTAATTTCCTGACGTACCCAACTGCGTAAATCGGCAGTCAAAGCTTCATCACACACTATCCCCTCACAAGCAGTCACATAGACATAAATGCCCTGCCCTTTTAGATCATGGGGATAACCTACTACCGCGGCTTCGGCTACAGCATGGTGAGCCACTAAAGCACTTTCAATTTCAGCGGTTCCTAAACGATGTCCAGAGACATTTAATACATCATCGACCCGACCCGTTATCCAATAATAGCCGTCTTCATCTCTTCTGGCTCCGTCTCCAGTAAAATAAGTGCCTTTGTAGGTACTAAAGTAGGTTTGTACAAAACGTTCATGATCACCATATATGGTTCGTGCTTGTCCAGGCCAGCTGTCTTTGATGATCAAATTACCTTCAGCTACACCCTCGAGTTCAACACCTTCACTATCAACTAATGCTGGTTGGATCCCAAACAATGGAAAGGTCGCAGAACCGGGTTTTAAATCGATAACACTGGGAAGTGGAGAAATCATCATTCCGCCGGTTTCAGTTTGCCACCAAGTATCGACTATGGGACAACGTCCTTTGCCTATAACCTTGTGATACCACTCCCAAGCTTCAGGATTGATCGGTTCACCAACTGAGCCTAATAAACGTAAGGACGCTCCGCTAACTCCTTCAGCAGGAAAATCACCATGAGCCATCAATGCTCGAATTGCAGTAGGCGCAGTGTAGAGTATATTGACCTTGTGTTTATCAACAGTTTGCCCAATGCGGCGTACATCAGGATAAGTAGGTATGCCCTCAAACAATAAGGTCGTGGCTCCATTGGCCAAAGGTGCGTACACCATATAGCTGTGACCGGTTATCCAACCCACATCCGCGGCGCACCAGAATATTTCACCATCATGATAATCAAACACATATTTAAACGTTTGAGCAACGTACAATAAATAACCTGCTGTAGTATGTACCACACCTTTAGGTTGACCCGTTGAACCTGAGGTATACAAAATGAACATTGGATCTTCAGCGTTCATGATTTCTGGTTGACACTCAGTAGGTAAGTCGGCCACCAGCTCATGCCACCACAAGTCGGTTTTATTCCAATTAATCTCCCCACCAGTATGCTGACAAACAATACTGTGCTCGATGCTTGGACATTTGTTGTCTGCTAGAGCTAAATCGACATTCGCTTTTAAGGGTACAACCTGCCCACCTCTAAGTCCTTGGTCGGCAGTTATAACCACTTTAGCGCTGCTGTCATTTATTCTGTCGGCAATAGCGTGAGGAGAGAAACCACCAAAAATCACCGAATGAATAGCACCAATGCGGGTACAAGCCAACATTGCATAAGTAGCTTGTGGGATCATCGGCATATAAATCGCCACACGATCGCCTTTAGTTACGCCTAACTTCCGTAAACCATTGGCAATTTTACACACTTCATCATGCAATTCCTGATAGCTAATCTCTTGCTGCACATCGGGAGAATCACCTTCCCAGATGATAGCGGTTTGTTGCGCGCGCTTGGCTAAATGACGATCAATACAATTGACACTAACGTTAAGTTCGCCGTCCTCAAACCATTTAATCGACACTTCATCGGGTCCAAAAGAGGTATTTTTAATAACTGTAGGCTGCTTATACCAAGTTAAGGCCTTTGCCTGCTCGGCCCAAAATACATCGGGCTGTTGCACCGACTGAGTATAAAGTCGTTGATGCTCTTCAACGGTGAGATGGGTTTGTTTTTTAGCTTGCTCGGGCACAGGGTAAAGATTGGCTGGCATGATAGTCTCCGACAAAAATTTAGTGTCTATTTATTACATATTCTGCACTCTACCCCATAGACAGTAAAGCGGAATGAGACTTTGGTCGTATAGACCATGAGCTAATAGGCAAAGTTAAATTACCAGTCCACAGTTAGCCCAGTTAATTACGACTAATCAGGACGGACTTATGAAAAATAAATTGGCTACAGTTTTAATCATCGCATTATCTGGTACATCATTTAGTCATACCAGTCACGCCGATGTGTTAGATAAAACCTCGTTTAAATTCTCTGGTTTTATAAAAGTTGACGGTATCTTGAGTCAATACAGTGACGGCACAATTGCCTCAGGCAATATTGGTCGAGATTTTTACATTCCCAGCCTAACCCCTGTAGGTGGCGAAGAAGAGGGAGCACAACTTGATGCCCATGCGCGCCAGTCTCGTTTTCGTTTTAGTACAGATACCAAACTTGGTAATGGCGATACGGTTAGCGGTGTTCTGGAATTTGATTTTCAGGCCACTCCTAACGGCGATGAGCGTATTTCCAATTCCTACACTCCCCGTGTACGTCACGCCTTTTTAAAATACAAAAACTGGTTAGTAGGTCAAACCTGGTCAACCTTCCAAGACGTCAGAACGCTGCCTGAATCTCTGGACTTTATTGGTGCCACTGACGGCACTGTGTTCGCGCGCCAAGCATTGATCCGCTATAGCCAAGGTGGTTTTGACATATCACTGGAAAACCCTGAAACCACTATTACACCTTTTGGAGGAGGCAGTCGCATAGTAGCCGATGACAATGCCGTACCCGATTTAGCCCTGCGCTACACCTTCAAACAAGATTGGGGACACATTGCCATCGCCGGTTTAGTGCGTCAATTAAGCTATGAGAACAAACAAGGTGGTAGCGATATAGATACCAGTACTACCTCCACCGGTATAAGTGTTACCAGCAAAATCAAATTTGGGCAGGATGATTTAAGGTTAATGGCGACAACCGGCAAAGGTTTAGGACGATATCTTGCTCTCAATGCTGTCAACGGTGCGGTTCTGGACGTCAACAACGAGCTGCAATCCATAGATTCCTATGCCATATCTGCAGCCTATCGTCACTTATGGGACAGCCAATGGCGCTCTACTTTGGGTTATTCAATCTTTAGCGCTGACAATGACATAACATTAACAGGCGGTTCAGTGGCTAAGGAAACCTACAGCGTACGAGCCAATTTGCTCTATTCACCTAGTCCAGAACTGACCTTCGGCGGCGAATATTCTTATGCCAAACAAACTAAAGAAAATGACCTAGACGGTGACATGAGCCGCCTGCAATTTTCCGCAAAATACGCATTTTAGGCCTGTAATACCAATCCGTAGAAAGCAAAACGCCAACGACACTAATGTGTCATTGGCATTTTTGTAACCTGTCGTTGCCGACAACTAAAGCGGATTTTTTATGGGTGAATAATTAACTTTACAGATTAACGCTAATCGAACACCTTAATAATTCAATTTAATAACCTCACGCTTTACAGAAATCCAAAACAACTATTGCGCAGCACTACTATATGCATTCATCGCCTCAGCAATATCAGGAATAGACTGTGCGTTTTTAAGATACTGCGGCTCTAGTCTACGTAAAGAATGCTGTTCGTAGCCATAAGCATAAGAGAGCATATTAGCATCACTATTTTTAGTACCAATAAATGACAGACCAACCGAAAGAGCATGTACGCCTCCCATGGGCACACTAACATGCGGATATCCAGCTCGTGCTGCATGTCCACCATAACCCGGCCAATTGTTAGGCCAAATATCACCATTAATGGGATCGATTCTTGGCACAACTGGACCAGAAGGTGCCACAAGCACTTGCACATTAAATTGTTCTATTAATTTATCTATGCCGTCTTCCCTCGTTGCTTTTTGTACTGTTTCAAGTGCTGTTTTGTAGCCCTCATTTTCAAGAGAGTCCATAGCTTGTGATGCAATAAAGATACTTTGGTCAAACAAGGAAAGCTCAATCTCTTTATGCTGCTGATTAAAAGCAATCAGCTGTTGCAAAGAGCGGGTGGTCACTTGTTCAGGAGATGTGGAGGCCAGATAGGTATTCAACCCATCTTTAAATTCATATTTGAGAAGGTCATAGCTCATTTGCCCCAAATTATCGGGCGCTGCTGGGCGCTCATCTATGTTAACCAAAATGGCGCCTGCAGCCTCAAGATCAAGCAACGCCGCTTTGAATAAATCCAATATTGGTTTTGACTCGCCTTTGGCAAAATTTAACACCCCTACTCTCACACCTTCTAACGCACCTTTTGTAAGCCCTGCGGTATAGTCGGTATTGGGCGTAGTGGTTGCCATGGCATTCATCATCAAGGCAGCCCCCATAACAGTTTTAGTCATCGGCCCTGCGGTATCTTGAGTGACTGAAATAGGAATAATATACTGCTGTGGCACAAGGCCTACTGTAGGTTTAAATCCTACAATACCATTGGCGTTTGACGGGCAGATAACCGAACCATTGGTTTCCGTTCCAACTGTCGCAGCAGCAAGAGAGGCGGCGGTGGCCGAACCTGATCCTGAACTAGATCCACAAGGATTACGATCCAACATATGGGGATTTTTCACTTGCCCACCTAATGCACTCCAACCACTCATTGAACCTTCAGAGCGAAAATTAGCCCATTGACTCAAGTTAGTTTTACCTAAAATTATCGCACCTTGAGCACGTAAACCAGCGACAAGAGGACTATCACGCCCAGTGATATTATCTTTGAGTGCAAGGGATCCAGCTGTGGTAGCAACGCGATCTTTCGACTCGATATTATCTTTAAGTAGCACAGGCACACCATGTAAAGGCCCAAGAATTTCACCAGATTCACGCAATTGGTCTAACTCTTTTGCCCTTGACAACGCATCTGGATTAAGGGCTAAAACAGCCTGTAGCTGAGGGCCATTTTTGTCTATTTTTTCAATTCTTTGCAGGTATAACTTCACTAGATCTTCTGAGCTTATTTCACCGCTATTCAGCGCCTCAATAACCTCAGGCAAAGAGCCTGCGATAATACCGGTAGCACGGAAATCAGTAGCAACCGATATCGGTTGTTTTGTCACAGAACGTTCTGCTGTTTGCGAACAAGCAGAAATACAAATACCAGCCGCTAAGGCATAAAATAATACATGCATCTTGGGATCTCTTTAGTAGAATGATAATGAGGTTAGCTCAAACTAATAAAGCGGGCTACTTATTGCAAGTAAATACTACTTAACCAGAGTTCAGGTTATTTAGGAGAAGCTCAACTGTCAGCCCCATAGAGGCCAAAAGTTGAAAATAACACTTTAAAAACACAGTCTAGCTTTGATCTAGTCAACTTCCCTGTTAACTAAAGTGGGTTGATTTTTCATGGGGTGGGATAAAAACCCACCCAACTGTTTTACAGACCTAGAATTTGTTTAACCTAGTTGCCATTTGAGGCGATGTTCAAAGGTTTGTTATTTTTGCTTCTCATCTCGTCGATGACAGCCTGTATTCCTTCTTGGCGGATCATAGATGCAAATTCATTACGTTTACTCGACAACAAACTGATCCCTTCTGCCACTAGATCATAAGTTTTCCATTCTTGTGTTTTTTTATTTTTACGTAATTTAAAACTAACACGTATATCAGGGGTACCCGCTTTTCTAATGATGGCTTTAATGGTCATATCGTTTTGATTTCCAGCGTCTTTGACAGGTTCAAACACCAGCTCCTGTCCACCATAGTTCGCTAAAACAACAGCAAAACTAGAAACCAAATACTCCTTAAACTCGTCCACATACTCTGGAATTTTGTCTTTAGGAACGGATCTAAATTGGCTCCCTAACACCTTGAATGCAGCAAATTTATGATCAATATACGGCATCAATTCTTGTTCGATAATAACGCGTAGGTGATCGGGATTAGATTGAATACTTGGTTGCTCTAATTCGATTCGTTCAAATGTAGCCTTAGTGACTTTTTCTAACAATACCTGAGGATTAACCGTCTCTGCATAACTCGAGTTTGCAAGCACAGTTACCAGTATGAGTAGTACAGATTGGCTGAGTTCTCTTATAATTTTAAAAAATTTTGTATTCATGAGTGAGCGCTCCTTGTGAGCTATAAAATAATTAACATTTAACAATTCTATAAAGGAGAAATTACAATCTCATTTATAAATAAATAGGGTGTAGCAGCAATGATATGCATCACAATGACAAAAATGCAGCATTGGGATTTACATAAACACTACAAGCGGTTTTGGTCCTTTCAAACTTGTAGTTGTGAGTCCAGATACAACCGTTGAACAATTGGATCTACCTGCCCACTTAACAATTTGGTTTTAGGCGAGTCATTCATGCTTTAAGGACCAACATAATCAAAAACAATTTCAAAACTCCCGTGCATATGACAGATTCAGAAAATCTAAACCAGGATTATGATCATTCAAGCCGCCATTTGAATAATGCATATAACGAACAGCCAAAGATTTTTCTAGTTGCTCGCCAAACTCCATTATCAAACCTAGACGGTCTTCAAACTGATAGTGCGAACCTATATCTTTACCAGCAAAACTAGTATTAGTTATCAGTGAGACTCCGATACCAAATTCCCACTTAAGGGGATATTTGTTATATAAAGTATCGAATTGCTTCGAAAACACTGGAGATAATGCAATTGCATAATTTACTTCATGTTGATTATCTTCCCCGAATTCCCAAAAATTCATACTGACCTCCCAATACACATCAAGATCGCCTAACAATTCAAATGTGGTGAGCTGAGTATAATAAGGACGATAAGCCAGACGAACTCCATTTAAGTTGCCTTCACCATGTAAATAATCGATTGCAACCGCTTGCTCCCTGGCCTGCACATTTAGGCTAGGGAGTAGAATAGAAGACATAGCCAATAACAAGAGTAACCAATGGCAATTTCTTACTGTTTGAATTAATTCTATTAAACTTTTTTTGACGCTCATTTGCTTAGCTCCTCTATTCACTATTTTGAGGATGCGGAGTATGAGCGCGCTAAAAAACTAAGTATAATTATATATTCATATGTGACACATTATATTTTGTGATGTATTGTAGCGCCATGGTTATTGCAATGAATAAAATATGCGTCCACAAGAACTAAACCTTTTAATGGTATTTGATGCCATCATGACCGAGCGTTCCATTACTCGCGCAGCTAATCGACTATCCATGACACAACCCGCGGTATCTAACGCGGTAAGCAGAATGCGAGTGGCTTGGAAAGATGAACTATTTGTCAAGGATGGCCGCAATATTCAGCCTACTTTGCATGCGCAAAATTTGTGGAATCAAGTCCGCGCCCCGCTGCTTTCACTTACCGAAGCGGTAGACCCCAAGAGTTTTGACCCTGCAACTGCCAAACGGACATTCCGCGTGGCACTAAATGACATAGTAGTGGATATGGCCTGGGCAGAACTACGATGTACCTTCGAGAAGGAAGCGCCGGGCGTTAATATCCATGCTGTCCCCTATACCATAATTAATACGGATCAGGTTTTGGAAGATGCAGAAGTTGATATGGTGATTGGCACTACAGGCGTTATTTCAAATACATTTAGAGCCGAATATTTGTTTTCACCTACTTATGTTTGCATTATGAATCATGATCATCCATTGGCAAAAGCTGACCTAAGTTTGGAAGAATTTGCAGCGGCGGATCATCTTCTGGTGTCATTGTCGGGCGATATCACCGGATATACCGATCAGGTTTTGCTACAACACGGATTATCCAGACGGGTTGCTGTTAGCGTTAATCATTTTTCCTCAGTTGCCAATTTAATAAAGCGCAGTGACCTGATATGCGTGATCCCAATTTCTGCGGTAGCCAAAGAGATAATTGCTGGAGAAATTTCAGCCACCAAACCACCTATAGAATTAATGCCCCAACAAGTTTCCACAATTTGGCACAAACGACAAGATAGAGACCAAGGGTTAATATGGCTAAGGGAGCATTTTAAACGGATTATTAGCCGAAATGTGGAGCTTGAAACGGCACAGGTAATGGATAGTTTATGTAAAAACAATCCATCAATGTGTGAAAAAAGTCAAAAATAGAGTTTCATTTTTTATCTTCATTAAATAGGAGGCTTTCACCTTATTAATTATTGTGATTTCAAGTGAATAGCAATGGATATATTGTTAATTGAAGCACTTGTCTTCGCTTTATTCAAAGCAAAACCTGTGCGTCACATTCAGGGTATCCATATAGGTAAATAAATATTTGTTGTAATCAATTTCAACTTACACGGTCTGTTGCATTGCCTAATGTAAATTTAATTATGACAGGTTAAAAAGCCTGCTAGTATTTTTCAGCCTGTAAACCTGTCATTTTCAACTACAACATATGCTAGCTTTGATAAATATAAAGCTGCCATAACCTAACAGCATTAATATCCGTATTAGCTGCCAAAGAATGTTTATTTTAACTACCAACGAGAGACCCATGCACTTTATAAAACGAAATCGTTTTTTAACTATTACTAGTATTATTATTTTTTTATTTGGAGCACAATTTATGACTCAAGCCGCACCAAAACCTAAGGTAATCGTTTTTGACGTAAACGAAACCTTATTAGACCTGGACACCATGCGCAGCTCTATCGGTAAAACCTTAAATGGCAATGAAGATCTTACAGCCTTATGGTTTTCTACTATGCTGCATCATTCTTTGGTCACCACAGTAACAGGCGACTATCAAGATTTTGGTAAAATTGGCGTCGCAGCGCTGATGATGGTTGCCCAAAATGAGGGAATAAAGATCACTCAGGAACAAGCAGTCACAGCTATTAAAACACCGCTGTTATCACTTCCTGCTCATCCAGATGTTAAGCCAGCGTTGTCAGCCTTAAAAACCTTAGGATATAAAGTAGTTAGCTTAACTAACTCATCTAACGCAGGCGTGAAAACCCAGTTTGCCAACGCAGGGTTAACTGAATATTTTGATGAACGAATGAGCATTGAAGATATAAAAGTATATAAACCCGACCTACGAGCCTATGAGTGGGCTTTAAAAAAACTCGGAGTTAAACCAGAAGAAGCTCTAATGGTCGCTGCACACGGTTGGGATATTGCTGGGGCTAAAGCTGCCGGTATGCAAACCGCTTTTATTGCCCGCCCAGGGAAAGCCCTGTATCCACTTGCCCCTAAGCCTGACTATTTAGTTAAAGACTTAAATGAATTAGTGGCTATTTTAAAGTAATTAACCTGAACTCTGCTTAAGACTGCCGCTTTCCTTATAATAATTGTAATAGTCTGTTAAAGAGTAATAGATGTATTGCCAATACATGGAACACATCCAGTGCTGCTATTATTACGTTTATTATGACGACCTATGCAGTCACCCTACAGTAAGGGCGACTGCAGCAATATTGGTAAGCACCTTCAAGATAGCAGATAGCTGAGTTATGAGAAAATAGCGTCGTCATCTTAGCGATTATGATTAACTTGAACGCTGCTTAATTGGAGACTTTTGCTCAATATTATCCAACCTTAGCATCTACCAATTAAGAATAACCTTACCTGATTGCCCTGACCCCATGGTTTCAAAACCTTGTTGAAATTCGTCTATCGAAAACTGATGAGTAATAATCGGATTTAAATCCAAACCACTTTGCACCAAGCTGGCCATTTTATACCAAGTTTCAAACATTTCACGACCATAAATACCTTTTATTGTTAAGCCTTTAAAAATCACTTTAGTCCAATCAATGGCGACGTCACCAGCAGGAATGCCTAACATCGCAATTTTACCACCATTGTTCATATGGGCGAGCATATCCCTCAAGGCGGAAGGTACACCAGACATTTCCAAACCGACATCAAAACCTTCGGTCATACCGAGGTCGTTCATCACTTCTTTCAAGCTTGTTTGATTGGCATTAATGGCTCGGGTTACACCCATCTTTCTTGCAAGTGTTAAGCGAAATTCGTTTACATCAGTGATGACAACATTACGAGCTCCAACATGTTTAGCGACGGCGGCGGCCATAATACCAATGGGACCAGCACCTGTGATCAGCACATCTTCACCAACTAAATCAAAGGATAAGGCAGTATGTACAGCATTACCAAAGGGATCAAAAATAGCCGCTAAATCACTGGATATATTATGGGGTATTTTGAAAGCATTAAAGGCCGGAATAACCAAATATTCTGCAAATGCACCTTGACGATTTACACCAACCCCAGTGGTGTTTCGGCACAAATGTCTACGTCCCGCACGGCAGTTACGGCAATAACCACAAGTTATGTGTCCTTCACCCGATACGCGATCACCAATAGTAAAACCTCTTACTTCTTGACCCAAGTCAACCACTTCTCCAACATATTCATGGCCAATGACCATAGGCACGGGAATAGTCTTTTGTGACCACTCATCCCAATTATAAATATGCATATCAGTACCACAAATTGCGGTTTTATGGATTTTTATCAGCAAGTCGTTATGGCCGACTTCAGGAATATCGCATTCGGTTAACCAAATGCCTTTTTCTTTATGTAATTTGGCTAAGGCCTTCATGCAATGACTCCTAATTCTTTACCAACTTCAATAAACGCATCTATTGCCTGATCAACTTGCTCTAGGCTGTGAGCGGCTGACATTTGGGTGCGAATACGCGCTTGCCCTTTTGGTACCACAGGAAATGAAAAGCCCACTACATAGATGCCTTTTTGCAACAGGTGGTCAGCCATACTACTGGCCAGTTTAGCATCGCCTAAGATCACAGGAATAATTGCATGGTCTTTGCCTGATAAAATAAAACCAGCATCACTCATACGCTGCCTAAAGTGGCTACTGTTACGATTCAACTGAGCTCTTAAAGCCTTGCCATCACTCATCATGTCAAATACTTTTAGGGAGGCTGCGACAATAGGAGGCGCGACTGAATTAGAAAAGAGATAGGGACGTGATCGTTGACGTAACCAACTGATAACTTCTTTTTTACCTGACGTATAACCGCCAGAAGCTCCGCCTAATGCTTTACCCAAGGTGCCTGTTAATATGTCAACTCTCCCCATCACATCACAATATTCGTGACTTCCACGACCATTTTCACCAACAAAGCCAGTAGCATGGCAGTCATCTATCATAACCAATGCTTGGTATTTGTCGGCTAGGTCGCAAATCGCTTTTAAGTTGGCAATAATACCATCCATAGAAAAAACGCCATCAGTGGCGATAAGCTTAGTGCGGGCCCCATTAGCATCGGCTTGAATAAGCTGTGCTTCTAATTCTTGCATGTTGTTATTCGCGTAACGGTAGCGCTTAGCTTTCGATAATCGCACACCGTCAATAATACTGGCATGGTTTAACGCATCTGAAATAATGGCATCTTCAGCATCTAGAATCGTTTCAAATAAGCCGCCATTCGCATCAAAACAAGAAGGGTACAAAATAGTATCTTCAGTCCCTAAAAAATGACTAATTTTAGCTTCTAATTGTTTGTGAATATCTTGAGTGCCACAAATAAAACGAACCGAGGCCATACCAAAACCGTGGGAATCTAAGCCTTGTTTAGCGGCAGTTATTAAATCCCTATGATTAGCTAAACCTAAATAATTGTTCGCACAAAAATTGAGAACTTGTTGTGATTCATTAACCCTGATATCAGCTTGTTGACTAGAATTGATAACACGTTCAGTTTTATATAACCCTTGGGCTTTTGTATCCAAGATTTGTTGTTGTAGCCGCTCGAAAAAATGTTGTTTCATCATGTTTTCCTGCAAAAAATTAAGACCCAGATCCAGCGATTCAATTAAATGAACCTTTTCTTTACTGGGTTCTTCAAAGATATTAGTTGTGGTAAACCTATTTGAGTTTGGTTAGGTGGGCAACCCAACCACCGCTGGGAGCGAGCTTTATGGGGATATCTTGATTTTTAATTACCTGCTGATTGTGGATCCTATAATCACTAGCATATCTATCGGAATTAATGCCGTCTGCAAAACTATCCATTTGATAATTTCCATTATCTAGGAATGATAAATTAATAGTAAACTCACGTTTATTACTGTTGCCCATCACTCCTATAAACCATTCGTCACCAGAACGTCTTGCCGTAATAATGTGATCTGCAATTTTAGCCGATACTATGATCGTTTCGTCCCACACTGTAGGTACTTTACTGATGAAATCAGTAGATTCAGCTTCTCTTAGGTAATTCGATGGACTATCGGCCAACATTTGCAATGGGCTTTCAAACACAACATACATGGCCATTTGATGTACACGTGTGGTCATACTCATTGGGCGATTAAAGTTAATGTTGAAATTTTCAGGTTGAGAATTAACCATAGCACCTGGAGTATAATCCATAGGTCCAGCTAACTGACGAATAAAAGGTAAGGTCAAATTGTGCTCTGCAGTAATATAATCTGCCCATTTATTATGCTCCAGACCACGCAGCCCTTCCCGGGTAATAACGTTCGGGTAAGCTCTGCGTATTCCTGCCGGTTTGTAGGACCCGTGGAAATCAACTAATAAGTGACGTTTAGCGGCTTGTTTGGCAACACGCCAATAATAGTCCACCATGGCTTGGTCATCACGTTGCATAAAATCTACTTTGATACCTGCCGCCCCCCACTCTTCAAAAGTATCTAATGCAACTTCCAACTGATTATCTAAGGTTTTCCAGATCACCCATAAAATCACCCCAACATTTTTAGCTTTGGCATAATCAATAATCTCCTGAATATTAATATCAGGTACAACATCTAAGACATTAGTTAAATGATGCCACCCCTCATCTAACACTATGTATTCCAATCCGTATTGGGCAGCAAAATCGATATAATATTTATAGGTTTGGGTATTGATCCCTGCTTTAAAATCTACGTTATATACGTTATTGGCATTCCACCAATCCCATGCAACTTTACCCGGTTTTATCCAGGATGGATCAATAGCTAATTCGTCAGCTAACAGGTAACTTAATTGATTAAGCAATAAATCAGCGTCATCTTTGCCTATTGCAATTATTCGCCAAGGAAAAGACCTCCCACCTTGCTGCTGCTCAATAGTGTTTTTGGATAAATATTGACCTCGCTCAATAATATTTTCGTTGCGATCAGAATTTGTTTTTAGCTCACTCTTAAGCACATAATGTGGAAAACGTGCATTCAGTGAGTTATCACTATTTCCTTCAATCCACATACCAGGATATTCCCGTAATGCAGTTTCAGTAATGACAACCTTAGTCCCTTCCACATCGACCAATAAAGGCAAACTGGCAAATTGTTTGTTGGAAATCTGATTAAGCTGCTTGGGTAGATATAAACGCTCATTGTGGGAAATAAAGTTGGTTTCTTCAGGAAACAATACTTGGTGATCAGCTGCAAAATTAAATTTTGCGTGCTCTGCCGTAACAATGACCTCCCCTGTTTTTTGAGTACTAAAACGATAGGCAACACCTTGATTAAAGGCACGAAAGCTTATACTTTTTTGATTTTTGAAATTTAAAATCAGTTCATTATAATGTTCGACGACTTGTTTGGATTTCTGACGAATATGAGGAGTGAGGGTACGATTAACAGTTGCTCGTTTAACACTGTCAATAACCAATACATCATCACTTACACCAGCAAAGGTTAGCGCCGCACTTGCATTTTTTAATATATCCCTACCTGCCACTTTTAATGAATAATTCAAAGTATTTTGGGCGGATACAGTTAAAACTAACTCGCCGTCTGGAGATTTAATTTCGTAAACAGAATTTTCTGTAGACGCCTGCTCTAAAGATTTGGCTTGAATATTACTTAAGCATAACCCTGTCACAATAATGAACAGGATCAGTTTATTTATGGTTCGCAATTGAATTGTTCTCATCTTGATCTCGTATATATTTCTCAAAATAAAATGGTCGATATAGTGGAACATCAAACAAGTTAAATAACTTATCGAAAACAAAGGAAAACATCTTCAAAAATAACTTTTAAGTGAAGAAAATAACCACTTAAAAACTAAATAACCTACAGCCATCTATGGCCTCAAGTTAGATATACATTCGCTCTCCATGTTCGGGATTAGTCCATTGATGGCGAAATTGTTGAGGTGTTTGTTGATACTCGCGCTGAAAAATATCGTAAAAGCGACTAATTGAGCCAAAACCGGCTTCAAGGGCGATATTCAAAACTGCATTATTAGTATCGATCAAGAGTGCTTGAGCATGTTGTAGACGTAATTTATTGATATATTTTTTAATGGATATTTTCATCACACGTTGAAATAGCTTCATTGCATAATTTGGATGTAATCCCGTCACTTGTGCAACATTTTCAATAGTGACTTTTTGGTCATAGTTGTCGGCAATATAGCGGAGTATTGCCTGTATATGAAACAGACCGCCGACAAGTGACTTATTGTCTAATTTATCTGAAGAATGAGATAGTTCAAACGTAGAATAGGATTCAAGGGACATTCGCCGAATACGATTTCTGATTTCATCAATAACCTGCATTGTTAGTGCTATTTCTTTTTTTTCTAAATCATCTTCCCACATACGGGTTACAGGATGATCACTAGAATGCAAACTATCAGCCACCAATACCTCCCCATGAAGAATTTCACTGATAAAAGTATTTGAAAATTTCCAAGATAGAAATGATTGTAGAGGCACGTATATGTTAACCATTTCACCTTCACCTGAAGACGCGATCATTTGGTGTGGGATTGAAGCCCAAAAAAGGATCATACGTCCTTCGGGCACACTTACTTTTTTACCATTAATCAAATAATCAGCTGAACAATTAAACAGATAATTGATTTCAATATGGCCATGCCAGTGACTCGCATCCATAATTTGTGGTTTATGCCTTTGAAAACCAAAATTATTCTCATGCCCCAATACTTCTAATGGGCTATTTTCACTAAATTTTATGCGATTTACCCAGTCCAACATAATGTCATTCCTACTTTTTAGTACTAGGTTAAGCTAATAGATGAAACCACTTTGTACAACAGCAATGTTAGAAAACGGGAATAATACATGTATAAATAGGACGCCTCTTTATTGCAAGTCTTTTTTACCCGGTTCATTAAGGCCAAAAATAATTTTAATGAGTCTTGAAAAAAGAGTTAATTAACACTAACCCAACCCAACGAACAAGAAAAAACATTTATAAATTTCAGATGGTTAGACCAATTTTGGCAAAAGTAAAAAGCCCTCATTCTGAGCATTAACTACCAACTATAAACCGCAAAAATAAAGCCTCCAATTACAACAATCATCACAACATTAATTGTGATTTAACGACATTTCAAAGTTGCTTCGAGCAAGCATAGTTATTTATTAGTAGTAATCGGGTGTTTATCAGGAAAGCAAAGTGATGTCATTCGAGATATAAATTTTACGGTGAGTTGTTGACCTAGATCGAACTGTTCAACAAATTGATTCATAAAAAATAAAATAATTAATCACACATGACTAACACTAATGCTAGAGGTGAAATATGAAAACCAAATACCTATCAGTTGCCATAAGTGCAGCACTGTTTACTTCAATAAGTTCTTATTCAGCAGAAAATAATATTGAAAATGTAGCCCAAAATGATGTTGAAGTAATTAACGTCGTTGGAATAAAACGCAGTATGTTATCGGCCAACGAATTAAAGCGAGATGCCAGTGTCATTACTGATGGTATCTCTGCTGAGGACATAGGTGTATTTCCTGACGGTAACGTTGCTGAGGCACTTCAGCGCATTACTGGGGTTTCCATTGACCGCTCTGGTGGTGAAGGTCGTTTTGTTACAGTACGAGGATTAGGGCCAGAATTTAATACTGTTCTTGCAAACGGTCGTATGTTGGCGACTGAAAATGCCGGTCGAGAATTTAGCTTAGATGTACTATCTGCCGATTTAATAAACGGGGCACAAGTCTATAAAGGTTCAAACGCGGTACTAACTGAAGGTGCTATTGGCGGTACTGTAGATATCTCAACTTGGCGACCATTTGAAATTGATGGATCCAAATTTATCGCTTCTGGCTCAGCAAGTTATGATAGTAATTCTAAAGCAAACGACGTAAAAACCTCTGCACTTTATAGCAACACTTTTAATGACGATACTATGGGTTTTTTGATGTCAGTTGCTTATAGTCAACGGACAGCCAGATTGGATAGTATATTTTCTGATGGTTATAGAAATTTTGACTTTGATGCAAGTCAGACTGTCAGTGGTCAGGCTATTACTGGCGCAACCACGTTAGCGGCTCAAAGGTTTCAGGTATTTAATCAAGATAGAGAACGTTTAGGCGGTACTGCTGTATTCCAATGGCGTCCTAACGATGATCATGAAATAACAGTCGACGGTTTATTCTCATTGTTTGATGTGGCTGATTCCAGCTATCAAGCGGCATATCCACTTGATGCAGGCGGAGCTGCAGGATTTAGCAATGTAGTAGTTGATCAAAACAACCTAGTCATTTCTGCCGACAAAGCAGCCCGTGTTGATGTCATCAAAGGTTCAAACCCACGAGATACAACCACTTTCCAAATTGGCTACAACCACGAATGGCAAGTTGATGAAAATTTGACTGTAGTGGGTGATATTGCTTACTCCGAAGCTGAGAGTAATGCTTATGGTAAAGACCGATTTTTCATTGCTCGGGCAGATACTGATGTATCGTTTACCATGGCAGGGGATTTTCCGCTTATCACCACAACCGAAGTTTTAACTAATCCAACTATATGGGAATCCCATGTAGCATCAAAACAAGGCAGAGATACTAGCGACGAAGTGTTAGAAGCCAAGCTTGATTTTGATTACATTTTGGAAGACTTGGGAGTGATACGCAGTGTTCAATTTGGCATCTATTACTCTGATCGTGAAAAAGATGTCATTGCTTCAAAAAGAGGGGATTGTGCCACTTGTTATAATGGAGGCAAAGTAAAATATACCGACCCCTCTATTTTCACGTCATTCACTCCAGGTGACTACATGAGTGAAGTTGGTGGCAATTTCACCAATCAGTGGATTGATTTTGACTACGAGGATATTCAAGCTTTCTTAGAAAGTGAAGCCGCGCTAAGTCAACTATCACCAGCAGATCGTGCGAGTATCGAAGCAAGATTAGCAACCAGCGGTTATGAAGCTCAACCCAATCCAGCGGGCACCAGCAAAGTGAGTGAAGAAAGTTGGGCTGGTTATCTGCAACTCTCCCTTGGTGGTGATATATGGGATGGTCAAGTTGGTGGTCGTTTTATCAAAACTGACCAAGTATCTACCGGACAATTTCAGGAAATTGTGTCACTTGTGGACATAGTAGATCCTGATGGTTTTGTTGAAAATCGCGTGGTAACACTCAGCGATCCAACTTCCACAGAATTTAACAATGATTATACCGAATTTTTGCCCAGTGCCAGTTTCCGCGTAGATTTAAATGAAGAGGGAGACATTATTTTACGAGCAGGATATTCCGACACATTGACCAGACCAACTATAAGCAGTTTGTCGACCGGGATTAGTTATTCAACCAATGTGGGTTCAGAGCGAGTTAACGCTTCAAATCCAAATCTTAAACCATTTAAATCCACCAACTATGACTTGTCGTTAGAATGGTACTTTAATGATGTAGGCTCTTTAACTTTTGCTGCTTTTAAAAAGGAATTGGATTCCTTTTTAACTGTTACCACCGAGCCTGTCATTATCTTTGACGTGCAGTTTGGCGATACTCGTCCACGTAATGGTGGCGAAGGCAATATTACAGGTTATGAAGTTGCCTATCAGCAAATTTTTGACTCTCTGCCAGCACCTTTTGATGGCTTAGGAGTACAAGCCAACTATACCAATATTGACAGCAGTGCTGACTACAGTCAGTTGGGTGCCAGTGGCGAGCTGACCTTAGAAGGTTTATCTGAACATAATGCTAACTTAGTCGCATTTTATGAAAAAGACGCCATTAAGTTACGACTGGCCTATAACTATCGTTCTGATTTTATAAACGAAGCTGTAAGTTATATTGGTGGTCCTAAATCAACCGATGATTTTGGTCAATTAGACTTCCGTGGTAGCTACGATATTAATGAAAATCTCCAGGTATTTGTTGAAGGCATAAACATTACCAATGAAACTCTTAGCCAATTTTATGACCTAGATAAAGCGCAACTTTCTGGTTATGAAGACTTTGGTGCTCGTTATGCAATTGGTGTAAGAGCTCAGTTCTAATATAGTCAGTAACACTTTTCAAGGTGCATGGATGCACTTTGAAAGGTTATATCAAACAGTGATAATCAGATTATTTTTAGGTTTGTATTAAAACCAGTCAAATTAATCAAAAATTGTATTTTGTTGGAAACAGTTACCAGATCCTGACAGCTTAAGGAGACAATTATTGATAGTAATTATCGCAACAGCTCTACAAATAATTTGTGACAATATGTATTCACAAAACGAGTTGTTTTTTTTCAAGCGCATAAAAGCCGCTGCATGTCTGCTCGATATAGACGGCACCAATAATGTTTTAGAAATGATTAATAACAGGCAGACTTTTTTATGAAGCTTAACGGCACAATGATATATCAAACGGATTACCAGATTGATACTGTCATAGAAATTTCGACCAATAATACTTTGTTATTATTGGGGGTTAATACCTTAACCGGTGAGCTACTACAATTTTATTATGGTAAACGTATTCAAAACCCTCTTGAACTCATTCCCCAAGGGCGGCCTCGCAAAGGTGAAGAAGCAACCCCGGCTTATTCAAGTTTTGGAGGGGGTAATAGTAACGCAGCATTATGGGTCACTCATGCTGATGGAGCACTATCCACTGAGCTAATTTATCAATCCCATAAAATCGAACAAGTTGATAACAATAAAAGCCATATTATTATTCTACTCAAAGATAAGTACTACCCTTTTTACGTAGAACTCAATTACAGCTGCTATCAACAACAAGATGTAATCGAAAGTTGGGTGGTATTTTTTCATAACGAACAAAGCAATATCGTACTTAACCAATACTCCTCAGCAGAACTTAGTATCGCAAATCAATACGAAGACTATTACCTCACTAGTTTCCAAGGACTTTGGGAAAGAGAAAACACTTTGCAGCAAGAAAAGTTGCAGATGGGTAAAAAGGTTCTTGATAATCGTTATGGTACTTGGTCTTCTTTTGGGCACAACCCGTCGTTTATGTTATCCCTAGGCACGCCTGCAGATGAAAAACAGGGAGAGGTTATTGCAGCAGCATTAGCTTGGAGTGGCTGTTGGAATATGACGTTTAATTACAGTAATGGAAAGCTATATCATGATACCAGTGATCGACGATTATTAAGTATCACAGCTGGCATCGACAACGTTGCAACAGACTACCACCTGCAACCCGGTGATAAATTAAACACCCCTAAATTCATTATGACATATAGCGATAAAGGACGGGGTCAGGCATCACGTAATCTGCATAGCTGGGCAAGACGTTATAAGTTACTGGATGGCGACTTAGAACGCCCCATATTACTTAATAGTTGGGAGGGTTTACACTTCGATTTTGATGAAGCCAAACTGCTTGAAATGATGGATGGTACAGCGGCCATGGGTGGTGAAATGTTTGTGCTCGATGATGGTTGGTTTGGCAACAATGACAAAGCCAGAAATGGACCAGATAGAGGGCTGGGAGATTGGCAGGTAAATAAGCAAAAATTACCGAATGGTTTGGCTTATTTAGCTGAACAAGCGAATGAACGGGGTTTAAAGTTTGGTTTGTGGGTCGAGCCTGAGATGGTAAACCCCGATAGTGAGTTGTTTAAAGCTCATCCAGAATGGGTAGTACAACAACCAAATAGAGAACAGATACTCTATCGCAATCAACTAATATTGGATCTAAGCAATCCTCTAGTACAAGATTTTATCTTTTACAGCGTGTCTGACATTTTAAATCAAAGCCCGTTGATCTCTTATATCAAATGGGATTGTAACCGTTCTTTTACTAATCCCGGATCGCAGTATTTGCCAAAAGACCAACAGACCCATATTTGGTTTGAATATGTTAGTGGTTTGTATAAGGTCTACGACCGACTAATTAAAGCTCATCCTAAGGTCATGTTTCAAGCTTGTGCTAGTGGGGGCGGTCGTATTGATTATGGCATGCTTATGCGCAACCATGAGTTTTGGCCAAGCGACAATACAGATGCGTTGCAACGTGTTTTTATTCAATGGGGAACAAATTACATATACCCCGCCATTGCTACCGCTGCTCATGTGACATTATCCCCAAATATTCAAACACAGCGTCATACTCCCCTTAAATTTCGTTTTGATGTTGCTATGTCAGGACGTCTCGGTCTGGAACTAAAACCAGAAGATATGCAGGAGGATGAATTAGCTTTTGTGAAGTCAGCGATACAGACCTATAAATTGATCCGTGCGACCATAATGTTTGGTGATTTGTATCGTCTAGCATCCCCATATGATGGTCACTTTGCTGCTTGTATGTACGTGAGTCAAGATGCCCAAAAGGTCATTGTTTTTGCCTACAACATTTGTTACAAACTTGGTCAAATTCAGCCACATATAAGATTGGACGGCTTGCAAGAAGATAGAAAATATGTGATTAGAGAAATTAATAAACTTGATGATCATAGTCACTGTAGTATTGAAAATTCGGTGCTAAGTGGTGACGTATTAATGACCTATGGTCTATCGCTAAATTTTACTCAAGAATATGACAGCGCAGTGTTGCAACTAAATATGGTTTAATATCCAGACTGCGTGAAAATGAAGAATTCCTGAAGATTTAAAGCGGTTTTCAACTGTTATTACCAACCTCAATCCATACCTATCGATTATGCCCCGGCGCCGGGCAGTCTAAACGGCAGCATGTCCCAATTTATGCTGTCTAGTTTATTGTATTATCCTTATTTAACAATGGTTTAATTCCAAAATGGAGATAAGGATAAGAAAAGGCGTAAAACAACGAAAACAACGGCCCGCCGAGGCAAAATATAGCCCAAGGTGCATAATCTAAAGTAGCAACACCTAAAGTAGTAGCAATAAACACTCCGGAAACTGTCCAAGGTAAAATGGGATCCATCAAGGTCACTGAGTCTTCCAAAGAACGAGAAAGGTTTTCTGGGGCTAATTTGCGATCTTTATAAGCCCCCTGAAACAAGTTGCCAACTATCAATGCAGTAACACTTCCATGACTGGATAGAGAGATCATTAACAATCCTGAAGACATAGTGGCAGCGATCAAACCAAATACTGAGGTAGCAAATCTTAGCAAGCGTGTAATGATAACATTTAGTGCCCCTGAAACTTCCATTGCACCAGTGAGTAATATAGCCGCAACAATGACCACTAAAGTGTCAACCATTACGTAGACTCCTCCGCGATTGATCAAAGTTAAAAAAGGCTCACTAAACGAGGATATTTCGACACCAGACGGGTTAAACATTGAACTATTAAAACCATTCATTGCGGCATCAATAGCACTGCTGATTGAGAAATCTTGCACACTTACACCAATGACCAAAGCACTTAAGCTGGATGCAGCAATACCCAATACAGGTGGTAGTTTTGCGGCGATAGATGCCAAAACAATGAAGGGTGGTATAAGGGTCCACCAATTTAGCACGTAAGCCATATCGATATCCCGCAACATCCGAACGGCCCCCAGAGGCAGTTCTGAACTTGAACTGGATACACCACTAGAACCTGCAATAAAAAAGACAATTGCCGCCAGTAAAAATGCTGGCACAGCGGTATAAAGCATATGCCGAATATGGGTATATAAATTAACACCAGCAGCAAGCGCGGCAACATTGGTTGTATCAGATAAAGGCGACATTTTGTCACCAAAGTAGGCGCCTGAAACCACAGCTCCTGCGACCATAGCAGGAGACGCTTCTAGTCCAGGTGCCATACCCATCATAGCCACTCCTAGGGTGCCAATTGAGCCCCAAGATGTGCCAGTCATAAGTGACATTATTGCAGTCGACAAAAAGGCGGTTAGTACAAAAGTTTCTGGGTCAATCAAACGTAAGCCAATTGCCACAAAGTAGGGAATTGTGCCACTTAGTACCCATGAACCTATCAATGCACCTATAGCCAACAGTATTAACAATGCTGGAAACAAACTTGCCAATTTATGGGCGGCAGAAGATTGCACTTGATCCCAGGATTGCCCTTGTTTTAAAGCCAAAAGGGTAGCCACAACCGCGGCAGCCAGTAATGAAACCACTACAACGTTATTACCGGTTTGAATAAATATTGAGCCACAGATAAAAAAAATCAACATGATGGCAAAAGGTAACATCGCCAAATAAAGTGGCAGTTGATGCTCACTTTGCTGTTTTGCTACTGTCATTCTGATCAACCCATTTTATGTACGGTGGAAAAATTTAAATCACTCGTAATTTTTATTCCGCTCAAAGGCATGAGAAACATCTCATGCTCTCTAAACGATTAAGTGAAAAACCATGATTTACCTATTTTTATTATAAATAACACAGCCTTAGCGGATAGTGTTAGACCTTTATTCAAGAATTTTTCAAAGAGGATTTTGTTCACAAAAAAAGCTATTAAACGAGAGTTCTTAGCTGTTTTGCAGGACAATAATTACACTTGTTACTGCTATATTAAACGATTAGTGCAGTATGTTTTTGCTTAAGTATCAAATGTCGCTACACCCATTTGTGTGGATCAATTTAAGTAATATCAAATTTAGGAAATTGATAAATGTTTACTAGAGATCGAATGAAAAGAGTTGGATTAAGTTTGTTTTTCATGTTGCTAGGTGTGCAATACGCCGTCGCACAAGAAAGGCATTTTGTTATTGGTGAACAGAAAATAACTGTAGAAGGTGATTTGGCTGGTTTTAGTCTGAATATCGATAATACCAAAATAGAAGATGGCTTAGACGTCGCGGTTTTAACACTTAGTCATAGTGAAGCAACCACTCCGCCCAAATTGACCCTTAAGTGGTCACTGCCATCGACAGATATTTCCGGGATCTGGACTGCAGCCTACAACGAAAGTCACATATTGCAAGCTGATTGGGACGAATCTAAATTAGAATCTATGTTAACTCGTAATGCCCCGGTTTTTACCTTATTTGGATTTGACGATGTAAATCGCCTAACCGTAGCAGTGGCGGATGCAGTTAATCCGGTAAATCTAGCTGCAAAAATCAGAGAAGAAGATGCCCAAATTTATGCCAGTATTGAACTTTTTAGTGAAAAACATAAAAAAGTCACTCAGTACAGCACCGAGATTCGTTTTGATCGCCGCGCTAGGCCGTTTTATTCAGCATTATTAGATGTTTCAAATTGGTGGGCATCAATGGCGGCTTATATCCCAACCAAGGTACCTGAAGCTGCAACCGAGCCGATGTATTCAACTTGGTACAGTTATCACCAAAACATTGATCACGATGAATTACTCGAAGAAGTTAAACTCGCGGTCAAAATGGGCTTCAAATCCATTATTGTTGATGACGGTTGGCAGACAACAGACAGTAATCGCGGTTACGCATATACAGGAGACTGGCAGCCTGATCGTTTACCTGAAATCAAAAAATTTGTCGATGACGTTCATGACCAAGGCATGAAAGCCTTGCTTTGGTATTCTCTGCCATTTATGGGTGAGAAAGCTAAGGGTTTGCAGCAATTCGAAGGCAAATTTCTGACTCATCATAAAAGTTTACAGACTTATGTGTTAGATCCTCGTTTTCCGGAAGTACGGGAATATATTATCGGTCATTATGAAAATGCCATCCAAAACTGGGGCTGGGATGGTTTAAAATTAGATTTTATCGATCAGTTTAAAAGTTATTCAACAACAGTATTAGAAGCCACTGATGGCAGAGATTACGCCTCTGTTTACGAAGCTGTTGATAGATTAATGACAGACACCATTGTGGCACTAAAAAAAATCAATCCCGAGGTAATGATTGAGTTTCGCCAGCGTTATATTGGTCCGGCAATGCGCAAGTACGGCAATATGTTTCGCGCTACCGACATACCTAATGGTGCCATTACCAATAGAGAAAGAATTGTAAATCTCAGAGTGTTAAGTGGCAACACCGCAGTGCATTCAGACATGCTGATGTGGCACAAGGATGAAAAAGCTGAGATCGCAGCCTTACAATTTTTAAACATATTATTCTCGGTACCACAAATTTCAGTTCGACTTGCTGACATTCCCAAACCCCATGTCGAGATGTTAACTTTTTACACCCAATATTGGTCAAATAACAAACACGTATTGTTAGACGGAGATTTCAAGGCTCACGGAATTTATGGGAAATACCCACAGATAAGCGCTAATACCAGTAATAAACAAATCACAGCACTTTATGCCAACGAGGTAGTTAAATTAGGAAGTGTGTCACTCCCAAATTTAGATATAGTAAACGCCAAAAAATCTAACCGCGTTGTACTAGATTTGAGTGACAGTTGGGGCAAATACAATGCTGTTATCACTGATTGCACGGGTAAGATAATCAGTAAAAAAAGTGTCGACTTGAAACAGGGACTACATGGTTTCGACGTACCCACATCGGGATTATTGTCGTTTACAAAACAGTAAATTAATCAAATATAGGAAAACAAATATGAACCAACTGAGACCCTATGTTGCACTTTTGGTAATGACATTTTTATTATGTTCATGTGCCCAAAAAACTGAGCAAATAGCCAAAACACCAGATAAAAAGCCCAACATATTATGGATTTATGTAGAGGATATATCCCAAGATTTGGGAACCTATGGTGAACCATTGGTAAAAACCCCAGTAATTGACGATCTTGCAAATAAAGGCGTTAAATTTACCAACACCATCATGCCAGCGCCAGTTTGTTCCGCTGTGCGTTCAGCTATGATCACTGGTGTTATGCAAACCACCTTAGGCGTGCATAATCACCATAGTGCAAGAACTGAAGAGTCTGCATTTTACTTACCTGAGACGATCACAACCGTACCTGAGTTGTTTAAAAAGGCGGGATATTTCACCTTTAATAGTGGTAAAGAGGATTACAACTTTAGCTATGATAGAAAGGATTTATATGAGGGTGATTACATGGTTCATCCCTTATACGGAAAATCAGGTGTACCTATTGATTGGAATTCTAGACAAGATAAAGACCAGCCATTTTTTGGACAAATTCAACTAAAAGGTGGCAAGCACATCTTCAGCAGTACATTTAAAGATAGGGTTAAATTTCCAATAGACAGATCCAAAATAAAATTACCTCCCTATTATCCAAATGATCCTGTCGTTGTAGAAGAATGGGCAAGATATCTAGAATCTTTACAAATGACAGACAGGGACGTTGGTGAAATATTGCAGCGCCTAAAAGATGACGGCGAACTTGATAATACTCTTATATTCTTCTTTGCCGACCATGGAACACGTTTCCTGCGTCACAAACAATTTCTATATGAAGGAGGTATAAAAGTGCCCTTCATCGCTTATTGGAAAGGTAACCCTAATATTGTGGTACCTGGCGTAAGAGATGAATTAATCAGTGGTCTGGATATTGGTGCTACTTCATTAGCCGTTGCCGGTATTGATATCCCCGAGTACTTTGAAGGTGAAAATCTGTTTAGCGGACACTACAAGAGCAAAGATTATGTAATATCAGCCAGAGACAGGTGTGACTTCACCATAGATAGAATTCGTTCAGTACGAACCGAGCGCTATAAATATATTAAAAACTTCTTTCCTGAACGTTCAGCTATGCAACCTAGCTATCGAGATGAATGGGAGCTAACCAATGTTTCCCGCCAACTCTATCTGGACGGTAAACTCAATGACATCCAAGCTAAACATTGGCTTCCTCAAAGAGATGTAGAGGAATTATATGATTTAGTGAATGATCCTGATGAAATTAACAACTTAGCTAATGATCCCAATTATGCCGCCGAGTTAATTCATCATAGGGAAATCTTAACTTCTTGGATTAAACAAACAGATGACAAAGGACAATATCCAGAACGTGAGGAATCATTAAAATTAATGCTTGGCATTTGGGGAGATACCGCTATTAACCCTGAATATGACCTCTTAAGAGCCAAATATCCTGATCTGTCAGGGTCTCAATACTCGTTGAAAAATGAAAGATTCAAGAAAGTAACTCAGAAATGAGTTAACGACTTCTTATAGGTTCTCTCTTACTAGAGAGAACCTATAAATAGCTCAATACAGCGGAATACTAGATTTAGTCATCTAAGGTAAATCTAGTTAATTTTAAACCTTAATGTTCAAAGTACATCGAATTTTGAGGTAACTCCTAGCGGGCCTGACAAACAATAATCTTGGAATATTTATAATGAATCTATCTGCAATTGATATAGGCATTTTTGTCTTTTACGCATGTGCGCTACTCGCGCTGGCGCTGTATATTTCTCGGGATGAGAAAAATCATGAACGTGATACAGAAGACTATTTCTTAGCCGGTAAATCCTTACCTTGGTGGGCAATAGGTGCTTCGTTAATAGCCTCGAACATTTCGGCGGAACAAATTATTGGCATGTCAGGTTCAGGTTATGTTTTGGGTTTAGCCATTGCGTCTTACGAATGGATGGCCGCTATTACTTTGATTATTGTCGGTAAATACTTTTTACCTATTTTTCTCAAAAACAAAATATTTACCATGCCGCAATACTTGGAGCAACGCTATGACAATAGAGTTAGGACCATAATGGCGGTATTTTGGTTAGCTGTTTACGTCTTTGTCAACTTAACTGCAGTGCTTTGGTTGGGTGGTTTGGCCATTAATACGATTACAGGCGTTGATATAACAACGGGCATGGTTTGTCTTGGATTGTTTTCACTCGCTTATTCACTTTATGGTGGCCTTAAGGCCGTTGCATACACAGATATAATACAAGTTGTATTATTAGTTTTTGGTGGTTTTGTTTTAACTTACATCAGTTTAGATAAAGTCGCAGGCGGTGAAGGATTTATTGCTGGTTTTGGTATATTAACCGAGCAACTGCCTGAAAAATTCAATATGATTTTTGATGCTGATAGCCCCCATTACGCAAATCTGCCAGGGCTTTCGGTATTGTTAGGCGGAATGTGGATTATGAATATTTCCTATTGGGGCTTTAATCAATATATTATTCAACGCGCCCTAGCCGCTAAAGACCTCGAAGAAGCACAAAAAGGTATTGCTTTTGCTGCATACATGAAACTCCTTATTCCATTTTTTGTTGTAGTGCCAGGCATTGCTGCCGCATTATTGTTTACCGATTTAGATCGCCCTGACGAAGCATATCCTAGCCTAATGGCATTAATGCCTGTTGGTATTAAAGGGCTGGTATTTGCAGCACTTATTGCAGCAATAGTGTCGTCATTAGCATCCATGTGTAACAGTGTTTCAACCATATTTACTATCGACATATATTCCCATATTAAAAAGGATCGAAGTCAGAGCCACTACGTTGCAGTGGGCCGTATAGTTAGTTTGCTAGCGTTGATAATTGCTATGCTCTGCGCAAAACCATTACTTGGAAATTTTGATCAAGCATTCCAATACATCCAAGAATTCACCGGATTTTTTACTCCTGGAATAGTGGTACTTTTTGTTCTAGGAATGTTCTGGAAGAAAATGAATGCAGTAGGCGCAATGTCGGCAGCAATAGGTTCAGCCGTGTTATCTTTTACCTTCAAATTTGCTTTCCCAACTATCCCCTTTATGGATAGAGTTGGCTTAGTGTTCTTAGCCTGTATCGGTTTAGCGGTATTCTGCTCATTGGTATTCAGATCGGCTGGATCTAATACACAATCACAAACAGTGTCTCTTAAAGAAGTTAATTTCTCTACAACCCCTTCGTTCAATATCTTGGCGATTGGTATCATTTTGATACTTGCCGCATTTTATAGCGCTTGGTGGTAACTCGCCGTTAATTCCTATATTGAGTATCATTTAAAAAAGACAAAGATTTTAGCTTTGTCTTTTTTATTTTTTTTTATTTTTTTTATTTTATTCCAAGTGCATCGTAGACCAAATAGCCATTATAAGAGCAATAAATAGCTAGTAAGAAAATACCTTCTTTTCTAAAGATCCGGCTCCTCTTGCCAAATCCAAATACCATTACTAGTAATATTAGAGTCAAAGCAAACATGACTGGCCAGTCACGGCTCATGACCTCCGCAGGAATCGATGTTATCGGCGCAATTGCACCGGTAAGACCAACAACCCCAAGAATATTGAACATATTTGAACCGATGAGATTACCAATAGCGATGTCGTGATTACCTTTGCGAACGGCAGCAATAGTAGTGGTTAATTCTGGCAATGAAGTCCCAACAGCAACAATAGTCAGTCCAATAACTAGGTCACTAACCCCAAGAGCTGAAACAATTTCAACAGCACCCCATAAAAGTAATCGTGAACTAGCTATAAGTACAACTAAACCAACGATAAGCCAGATTATTTCACGTCTAAGAAGTATTGGAGTTGACGGCTGATCATCGCAACACTCCGAGTTTGAAGCGTCAGAACGATGCCCCAGAGCAGCAGTAACTGACCATATTATTACCAGTACAAATCCAGTGAGTAATAAATAGGCATCAAAAGTTGATAAAACACCATCAAAAAATAAATACCCAGAAAATAGCATTATAAATATTAAAAGCGGCATTTCATTTTTTATAATTTTTGAATGAATAGTGATAGGACATAAGACTGCTGTTATCCCCAAGACAAGGCTAATATTGGTAATATTTGAACCTATTGCATTTCCCAGTGCGAGTCCTGGAATACCATCAATTGCAGCCATAGCAGAAACCACCATTTCTGGTGCAGACGTCCCAAAACCAAGGATGACGATACCTATAAGTAATGGAGGTAGTTTAAAGTGTTTTGCTAAAATAGCAGCTCCATCAACAAAACGATCGGCACTCCATACCAATAAACTAAGACCAATAATTATTGCCAATAAAGCTATAAACATTAAAACACCTGCCAAGTAGACATATTTTAAAAAAAACGTGAGATTTCAGAAGAAAAACTCGACACTGAAGAACCGAGATTAATGAGCCGTTATTTCATTATGCTTGTTAGCAGTTCTTGTTTATGTCGTTCCATTTTTGAATTATTCTCAATCATATTCCGTGCAGTTTCCGAAAACTGTTCGGCAATGTTTTGGAATGGTATTTTGTTTGTTTCAGTTAACACCTCTAACTCTTCATCATTTATATATTTGTGCCCATACATTGCACCTAAAATCACGCCAGACATAACACCAATGGAATCCGTGTCTCGTCCAGAGTTAATACCACCAATAATGGTCTGTCTAAAGTCACCGTCATGTAATACCGCGTAGGCAAGTGCAAAAGGTAATTCTTCAATAGCGAACAGTCGACTTGGTACGTAATGATTTGACGGCACACCTATCTTTTCGATTTTTCGGCTGACATCATCAGCCATAGGTGAATACGGCAAAATTGTTTTTTGGAATTCAGCGACCACTAATGCATGATCATCTTTTTGACTTTTCAGTTGTCGCGCTTTCTCGCACATATCCTGTATAGCCATCTTAGTGCCATCCTTCGCCAGCGATAAAGCTGTTGCGACTATGTCTTCAATAACAACGCCGGGTTCAAATGCTTTAGCAACACAAGCGGCTAATACACCTGCTGCTTCTAGTCCATAACTAGCTTGATGGCCACTGGCAAAATTAATAGCCTCATCATACGCAGCCTTTGGATTGCAAGCGTTCACTATCCCAATAGGAGCAATATACATGGCGGCACCACAATTTATCATATTGCCGATCCCACCTTCTCGTGGTTCACAATTAGCGAGTGCATGACGTTGAAAAATCCATTTTTCAGGGTAAAACAAACGCTCGATAATATGATCTTCTCTGCCTAATTCTGGAATATAAGTTTTCTTAAATGCTATTTCTTTTACCATTCCATCAGCCATATCCCACGCATCGAGGGGACGTTTCACATCGTTATAAATATTCATAAGAGCGATGGTCATTAAAGTATCATCGGTAATAATGCCGTAACCTCGTTGACGATTATTACGCATAGAAGCTGACCAATCTGCCTTATGCCAAGGCATTAATATGGTTTCCACCCTGCCGTATTTTTCTAAAATTTGCTCGTAAGTAAGCTTTTCAATAGTGGCGCCAATGGCATCACCAAACGCAGTGCCATAAATCACTCCTTTTACTCTATCTACAAAGCTCAGCATATTTTTCTCCAAATCCATCATTTAAAAGGGGTTAATTGTCTAGGGTAGGTAGCAGCTAAAACATCCAAAATATTATGTTTGCAACTGTTCCAATGTGTTTTGATCAAACGTAAAACTGCATTCATTTGATTTGTTTTTTAACAAGTCATCGCTTATTTAGTAAGCAGCGGTATCGCTATTCATTACTGTCATTAATTTTTTTAGCGTTATCCCTCCATGCTACGGCTGTGTTGAAGTAGTTGCGTTAAGTTGCAGAAATTGATTAATTTGTTGGTGATCAGGGGCCGCATCTTGTGCCAAAGGTTTAATGACAGACAACGCAGCAGCTGCTGAAGCACGTACCACGGCGTCAATGAAGGGCTGTTTTCGCGCTCTTGCTACCGCTAAAACGCCATTAAATACATCCCCCGCGCCGGTTGGATCGAGAGCTTCAACTAAAAACGGGGGAATAAATTGCTGGATCTCGTTAGACGCTACGTAACTTCCTCTTTCTCCCAATGTAATAACGACCTGTTTAACCCCTTCGGACAACATAATATTCGCGGCTTCAATAACACTATCGTTATCCTTAACTTCAATACCAGTTAGCTCAGCCGCCTCAGTTTCGTTAGGCGTAACAATATCGGCAAGTGAATATAAAGATTTTGCATAGTCGGCAGCCGGTGCGGGATTAAGTACGGATAAAACATGGT
Source organism: Paraglaciecola arctica BSs20135 (assembly GCF_000314995.1). GTDB lineage: Bacteria > Pseudomonadota > Gammaproteobacteria > Enterobacterales > Alteromonadaceae > Paraglaciecola > Paraglaciecola arctica. The sequence continues at coordinate 37,186 of NZ_BAEO01000062.1, read as the reverse complement.
GTTTTCGAGAAAGTTCCAAAGCAACTTTCACCACTTCAGCTGGTATTTCCAACTGAACAATAACTACATCTGCCTCACGAATTAGCGCTTCTGAATTGTAAACATCTTCAACAGTTAGCAGCCAATTGGCTCCCGGCGCAACAGCAATAATATTCTCTCGCTGATCAGTCACCAAAATTGAAGCAGTGCCTGTGGATTCATTTTTAATAGCACGAATATTGTCGGTATTGATTTGATGTGAGTGCAAATAATTAAGCGCATTGCTGGCAAATAGATCATCCCCTACACATCCGATGAAACTTACATTTGCACCATCTTTAGCCGCTGCAATGGCTTGATTAACCCCTTTCCCACCAATAGATAAAATAGATTTTTTGGCCATTACCGTTTGATTTTTTAAAGGAAAATCAGTTAGGTAGGTCGTTAAATCGCAATTAACACTGCCAACAACAACCACTTTGACGGGGGGAACTAAGCTATTAATTTGAGAGTTTTTCATTTCATTTTATCTTTAGAATAGGTTTGGAAAATGTTATTAGTTGAACCGCAACTAACCTTTGATTTACGATTCTGACACACGGAGTTTTGGATTGATTTTTCCTCAGAGGCGAAAGCTCAAATCCGACCATAATTAGCTTTTTTAATTTCTTGAATAAAAGCTTCTAACAGTCGACTTCTAATCGAAGAGCGCGACCAAACCACTCCAATTCTTCTAGGCTCAAATGTGATGGGCAGTGCAATCCGCGTAAGATTTAAGCCCTCCGGCCATGGTTTGGCCCAATCAGGTACAAGTGAAACTCCTAATCCCCGATCCACCATAACGGCAATCGCATTGAGTGCTGCTAATTCACAACGTTCATTTGGTGAAATCCCTACTTGATTGAGGTATTGATCTGCCAAGTTGCCACCCCACAAATTTCGGTCATAACGAATGAAAGGCTGAGTAGTGAGCAATTCATGAGGATCACAGTTCTTCATGCTCTCAGGTGCTAATACAATTAAAGGCTCCTCTCGAAGCAGGTGCCAGCAACAAGTTTTGGAAAGTGTAAACGGTGCTTGCAATACAAACGCGGCATCTAGTTGGCCATTTTCAACCGAACGGTGTAAGTCAATAGATAAACCAGGCTGAATGGTGACCCCAATCTGCGGAAAGTCAGCAACTACATTAGCTAATATGTCAGGCAAAATCCCCGTTAATGCTGTGTTACATGCGCCTAACTTAAGTTCACCACCGACCGAGTCATCAATTGCCATAGTACGTAGTTCGGCAACGTTTTGTATTACATTGCGAGTGCGCTCGAGTATTCGAACGCCTGCTTCAGTCACAGTTACCGTACGCCCTGCTCGCCTAATTAATGGAGCTTCAATCTGACGCTCTAAGGTGCGGATCTGTTGCGCCACACCAGCCGGGGTAAGATTAAGCTGTCTGGCAGCTGCAGCCATTGAGCCGCAATCTACAACAGTTACGAAGGTTTTAAGAAACTTAGTATCCATTTATATCCCCATCACAAAAAATACTCTGCAAAAATAACCTGCGGAGCTCACTTATTGGTCCGCAGCCTGAACTTTAGATCCTGCTTGATCCGCATAAATGGTTAATCCATCCAGACGTTCAGGGGCGGGGAAAAACCAACTAGCAGCATATCCAACAACAATGCAGACGAAGACTGAAAGAGGCATATAAAAATAGGGGTGCACAAGGTCAACTGTCCAAGCCATAAAGGTCACAATGAAACTAGCCGTTACCCCAACAATAACGCCTTGCCAATTTGCACGCTTAGTAAACATACCCAAAGTGTAAGCACCAGCGAATCCACCACCTAATAAGCCCCAAAGTTCAAGTGCCACATCGAGTAAAGAGTTAACATTATAACTTGCCAACAACAGCGCTAAAGCAATACCAATTAAGCCAGCAACCACAGTCACAATTTCTGCAAAGCGGAGATTGGTCTTTTCATCGCTGGTTTTGAACCATTTCTCATAAAAATCCACAGTTGATACTGTCGCCACACTATTCAAAATGCTCGACAGGGTGGACATTGCAGCGGCAAATATACCGGCGATGATCAAGCCGGTAACGCCGACTGGCAGTTCCGCGGAAATAAATAACGGGAAGGTTGCGTCAAGAGACAACGAAGGATCCATTCGTCCAGGGTTAGCTTGATAAAAGACATAGAGAGCAGTACCAATCAAATAAAACATTGCACTTCCAGGTATTACTATCGCCGAAAACGTCCACATCGAGCGTCCTGCTTCTTTAGCGGAAGATGTCGAAAATACCCGCTGCATTAGTACTTGGTCTTTAGGGAAAGTGAGCACAGTGTCGAAAAAGACCAGAAACAAGAATCCCCATATTGTTGCGTCAGTTAGATTGAAACTAAAATCAACCATTTTGAACTTGTCATCTGCTAAGGCGCTGGAAATAAACTCTGTAGTGCCGCCGTCAAGTTTCATTAAGATAAAAACAATGGCAAAAATAGTGCCGCCAAACATGACAAACAATTGTAAAACATCAGTCCAAATAACGGCTTTCATGCCACCTAATACCGTATAACATATGGTCACAAAGCCCATAACAAGTATACACATCGTTATATCCAGCCCAGTAACAGTGGATAATGCCAATGAAGGTAAATATAAAATAACCGTCATTCTGCCGCCCAACTGGAACACAATAAATAAAATGCTCGAGATCACACGAATAGACGGATGGAAGCGGGTTTCCAAATAATGAAATACAGATATTAAATTGAGTCGACGCAATAATGGCACTATCCACACAGCAACAAATATTAATCCAAGTACGAGGATCATATTGCTCATCAAATATTGCCAATTAGTAGCAAAAGCTTTAGCGGGAACAGCAATATAACTAATAGAACTGGCATTCGAAGCGTAAATACTTATTCCTGCAGCCCAAAACGGAATTGAGCGACCACCAAGGAAAAAGTTGGATTCTGATGACTGTCCTTGTTGCAGATAAAAATATAAACCCATACCCAACATCGCAATCAGGTAAACCACTAAGATGACCCAATCCGTCAGCGATAATAAATTTTGTCTAGACTGCACTTGCGCCAGTCCTAGTTGTGTGCCGTTCTGGTCATTTGCTGATGCGACCCACAGAATTCCTTTTTTCCATCCAGTACCGGACAAGGTGCCATGATTGTCCCAACGTTCCAGTTCAGCCCATGCGCCAGTTATCGTTTGAAAGCTCATTACTTTTACGCTGGAACCATCCGCACTGGTTACAAGATAAAGCGCATGTCCTTGTCCCATAGAACGAGCAGTTCCTTCAATCACATTACCCTGTAATATACTGCGTTGCTGCCAACCGTCTTTGGGTAACCATTGCCACATTTGCTCTTCAGTACTTGCCTCATGCTTTAAGGTAACTTGTAATCTATCTGTTTGAGCAATGACTGATGTAACAACCCCTCCATCTCCCGACCAAACAGGATAGTTTTGCCATTCGGCATTATCTGACGATAAATCTAGAGCCAACATTTTCGAAGCTCCTTGTGCAGATGTGCCCACAATAAAAAGCTTTTCATCCAAGATGCTTGCAGCAGCGAATTTAAGTGGTTCGGGTAACATAGGCATTGAATAACCCTGAGGTTGTTCAGAGGATCCAAAAGATTCAACTCTATTTATCCAGCCTGTTGACGGGTCTGCCATCAGCAAATAAGTACTATCGGCGCTAATTGCCGTGCCTTTCACTATGCCTCGAAAAGGTATTTCTTTTTTGTCCCATTTATCCGTTGTTTGATCAAAACTCCAAATATTGTCGCGACTATCAACTGCCACCAAGTTTTGTTGATATGTCCAAATTTTTGCTACAGCAACATCGCCAGGCAAAGGTTTGACATCTTCGGTACTCACAGCAACTAGATTTTCGGCCTTAACTCCGAGACTTATCATTAGAATCAAAACCAATGCTAAAAATGGCTTTAGAGTGATAGAAAAGAGAGTAGATCGATGACCTGACACTTTACTGTTATTGGGCATAATTTGGTTCATTTTGTACATCCTGAAATTCTTACCATTAAGTCGATTAAGCCGTTGTTTGGGTGTTTATGTAGTGCCTATATTCTGCAAGTACTGATTTAGCCCGCTGGATAGAGGGAAGATCAATCATTTTTCCAGCAACAGTAAAAACCCCGACACCTTTACTTTCAGCTTTATCAGCCGCTTCAACAATCTGCTCTGCCAAGGCAACATCTTCTGCTGCTGGGATAAACAGTCGATTAACTGTCGCGACTTGATTAGGATGTATGCAACTTTTGCCGCTATATCCCAAGCGACGCGCCATTTCTACCTCAGTTTGAAACCCTTGCATGTTATTAATATCGGGAAATGCGCCATCATAAACCTTAATACCGGCTTCGCAGGCTGCTAGCCGAAGCGTCAGCATTACAGCATGCACACTGGCGTTATCATCTCGATCGATCCCAGCTGAATCAAATAAGTCATTCAAGCCTAATTGCAGTCCAGCGACTCTTTTATGGGCGCCGCAGATTTCTATTACGTTACGTAGTCCTTTGGCGGTCTCGATGTTAACGAGTAAAGGAATGGGGTTAACAATAGCGTTTTCCCGTTCGATTTTTTCAATCAAGGAAACCGCAGCCAAGACATCTTTGGCTGATTCAATTTTAGGTAAATTGAGCATGCTTAGGTTAGGGCGAATAACGGCCGCTAGATCATCTTTAAAATGACTAGTATAAATTCCGTTGCACCTAACAATAATAGTTTTGAGACAAGTAGCAACTTCCGCGGACAGCAAAAACTCGCTGATAATATGCCGTGCTTGGACTTTTTGGCTAGCAACTACCGAGTCTTCCAAATCTATAGAAATGGCGTCGGCAGGCCCGGCTAATGCCTTACTAAATAATTCAGGGCGGATACCAGGAACAAAAAGCTTACTACGCATAATTACCCTCTATTGATTAGCTAAAAAGATATATTTGTTTTGTTTTGTTTGTTGCAAATGTTAACAATTGAGAATTTACATTTTCATTCAAAACTTTATAGAACAAGTACTAGGGGGCAATTTAAGTTATTTTTAGGATTAACAAAATAGTTCTATTCTATCTTCAAACCATACTTTTTGTTTCTTTATAATTAACTTGGGTCCCCAGATAGCTATTGACCACAGCTATCCACAAAGCAGATTGCGTAGTCAATAACCCAATTATTGTTAGAAACAGTAGTTAAAAGCAGTATTAGCGGTTAAAAATCATCTACCTGACTAACAGCAGCATTTGATTTTTGGTTCGATGAACTTTGTATGACAGCAACAGTTCTAGTGGCTAAATCAGTAAATTGGGCATTATCAAACCCTCCCAAACTAGAGCGAATACGATTATTCAGTGGGTCGATCCATTTATTAGGCAATGCGGTGGCACCGTTGATGATACCGACTATGGAGCCTGCTGTGGCGCCGTTGCTATCAGTATCCCAGCCTCCCATAACCACATTACATATGGTTTTTTCCAGATCGCCGTTACCCACTAATAATGCAGCAACGGTTAATGCCGCATTATTGATGGTGTGTACCCAATGGTAGTGGCCAAAATGATGGTAGATTTCATCTACCACTTGCTCCCATTGCATTTCTTTAAGGGGAAATTCCAGCACTATATTAATAGCTTTCGCAAAGCGTGATTCAGCAGGGACACAAGCTAAAGCAGCGTGCACTAAGGTACGTATATCTGATCCATAAAAAGCTTCGGCAATCAGTGCGGCAAAAAACATTTCACCATAGATACCGTTGCGTGAGTGACTCAGGCGAGCATCACGCCAGGCAAATTCGGCTGCCCGTTGTGGTTTTCCAGGAGAAATGTAACCCCACAAGTCGGCTCGAATTTGGGCGCCGATCCATTCCCGAAACGGGTTAATATAGAGTCCAGACTCAGGTGCATCATGCCCTGCTAAGAGGTTAAAATAGGCCACTCGTTCAGCAGTAAATAACTCCATCACCGGTAATTTTGCTAACCAGGCGGTGCCCACATCTTCACTACTAAAATTTTCACCATGGGTCTCGAATACGTGTAAATTTAGCATAGTGTAATTAAGATCATCATCTTCGGGCATATATTGAATATTTTCCCTAAGACTGGCCAAACCTCCACGTCTTTTCCATGGATACTTGGTCAGAATTTCCTCTGGCATCCCATCTTGGGTCCAATAATTATCCAATGGCCAAGTATTATTGGCTTCTAGCATTTCTCGCAACGAAGGCCGTTGATATCGCTCCACTGGTTTACCAAGTAAACAACCAGCGGAACGCCCTAACCAACCGCCCAGAATACGATTATAAAGTTCAGCTTCATTAAGAGGAGTTCGAATTGATTCGGGAGCATTTATTGGTTTTGCAGCATCCATTATCGCATTCAATTCATCAGGTTCAGTTAAAGACGATCTATTGCCCTGTTTGTCAGTGGCCATTAATTCGATCAGTAACTGACGAGCATTCTGACTGCCCAGCTCTAACGGCTGGCTCTGTATTTTTTTGAAAGCATTCGAAAGTTCGCTGGCATCGTCGCCTTGTTCTGTGCGTTGAATAATTTCAAACTCTAGCTGTTCTAGAGGATCCAGATATCGAATAATCACAAAATTTCCTTAAATTTATAAACAACAAATAATTGACTGGCATCATTTTGATGCCTTGTAGTAAACCAATAGGCATGAATAGGTTTATTTCACTACGCTATCATTACGCAGTTTAGTCCGTTGTAATTCGGTAAATCCGAGCTGCTCCAACACAGCATCGGAATGTTGTCCAAACACTGGTGCCGCAAAAGGTTTAGGTCCTGGTGTGCGGCCAAATTTTATGGCCCGGGTCATTCCCTGATATGTACCCACCAGTGGATGTTCAAATGTGGTCATCATGTCTTCTGCCACAACCTGCTCATGGTTAAATACGTCTTCAATTTGTCGAGCAGCGGCACATGGCACGTCATTACCAAAAAGGGTCTCCCACTCAATGGCGGTTTTATTCATTAATGCTGCTTGTAACAAAGGTACTATTTCTGCAGCATGTTCAGCTCTTTTGCGAATACTATCGTAGCGCTCAGAAGCCGCTAAATCGGGAAGACCAACTTTATTACAAAGTGCTTTCCAAAAATGTGGTGTATTAGCAGATAAATACAAATATCCTTCTTTGGCTGGGTGGATGCCGGTTATCCCCCCTGACCGGAAATCTCGTCCGATATTGGCAGGTTCACCTTCAGCCCAGACAAGCCTAGCTGATTGCATCGTTAAGGCACTACGTAATAACGACACCCCAACATATTGTCCTAACCCACTGCGTTCACGTTCATATAAAGCAGAGGACGCGCCACCAGATATTAATGCTGCAGCATAATAATCAACAACTGAACCGTTGACTATTTCAGGTGTTTTACCGCGTATCCCTTGCATAGAACAAATTCCGCTCATCGCTTGTAACACTTGATCAAAGCCAGCCTTGTTCTTCAACGGTCCCGTTTCACCATAACCAGTAACAACACAATAAATTAGTCTGGGGTTGATTAAATTTAACGTTTCAAAATCGATACCGAGTCGTTCAGGTACGCCAGGGCGAAAGTTATGCACTAATATGTCGGCCTTTTTTACCAACTTCATCAGTATTTCATGACCTTCCTGGCTTTTAAGATCTAGCACCAATCCACGTTTACTACGATTAATCCCGAGAAAACCTCTGTGCTCAGCTTCCAAGGTGGTAGGATATTTACGCATATTATCGCCAGTAGGGGGCTCAATTTTAATGACATCTGCGCCCTGATCAGCTAATAAGGTACAACCATATGGTCCTGCAATATATGCACTTAAATCTATAACCTGAATGCCACTTAGAGGCCCATCAGCTCCAGATCTTGTTGATAAAGAATATTCTGGTTTAGAATTCATAAACTTCCTCCACTAATCCAATGAGAGAATAGTCAAAATTGATTACCCAATCAGGTAAGTTTGTATGACTTTAAAGCGAGAATAAACAGAATGGTACTTTCATCAAAGCATACATAATGTTTATTCCCGCCATTGATTAAAACAAGCAACTAATCTCGGTTAGAATCAACAACACAGCGAAATCCGAGCATTCCTGATCTGTCTTTACAGGGCGCCATCAATAAATATTTACCATGTTGATCTAACTGATAGGCTTGTGGGAAATACCAATGAGATGTAGCTGGGTGATATGATGATCCTCCACGCAAAGCTGCAGCACGAGTATGTTCGTCAACAAATTCATTGGTCCATTGCCAAACATTCCCCACCATATCCATTACCCCAAATGGGCTAGCGCCGGTTGGATGTGCATCAACATTGGCAGGAGGCAATAAATCTCTTTGGTGATTGATTGCTGGCACAGCGTTAGCATCCCAACTGTCGCCCCATGGGAACAAACGTCCATCCGTACCTTGGGCTGCATATTGCCATTCCCATTCGTTAGGCAAGCGTTTATTTGCCCAAGTTGCGTATGCTCTTGCATCTTCAATGGACACCCAAGTTACGGGTTTATTTTCCCAACCTTTTTGAGGTTTTCCATCTACCCAATCCTTCAAGAAGTTGAAATCATCTTCAGGATGATAACCAGTGGCAGTGACAAATTTGAAATAATCAGCATTACTCACAGGATATTGATCCATAAAAAATGGCTTTATATCTAGGTGCTGGTTATGGGCTCGACGCGGCACGTTTTCCCACGGATATTGGAAGTCTAGACCTGCCCACATGAAACCTTCAATTTCTATCCCACCCACCTTAAAATCAAAACCACCAGCAGGAATGGCGATCATGCCTTCAGGTGCTTCTGTCTTAGGTGCAGTTGCTGGAATATCGACCATATTCTGTACAAGCGCTTTCCACGCTCCTGAATAGTGTTGCAACGGCTTAGCAGCTAACTCTTTCATTTGCTGCAAGAAAACCGTTAGATCAGTGATACTTTCGCCTTCTTTTAACGCTAATACACAGCCGTACCCATTAGGCTCCATATCAAAATGTAATATTGCCTTATCTTTGGATAATCTGGCTTTTAGCTCAACGCCATTCCAGATATCGATATAGCGCGTACCAGCCTGATGATTAACAACTAGTTGCTCTGTAGATAATTCATACTCATTGCGATTGACTACAGTCCATAAGGTCATTTGTTCTCTAGGAAACGCGCTTGCAAAAACACCTTGCTGAAGAGTTTGTGCATAGGGCTCCCAATCGGGGCCGACAAGCAAAGTGGAAAATTTTCGGAAAATAGTGGCAATACGCCGCAAGGTTTCCCCATCTCTGGGAGTGAATTGATTCCAGATACCCCAAATATTTTCCCAAGCGTTATAACCATGACCATTAAAGAATATATATTGGAAATCATCGGTACGATTTCTCGCCCAGCGGTTCTCGACATTAGTTAAATGCCTCGACTCTAACCATTTCAATTTGCTAACCGCAGGTATAAAAGAGGTCGAGGCTTTACCCCAAGTTTGGTTATTCCACATCAATGCTTCATCTGACAGTGGCCAGGTTTCGGGTTGTAAAACCACTGGGTGCCCGGTTTTGTCTGAAGCCACTCTAAAGGAATGAGGAACACTAAAATAAGTATCTCCATTGATACCGTCTGCATTCACTTCAGCGGCGAGCTCGGCCATAGCTTGCCAATCTGTTTTACCATTATCTCGGGTACCATTATCCCATGGCATAGTGGGCAAAAACACTCGCACATTACGGCGATGGAAATCGGCAACAACCTGTTTCAATCCTTCAAGACCGCCCGGTAATGAATCAACTAAGTCGTGTTGACTGCGATCATCAATTCCGATGTTTGGGTAAATGTACCAAAGTAAAACGCTGTCAATTCCGCCAAATCGAGCTTTCAGATCATCAAGATATTTGTCTACCGTATATTGTCTTGCAACAGGATCATAAAAATAACGATCTTCAACCATCATTTGCGCGTGCACATAGTTACTCTGTGACCAAAGTAATTCTTCACGCTTATATTGGGCATCGTCATATCCCATTCGGATCAAATGTTCTTGGCGCCACACTTTCATACCATGACGCCACGTATCGACACCCGCATTTACGTCAATTTTCCACTCACCAATTTTATGAAATGGCCAAGGTGTTGGTTCGCCAGGAGTAGGTAGATGAATAGGTAAAGTATGAGGTTGTTCAAATTCAGCTATTTTAGGTTTGGGGGCGGGTATGTTGTACTTTTTATCGGTCATAGAAACTCATGCAGCTTATTTTGTGGACTCCGCTTAACTAACTGGAGTAACAGAATTATGTAAATTAGAATATATCAGGTATGCAGTGGAACTTGTCTTACCCTCGGCCTATACCGAGGGCAAGTTTTATAGTCTTAGAATTTTAATGTATAGCCCAAACTAACTATACGACCTTGACCTTTAAAATAATTTCTCCACTGGTCAACCTGAGAATGACTTAAAAAATATGACTTATCTAACAGGTTATCTATACCAACGCTGAACGTGGCATTGTCTAATTGATAATTAGCATTTAAGTCAAAAAGAGTATAACCATCTATGTGTTCTTCACCTGCTTGACCTTCGTTTATATCATTGTCAAGAACAGTACGAGCACCTAGTACTACCCTACCCTGATCTGAAAACTTCCAGTTCGCCGTTAACACCACTTTGTCAGGGCCAACATCACGCATCCCCATTTCGCGATCAAGCGGTCCAGTATCGCCAGTACGGGTTTTACCTTCGGTATGCGAGTACATCGCACTCAGTTCAATGGTATCGGTGACTTTGAAACCAGCTGTCATCTCATAACCTTTAATCTCAGTAGGTCTGCGCAGCATTATATAATCTTCAGTTTCAGGGTCGACTCTCAAACTAACCCCAAATTCTGAGTCAGACAGGTAATATGATGCCCCAAAGTTTGCGCGCTCACCATTCCAGTTGAACCCTATCTCTTTGTTTTGTACAACTATGGGTTGTAAATCAAGAATTCCATCTACAGAAATAGGATCATCGTCAGGACATCCATCAGGTTGCGTGCCGCCAAACGGCACATCACCTTCACTGGTGTCGTTGGAGCAACTAATGTTACGCAGCGGAATACCTACGTTAGGTAGCGTGAAGCCTTTAGCTGTTGATATATATGCGGAAAAATCGTCAGTAACTCGCCAAATGGCACCCAAATTGGTTAATGTTTCCTGATAATCTAAGGTACCACCAGATACTTCTCGGCGGTCTCTGTACCAAGTTGTAGTGTAGTCATCTACTTTTAATTGACCATCTTCACGACGAACCCCACCGGTTACAGTAACATCACCTAAGTCATAAGAAAGTTGCAAGAAAGGTGTTTTGCTGGTGTATTCCATAGGTGGCACCCAAACACGATTAGTCAGAGCTAATAGCTGCTGAGCCGTATCTGTCACAACATCCAAACCAACTTGTAGCTCTAAATCTCTTACTCCAAAGATATCTAATTTCGTCCAAGAAGATCTCAAGCCTTCTTTATCAGAATGGATCTCTGACTGATCAATTAATGGAAAATCACTAAGTGGAACACCGTTTTCATCTAATGCTATTGGAGCAATTAAAGGGTCTTGTTTGTCGATACTATTTTCGGCTTCGTAACGCATTCCTTGATCAGCTCGATAATATTGAACCCAAAAAGAACCGCCAAAAAAATCGTCATTAGTATAAGTCAGGCTCTGTTGACTAAAATCGTTAAAGCTTGCTCTTGCTCCTAATGGACGTCCAGGTTCTGAAGTGCTACTTAAACCTGTTTCTCTGTCACCATCGACTAATATATAATTGCCTTGGCCAGCTATATTAAAACGGCTCAAAGACAGTTCTAGACGTTGCTCATCCTGATCACCGAAATTGGTGCCAACTTTTATAAACAAATTATCAGATTCTGAATCCATTGCAGAACCACTTGTTCCCAAACCAATGCGACGACCATCTGCATCGTAACCTATGCCTGTTTCAGCAAAAGACGCCGCCAAAACCAAGTCATAATCATCTTCTAGATGTGCCACATTAAAACCTAGTCTCCAACTTTCACTATCGTCTTCAAACTGAGTTCGATATTGAGAAGACAAAGTTACTTCTGTACCTTTTTTGGTAGGAGTACGTGAAATGTAATTAATAATTCCGCCCGCAGCACCAACACCTTCAGAGGCTGAAGGACCATTAATAACCTCTACGCGTTCGATAATCCCCATATCAGTAAAAATACCTGCCCGATTACCTTCTCGTAATGGAGAACCTTGAGGAACGCCGTCAAACAACCTTAATGCGACACGCCCACGAAGGGTTTCCCCTGAATTAGACATTTGCTGAGTGGATTCTGAATATCCAGGAACGGTTCTGGTGAGTAACGATGTTGCATCAGAGGTCAAAGCTATATTACGACTGACTTCTTCTCGAGAGATAACATTAATAGCGCCGGGAATTTTATTTGCAGCTTTGGGCTGCCTTGAGCCAGTAACAATGATTTTCTCTACATCAGCTTTCGATTGTTGTTCATCAACGGCTTGCTGTGCAAAAGAAGTCGCGGGTAATAATGGCAACATCGCCATATTAGCAATTATTATCGCAGACAGTTTTTTCATTTTTTTATTATGCATTTTTTCGCCTCTGTAAAATAAGTGTTCTCGACTTAACAAAAGTCAGTTTAACGAGCCTGAAACAATCGATGAAAACAACCGCCAAGCTGTAAAGTTTATGTAAAAAATATGTTTCTCATTAAAAATATACGGTAACCAAATGGCGAACAAAATCCCTCAATAGTATCTTCAGAATATATATAAAGTTACTTCTCAAATCTTATACAAAAAACGACTTGCAGCAGAGACCAACAAACCTAGCCATATGGAGGACAAATTGAATGGGGGGAAACCGTATAAATGCGGGTTAAAGTGTACTTGAGACCGCTGTCACTTCGTTTATATTAACGTGAGATTGTATTTTTACTCAGTCAAATTTTCATTATTTCAAAGTACTAACTTGTTAAATTTATATCTGAAATATTTATCAAAAACTACCTGTATTTATTAAAATCAGCTAGATATTGCGCAAAACGATAGTATCGGTATGTTTTGAATAAAGGATCATTGAATTAACTCATCAGCAACTTTTGGCTATATTCTATACCGCACAAACCAACAATCAATTAACAACGAGGCTTAATGACTAGAACAAGTTGCGGATTTACACTGGTCTTTTTGATGAACATTTGCTTAGCCGCAAACGCCCTCAATAGTACTGATGAGCATATTGTAACCAGTAAATTAACGGTTGATTATCAGCCTCATCTTCCAAAAGAGTATGATGCAAATCGCAGTCGCGGTTATCCCGTTATTTATATTTTGAGTTCTGATAAATTAAGCGCCAATAAAGGCAATGAAATTTATAAAACTTTAGATAATATGTTCATTGAAGGGCTTATTGAACCAGTTATCACAGTGTTGGTGGAGGCAGATAATTCTGTTGTAAATGATCCAAAAAATAATGTTTTATATCATCACAAGGTAATGCAGGAAGCAATTAACTATGTGGACAAACATTATAACTCGCGCCCATATGCTGATGGACGATTATTGATAGGAGCACAAGCCGCCACTGTATATGGACTTACTCATCCCGAGTTTTTTAAAGGTATTATCACACTTAATTTTTCCGGGCTATTTGCTCAAGCTAAATGGGATGAAAACCTAGTCTCTCGTTCCATTGTCCAATATGCGAAGCAATCAGCTCGAATACCATTTTATATTATTGCTGGCGATGATCCAGGGTGCTCAGACCCAGACCATAAATTGCGACATCCGCAAAACGAGAATGTGGATAACAATATACAAGCAGTGCAGTTATACCAACAACTGCATAAAGCCAACTTGTTTCAGAAAAAATTTAAAAAATTCCATGATGTCCCTGCAAACCCTGCCGAATTAAGAGTTTTGCATGGTAGTGCAACAAAAAATGCTTGGTTAAATGGTATCGAAGAAGGCTTGAAATACTTTTTTGATAACGACAATCTACCTTTATCTCATTCCCTTTATGATCCATCAATATCTCAAGCATCCAACAAAGGGCTGGTGTTAACCAATCAGTTAAGCGGCGAGGGTTCACTAAAACAGTCCCAAATTGATCACGCTTCATTATTTTATAAGGTTTATTTACCAGATGGCTACGACGCTCAAAACGACACCAAATATCCGGTTTTATACCTGCTACATGGTAGCGGTGGAAATGATACAAGTTGGAACGAATTTTGGCCCATTCTAGATTCTATGATTGAGCAAAAAGTAATCCCTGCCGTTATTGCAATTGCACCAATCAGCGGTAATAGCTACTGGATTGACTCGGATAAATATGGCGCTATTGAGTCATCAATCATTCAAAAATTGATACCTGAAGTAGATGCAAAATATCAGACTATTAGTCAAAGATCAGGAAGAGGCATTCTTGGCTTTTCTATGGGAGGATATGGGGCACTACGCTATTCCCTTGTTTATCCACAACTGTTTAGCTCTGCCGTATTATTAAGTCCTGCAGTTCAGCATAAGGATGCGCCCATCACATCTGGGGCAGTGACGCGGGGAGCATTCGGCGAACCTTTTAGCTTATCCAAATGGAACAGACTCAACTACCCAGTTGCGCTTCAGTCATATCTAGCACAAAAACATAGAGTCCCTATCTACATCATTACCGGAGATGATGATTGGAACCATATAAGTGAAAAGCATGATCTGCCAAAAGATGCACATAGTTACAATATGGAAGTACAGGCAGTCATTTTGCAGCAGCAACTCAGCCAATGTGTCAAACAAGAGATTGACCAGTGCTTAACTAGCCCAGTGCAACTACATATTGTGAATGGTGGTCATGATCTTGATGTCTGGGCTCTAGGGTTTCAACAAGGCGTACAATATATGTTTGCTAATGGATTATCTCGATCTTATGACTCGAAATCCGCAGAATAATATAGATGTATAACAACAGTTAAAGGTTTTGAAACAGTTAACCAGAAAAATATTTAATCAAATTCAATCCCTAGGTTTCCCAAAAGATTTATTAAACACTTAGTTGAATTCTGTTTAAAACTGCCAATTAAATTATTTAGGCCTATTATTTACTACCAACAGACATGAAATATTTGGATCTCGCTTATGAAATCAAGCAAAGTTGAAAATATGTTAATCCATCAATATGTTATCAATGATCCACTACACCAATTATTTGATGCAGTGAATGCTATTTCTGTGCAGGGATACGATGAACAAAGACGCGTTATCTATTGGAATGAAGGTAGCGAATTACTTTATGGTTATAGTAAAAAAGAGGCTATAGGACAAAAACTAGAAGATCTGATTATTCCTGAACCTATCCGCGACGTTGTTATTGCAGCGCACAGTGACTGGATAGAAAATGAGGTAGAAATTCCTGCAACTGAGATCACCTTACGCAATAAAAACGGTCATGATGTATCAGTTTTTTCTAGCCATGTAATGTTTACAAATCAATATAATACCAAACAAATGTATTGTATTGATGTAGATTTAACCGACGTTAGACAAGCTCAAGAACAAGCTGTATTTAAAGAGAATATGCTTGAAACTATATTTGAGGCCATCCCCGATTTATTTTTTTTGATGACTGATGATGGAACAATCCTCGATTATCATGCGAGCAATACAAAAAATCTTTATGTCCCACCCAATCAACTGGTAGGTAAAAATATAGCCGATATATTACCTGCGAAAGTAACTAACAAGTTTAATACTCATATTGCTAAATTATTACAGGAAAAAGGGACTATAAGTTTTGAATATGAACTCACAATGCCCCATGGGCTGGTATATTTTGAGGCAAGAATTAACCATTTCTCAAAATATAAACAAGTTGTGGCAATTATTCGTGATATTACCGAACAGTACAAGTCTGCCGAACTCATTCGCCATCAAGCTTACTTTGACAATCTAACTTCATTACCCAATCGTTTTTTAGCTCTTGACCGTTTATCACAAATGCTAATTGAAGCGGAAAGAAATATTGAAAAAGCTGCGGTACTTTTTCTTGATATAGACGACTTTAAAAAAGTAAATGACACATTAGGACATGAAATAGGCGATAAGCTTCTAATCAAAGCAGCCCATAGATTACAGCAAGTATTACGAAAAGAAGATACTGTTGGTCGTTTAGGTGGGGATGAGTTTATTGTCTTACTAAGAGGTCTCACTGAGCATAATGATGCCTTAACCATTACTGAAAATTTACTGGAAACGTTTAGAAAGCCTTTTAAAATTGATGGCAGAGAATTAATACTAACAACAAGTATTGGTGTTGCTATGTATCCGGAAAATGGTAGTAGTTCATCTGACTTATTACGAAATGCCGATACTGCAATGTATCAAGCGAAAGCGCTAGGCCGCAATACCTATTCATTTTTTACTAATGAAATGAATATTATTATTCAACGCCGTATGGAAATTGAAGAGCAGATGCGCGGAGCGTTAGAGCGTAATGAATTTGAAATATATTACCAACCTCAATTGGATGTAAAAAACAAAGAAATTATTGGTGCCGAAGCTTTGCTGCGCTGGCATAATTTAGCGCTAGGCAATGTAACGCCAGATGAGTTTATTCCAATTGCTGAACACACTGGACTCATTGTGCCTATTGGCAAATATGTTATTAAACAAGCACTATGTTTTTTAAATCAATGGCAAAATATTCAACATCAAAAATACACAATCTCTGTCAATTTATCTCCTCGTCAATTCAGAGATAATGAGTTACTCAGTTTCCTCAAAAATACCCTTACTGAGGAAAATGTTAACCCTGAAAGTTTAGAACTTGAAATTACTGAGGGGGTATTAATGAGCGCTCAATCTTATATCCATGAAGCCGTAGCTGAAATTAATGATTTAGGCATAAAATTATCAATGGATGATTTTGGTACAGGCTATTCATCTATAAGTTATTTAAGACAATATCCTTTTGATGTACTGAAAATAGATCGCAGCTTTATTCATGGCATAACATTAAACAAGGCAGATTGTGATTTAGTTAAAGCCATTATTACCATGTCACATAGTTTAGGACTAACAGTTGTTGCTGAAGGTGTTGAGACTGAGGAGCAACTGAAGTTATTAGAAGAACTAAGCTGTAACTTTGTCCAAGGGTATTATTTTAGTAAACCTATACCCGCCCAACAGCTGCTTGATTTTTCAGTCAACCATTTCAAATAAATCGTTATATTTCATTCAACACATTGCGAGCCTAGCCTTCATATTTACGATCACCTGCAATTGATGATAATAAATACCTGACTAAAACCATGTATTTGTTGTCATTCACATATTGTAAAAAAATCATTATTTTTTAATAAATCAGTACTGGGTAAAAAAACACACTGTTTTTGACAAGTCAGTACTGGTATTGTTAGCGATAATAAAAAAAAGGGACAAGGACTGTATGTCAACAAAACAACTAGGCTCTCTGGTAGTAGTGGGCACAGGTATCAGTGTTGCCGGCCAAATGACGCTATTGGCCCAGAGTTATATTGAAAACGCAGATATAGTGTTTATGGGTATTAGCAACAAAATTGGCGAGAATGTGGTTAAAAAACTTAACCCCAATACTGTGCAATTAGATGACCTGTACCAAGCAGGCAAATCTCGCGCTATTACTTACCAACAGATGACAGATCGTATAGTAGACGCGGTAAAAGCAGGGCAAAAAGTCTGTGCGGCTTTTTATGGCCACCCTGGTGTATTTGTTAATCCTTCCCATGGGGCAATTAAAAAAGTAAAAGAACTAGGATTGCGGGCTGAAATGTTGCCCGGTATTTCTGCCGAAGATTGTCTTATCGCTGATTTAGGTATCGATCCGGCTCATTATGGCTGTCAGTCTTATGAAGCCACCCAATTTTTGTTTCGCGATTATAAGCTCGACCCCCATATGACCCAAATTATCTGGCAAATAGGCTTGGCTGGAGAAGCTTCCCTAGGGGTGTTGGATGCAGATCACTGCAAAGCAGGATTAGAGCTTTATCAAGAAATTTTAATGAAAATGTATCCTGCAGAGCACGAAATCATTCTCTATGAAGCAGCCACACTGCCATTGTATGGCCCTAGAATTGAACGTTTCCCATTATATGAATTAACAAACTGTCAGCCCACACTGATTTCAACCCTAGTTGTGCCTTCGCTGGGCTTACCTGATTATCATCAGGGGCGTTTAACAAAACTTGGCTTGACCCAAGAACAAGTTATGGGTTATCGAAACCAATAACTTTACAACTGTAATTACTTTACTCAACCTAAAAGGAAAACATGATGACAAAGTCTCTCGTAGATTTTTTAGAAGAACTAGATAGTAATGCTGAACTTAAGGAGGCTTACTTAAAAGACCCAGTTGCAACAGCCACCAGCTACGGCCTAGCAGATGCGGATGTAAAGATTATCAAGAATAAAGATTGGGATACTGTGAAGAGCAAATTTGAAAATTTAAATAAAGACATAAAAGTCCATTCATATTAAGCCGTGATCTTAATGACATTCACAAGGGGTTTGAAGGCTGCTTTTTTCTGCAGCCTTTTAACCTGTTGTTTAATAGCAACTTACCTTCATGCCGAAACTAATCAAAGTATTAGCGATCAAATTGAGTCTTTAAGGACACAAATTCAAGCTAATGAATCATCTGTGCCTGTCAGAATTGAATATTTGCGTAACTATTTTATAAAAAATCCAGATGATTACCATGAAAGTGCGTTTTTAAACGTGTGGGCATATGCAAGTTTATTAAAACAAAACATAGAGGTCGCCTACCAAAGATTGTTACTGGCGCGATCCAAAGCTGAAACTTCTGATAATAACCTACAATTAGCCGAGTCTTTTCGAATCGAGGGCGCGGTATTAGATACAATAGGAGAATATGGAGCGGCGTTAGAAGCATTAAATAAGGCGTTTTCACTATATAGTGAGCTGCAAAGTGACAAAGTGCTGGGTGTATATAGTTCAATATCCAACGTATACAATTCCCTTGAGAATTATCAGGGCACTTTGCAAAATTCATACAGACTACTTGCTGCGGCGCAACAACATAATAATAAAGCCTATGAAGGACTAGCATATTTTCGCATTGCATTCGCCCAATCCCAGTTAGAGCAACTGCAGGATGCAACAGTCAACGCTACGATCGCAGAAAAAATATTACAGCAAGTTGATTACCCTTTTATTGGGGTGGTTTATCTTCTAATCGCGCAGATAAATGTTGAACAAGGCAATTTTGAAGAAGGGCTAAAAAGGATCAGTCAATCCATTGAAGCCGATAGAAAAGTGGATTATTTATATAATGAAGTACCACGACTATTACTCATAGCTGACATTTATCAGCAACAAGGCAATACCAATAATGCTATCGATGAATTGAAAAAAAGTTTTGAAAATGAAGTGCTTAGAAACGACAAAAATCAATTTTTACAGATTTTAGAAAAACTGATTGAATTAACCGATTTAACGGGTGATACCAACTCACAACTTAATTTTTTAAAACAATACAACACATTATACAAACAAAGTTTTAACCAGAAACAAGCACAAATGTTGGCCATAAATAATGTTCGCCTTAATGTGTTTGAAAAAGAAAAAGAAATTAAACTATTACATAAAGAAAACGAATTACAGCTACAAAAAAGCCTGATCCAAGATCAGAATAATCGATATCAGCTGTATTTTACCCTGACTGTATTTGCTGCCCTGCTGTTAGTCGTTGCTTTGTTAATTCGTACTCGCAAGCAACGTGCACAACTTAATCGCTATTCTCAAGAACTCAAACAAGCCACTCAAGCTAAGTCGGACTTTCTAGCCCGAATGAGCCACGAAATTCGTACCCCTATCAATGCTATTTCTGGTTTGACCAAATTAATGCAAAGAAACGCAGATAATCCTGACGACATGACCAATTTGCGGCAAATTGATGAAGCCTCATGTTCCTTGTTGGGTGTCATTAACGACATTTTGGACTTTTCTAAAATTGAAGCGGGTAAGTTGGATATTACAACCACTAGTTTCCAGCTGGATAAAACTGTCAGTCAGGCCATTCGCTTACAATTGATAAGTGCACATCAAAAAAACATTGAACTTATTCAGCATATTGCCCGTGATGTGCCTTTATATTTGCAAGGCGACGGGTTACGCATACAACAAGTGTTAGTTAATTTACTCAGTAATGCAGTGAAATTTACTGATGATGGTTTGGTTTATGTCACAGTTAAAAACAAAGCTACTGAGCAAGGGGTTTTACTTGAGTTTGCGGTCAAAGATACCGGCATTGGACTAACTCAAAATCAAATGGATGGATTGTTTGAGTCTTTCGCTCAAGGAGATGAGTCTATTTCTCGCAGATACGGCGGCACCGGATTAGGCCTAGCTATTTGCAAACAACTTGTTGAGTTAATGGGGGGTAAAATCTGGGTGGAAAGTCAGCTTGGTTCTGGCACCACTTTTTATTTTACCTTGCCACTTAAAGAGGAAAAAAATCAACACATCAGCTCCCCTTCGAAACAACTATCTAACCTTAAAGTATTAGTCGCAGACGATATTAATTTGTCACGCCAAGTCATAGCCGAAATTCTACTACAAGCAAACATTAAGTCAGATTTAGCAGACGGTGGGCAAGAAACCTTAAACAAATTGCGTTTAGCTACGGCTAAACTCCAGCCTTATGATGTATTGATATTAGATTGGAAGATGCCGGATATCGACGGCCTGCAAGTAGCCGCCATTATCAATCAAGAATTTAGCCTCAACAAACCCAAAATCATTATGTTGTCTGCTTTTGATTTTTCCCACATGCAACAACAAGCCAAACAATTAGGCATCAAAGATTTTATCGAAAAACCCTTTAGTGCCAGCGAGTTAATCAATAGATTACAAGAAGTCGCTTTTAATCTGAAAACCGACTCATCTCCTAGTTTTAAAGAAATGAAAAATGTTCCTGATTTAAGCACTAAACGTATTTTGTTGGCAGAAGATAACAAGCTGAATCAAAAAGTGGCATTAGGTTTCTTAAAATATACTAAAGCAGAGGTCATTTTAGTTGAAAATGGTTTAGAGGTGATAGAGGCATATAAACATCAAGGCAATTTTGATTGTATTTTAATGGACGTACAGATGCCTGAGATGGATGGGCTAACAGCGACATTAACACTGCGTAATGAATTAAAATGCAACTTACCAATCATCGCCATGACGGCCAACGCCATGAATCAGGATTTACAAAAGAGCTCTGCAGCAGGTATGACAGCACATATCACCAAGCCTATTGAACCTGAATATTTTTATCAGGTTCTAGCAGAGATTTTACTCGCTAGTCCGCAGGTAATAACTCAAAACTCACAACAATCTAAGTTAAGCGCAGTGGACAAATCAGCGATAAACCCCATAGAAACACTGTTGATAATGGATCAAGCCAAGGCCATGCAAAAACTATTTGTAGACGAAGAAACCTTTGTCAGTATGTTAAAAGACTTCGTCGAAAAGGAGCCCACGTTAAAAACCTTGAACACACTAATCGAAAATGGCGCTTATCAAGACATTTATAAAATTACCCACGACCTACTCCCGACTCTGACTTATATTGGAGCAGATAACTTAGCAAAACTGACAAGATCAATAGAATCAACTATCTATAATAAAACCCAACAAAACAATCAAGAATTCGCAGAACAATTAACGCGCTTTAATCAAGCGATGCTCGAACTAGTAGCAAAAATTAAAAACCAATTAGCAAACAACTGAAGTCAAACCTCAGCCGGCCCCAAAAAACACTTTGCAATTTCTTTGCAAAAATCAACCAAGATGCCGGTTTCCAGATGGGTAGAGCAAAACATCAAATGGAATTTGGTTCCATAGCTTTTGATGCTTCGTATAATTTATTACCCACACCCCCTATTGACATGGCATCAAAAGCTTCTATCTTTAAAAAACTGGTTAGCTTAAGAATTTTTAGATAAGGAAATCGAATCCAGTTTTATCCTTCCTGCTTTGTCTTGTTTTATTTTTTTATCACCGATTGTAACCAGCCAATTCATATGCAAACTTACAATGAAACAGGACAAGAATATGCCAAATAAACAACAATACAAAGGCAGAATACTGCCTTTGTTGTCAGATGGAATGGGCAGGGAATTATTTATGTCTAACACTGAAGATGATTTTTCAGTGGAGGATTTATCCGACTACATAGGCACATTACTAGAGGAACTTGAAATCCAGCATTATGGAGCAAGTCAGGACTTGCGTTCACTGATGGCAGAGCAGGTGGATGATAATGCCCCCTGGGAAGGAGATGGTGAAGTGGCATTTTTGCTATATTTTTTGCATTATCCCCCAGTTCAATTAATGCAGGAAATAGATGCCATTCCAGCGCTGAAATTGCTCTGGGATGCCATGGCCAGTGTCGCTGCGGCCCCCGCGTTTACTCAACAGCAGTTTGCTAACTTAGCATCATCATTACCCAATACCTCCAATGTTAAATGCAATAAGTGGGGTGACATATACGGTACTCATAAATATGAACAGCTCGATCCGGGATGGGCCTGGACACTAAAAAATGATTTATTAAATCATTTACCTAAATGGTTTGGTAAAGGGTATGGCATTGCCGATTTTCAAACTCATGATTGGGATCAGCCATTTGAATTACAATCGTCTCACGATAATCAAGTACGGATCGCCATTATTGGTGATTGGGGTTCAGGAAAGTATCCATTAACTGGCTTAGCCAACCAGAATGGTCCAGCTTGTGCGGTAATGGATAGCCTAGCTCAACTTTGCCCCCCTCCCGATTACATTATTCATTTAGGCGATACCTATTATTCTGGCACTGGCGCGCATCGGTCTCCAGCAAACGAAGAAGTAGATAATTTAGTCAATATATTGAAGTTATACCCTAATCTGGCTCGCAATGGTCGCTGTTTTACCCTCAACTCTAATCATGAAATGTACGGCGGGGCTTATGGTTATTATCAGCAGGCATTAACGGATCCGTTATTTTCTTCACAACAAAATTGCAGTTATTTTGCGCTAGAATTTGCTGACTGGATTATTGCAGGGATTGATTCTGCTTATTTTGATCCCTCCGTTTTGTATATGCAAGGAGGGTTGGGCGATCAAGCAAAAAACCCACAATATCAATTTTTGTCAAAATTAGGTGTCAGCGGCAAAAAAGTAATTTTAATGTCGCACCATACCGGTCTGAGTACCGATGGAGCCAGCTCTTCAAAATATCTGTGGGATGATGTTACCCGTGTTATCACGCCAGATTATTGGTATTGGGGACATATCCACTTAGGCGCAGTTTACAGTGCAAATGCTAATTCTGGATCAGTAAAAAGTCGATGTATTGGACATAGTGCCATGCCTTTTGCCATTCCTCCTGGTATGGCCAACTGCCAAAATACAGTTGATTGGTATTCTGACGCACCATTAGACTCAACTTCCAGGCTGCAAGAGCTGTACTACTCCAGCCCGAGAGCGGCCAATGGTTTTGCTATGCTGACACTAAGTGAACATGGCATAAAAGAAGACATCTATCATATCGGCTGTACCACACCAGTTTGGTCAAGTTGAGATTCAATACCTCTCAACACAATCCAGATATTAAAAGGGAGGTTAGTCGTTTATTAAAAACCACTAACTCAAATTACTTTATTGGTAAGCTAAAGAAAAATATGTGTGTAGATATACACAAAGAGAGTGAGTGAATGTTTGCTTAAAAGTATCAATCCTTATCGTATATGTCTCAATTAGTATATTGCTACAATAAAACTTGATTTAACCACGCACTTATCAAAAGAGAATTAACCATAGGCTGTTCATTAGGATTATTCAAATCAACCTTTTTGTAGGTATTATTTAACTGAATAGATTCTGAAGGTGATATCCCAAACTCTTCTTTAAATAACAAACTAAAATTAGATAAAGACTTAAAACCTGACTGAAAGGCAATAGTAGATACTTGTACTTTTGTTTCCTCATTACTACGCACCAAACGATAGGCATGCTGTAACCTCTGCTTTCGAATAAAGCTTGCAACGCCCCCTAAAGGCTCAGTTATACGGTAAAGTTTTGCTCTAGAAATATGATATTTTGTACAAATATTAACCACACTTAAATCAGTACTTTGAATGTTTGAACAAATATATTCTTTAATTTTAAATAATAGCGAATTCTCTGATCTAGGGGGGGCAAGATTAGCTGTCTTGATATGATTTTGTAAGGCAGATATGACCAATTCAATAGTCAATTTAGAAACGTCTAATATTTCATTTTGAGTAATAGATTTTGCTTCTTTTCTTAACATTGTCATATGATTTACTAACAGGCGAGTCATCACACTTGCTTGGTTTAACGTTTGCAGATGTAAACTCTCTATATTGACGATATGTTTACTTAGAACATGTCTAGGTATAACCAGGTTAATAGTATCAATTTTAGGGGTGATGCCAATGACCTCCCGTGACATATCAAGGATAGTTATACCGCCCGCACCATTGCGAATACTACTGGCATCACCAGAAAAGTCACAATGTCCCTCTAAAATTAATTTAACAATCACGCCATCATAGCCAGATTTAAGTGCTCGTTCTGTACCACTGTAATAATTTTGCGGATCGGCTTCTGCATTAATACACAAGAAATTTTTAAAAAAATAACCGCTTACCTTGGCTTCAAATATCGCATCTTCAACTTGGTCTGACGTTTGATAAAATGGATGCATGACGTCTCGCCACGCAACTTTTTTATGTTCGATAGGAAGTGCAGAAGTACAAAAATGAAAAGATGATATTTTCTGTGTCATGCAAAATCTTAATAATTTAGGTTATAAGATCTTACACAATTGAACTGATATTTGCAGTATCAAAACGACATATGAATGGTGGATTGTCTGTCGATGCGGTTAAAAGAGCCGCTTAACGACTTTCCATCAATTGCAGTAACTTCGCATTCGTTGTTTGTCTCTGTGGATTGCATCCATTAGGTGAAGGCTGACTAAAAAGAGAGCGGTCAATACTGCTAACCAAACGGGCAATGGTGTCGCCTTAAGGATAGTCACAGTGCTGTTTTAGTCAATCCAAATGGCAATATCCAAAACCAGCTATATTTTCCCAGCCTTGAAAGCCACCAATGACAGCTGCTACTGTGAGAAACAATACATCGAACAAGGTATAAGTACCCCTTGTCGCTTGGCGTCCACTGGAATTTTTTCTTAAAATGAAGCTAAAGCGTTAGAGGCTGAAAGCAGTGGATAAGCCACAGTAAAACTCATGTTTGCTGTGGCCCATGCAACTTATTTTAGCTCATCTGTTGCTGTCGACGTACACGATATAACACTAGCCCCATTAAGGCGATAAGAATTATTCCCATACTGCCGCCTTTTGAACCTTTAGTCACTGTCACTGTGGTAGTAGTAACAGATGATGGTGGTGGAGGGGCTGGAGGTGTTACAGGTGTTGGTGTTACAGCTGTTGAAGAAACCTTGATATTAAAAGCTGCTAGGCTTGCACTTAAGCCTCCACTATCGGTTACTGTAATAACGATATTAGTGGTTGTACCAATATCACCATTATCTGGTGTACCTGTTAATGCACCGTTACCAGTATTAAACGTTGCCCAATCAGGTCTGTTAGTGATGCTAAAGGTTTTTGTATCACCTGTATTACTATCCGCAAATGTTGGGATGAAGCTGTAATTTACACCTTTTGAGGCAGTTACTACAGGCACTCCGCCAATAGTTGGTGCTTGATTAAGATTACTTGCTGGGATTGGCGTTGTACTATCTGCAATGATTAAGCTAGCTTTAGCGCCTGTATTCCAATCCTCCGCCGCTGCTAAGTTATAAACTGTACCGTCATTTGAAACTGAGCCGTTTTTATTGATTAACGCATTAATTGCTACTTTATCTGTTGCACTGAGTGTTAGCGTAAATTCTGTTGAGCTAGTTATGTCAACATCAGCCGTGTCCGTTAATGTATAACTAGCGCTGGCTTCACCTGTGAAGCTAAACATTGAAGCATCAATATCATTATTTGCACCGGTTTTATCAGCAAAATTAATTCCAGTTATTGTTAATCTACCAACAAGAATATCGTAAGTAGCACCTGTAATTTTAGGCACTGCTGTAAACAACAATTCAACATTTGACAATTCAGGGGTAATAACAGGTGATATTGAATTCAATTGTGCACGCCAGCGTATATCATCGGTGCCAGTTTCAGGGAAAATGAAATTAGCACCAGATTTAACGCTGTGCCATTTCGCACCGCCATCATTGGTTACATAATAATCAATAGACGTATTGCGAGTATCGGCTGTATTTATTGTAGCGGTAGCCGTTAACGTAACATCAACAACCTCTGTCACACTGCCATTAACTTTATTTGAGTAAATCTGGTTGGCATGAATATTATGGCTAAGCTGCTTATACAGTTTATTGGCTAGTCCACGATTAAATGCAATCAAGTCCAAGTCGCCATCTTTATCTATATCTGCTAATACCATCGCACGGGTATTATCAGCCACGCTGTTTATATCAACGCCTATTGCGGGAAAAGCACCTTGTCCATTATTGTAATAAATTTTATTAGTGTTCGATTGATTACTGACCAAGATGTCTTTATCGCCATCCTTATCAACATCAGCAAAAATGACAGTACGGGTACTATCTAATTCACTACCAATATCAGTAGGTACAGCTGGAAAATTACCATTACCATCATTGAAATAAAGTCTATTTGATTGAAAATAATTACCCGTTATCATATCCACGGTGCCATTATTATCGATATCAGCAAAAGAAAGAGACGCGGTATCATCGGTTTGAATACCAATGTTGGTACCTGTTGCTGGAAAACCGCCATTACCATCGTTAAGGTAACGCTTATTTGTTGTTTGTTCATTTCCGACTATAATATCTAAAAAGCCATCTTTATTAATATCCTGTAGGGCAATTGAATAAGTACTATCCGCTTCACTACCTATATTGCTACCTGTAGCTGAAAAACCGCCACTGCCGTCATTAAGGTAAAGCTTATTTTCTACAGCGCCGGAATTACCTACCACTAAGTCAATGTGCCCATCGCTATTAACATCGCCAACAGCAATCACTGTGGTGCTATCGCTTTCACTACCAATATCAGTGCCTGTGGCAGAAAAACCACCACTGCCGTCATTGAGGTAGAGTTTATTGATTTCTGATAAATTACCAGCAATCACATCCAGATCACCATCATTATCGACATCAGCTAAGGCGATAGACTGGGTATTATCTGTATCATTACCAATATCAGTACCAACGGCAGGAAAATTACCACTACCATCATTAAGGAAGAGTTGATTAGTTTGAGATTCATTACCGACCACGAGGTCGATATCACCATCATTATCGATATCAGCATATGCTGCTGTAACAGATTGACCTGAATCACTGCCGAAGTCTGTACCGGTATTCGTAAAACTAGTGTTACCGTTATTAAGGTAAAGTTTATTGGTTTGATTGGAGTTCGCTGATAACACATCAATATCACCATCACCGTCATAATCGACCAAAGCTATAGCAAAAGTTTGATCCGTTTCACTGCCAATTTCTATACCTGTGGCAGAAAAACCAGCATTACCATCATTGAGGTAGAGTTTGTTGGTTTTATTATAATTACCTGCTACTACATCGATATCACCATCATTATCCATGTCAGCGAGCGCAAGACCTATGCGGTCGTCAGGCTCACTACCAAGATCGGTGCCCGCTGCGGGGAAATTACCGCTGCCATCATTAAGATAAAATTTATTAACAGCACTATCATTCCCTGCCACCAAATCCATATCACCGTCATTATCTAAATCAGCAAAAACAACACGTCGAGTTTTGCCCGCATCCGTGTTTAAATCTGAACCTGCCGCAAAAACAGCATTACCATCATTCAGGTAGACCTTAGTGGTTTGTAAAAAATTACCCGCTACCGCATCTAGGTGGCCGTCACCATTAATATCCACTAAGGTTATGTCATAGGTATCATCCGTATCAGTGCCTATGCTAGAGCTTGCTCCAAAACTACCACTGCCATCGTTAAGGTAAACTTTGTTCGTTTGACCTTGATTACCTGCTACAAGATCGATATCTCCATCTCCATCTAAATCAGCCAAAGCGATAGCCCAAGTATTATCAGTTTCAGAACCAATAGCAGTGCCTGTAGCGGAAAAGCTACCCGTGCCATCATTGAAATATACTTTGTTGGTTTGACTGATATTGCCGACTACCAGATCTAAATCACCATCAGCATCTATATCAACTAGAATTGGAGCTTCACTTATGTCCGTTTCGCTACCAATATTGGTACCTGCTGTAAAGCGGCCCTTGCCATCGCTAAGGTAAAGTCTGTTCACACCACTATTACCTACAACAAGATCCAGATCATTATCATTATCTACATCCCCCCAAGCTAAATTATGGGAATTATTTGTTTCACTACTAATATCTATTCCTGTAGCAGTAAAATCACCTTGGTCATCTTGTTGGTAAAGTTTATTGGTTTGATTGTCATTAGCTACCACTAGATCGAGGCCACCGTCATGGTCTACATCTGAAAATGCTAAAGCACGAGAATTATCTGTATCACTACCTATCGCTGAGCCGGTTGCAAAACCACCGCGGCCATCATTAAGGTATAATGTATTGGTTTGATTATCATTACCTGTAATTAAATCAAGGTCGCCATCATTATCCACATCAGCTACGAAGCCAGCGTAGCTATCATCCGTACCACTGCCAATAGCAGTGCCGGTATCAAAAACACCATTGCCGTTATTAAGATACAACTTATGGCTTGTACCATAATTAGCTGTCATTAAATCAAGATCACCATCACCATCGAAGTCCTCTAATGAGCTAAAAACGGTATCATCCAAATCACTACTTATAGCGGTACCTGTAGTCGAAAAATTACCACTTCCATCA
The DNA here is from genome assembly GCF_000314995.1 of Paraglaciecola arctica BSs20135. Taxonomy (GTDB): domain Bacteria; phylum Pseudomonadota; class Gammaproteobacteria; order Enterobacterales; family Alteromonadaceae; genus Paraglaciecola; species Paraglaciecola arctica. The sequence goes on along the minus strand of NZ_BAEO01000062.1, from coordinate 8,186 downwards.
TTAAGGTATAATTTATTAGTTTGACCTTCATTACCTATCACTAGATCAAGGTCACCATCACCATCTACATCCCCTAAGGCGATAGACTGGGTATTATCTGTATCACTACCTATGTTTGTACCTGCGCCTGTTGTAAAGCTGCCAGTCCCATCATTAAGATATAATTTATTGGTTTGACCTTTATTCGCGGCCACGACATCAAGGTCGCCGTCACCATCCACATCTCCTAAAGCTAGTCCCCATGAATTATCGGTGTCATTGCCAATATCTGTGCCTGTTGCTGCAAAACTGTTAGTGCTACTATCATAAATATATAACTTATTGGTTTGACCATAATTACCAACCACTAGGTCAAGGTCGCCATCTTTATCTACATCAGCTAAAACGACATCATAGCTAGCATCTGACTCGCTACCTATATTTGTGCCTGTTGCTGCAAAATTACCGTTACTACTGTCATAAATATATACTTTATTGGGCTGTCCTAAATTGCCAGTCACCAAGTCTAAGTAGCCGTCACGATTTACATCCCCAAAGGCGAGCCCCCATGTACTTTCGGTCTCAGTGCCTAAGTCTTCTCCTGCAATATTTTCGTCGGGTAATCTATGTAGCGGTTGTGATCCAGCTAAATATACTGCTTGCTCTTCAGTCGATAAATTGGCCGTGGTTTTTACCGTGTCAATTGAAACATCATTTGAAAAATCATCAGAAAAACTAACGCTTGCTGCAACAGCAACGCCAACACTGGTAATAAGTGCAAAAGAAGCTAACCACTTCTTTTTTGAATTATGTGTCAGGTTAAACATGTGTATATCTACCTTTTTTGATAATAAATTTATGGCTGGACCTTTTAATGGTCTTCTTTATAGACATAGTGGGGATTTCATACTTATAAAAATGGCACTTGAAATAACTAAAATATTAACTGATAAATATTTCACGTTATTACACGTAGCAAATTCAAATTATTTTGTGATTAGGGTAAATAAAAAATATGTGTGTAGATAGACACAATGGGAGTGAATGTTTGCCTAAAAGTATCAATCTTTATCGTATATGTCTCAATTTGTATTATTGCTACAATAAAACTTGATTTAACCACGCAATTATCAAGAGAAAATTAACCGTAGGCTGTTCACCGGGATTATTCAAATCAATACCCTCTAGTATCATTGCTGTAACTTGTACATTATCAACCGCCTCATTACCGCTATTGGTAAGCGTGATGTAATAAGACATCTCAAACGATGTATTATTTATACTCGTGGCTAGTTTGATTGTTTCAACAGCACTGCCCTGCAGGATAAGGGGCCTGATACTTAACGTAACAACGCCCCTTTTTATTTCTGCTCCCTTTATTTTTGTTAATCGTTTATCAATAATGGCGTTTAATTGATTACAGGTAACAATTGATATTCTTCAGCGTATTCCATCATTTGTTGTTGGAAATCATCAGGATAGCTAATGGTAACATCGATGATTTTTCCGTCTTGATATACAGCTTCCAGTTTAGGGTTTATAAACCCTGAATAAGGTGCAATATCCAATTTTTCATATCTTGCTAATACTTCTTGATGAATGTCGTCATTAACTTTAACTGCATAGTTTTCTATTAAGGCCTGACCTGAAGCAAAGTCACCTTCGGATTTAATGCGTTGCAGCTCACGTAATAAATCACCAAACAAGCCACGTAACTTAATGTAATCATTGACGAAAAAATATGTTTTACCATCACGAACACGTTTTTCAATAACGTTTTCTGTGGCACCTTTTTCAAACACCCAACTTGCAACCAGTTGACGGTTTCGCATATGGGCCTCTTCAATGACTTCGCCTTTCTTCAAACGGCGAAGTTGCAACATCATGCCATTGCGAATGTAACTATCGTATGCAGCCTTACCTGTTTCTAAACTTGGCATAATACCAAGTTCAATAAGTTTTTCGTCCATCAGATAATACAAAGCCACTAAATCTGCGCGGCCTTCTTCTAGTGCAGAAGAATACTGTTTTAAGGTTTCTTTAGGCGTGCCAACTCCTGGGTTGATTTGTCCTGAAGCATGTCCAATCACTTCATGTAAGTCGGTTAACAAATGTGAGGCTAAAGGTCCAAATTCTTTACCACGTTTTAACTCGGCTTCATCCCATGCAAATTCAGCTAAAGAGCCTCCTTTGACATTATCATAGGCATCAACAATATTGGTTAAGCTCACTGATTTAGAGCCATGTTCAGCGCGGATCCAGTTGGCATTAGGTAAGTTAATGCCGATAGGTGTTGATGGTGAAGCGTCGCCTGATTCAACAACCACAGTAATCGCTTTACCTGTTATACCTTTTACTTCTTTTTTCTTGTGGGCTTCAATTAATGGCGAATTATCTTCAAACCATTGTGCTTGTGCTGCAATCTTTGAAATAACTTTTGTCGCATGATGATCTTTGACCGAAACCACAGACTCAAATGAACCACGGTATGCTAATGGGTCGTCATATACTTCAATAAAACCATTTACAACATCTACGTCAGAATTAACGTCTTTAACCCACTCAATAGAGTAATCATCAAAATCTTTCAGATCACCAGAGCGGTAATATTTAGCAAGCAAGGTTAAGGCTTTTTTCTGTTGTGCATTTTCGGCTACGGTTGCTGCTTTATCTAACCACTGCACTATCTCAGTAATAGACTTGTCATACATGCCACCCACTTTCCAAACTTGCTCAACTAACTGACCATCAGTTTTAGTGAGTTTTGAGTTGAGCCCCCATGACACTTTGCGCTTTTCATCAACATTGGTTTTGTTTTTATAAAACTCGGTAACTTCTGCTTCTGTAACACCTTCATAATAGTTAACCGAAGAGGCAACAATATTGTCAATACCTGCTGATTGATCCACCATTTTAGGAGCAATCTTTGGATCAAACATGATAGGAGTAAGTAAGCTAAGTAACTGCTCAACATTCTGCTGCTCATTTAATGGCAGGTTTCCTTTATCCGCTACATCATTAACATAAAGCGCAAATGACTCGGCACTAAATTCAGGCATAATTTTAGCTGACATGTAATGATGATGGATCCCGTTAGAAAACCAAACTAGCTTGGAATATTCGATGAATTTAGCAAACTCATCAGTGGTTTTATCACCTGAGTAATCGGCAATAATAGCTTCTAATGTATGGCGAACCGTTAAGTTATATTTATAGTTTTGGTCCCATGTCATGTCCCTACCTGAAAGCGCAGCTTTATATAAATAAAACAATAACTCTTTGGTTTCTAAGGCTAACTCTTCAAAGCCAGGCACTTGATAACGCAAGATCCGAATATCCGCAAAACGTTCTGCCTGCCATTTAAATGAAACGTCCTCAGTTTTATTCTGTTGCGAGTGACTTTCTACTAATTCAGATTTTTGTTTTTCTGCTTCTAAATATTTATCGGTAGCCTGTTCTGTACAACCTGCCATGGCAAATGCAAGCGTTAATGCTGCAGTAATTTTAGTTAACTTCATTTTATTATTATCCAGAATGAGCTTTAGTTGAAATACGCTATTTATTTTTTGAACACTGATATGACGAACCGTACCATGCCTTTATTTATAAAATAATGATGGCTATAGATATCGAAATTTATTATCAGGATATTAAACCCTACACACAAAAATACTATCAGCTAGGTTAATTGAATGGAATCAATCTACAAATAAACTTCTTATGAGAACAAAAAATGGCGGGGAGTCATAATAGACGGCTATCACTTTCAAAAAACCTGACCTCGCAGTTCCGCAGTTCTAAACTATTTCTTCCTTATCGGCAATTGTCATAACTCTGACTCATTACATTCGTAAGCTTTCATTGATAAATAAAATTGGAAAGTAATATGAGTGAATTAGCTAGCACAATTGAATCGAGCAACTCCGATCGAGCGTCAAATAATCTTTCACAATGGCTAGCAGTTGCCGCATTGGTTTATTTACTTATTTGTGCAGTTAGTCTAATTGGTGGTGGTTTTAAAATGGCCGCAGGCGGACATGCGAAAGAACTATTTGAATTTGCCAGTAATCCCTTTGCAGGTTTAGTGATTGGCACTATAGCCACGGCATTAATCCAGTCATCTTCTACGGTAACTTCTATAATTGTGGGATTAGTCGCCGGTGGATTACCAGTCTCCGTTGCGGTACCCATGGTTATGGGTGCAAATATTGGTACTTCTATTACCAATACCATAGTTTCCTTAGGTCATGTCAAAGCAAAAAAAGAATTTGCGAGAGCCTTCTCTGCAGCCACAGTACATGACTTTTTTAACTTGTTATCGGTCGCTATCTTTTTACCACTAGAAATCGCTTTTGGCCTTCTTGAGAAATTAGGATCCATGCTAGCCCAGATATTTTACGGAAGTAGTGAAGTATCAATGCATAGCTTTAATTTTGTAAAAGCAGCTACGGCCCCAGTCGTTAGTAATGTGAAATATACTTTGCAATCGTTTGGCGATCAAACTGGCGGTGTCATTTTGATTATCATCGGCATAATGCTTATTTTTGTATCTATTACATTAATAGGCAAACTACTTAAAAAACTCATGGTAGGCAAAGCCCGTGAAATAATGCATGCAGCCATTGGCCGCAGCCCTATTTCTGGCATATTTTCTGGAACAATAGTTACTGTATTAGTGCAATCGTCGTCAACCACTACGTCGCTTATGGTGCCACTGGCAGGTTCTGGGGCGTTTAATCTAAAACAAATATACCCTTTTACATTGGGTGCGAATATTGGTACTTGCGTCACAGCAGTATTAGCAGCTACAGCTGTAACAGGTAATAGTGAAGCGGCTTTACAAATCGCCTTTATTCACCTGACGTACAATATTTTGGGTGTTGTATTAATATATGGCGTGCCATTTCTGCGCTATATACCCGTACGCTGTGCCGAATGGCTAGGGCGCAGGGCCTCAGAAAATAAATTAATTGCTTTAGTTTATATTCTGGCTGTATTTTTTGTAATTCCTGCTTTATGCATCCTTGTTTCAAACCTAATCCAATAAGGAGTTAATGATATGACTAATGTCAATGTACTAAGCACCGATCGCCTACGTGCTTTAATTGCAGATACAGAAACGACTCTTAAACAACTTACTGTAGAACTTGAAAGACGAGAATTTTTAAAGCAGGAAAATGAAATAGAACATTTAGAAGAACATATGAAAGGGGCCGAGTTAAGTTTAGACACAATTCGCCAGTTTCTGGCCTATCTTATCAATGACTTAAAAGACCGAAAATAAATTCAACATTCGCTCTTCCATTACCCCATAAAGGGATAAGTCAGTCGCCCTATTGAACAATCATCACAACTAAAATACTGATCTTTTTTTGGATTTTCGTATTGAAGTTAATTTAATAAATAATGCATAGTTGTCATTGTCGACCTTTTACCTAAATTATTCACGAAGTGGAGTGATTCAAATGATAACTAAAAGTACAACCTGGCTAGTTTGCTGTTTTTTTATAAATGAATCATCGTAAACAAAAAGAGAGATTGAAGCTTATCGAGCTAATTGACTCTCTCAGTCAAACAGGGCAAAAAAACAAATCGTCAGTTGAGTTGCCATTACTTCCCAAACGCGAAAAGTTAGAAGCTGTGATTGGTCAATGTGGCAAACACCTTTATACAACTCAATCTAAAGCCAAAGCAGCCGTCATATACAGACTAAACAAGGGAGCAGATACCTCAAAACTCTTCACCTATTACTGCGAGCAATGTAATGCATGGCATATGACATCAAAACCTCAAAAATAAATCTAAACATCACAATTAAACATCAATTACATGGACACGCATCGTAAGAGAGCACTAACCCTTCAAAATATCTTTAGCTTTACCTATAAGGGGATAAGTCAGTCGCCTTACCGTTCAATCACCGAACATAATTAACAAGACTTCAATGATAATTAGAATATCCATCCAATTGCTTTCTGAACTTCTATTAAAGAAAGAGTGAACCCGTCATTTATAGGTCAACAACTCTGCCCTTGATCTCTTCTCGCCAACGTTTTGGAGGACTTAATAAAAGCGTTTGAATTTATTGGAGTCTTTTACTAGTCTTTAAACCACAGAGGCATTTCAGTCTCTGCTAAATAATAAAAACCATCTGATGTGGCATTGTGTATTCTGACTTTGCATTGATATTTTTATCGAGCGAGGTTCAAGTTATGCAAGCTATTCACTCCAAAATATTAAATCTCTTTACCCGTGCTATTTTTCTTACTTTATTCTTTACTGCTTTTTTAGTTGTCTCAGGTGGCAGTATCGCTGATGAATTTGACGACTTTGAAGATGACGTAACTGTCATTTATTTAAAAAAGATTAGAGACGCAGAGGGCAATTATTTGGTCGATATAACCAAGGCGGCTGCCAAAGCCCTGAGTAAATCAGGTGAGTTTAGTGTAAAGCGATATAAATCAAAGTCCTATAAGTCTGGTCCAATCATAACGGTTAGTTCGCCTGCCTTTGCATTTACACCTCATAAAGATGGCATGAGCACCAAAGAATTGGCGACAACAAGCTTGGCTTTGGTTTCAGAACTTGGAGGCATATTTGGTTTAGGGAAGCAGGCAGAAAAAGCGCGTGAAGCGAACGATAAAATTAATGATCCAAACAGTGTTCTAGCAGGCATGTCTGATGATGACGCGTTGCTGGTAACAATGAATATTCGAGTGTTGATCGAAGATGATAGCGGCGTGGAAGTCAGTCGTGTGAGTAATTCTGAGACAGTATTTGAAAATAAATCGGGCTTCAAAGCTAAGGAACAAGATCTTATGCGGAGCGAAATCTTGTCAGCTGTGAAAAAGGCAATGGGTGAATACATAGAAGATACTATGTAACTCAACTCTGGATAAAAGAGTGTCTCGCTAATTATTATTAGGGCGAATCTAAACGCATTTTAGGTTAAATGAAGCAATAGGCAACACAGTTCAATCGCACCCTATCGTGAAAACCAAATTAACAAGAAACCCATATAACCAGATTATGATAGTTACCGCAGTGCACTCGTTGCTTTCAACTAACATGACCTCCACAGATATTGTCAGTTTTTTTACAACATTTAGTATCTTCAACTACAATGACACAATCAAATCACTTGAAATCAACACCTTATATTCTCAGCTCGATTTTTGCATAACTATAATTAATTAAAATATTTAGGAAATAGTAGTATGAAGAAGCAAGTTATGACGATGTTTTTAGCGCTAGCATTTTTAGCTCTACCAGCCAAAGCAAGCTTAATCAATGTTGATCTTAGTGGCACCGCTGGAAACTTAACCGATGGCTACACCGTCACAATCCCTTCTTTTGGCAATCTTTTTCTGCAATATACAGCTAATACAAATAGCGCATTAGGTGAGTTCGAGGATGGCTCTGGTTTATTTAGTGGAGGCGCCAACTTTGTTCTAAGAAAAGGCGACGAAATAACGATATCTTCAAACGGTTTCGGTATTGATTCGATTATTTTTGAAATTTGGGATCTTGATACTGTTAACACAGTAGCCGAAAGAGTGTTATTCAATGGCGCGAATGTTTTAAGTGGAGTTTCAAATAATATTTCTAATAACGTCGCGTCTTCTCAAGCAATATTTAGTTCTGCAATTACCGCTGATGTAAACGGTAAGATCACCGTAAGTGCAGACATATTCGACGGTGGGTTTGCGATAGCCGGTTTTCAATTAACCACTGTCGCCAATCCGGTGCCTGAGCCTGCCTACCTAACGTTATTGGGCCTGTTGCTTGTAGGTTTACGATTCTCTAATCGCAAGTAATCCCCATATAACAGTAAGTTAGCTCCACTTCCTTTCAAAGGCTTTGGAGCTTTTTTATGCCTAGAATTAATCTACTTTCAACGAACCTGACCCGAACGGTTTTACCAAGCCGGTTTTACCAAGCCGGTTTTACCAAGCCACCCATAATAAAATTCTGGCTATTACCCAAACATTCAATATCGATTTTCAGGGCAAAAATGGCTTGGGTTGAGTGAGATATGAGGCTTAGAGGAAGTTTCAGCCTATTTGATGGGAATTATAAGCATTTATCGAATTTATAGGCGTACCTGTGCCTTATCGGTAATATTTTGACTGCTCTCTTGAGGTTATGCGCATCGAAGTAGCGTTTTTGCTTTACCCATGCCTCGAATGCGTTGATGACCTGTGTGT
>NZ_BAEO01000063.1 GCF_000314995.1 Paraglaciecola arctica BSs20135 | reverse complement strand
AGTCGTTGTTCAACCCACCCCCGACGATGTTCATAACTCTGGCCTGAATAACTATCCACACCGCACAAAAAAGAGCGCCGTACACAACGGGAAACACAATGGTAATAAGGAGTATCCGATAAACAAATTTGACTGCTACGTGGCTGGGGCATGACATCAATCCTTTGATTTATTTCCTATTCAAAGCCTAGCTTGTCTTCATGTTTAGTCAAATTGTTATGGGTGGCTTGGTAAATCCTTGCGTATGCACATATTGATGGTTACGGCACCATAGGCATCAGCCCTTCCCCTAGCAGTAACTTAGACAACGTTAATATTTCCAATGGATATAATGCCGTTTCTACCGGACAACCGGATTTTAGCCGACTCAGAAATGGTGTGGCACTGGTAAGGCAATCTGTACCTGAGCCATCAACATTAGTCATATTTGCATTGGGTTTGCTCGGGCTGGGGATAGGTCGCAGTCGAGCTTTTAGGGTTTGATATCTATTCCTTAATTTGAAAAAATGAGGCGGGGAAGAAATGCGGTCAATTCCTGAAATATCCCCCGCAAATATTACTTGACCAATGCAACCGTCTGCTTCACGCCCAAAGCGGACTAAATAACTTATCAGGTCGAACGGACAAATGAGCGAATCTCGGGCTCTGGACTTTTCAACCAGACAAGTTCGTGTGGTTTACAAGTTCTGAACCTTAAAAGGTCCCCCTAAATACACTGCTTCTTTAAACTCGTAGAATGGCGTAAAGATATCTCAATAGAATGACTCTATTTCTAGTCAAACCAAACATCACAGGGTAAGATCTCGTAAACATGTACTTCGTAAATTAAAGTTACTTGTTGTAAGCCAAAAGTAAAACTATGCCTGAAGCTGAAGTACTAGCCGTTAATTTATTTTATAAACAAGGATGTCGAGATGAATCGCATTGTATTCCTGTCTTTTCTATACCCTTTTATTATCTCAGGTTGCGGAGGAGGAGGGGGGGGGCTCAACCACTAAGAATCCAGATACACCTTCAACTCCATCACAACCTTCCACCCAATTGTATTCAGGTTTGCAGTCTAAAGCCGACATTACAGAAGCTAATGCAAAATCGATTGTGGATGTATTGATTGGAGATGTATTTTCAGCTGGATTAGCGACGGCCTCTTCCGACGGTCAATCCACCGTCGAGGGGGACCAGCTCATAGGCGGTTGCGGTGGAACAGCAAAATTCACAGACAATCGTAACGCCGCCAACCTGAGGGGAACCTTGCTGCTTGAATTTTCCAACTATAACGACTGCTCCGGTACAGTGTTAGATGGGGGGGTGACATTTGATATAAAAGACTGGGACTTTTATCGTGATGATTTGGGAAGTGGCAGTATTGAGTTTTCTAAAGTTACTCTCCGAGATCAAGAAGCAAACCTTAGTCTTCACGGTGATTTAAACTACCATCTTGAACCTGGAACAGCGACAGAATCATTTAACATGCATTCACTGGAGATCAACGACAACGTGAATGGGAAGCAGTACTGGTTTGAAAACTATCAGCAAGTAACAAAGTATGACGATAGTAGGTCGCTGACCAATGAGATTGGGCTCAATATACAAGGCCGATTATATTTGTCTGATCAAGGTTTTATAGATGTTGAAACCAATACCGATTTAGTCTGCGTAGCATCCGACCGTAGCTATTGCCTGGCGGATGTAATTGGAACTGGTAAAGTTATTATTAACGGCAATCAGAATTCGAAAGCCATACTCTCTTTTGTTGAGCATAAGTATGAGGATTATGGTCAAATTCTCAAAATACTTATTGATGAAAATGGAAACGGTGCCGCGAAACCTCTAGAACTAGTTCATTTAGGTGGTACGTCAAGCGATACACCTCCTTTTGCTTTTGCTGGTGATGACATTGCCGTTAATTTCAATGGTAGTAATAAAGTTTCCTTATCTGGCTTACTCAGCTTTGATGCCGATGGAGACTCTTTTTCATATTCATGGCATGTAGAACCTGCGTCTTCTTATCTCTGTCAGTTATCAGTTAACTTCAGTTCCCATGCATCGAATATTCAACTTATCAATGAAGAGACGGCCACTCCTTCAGTCATAGTAAGTGAATATGGCGAATATTGTATTGGACTTACGGTAACGGATGATACTGGCAACAAATCCACAGACTCAATTGCCGTGAGGTTCAATAAAATAGAGCTATTTGATACTTACCGGCAGGAAATGGTGGTAGATGGTCGCTTCACAAGACTTAATTCTATGACGACTGTCGATATAGATGCTGACGGCAAGCACGAATTGTTTTTACATCACAATACCGGCACTCGTGGGTATGTATTCAACCGCAATGAACAAGGGAGTTATGATCATTTAGTCACTAATAAACTGGAATCTAGTCTTAGTAGAGGTCGTCACAATTTTGCAGACATTACGGGGGATGGAAATCCGGAGTGGCTTTTTATTGAAGGGCGTGGGTTAACATCTGCTCTGGTTTATTCGCCCATTTCCCCCAGCGGCGAATTGGGACCACAAGTTGAGCTCACAGAAGTGCCAAATGTTAGTCTGAAATGGCCACAGGTTGTAGATCTTAACGGCGATGAAATCCCTGATATTTTTATGAATTTGGAACACGTATACAAAGAGCTTCATTTTGGATTGCAATCTGAACAAGGCGAATTTGACTTTGTCGTTTTCGATAGAGATTCTTCCGTCGACATCCCTAATACACAATCACTCACTGCTTTTGCTGTTGGTGACATTGACTCTGATGGGCAAACTGAGTTGGCTGTCTTAATTAGACGGTCTTTTGGGGATTTGTATTTACAAATAGTCAGTTTTGATGGGAAAGATTTTATTACAACCCAGGAAGTGCAGGTTGATGATGATTGTAATCTGAGTGCTGAACGAGCTTGTTTTCCGTACAATTTTACTATTCAGGATCTGAATGGAGACGGTGTGAGTGAGATTGTTTTTGCTCTAGGTCAAAGGTACAAAGGCTATGAATTATTTGTGTACAGCATTGATGGTGACACCTTGAGTGGTACTTCAACCTTTCTTGATACATTGCCTGTAGAAGTAAGGCACTCTTATAATTCTGTGGAGCTTGAAGACCGGCCTGCACGATTTGCAGATTTCAATGCTGATGGTTTGTTGGACATCCTAGTTAATGTGAATTTTGATTATTCACTGCTATTGTTTCAACAGGAAGGAAAAACTTTTGGACCTTCAGTGCGTATCCCATTTATCTCTCAAGATGCATTAATTGAAGATATTAATGAAGACGGTAAGCCTGACGTAGTGATGACAACTGGACGTGAGTTGCTTATCCATCTGAATAAATTTACCAAGTAGTCGTTGGCTTTTATTATTGCTCTGTGAGTGCTATGCAAAGAATTTGCAGAGTGTTTTCTTATATTTATATCCAATTGATTTGTAAAAATTAAAATAGGCATAATATTTTCAATAAAACTGGGGACAGGGTTAACTGAAGTATTATATCAATAGTTTAATAGAGTCTATTTGTTTAGGTCCGCCAAAAGCAGACCTAGATGCACCACTGCTTCACGCCCAAAGCGGACTAAATAATTTATCAAGTCGAATGGCAAAAATGAGCTGTGAGTTCAACTGGTCAACGCAACACTATACTTACTTAAAGTGGAGGCGTTATCCGAAACCGCCCACTGGATGCCCCTGTGTCAGGATTGTTGTCGAGGCAAAGTAGCGACATGGAAGCCTTTACAGTGATGATCAATTTCTCAGGTAAGTTTCTGGTACCTGAACTTTCAGCAAACTGGCCAAGAACCGAGTTTGAAGCTTGGCACTGAGAGTATTGCTTCAAACACTTACGGCCAAGCACTATTTACCGTGAGACGCACTTAGGCAGCGCTCCACTCAATCCATTGATTGGTTAATTGCTAACTGAAGTTCCGCAACTTGATCAGCAAATTTACCGGCCTTCAAGCTATCCAAGCGCTCAATTGTGTTATTCCAATAGTGAATTACCAAGCCACCCATGTTAATAAATTGCGAAGCAGTGAATTACCAAGCCACCCATGTTAATAAATTGCGAAGCAACCAAAATCTCTTAGTCGGCAAAGCCGATGCACTTGATCTACCCTCGACTCAAAGCTCGCCAATAATTGATTCCATTTTGTGGGTCAATCGCCATGGACAGGCGATTGAGCGGTGCGCCGTCTGGAACGGCTCAGCGCGACCTGCAAAATGGAATCAATTATTGGATGAAGAGCTTTGCCCTCGAGCGGCGTTTTTCTGGTTACTCTTTTTTTGCTGCAGAAAAAAGAGTAACTGGCTCGAAAGGATTCGAGTCAAAAACTGGCATGGACGCCAGTAAGCGCAGCGCATGCACTTTTGGTAATAACTAACCCAAAAGGTGAATTCCACCTTCAAACACCCGCCGAATTTCAGACACAAAAAAACCGACATAAGTCGGTTTAATGTTATCTGCAAAGTGGTACCAGTGGGTTCAGTCAGTCTCTTTAGGAGCACGGCTCCGCCTGACTGAACATCTCGACAAGGAAGTCGAGATTGGGTGATGATCATCATGGGGAAAGCTAGATTCTTTAGATGCACTGCATCGCCTAGTTTTTCATCTCAGCATGGACGCTGAGATTGGGTGCGGATCATCATGGATGTGTATATGACTACTCAAAAGACATCCTTCCAAACCCCAGACACAAAAAAACCGACAAATGTCGGTTTATTGTTATCTGCAAAGTGGTACCAGTGGGCGGACTCGAACCGCCACTCCCGAAGAAACCAGATTTTGAATCTAGCGTGTCTACCAATTCCACCACACTGGCTTTGCAAACACTTAATGTTTGGTTGAACCAAACGTCAAGAGGCGAGCATTATAGCGAGCAGCGCCTGCCTTGCAAGTTTTTTGTGACATTATCATGACTCATTGCTGACTTTTTAATCAGCAAAGGCATTAGCGAGCTTTAATATGTCATTTAGTCCGAAAACTGTCGGATCATATGACCTAAGGTTTCTTTGGCATCACCAAATATCATTCGGCAATTAGGTTTGAAAAACAGCGGGTTGTCGATACCGGCAAAACCCGATGCCATACCACGTTTAAGCACAAACACGTTTTTCGCCAAATCCGCATTAATCACAGGCATACCGTAAATGGGGCTGCCTTTCATTTCTCGGGCGGCTGGGTTAACCACGTCGTTGGCGCCAATCACCATGGCCACGTCAAAGTTTTGAATACGTTTGTTGATTTCGTCCATTTCAAATAACTGTTCATAAGACACATCGGCTTCAGCTAATAGTACGTTCATGTGCCCAGGCATCCGCCCTGCTACTGGGTGAATGGCGTAGGCCACTTCAGCGCCGTTTTCTTCTAACAATTGTTGTAGCTCTTTCATGGCGTGTTGCGCTTGGGCAACTGCCATACCGTAACCGGGAATAACAACTACCGATTGCGCGGCTTCGAGCACATAATATGCGTCCTCAGCAGATAAAGGCTTAACTTCTCCTTCTATCACCATGTCGGTTTTAGTGACTGGCATAAAGCCGCTGAATAACACATTAGTTAACGAGCGGTTCATGGCTTTACACATGATGTTGGTAAGGATAATACCGCTAGCACCAACCAGCGAACCGGCCACAATCAAAATGTTATTATGTAGAGCAAAACCTGCGGCACAGGCGGCGAGCCCAGAATAAGAATTCAGCAGTGATATCACCACAGGCATGTCTGCGCCGCCTATGGGTAATACCAACATAATGCCAAATAACAACGCTAAACCCATGGCAGTATACAACACCATATTAAAATCGATATTCACCCCAGCTAACATAGTAGGCTGAGCAACAAAAAGGTATGCAGCAAAAATAATGACCAATACCAACAGGCTATTGAACACTGCTTGGCCTGCGAAGGTGACAGAGCGACCCGTAATGCGTTCACTGAGTTTTGCCCATGCGATTAGGCTACCGGAAAAGGTTACGCCGCCAATTAACAAGGCCAGAAAGGTAACTATCATAGTGAAAACGCTAAATTCACTGTTAGCTTCAACTGTCGCCCAAGCAACAAATAAACTGGCAAGGCCGCCGATGCCGTTTAGCAAAGACACCATTTCAGGCATGGCTGTCATGGCTATCAATCTGGCGGCTAACACTCCCAGTATGCTGCCCGCTAACATAGCAATGGCTATCATCTGAAAACTAACAATATTGTTATCAAACATAGTGACAACTATGGCAATAAGCATGGCAATGGCAGAGAGCAAGTTACCTTTACGAGCTGAAGAAGGATGTCCAAGCAGCTTTAGGCCAAAAATGAACAAGGCAGCAGCGAGCACGTAGCTGAAGTTGATAATGAGATCGGTTGTGGTTGTTTCTATCATAATATTCTCTACTGCTTTTTCTTAAACATGGCGAGCATTCGGTCAGTAACCAAATAACCTCCCACAACGTTTATGGTCGCTAAAAAGACTGCGAATGCCCCTAGATAAGAGGAATATCCTCCCATGCTGTCGCTGCCCGCCAAGGCCAGTGCACCTACAACTGTGATACCAGAAATAGCATTAGCGCCAGACATCAAAGGGGTATGTAACGTAGCAGGGACTTTTTGGATAAGTTCAAAGCCGACAAAGATCGACAGTAGTAAAATAAATAGTAAATATACGGCGTCCATTAGGCTTCCTCTTTATCGGTTGTGGATGAATTATTGGCGGCATAGATAGATTTAAGCATGGCATTCACGACTTGCCCTTGATGAGTAATGATGCAACCAGACTGCACTTCGTCTTCAATATCTAATTTGAAAACATTGTCTTCTTTGTTCCAAAATTCGCTGATTAAATTAAACAGATTGTTGGCATACATTTGCGTAGCATGTTTGGCCACACCATTAGCCCAACTCCCGGTGCCAATGATAGTCACTCCTTGGTGCTGAATAATTTCACCCGCTATAGTGCCTTCAACGTTACCGCCATTTTCGGCAGCCATATCCACTATCACACTACCTGGCTGCATCAATTCAACGGTTTGTTGGTCAATCAACAGTGGCGGTTTGCGCCCAAACAACTGAGCCGTAGTGATCACTATGTCTGAATCGGCAATACATTTGGCCTGTTCACGTTGCTGGATTAACATTTGTTCAGGTGTAAGAGCCTGAGCGTAACCCTGCCCCGTTTCACCGGTTTCACCTAAATCGATATGTAAAAATTTAGCACCTAGTGATTGCACTTGCTCGGCTACCACTGTTCGGGTATCGAATGCAGTTACACTGGCTCCTAAACGTTTAGCTGTAGCAATAGCCTGTAAACCTGCCACTCCAGCACCAATCACAAATACTTTAGCGGGCTTAAGGGTGCCTGCCGGTGTCATCATCATGGGTAACACACTGTCTAGCTGATTTGCTGCTTGCATCACCATTACATAACCCGCCAAACTGGCCTGGGAACTTAAGGCATCCATTTTTTGACAACGGCTAATGCGCGGGATCATTTCCATGCTAATGCTAGTGATGTTTTTGTCGCACAAACTGGTTACAAAACCCTTCTCATTAAATGGATCTAAGTAACTAACAATAAGTGTGTCGGGTTTTACGTGGCTTAGGTCATCTACACTTAACTTGTGCAAGCTAGGTACAATATCGGCCTTGGCTAAGAGCTCACTGCGAGTTGTCACAATTTCTGCCCCAGCCGCTACATATTCTTTATCAGTCACATGGATATGTTCGCCGATACCGGCTTGTACAAGCACAGTAGCACCCAATAATTTGTATGCTTTAACGTTGACTGGTAACACAGCACAACGCTTTTCCAGTGGTTTAAGTTCAGCAGGAAACGCGAGAATCGTCATAAAAACCTCAAAATTTAAAGTACTAGAATAAATATGGCTTATTTAAGAGTGGAATGTAAATTCACAGTATTTATGTTCAATATGATATTGCGGGGATTTTTAGAGAATAAATGCAAAAAGCCATACTGCACTAATTACAGTATGGCTTTATCAAAAAAAGACTACTTTTTATTTTATGATAGATGGATATTATCGAAGGCATCAACCGGAGCAATAGCTCCTGGATGCTGGATCACAATGCCCGCTGCAGTTGCAGCGAGATTAACCGAGGATGTAATATCTTGCCCAGACAACCTAGCACCTAAATAAACGCCATTGAAGGAATCACCTGCAGAGGTGGTGTCCACTACATTAGTGACTGGTGTTATAGCAACATGTGTTAGTTGACCATCTAACTGACAATAGACACTCTCTGGGCCGTTTTTAAGCACCAATTCGGCAATACCAAAAGGCTGACAAAACGCTAGGATGTCCTCAAGGGATTCGATGTCGTAAAGCTGCTTAAAGTCATCAACACCCGGCATCATGATATCGCTAGCAGCATAAGCCTTGGCAAACTCTGCTTTGGCTTCATCGGCGCTGTTCCAAAGACGACGGCGATAATTGGGATCAAAGCCAATTTTCACACCCGCTTTTTTTAGTTGCTCAAGCATCGCCCAAAAAGCATCTCTGTCTTGAGGCTCTAATATCGCAATGGATATACCAGAGAAGAAGAATAAATCGGCTTTACAAAGTTCATCTATAGCGGCTTGGTCGACATATTGCATCACCTGTTTGGCAGCAGAACTATCACGCCAATACAAAAATGAACGTTCGCCCTGCTCATCAGTTTGCACTAAATAAATACCAGGGTTTCTGTCGCTCTTGGCAAAGATATGCTGGTTGTTAAGATTTTCTGAACTGCATCTAGAGACCATTTGTTGACTAATGGTGTCTTGCCCAACAGCTGTCATAAAAGCGATATCTTGCTGAGCAAATGTTCGCTTCATATAGACGGCAGTATTGAAGGTATCACCAGCAAAAGACTGATTCATTAACCCATCTTTTGCTTGACGAAGTTCCAACATACATTCGCCCATTAATACTATTTTTTGCATGATAAACCTTGGATCTTGTTCGCAAGTAATGACTTGCGAACCCTAATTAAAATTATCTTTTTACTTGTTACTTTTTAGTGGCTCTATTTTAGGGCAAAGGAATAAAATACTTACCATTACGATAGAAGCCAACACCGCACCAAGAATGAATACATTTTGGTAATTTGCGCCCGCAGTCAAAAATGGCACCATTGCAGTTAACCCTGCAGCAGAAAATTTAGCAGCCATACCAGCGAAACCAGATAATGAACCTACACTGTCTTTACCTAACATATCACTTGGTAATGTTTGAATACTACCAATCGAGGTTTGGAAACCAAATAATATTGCAGCCATAATAAGAACCGCAGTGTTTGCACTACCAGGATTAGATAACAGTAACAATGCAGGTAGCATTATTAAACAACCTAACACGATAACGGCTTTACGCGTTTTGTTAACGCTCCAACCCGCTTTAATTCGGTTTTGAGATAATAGACCACCAAACCAAGCGCCGAACATAGCACCTACATAGGGAACCCAACCAATGATTGCTAAGCCTTTAACGTCCATACTGTAAACTTCTACAAGGTAGGTTGGTATCCAAACAATAAATAGCCACCAAATGGGGTCAATTGCAGCAGTAGCAATAATTACGCCCCAGCTTTCTTTACGGCGTAACATCTCACCGTAGCTTGGTACATACTCTTCTAGTTTTATTTCGCCTGCTTCAGTAGTAACAGCTTTTTGGCCTGATAAGATATATTCGCGCTCTTCCTCTGTTATCCAAGGATGCTTAATTGGTGGGGCTTTAACTAGCACTAACCATGGGATCAACCATAAAAGACCCACTACGCCTATTAAGACAAAAATAATTTTCCAACTAAAGAATAGCGCTAAATATGCAATGAGTGGCACTGAAATAATACCACCAATCGCTGCGCCCGAATTAAAGATGCCTTGTGCTAAAGCACGCTCTTTACTTGGAAACCATTCGGCGTTAGCTTTTGCAGCACCAGGCCAGTTACCTGCTTCTGATAAACCTAGAATTGCTCGAAAAATACTAAAGGTTAAAACGCCTTGAGCAAATGCATGTAATGCTGTTGCTAAAGACCATACGCCAATAGATAAAACAAAACCTAGTCGAGTACCAATCCAGTCAAAAATTTTGCCGAATACTGCCTGACCTATCGCATATGAGAATAAAAATACAACGCTTACCGTTCCTAAAACTTGTTTTAATTCATCGGCACTTTTGTCAGGATAAATATCACTCCCCATATAAGGCCATAGAACACTCAGTGCTTGTCTGTCTATATAGTTAATAACGGTGGCTAGTGCGATTAATGCGATCACCCACCAACGTAAATTTTTCATTTTCATAAACTTCTACTCGTATTACTCGGCTAAAAAAATCGTCACTGTGAGGATTAAAAGTATCGACTAAAACGCCTGCTTATTTACATACCCTAGCATGTTCAATATTGGGTGCTACAAATTAACAATCGCTTGCTTTTACACTTAAAACTCACTCCCTATTTAAGAGTTCATATTTGTCTGAATTAGTCAGTCAAATTTTGTTTTATTATTTAACTATATTATTTTCTAGTGTGGCGGTATGCGGACCTTTGACTATTAGTTCAACTACTTTAGGAGCACTAGTGTTAGTCATCTCATTATTGATTACCGCTGTTACTGGCTCACCCACTGTATGTTCAATGTCTATCGGTGCTGAATCAAACAATTGGTTTTCACTGATTTGTGCAACTTGCACACCATGCAGATATACCGAAGCAGCATTTTTATTGCGCTTTCCATTACCTACATTTTTAAGCAGATTACCACTCATAATAAAATGTGGTCCAAAGGTGCTTTCATCTGTACCACCTCTGTATACCTTAGCCACAGCACCCTCAACGTTTTCTAGCAAATTATCGTTGAAGTAGATGTACTCTGCATTGTAAATACCTAAATCATCTGTTTCTTTATTCAGGCGCATAATGTCACCGCTAATATTACTCATTGTGGTTTTGGTGATTTTTATATAATCAGCAAAACTTCTATGCCCGGCGTCAAAAAGGTGAAATGAATGATTAACGTCTAAATCTTCGATAATGCTTCCTGTAATTTCTAAACGAAAATTACGCTGCATTGGCACTCTAGATGTACGTATTAGGGTGTTACCTGCTGAGTCTGGTGCGCGTTTACCGCTAATAATTAAATTAACTAACTTCAGGCTGCCAAAATTATTGATATCTACAAAAGTAGAACGAGCAGGATATAAGGTAACGTGTTTTCTATTTTTAGCCTTAATGGTGATGGTTTTATCTAATTTGATAACTTTTCCAATGTTGTAGTTACCATTTTCTAAAATCAGAACGTCACCAGAGCTTGCATTATTGATTGCGTTAAAAAGTGCATTTTCAGTAGGTTTAACTTGAGTAACTTTACCAGAATCAAAGGCTACATCAGGTTCAGTCTTAGGGTAATAACTCGCACCGACTTGATCTTTTTGTATTGGAGTTAGGGTCTTACCTGCACCTACATTTTGCATATTTTCTTCAGGGTACAACAAACCATTTTTAGCTCGCTGCATTTTAAGTGGAGTCACCTTGAACCCCTCACTTATCGAAGGATTAATCCCTTCAGATAACAAGTTACCGCTAAATGTCACACCACTGATATCATCAAAAATACTAATGCCATCGGTGTTTTTATTGCTAAAAATAAGGTTGTTTTGAAATTTACTATTGATAGGCGTTGCACTGCGCTCTGCGTCGCTTCCTGCCGCAAAATGAACGTGATCGACATTAACTAAAGTATTGTTTTCTATCAGGGCATTATCGACTTGATGATAACGATTTATTGTAGAGTTGGGGACACCGTTCATAATAGTAAAACCACTACCAAAACGGTAGCCAGTTAAACCTTCCATATAGTTGTTACGAATGATTTGGTCGCTGTTAATGACGCGAATACCGCCGGTATGATCAACACCGTTACCAAAAAACACGTTTCCTTCCACTAAGTTACCATTGCCATGACGTAGGGTTAGAGTACCGCGAGATTCGAAAAACACGTTATTCAGTATTTGGTTTTTACCCGACTTGTTAGAAATGATTTCTACTTCACCATTACAACGGTCAAAGTAGTTATTTTCGATAGTAGTGAAAGAATCAGTGAGTGAATAATGACTGGTACCAATTCGCAAAGTTTCACCGCCATTTGAGCCTAAGATAGGTCGTGGGCCAAAATAGTTGTGGTCAATACGATGGTGGTTTTGCTGACTTTCTGCAGTGTTTAAGCGCACAGCCATTGTGACACCGGCGTTCTTTTTGCCGACTAAATTACTGTGATCAAAACGGTTATGCTTACCATACATAACTACCCATTTATCTTGCTCAAACTTTTCAGGGTTGCTGTAGTTATCAATCACCACTTCAGTTACACGACTATGGTTAGCTAAATCGTCTTCATTGCTACGGAATGAAATCACTTCACCAGTAGGCGTATAACCGTCTTTAAACACTAAGCCAGATACAACTAAATACTCACCAGCTAAACGTAAGTTTGATAAACCGGACAAGATAACCTGGCCTGGCGTTTCAGCTCTCAAGGTGACGGGCTGTTTTTCGGTCCCCTTGGCTTTGAATAGAATTTCAAAGTCTATCCAAATTCCGTTGGCCAGCACCACGTCATCTCCAGCTTTTAGTTTACTTGAGACCTCCTTGTACTCATTCTGAGTCTTTACTAAATATTCACTGGCAAATGTATTTTGGCTAAATAAAACAATAGCCACATAGGTAAAAACGATTAAAGAAAAACTGCGTTGCATAATATTACTCATGTTACTAATAAATTGAAATTTTGAGAGTGTAAATCGAACTAGAAACAAGCTCTCATGCATTAACTAAAGAGAGCCCATTGCTAAAGTTTGTATTGGATCCCGACATAAATACGAGGTCCGTAAACATTAATCTCACCAAAGTTATTAGGAGATGGAATAAATTGTCTTTTAGGTTCATCAAACAAGTTAATGGCCTCAACAGACACTTTTAGATTTTTATTAACTTTATAGCTAACACGGGCTTCATAAACACCAGTGGAGCCAACGTATCTTAAATTACCAGGAGTAGATAAGTACTGTTGAAAGTACTCACTTCTGTATTTGTATATTAGCTGGGCATTAAAGCCGCCATCTTGATAATAAAACTGTCCTGACATAACAGTGTCTGAGAAACCGAATATTTCAGCTGGGTCTACTATGCCAACTCGTTGTATTACCGTGCCATCTGCTGCAACAATATTAGACGAACCAAAATTAGTGTCTTCTACTTCAAAGTCAGAATCTGCCCAGTTATAACTCAACTTAACGCCAAAGTTACTCCAAATACTCGGTAAGTATGAGAAAGCATGTGTTGCTGTCATTTCCACACCATAAATGGCACTAGTATCGTTGTTAGTTTGTTGAACAGTTACTAGCGTATCTAGCTCTTGCCCATCAACTGTGAATGTTTCTGTTGTAGATACGTTTTCAAAACCACCTTCAAAACTTTTATAATAAGTTCCGAAAGCTAAAATGGTATCTTCATTCGGATACCATTCAATGGCTACATCAGCGTTCCAAGATGTGAAAGGTTTAATATTTGGGTTACCGTTAGCAGTAGCTGTGCCTATGGCTACGTCAATTGACTCAACTTCCTCGCTTTCATCTGCAAGACCATTAAACGAACGGCCAAAGCCCATATCAGAAGGGGAAGGTCGAGAAAGAGCTCTATATACGGCCCCCCTTAACAACACATCATCACTTACGTCTACAACCACATTTAAGCTAGGTAACAATTCTGAATAACTACTACCGCCAGCAACCTCAATTAGCTCAGCACCACTGACCAAATCGATACTAGTGATGACTTCTAAACCCTCTTGGTTTATCGCGGTGGTTGTTTCCAATGGCCCTCTTAGGCCAAGAGAAGTCACATCGGTTGTGACATAACGTATACCAAAGTTCCCACGAACCCCATAGTCTCCAATAAGCGTGTCGTAATCGGCTTGAAGGTATACAGCTGTTGTTTTTTCTTCCACATCAACTTTGGCTACAGTATCCTCGGGATCCGGAAACACTGGCGCTGAACCGATAGACATGGTGGCGATACATAGTGGGTCGAACGTGGCGTAAGTATTACCTGTACCTTGTGCAATAACATTGCCATCATCATCAAGGTTAGTGAAAAGAGGCTGTCCACCTGTTACAGAAGACAAAAAACCACTTTCTGGAAAACTGTCATTTTTACAATTTGTGATCCCCGCTTTCAAAGCATCAGCGTCATTGAAATCGGTATATTCTTCACGAGTACGAGGATAACCAACATATTCCAACTTTGAGTATCGCACGCCACCTTTTATCTGACTGATTACTTCGCTATCAGTTAAGTATTCAAAATCAGTTCTAAATGCAGTGATAGTATTATTGCGAAATTGATTGGTATCAACCCTTGTACGTACTTCACTTGCATTCGCAAAAGCTTCTGCATTATTTACATCAAAATTACGTAAAGTCATAAGTGGGATCAGAGACCCATCTTGCCCTACGACAATAGCCGCCTCAGCATAACCATTAGCATCTGTACCCGAAACCGAATTACCATTGATATCAGTGTTACTAGTACGCAAACGAGTTTCATAGATATTTTCGCGACGTTCAGTTTTGGAAACTGAAAAATCTGATGAAATTGACAATACATCACTCACATCATAGATAAATGAGATGCCACCACCTTTATACTCTTCCATTCTTTCTTGAAACGCGCTTATGGTTTCTGGTCTTTGTAAGTAAGTAGCAGAAACTAGGGAGCCCTCATCTGTAATCACTAGATCTACTGGTAATTGCCCATCCCGTGAAACATTGGCTGAATCGGGTCTTCTGGAATTAGGAAACAAAAAGTCATTTCTGGTTTCTTGAAACACTCGGTCTGAATATTGCGCATCGATATTAACTTCGAATGTTTCAGATGGACGCCATTGTACTGCCGCGAAAATCGACTCTCGGTCGTCTTCTGTAATATTTTGACGGTAAGAATAGGAGCTAGGTACAAATATATACGGAACACCCTGATCTGGTGCAACACCAGTAGCAGGATCAACTTCCAAATTTAAATTATTGGTACCACTACTGCCACAATCACCTGAATTATAAAGACCGCTACCTGTGTCGCTTGGATCAATTTTACAACTAGCCCAGCCACTGGTAGTACGGGCTTCTTGTTCTGGGTTGGATTTAAGATCTTTTTGCACACCAATAGAGAAACCAATATCTCCAATGTTATCCGTTTCGTATTGATCAACAAAACTTGCTGTGATCCTAGAACCGAAGTCTTGCGCACTATTATTTATATCACTTTCACCAGGATTCCAATTGCCTTTAACTTGGGCTTGAAAACGAGTTTTACCATAATCCAATGGTTTAACAGTTTCTAACGAAATCTGACCAGAAACACCGCCTTCAATTAAGCTAGCTTCTTGAGTTTTATATATGGCAATTTTATTGAAAAGTTCTGAAGGAAATTGCGAGAAGTTAACAGAACGGTCTCCACTACCATTAGCCGCTTCACGACCATTAAACACTGTACTGCCTAAAAATGGACCTAAACCGCGAATAGAAATTTCAGTTGCTCCGCCTTGCTCACGATGAGACGAGGCACCGGTTAAGGTTTCTAGAGCTTCACCAATAGATAGTGCTGGTAAGTCACCTATATCATCAGCTGATAAACCGTCAACAATGCTGGTAGATAATCTTTTAATACTGATTGAATCTTGTATCGTCTGACGAATACCTTTTACTTCGATCACCTCGGTTGCATCGTCAACTGCAGGTGCGGTATCGCTTTCTTGCGCCATTATAGGGATCGCCATCATGCAAGCTAACGTAGAGGTGTATACTGTTTTGCTAAGTACCCGGCTAAACTTGCCGTTTTCCATCGCGCTACTTACCTTATTTAGTTTGATCATGTGTGTTCTCGCATTGCGTTTTTATGTACAGACAGCACAATGTAACCAATAGTTAAATACAATGTCAAACAAATATTAACCAATTTAACATTTGATTTATTACCAATATATGTTTTATTGGTAATAACCAAATTCGTTAATTGAATGTTACCAATTTGGTATTAAGCAAACATTATGGTATAACGTTAAAATAAAACTGAAGTGATATACCAGTTCGATATATTATAAGTTTATGTACAGATAAGAGAGGAATTGAGGATGAAGAATAGGCGTTTGTTTTGGACTATTGTCGAAAGGATTGAATCACTTATTGATTCTGGACAATACCCTGCAGGTAGTAGACTTCCGCCAGAAAGAGAGCTTGCTGAGAATTTTGAAGTAAGCCGTCCGACTATTCGAGAAGCAATTATTGCCCTAGAAGTACTTGAACAAGTAGAAGTAAAAACTGGTTCAGGTGTTTATGTATTAGAAAATCCCAAAAATAAAAATATTCATCAAAATATTAGTGCGTTTGAACTTACTCAGGCAAGGGCATTGATAGAAGGTGAAGCAGCTGCGCTTGCCGCTACCACCATTTCAGAAGAAGAACTTATCCGATTAAATCAAACACTCACTGAGATGGAGAAAGGTGCCAACCCAGAAGCTGCTGATAAAGAATTTCATTTGATTATATCAACAGCTACGCGTAACAGCGCAATTTTGATGGCGGTAAATAGCTTGTGGACGATGCGTGAAACCAGTCCAACAGTCAAATTGGCATATAAAGGCGTATGTAGCCAAAGTGATGTTAAAAGGTTAGACGAACACAGAGCAATCTACAATGCATTGCAAAATCGAAACTCACAAGCAGCAAGAGCAGCGATGCACTTGCATTTTAATCGACTTATTAATGCGTTATTTGAGGCCAGTGAAGCAAAAGCCTTAGAAGAAGTGAGAAGACAAACTAGTCAAACTCGTGATTTATATTCCCTCAGCCATTTAGTTTCTTAAAAATATTTTCTATAAGGCACCTAAAAGGTGCCTTATAGAAATACAACTTTACTCCATGTATAACAAATCCAATTTCAATCATTCTGTTGCAACCAAAATATTATTTCTGACATCTTTTGTTTAGAATTTTCTACACTCCGAAAATATGACTTGAGGGTTGTACCTGCATATAGGCAATTGGTATTGGTAATATACAGGCCATAAAAAAGGCCATGTATCAACATGGCCTTGCAGGGTACAGTAGCTAATATTCTACTTTTATTATTAGTTAGTTGTTATCTCTTATGAGAAAAGCATTCCGCCATTAATATCAATATTGTTACCTGTCATATATGAAGACTCATCTGAAGCCAAGAACCCCACTAGTTTCGCTACTTCTTCTGATGTTCCTTCACGTTTTGCACAGGTCATGCCGGCTACTTTCTCACGTACTTCACCTGGTGTGAACGTATCGTGAAATCCAGTACTGATCATGCCTGGGCACACGCCGTTTACTCGAATATCAGGGCCGAGCTCTTTGGCCAAGCCTCGTGTAAATGTCATAACTGCACCTTTAGAGCTTGCATAAGCAACCGCGCCGCCGCCGCCGCCATCACGACCGGCTTGAGATGCTAATGTAACAATTGAACTACCCGCACCTAAATGGGGGATACAGGCTTTAGACATCATAAACAAAGATGTCATATTCAAGTTCATAACATTGTTCCAATGCTCGATACTCATATCTGCAATTTTAATCCGGGCTATTAAACCACCAGAAACATGAACAAGGCAGTCAATTTTACCGAAGGTATCTAGCGTTGCTTTTACAGTTACATCAACACTTGTTTGATCAGTCAAATCTGCCTGAAGAGCTAGTGCTTTACCGCCAAAAGCTTCAATTTCTGCTACTGCGCTTTGGGCTGTTGTTTTACTTGAATGGTAGGTAATTACTACGTTGGCACCACGTTGTGCTAACTCTATTGCACAAGCTCGGCCTATATCTCTGCCGCCGCCAGCAACAATTGCCACTTTGCCTTTCATTGTCATAAAGTACTCCACTAAATCTAACTAATTAATTATCATTTAACCCACAACTGGCCCCAAATAAACAAAGCACAATGTCTTATCAAGATGACGAACCAATCAGGCTTACTGCATGAAAATAACCAATCACACTCAAATTGTCAACCAATCAATACATATTGGTATTACCAAATGTGATTTAAAATTAACCTTTTGTAAATTTCATGTTGTAAGTAACACTATTTAACGATACCCCTAGATTATCCTCAGTAAGTATTGGCATACATTTATTAACATTTATGATGAAAATGGATAATCAAAATTTTGTTAGCAGTAATATTTATTCAAGGTTTATGTTTTGTCGACTTTACTGATAACATCAGTTTTATTTTTCAAGGCTTATCTGTGACAACTACAACCCAACAACACTCTCGAGCAAGTTTCTTTCGCAGACTTGCTGCTATGGTTTATGACCTGTTGGTAGCTGTCGCCGTAGGTATGTGTGCTGCTATGATAATGTTAGTAACTATGATGATATTAGTAGAAAACAATATCTTGAGTAATCAAGGTTATGAAGGTTTTAGTGAGCTAATGCAGCATTCCTTTGCCTACAAACTAATCCTCCAAGTTTGGGTAGGTTTATGGATTGTAGGCTTTTTCTTGTGGTTTTGGCGTAATGGCGGTCAAACTATAGGTATGAGAGCGTGGCGACTGCGATTATTTAGCACTAATGAAAAACCTTTTGGTTATAGTCGAGCATTGTTGCGCCTAGTGTGTTCATTCGGCGGATTAGGCACATTGTTAGTGTTATTCGATTTCAAATCAAAGCAGTCATTGCAAGATAGGATCGCTAACACCGAAATATTGGTATTAAGCAAAGAAGACAACCATCATGCGGCGTGGAAAGAGCTTCAAGATTAACCTTAACTATCCCTTTCTCTGTAGCAAATACATAGAAAAAGCAGCAAAAACTAAACTTGGTAAAGATGCCCCAAGAAACGGCGGCAGATGATAAACCAAACTTAAAGCACCAAAAACTTCGTTACTTACAAAAAAGCCAAAACCGGTTAACACTCCTAAGATCACTCGTGCGCCCATAGTGACACTGCGCAGCGGGCCAAAAATGAAAGACAATGCCATTAACAACATCACACCTACAGACAGAGGTTGCAGCACTTTTCGCCATAGTGCTAATTCGTAACGACTAGGATCTAGACTGTTATTATTACGATAATTGACGTACTCAGCTAATCCACGGATCGACAATGCTTCAGGTTTAACTGTCACAACTCCTAATTTGTCTGGCGTGAGTGTTGACTGCCAAACTCCTTTTTCAAGTTGTTGGTATCGGACCCGCTGGTCGCCTATAAAGGTATATTTGACTTGCTTTAATTGCCAACCATTATCGCTATAATTGGCTTCCAAAGCACTAGTGATTTTTCTTAGCTCTAAGCTTTCATCAAATTCGTATACGTTTACTCTGCGTAAAGTTTTGGTATCGACCACTTCCCCGATACTAACGAAGTTATCACCGTCTTTAGCCCAAGTTATTCTGTCAGAAGCAAATAAGCTTCCGCCAGAAATCGCCTGAGTACGGATTTCTTTCGCTTTTGTTTCAGTAACTGGAGCGACCCATTCACCTATAAACATCACAAATAGCACCATTAGTAGTGCTGATTTCATGGCAGAAGTAATAATATTCCAACGACTTTGACCCGCTGCTTGCATCACAACCAATTCACTGTTGCTTGCCAAAATCCCCATACCTATCAGCCCTCCGATCAAGGTGGCCATAGGAAAAAACTGTTCTAATTCTCTAGGTAAGCTAAGCAACACATACACTGCAGCTACAGTCATATCATAGCTGCCACGTCCTACTTGTTTCATTTGTTCGATAAATTTAATTAAGGCGCTCAAACCTACTAGAACACTCAGACTCAATGCGGTTGTTGCCAACAAGGTCTTAGCAATATATACATCCAGTATTTTAAACACTGGCATCCCCTTTTAATCTAGCCCGTAATTTCACACCAATAGGTCTGCCTTTAAGTAATAATGCTATGCCGATTGAAAACAACACCCCATGCACCCACCATAAGCCTAATTGTTGAGGTATGTTGCCATCTTCTAACGCTTTTCGGCCCGCCATTAACAGCATAAAATACCCAAGATATAACATTAATGCGGGAAACATTTTACCGAAACGACCTTGCCTGGGATCGGCCGCACTAAGGGGCACCGCAATCAGCACCAAAAACGGTAATGATAAAGGAATAGCAATACGCCAATGTAATTCTGCTATGGCAAAGATAGACGGATCAGCAATCAAGTCAGTGGTTGAATATGCACTTAATTTTCTGCGTTTCTTTTCAGCTTGTTGTTCGGCAATTTGAATTTGATACTCTTCAAACTCAACAATTCGGTAATCTTGTCGGCCCACTTCACCTTCATATTGCTTGCCTTGATTCAGTATCAATTTTTGTGCGCCATTTGATTGCTCTTGGATCCCACCACTATTGGCATACACTATTCGTACGTTTTCAGAGTCAGAGTCGCTATCTCTTTGCGCTAGAAAGACCTTTCTTAAAGGGTTTTGGCTATTATCGATGTCATGTACAAATATTACTGCCTGCTGATTAGCAGTTTGTTGAAAACGTCCGGGGATCAAGCTTGTTAGGCCACTTTGAGCACCGATTTTTTCTTCTAGTTGATAGGTACTTTCCACAGACAAAGGTGTTAACCACATAGTTAAGCCCGCTGTTAACACCGACATAATCAAGGCCAAAATTAGCATTACACGGGTGACATACCATTCGCTGATCCCACACGCCCGCATAACAGTCATCTCACTGTCTACGTACAGTCGACCATGAGCCAACATAATCCCCAAAAAAAGACTAAGGGGTAACACAAGCGACGCTAAAACAGGCATATGTAAAGCCAAAAAACCTAATACTAAACCAGCAGGAATTTCACCTTCTGATGCTTCAGCCAACACTTTGACAAATTTCTGAGTGATAAAAATAGCCATCAATAGCATAAAAATTGCTACTTGAGACTTCAACGTTTCTTTCATTAAATAGCGGAAAATCAGCACAACACATCCAAGGGAAAAGTAGTATTTTAGTGGCACTATGGGAAATTTTAAGTAAACTTAACGTTTTCACAAGTTTAATTTATAAAGTGTGCGTATTTAAAGCACTCAGCCACGATCTTATTTACAGATTATGTCCGGCTGAAGTTAATCTTACAATAATATAGCTGTATTACCCAATATCACCTTTCAATTTTTAATTAAAAGGATAAAAGGTTACAGTTTTATTCATCATGAGACGAGGTTCGAAGTGGAATTTAGCGTAAAAAGTGGCAGTCCAGAAAAGCAGCGCAGCGCCTGTATTGTAGTGGGTGTATTTGAACCTAGGCGTTTAACATCTGTTGCCGAACAACTCGATATTATTAGTGAAGGTTATATTAGTAACCTACTAAGAAGAGGTGACTTGGAAGGTCAGGCCGGTCAAATGTTACTACTTCACCATGTGCCCAACATCTTAAGTGAGCGAGTATTGCTGGTAGGATGTGGCAAAGAGCGCGAACTAGACGAACGTCAATACAAACAAATTATATCGAAAACCATTAAAACCCTAAACGAAACGGGCTCCATGGAAGCAGTCAGCTTCTTAACTGAATTACATGTTAAGGGCCGCGATACTTATTGGAAGGTGCGCCAAGCAGTCGAAGCAACCCAAGATTCCCTTTACACCTTTTTACAGCTTAAAACCAAAAAGGGTGAATTACGCAGACCATTACGGAAAATTGTTTTTAATGTTCCGACTCGCCGCGAGTTGCCTATTGGCGAACGGGCACTTGAACATGGGTTGGCCGTCGCTGAGGGTGTTAAAACGGCTAAAGATGTGGCCAATATGCCACCTAATATTTGTAATCCTAAATACCTGCTTGAGCAAGCAGAAGGATTAGCCGCAACATACGACAATTTGCATGTTAGCTCTGTGAATGAGAAACAAATGGATGACCTAGGTATGCACTCATACTTGGCAGTGGGTCGAGGCTCAGTAAATGAATCAATCATGACCATCATGGAGCATAAAGGTGGACCATCAGGTCAAGCACCGATTGTTTTAGTTGGAAAGGGATTAACCTTTGACTCTGGTGGTATTTCTATCAAACCTGGTGAAGCCATGGATGAAATGAAATACGACATGGGTGGTGCAGCTGGAGTATTAGGCGCAATGCATACAATCTGTGCGCTCAACCTACCTATTAACATAGTAGGTATTCTCGCAGGTTGTGAAAACATGCCAGATGCTAACGCCTACCGCCCTGGTGATATTTTGACCACTATGTCAGGCCAAACAGTTGAAGTGCTCAATACTGATGCCGAAGGCCGTTTAGTATTATGTGATGCATTAACTTATGTGGAACGTTTTGATCCTGAGTTGGTAGTCGATGTGGCAACACTAACAGGTGCTTGTGTGGTGGCCTTAGGTAAACATGCCAGCGGTGTATTTAGTAACCACAATCCTCTTGCTCATGAATTGATCAATGCATCTGAACAAAGTGGTGATAAAGCTTGGCGTTTACCTTTATGGGATGAATACCAAGACCAAATCGAAAGTCCTTTTGCCGATATGAGTAATCTAGGTGGGCGTCCTGCAGGTGCTATAACCGCAGCCTGTTTTTTATCTCGTTTTACTCGTAAGTATAATTGGGCCCATATGGATGTTGCAGGCACAGCTTGGGTTGGCGGTAAAGAAAAAGGGTCAACAGGTCGACCTGTGCCCATGTTATCTCAGTTCTTAATGAACCGAGCTGGCATTGAATCAGAAGATTAATCACGCCTAGGGACCACTTCGCATATGTCAAATGTAAGGTTTTATCTGCTTGATGAAACAAACGATACACATCAACAGCCAGCGCACTTTGCGCTGGCTTGTTTGTTGGCAACCCGTAGTTATCGGCAAAAACAAAAATGTTTAGTGTATTGCCAAGATCAACAACAGGCTGAACAATTTGATGAATTGTTATGGCAGTTACCCAATGATGCCTTTGTTCCACATAATTTAAGCGGAGAGGGTCCAGTGGGCGGAGCCCCAGTTGAAATATGCTGGCAAACACCTAGCCAATTTAATCGACCAATACTGATTAATCTGGCTGACAACATCCCCGATTTCCATCAACGATTTAGACAAGTCATTGATTTTGTGCCTGCAAAAGAACAACTCAAACCACAGGCCAGAGAAAGATATAAACAATATAGAGCGTTAGGCAATCAACTTGATACCCTACCCGCCTCAAGCATTAACGAGACACAAAATAATGGATAAGACATTTAATCCACAAAATATAGAACGCGATATATACCAAAAGTGGGAAGACAGCGGACAATTTAAGCCTTCAGGAGAAGGCGAGTCATATAGCATCATGATCCCGCCGCCTAACGTAACAGGCAGCCTGCATATGGGTCATGCGTTTCAACAAACCATTATGGACGCCTTAACCCGCTACAAACGTATGTCGGGTAATAATACCTTATGGCAAGTGGGTACTGACCACGCTGGGATCGCCACTCAAATGGTAGTGGAGCGAAAACTAGCAGCAGAAGATGGCCCAACTCGAAAAGAATTAGGCCGCGAAGCCTTTATCGACAAAATTTGGGAATGGAAAGCCGAATCGGGCAATACCATTACCAACCAAATGCGTCGTTTGGGTGCATCAGTGGATTGGGATCGTGAGCGTTTTACCATGGACAAAGGGCTTTCAAACGCAGTAAACGAAGTGTTTGTGCGCCTACATTCAGAAAATTTAATCTATCGCGGTAAACGACTGGTTAACTGGGATCCTAAACTTCTTACTGCCATATCTGATCTTGAAGTCGAAAATATAGATAAAAAAGGGCACATGTGGCAATTTCGTTATCCTTTAGCTGACGGGGTCAAAACCACTGAAGGCAAAGATTACCTTGTGGTCGCCACAACCAGACCTGAAACCATGTTAGGTGATACAGGCGTAGCGGTTAATCCAGAAGATCCAAAATATAAAGACTTAATTGGCAAGTTTATCGATTTACCTTTAGTTAATCGGCGTATTCCTATTGTCGGTGATGAACATGCAGATATGGAAAAAGGCACAGGTTGCGTAAAAATAACTCCTGCTCATGACTTTAACGATTATGAAGTGGGTAAACGTCATCAATTACCTATGATCAATATTTTGACTTTCTCTGGTGAAATTCGCCAGCAAGCTGAAATATACGATACTAAGGGTGAACCCAGTGATGCTCTGAGTTCTGCAATACCTGAAGAGTTTCAAAATTTAGACCGTTTTGTCGCCCGTAAAGCCATAGTGGCCAAATTTGATGAAATGGGTTTATTAGCAGAAGTAAAAGACCACGACTTGACTGTCCCTTATGGTGATAGAGGTGGTGTGGTAATTGAACCTATGTTAACCGATCAATGGTATGTGCGCGCCGCACCATTAGCCAAAGTTGCAGCAGATGCTGTGACCAATGGCGAGATTGAATTTGTACCTAAACAATATGAAAACATGTACTTTTCTTGGATGAATGATATCCAAGATTGGTGTATCTCTCGTCAACTATGGTGGGGTCATAGAATACCGGCTTGGTATGACGAGCAAGGTAAAGTCTATGTGGGTCGCGATGAAGCTGAAGTGAGAGCAGAAAACGACTTAGCTGCTAATGTGGTGCTTAGACAAGATGAAGATGTATTAGACACTTGGTTCTCTTCGGCGCTTTGGACATTTTCTACCTTAGGTTGGCCTGAAAATACTGAAGACTTAAAAACCTTCCATCCTAGCGATGTTTTAGTCACTGGCTTCGATATCATTTTCTTCTGGGTGGCCAGAATGATCATGATGACCATGCATTTTCTTAAAGATGAAAATGGCAAACCTCAAGTGCCTTTCAAAACCGTATATGTGACAGGTCTTATTCGAGATGATGATGGCCATAAAATGTCTAAATCTAAAGGTAATGTTATCGATCCTTTGGATATGATTGATGGTATTTCTCTGGAAGATTTACTCGAAAAACGTACTGGTAATATGATGCAGCCAAAAATGGCTGAAAAAATCAAAAAACAAACAGCTAAACAATTTCCGAATGGCATAGAGGCCCACGGTACAGATGCATTACGCTTTACCCTTGCAGCCCTTGCTTCTACTGGGCGTGATATCAATTGGGATATGAAGCGCCTAGAAGGTTATAGAAATTTTTGCAACAAGTTGTGGAATGCCAGTAACTTTGTACTGATGAATACCCAAGAGTTCGACTGTGGGTTTAAAGCAGATTCAAAAATGACTTTTTCATTGGCTGACAAGTGGATCATCGGCCAATACCAAAACACTATAAAAGCCTATCGTAATGCGATGGATACTTATCGTTTTGACATTGCGGCACATACATTATACGAATTCACTTGGGATCAGTTTTGTGGTTGGTATATAGAATTAACCAAGCCGGTGTTATTACAAGGTAACGAAGAACAACAGCGGGGCACTAGGCATACTCTAGTCACTGTTTTAGAATCTTTACTTAGATTGATGCATCCTATTATGCCGTTTATTACTGAGACAATTTGGCAAAATGTATCTCCTCTGACTAACTGTCATTCTGCCACCATCATGAATCAGGCCTACCCTGAATATGATGCCGCTAAGGTTGATGCCACAGCGATGCAAGATTTGGAATGGGTGAAAGGATTTGTATTAGCCGTTCGCACCATTCGCGGCGAAATGGACATTGCCCCAAGTAAACCTTTACCCGTGTTGTTGCGCAATGCTTCTGCTGAGGATATTAGACGACTCGAAGAAAATGCCATTTTCTTACACTCAATTGCCAAGCTAGAGACAGTAACAGCATTAAGTGAAGGTGAAAAAGCACCAGCATGTGCGACATCTTTATTGGGCTCACTTGAAGTTATGATCCCCATGGCAGGCTTGATTGATAAAGGAGCCGAATTAGCTAGGATTGCCAAAGCATTGGATAAGTTAGAAAAAGACTATGCTCGTACTCAAGGAAAACTCAATAATGAGAAGTTTGTGAGTAATGCACCTGACGCTGTGATTGAGAAAGAAAAAGCTAAGCTAGCCGACTTTACTATGCTGATGGGAAAATTACATGAACAACGTAGTAGCATTGAATCTATTTAAAGTGTAATTGTGACTATAAGGGGTGTTATCGATATTGATGACACCCCTGAAACTATTGAAGAACGTTTATTATTTGAATAAATTAGTTTTTATGGGGGTGAGACAATGGTCATAATATTTCGATTCTTAATCGTTGTGCTTTTGATGATTATAATGACAAAAGCTGCACCTTCCTCAGCATCTGCACCTTCCTCAGCATCTGCACCTTCTTCAGCGTCTGCATCTTCTTCACCATCAACAGAAAAACATTTAACCTTAGTGTTTGCAGGCAGTATGCCTGACATAGGAATTCAAACCCGCGGCACTTACTCTGGCCTTGCAGGCTTGCTAGAAAAAATGAGAGCTGAAGACACCCCCACTATATTTACTTTTGCAGGGGGGAGTTTAGGGCCTAGTCCCTTTTCCAGCCTAGACAAGGGCTCACATATCATTGACATTCTTAATACACTAGAACCTGATTTAATGACACTCACCAAAAGAGATTTTAGTTATTTTGAAGATGAACTCACTTTGCGTTCCTATGAAGCGGCATTCCCAATTGTCAGTAGCAATCTTTATGATCCATTAACCAATAGTAACCTTGAAGGTATTTTAACAAGCCTTATTGTCGAAAAAGGTAACACTAAAGTTGGTTTTATATCGATTCTTGATGAAGAGGTGGTTGAGGAATATTTATTACAAAGGGCCCGAGTGTTTGAACCTCGACAAATTATTCAACAGCAAATTGTCGCGCTAAAACAACAAGGCGCAGAATTAATGGTACTAGTTTATTCCAAAGAAAGAGACTATTACCAAACTCTTATATCAGAAAATAAAATTGATTTTGCATTAAGGGTACTTAGTGTACCTAAACAAGATCACCTTAATAAAGTCTACTCAATTATTAACCAAGAACCATTCATGTTGCTACGCATGAGTTGGCAAGGAAACAAACAAGAAAAAAACCTTATTATCGATACCCCTAAAATTAATTACTCGCTTTTGCCTACTAGGCCAACCACTTCATTGCTGATTAACGAATATAATCATAGGCTTGACAGACTCTTAAATCAGAAGATCGGAGTTTGGGGTAGTACAATAGACACATCCAAAACACTCATTCGAACGATGGAAATGCCCATTGGGAACTTTATAGCGGATTCCTTG
This sequence comes from Paraglaciecola arctica BSs20135, assembly GCF_000314995.1. Lineage (GTDB taxonomy): Bacteria > Pseudomonadota > Gammaproteobacteria > Enterobacterales > Alteromonadaceae > Paraglaciecola > Paraglaciecola arctica. The sequence goes on along the minus strand of NZ_BAEO01000063.1, from coordinate 19,705 downwards.
AAAAATCATGCCAAAACAGATATTGCTTTAGTAAATGGTGGCGATATTCGTGGTGATAAAAGTTATAAAAAAGGAGCTGCAATCACTCGCAGAGACATTGCCACTGAATTACCTTTTAGGTCACGTGCTACCGTGTTAAGTGTGACAGGAGAGCAATTAAGGCAGGCTTTAGAAAATAGCGTAAGTCAAGTGGAAGACGTCAAAGGACGTTTTTTGCAAGTATCAGGTATTTCTTTTACATATTCTATTGAAAAGCCGGTCAATGAACGTATACAAACAATACAAGTAAATGGGCAGCCATTAGATGTTAAGCAAACATATTCAGTAGCTATCTCAGATTATCTGGCACACGGTGGAGATGGTTATAGTGTATTTCTGAATGCACAGCATCATCAACAAAATACTCAACCCGCTCCCTTGTTGTCCGATATTGTCACGCGCACGATACAACAGAAGAAAACTATCACGCCTAAATTTGAATTAAGAATAAAACGAGTGATTGAATGACTGTGTTAGTAACCAAAAAAAGCCCACGTATTTCACTGCTAAAAGTATTTAGTGCTGGCCTACTGGGAATACTCTTTGTTTTTGTCCTACTCAGTTATTTTACCTTTACGCGCTTACTTAGTTTTGAATCGACATTAACAGATGTATCAGATAAATCCTTACCCAACCTAATACGAATAAGCCAGCTCTATAGTCAAGCTGCTACCCTATTAGAGTCCACAGATATTTTGTCAAATTCTTCATCAAATGCGTCAAAACGTTTAGCTGACAAACAACTCCAGACTAACCTGACTAATACCAGTAAAGCAGCGAAAGAAATCTTCGAAAATGAGTTTTTAGATACACAGCTAAGCACCATTGCCATGGAATTAGTTGAATTTTCTTCTTTGATAGAAGAGCGTTTGCAAAATAAGAATAATATCGAGTTACTAAAAGCGCAAATGTACGAGCTTAACGCTCAAGCTATTGATCTTAATAATCAGAATTCGTCCATTTGGACGTTAGGGTTTTCGCAAGCTTCAGTGGATGTCAGCAGAGCATTGAACGAAAAAAGACTGCAACGAGTTAGGTTTTTATTTGGCCAATTAAACAAACAACTAGACGAACTAGGTGTTATTTCTGCCAAAGGGCAAGATCAGGCAATTAAGCATCAATTAACTAACCAGTTCAAAACATTACTTTTTAATGAGAATGGTATGGAGGCATTAACAATAAAATCTCTACGTTTAGAAGGCAGATCTATAGGTCGAGAAAATTTTGTACACAACTTAATTAAAGATTACGTCGCACAACTTGGTTTTGTTACTAACCAAACAGAAATGAGTATTACCGATCATGTAGCCGCCTCTGTTATCGAAATGAAAAAGCAGACCCAACTTATCAGGCTTGTCTTGATAGGTGGCGTTGTTTTTCTATTGGTTATAGTCGTTTTGTTTCAGCAACGTATCCTTAGAAGGATCAGTATTTTCAATCAAATGGTGCGTAACGAAACCCAAGGGTTCGAGTATCAAACTATGTTAAATGGTAATGATGAAATTACTGATTTGGCTGAAGCCTTTAAAGAATTCACACAGACAATTGAAATACAAAAGCAAAAACTTGAACACCTCTCTATGTCAGATGGGCTAACCGGTATTGCTAACCGAAGAGCGTTAGACACTCGTTTAAAACATGATCTTGAGCTATCGACTAGACAAAAATATAGCGTATCCATATTGCTCATGGATATAGATTGTTTCAAATTATATAACGATAACTATGGTCACTCAGCGGGAGACGAGTGTTTAAAGGAAGTATCTAAGATTATATGCGATTCCCTGCATCGAGATAACGATTTCGTTGCCCGATATGGAGGAGAGGAATTTATTTGTGTTCTGCCAAACACGGGGTCAAAAGGAGCACAAGATATAGCAACACATATCCTTGAAAAATTCAAAAACGTAGCGCTGCCACATAAATATAGCAATGTTGCAGACTACGTGACCATAAGTATTGGTATAGCGACTTCACAGCCCAATCAATTATTGACGCCAGAAACAATCATTAAACAAGCCGACACTGCCTTGTATGTTGCCAAAACAACAAATAAAAACTCTTACAGCGTATATTCACCCACTGAACATTTAGATTAACTGTTCTGGTTAACTAGTTCTTTATTAGCAGTCTGCGGTGTTATTTGTGATTCGAACTCTTCATCAAACCAACGTTTCAACATGTTTTTTTCGTAACGTAACATTTCACTTTTGAAAAACCGGTTACCACGATCGAGAAATGACATATCTTTGAGATTTACTTCCGCTTCTTGCACTATCTCACCAGACTCATCCAATAACTGGTAACTAAAGTTCATCCTTGGGATATCTATATTTTTAATGACCCGTACGTCAGATACACTATGCCCCAATCCAACAAAAGACGCAGGCCAAACTTGCCCAGCCAAATCAAGGTCGCTTACTTTCATAAGCAATTTTTTATTATCGGGTATTGCCGATGCCAATTCATTCATATATTTGTTAATACGCTCAAAAGTCGCTTCTCTGAATCTTTTGCGCGATTCATTGCTGGGCCTGACATCACGGTATTTTTCCGGTTTGTCCCATTCGATTTCAACTTCTGTTTGTGCCAAAACTTGACTAGACAGGCCTAATGTCACTGCAGATATAATAAGACCGGTTAATATTTTCATAATAAATCCCCTACGTTGAACTACTTTCCAGTATTGCACTAATACCTGAATATATACTGAATTTAATACAAATAAGTTGTCATCTAAGGTCGGTTAACAGCGATCTTAGATGACAACTTGGATCAAGCCATCAAAAAAAGTTAAGTCAATATAGTCAGGACTGATTAAAAAGGCCCAAATATTGGGGCATCCTCAGCCCAAGTGGTATGCCATACTTGATTGCCATGGATATAATAGACGTTATCACCATGAATAATACTTCTGTCATTCCATCCTCCGGCATAGGCGTCACTTACTTTAGGTCGCATCTCACTCCTTTGAATTAACTCAGGCGTGTTAGATGTAGTGTCAACTTCTAGCAATAGCAAGCTATTAGAAGGTGCCCAAATACCCACTAGTTCATTGGACCCTGTATACCAACTCTCAAGAGGTAATGCGAATTGGTAATTGCCATTATTATTTAGCACCGACAATGCGCGATAATCATACTCAACTGGCGTATAACTACTAGGTTTAACAATACTATTCACCTCAACAGGATTACTTGGATCAGTTACATTAAATAAACTGATTTTCATTCCTTCTTGGGTCACAGGTTCGTCAGTTACTTTTCCATTTTCAGGAATATTATTAATATTAACCTGTTGACCTACTCCAAGCAGATAGCCATTATCCAACGGGTGTAAATAACTAGAAAACCCAGGAATTTCTAACGCACCTAACACTTTCGGAGCATTGGGATTGGCTAAGTCGAGTACATAAAGCGGGTCTATTCTTTCAAAAGTGACTATGTAACCTCTGTCTCCAAAAAATCGAACAGCAAAGATATCTTCACCAGGCTTTCCTATTGGTTCAGGGGATGTGTCATTGGGTAACGCAGCCACAATAGCTAACTCACTGCCTTGCTGACTCAAGATTGAAAGTTTGTGTTGAGGCCCTGTTTGAGAATAATCACTGGTCACTATCCGTAAATATTCATCTTGTTCACTTAAACGCAGATTAGGCGCTCCTCGCCAGCCAATAACACCATCAACCTTACCTGTTGCCTGATAGGTCAAATCTGCATCTAACGACACTTTATGTAAAACAGTTTGATTATCCACAGTCGAACTTAAATACAGGTTTGCCTCAGACATATACAACATATTTGCCACTGAACTAATGCAACTAGACTGAATATCGTTAGGGTCAGTTAAGTTAATTCTGCTGACGCTTAAAAGCTGGGCATATCCATCTTTGTCTGTAGCTTGAGCAGGGATAACACAGTCTTCAGTTGTGTTTAAAGGCGTGCCTTGGTCACCATCTCGATAGATTTTTGGCATAAGCTCGGAATCTGCTGTGTCTAAAATAGTCAGATAATTTGCTAGTAACTCTTCTTCGGTGCTGGCATTAGGGTTAAGCCCTTCAATATAGGCAGTATAACTGGTCACTATATAAAGCTCATCACCTATACGACGACTCGAAATCATCGAACCATCTATTTTGATATTGCTCACTGTGGAAGGACTACTTGGTAAAGAAGTGTCATATATATCTAAAGTTAATTTTTGCTCACTTAACGACCAAGGTTCTGGTGCAAAGGAAAGCGCATCAATGGTGTAAAATTGAGTGTTGGTACTTAACACCGCTAACCTATCATTATGTTGATACATACCTTCAATATTAGAATTTTCATCTCCCAGAGGTAATTCAGTCAGTGAATTTAGAGAAAAGTCATTTTGTCTCTCCAAAACTCTCACTTTCGATTTATCAGTTCCGCCCTCGAACCATTCTGGGTAAGCAGCTAGATACAGTATATTTCCATCGTATTCTATACGGTCCGCTTCATCGACTCCTGACTCTTGAGTATTAGTGCTAGAAAAATCACTAGATGCACTATCTAGATTCGAGGTAGGTTCAGGCACCCCTTCTTTATAAGAATTGGCATAATCAAATGCCGCTGAGTAAATACCATTTTTAATAAAGCGACTAACAGAAAGTTGCCCAGCCTTAACCAACGGTCCATCAAAAGAAGTAGCCGAATTCAGCTTCGGAGGCTCAGTAGGTCTTTCATTAATGGGATCATCAATAACTTTGGTGTTTTCATCCGAACAAGCCGCTAATACCAAAACGATCATCAGAATAACAGCTACGCACAACAGGTCGCCAATATTGTGGTTTTTGGGTTGAAGCATAATCAAATACCTTTTTATATAAATGATGTAGATGATTGTAGTGAATCCAGCGTATTATATATGCGCCAATTTGGATCTATTTGTGAATAATTGTAACCCTATTACAAGCAGCACAAAAACTCTGCTAGGCTACGCATATTATCGATGTGAGGACTTTGTTTTTGTACGCTGTGTTTTTTCGTTTACTCATTCTGTTATCTATATTTTTTTCCGGAACAATACTCGCTTGTTCTGGGGATGAAACATGCATTGAAAAAAGTAGCTGGCACCTTGGTATCGCCTTTGGCTTAGGCATAAAAAGCAACCCACTTGTTGATGGGGATGACATTCCCTTGGTGATATTACCAGACGTCGCTTGGTATGCAGAAAAAGCATATTTTGATAATGGCGAGCTGGGGTATCAGTGGTTAAACCAATCCCAATTTGCATTTGAAACTTTTCTACACCTTGATCGAGAAAGTGCATTTTTTAGTTTTTTGCATCCTGCCAACATCTTAGCACCGACAAATAGCATATCCACTTCCATGCCCATCTCCCCTGATTGGTCAGGAACGTCTGATTCGACTGATTCGCCTTCTGAAATAATCAAAACACCTCAATCCAATTTATCGATTGACGAAATAGCGAGCCGTAAGTGGGCAATCAATGCTGGTATTCGAGGCCATTATTTTTTATCTAATGGTGAATGGCAATTAACATTTCAACAAGATATCAGCAATGTACACAAAGGCAGTCAACTAGGGTTAGAATATAGCCATAGGTGGTTATGGAATGATTTTCGATTGGGTGCGCGTATAGGCACTGATTGGAAAAGCGCCCGTTTGATTGACTATTATTATGGCGTTTCACAAAGAGATACTCCACTCAAGGAATTTTATTTTGATGGTAAATCCGGATGGCAACCTTACATGTCTATTAATACCCAAAAGCCTATTAATGAAAACTGGTCATGGTTGGCAAGTATGGGCTATCGATGGCTACCCAACTCGCTAACAAGCAGCCCTCTAATAGAGCAAAATAATATTCGTAGGATATTCTTAGGTGTAGCGTATCGTTTTTAGTAGGCAATGGCATTGAGAGCAATTGTAATAATTGCGGGTATCTTTTTTTGCAGTAATATCTCTGCACAAACACCTGCGTGGACTATACAACCCAATATATGTGTTGCTCAAAGAGTGGGTGACGAGTGCCAAATGTCTTTTAGCATTGAGACACAAAATATGCCTTCAGAGCAACTCTGTCTTTATCTTGACGGACATTTGTTAAATTGTTCTCAGAAGGCTTACTTCCATAAAAAAACATCTATATTGATTAAAAAAAATTCACTAATTGAATTAAAGAATAAAGCACAGAAAACCATACTTTCAAAAAAATTATTGATCAAATACTTGGAACCACATGAACAACGTAGACGGATCCGACCTCCATGGAGTCTTTTTTGATGAAACAAGTTTTATTAGTCGAAGATGACGAAAGATTAAGCCGACTCATCAGCCAATATCTTACTGAACACGATTTTATTGTTCAGAGTTTGCCCAATGGCGAAAACTTGCTGCAACATGTGCAAACTTCACCTCCCGACATATTGCTGTTAGACGTAATGTTGCCTGGTGAAAACGGTTTTACGTTATGTAATAAAGTCAGGCCTTTTTACTCTGGTCCACTGTTATTTATGACCGCAAAAAACGATGATTTCGATCAGGTTTTTGGTTTAGAAATTGGTGCCGATGATTACATCATCAAACCCGTTGAGCCAAGAGTATTACTGGCTCGGATCAACGCTTTGTTGCGTCGCCATAAAGTGCCAACTGCTGCAACCAATTCACAACAAAAATTACAATATGGACAACTCATTATTGACCGTGCAACGCGTTCGGCATGCTTAAAAGGTCAAGATGTACAATTAACCAGCCACGAATTTGATATGTTATGGAAACTAGCCAAAAATCCAGCAACCTTAGTTGACCGGACAACTTTGTATAAAGACGTAATAGGACGTGAATATGATGGTTTGGATCGCAGTGCCGACGTACGAATTTCCCGGTTACGTAAAAAACTACAAGACAATAGCCAACATCCCTACCGGATAAAGACTATTTGGGGTAAGGGATTTTTCTTTGTCGCAGATGCTTGGGACGATTAACCTTATATGGCGCGCCTATTCATAAGTTTGTATTTATTTATTGCGGTATCTTTAGTGGGCCTTAGTGCCGGTCTTGAACGCATATTTTACACTCAGTCAGAAACATCTAACACTCAACTGTTAGGGCCTGTGTTTGAAGCAGCCAAACTGCAAAATGTTGATATGCCAAGCTTTATTCAACGCTTAGGAGGCACTCATCAAATACGCACTTTAGGCGATATTGCATGGTCCGATAGCAATTTAAAAAAATTACATGATGGGCAAGCAATAGTACTTAGTGACTCAAGTGTAACAGAGCAAATTTATATACTTGATAATGAAACCCAACTGCTAGAAATATCACTGCCTATAAGCAGACCAGACTCGGGAAGATTTCTGTTATACAGTGTTTTGTTTTTTTGTTGTTAGGTGGCGTTATTGCATTTTGGATTTGGCCATTATGGCGTGATTTATCAAATCTTGAAAAAACCGTTTCCAACGTCAAGCCCGATGGCAGCATTGTGCAAAACAATATTAGTAAAACATCTTTGATTTACCCTATTGCAAAATCCCTTAACAATATGGGACGCCAAATCACCCAACTGATGCAAAATCAGCGAGAACTAAGTGGTGCTGTGACCCACGAGTTTCGGACTCCACTGGCACGATTAAAATTTGCCCTGGCGATGAACCCCACGGCACAAAGCGAACCTTGGCTGGATATGCAAAAAGACGTCAATGAATTAGAACATCTTGTACAAGAAATGTTGGATTATGCCAGTACCGACGCAAGAATTCCCGAAATGAACCTAGCAGAAATTCCAATTAAACAACTGTGTCAGCAATTGATTTATCGTTTGAAAGGAAGTCATCTAACTAACTTAAACGTAAGGGTTTATGGTGATGATCCTCAAGTATTAGCCGATGAACACTTTATCGAAAGAGCGATTGAAAATTTAGTATTAAACGGTGCGCGTTATGCTAAAGAAAAACTAGAGATACATGTCATCAAGCAAAAAGATGTCATTAAAATATGTATCGAAGATGACGGTATTGGCGTTTCGCAGGCTATGCGTAAAAAAATATTCTCACCCTTTTTTCGTCCTGATGAAAGTCGAGATAGGCAAAAAGGGGGAGCGGGTCTTGGATTGGCGATAGTACAGAGAATTGTCGATTGGCATCAAGGGGATTGTTACGTCACAGATGGGGAGTTGGGAGGCGCTAAATTTGTAATTACCTTACCCAATCCTTTTTAACGCCCCAATCTGAACTCTGATTACACTTTTAGAATACCTTTACGGCTAATTTCACCACAGACATAATGTAAATTGCTTCCATAAATATAAGGATTTTTATCCCCAGCGTAACAATAATGTAGATTAAAATTGTTAAGCTCAGTTTTTGTACTAGTGATCCTATTTAAATATTCTGTTTGGGGTTCGGATAAATCTTGCACATGATCCGAAATTTGATTTCTAAACTTAGCCAGTTGTTGATTATCTATGGTCATAGAGATACCGTGCATCCACTGTGATGTGTTTGTTTGCATATCCGACAACCAAAATTGTACAAATGCGCTGCGCAAAATCATTATCAATGCCAAAATTTCAAATGTAACTACAACAAAACGCAACATACTCTGTGACTCAAAAACTATTCAATCATTAGAAGATTGTATATGCTACTCGAGAACAGGCTCATAAAATATAGTCAATAGTTATATCTTCTGATAACCAAGAATAACAATCCATAGCATATAGTAACCGTGGGTAAAACGAGAAAAAGCCTGACCAAGATCAAGCATGGTAGTTAACATACTGGTATACTCCTTTAGTTATCAGAGTCTATAAAACTCTCTATTCTTGCATTTTTTGATATACCAAGGACACCCAATGAGTGAGCGCATTCCCGTTAAAAACATCTCACCCGTAAAAGTACACCGCCCAGATAAAAACAAACATGACAACACACCTCGCAGTAGAATATATGTGCGAGCGGTTACTGGCATGCTGGAAAATATTCGTCGATTTTTTGGACTGTTTTTTTTGGGAAGTTTTGCGATGCTTCCGTGGCTACAGTTTAATGGTAGTCAAGCCGTTTTATTTGATATTGGTGCACAGCGTTTTAATATATTTGGCTTAACACTTTGGCCACAAGATTTGACGTTATTTGCATGGATCTTGATAGTGGCCGCCTTTGCATTATTTTTTGTAACCACCTTTGCGGGTCGTGTTTGGTGTGGTTTTATGTGTCCACAAACTACCTGGACCTTTATTTACATCTGGTTTGAAGAAAGAATTGAAGGCAGCAACCATAAACGAATGAAGCTAGATCAAAGAAAAATGGACTTTGATAAATTTTGGCGCAAAACACTTAAGCATTTTGCTTGGGTTTCAGTTGCATTACTTACCTCTTTGACCTTTGTTGGTTATTTCACCCCCATTGACAATTTATTTGTTGAGTTTTTTACCTTCTCAAGCAGTTTTTGGGCGGTTTTTTGGGTACTGTTTTTTACGCTTTGTACTTATGGTAACGCAGGATGGATGCGAGAAATCATGTGTACACACATATGTCCTTATGCACGCTTTCAATCTGCCATGTTCGACAAAGACACTTTCACCGTTGCCTATAATACTACGCGGGGAGAACAAAGAGGCCCAAGAGGACGAAAAGTCAGTCGTGAAGAAAATCAAACTCAGGGACTAGGTGACTGTATTGATTGCAACCTTTGCGTACAAGTTTGCCCAACAGGCATTGATATTCGTAACGGTTTGCAATATGAATGTATAAATTGCGGTGCCTGCGTAGATGCCTGTAATGGTGTTATGGAAAAAATGAACTATCCCAAGGGATTGATTAGTTTTACCTCAGAAACAGAATTAGCTGGCGGGAAAACAAAAATATTTCGACCTAAACTAATTGGTTACGCAATGGTTTTATTATTAATGTCAGGACTGCTTATTTTTGAAATTGCGTCTAGGAAACCGTTGGAAATAGATATTATAAAAGACCGAGTTCCCATGTTTCGAGAAACCGGTTATGGGCTTATTGAGAACGTATTTACCATAAAAATTCTGAATAAATCACAACTCACACAACGCTACCACATATACGTTGATAACCTTGAAGGACACACTTATATTGGTGAAGATGAAGCAACTGTTGCAGGTGGTGAGGTGTTCAATTTACCTATAAGCATTGCCATCAACCCAAGTAAATTAACCCAAGAATCCACAGAATTTAGCTTTAGAGTTGAATCAATAGGTGATGAAAATAACGCAGTCAAGGTACAAGCAATAAGTAAATTTTTGTATCCTGATTTATGAGTACTTTTGATTTTTCTGGACTCACTCCAGACCTGATACTTGATGCGATCGAATCACAAGACATTCGCGTTGAGTCGGGACTGTTAGCACTCAACAGCTACGAAAACAGGGTTTATCAGTTTATTGCTGAAGACAAAAAACGTTATGTGGCCAAATTTTATCGACCACAACGTTGGAGCCAAGCTCAAATTCAAGAAGAACATGATTTTTCTATTGAGTTGGCTTCTCATGAAATTCCTGTGGTTGCACCGTTAGTTTACAACAAACAAAGCCTGCATCTTTATAACGACTACTGCTTTGCACTTTTCCCTTCGGTAGGCGGTAGACAATTTGAAGTCGACAATTTAAATCAAGTCGAATGGATGGGACGCTTTATTGGCCGAATTCATGCTGTTGCCAAAAGTGCTGATTTTGCCTATCGGCCAACAATAAGTGTTGATGAGTATTTGGTGAAACCATTACAAGAGCTACAAAACAGTCCACTGATCCCTTCAGGCTTACAGCAAGCATTTTTCACTATTTTACAGCAAGTTGTCGATTTAGCCCTATCACTTTACCAAAGCACAAATAACATTAGGCTGCACGGGGATTGTCACCCAGGCAACATATTGTGGCGCGACGGCCCAACTTTTGTTGATTTAGATGATTGCAGAAGCGGGCCTGCGATCCAAGACTTGTGGATGATGCTATCGGGGGACAGACAACAGCAGTTTATTCAAATGGATACACTAGTCGAAGCCTATGAGGAGTTTTGTGAATTTGATAATACACAGCTTGCCATAATAGAGCCCTTGCGAGCCATGCGTATGGTGCATTATATGGCTTGGCTAACAAAACGCTGGCAAGACCCCGCATTTCCACAAGCTTTCCCTTGGTTTGCCGACGGCAAATATTGGGAACAACAAATACTGGGATTAAAAGAACAGTATTCTGCATTACAAGAACCACCTTTAGCACTATAAACATAACCACATTAGTACTTAACGAGACATAACTTGCGAGTACATAGACATTCTTGTTTATTGTGAACATGAAGAATACTAAAGTAGCATTGATATCAGCCACATATTGTATTTTATATATATAACAATAAGTTAATAGTGTTTATCAAGGTAAAACCATTCAAAAAAATCAAATGAAGTTTCTTCAATAGTTCCAAATGGCGGTTTTAGCGATTGCTGTTCATATGTAAGTATATTTTTACATACTCAAACCTTTCAAAATTTATATCATAATATGCCCGTCAAATTTTCGGTGAATAACAAGAACACTATAAGCCTTTGTTTTATAAAAACAATTTTGTAATTTAAAATTAAAAGGCAATAGTTGACGTTTGGTAAAAACGTATAATTTTACGAAAATTATACTTAATGAACCTACACATAGGTAACACACATGAACACTAAGAAATTTTCAAAAACACTCATAGGCGCAGCGCTAGCTTACTCTATTTCATTCTTATCTATAGCTGAAGTAGTGGTAGTGGTACATCCAAGCAATGACGCTGCATTAGATGCAAAAATCGTTCAGCGAATATTCCTAGGCAAAGAGAAAAAGTTTTCTAATGGCAAAGAAGTTTTGCCCATAAACCAAGTGCCCTCTTCTGCAGCTCGTGATTCTTTCGATACTAACACCTTAGGCCGTAGCTCGACTCAAATTGCCGCTTACTGGTCAAAATTGGTATTTACAGGAAAAGGTATACCACCTAAAGAATTAGACAACGATGCAGCGGTACTGGCCATAGTGGCAGATAATCCGAATGCCATTGGTTATGTAGACAGCGCATCAGTTTCTGGTGCCGTTAAAGTCATTTCGTTGAACTAATTAGGAGCTTTATTATGAAAAAATTATTAACTATCGCGGCTTTGACCGCCAGCACATTTACTGCTCAAGCAGAAGTACGTATCAACGGTTTCGCCAATCTAATCGGCGGAATTACCAGCAGCGATGACACCGTATATGGTTATGAAGACAAAATTAGCTTTTCTGAAGAGAGCTCATTTGCCATCCAAATAACGGGTGATATCAATGAAAAAATGACGGCCACAGGACAAATATTAGCCCGTGGCGAAGACGATTATGAAGCCAAGGTTGCGTGGGCTTATATGACTTATCAAGCAACGGATAAGCTGAGCATTTCAGCTGGGCGTCTACGCTTGCCATTGTTTAAATACTCCGCGTCTCTAGATGTTGGTTATTCATATCATTGGGTTAATGCGCCTCGGGCAGTTTATGACGTAGAGTTTAACAATATTGATGGCGTAAGATTTGATTACAGTACTTATGCGGGTGACTGGGAATATAATACGCAACTTGCTCTAGGAAAAATAACTGTTGATAACGACAATGTTAAATTTGTAGCAAACAATACAGCGGTATTTTCTGTTGAAGCAGTGAACGATTGGTTTAAGGCCAGAGCCGTATATGGAACATCTAAAGTAACTTTAGATAGTGCAGCTATAACAGAAGCCATAAGTGTATTGAATGACTTAGGATTGACTGAGTTGTATAACAATTTGGCCTATGAAAACGACACATCACCTTTTTTAGGTCTTGGATTAGAAGTTGATAAATATGATTGGTTTGTAAGTGGTGAAATCACAATATTAGAAACAGAAAAGTCTTTTAACCCAAAATCTGATGCTTATTACGTTACTGCAGGTTTACGTTTGGGCAAATTCACACCTTCAGTGACTTATGAAAATTTCGACAGTAAAGAGTATAAGTTTCTTGATCAAGTAAACGCACTTCCTCTTCCTGACGCTAATAAAGCAGGGATTGAAGGCTTAGTACGTGGGTTACAAGAAGGTTCATTTAATAAACATAACGTCATTACCTTAGGTTTACGCTATGACTTCGATACAAACGTTGCGTTTAAAACCGACTTGAGCCGATATGACAACAAACTTAATGATGCTGAAACTACATTATTACGTGTTGCGGTAAACTATATTTTCTAAACAGCTATTTAGAAGCTCCTCAAACGCTCCTTCGTGGAGCGTTTTTTATACTTGCTTACAAAGTCCTATCGGATTTTTTTAGAAGCTATGCTAATCTTGCTTCAAATTTTAATTTAGTTGTGAAATATTATGAAAAAAATATTGTTGTTACTCAGTTTAACTTTATTGCTGCCATTGCAAGCCTGTGCCCAAGAAAAATGGCGCGAAGACACGCACTACAAAATCATCTCAGATAAAGCCACTGAGAAAAAAGAAGTAATGGAATTCTTTTCGTTTTGGTGCGGCCATTGTTTTAATTTTGAACCCATAGTTAAGAACATGAAAACCAAATTAGCCGATGATGTTGAATTTAAAAAAATTCACGTTAACTTTATGGGCTTCACCAGTTCAGCCATTCAGGACGATGCAACTAAAGCTATGATGGTAGCCAGAGAGTTGAAAAAAGATGATGCGCTTATTCAAGCCATCTTTAATTATATTCACGTATCCCGATCGAACATAGCTGGTATTAAAGACTTAAAAAATATTTTTATTGTAAATGGTGTTGAACCTGAAGACTTTGACAAAATGATGTCTAGCTTTGGCGTAAATAGCAGATTAAAAATGAATAACAAGGCTGTTCAAGAATACCGCCAATACGTCACCAGCGTGCCAAACTTTATTGTTAACGGCAAATATCAAGCGACCTTCACTAAAGATATGAACCAAGATGACATGGTTGATTTGATTGTGTTCTTATCAAATAAGAAATAAATCAGCTTCGAGCTTCGAGCTTCGAGCTTCGAGCTTCGAGCTTCGAGCTTCGAGCTTCGCAAAATGATAAACCTTTAAGCCAGTTGCTATGCAACTGGCTTTTTTAATTCTAAATTTAGAAATAAACACATTAAAGAATTTGAACCACAGGGGCACAGAGCGCTTCGCTTCACAGAGGAAAAGATTTAAATTGTATTTCTCTGTGCTCTCCTTTTCCTCTGTGGTGATAAGCTTTTGTTTTTTTCTCTAGTTTTCAGCTCGACACTCGAAGCAGCTTTAAAACAACCCCATTTGTTGACTGGTCATATCTTCGAAGGATAAATGTATAAAGGGTAATATTCCTTCAGCTATAGGTTTGATTTGTTTATCTACGTAGTGCTCATAATCTATTTGACTGCTTAGGTATTCTATTGGTTGTGGGCCATTGACAGTGATCACATAAGATATCCAACCTTTGTGTTGGTATCTGAGTGTTTTGCCTAATGCTTTGTTTTGTTGGTCAGCCAATCTTGCCGCTTTCACGTGTGGTGGTACATTTTTTACATAAAGATCTAACCTGCGGCGAATACGTTTGCGATAAACTAGTTGTTCATCAAGCATGCCAGAGCGAGTATCGTCGATGATTTTCAGCAAATAATCTTCAACACTTTGCCCTGCAAAAACCATTTTATATAGCGTGAGTTGAAAGCCCTTAGCCAATTGCGTCCAATCTGAGCGAACCGTTTCCAAACCTTTAAATACCAGTTCGTCACCATCTTTTGTGGTTTTTAATCCTGCATAACGCTTTTTACTGCCTAGCTCTGAACCACGGATAGTGGGCATTAAAAACTGGCTAAAATGGGTTTCAAATTCTATTTCTAAATCACAATCTAGTTGATGTTGTTGACGAATGTTAGCTTGCCATTTTTGGTTAATTTCAAGAACAAGAGATTGGCCAATTTGATCCGCCTGTGGAGCTGTATGTTCTCCTTGCAACCACACAAAAGTCGAGTCGGTATCACCATAAATCACTTGGTAACCCGCTTGTTCGATCCATTTCGCTGTTGTTTGCATAATGTCATGACCACGCATAGTGATTGAGCTGGCTAACCGAGTGTCATAAAACGGGCAACCACCTGAGCCTAATACACCATAAAAGGAATTCATCAGAATTTTTATGGCTTGACTGCGTGCAGCATCTTGGTTTTTCTTAGCTTCATCACGCTGCTGCCAAAGAGAGGTAATAATTTCTGGTAAGAAATGTTTATCGCGACTGAATTTAGCCCCCTTATAACCTTCAATAGCTTGCTCTGGGGACAATAAACCCTCGACTAAACCAAGAGGGTCAATTTTAAAGGTACGCATGATAGAAGGGTACAAACTCTTAAAATCCAGTACCAAGACGTTTTTATATAACCCCGGCTTCGAGCTCATCACATAACCACCTGGACTAGCTAAACCGCCATCCTGTGGGCGATTAGGAGCGATGTATCCTGCGCGATGAAGTTTGGGTAAGTACAGATTGATAAAAGCGGCCACCGAACCGCCCATTCGGTCCAATTCAAGGCCGGTTAGCTGACTACGTAAAGTTAAAAAGTCTAATACTTTTGTGTGCTCAAAAATATCTAACACTAACTGGCAGTCTTGTAGGTTGTATTCAGCTAGCTTAACTTTATTGTGATTGAAATCATGCACAATCTGGGCAAGCCTATCGTCAACGTCTTCAGTCTTTTTACCTTTACTTAATAGGGTTTGAGCAACATTTTCTAGGCTGAAACTGTCAAACTGATAGGTAGCTGTTTTTAGAGCATCGATACCATCAACGATTACCCTGCCGGGCATGGATACAAACCCCTGATTCACTTCGTTTCTAGCATCTCGCCATGAAATAGCTTGATTATCCCGTCCCAAAGTCAATTTGACCTGATGCAAAGTGGCACGTTTAATCAACAAACGAAAATCAAAATTGACAACGTTCCAACCAATAATAATATCTGGATCGATTTGACTCACTTGCATTACAAACTGCTGCAACAAGGCCTTTTCATCGGCGACCCAATGGATCCAGTCATCAGCTATTTGCGCCTCGCCAATCATTAATACACATTTGTAGGTATCGCTGGCTAGGCCAATTGAGAACAACTCTCCGTGTTCACTGCATTCAATATCAATGGATAATAGCTTGAATTTCGGTACAAATTGGCTAGGTTTACATTGAATATCAAAAAGTACTGCTGGTTTCTGGCTATCTTGCTTGCCCGTAAAAACAGCACTGCCATACACAAAGCGCTCCATCAAATAACGTTCGGTTAAACGTATATCATCTTCGAAACAGCTAATCTGGTGCTGCTTTAGTAATGTTTTAGCTTTATAAAGTGAGTTATTTTTATCAAAGTACACAGCACCCACGGTCTGATGTTCAAAGGTTTGTAAATCTAAGGGTTTATAACTGTGTTCAATGTTATTTTGTTTTAGCAGTCGCGATGTTTGAGCCTGATCTTTTTGCTCGATAAAAAACAAAGCTTGTTGCGCTGTTGAGATCCCTTTTACTACACCATTTTGAGTGGTAAACCAGAATTCAATATAGGTTTTACCTTGGCGTTCAATAGAGCGAGCAGTAAGAATAAATCCCTCTAAGGAGACGTTCATAATTGGGATCTAGGCTTCTAAAAATTCAATTGACGGCAAGGTAAGGGTAATTGTACTAGAAAGCAAGCCAAGGCATAGACATACAGCAATGCTGTGCACCTATGCCTCGGAAATTTTGGGTTATGGGAAGTAGTTAGAGATCGCAATTTGCTATGTTTTCAGCCGCTACAATTTTTATTTCGCTTAATTGTATTGTCAATCCAGCGTCAGAGGCCAATATAAATGGAACATCCACTTGCTGCATATTACTGCCAGCCTTCGCAAAACAGCTAAGTGCAATAGTTGCTTGTTGCCAACCTTGGCCTGTCTTAGATTTTAGTGATGTGGTGATATCTAGTTCGCCGCCACAATCCAAACCACACCCTGTGCTTAAGATAATCTTGCTGGCACCTTGTTCCAGCACATTGTAGTTAAACGCAAGAGCCATCCCCGCAGCCATTTTTGTGGTTAAGTCAACTGGGTTACCTTGTATTAATAGATTGGCTTCACCGCTCCAAGTAGCTTGCATAGCATCTTCTTGTGCTTTGTTATCTTTGGCTTCAACCAACAACTTAGACAAGGAACTGGCTTGTGAACTAGCGCTAACTTGGGTGTTACCTCCTGCATCGTTTAACACTAAACGCCAAGGCTGAACCGGATCACCAGCAAATAAGAATCGACTATCATTAATTTGGCTAACCGAAGGATCTACTTCTTCACTCAATAGCGCTAAATTTTGGTTGTCTTTTACCGACAATCCATACCCATAAGCAAATAACGGTTGGTAATTTTCATCACCAATATTCACTTCTACATCAAGAGGAGTGGCAGGCCAAGAAAAAGACAAACGTCCAGTAAAGTCATATTGAACACTACCCTGGGCATTTTTAAACAATAAATCCGCCACACCGCCGCCCTCAGAACCCGGTAACCAAGCTGCAACAAAGGCATCAGACACATTCAACTCAGGATTTACCCACATACCCCGGCCTGACAAAAATACAGTCACAGTAGGAATACCCTGCTCTTTAAGTGATGTTAATAAAGCTAAATCTGCATTAGGTTTGTAATCTAAATCTGTTACATCACCTTGAAATTCGGCGTAGGGTTGCTCGCCAAACACTACTATGGCGACATCAGGTTTAGTTTCGAAATCCCCATTCTCATTCAATTCAACTTGTCCACCAGCTTGTTGAACAGCTTTTTCAATACCTTGATAAATTGACTCAGCATTAGGGAAGTGTGAATTATTATTGCCTGTACCTTGCCAACTTAAGGTCCAACCGCCCGATTGTTGAGCAATATTATTAGCTCCGCCGCCAGCAACCAAGACTTTTGAATTAGCTTGCAGAGGTAACAACTGATTATTATTTTTGAGTAACACTAAGGATTTTCGCACCGCTTCTCTGGCAACAGCTTTATGTTCGCTAGAGCTCAATAACTCGAACTTACTGGCAAAAGGACGTTTTGATGGTAACCCAGCATCAAATAAACCAGCACGTAATTTAACTCGTAAGATACGTGACACTGCTTCGTCTAATCGCGCTAAACTGATCTCACCCGACTTGACTTGTTTGAGGGTGTTTTTATACAGTTCTTTCCAGCTATCGGGGGCCATAAACATATCTAAGCCAGCATTAAACGCTTGTGGACAAGACACATTACTGCAACCCGCCACCTGCCCATGGCCATTCCAATCGCCGACGACTACGCCATCAAAGCCTAAACGTTCGACCAAAATATCATTTAACATTTCGCGGCTGCCATGCATTTTTCTGCCGTGCCAGCTATTAAACGATGCCATAACGACTAGTGCTCCGTGCTGGATAGCTGGAGGATAACCGGCACCATGAATGTCGCGCATGATGGCTTCACTAACAAGGGTATCACCTTGGTCCTTTCCGTCTTTGGTACCGCCATCGCCCAAAAAGTGCTTAACATTGGCTAATAAATGATTTTTGCTTAGAAAATTATCGCTATTTACTTTCCCTTGGATCCCTTCGACTAAAGGTCCTGCAAAACTTGCTACTATCTCAGGGTTTTCAGAATAACTCTCGTAGGTACGTCCCCACTTATCATTTTGTACCACAGCTAAAGTAGGTGCGAATGTCCAATCAATGCCCACCACCAATATTTCTTTAGCCGTGATTTCTCCGATCTTGCGCATCAGATTAGGATCATTCGCCGCCCCCAAACCAATGTTATGAGGAAAAAGAGTCGCCCCCACTACATTGTTATTACCATGCACCGCGTCTATACCCCATAACAATGGAATACCCACGCCACCATCACTGGTATCTGTTGATTCTTGGTAAAATTCATCTGCCAGTTGCAACCATTCTTCTGGTGGCGCGTGAATATCGCCATTAGGTGCACTGCTGCCACCGTTTAACACTGAGCCTAAATTATATTCTCCGGCCTCTTGTGGTGTGACTGAAGCAATATCTCCTTGGATAACCTGACCGACTTTTTCTTCAAGAGTCATCTTAGCTAAAATTTCAACAATTTTAGCTTCTTGCTCTGGGGAACGTTTTATAGGAGATGTTTGTTTAGGCCAGTTTTCAGGTGTAACAGTTATGGCAGTAATTTTTTCAGCAAAAACAGGTTTGAGTTTTTCACTTGTCTGCTCATGACTTGTATCAGAATATACGACTAGGGAGGCTAATAGTGGTAAAATTAATGCTGTAGAGGTGAGTATCTGCTTATATTTAATATTTATCATTAGTAAAAATAGGGCCTATATTTTCTTTTTTTTGGAAACGTTTTCACAAAAATAAACAACTGCTCCCAATTAAGCAATAAAAACCGACAATCTATTAAAGCGCCTAAACCCAATATCCTACAATACTTCCTGACTTCAGTATTAAAAACGTTTGAACCACAGAGGTACAAAGCGCTTCGCTAAACAGAGAACTAGATTGTTAAGAATTAAGTCTTTTTCTCTGTGCTCTCCTTTTCCTCTGTGGTGATAATTTTTTGATTTTTTTGTGCTTTAAGCTCGACACACACAGCTGCTTTTATTGGCTGGTTATGTATGATCCTTAGTGGCGGTAATTCTTTGTATCCCCCAT
>NZ_BAEO01000064.1 GCF_000314995.1 Paraglaciecola arctica BSs20135 | reverse complement strand
CCGTTGGTTCGAGTCCAGCTACCCCAGCCATTTTTAATAGATACTTGTTGAGGCAACAGGTTTTGATCCTCGGTTATACCGTCGGTTCGAGTCCAGCTACCCCAGCCAAATTCAAAAGAAGTACCTGCTGGGATAACAGGTTTTGAGCCGCGACTATGTCGTTGGATTAAATCCAGCTATCACAACCATTTAATAAGCACTGAGGATATTACCGTGCCGGATATGAAGATTTTCTCTGGAAATGCAGTACCTGAATTAGCCCAAAAAGTCGCTGATAGGCTTTATACCAAGTTAGGGCATGCGAGTGTGGGGCGTTTTAGCGATGGGGAAATCAGTGTAGAAATTCACGAGAACGTACGTGGCTCAGATGTATTTATTATTCAATCTACTTGTGCACCAACCAACGATAACTTAATGGAATTGATCGTGATGATCGATGCCTTTCGTCGTGCATCAGCCGGTCGAATTACTGCGGTAATACCTTATTTTGGATATGCCCGACAAGATAGACGAGTACGTTCAGCAAGGGTGCCAATCACCGCTAAAGTAGTGGCGGACTTTTTGTCTAATGTGGGTGTAGATCGTGTTTTAACAATCGACTTACACGCCGAACAAATTCAAGGTTTCTTTGATGTACCAGTTGATAACGCTTTTGGTACGCCGATTTTGCTAGACGATATGCGTCAACGTGACTTCCATAACCCTGTGGTGGTATCTCCGGATATTGGTGGTGTAGTGCGTGCTCGTGCTTTAGCTAAATTGATGAACGACACTGATTTGGCGATTATCGATAAACGCCGTCCTAAGGCTAATGTTGCTCAGGTCATGCATATAATTGGTGATGTTCAGGATCGAGATTGCATCATTGTCGATGACATGATTGATACTGGCGGCACATTAGCAAAAGCAGCAGAAGCATTAAAAGCCCATGGCGCCAGAAATGTATATGCCTATGCCACTCACGCAATATTCTCAGGTAATGCAGCACAAAATTTACGAGACTCTGTGATTGACGAAATCATCATTACCGACAGCATACCGCTTCGCGATGAGATTAAAGCCATTCCTAAAGTCAAACAACTTACCCTATCTAATATGCTTGCAGAAGCTATTCGAAGAGTTAGTAATGAAGAGTCTATCTCTGCAATGTTTGAGTATTAAAACATTCAATTTTAACAATCATACAAGCGGCTTCCTTTGGCCGCTTTTTTATTGCTAACAAACACATTGTTTCCCTCTCGGTCTGGTGTTAATATTCGCCGCCCTTTTTTGGGGATGTTGTTATTTTATTGTCTATTGATAAGGAACTAACAACACTAACGTAAATTTTGGTCGCAAAAATTTACACACATTTACTATTATTTTGGAGTTACCACATGTCTGATGGAATTTTCACACTAGACGCAGAAATCCGTACTGATTTAGGGAAAGGTGCGAGCCGCCGCCTACGTCACGCTGGTAAAGTACCTGCAGTCTTATACGGAGCGGGTAAAGAAGCCGTTTCTTTGACCCTTAACCATAACAAACTTTTCCAAGCTCAAGGCTTTGAAGCTTTTTACTCTCATGTTCTTACATTGAACATTGGTAAAGAAAAAGTAGAAGTGTTGGTTAAAGACATGCAACGTCATGCCTTTAAACCAGTTGTTATGCACCTTGACTTTTTGCGTGTTGACGCAAAAGTTGCATTGCAGACTAATGTACCTTTGCACTTCATTAATGAAGAAAAAGCCGAATCTATCAAGTTAAACGGTGGCCACGCTGAACATCACATGGTTGATGTTGAAGTAAGTTGTTTACCTGGTGATTTACCTGAGTACATCGAAGTTGATTTGATCAATATTGAACTAGATCAAACAATTCACTTAACTGATTTAGTATTACCTAAAGGCGTATCTTTAGTTGAACTAAACAAAGGCGACGATAATCATGATTTAGCTGTTGTAACAGTTAAACTATCTAAAGGCCCGAAAGTTGAAGATGAAGATGCAGCCGAAGGTGATGCAGCTGCAGAAGCAGCCCCAGCGGAATAAGTTGCTTGACTGATAAACAATTAGCGCACATTAGCCTAATTGTGGGCCTGGGTAATCCAGGCCCTGAATATCAGCATACTCGTCATAATGCTGGTTCATGGTTCGTTGAATCACTGGCGAAAATGTACAACTGTACGCTAAAACTAGAAAACAAATTTTATGGTTACACTGGTCGTATTACGATTGGTGGACAAGATATTCGACTTCTCATTCCCACTACTTTTATGAATAAAAGCGGTCAAGCTGTTGCTGCTATGGCGAATTTTTATCGCGTTCCAATATCAGGTTTATTAGTAGCGTTTGACGAATTAGATCTGCCTCCAGGTGTGGCAAAATTTAAAATTGGTGGTAGTTCAAGCCAAAATGGCATTCGTGATATTGTCAGTAGTATGGCTAATCAAAAAGATTTTCTGCGCTTACGTATAGGTATAGGTCATCCCGGCGATAAAAACCGAGTCACTGGTCATGTATTAGGTAAAGCGCCACAAAAAGAACAACAGCAAATCGAAGATGCAATTGATGAAGCCACACGTTGTATTGAAATATTAGTCAAAGACGATCTTAAAAAAGCCATGAACCGCCTACATTCATTTAAAGCGGAATAACAGTTCATTAAAAATTAACAATGACGGATCCCGTCAGTTCATTTATACAAAATCAAAAGGAAAATCAAAATGGGTTTTAAATGCGGCATAGTCGGTTTACCAAACGTCGGCAAATCAACACTTTTTAACGCCTTAACCAAAGCCGGCATCGAAGCGGCCAACTTCCCATTTTGTACTATCGAGCCAAATACTGGTGTGGTTCCAGTGCCAGACTTTCGCTTAGACAAACTAGCCGAAATTGTTAACCCTAAACGCATATTACCTACCACTATGGAATTTGTAGATATTGCTGGTTTAGTTGAAGGTGCGTCTAAAGGTGAAGGTTTAGGCAATAAGTTTTTAGCAAATATTCGTGAAACCGATGCTATCGGTCATGTGGTCCGTTGTTTTGACAACGAAAATATCGTCCATGTAGCAGGCAAAATTAGCCCACAAGATGATATCGAAATCATCAATACAGAACTGGCCTTATCTGATTTAGAAACCACAGAAAAAGCCCTGCACAGAGTGGCAAAACGAGCTAAAGGTGGTGATGCCGACGCCAAAGCAGAGCTTAAAGTATTAGAAAAAATCAAACCTCATTTAGATGAAGGCGAATTGCTGCGTTCAGTAGAACTAGATAAAGAAGAATTAAAACTTATCAGCTACATGAACTTTCTAACTCTTAAGCCCACTATGTATATCGCCAATGTGAGCGATGATGGTTTCGAAAACAATCCATATTTGGACAAAGTACGTGAAATTGCCGCAGCCGAAGGCGCAGTAGTAGTAGCAGTTTGTGCTGAAATTGAAGCTGAAATTGGTGAGTTAGACGAAGAAGAGAAAGCCGAATTTATGGCTGACATGGGCTTAGAAGAACCCGGTCTAAACCGCGTGATCCGTTGCGGTTACGAATTATTAGCTCTAAACACATATTTTACCGCTGGCGTACAAGAAGTGCGAGCATGGACCTTTAAAGAGGGGTCAACCGCACCACAAACTGCAGGTGTTATTCATTCCGATTTCGAGAAAGGTTTTATCCGTGCTGAAATTATTAGCTACGATAATTTTGTCGAGTTTAAAGGTGAACAAGGTGCCAAAGATGCCGGTAAATGGCGTCTAGAAGGTAAAGACTACATTGTTAAAGACGGTGATGTAATTCACTTTAGGTTTAATGTCTAGTCATTTACCTTTTATTTAAGCCCGCTTACAGCGGGCTTTTTAGTATTTTAAAAGCGGAAAGTACGATCCGTAACATATTTTAGAATGGTTTTTACTCGGTTCCTAGTGAGACAGTGACTAGTTCACCAATGACTGCTCTTGTGCCAAATTTCATAGGTTACTAGTTTTCTATTTTCCCATCTTTAGCTGAAATTAAAGATTACTTTTATTAGGTCCTGATCCAATGCTTAATAAAATATTATTGTTGTGTTTATGATTATTAGGACATCCTTGCCCTTAAAAACATAATGACTTAGAAATGCCACTTAGCAATAAAGTTAACATTGGATTCATTGGTTGCAAACTGCGTAGTATCTCCAATACCGTATTTATTCTGCCAATAAACATATTCGATACCGAAATACAGTGGACTCTTAATACCTATGGTTTTAGCAGCATTCCATTTCAGCTGCGAGGTGAAATTCATAGAACTGCTTTGATCATCAGTACTATTAAACCAGTCGATAAAACCATCATAAACTAACGATTGATTACCCATTTCGAAAGGTAGTGCCCAAGCTGCAGTCATTTGCCAGTTATTGTCTACAGCGTCATTTTGACGACGATAAAAATTCAGTTGCACAAATTGGAATTGCGGGATACTTAAGTCCAGACCGACACCATATAAAAAATGTGTGGCACCTCCGGACATCTCTATAGTGGAAGCAAACAACACATCTTTAATCAAACCATTAGAAATGCAGACCATTTCCATTTTACATAAGCTAATTCGAGGTGAAAACTCCGCATAGTTAGATCTTGAGCCATCATCACCCCTAAGGTGATCGAGAAACATAAAACTATCACCCCAACTGGTTCCCGCCACATGCTCAAAGGTTAAAATCTGTTGATCGTTATGATCAACTTTATAATCACCTCCACTTAGATACGAAACGCTATAATCTTGCCACAACACTTCGGCCGAGGACCAGCTAGAAGTTACCGCTAACAAACTAGAAATATAGATCGCCACCGTTTTTTTAAACATCATCTAAATACCTTACGTTATAATTCCCCTCCCCCCCAAAAAATAAAGGCCTGCTGATAGTTCATCATTGAGGATAAGACATAACAGAATGTCGTACAATCATATTAAAAAAAACCACAGACATGGCGACTAACATGGGAAGTAGTATCTAACCTAGAGCTAAAAAAGCTTCAAGTTTTACACTCTTAGGAACGATAAGTATGTTAGATTTTCGAAGGACTTTCAGGAAGTAAATATTACAATGATTAACTTGGCCAAACTACAAATTAAAACCGCCGTTGCTGGCGCCATGGCATTGGCCCTATTTTTTACGACTCTATTGTCCTCCATGATTAATATTAATCAATTTTCATCAATGTTTTATGATGTGACAGAGAAAGAGCATCTCCCTAATGTACTGCTCCGCGCAAAACAGCAAATTCGCGCCGAATTACAAGTGCCTATTACCCTGTCTCAGGGAATTGCGCAAAACACTTTGCTACAACAATGGTTATTAAGCGGTGAAGACACTGCTCAACTAGAAGATATACAGCGTTATTTAGAACGCTTTGTGCAAGAAAATGGTGCCCTGCAAGTGTTTTGGGTGTCCTCAAAAAGCAATAAATACTATACCAATGAAGGCTTATTTAAAACTGTGTCACCCAGCGTTGCACGAGATAGTTGGTTTTTCGATGTATTAGCGAAAAACCAAGACCTTGGCCTATCTATCGATGTTGATGAGAAAAATGCAAAGTTGACATTATTTGTTAACGTTCTTGCCAAGACCTTATCTGGTGAAAAATTAGGGGTTGCAGGCCTTGGCTATGATGTTTCGGCCATTACTGAATTGGTCAAACAAACTAAAGTGGGTGAGAGTGGCTATATGTTTCTAGTGGGCGATGGAGGCAATATTACCGCTCACCGTGATAGTAGTTTGATTGATAAAAAAATGACTAACATAGTCAATTATCAACAGATTGCACAGCAAGTGGCTACAGCCAAGGGCGATTTCAACCTACTAGAAAGTAATATCGATGGGCAAGATATGTATGTGGCCGTAGCTGAGTTGTCAGAAGTGAATTGGAAGTTAGTGACAATTTTACCTAAAGCAGAAATTGACGATAAAGTCAGTGCTGTGGTGTGGTTATCAATTGGTGTGAGCCTATTAATCGCAGTGATCTTTATTGGACTATCATTCATAGTTGCCAAACAGGTGAGTCGTTCAGTACAGGATGTGGGTGATAAATTATTGGCCATGTCTGGCAATGGTGGCGACTTAACCAGTCGACTCGATGATAGCTATAACAATGAAGTTGGCCATTTGGCGACGGGCTTTAATGCCATTATGTCTCGCTTTGCCGATTTGGTGGTTGAAATAAAAACAGCTGAAAATGCGATTAATCAAGGTGTAGTGCAATTAAATGAATTCTCAAGTAAGTCTGTAGAATATGCCGAAAACCAACGAGCCCAAACTGAACAAGTAGCTACAGCTATGAACGAAATGGGGCATACTATTAACGAAGTTTCCTCAATAGCCCATAAAACGGCAACAGATACCGAATCTGCCATCACCGATACACACCAAACCAATGAGGTAATAAATCAAGTTTCTAATACTATGGGTTTACTCGCTGAGTCTATGGGGCAAACGGAAACAGCCATTGCCGATTTAGCCAATCAGGCCGAGTCAATTAATTCTGTTGTTGAGGCGATTAACAGTATTTCTCAACAAACCAACCTGTTAGCCCTCAATGCTGCCATCGAGGCTGCTCGTGCCGGCGAACATGGTCGTGGATTCGCGGTAGTGGCCGATGAAGTACGCACTTTGGCAAGTCGTACTCAAGATTCCACCGCAGAGATCCGTAGTCAAATTGAACAGTTGCAAGAAGCCGCTTCACAGTCACTCAATGCTATTCGAGAAGGTGCCAAAAGTAGTTCTGAACTGGCACAAAGAGCAAAAGATGCGACCCAAGCATTAGCTTCAATTCGCTCCAAGTTTGATAGCATCAGTGACGGTAACCATCAAGTAGCCTCGGCCACTG
Source organism: Paraglaciecola arctica BSs20135 (assembly GCF_000314995.1). Classification (GTDB taxonomy): domain Bacteria; phylum Pseudomonadota; class Gammaproteobacteria; order Enterobacterales; family Alteromonadaceae; genus Paraglaciecola; species Paraglaciecola arctica. Next base: position 5,623 of record NZ_BAEO01000064.1, on the reverse strand, counting down.
AAGAGCAATCTACTGTGGTTGAACATATTAATAAAGCGGCTCAAAGTATCGCGGATACGGCGACTAGTATTCATTCTAATGCCGAAAATGAGAAGCTAGAAATTTTACATTTACAAGAGCAGGCAGAACATATGAAGCAGATCGTCAGCCAATTTAAGGTTTAGTCGACATGCTCAAATAAAGCCCTGTTAAGCAATGCCTTAACAGGGCTTTTTCTGTTTTCAGATCTGTCAATAACACCAGTCGGTCTGCGGCCTAAAAAAAACGTAATTTTTGTTCAGTAATCTATTCATGCAGATGATGCAAGAGCCAGCTAATGTCATACAGGCGCTTGCGATACTTGGTTCTAGTGTTAGCTGTAGACATTCACTAGGAGCTGGACTCTATGTTAATAGCTGTTTATTTATATCGCTAAACTTCACAGATTGTCCGCTTATCAAACACTTTTCAGGAAAATATCGGCTACATATGAAAGGTCAACAACCTCTAATTAGTTATTCTTGTGAAACAAAAAACTGACCACTTTCAATGTAGGTCACTAAGTAAGATTTACCAGCAGTTCCTAAAGTACAGATATCAATTTCAGTATCAGCAATGGTTAAATCATCACAATTAGCGATACTATAACCACCACTCACGTCGCCTTGAACAGTAGCCGCTAGATCTGCACCCGCAATGCTAATGGTATAGGCACCATCAGCAAACACTCTTACTTTGTATCTACCCGCTTCCGGAGCCTGTTCTTTCTCGAAAATATTAACTGTTCGAGACTGCCCATCTTGCCACGCTACAACCCAATAGTCAGATTCATCATCTAGAGTGGTTTCGATACTTGCTCTATTTTCACCATTATTTGCATCTTGAATAGCAAATTCAGTCTTATCATTATCAGACACCCATTCGTACCGATAATTTTCGCTCACATCTTCAGTTAAGACTTCGAGTTTTTTTGAAGTCGCTATTGAATACATCGCGATTAAAAAGTTCACTTTTGATATGCACAGCGACAGCACGATCTAAGGTATTGACCACCGCAATATCCGCATAAGAATCAGTATCAAGTTCCTCTAGTATTTCATCTGCAATTTTATCGGATTCTCCGCAAGCCGATAAAAGAAAAAGTGAAGAACATAAAGTAACTAAAGGTAAACAACGACTAATTTTTAACATAACAATTTCCTTGAACCTGTTAAACATGAAAGCCGATAGTTTATCAGAACGCGGGGCCTCAACATTGTACAAATATGTAACTGTTTGATTATGATTTATCCCCAATTGTATCTGTTCTGTTTATTGTCGATTCGACTAGCTGTGCCTATTCTGGCAACCAGTCAGATATAGCTTTACCAATCGCGTGAGGTGAATCTTTTTGTATAAAATGGCTACCGTTCACTGTTACCTCTACGAGATTAGGCCATGTACGCACAAAGTCCCGTGCATAACCCACTAAAAATGCGCCTGGATCGGCATTGATAAATAACTTAGGAACATCCTTCGAATTGGCTAGGTAGTCTGCGTAACTTGCAACTAAGGCCACTGTTTCGGCAGGCATTCCAGCAATAGGAAGTTGTCGCGGCCCGGCCAACGTGGCTCTACGGTCTTCACCGGCATTAAGAAATGTTCGTCTATTTTCAGCGCGCTCGGCTTCGCTTAACGGCCGTGAAATTGTTGCAGACAGTAAGGTTTCAATAAAGAAGTTAGCATTTAATACCAATTTATCGCCCTCTGTGGAGCGTAACCTACCAATTGGGCCATGCAGTTCTTTCGGAAAATCATCCCATGTTAGAAATGGTGTAACAATGGCTTCCATAAAAGCGATTGCTTTTACTGCTTCACGGTGCTGATTTGCCCAATGGAAGCCAACACCTGAGCCCCAATCATGCAGCACTAAAGTGACATTTTTATTTACACCAAGCACGGCTAAGAGAGCAAAGGTATATTTGCTGCTTTTTTATGACTGAGTCACATATAATTAAACTTATGAAAGATGAAAAGCAGATTTCTGAGTTGGGAGGGCGAAGTCAGAGCCATGAAGCAGCATTGGTCGCAATCAATAATCACCCCAATGAAACTATTGATGTCTTAAGTAAAGTTTTGGGATTAAGCCATTCTGGTGCAGTCAGGCTGATCAATACATTGGAAAAAGAAAACTTAGTTATGCGACATAAATCTGCACGAGATGCGAGAGCTATTGTTTTGTGTACAACAAACGCAGGAAGTGAACGAGTTCAAAAAATACTAGATAGTCGCGAGAGAGTAACAGCTCAAATGCTGAAATCCTTTGACGACAGGCAAAAGCAGGATTTTTTAAGACTACTTAAGGTGGCTATGAGTAATTTGACTCAGGAACAAATCGAAGCGCGACGAATTTGCAGATTGTGCAACGAGGGTGTTTGTCGAAAATCAGGTTGCCCAGTAGAAAACTCCGTTAAATAGACATAGAACTTATAGGGGTAGAACAAGGTTAACTCTTGTTCTACCCCAAACGCTTTAAAAATCTTTACTAAAATTTATATCCTAAATTTAAAGTGATGCTATTAGACCTTTTAGTTTTACCCTTTTTACTCCACCAACCACCACTGTCTTCTCTTGTCACACCAATGCCTGTCCCGATTACAAACCCATTATTAGCAAAACCATCAATGTGATAGTCGTAGGTAGCAAAAAGAAAACCATCTTCACTCTGAAGTTCCTCTCTACCAATAACAAGCCCATAGCTATGTTTTGAATTTTCACTAAAGGCAGTTTGAAAACCGGCAGATAAGCCAACTAATCCCAGTGATCCATAATATTTAGTTGATCCGGTTTTATAGGCGAATTGTGCCCCTAAAACACCTCCGTATTGATGACCTAGACCAATAGCGGTTTCATATTCACCAGCAAAACTAAATAAAGAAACTAACGAGAGTGCAATAATTGATGTTTTCATGAAGCCCTTTTTTAAAAAAGTAAACTAGAAAATAATTTCTAGAAGGTAACGTTTACAATAACGGGGAAGTCGTGCTATCTACGGCAAACTTAGACAAGGTGTTATAGATAGTTTTTTTCATATGCACATAACATTGAAATCACAGTTTTAATCAATGAATTATCCTTAAATTTGTCTGAGACATTTTCACACTGCATTTCAATATAAGACCAATGTTTGACAGATCCCTTCCGCATAACCAATGGATTAATATTAACGTTGTTGAGGACAAAAGCTTTATGAGTATTTGTCCCCGCGAACTTGTTTGTGGCGAATTTAGGCGACTTGTAATATCTACCTTTTCGCCATTGGATGATTGGAGTTTAACTGCAGTAAATCCCAAAGGTTTCCGTACAAATCTTCGAAGACAGCTACAGTGCCATACTCTTGCTCTTTTGGCTCTCGGACAAAATTAATACCTATAGACTTCATTCGCTCATAATCACGCCAAAAGTCGTCAGTATTTAGGAAGATGAAAACCCGTCCGCCAGCTTGATTTCCTATAAAATCTTGTTGTTCAGGTTTTGAAGCTTTAGCCAGCAATAATGTCACGCCATGTGAATTTGGTGGAGCGACAACAACCCAACGCTTATCTTTCTCGGGCTGATAGATATCTTCGATAAGCTCAAAATTCAGTTTGTTTACATAAAAATCTATGGCTTCATCGTAATCTTTTACAACAAGTGCAATATGCACAATATTTTGCTTCATTCTCTTACCTATACGAAGATATTAATTGGTTGGTATCTCCCCTATTAAGAGATCGATAATAGATTGCTAAAAGGTGTAGCGAAGCAAAACTGAGCAAACTGTATGCCGTCCGCATAAATTCTTGCTATTCTTTTATTACACCAATATGTTTTTTTGCATAGAATATTGTAAACACACAAATTGTTATAAAAACACAATAAACAGTTATTTTATAATACCATGATATTTGAGGCAATGAGCCGTAGAGGCGAAGTCCATCATTAACAATAAATACATTAACCGCCGATATAATAGCTGTAGTTTTAAAATAAAAAGTACAACCGCTTTTAATTGTTGTTATTGAAACGAGTATCGTTAGTAGAACTACATAAGATGCAAGAAACGACATTGCACCAGGCACAAAGCTGGGGGCAAGAATTAATATAGATACAACTATAGATATCCACCCTAATATTTTATAAAACACTGATCCCCCTTGTAAAAATAACGCCTAGTTAAGAGACAATAAAACAGTTGGCTAAAAGTAGCGATACAGGTGCAAAAGTCAACCAAGCCGATTAAATATCTCAAGTAATAACGACCCAAATCTAAGGTGTTTTTTAGATGTCCAACTTTTTACTCAACGGATATTCTCTTAGAATATCATCTAAAGCCTCAACCTGAGCTAACCCAATACTCTGATTACCGCCCTTTTCCACCTCAACCCTTTGACTCCCCTGCCACACAACTTTGTCTTTCACTATCACCCTTAGGATCACCACTGCGAATGGAATAAGGTCATTACTGACAGGTAAATCAACACTGCCCCCGACACTAATAGAACCTGATCGGCCGTAACTGCCCGTCCCTAAACCGATAGAAAAGCGACTGTCATTTTCTTGTTCTTCTATATAGTGCTCAATTTCAACACTGGCATCAGAAAACTCCGCCTCTGCTATTAGTGCACCTTTGTTTTCAAACAGAAATTGCGCCCGATCGACTATACGTACTGCGCCAATCTGATCTTCATCACTGACGGAATAAATATAGAAAGAACGAAGTTGATTGAAATTTGTATTCTTATCAAAATCAACTAGCGCGGTTCGCGATGCACAACCAGTGAGGATTAACACCAACATTAGGTGGCTAAATATGCCTAAAAGTGACTTAGAACCAAAAATAAACATGAATATCATCTCCTATATATCGTGATTTTCTGTTGAAAGTATCCTGATTGCTGCAATTTATTTTACTACATTAGGTATCTATCCAAACAATCCAGAATATTTTTATGACTGTTTTATGCATTAAACCTAAAGTTATTATAAATAAACAGAAACCAACCTTTCCTTACAAATACCTATTATTACGAGGTGTATTAGTGATTTTATCACCGCCAAACAAAAAAATAGTCTCCACTTGCTTAGTATCTAACCAAACAGACAGTTTAATGTCATAAAACTGTTGACGGCAAAAACCTAGATCAGCATAATACGCGCCACTTCGGAGACGGAGTGATTTAGTGGCTACATAGCTCAGTTGGTTAGAGCACATCACTCATAATGATGGGGTCGCAGGTTCGAATCCCGCTGTAGCCACCACTTTTATCTTGTATAGGATAGAAGTATGCGGGAGTGGTGGAATTGGTAGACACGCTGGATTTAGGTTCCAGTGCTTCACGGCGTGAGAGTTCGAGTCTCTCCTTCCGCACCATTTGTAAGTTATTGTTGGGGTATAGCCAAGTGGTAAGGCAACGGGTTTTGATCCCGTCATTCGTTGGTTCGAGTCCAGCTACCCCAGCCAATTTTATTATAAATTTTTGCTGTGAGAAAAGGTTTTGATCCTCGGTTATTCCGTTGGTTCGAGTCCAGCTACCCCAGCCAATTTTGACAATAAATGTACCAAAAAACGTTTTGTTTTCTTGCTACATTTTATTGTATTCTAAAAGCAACTACAACTGTAAAT
>NZ_BAEO01000065.1 GCF_000314995.1 Paraglaciecola arctica BSs20135 | reverse complement strand
TCCTGCGAGAGTAGACAGGTTTTTGCTGCTGCAAAACCTGCACTTCCTACATCCATGTAGGTCGCACATTGTCAGACTCCCATTTAGAAGAAAGGCCACCTGCATAAGGTGGCTTTTTTTTGTGGTTGGAAACTAATGGAAATTACGGGATTTGGTGTTCAGTTCTAGTAGCAAGTGACTTAAATCTTTAAGTTTTCCAGCTATGATATGTATAACACCTCCGTCTCCTCGCTCTAATATTCCATTTACCTGCAATATGGTCGACTTTAAGTAAGCCTGTTTCTGTTCTCTTGAGGTTGCTAGCCAGACGACTACATTGATGTTTCCTGTATGATCTTCAAGGGTAATGAATGTGACTCCTTTGGATGTACCCGGTTTTTGTCGGCTAATGACTAATCCGATCACGCTAACAGTTGTTTGATGTGCTTTTAGGTGTAATTCATTTGCTTGAGTGTGCTTGGGTAACAAGTTTGCTTCTTTTAGTAACTCGATAGGGTGTGTAAATAGGCTTAAACTAGTGGATGCGTAATCTTCTAATAGAGTTTGGCTTGCATTTAGGCTGGGAATATTAGTGATTGGAAGCGATCTTTGTTGACTGAATAGAGGTAAATCGTTTTCTGTATCCATTAATAACCAACGTGTTGCATAACGATTATCGCAAAGTGTATGGAATGCATTGGCACTGGCAAGTGCTTCGATAATATGGCGGGGCAATGCTAAACGCTTAATGTGATTAATTTCAGTAAAACCAGACTCTGGTCGTTGTTGGATAAGCTGCTCTATATCTTTATTATTTGTACCTTTTACTAGGCGCATACCCAACCTTATAGCCCAATCTGCATTCTGGTATTCCAAAGTATGGTTGTACTGGGACGTATTGATACATATGGGTAAAACCACTATATCGTGCCGCTTAGCGTCTTGGATCAGTTGTGCTGGAGAATAAAATCCCATAGGCCAGCTATTTAATAAACCCACATAGAAAGCTGCAGGATAATAGTGCTTTAACCAGGAAGATACGTAAGCTAATACTGCGAAGGATGCTGAATGAGATTCGGGAAAACCATACTCTCCAAAACCACATATCTGTTTATAAATACGTTCTGAATATTCGAGGGTGTAGCCTCTTTGTGACATCCCTGTTATGAGCGCCTCCCTAAAGTTTGTTAGTTCACCCGTTTTCTTCCAACTGCCCATAGCGCGGCGTAATTGATCTGCTTCTCCACCTGTAAAACCAGCGGCTACCATAGCAATCCTAATCACTTGTTCCTGAAAAATGGGTACACCAGAAGTACGTTCTAATACTTCTTTTAGTTCTGGCGACGGGTGTTCAATGAGTTCGGGATTGGCTCTGTTCTTCAGGAAGGGATGTACCATTCCTCCTTGAATAGGACCTGGGCGCACAATGGCAATTTGGATCACCAGATCATAAAAGGTAGTTGGTTTGAGCCTAGGTAACATGCTCATTTGTGCACGGGATTCGATTTGGAATACCCCCACTGTATCAGCATCTTGGATCATCCGATAAACCTGTTTGTCGTCTCCCATTGCCGTGATCTGAGCAATATTAAAACTATGCTGATAATGCTGTTTGATTAAGGCAAAAGATTTACGAATGGCGGTGAGCATGCCTAACGCCAGTATATCCACTTTCAAAAGCCCTAAGCTTTCAAGATCGTCCTTATCCCACTGGATTACACTTCTATCTTCCATGGCAGCATTTTCTATAGGAACTAGATGGTAGAGTGGGCCTTGGGATATGACAAAGCCTCCCACATGTTGTGAAAGATGGCGAGGAAAGCCTTTTATTTCATTAACCAGACTTACAAATTGTTTGCCTTGTGATGATGAGGGATCAAAGCCTAGTTCGGTAATTTGTGCTTGCCAACCTAACTCCATATCTCGATGGTTCATATTTTTTATGAAAAAATCTAGCTGGCTTTCGTTAATGCCAAATGCTCTACCTATTTCCCTAATTGCACTTTTATGTCGGTAAGTAATGACGGTTGCCGCTATGGCTGTTCTTTCACGTCCATATTTTTTATAAATATATTGAATGACTTCTTCGCGCCTTTCGTGCTCAAAGTCCACATCAATATCCGGTTCTTCTTGACGTTCTTTGGAAATAAAACGTTCAAACAATACTGATATTTGCCTCGGATCGACCGCAGTGATTTGTAAGCAATAACAGACTATGGAGTTGGCTGCTGAACCTCGACCTTGGTATAAAATTTGTTGTTTTTGAGCGAATTGCACTACATCATAAATGGTTAAAAAGAAATACTCGTATTCTAGCTCTTTGATAAGTTTTAATTCTTTAACAATGATCCGCTTGATAGTAAAGGTTAGCCTGCCACCTGTCGTAAAACGTAAACGCATACCCGTGATGACAAGCTCTCGAAGATACCCTGAAGCCGTTTTTCCATCAGGTACTAGTTCGCTAGGGTATTCATAACGCAAACTCGCCAAGTTAAAAGTGCATAAGTTGGCAATAGTTAGGGTTTCTTCTAGCCATAAAGCTTTATACAAGGTGGATAGTTTATTAACAGGGCGTAGGTAACGTTCGCTGTTAGGCAATAATTGGCGACCTAATACTGACACTGGTTTACTTTTACGAATAGCCGTGAGGGCATGTTGCAGTGGTAAACGTTGTTGATGATGCATCAGTACGCCGCCGCAGGCACAGATGGCGATTTGATGTTCGTTGCTAAGCTGTTCTACATGAACTAAATAGCGGTGTTCGTTAGCCAATAAATGTCGCTGATAACCAAGCCATACTTTGTTTTTGTAATGCTTTTTAAGCCAGGCTCCCCAATAATTATCTATATCTTGATCGCCATTAGGTAACCATATGGCTAAGCAGTGTTTGACCCCGCGCAAATCCCATTTATTCAATTGATACTGACCTTTGGGCGCACGCCTGCGAGCGTTAGTAATGATGCGACATAACTCAGCATAAGCGACTCTGTCGGGGCACAATAAAAGCAACTCCAACTCTTCATCAAAACGAAATAGGCTGCCGACAATTAACTTGATATTAAGGTCGAGCTCCTTAATGGCAGTGTGTGCTCTGGCAACTCCTGCCACTGAGCACTCATCGGTAATAGCAATCGCTTGATAACCGAGAAAATCAGCCTGCTTAATTAACTCTTGTGGGTGTGAAGCGCCATACAAAAAGCTAAAATTACTTTGGCAGAATAATTCAGCATAATGATGTTTTGTGGTCATTAACTAAACACACCATGTAAATACCAATCACCTTTTGGGGTTTTAAATACCCAGTACCACTGACCCAATTGATTGCGGGCTATAAAGTAGTCTCGAATGATAGGTTTTGCGTCCCACCAACCTGTTTCTATGCGTTCTGGTCCAAAAGCAATGGATACTTTTTCTTGCAAAAGTTGAGGAGGGGTCAATAAAAAGCTTGGTCGTAAGGCATAAAGTTTAAAAGGTTGTATAGCTTTAGTGAGCCCTTCGGCGTTTTGAATTACCTGTTCTGGTCTATAATCATTGGTTAATGTGGGACTAGATACCGCTGCTTCTCCCAGTTTTGCTTGGAGCAGAGATATCAACTGTAAGCGTGACAGTCTACCTTGGTTACCAGCAAATAAATCACTTTTATCTGGCGTTCTGATATAGGTGTTTTCTACTATTAAGCGGATCGCAAAAACAGGCGCACTGAGTGTGATATTTTCTAATTTTAAAGATATTAATACTGCCCAAGACTTAGCCAAATATTCACCTTGTTGGGAGTGAACCTTTAGCTCAATAGATTTTTCATCCCTCTGGCTAAGGGTGAATACTAATGTTTGGGTTAACAAATCTCGTGTTTTTAAAAATAGTTCTAAACCTTGCAAAAGTTGCGTTAGTGGCGCCTGTAGTATTTGTATATTTTCGATGTCGTATAACAACTCAATAAAACGATCAAAAGATTTTTTGGGATGAAAAAAACTGACAGGATGATTTATCTGCGCAGTGATTTTGCCAATATAAGTAGCGACTTCAATATCAAAACGTTTGGCTATGTCAGCAAGGGAGATTTTAAGTAAATCTTGCATATTATGCACACCTACTCGCTGTAATTTTTTAACGGCTTTAACGGTAAGATCAGTGTGCTGTAATGATGCTTGTAGGATGGCTCGTTTGATTGTCTGAATATTGTCAGTTATCTGATCCCAAGCCGTGATAGCCAGTAATTTAGCCGCTAAGGGGGAATGCCCTGTAGCGTAATGAAAATGTACCTGCTGTCCGAGCAGTTGCTGCTGCACAACCTGCCAGTAAGATGTTAAATTTCCATACAAATTAAGCATATTATGTACCTGCAATAACAAACCATTATCGTTAAAAAAGCAGATGTCACTTGTCACTAAATAGAGGTTTTGGGCAATATCATTCAGTCTGTTTTTAGTGATTTTTTGTTGGTAAGGGATGACCTGTAAATCTGCTTTTAACATGGCAGCTGTGCCTAATCCCATGCCTAAACGTATGCCAGCCTGATAAGCTGCATGATTGAGCTGACATACCTGGTTCGTCTGCTCGTCGAGGATCACATACCCTTGTGTATGCAAGTTTGAACTAGGATTTTGTTGTAGCAGAGCATCTAATTGTAAATTAGGAAAATACACATATAACCAAATTTTTTGCATAATGATTTTTACTAAAAGTGACGTCTTAACCGGTGCGACATACACGAGAGGGAAACGCCAGCACATTAGTGTCTTCAGACTGACTCAGTTCAGGCCAATAAGCCCCCATGTAGATGTTAAATGAGCCATTAGACCAAGTGCCTTTACGTTTAGTTATTTGGGCTTGTATACCTACTTTTGAGGGGCTGAGCCGAATTCCTAAGGTGACGGGTAAAGATATGTGTTCTTGCTGTGGCTGACGTATGATAAAAAGTAAACTACGACCTTTTTCTGCTGCTAGTTGTAAACGTTTGACTTGGGTTACCGACAACGAAGCATGCCATAAAATCACGCTATGACAGCAGCCGCTTTTGAGGCTCTGCTCTGTACTCCACAATACCTGCTTATTTAATGAAGGTTGTACTACCATCACTTGATCAAGCGCAAAACCAAATTCAGCTAACATTTCGCTATTAATGCACATAGGTGGCGCAATCAATGTGACTAATTCTGTTTGTCTTTGTTGTTGCCTAGTCAGAATGCTAGGTAATAATAAGCGCAGCTCGCCAATACCTAATTGGCTGCGAATATCGATGACGCCATACTCAGGAAATCCTCCTTGCAACGCCTTATTTAACTCGTTAAATCCGGTGTGTTGTCCGTTATCGATAGATTGAGTGTGATTAGCCTGCCAAAGCAGATTTTTATTTTTTAAGTAAGAAATAGTAGGGTGCATAAGATCACAAATATACTGTATTTATGTACAGTATATTTGTGATATCTAAAGATGCAAGTTTTAGTGATAGATCAGCAGTGATTAGCTCTATTCAGTTAATCTCAATTGGCTTGGTGTTAGGCCTGTCCAGCGTTTGACTGAACGCCGAAAATTGGGAATGTCGTTAAACTGCATCAGCTGGGCGCTTTGCTCATTACTAAACTGTTGAATTTGTAATAGGTAAGTTGCCTGTTGTTTACCTAGCTCATCCTGTAATTGTTTAAAGTGTGTGTTATGTAACTTTAACTTACGTTTAAAGGTGGCAGGGCTTATGGAAAATTGCCTAGCAATGTTGTCTAAGTTGGTTTGTCTGTCTTTGTTGATTTCATTACGCACGGTTTGTAAAAAACCTTGTTTAGGGACATTTTGCATTTTCGCCTGTTTGACTGCATAACTTCTTAAACCATCACTTCTTTGTAGACAAGGTGTTGTCAGCCATTTTTTTTCAAAGCTAATGCTGAACATAGGTTGAGAGAAGGACAACCTATAACCAAGGTTTCCCTCGTATTCTTGGATGTATTTAGGTTTTTGAAAAGGAAAACTAAAATACATGGGGATACGTTGCCCAAAGAGTAACTTAGTCGCGGAAATCAAAGCGCTGCAATAGATTTCTGATAAAAACTGCACTTGTGTATGGCAGTTTAATGCTGGGTTAATAAGTAAATATTGGCGTTGGCTAGTTTGATAACTTGTGCCATCAAAAAATGGACAGATTTGCATGCGTAATAAACCGAGGATTTTTAGAGCTTGAGCAAAATCCCGACTATGTAATAACGCATTAGACACTGCACCATAATTGCTGGGGAATAAACGTCTACCAATTTGAAACGCACAATCATAGCCAGGTGTTAGGGTTCTGACGTTGGTGAGCAATTGTAATAATTGTCCCAGACTGATTTTTTTGTCGGACTTGAGATCCTCTATAAAAATACGGGTGCCTCGTAATAGTTTGTGTTTATTGACACCTCGAGACACTGCATAATCGACTACACTAGCGGCTAACTGATGGGCCGGTATGTATTTATCTTCTAAGCATAAAAATTTAGTAGCAGAGACTTTCATAATGCCACTTCACTTGGATAGAGTAATTGTTTTGATGCATCAAGACTTCGATTGACTCGGTCAATAATATTGTCAGTTGTGTCTCCTGGCCTTACTGAGTCAATTGCAAAGGTTAAATTGTGATATATCGCTTGTGGGTGCTGATAGGGTTTGTAAGCTAAGTGGAATATGGCTTGACGCACTTGTTCTGCGAGTTCTAATGCCAATTTTTGGCCTGTGTTGGGTAATAACAGTACAAACCGATCGCCAGCATAACGGCAGGCTAAGTCGGATGAACGTAAGTTCATAATGATTAATTCAGATATCTGCCGCAGTAATCTATCGCCTTCTGCATGCCCAAACTTACGATTAAATTGGTCAAAGTTGTCAATGTCTAACATGACAATAGAAAAGTCAGAGTGAGGAGGGGCTATAAGCTTGTTGTTAATTTGGCCCCGCATATAATCAGCACCATAGAGCTTGGTAATAAAATCAATTTGGTCATGTTGACGCAAATCATGTTCACGGCTATGTAATTGTTGATTGAGTACCAGTTGCTCTTGATGCCATTGATATAACGCATAGCTCATAATGAACATGCCAATAGCCGCAGGAATTGACTCAAACATACTCAAACCTGTGGCTGCATCTTGATAGGTCAAAAATTCATCATAGAAATCCAGAGAAGCTGAAAAAAGAAAGCAACATAATCCGATTACTAAGGCTGATGTCACTTTGCCGGGTGGGCGGCTGATTAATAAAAAAAACACCCACACAATAGATAGTAACCCAACACTGCCTTCTCCGAGAACATCTAACCAAGATATGTCTGATAGGTTTTTCAGTTGCCCTAGACCAATACTTAGGCTAGTAGACACAGCAAACGAACCACACAACACCGAAAAAAGCGTTGAATGGCGAGCTAACAAAGATAAGTTCATCGGTCATCCTCTTACTGCAAATAGTATGTCGTTACGTGAAAAAACATAACGGGGTCATTTTGGCTCAACTAAATGACAGATAGATGAAGGTCTTTTTCTATGTTGGCCAATAAAATCACCCGAACCTAGAGTTCTTGGGGGCTCAATAGGAGGTCAAATTAGCTCAAACAACGAGTAACAAGATACTGAATAGCCAGTGATGCAGTCTTATCAAGCCATTTATCAGCGATGTCGTCATAAATATGTCATGCCTCTTCTCTAGCGTGTCTGTCCGAGCAAGATTGCAGATTCGCCATACGACTATTAAAAAAGATGACAGGAACGAGAACCTATTATGAAAATGATTAAATCTACCTTAGCCATAGCTTGTTTAACTGCATTGGTCAGCACATCGACACTAGGGCAAGAAGTTGGTGCATTACAAGGCGTTCTAACGGACAAAAGCCAAACCAGCTATTTTGAAGGGGCGGATATTCAAATTAAAGAGCTTGGGGCAAGTGCTGTATCTCGTCGTGATGGGTCGTTCCGCTTTAATAATCTACCCGAAGGTAACTATACCCTAGTGGTTCAGTACTTAGGGGCACCAACAGTTGAATTGCCAATTCAAATTAGCGCTGGACAAACCTTGCAACAAGCAGTGGTATTAGCGGCTGCTAATGCATCACTGGAAAATATAATTGTGTACGGGCAACGAGCGGGTAAAGCCAGTGCACTTAACCAAAAAAGAATGTCTGATAGCATTAAATCTATAGTGTCGGCTGGCTCTATTGGCCAATTCCCGGACCAAAATGCTGCCGAAGCGTTACAACGTTTACCTGGGTTATCTATTGAAAGAGATCAAGGTGAAGGACGCTTTGTTGGTATTCGTGGTATCGATCCTAACTTGAATAACGTCACTATTAATGGTGTGAATGTACCTTCTCCTGAAGGCGGCGTGCGCTCTGTTGCTCTTGATGTGATCCCCTCAGAGCTTATTCAAAGCTTAGAGGTATCAAAATCTGTCACCCCAGATATGGACGGTGATGCCATAGGCGGTTCAATAGAAGTAAAAAGTCTCAGCGCTTTTGACAAAAAAGGGACCTCTGCAAGTTTGACTGTGCAGGCAAGTCAAAATCAACTACGTGATGAAATTAGCCCTAAAATTTCAGGCAGCCTAACCACTATGTTGACTGACACAGTAGGGGTAGCTGCGGCCTTATCTTACTTCGATCGTAGTTTTGGCTCAGATAACATTGAATCAAATGGCGATGATGAAGTAGAGCAACGTTATTATTCAATTAGTCGTCAGCGTATAGGTAGTGCTGTTAACTTAGACTTTCGTCCAGACATGAACAATCAATATTATCTGCGTACCTTATACAGCAGCTTTGCGGATGATGAATTTAGACTCTCAAATACTTTTGTGTTTGATGGTGCAGACTCTGAAATTGAGCGCGGTAGTAAAGATCGCGAAGAAACCCAGAGTATTTTGTCTATTACTGCAGGTGGTGAGCACCAACTTGAAGATTGGTTAATTGAATATCAAGTGGGTTACTCCAAAGCAGATGAAGATGAGCCAGACGCTTTGTACTACACCTTAGTGGGTGAAGGCATAGAAATCGATTCAGATATGGCGGGGCCAATTCCCACAGTGACTCAAGAAGCTGCTGCTATGGACTTGAGTAATTATGAGTTAGACGAAGTCAGTTTTGAAAAAAATCACGCTGAAGATAGTGAAACTATGGTTAAGGCTGATTTTACTCGTTACTTTGATTGGCAAGCCAATCAAGTTGAGTTCAAGTTTGGTGGAAAATACCGTAGCCGTGAGAAATCAGCTGATGCTGATATCATAATTTATGACGGTGATTTTGATGATATTGATCCTAGTATTTTTGCATCATCTACTCCCGATTGGGGATTAGGGGATTTTGGCCCGGGTTTAGATCGTTCATTTATGCGTGAATATTATGGACAGCAAAGTAACGCTTTTGAAATCGCAGATCTTGATTCAGAAGTCGAATCAAACGGTGCGTCATACGTAAACCAAGAGGATATCTTAGCGCTTTATCTTATGGGTAAAATCGACTTGGAAAATTTACGCATAGTCGCCGGATTACGATACGAAGACACTGACTTTAGTACCTCTGGTATGCGGGTAGAGCTAATCGAAAATGAAGCAACCGATATAGAAGAAGTTGTTAACACACTATGGGAAAGCGCTAAAAGTTATTCGCATCTATTGCCTAGCGTCAATTTACGTTATGAATTTAATGACAAACTTATAGGCCGCGCCGCTTTTACTCAAACGATTTCACGTCCCAAATTTGAAGACTCCGCGGCTTTTCAAATCATTGAATCTAAAACAGAAGAAGATGATGGTGAATTTGTCACTGAGCGTGAAGCAGAAGTAGGCAATCCTGATCTTGAACCCTATGAAGCAGACAATATCGACTTAGCGTTAGAGTACTACCCTGGGGACATTGGTATT
The DNA here is from genome assembly GCF_000314995.1 of Paraglaciecola arctica BSs20135. Classification (GTDB taxonomy): domain Bacteria; phylum Pseudomonadota; class Gammaproteobacteria; order Enterobacterales; family Alteromonadaceae; genus Paraglaciecola; species Paraglaciecola arctica. Next base: position 315,811 of record NZ_BAEO01000065.1, on the reverse strand, counting down.
TTGTCTGCAGGGTATTTTTATAAAAGTATCGATAACTTCGTTATCATTACTGATGTTGCAGGCACCGATGGTTGGGAAGGTTTTGATGAAGTTATGCAGCCTATCAATGGTGAATCAGCAAGTGTGAGTGGTATTGAATTATCTTGGGTAAAAGGTTTCGACAATGGTTTATTACTGAGTGCTAATGGCACCTTCACTAGTTCTGAAGCCGTAACCTTATTAGATGGCGAACGTTATGAAACGTCTTTGCCAAATCAATCTGACCGAATTGGAAACTTGACTGTAGGTTACGAAAGTGAAGATGTTAGTGTCAGACTCACTATGACTTACAAAAGTGAAAACCTTGAAGAGATAGATGGTGACCTAATCAGAATGGAAGATAAGCATCAGCAAATGGATTTTATGGGTAAATACTTCATTAACCCTAATATGCATGTGTATTTCAACGCAATTAACCTAACAGATGAGCCGTTCTATCATTACTTCGATCAACCTAGTGTCAACGCTCAATATGAAGAGTATGGCCGTACGTTTGAGTTAGGTTTTAATTGGAAGTTGTAATTCACTAAAGCTACACATTTTGGTGACAACAAACACGCGCCTAAGAGGCGCGTTAGTTTATCTATTTGGAGAATATAAGTGCGATTAATTGGTATCTTTTTTGTTATTGCATGTATCACTATTTCACCCAGCTACGCAAAGCCCGTACACGATGAGTCTTATTATCAGACCCACCAAATTCAAGGGTTGTCTGTACCAGAAGATAGTCTTAACTTTTTGGTACTAGGTGATTGGGGGCGAAATGGTCATTATCAGCAAATACCTGTTGCAGAGATGATGGATGTAGCCATGTGGCAACTAGATGCTGATTTTATTACCACCACAGGTGATAACTTTTATTCAAATGGGGTAGCATCGGTTGATGACCCCTATTGGCAAAGCTCTTTTGAAGATATTTATCATGGTCCACATTTGTTTGAAAACTGGTATCCCACTTTAGGTAATCACGATTATAGGGGAAATTGGCAAGCTCAAATTGACTACACGGATGTTAGCCGTCGTTGGGTCTTCCCCAGTAGTTATTATGCTAAAAGCTTTGAACTTGATGGTGGTGAAAAAGTACTGATGTTATTTATTGATACTAATCCCCTCAACCCTGAATATAAAGATGTAGCAAAATATGCTGAAACGCAAAAACAAGATGGGGCTAAACAACTCGCTTGGATAGAAGAACAATTAGTTGCATCTACTGCTAAGTGGAAAATCGTGATTGGTCATCACCCTTTGTATTCAAGTGGTAAACGTTACGGTAAAACCTCTGAAATACGCGGTGTACTTGAACCTATTTTTGAAAAACATAAGATTGATGCTTACTTCGCAGGGCATGAGCATGACTTGCAACACAACCAACCTAAAGGCACCACAGTGCAGCATTTTGTCTCTGGTGCTGGCTCTGAACTAAGAAAAGTAGCCCAACGATCCTTTACCCGTTTTGCTGAAGCTACAGCAGGGTTCGCTTCTGTATCTGTGAGTGACAATGAGCTATTAGTGCAGTTTATTTCTGATAAAAACAAGGTGCTGTATCAATATAGTATTAATAAGGATTAAGTGTGAAATCTATTCTATACCCCATTTTATACTGTGTGTTTTTGGTACTGTTAAGTGCTTGCCAAGCGCCTACTAATTCAGTTCAAAAGCTTGTATCTGCGCCATTAAAAGCGCTAGAAAATAATAGCGATATTGCAGGTAAAGTAGCCAAGCCCATTCGTTATCAGCAGCAAGAATATTGGTTGCTCAGCAGTGAAACATTAGGCGTGTTGTTAACCGATAAAAAAGGTAATCAACTAAGTAGTGTTAAAGGCCATATTGAGCTACTCGATTGGCGAGATAATATACAAGTTGGCGATCAGACATTTGGCTTGATTGCAGCCTTAGACAGTAACTTAGGGCAAGTGCTAATCATAAAATTAGATTGGAAAACTAAGAAATTGTCAGAGCTAACCCGATTTAAAAGGCCATCAGCTCAAATAGAAAGCCTGTGTTGGTATCAAATGCCCCAAGGGCATTTATCGTTATTTACCACAGATGCCTTAGGGCAGGTTGCTCAACGAATAGTTGTTGATGCAACGCAGCATGTATTAACAGATTTAGTTGTACAAACCTTTATTGGTGCACCCCAAACCAAATCTTGTGCAGTAGACGATCGCTCCCAGTCACTTTATATAGCAGAAGAAAATATTGGAGTATGGCGTTACATTGCCGACCACGAATCTGAATTAGCTCGAGAGTTGGTTATAGCAACTCAGCCCCATGGACCAATTAATAGTGAAGTGACATATATCGAGGTTTTAGATTCAGGTGACTTACTAGTCAGTGCGCCAGAGCAACAAGGTGTTTGGTTAGTTGATATCCACAACAATGATCAAGCAAGGTTTGTATCACTTGAAGGATCACATACGCCAGAAAGTGTTAGCGCCCTGCAACAGGGCGACCAACTTACACTGGGTATCTTTGATGATGAAACAGCCAAGTATTTCACGTCTGAGTTGATAATCCCTAAAAAAGCGAAGCCACAAGTTCATCCCTCTATGCCTGTTGTGCAACCTTATGCTCAAAGTACAGCTATGGCAGCCTATGGTGACGCAGCCGATGATCCCGCAATATGGATAAATTTTGCAGACAGTGCTAAAAGCCGAGTGTTAGGGACCAATAAAAAACAAGGCCTAAAACAGTACGATTTACAAGGTAACTTACTGCAGGAACTAAATGTAGGTCGAGTGAATAATGTGGATATTCGTTACGGCATGGAGTTAGGCGGCAAGCTTGTCGATATTGCTACTGCGAGCAACCGTAGCACTAAGTCTATTAGTGTTTTTTCTATTGAGCCTGATACAGGTTACATGGTTCATATCTCTGATATTCAAACAGCTATCGATGATGTCTATGGTTTGTGTATGTATGCCAATGGTAGCCAGTATTATGTGTTTGTGAATGGTACAGATGGGCACTTTCAGCAGTACTTGTTACAACAAGATGCCGGCAACATCTCCGGTAAATTGGTCAGAGAGTTCTATGCACCAAGCCAACCTGAAGGTTGTGTGGTAGACGATCAAAATCAACAACTTTATTATGGTGAAGAGGCCATCGGCGTATGGCAAGTTTCCGCAGAACCTATAGAAGAAGCAAGTAAACTTATTATTAAAACCAATCAAACATTTGTGGCCGATGTTGAAGGCATGGGAATATATCGTTACAAAGAACAACGTTTCTTGTTTGCTTCTAGTCAAGGTAACGACAGTTATGGCGTGTTTGCTTTGGATAAGAACAACCAATATCTTGGCAGTTTTAAAATTGGTATGAACATCAGTTTAGGATTAGATGGCGCATCTGAAACCGATGGATTAGCTATTACTTCATATCCATTGGGCGCAAACCTGCCAGCAGGGCTTCTAGTGGTGCAAGATGGTCGAAATCGTTTACCTATGGCCCCGCAAAACTTTAAGCTGGTGGATGCTCGCCAGGTTCAAGGTTTAATAGACAGCTGGCTTGAAAAGCGCTAATCAAGAGTATATGTTTGCTTGGTATTTGCTGATTACAAATTAAGGGCGGGCAAGTCATGCAGAATTGGTTATTTAAAACTGAGCCCGATGCCTTCAGTATTGATGATTTGGCAAATATGTCTAATCAAACTGAGCATTGGGACGGTATTCGTAATTATCAGGCGCGCAATTTTTTGCGAGATAACGTGAAGCTAGGTGACCAGGTGTTTATTTATCACTCTAGCTGTAAAGATGTTGGCATAGTTGGTTTAGCCCAAGTGGTTAAAGAGGCGTATCCGGACCACACACAATTCGATCCTGAGTCTAAATATTACGATCCCAAGTCATCACCAGATAACCCTAGATGGGTGATGGTAGATATTCAATTTAAGCAAAAATTTTCTAAACTATTGCCACTTAAGGTAATAAAAAGTATGCCGGAAATCACCGAAATAGGCTTAGTAAAAAAAGGCCATAGATTATCCATTATGCCAGTGCAGCAATCAGAATTTGAATATTTATTAAGTCGCTGTAAAGAGGCAAGTTAGCTAGTGCGATAGTTTTTTACGTTGGTTAATAAAACCCTGAATGTTTTCTTCTAAAATAGACAAGGGAACTGAGCCATGTTCTAACACCGCATGATGAAATGCCCGCAAATCAAAATTATCGCCTAGTGCTTCCTCGGCTTGAATACGTAGCCTTTTTATCGTTAGTTCCCCAATTTTGTAGGACAAGGCTTGTGCTGGCCAGGAAATATAGCGATCGATTTCGGTTGTAACATTATGTTCAGAGAGGGCGGTATTCTCCAACATATAGTCTATGGCCTGCTGTCTAGACCAACCTTTTATATGCATACCTGTATCTACCACTAAACGACAAGCTCGCCACATTTCATAACTTAAGCGGCCAAATTCATCGTAGGGATCGGTATACATCCCGACCTCTTTACCCAAAAATTCTGAATATAAGCCCCAACCTTCTCCGAATGCGGAGATATAGGTATAACGTCTTACTTCAGGTAAATCCTGCATTTCTCTGGATAATGATATTTGTAAATGATGACCCGGTACTGCTTCGTGCAATGTTAATGCAGTTAGGGCATATAGGGGGCGTTTATCTAGGGCATAGGTATTCACCCAATAATAACCTGGTTGATCATCTTTAGTGGGCGAAATATAACGGCCTGTTGTATATTTTGGTGCGATGTTTTCAGGCACTGCTTCGACGCCGTATGGAGTACGAGGTAAATAATTAAATAGTTGCGGTAGTTTGGCATCTATTTTTTTTGCGATATATGAGGCTTGTTTGATCAGCTCATCTGCTGTTTGCGCATAAAACTTTTTGTCAGTACGCAAATATTGGATGAACTGGTTGATATTACCTTTGTATTCCAACTGGTCGACGACAGTCTGCATCTCACCACGAATGCGTTTTACCTCGTCTAAACCTAAGGAATGAATGTCATTCACCGACATTTTAGTGGTGGTATAAAAATCACTACGATTTTGATAGTAAGCCAAACCGTTTGGTAAAGACTTGGCGGCAATATCAATTTTACTCTTAGGAATATATTCAGTAGTTAGAAAATCATAAAATGTTTGGTAAGCACTAAACACCTGATTATTGATAACTAAACCAGCTTGCTCACGTAAATTTTGTTGTTGAATAGAGTCAATGTTAACTCCCTGAAAATTATCAAAGGGTGCGTAAAACACGCTGTCTTCAGGTGAGTCTTGGATAAAGGCTTTGACCGAATTTTCAAAACCTTGCAGCACTACTTTAGGTTGCACTAAGCCGGTTTGAATGCCTTTTTTCATCCAATTAATTTGCTGTTCAAAATAAGTAGGAAACTGTTCAAGGCGTGTTAAGTAATTTTGATAATCAACTAAGGTTTTAAAACGGCTAGAGCGAGGTAAAAAGGCTAAATCACTATGAAAGCCTGACTCAGCTGTAAGTGGCATATAATGGTCATTAAAGTGGTATTGGTCGACATGATTTTGCAGTCGTCTTTGCTGAATTAACAAGCTGATTTGCTCGGCCCTATTTAATTCGGCTTTGTCTAAATGGGATAGGTTTTTCAGGAATTCGCGATATCGAATGTCTTGTTTCGCTAGCGCTTTAGGAGAAATATCCGCCAACTTATCATCAAAGTGATGTATCCCTTGCCGACTTGCTTGGACAGGGGTTATGGATAATTCATACTGCCAAATTTCATCAAGCAGAGGCTGTAAATTTTTTGATTCTGTAGCTGCACACACATTGGATAAAAGACTCAATATCAATAAATAGTATAACTTTTTCATACTTTTATCCTAGTGTGAATAACGCTATTTAAGTGTATTTTTAGGTGTATAAATTGGCGTTGGAAAAGCAGTTACCTTATCCGATAATGCGGTAATTTTTGAAGTACCTTGTTTCTTCACCTCATCGATACGTAATACGCTGTGCATTGGTAGGTACGTACGAGTGACGTCAGCAAACTCATCTTTAAGTTTTTCGTGACTAGGATCCAGTACCAAACTGGTGTGGGTATCCCAAACAAAGTCACCTATTTCAATAAATCCAAACATACTTCCCTGGCACACTTCTCGCACATAAAGTTCATAACGTTCGCCGTTAGCGATAAATTGGATCCGAAACAAATGTTTTTCACTGGACATAATAACTACTCAATATATTAAGCTATTTCCCCGGTCACAATAAACAGGGTTACAAATAGGATGTTACACTTTACCTATCAATGGAGATGGTCTAGCTAATAGCAAGGATAACAAAGTTGTTTTGGGATGTTTTTTATCAACCAGAAGTTTCATAAGGTATTTCCTAATCGTTAAAAAGGAAATAAATGAACCTCAAAAAAAAGGCGTTATTGTTTAACCGCTAACGGACCCAATAAAGCTTGAGTGGCTAATTGTAATTCATCCGTATCACCAGCCAAAATAGCATTCACCGCAAACCCCTGAACGTAACTGGTTAGCTGCAGTGCCGTTGATTCTATATTTATATGATTGTGCACTTGTCCTAACCCTTGGGCTTTTTCTAAACAACCAATAAAGTCTATCTGTAACCGGTCAAGATAGTGACGCCCAATTTCTTGTACTTTTTGGTTGTAAAAACCTAATTCAGTGATGCAATTGATTAACAAACACCCTTTGCCTTTGATATGTTCAACGTAGTCAGTAAAAAACGCATTAATAGAATCAAGCCCGTGATTAGATTCCAAATGTTTCATTAATTTGTTTAGGTGTGTGGTTTGATAGTGTTTTAAAACCATGTAAAGAAATGTTTGCTTACTGCCAAATTCGATATAAAACCCCCTTCTGTTGAAGTCGGTTCTAGCAATAATTTCATCCATAATGGCCCCGTGATAGCCATGTTCCAAAAATACATCAATAGCTTGGCTTAACACGTCATCAACGTTGTATTGGGCTTTACGCGGCATTGTAATTAACTAATGTTGGCAGAATATATGTTCTTTACAGGGTAGCCGAGTTAAATTATCTGTCAAGGTTGTAGTCGCCAGACATCTCGCTTAATCTGACAATTAAAACAATTAAAACAATTAAAACAATTAAAACAATTAAAACAATTAAAGGGAGAAAATAATGAAGTTACATCTTGGTTTTGGAGCCATTTTGACGGCTGTACTATTAGTTGCGTGTCAATCTGAGCAAGTTCAACAAACATCAGAAGTTTCTGCTGATGCATCACGGATTAAATCGCATCTTAGGTTTTTATCGGATGATTTATTAGAAGGTAGAGATACAGGGGCTCGAGGACACGAAATTGCGTCGTTATATATTGCTGCCGAATTTGAAAAATACGCTTTAACACCAGCCGGTGACGATGGCACTTATATGCAGAGGGTGAATTTTGTTCAGGCTAATATTGACCAATCGTCAATCAAATTGTCGTTAACTGGTTCACAAGGGGATATGTTGCTAAGTTATCCTAAACAATTTCTCACTTCCCCTAACCCTGTAGAAGAAATGACTCAGATGGCGGGTAAGTTAGTGTTTGTTGGTTACGGTATCGTCGCCCCCGAGTTGCAGCACAATGATTATCAAGATATGGAAGTAAAGGGCAAGGTAGTGGTTGTCTTATCGGGCAAACCTAAGTCTTTTCCTAGTGAAGAGGGAGCGCACTTTGGTTCAAGCCGCGAAAAGTTACGTCATGCATCTGAAAACGGAGCTGTAGGTTTTATTACTATTAGTACCCCAACGGGTGAAAAAGTAAGACCTTATCAAAACTTATTAAACTATTTGCATACACCTTCTGTTCGTTGGTTGGACAAAGATGGAAAACCATCTGGTGTGTTTCCACAAATTAAAGGTTCAGCATATTTCAGCAAAGAAGCGGCAGAGATTGTATTTGCAGATGCACCACAAAATTTAGAACAAATTTATGCCATGTTGGAAAAAGATGAGTCGCCTAAGGGGTTTGATTTGCCTTTGGAGATCAAGCTGGAATCTACAAGCACCCACAAGTCTATCTCTAGCCCTAACGTGGTTGCTATCCTAGAAGGCTCAGATCCTAAACTTAAAAATGAATATGTGGTGTATTCAGCTCACTCTGACCACATTGGTTTCGCTAAAACAGTAAAGAAAGACAAAATTAATAATGGCGCAATGGATAATGCCACGGGAACTTCTGTGTTGTTGGAAACTGCTCGTTTGTTTAGTCAACTTGAAGAGCGCCCTAAGCGTTCCATTTTATTTGTAGCTGTGACGGGAGAAGAAAAAGGATTGTTGGGTTCAGACTATTATGCGCAAAACCCTACTGTACCCGTAGGGTCAATGGTTGCTACCGTCAATCTTGATATGCCAATACTGCTCTATGAGTTTGCTGATGTTATTGCATTTGGTGCTGATCATAGTGATATGAAAAGTTCTGTGGCAAAAGCAGCTGAGAAAATTGGCTTAGAGTTAAGCCCAGATCCGATGCCAGAGCAAGCGCTCTTTACCCGCTCTGACCATTACAGTTTTGTCAAACAAGGTATTCCTTCAGTATTTTTAGTGCCAGGTTTTAAATCGGCCGATCCTGAGGTTGATGGAAGTAAACAATTTAGTCATTTTCTTAAAACTAACTATCACAAGCCAGGCGACGAATTTAGCCAAGCCTTCAATTGGAAAGCTGCGACTAAATTTGCTGAGGTGAATTACCACATAGGCATGACGTTGGCTAACCAAGCACAACGTTCTAGCTGGAATGAAGGTGATTTTTTTGGTGATACCTTCTCAAAATAAAGAATTAAAACCAGATCAAAAAAGCGGACTCAATTGAGTCCGCTTTTTTTATATATTGAATTGTCTGGGCTTAATCTTAGGTAAAAAATTGTCTATTGATTAATTGCCATTGTTCGGCAAAATTTTCTGTGGGTCTTTTGGTAAATTCGCTGCGAATAAACTGATTAATTCGCCCATCTGCAAAACAAATTAATATATTAGCAATGATACCTTCTTCAGCGGGTAGTGTTTTACCTTCACGCAATTTACGTTCGCGTAAAACTTGCTTCAATTGGGTTTCCAAACGTTCATACAATTGTGCTATACGTTCCCTCAACCTGTCTTGCTCGCCCATTAAAGCATCGCCATTTAAAATACGGGTGATCCCTGGATTTTTTTCGGCAAAACCTAAAATAAGATGCAATATAAGCTGGCAGCGAGTAGCCGTGTCTTTTTCTTCATTGATTATTTTATTGATACGAGAGAATAAGGTTTCTTCAATAAACTCAATCAATCCCTCAAACATGCGTGCTTTGCTTGGGAAGTGGCGGTATAAAGCCGCCTCAGATACACCCACATGTGCTGCTAGTTTGGCTGTGGTGATCCGTTGTCCTGGGTTGGTTTGTAACATGCTAGCCAGTGCTTGAAGGATTTGAGCACGGCGATTGGGGCGTTTTATAGCTGGCATTCTGGGTTCCTAGGCGAAAGTGGCGTCAGTCGTTAGTGTCTTCTGTGTATCTTTGGGCTACTAGGCGCATTAACTGCCTAGCAAGTAATTGCTTATCGGCAACATCTAGCTTTTTTTCACCCTTTGACCAAAATACGCTAAGTGCATTTTGCTCACTGTTAAAACCAATTGTACTATCAGATACATCATTTGCAGCGATCATATTGAGCTTTTTACGCTGTAATTTACCTAAGGCATATTCACGCAAATTTTGTGTTTCTGCGGCAAAACCTAAAGTAAATGGCGCATTCGCTAAATGTGCTACATCACTAAGAATATCAGGGTTTTTAATAAAAGTAAGTGTTAACTCACTATCTGACTTCTTAATTTTTTGATTGGTTTTTTGTTGCACTCTATAATCGGCAACAGCGGCACAACCAATAAAAATATCGCAGTCATGGGTAGTTTGCATCACAGCATCATGCATCTGTTGTGCACTGGAAACTGATATTGTTTTAATCTTAGCTGGTGGCAGTAAATTTACAGGGCCACTAATTAAGGTCACCGTTGCCCCTAGTTCTTGGGCTGCAATGGCCAAAGCATAACCCATTTTCCCTGAGCTATGATTAGACAAATATCGCACCGGATCAATTTCTTCACGAGTAGGACCAGCGGTTATGGTAATACGTTTGCCGGCCAACACTTGTTCGAAAATCTGTTGCGCCAATAAGTCTGCAATCTCTTGTGGTTCAAGCATACGCCCTGGACCCACGTCTCCGCAGGCTTGCTCACCTTGTGCAGGTCCCAATAATTGTATTCTACGTTGCTCTAATATTTTTAAATTGGCCTGGGTTGCATCGGCAAGCCACATTTGTTGATTCATCGCTGGGGCGATAACAATCGGAGCCGGTGTAGCAAGGCATAAGGTAGATAATAAATCATCTGCCAAACCATGTGTGAGCTTAGCCATAAAATTAGCCGTGGCTGGCGCTACTAATAACTTATCCGCCCAGCGTGCTAGTTCAATATGCCCCATAGCGGCTTCGGCATCTTTATCTAATAAATCATCGGAAACTGGATTGCCTGATACAGCTTGCAACGCCAAAGGACTAACAAACTCCTTAGCTGATTCAGTCATGACCACACGCACTTTTGCGCCTTTGGCAATGAGTTTACGTACTAAATCTGGGGTTTTGTAGGCTGCAATGCCGCCAGTAATGCCTAGAATAATATTGGTTTTTTCGAGTTGCATTGGCTCTTTTTAACATGTTGCTGGGCTCAATAGTCACAATATTGGCTGGAATAGCCAGCATTTGCTAGGCTTATTTTGAAGTTAATCACTATCACCATCAAGATTAAGGCAAGGACGCATGAAAATTACAGATTGGCCCAAACAAGAGCGCCCCAGAGAAAAACTTCTGGCGCAAGGGGCAGAGGCACTTTCCGATTCCGAGCTTTTGGCTATCTTCCTACGCACAGGTATTAAAGGTTGTAGCGCAATTGACCTTGCTAGAAATTCCCTTACAAAATTTGGTGGTTTGCGGGGCTTGCTAGGTGCTTCAGAACATGATTTTTGTCAAACAAAAGGTTTAGGTCAGGCTAAGTTTGCACAACTTCAAGCAAGCTTGGAAATGAGTCAACGCTTTATGGCTGAAGCCTTAGATAAAACGGACGCCTTTAACTCAGTAGAACAAACTCAGTCGTATTTAATTGCCAAACTAAGAGATCAACCACATGAGGTGTTTGCGATGTTGTTACTCGATAGTCAGCATAGGCTTATAAAATATCGGCCTATGTTTTACGGCACAATTGACAGTGCCTCAGTTTATCCTCGTGTTTTAGTGCAACAAGCATTGCTAGATAACGCCGCTGCAGTGATCCTAGCTCATAATCACCCTTCGGGTGTTGCTGAGCCAAGCCAAGCAGATAAAAGTATCACCAAGCGTGTCATAGATGCCTTTAATCTAATGGATATTAAAGTGCTCGATCATTTTGTGATTGGCGATGGAATTGCCGTCTCATTTGCGCAAAGAGGTTTGATGTAAAAAAGATTCACTCATCTCTAATGCTTATACATGATATCGCCCAGAATAATCGGCCTTGGTATTGACTTAGATTGGCGGTATTTTCAGAATAACAAACACTAATTGATAACGTTGCTGCGACTCACTAATAACCACTTCCCGGACATTGCTGAACTAAGCGGGTAAAAATACACTGCATAGCTCATTGGAATTTTTGTCTGACATAATCAGCTGAAACCGTTATTTTTTAATCTATCAAATACACCTTCTCTAAAATAAGTAGATTTAATCCTCTGAAGTTAATTTATGTGCCGATGAATGTTACTGTTACCATCTATGTCCCAATGAAATATTGATAAGGTAAGGAAGTCTTTAATGCGCGTAGTACATTTTGTAACGGGTGGCTTTTCGGGTTCAACAAATGTTGCAAAAGAAATTATTGAAAATACCAATCAAACTTCGGATATTGAATCTATTTTGGTATTACGTAAGAAAAAGTCCACTACTGAAGAAAAGCTAAAAAGCTTCCGTAACTTAGGTATTGATACACGATTGGTCACGGGTAAGTTGCACATTTTAACCATTCAACAACTCTACAGAATATGTAAAGAATATAAGCCTGATATTTTAGTTGTACATGGTTTCAGTGAACATATTTGGGGCCGCTATGCGGGTCTATTAGCAAAGGTTCCTCACCTTATTCACGTAGAGCACAACTCAAGAGAAAGGTATACTTGGCTAAGGCTTAAGCAAGCTAAATGGTTGTCACAATATACAGCCAAAATTATTGGTTGCTCTGAAGGTGTTAAGCAAAACTTATTGCGCTTAGGCTTTCCCGCAGAGAAAGTCATCAGTATTCCTAATGGCATAAATTTAACTCGTTTCGATCCATCAATTCAGGTGCCTTTTAATCAGAGAAAAGCTGAAATTATCATGGCAGCTAGATTCGCAAGGCAGAAAGATCAAACTAGCTTGATAAAGGCAATTTCCCTGTTAAAAATTAAAGGTATTGAAGTTAAATTGAGCTTCGCTGGCTTAGGTAAAACTTCACACTTGGTTGCGGCTCAAAAGCTAGTCAAGAAGTTAGATCTTGAGCAACAAATTACATTTTTAGGCCATTGTACAAATTTGCCTGAACTTCTGGCTCAATATCAAATATTTGCACTAAGCACCCATTATGAAGGGATGCCACTGGTTCTGATTGAAGCTATGGCCTCTGGATGCGCTATTGTGGCCAGTGAAGTGGTGGGCGTGAAAGAAATGTTTGTGCACGCTGAAGACGGATATTTAGTAGAACCGCAATCTCCACAAGCTTTGGCTAATGCTATTGAAAGGTTATTGGCTGACAAAGATTTTACCGCAAAAATGGCGACTAATGGCCAAAATAAGGCTCGAAGCCAGTTTTCCCTTGAACGAATGGCGGGTGAATATAAAGCGCTATTTCGGTCATTATGTAAAACACAATAATTTGCTGATAGCTTAAAATGTTTTTTTCAATCGGTTATTACAAAGTTTTGAATATGCCAAAGGCCTAATGGCAGCTTAGGGAAAAGCTGCTGATATAGTTTTTTTATAAAAATGATCGCTATTTACACATTATTCTTGAATTAATAGGTTCTTTACTGTATAAAATGCGCCCTCTTGTTAATAGCGTTAGCTGACACATAGATTGATTACGATTAAATGTGAGTCAGAGCTAAATTTTTTAGATTGTTTGGAGACAAAGGCCATGGCCAAAGTATGTCAAGTTACAGGCAAGCGTCCAGCGGTAGGTAACAACCGTTCTCACGCTAAAAATTCGACTCGTCGTCGTTTTTTGCCAAACCTTCAATCCCACCGTTTTTGGGTTGAAAGTGAAAACCGTTTCGTTAAGTTGCGTTTATCTGTTAAAGGTATGCGTATTATTGATAAAAAAGGTATCGATACAGTATTGTCTGATATGCGAGCCAACGGTGTTAAAGTTTAAGGAATCAGATTATGCGCGAAAAAATTAAATTAGTGTCTAGTGCTGGTACAGGCTTTTACTACACTACAGATAAAAACAAACGTAATATGCCTGGCAAAATGGAGATCAAAAAGTTTGATCCTAAAATTCGTCAGCACGTTTTGTTCAAAGAAGCCAAAATCAAGTAAATTTACTGGTTTTGTCTCCTGAAGAACCCGGCCTTTGCCGGGTTTTTTGCGTTTTAATCTCGTCCTTTTGAATGAACACTTCTTTGTTGGGATTGGTATGACACCTTATGTCATAATCCTCCTTACTCAATTATTTGGTTTTTACTTTTAAATGATCAAGTTATCTCAACGCGCTTGGAACAATGTCATCATTGTCAGTATGTTAATGCTGATCATGTTATTCAATTTCAGCAGTGATTTTTTAAATGGCAGCAGCGACGAAGCTTCATCTTTATTCACTCTAGTGCCTGCCAATATGACCATCACCACCATAACCTTTGAACAACAAAAAGTTGAACGAATTGGTCAAGGCTGGCGAGCAACATCTGGGGTGTACAGTAACCAAAGGCTTGCTAGCTTAGTCGAACAATGGATGAATGCTGAAATCAATTTGTTTGAACAAAGCCCCAATTGGCAGTTGCCTACCTCAACAGTAAAACTATGGTTTGCTGGGCAAGCGCTGCCCATTGAGTATCAGTTTATGCAACTGGCAGACAAAACTTTAGTCAAAATAAACCAAAAAACATACCTGCTAATCAGCCCCAATTATCAACTGTTAACCTTATCAGAGTAAAACATGCCTGAATTACCAGAAGTGGAAGTAAGTCGGTTGGGTATTACCCCGCATCTCGAAAACCAAGTCATTAAAGAGATTATTGTACGCAAACGTCAGTTACGTTGGCTTATTCCAGAAACCATTCACCAAGCCGAAGGTTTAGTAATCACTTCGATCCGTCGCCGTGCTAAGTATTTATTATTGGATACCAGTAAAGGAAGTATTGTTTTGCACTTGGGCATGTCAGGCAAACTTTGTGTGGTGGATAGTGATACAGAAGTGAAAAAACACGATCATTTGGATATCGTGATGCAAAATGGCGTGTGTCTACGTTTTAATGATGCGCGAAGATTCGGTTCTTGTTTATGGCAAGGATGTAATGAGCCTATGCTAAGTGTATTCGCATCCCTTGGTCCTGAGCCATTAACAGATGATTTTGATGGTGATAGGTTGTTTGAGTTGTCCCGTGGTAAATCGGTGGCAGTGAAAAAGTTTATTATGGACAATAAAGTAGTGGTTGGGGTGGGTAATATTTATGCTAATGAATCATTATTTATTGCTGGTATCGACCCTCGTAAGTCCGCCTCTAAAGTGACTAAGAAGCGGTACTTGCAGCTCGCTGATATCATCAAAAAAGTGTTAGCCAGCGCCATTGAGCAAGGGGGCACGACTCTTAAAGACTTTATGCAAGCTGACGGACAACCAGGCTATTTTGCGCAGCAACTTCTGGTTTATGGTCGTGCCGGTGAAAATTGCGATGCATGCCTCTCGCCCATTAAGTCTGTGACCATTGGGCAACGTAATACTTTTTACTGTGAAACTTGTCAGCGTTAAGTACAGAGGCCCTCGGAGGTGTTAGTGGGGCTATTTGCTATGTAGCTTTTGTTGCAATGCATCAATCACGGCAGGATGACAAAATTCGTTTACCCGACCTCTATGTAATGCCACTTCTTTAACTAAGGTGGATGAAATAAAAGAATTTTCTTCCGATGGGGTCATAAATACACTTTCGAGGTCGGGATTAAGTCTTCTATTCATATTCGCGAGTTGAAATTCATATTCAAAGTCGGATACAGCTCGAAGACCACGAATTAATACACTGGCTCCCTGGCTATCAGCAAAATCAGCCAATAATCCCGTAAAACCTATCACCTCAACATTTTCTAAATGTGCCGTCACCTGTTTAATGAGTTCGACACGTTCATCTAAGCTAAACAAAGGTTTTTTACTTGGATTAGACGCTACTCCAACAATCACATTGTTAAACATTTTGGCTGCGCGTTCAATTAGGTCTGCATGGCCGTTAGTAACAGGATCGAAGGTACCCGGGTATATCGCTTTTCTATGCATAATTGACTTTATTGTTTCATTTCTTTTAGGCTAACCTGATTAGGATCGATTTTACTAATTTATTTGTATTATGGTAGGTATCACAACTTCCAATAGTTTAGTTTTTTTCGCATTTTAAGTTTTCGTATCAAATTATAGGGTTTGGCTTTCAATTCTGTAGGTGGTGATTGGATTATTTTTTCTGCTGCATCTAATACTCTGGCTGAGGAGGCTCCATCAGAATAAGGGTGCATTTGTTGCATATTTAGTTTTATTAATTTCAATAGATTTCCCTCAGCTTTTAATGCTTGGATAATCGTTTCTTCAAGGTAACTGGCTTGCGTTATATTTAGCAAATGTTCTTCAGGGGCTCTGTTGTTAAGAGTGATGATTGGCTTATTTAACAGGCCAAACTCGGTGATTATCGAAGATGTATCGGACACAATAAGATCAGCAGATTGTAATATGGGCGCTAAGGAATCTGTTTCAGCAATATGTAGATTTTCAGAACAAAGGTTTTGATATTTTTTTACCCAAAGGCTATCCATTTTGGGATGGAATTTTATTATCCACTGCCACTTCTGGTCCTTTGATAATCTACTTATTTCTTCATATAACGCCTCAGCAGAGGTTAAAGCTGGAGAAAAAGTAGGAGCGTACAATATTGTCTTAACAGAGCGTTGACTGGGCCATGTGTAGGCCTGGGCGTTGAATAGACTGTCAACTTTTGGCCAACCAGTTTCTATTACACTGAAATGTGGGTGGCGCGTTTTGAGCTGA
Source organism: Paraglaciecola arctica BSs20135 (assembly GCF_000314995.1). Classification (GTDB taxonomy): domain Bacteria; phylum Pseudomonadota; class Gammaproteobacteria; order Enterobacterales; family Alteromonadaceae; genus Paraglaciecola; species Paraglaciecola arctica. Next base: position 299,519 of record NZ_BAEO01000065.1, on the reverse strand, counting down.
TTGAATTTTTGAGTGAAAAAGGGTCCTTGAGTACAGTAGAGATCAAAACATCCTCGTATTTTTAAATGTCCTTTTTTCTTCCATTCAAAGCCATGAAACACTTGTACTTTAATGCCAGGAATAAAAAGTGGTACTAGGTTACTAGGCGTAAATACTGCTCGAGGATTGTAATCTACTACTTGATTTATGTTGTCTAGTACACGTTCATGTTGATGAAAATAGTCGGGATTAAATTCCTTTCCCTCGACAAACCAAGCTACATCATCACCACGTCGGAGTATCTCTTGTTGTAGAGGACGTAAAATTTCAAAATCGTAATTGTGGGCGATATAAAACAGGTAGTGCTTCACATGCTTTCCTTAATTATTTCAATGACTTCAGTTGTTGAAATAGAAGGTGTTCTAGGCAAATAAACTACTTTGCAGTATTCGTTTAGATGGTCAAACCGCCCTTGCCAATCATCACCCATAACTAAAATATCTGCATTCGTAGACTTAATGTATTCAGCTTTTAATTCTAATGAGTCTTCTACGAATACGTCATCAACAAATCTTAGAGAAGAAAGGATCTCTAAACGACTATTCAACGGGTAAACAGGCGCCCGACCTTTTTTACTGACATTTAGTTCATCTGACGACACACCTACTATGAGGTGTGAACCAAAGGATTTTGCCCGTTTTAATAGCCTAATGTGGCCAATATGTAATACGTCAAAGGTGCCAAAAGTGATGATTCTGCTCATTTTGTTCTTACCATCGATAAAATCCAGATAAACGACCGAAATCGTGATTGAAAACGTCACGGCCTAGATATAATTCAAAACCCAAAAAACCGTACTGTGTAGCATGGCTATAACGCATGTTTATCTCTATGCCCGCTTTATAAGAGAAGTCTTCTTCATTTTCATTCTTAATATGCCGAATAGTAGTGTCTAATATTTGTTTGGAGGATAATTGCCAAGCTAGGTTAACTGCATGTACCTGAGCGGGGGTATCCATTGACAAGTCGCGTTCTCCCCCTGCCCAGTGTCCTATAACCTGCCCTTCGTTGGTATACCCTTGTTCATATAAATGGTGAACATACCAAGCAGTCGACCAACGATTGAATTCGTAGCGTAACGACATTTTATCTGTAAACATAGGTAAAAATAACCCGAAGGAGAAGGATTCATTACCCAGTTTGTAGTTTTTTTCTCCTTCGGTATCTTCAGCGCCGATCTCTGCATAAACTGAAATTGGCATACCCCAATTAAAATTCACTTTGCTGGTAACAGACGCAAGTTGGTTACCAAATTCAAAGTTAGGATCGTCTCCTTCGTAATCACCTACATTGTCTATGCCAGCTGGGTTAAAAATAGCTTGAATGACATCTGAAAAACCGACTTTCCTCTGTCCTCCACCAAACTGAGCAACTCGACTAACTCCTAACGTCCAATTGTCTAATGGTACTAGACTAAGGTGTATACCTGCTAATTTAGGTTTACCTGGAAAACTCTGGTTACCCAAAACAATACCTGACACTTCTTCTAGTTCGGAATAAAAAACCTCATAGCGAATTTTCCAATGACTAATGGCAGTACTATTACTAATGGTAATTGAAGGCGAAGGTTTAGCATGGGTACTTAGGATCATTGCCCCATCAACAAAGGGTGAAAACCAGTGTTCGCGATACCCCAGCTCAACTTGTGCGTACTCGTATCCAAATCCAATATGGGTATTAAAATGTGTTAAGTCTGCCTGCTCAGACCACACTGAACCTGTTGCAATGTAGACGTATGGTGAAAAAAATGAAAATCCACCAAGGCTTACTTCTAAATTTGAGGATACTTCTATATTTCGACTGTTTGGTATTGCCTTATCTGCATTGTTGGTAACTGAAAGCGTCGCACTTTTGTGAGTAATACCTCGAACCTGTTCGAACCTGCTTAAGTAGTGTTTTAATTGTTGATAGAGTTGTGGATGAGTGTCGGAAATTTGTTTGATACTGCGTTGTAAATCTGCAGCTTTATAAGGCTTACTCAGTGGTACACCTTGTGTTAATGCAAAGGCCTTCTCTATCATAAGCTCTATTTCAGGTGACAAGTTGAGTGGTAAATAAGGTGAGATCCCCTTAGCAAAACTCGAAGTGGCAGTGAATACACATACAAATAAGATCAAAAATTTTTGAAACATGAAACTCTTATAACTGTTAGATTTTATTTTAACCAATCACTATTGGTCTATGAAAAAGAAGGCGTATTGTAACCCCTAATAAAGTATTGCCAATCGCTATCCTGCCAAAAAAAATCTTTAGCTTTATTTTTTTCTTTTCGCAACGAACGCAGTAGTCGTTCTAGGTTAAGGCTTTTCCATTTATTTCCTTTACGGATAAAACATTTATCGAAGTCAATCAGCCAAATATTACTGTCATTGAGCATAATATTGTGGATATTCAAATCGTGGTGAAATACCTGTTTGTCATGAAATCTGCGAATACAGCGTCCCACATCTATCCAAACATTTTTTTCTAAGGGGGCACGGCAGAGTCGTTCAAAACAGTCGTTACTATCCGGAATGCGTTTAATAATGATATCTGCGGTGTATATAATACCTGTTTTTATTATCCTAGCTGCTACTGGTTGAGGTACAGGCAGATCCCATTCCGTTAGTTTTGTTAATAAATTAAACTCAACCCAAGGTCGGGTGCTGGCAATATTGTTAAACAGAAAGTGGTCATCAACAATTTTACCTATTAGCCCCCCTCTTTTGTAATGACGTAGCACCATATCAACTTTCTGATGTTGAAAAAAATAGGTTGTACCACGGCCTTCGGCTGAACCTGTTATAGCGCCTTGGTTTTGCCAATAGTCTTTTTCAAACCAACTTGTTGAGGCTTTAGAAAAAAAGTTTTGGTCGAATAAGATGGTATTGTTACCAATAATATTTTGCGAAATGTCTGCCATATTGCACTTTATTGCTTAAAACGTTTTGATATAGTGTAAAGCATTCCTAGCCGATCCAGTAATTTCGCTGTGGCATGCTTTGGTTATTTTGACTAAAAAATTGAGTGCTTTATTTATATGACCTACAAATCAGTTCAAACCCATTCCAATGAAGAAATAGAATTGATAATTGGAAACTCTAGTTCCAACTTTTCAGGCGTGACTTCTACCATGCTGCAAGTGTTATCTTATCAAAAAACACAAATCAATTTAAGGGTAATGGGCACCCATTTTTTACCTGACCAGTCTTTGGCTATCAGTTTTTGGCAAACTGCAAAAATGTGCCGGGCGCCACTCAAAAATGGTAAGTGGCGTGTTTTTCATGCTCGTCGAGTCGATGAAATGATCCAAGGGGTATTACTCAAATATCTGTTCAAAGCAAAAATTAAACTTGTGTTTAGTTCTGCCGCGCAGCGCAAACGTTCTGCATCAACTGTGTGGTTAACTCGAAAAATGGATGCTGTGATTGCGGTAAGTAAAAGGTCGGCTGGGTTTTTGTGTGACCCGCCAAACCTTGTTAGCCCTCATGGTGTGCAAGTTGATGATTATTTACCTGCCAAGGATAAACTACAAGCATGGGCTGATTTAGGTTTTGGAGGCAAATATGGTGTCGGTATTCTGGGCCGCGTCAGAAAACAAAAAGGGGTGCACTTAATGGTTGAGGCATGTATTCAACTATTTGATAAGTACCCTGACTATCATTGTGTGGTTGTTGGCGCAATTTCATCTAGCAATAAAGAGTTTGTCGAACAGTTAAAAAGTAAAGCTGAAAAAGCCAATATGAGTGATCGGATTACCTTTACAGGTGAGTTGCCATTTGAACAAATACCTAAAATATTCAGTGCCTTATCTTTGGTTGCAGCTTTGAGTGATAACGAGGGGTTTGGTTTAACTGTTTTGGAAGCCATGAGCAGTGGTGCAGCAGTTTTGGCAACCGAAGCCGGCGCTTGGGAGGACATCGTTCGTCCGGCAATAGACGGCTATATTGTGCCAGTGAATAATCAACAAGCCGTGACTGAAAAGATGGACTTGATGTTATCTAACCCAGAAAAATTAACCCAAATGGGCATAGAAGGGCGAAAGCACGTCGAGACAAACTATCGAGTGGAAGACGAAGCAACACGCTTAATTGAATTTTTCCGTAGCTTACAATAAAGCACTCTTTAGGGAGTGAGTTATATGAGCCGGTATTAAGACGTGATGACATTCAGGGTTTTTTGAATGGCACCTTTGTTGAGTATTAAGACTTGTTTGCCGGCATCACCTGCTTGCTTTTTTTGTTGGGGATTGTTTAACCAATTTTTACAAGCCGATTCAATTTGCTGAGCGTCTGTCACGGTTAGCAACGCGCCGCTATCTGCCAATGCCTGGCAAATAGCCGGATTGTTATAAGTTGACTCACCCATCAATATCGGCACTCCTACAGCGGCAGGCTCTAATGCATTGTGGCCACCTCTATCGGCAATACTGCCGCCTACAAAACTGATATCTGCCAATGCGTAAATGGAACGCAATTTTCCCATTTGATCACATAGTAGTACTTGAGTATTGGGTGTACATGGCTTTTGTTCACTCATCAAAACGGTTGTGATATTTTGTTTTTGTAGCAGTTGATGAACCTTTTCAAAGCGTTGTGGGTGACGAGGAACAATAACTAATAATAACGCCGGATAATCTTTCTGTAAGGCTAAATAGGCATCCAATAAGATTTGTTCCTCTGGTTCATGGGTGCTGCCGGCCACTATCAGTAAACGTTGCTCTAAATCAAAGTTTGATTGAATGGTTTGGCTCTGTGCCATGTCGTGAGCAGAAATGGTTAAGTCAAATTTAATATTATTGGTCAAGGTTAGCTTGTCAGGGCTCACTCCAAGGGTCAGATAGTTCTCGTAATCTCTTTGGCCCTGAGCGCACACTGCAGTGATTTTTTCGAACATAGGTTGAAATAAAGAGGGAAATTTTAGATAGGTTTTGGTCGACTTCTCACTCATTCGGCCATTTATGATAAAAATAGGGATATTCGAACGCCAACATTGATGACATAAATTTGGCCATAATTCCATTTCATTAATGAGTACTTTAGTGGGGCGTTTTCTATTCAGAAAAAGCTTTATAAAAAGAGGGAAATCATAAGGTAAATAAGCGTGTTCAACACGATCTGTAAATAATAGTCTCACCCTGTCAGCACCTGTGGTGGTATTAGTGGTGATGATGATTTGTTGCTTAAGAGTATTAGCTAAAAGCTGTTCAACCAAATTTTGTATTGCCACAACTTCACCCACCGAGGCGCAATGGATGTGTAATGTATCCTTTGGGTTATCTTGACTTACTGTAAGGCCATAACGAGAAAGACGTGCTTTTGTGTATCCGGGTTTGCGCCTGATTATTTGAAAAATAAAGTGACACAGAGCGAAAGGAATAATCAGTAGCCATAATAATGAATAACCGAGTAACACAATTTTTTGCTTGGTACTGGATTTAAAAGATGTGATCATGGTTAATACGTGTAGATGACAGTAAATAAAACAAAAGTTACTGTAGCAGATTTTACTAATTGTGAAAGTACGTTTAGACTAAATTGGTTAATCTAACATTTTGAATCGTAATTAATTTTTATTAAGTTATGGCTTTTTTTCAAAACTCATTTAGTATAAAAATTCACCCTGAATGGAGTTTGTTTTTGGATCATGCCCGTCAACATTTTTTTCGGATTTTAATTATTAGTCTGAGCTGTCTCTTATCTATCGCTTTTTCGGTTGATAGTCAGGTGCCTGAAGTACAAATTGTTGTAAATCCTTCAGTTGAATCTAAAGATCTAAGCGTCGCACAAATTCGAAGAATTTTTTCTATGCGTCAAACTACTTGGTCTAATGACACAAAAATCACAGTTTATGTTCTTTCAAATCAGCATCAAACACACCAAGCTTTTAGTACTAAAGTGCTCGGCATGTTTCCCTATCAATTAGATCGCATTTGGAACAAATTGGTGTATTCAGGATTAGGAGAAGAACCTATTAAGGTGAAAAGTGAGCAAGAAATGCTTGAGCGTGTTAGTCAAAAGCCAGGTGCGATTGGGTATGTAATGCAGCAGGTTAATGACAATAATGTCAAAGTTATCAAAGTGTTGGAGGAATAAGTCAATATGAAACTTACAACACGGATTACCTGTTTGGGGCTAGGGTTAATATTTCAGTCATTTTGCCTTAATGCTGAATCACTCAAAATAAATGGTTTTGTTGCACAGGGCATTGTACAGGCAAAAGATTCGAATTTTGTAAATGACAGCGGTGACGTGTCACTTAAGCTGACGGAAGTTGGAGTGAATAGTGCTTACCGTATTAATCCTTCACTCCGGGTGGCAGGACAGGCGGTATATTTAGATGGGGGAAATCGCTATCCAGACGGTTTTAGAATTGATTATTTGTTTTTAGAGTGGCAATTGCTTAATAGTGCTAACTGGCAGATTAAAACCCAGATTGGACGAAACAAAAATTATCATTGGTTATATTCATCGACTCGAGATGTGCCCCATACACGTCCTTCTATTGTCCTGCCGCAATCTTTATATTTTGATGTTTTTCGTGATGTGGCTATAGGTGTTGATGGGTTAGTATTAATGGCTCAAACACACAACAATTTGGGTGAGTGGGACATTAATTTCAGTTATGGAAATTCAAGGATCAGTGAAGAACAGAAAAATAATTTATTAGGTTCAAATACTACTGGAAAATTGAGGCATGATGAAGATACGCAGTTTAGTGTCTATTGGCGTCCTAAATTAAGCAATTTTCAATTAGGTTTTTCTCTTTTGGATGCAGATTTTAGCTATCATCAAGGTGAAAACGACACCTTTTTTACCGGTGATGAGACATCTCAAAGAATAATGTTCAATCTTTTATATCAAGGAAAAAGCTGGGAAATTGCCTCGGAAGTCATGCGTGAGAGAGTGATCGTCGAAAACATGCTGTTTCCTGGGTTTACCAGCGATGTCACCGCAGAAGGAGGGTATCTGCAAGCTAGGTACTTTTTATCTAACCAATTAACCTTGCTTACTAGGCTAGATATCTATGATCGAGATAGGCAAGACAGAGATGGAAGAAATATTCAAACCTTGAGTCAAGGTTTGGTGCCAGGTTATTTTGGTCTGATGGATCAAGCAACAGTTGGGGTCACTTGGAAGTTTGCTAAAAACATTCAGATACAAGCCGAATATCACAAAATAAAAGGTACTGGCAGATTAGCGCCAATTTTCACGCCGAACACTGTTCTAAATGCAGATAAATATTGGGATATGTGGGCAGTACAGCTTATGTACTGGTTTTAACCGATGCGTAAATTTGTCAGTTTATCCACTAAAATCATGAGCCTTTTAATGGCTTTTTTATTGGTTGCTAGTGGCTCGCTAACCTATCTTTGGGTGAACAAAAATAATCAGGATTATTATGTTCAGCAACAAACGTTGCGGGCTCAAGATCAAAAGCAATTTGAATTGATCCGAGATTTATTGCGAACTAGGGTCGAATCTTGGTTTGAGTCCTTCGTACATTTTCAAGCTAACTATTCTGACAATATTGAAGCCACAGCGTTTTTCTTCAAGCATGAGTTTGACTATCTACAACTTAACTGGCAAATAAATAATTTATGGTTATTTGATAAAGATAATAATTTACGTTTTGGCACAACTAGCTCGACACCAAATTATGTTTTTGAAGATGTTTCAGAGGTCATTAACACCCAATCATCGATCTCGCATATTCGCTGTGCTGAAAAATGTCAGCAACAAATCAGTATGCCAATTTTATCTAACTCTGGAGAGATGGTCATACTATCCATCAGCAGTTCACTGTTGGAAGCATTGGCGGCACTTAATCGTTCAACTTTTGCCAAGTTAGCCATTTTAGGCTCTGATGAAGCAAATTCTAAAACCATAAAATTGCAGAACTTAGTGGTAAAGCCCCCCATTAGTTTTGCAAATAAGCAATTTATGGAAGGTATTCTATCAGCGCTACCCAAAAACCTGCTACTTTCACAAATGCTTGATTCAGGGCATCGGTTAGCAAGTGGAGATAACATATATTTGTTAAATTTATTGCCAATCGATCCGCATCTAGACGGTTCAACTTACTTAATGTTTTTGCACGATATCAGCGAGGCGTCTTTGGCGCATAAAGAATATCAGGCTCAAGTATTGATGATCTCTATTGTTGTGGTGGTGCTTTGTGTTTTGGCGCTATTTTTAATGACCTGGCAATTTCGTCGTCGTCTGTTGCTGGTAGCTGAACAATTGCCTCTTTTAGCACAAAAAAAGTACCAAGAGTTTCGTGCCCATAAGTTCGCTAAAAATCGCTTTTTTGTCGATGAAATTGAACTACTACAAGACTCTGCAAGCTTACTCGGTGAAGAATTGGAGTCTCTAGATCAAAAAATAGAACAGAATACTCGTGAGTTAGAAAATATTGCAATGTATGACCGTCTGACCGGACTACCTAATCGCAATATGCTAAATCATCAATTGAAAAAATTGCTGGCTACTATGAAAAGAGAAGCAAACAAATTAACTGTTATGTTTGTTGATTTCGACAAGTTCCGCAAGGTCAACGATACTCACGGTCATGATATCGGTGATGCATTTTTGATAAATGCCGCTCAAAGAATACGTGGGTGTTTACGTGATTCGGATATGTTGTTTCGTTTTGGCGCGGATGAATTTGTGGTGGTGTTTTTAGAAAAAAGAATAGGTAAAGGAGCCACAATATTAGCAACTAAACTAATTGAAAGTTTTAGAGAGCCGATTGCAGTCAATGAGTTACTTTTTTACACCTCTAGTAGTATCGGTATTGCCAGTACTGAAGATTCTTCAGTACTGATGGATGACTTAGTGAGGCAGTCGGATATGGCGATGTATGTTTCTAAGGATTCTGGGGGCAATAAATACAGTACCTTCAGTCACGTGATGCAAAAAGCTGTATTGCGTAAAGTGGAGTTAGAGAACGAAGTACGTGACGCCCTCGAAAGAGATGAGTTTAGTTTTGCTCTGCAACCTCAGGTAGAAATTGCTTCGGGAGAACTATTTGGATTTGAAGCGCTAATTCGTTGGTGTCATCCTGATCGAGGTTTTATTCCCCCTGATGAATTTATTCCGCTGATTGAAAATACAAAAACCATGTTAGAAATTGGCTATTGGGGTCTCAAAAAAGCATTCGAAATATTACAGAAATTAGATGAGTTAGGATTTACCGGCCTTAAGATAGCGGTCAATTTATCTGCTAGTCAGTTTTTGGATCCCGACCTTTTGCCATTCCTAAGTGAGCAGATTAAAGTATTTAAACGTGACCCTTCACAAATTGAATTAGAGCTAACAGAAAGAACCGTAGTGGCTGATATCGACCAAACTTTAGATACTATGCAACAATTAAAGGCTATGGGATTTATATTTTCTATTGATGATTTTGGAACAGGGTATTCGTCTCTAGCTTACTTAAAACAAATGCCTGTAGATATTATCAAGATAGACCGCAGTTTTGTTTCTGGAATGAGTGACAATAATGCTGACATGCAAATTGTTTCATCGACCATTGCTATGGTGCAAAAGTTAGGAATGCAAGTGGTTGCAGAAGGTGTTGAAACTGCAGCTCAGATGAAGTTGTTGCAAGGTTTACATTGTGAAATAGGCCAAGGGTATTTCATCTCACGCCCGATACCGGAGAATGACCTATACGCTCTTTTGCCTGAAAAGTTACAATTCGGTGTGTGGGATCAGTTAGACAAATTAGGTGCCAATCCCAATTTACCTTCATATTAGAAGTGCTTATACCCTTACCATCTCAAAATAGCATGCGCATTTTAAGGTGGTTTGAGTACAAAAGTGTACAAAAGTGTGCCTTCAGAGTATAACCATCTGCATTAAAAATTATCATTTATCATATTGAATATATATGATCTGTCTTACCTCTCTTCCGATACTTAGGATTTCTCATGAAACATGACTTTTATACTCGCTTGGCTCAGCAAATTGAAGACACTAAGGCGCAAGGACTTTTCAAAAATGAACGCATTATTACCTCAAGCCAACAAGCTGATATTGAAGTTAATCATGAGCAACAGGTACTCAACTTTTGTGCCAATAACTATTTAGGGTTAGCCAATCACCCAGAGCTGATAAACGCCGCAAAAGCAGGTTTAGACAGCCACGGTTTTGGTATGGCGTCGGTGCGCTTTATTTGTGGTACCCAAGATATCCACAAACAGTTAGAAGCAACCATAAGTGACTTTTTAGGCACACAAGAGACCATTTTGTATCCTTCTTGTTTTGATGCCAACGGTGGGTTATTTGAAACAATATTGGATGCTGAAGATGCCATCATTTCCGATTCGCTGAACCACGCAAGTATTATAGACGGGGTGAGATTATCAAAAGCTAAACGTTATCGTTACGCAAATAATGATATGCAAGCCCTAGAAGCGCAGCTTATTCAAGCCGATGCCGATGGCGCGCGCACCAAGCTTATTGCCACCGATGGCGTATTCTCCATGGATGGTGTGATTGCTGATTTAGCAGCAATTTGTGATTTGGCAGACAAGTATCAGGCGTTGGTCATGGTAGACGATTGTCATGCTACTGGGTTTGTTGGTGAAAACGGTCGCGGTAGTCATGAATATTGTAATGTGATGGGGCGAGTCGATATTTTAACGGGCACTCTGGGTAAAGCATTAGGTGGTGCTTCTGGTGGATATACATCGGGTAAGAAAGAAGTGGTTAGTTGGCTACGTCAACGTTCTCGTCCGTATTTGTTTTCAAATTCTGTGGCACCGCCCATAGTTGCGGCATCTATTAAAGTGTTTGAAATGATGCAGCATGGAGATGCACTGCGTAAACAATTAACAAGCAACGCTGCACATTTTCGTCAACGAATGTCAGACGCCGGTTTTACGCTTTCTGGTAAAGACCATGCGATAATACCCGTAATGTTAGGTGATGCGCAGTTAGCCAGCGATATGGCCGATAAGATGCTGCAAAAAGGGGTTTATGTTGTAGGATTTTCATTTCCTGTAGTGCCCAAAGGGCAAGCGCGCATCCGTACTCAGATGTCTGCTGCACATAGTATCGAACAAATTGATCTAGCAGTGGATGCTTTTATTGAAGTCGGCAAAGAGTTGGGAGTTATCTGATGAAGGCATTAGCCAAGTTACATGCAAAAAAAGGCATTTGGATGACCGAGTGTGAAAAACCCACAGTTGGTCACAATGATTTAATGATTAAAATTCATAAAACTGCAATTTGTGGTACTGATATGCATATCTACCAATGGGATGAGTGGGCACAAAAGACCATACCTGTGCCTATGGTTGTTGGCCATGAATACGTCGGCGAAGTAGTAGAAATAGGTCAAGAAGTGCTTGGGTTTGCGTTAGGTGATAGGGTTTCTGGTGAAGGACATATTACTTGTGGTCACTGCCGTAATTGCCGTGCAGGTCGTCGCCACTTATGCAGAAATACCACAGGTGTGGGAGTCAACAGGCAAGGTGCCTTTGCCGAATATTTGGTCATACCCGCATTTAATGCCTTTAAAATCCCCCACAATATTTCCAGTGATCTAGCTGCTATTTTTGACCCTTTTGGAAACGCAGTACACACAGCTTTATCTTTTGATTTAGTCGGCGAAGATGTTTTGATAACAGGTGCAGGACCAATTGGTATCATGGCTGCCGCTGTCGCGCGTCATGTTGGTGCAAGATATGTCGTGATCACTGATGTAAACGAATATCGCCTAAACTTAGCACTAAAAATGGGCGCGGATCGCGCCATTAATGTCACTAAAACCGGATTAAAAGAAGTGATGCAAGACCTAGGCATGACAGAAGGGTTTGATGTTGGACTTGAGATGTCGGGAGTGCCCACTGCATTGCGTGATATGCTCGACAAAATGAATAATGGCGGTAAAATTGCAATGTTAGGCATACCACCCAATGATGTTGCAATAGATTGGAATCAAGTGATTTTTAAAGGTCTGATGATAAAAGGCGTTTATGGTCGCGAAATGTTTGAAACATGGTATAAAATGGCCAGCCTGATCCAAAGTGGGTTAGATTTAAAGCCTATGGTTACCCATCAATTTGCGATTGATGATTTTCAACAAGGTTTCGATGTTATGGGGTCCGGCCAATCTGGTAAGGTGATCCTAAATTGGCAGTAGTAGCTATATATTTATGAGGGGAGTCAGCTAAATGGAGCAATTTGCCCATATATCTGTGCAACAGGCACAACAAAAACTATCTGAAGGTACAGTGCGCGTTGTCGATATCCGCGACGATGCTGCTTTTGCCGCTGGGCATATTAAAGATTCCACCCAGTTAACCAATGGTTCGTTACATAGTTTTATGTCTGAGGTGGAATTTGATACACCTGTGATCGTCTGTTGTTATCATGGTATTAGTAGCCAACAAGCAGCACAGTTTTTAATTCACCAAGGTTTTGAAGAAGTATATAGCTTAGACGGTGGCTTTGAGGCGTGGCGCAAAGAACAGATCTCAGTAACATCACAGGAAATATAATTTAATTGTCTACTCCGCTTAAGTTAGTCGCTTTTTCTAAAGAACAACCGGCAAGATTACTCACTATTTACCTTATAGAGCAAGGTATTCAGGTAGAGTATCAATATTCAGATAATGAGTATTCCCATGGGGTGATGTTGTTGGAGTCATCGGATCAAATAAAAGCCAAAAAACTGGCCGAAGAATTTGTACTCAACCCGAATAACGTAAAATATCAAACGGCAGCGTGGCACTCTGGAGAAACGGTTAGCTTAATCCCTGATGCATCTCTTTCTGCAGCTAAAACTCTTTATGACTTAAAGCAGGCTCCATTTACGTCAAGTATATTAGCAATTTGTCTGCTTATTTATCTACTGGCAATGGTAGGTGTTTCAGCACCCTATTTATGGCTGAAGATCCAACCTATCGCGATGCTTGTAGATACGGGGCAATGGTGGCGATTATTGGGGCCCGCACTGATCCATTTTTCAGTTTTACATATCGCATTTAACCTGCTGTGGTGGTGGACATTAGGTAAACAAATTGAAATAACCTTCGGCCTAAGTAGTTTGTTATTGCTATTTGTGTTTTCTGCTGTGGTGTCTAATGTTGCTCAGTTGATGGTCAGTGGCCCCAACTTTGGTGGTCTTTCAGGTGTCGTGTATGCATTAGTCGGTTGTGTTTGGTGGTTGGGCTGGTTAAAACCCAGTTGGGGGCTATCACTGCCTAAACCCATAGTTGTGTTTTTGTTAGTTTGGTTAGTTGTAGGTTATTTGGATATTTTACCTGTGCATATGGCAAATACAGCCCATACAGTAGGGCTAACCTGTGGTTGTCTGTTTGCTTGGTTTTTGGCGACTAGAGCCAAAGCGCCAAGGATTAATAAGTCAGAATTTTAGCTCTGGAAATAAAGGTACTTAGTAAAAATAACATCCTTAACCATTTCAGAGCCCGTTTCCCTGAGCATAAGTTCTTTTATCTTTTCTAAACAGCTCCGCCTAATATCCTCGCGGCCGGTAAGCGATTTTACTTTTTCTGCTGGTTGGCTACCGAATACTTCAATTACTGCTGCTCTTATCAGAGGTGAATGATGTTCTGCGGCTTCAAGAAAGTCAGCATCTTCCAACATTAATTCTATTGAGACTCTAACAAATCCTAATTTTCTAGCGCTAGTACCTAAGTAATTTGTCACGATTTCTGGCTCAAGGCTGAAATAAGCGTAGTTTTTTTGGATCTTGGCTACTTCCTGCCCGTTTACCACACTGTGATAACTCATAAGAGCCAGTAAACTAGCAAGTAGCCATAAGCTAGAAAATAGCCATAAGATTTTTTTCATTGGTAGTTTCTTTTGTTAGTAATCATTACAGTTGCCTTAAGCTTAACAATTTTTTGTTAGGCTCTTAAAACTAAATTTGTCTGAATCGTATTTAACTTTAGTCTGAGTGATGCACTTGTTATTATTCCTTTTTGCTAATTAATAACGTTGTTAAAATTGAACTCATCTTATACTTTTCCAATCGGTATCCCGTCACTATGGGCCGAACCCGAACAGATTACTATCCCTAGTCCATGTTTAAAAAATTGGTTACTAGACACAAGTTCGTTAACTGAAAGGTTACAATCACAATGTAGGTTATTCAATCTAACCTTGATAGGTCAACGGCAGACAGAGATAACTCTTGAGGAATTTCAACGAGTATGTGCACCGCAGCAACAGTTCAATCCACAAGAGTGGCAAGTTAGAGAAGTGTTATTGTGGGGCGATAATCAGCCTTGGGTTTTTGCTCGTTCGATTATCCCGCAAATACTATGCGAAAATGATTTTGTTAATCTCAATACCAAACCTCTAGGTAAACTGATATTTAATGATGAGCGATTTAAGCGGATGCCATTTGAAATAACCGAAATATGCCCAAGCAAAGCTTTTCTTGCACAATTACACATCTCTTCGGAGATGAACTTGTGGGGCCGCCGTTCTGTATTTAGTTTTGAAGGACTAAAAATGTCAGTTAGTGAGGTGTTTCTGCCCCGTTCTCCAGCTTACCAAGAGATGAAATAGACTAATATGGACAATTCAGGCCCATTATCAACTGCAAAGTTAAACGCTTATTGGCGTTTAATGCGTGCCGACAAACCTATAGGTATCTACTTATTGCTGTGGCCCTGTGTATGGGCATTGTGGATAGCTTCTGCAGGGTTTCCAGACCTCCATATATTAGTGGTGTTTGTATTGGGTGTAGTGGTGATGCGATCGGCTGGTTGTGTGATTAACGATTATGCTGATCGTAAGGTAGATGGTCTAGTCGAACGATCTTCGAGTCGCCCTCTAGTGGCTGGAGACGTAACCGAAAAAGAGGCATTGGGGTTATTCTTCATACTGCTATTTTGCGCCTTTTTACTGGTCTTAACCTTAACTTGGCAAACGGTTTTTATGTCAGTTGGCGGTTTAATATTGGCCACCATTTATCCCTTTATGAAACGTTATACTCACTTGCCTCAGGTTGTACTTGGCGCCGCTTTTGGTTGGTCTATTCCGATGGTTTTTGTGGCGACAGGGCAACCTTTAAACTGGATAGTATGGACGTTGTATTTTGCTAATTTAGCTTGGACTGTGGCCTATGATACAGAATACGCTATGGTCGATAAAAACGATGATATTAAAGTAGGTGTGAAATCAACGGCTATCTTATTTGGGCAGTACGATAAGTTGATCATTTTGCTGTTACAAATTACTAGTCTGTTATTGTTGGCTGTAGTAGCAGTCGCGTTAAAACTCAGTTGGCCTTTTTACATAGCGCTAGTTATCAGCATAGGGTTGTTTTTATATCAACACAGACTAATTAAAGATCGAGATAGGAACTTGTGTTTCAAGGCATTTTTGCATAACCACTATGTGGGCTTAGTGTTTGCCATAGGTATAATTGTAGATTACAGCATTTACCCTACTTAAGTTTACATAGGTGTGTCATAAGCCACACCTATGATTTGAATGGCTCATAGAAGGGTGATGACTTGTTACCCTTGTGGTTGCTCCAACTTAGCAAGACGAGCTTCCAGTGCTTCAAGTTTTTCACGAGTACGCATTAACACTTGGCTTTGAATATCAAATTCCTCGCGACTAACAAAATCTAAGCGGCTGATCTGAGATTGTAATACTTGTTTAACTTTGGCCTCTGCACCTTCTGCCATGTTTTTAACACCTGGTGGTAGCGAATCAGAGATTTGTTTAGCAATTTCTTCTAGTTTTTTAGGATTTAGCATTAGAGTCTGTTTACCTTTCGAGTTCAAATTGGTTACATAAACGAAATTTGGGCTTAGTTTAAAAGTTATAGGTTGTTAATCTACTTGGACTAACCAGCGTATTCTCTTACAATCACCGCCCCATCATCATTGGTTGTTTAATTTAGCATGAAACTTAACCCTGGTCAGAACGAAGCTGTAAATTTTATTTCTGGCCCTTGCCTAGTGTTAGCGGGTGCTGGTAGTGGAAAAACCCGGGTTATCATTAATAAAATTGCCTATTTAGTGAGAGAGTGTGAGCTTCCCGCTCGTTATATTGCCGCAGTGACCTTTACCAATAAAGCCGCGCGAGAAATGAAAGAGCGTGTGGCGCAAACACTGGGTAAAAAGGAAGCTCGGGGTTTAAAAATATCTACTTTTCACACTTTAGGTTTAAATATCATTAAATCGGAAGTCAAAACCTTGGGTTTAAAACCCGGCTTCTCTCTATTTGATGATAAAGACAGTATGTCACTGCTCAAAGATTTGACCGAAGTCGAGTTTGATGGTGACAAAGAGCTGTTGTCTGGGTTGCAAACTTGTATATCTAACTGGAAAAACGCGCTGATTTTACCGGAAGACCTAAAACATCAGACTCTGTCTCCCAGTGACCTTGAACATGCTGAATTCTATCAGCGTTATCATAATCACTTGCGAGCTTATAATGCTTTAGATTTTGATGACTTGATCTTACTGCCTACGGTACTGCTTAAAAATAATGAGACAGTAAGACAAAAATGGCAAAACAAAATACGTTATTTGTTGGTGGATGAATATCAAGATACCAACACCAGCCAATATGAATTAGTGCGACTGCTGGTGGGTGAAAGATCCAGATTCACTGTAGTAGGTGATGACGATCAATCTATTTACTCCTGGCGCGGAGCTAGGCCACAGAACTTAGTTTTACTGCAGACTGACTTCCCTAAATTAAGAGTCATTAAGCTGGAACAAAACTATCGCTCGTCTGAACGAATTTTGCATTGTGCCAATATTCTTATTCAGAACAACCCTCATGTGTTTGAAAAAAAGTTATTTTCAGAGTTGGGCTACGGTGAACCTTTACAAGTGATTACCGCTAAAAATGAAGAACATGAAGCTGAGCGTGTAGTTGCCGAGTTAATGGCCCACAAGTTTATGGGGGCCACAAAATTTAAAGATTATGCCATTTTGTATCGCGGTAACTTCCAGTCTCGGGTGTTCGAAAAAGTGTTGATGAGCAACCGTATTCCTTACAAAATTAGTGGTGGAATGTCGTTTTTTGGGCGTACCGAAGTCAAAGACATCATGGCTTATTTACGTTTGTTGGTAAATCAGGACGATGACAATGCTCTTTTGAGAGTGATAAATACGCCTACTCGCGGTATTGGTCGTGTCAGTTTAGAAAAACTCGGTAATTTAGCTAATCATAATCGGACTTCTATGTTTGAAGCTACTTTTGACCCCAATCTACAGGATGTTTTATCCGGCAAAGCTTTGGTATCTGTAGAGCAATTTGGCCGTTGGATAGTCGAATTATCAGATAGAGCGGTCAGAGGTGATGGCATAGCGACCATACGTGAAATGATCAAAGCCATGGGTTACGAAGAGTGGTTGTATGAGTCAAGTACTAGCCCTAAAGCGGCAGAAATGGGGATGGCTAATATCAGCACCTTGTTTGGCTGGATCAGCGACATGCTTGAAGGCAGTGAACTCGACCCACCAATGACATTACAAGAGGTGGTTAATCGACTGATTTTGCGGGATATGATGGAACGTAGTGAAGATGATGAAGAATCAGATCAAGTACAGCTGATGACTTTGCATGCATCAAAAGGACTAGAGTTCCCTTACGTATTTATGGTGGGTATGGAAGAGGGGTTGTTGCCCCATCAGAGTAGCATAGACGAAGACAATATCGACGAGGAAAGACGTTTAGCTTATGTGGGTATAACCCGAGCACAAAAAGTGTTGTTTATGACCTTAGTGAAAGAAAGACGTCAATATGGTGAAGTGATAAATCCCGAACCTAGTCGATTTTTGCACGAATTGCCCCAAGATGATTTGGTATGGGAGCATAAAAAACCCAAAGTGTCAGCACAAGAGCGTCAGCAAAAATCTCAAGTTGGGATAGCCAATCTGCGTAATATGATGAATAAGAATTAATTAAGCACTAATTGCCTTGTCTGTATCACTATCAAGCTCAATTCTTTTTGCTTGCTGCAAATACTTTCCTTGACCAAACTCGCAGCCAGCCTCAACTAAGGCAATATATTGTTCTTCTTTGGTTATGCCTTCCGCAATCAGCTTAAACTTCAGATGACTAGATATAGATAATACAGATTGGATGAGCTTAAGATTACGTTCTGAACGGGGTAAAGTTTTCACAAAATGATGATCTACTTTTACATAATCAAATGGATATGAATATAAGTAACTTAACGATGCTAATCCACTACCAAAGTTATCAAGTACTAAAGTAATACCTGCTCTTTTTAAGATTTTTATAGCGGGTAATAAAAACAGTGAACGGCTGTTTAGGGTATTCTCGTCAAATTCGATGACCAATTTTTTAGGGTCAGCTCCTGCATTAAGGCAATATTCAATTAATTGTTGAGCCAAGGATGTTTGCGTCAAGTGATGAATCGATAGGTTAATTGCTACCACTCTTTTTTGATCACTAGGGGTTCCATTTTGCCAAGTGACTAACATTTCACATGCTTTAGACAAAATATACCTATCCATTTCAACCGTAAGACCGCACTGTTCTGCTACTTGCCAGTATTGCTCTCGTTTAATCTTGCCTAAGCTTAGGTGTTCCCAACGAATGTAACATTCTTCGTACAAAATTTGTTTTGTGTGTAAATCTATTATCGGTTGAGAGTAATGTTCGAAAGCCCGTGCTTGTAGCACTTTCCTGAATTCTTCTTCAATTTCTAATTCTACCAGTAGTTTTTCACGCATGGTTTTATCAAAAATTATGTACCTTCCACGCCCCATTGCCTTAGCTTGATACATGGCGGCATCTGCATCTCGCAACACTTCGTCTGCTTTAACATAAGCGTTTTCCAAATAGGTAATACCTATGCTGGCGCCAGAGTACATTTCTTTATTTTCGATCTTAAAAGGCTTAGCTATTGATTCAATGATACGAGCTGATATTTCTTCTATATCTGTAGCAGTTTCAAAGTTATCAAATAATACAACAAATTCATCTCCACCTAATCGAGCTAGTAAGTCGTGGCCTCTGATACAAGAATTGATTCGGCTAGCCACTTCTTTTAAAAATGCATCACCAGCTAAATGACCTAAGGTGTCGTTAATTTGTTTGAATCTATCTAGATCAATAAAAATTACAGCGAAGTTGTTGGCGTTATATCTCTGTTTGCTAGCGATGGCTAATTCAAGTCGGCTGTTAAATAACACCCTATTAGCCAAGCCCGTTAAAGAATCATGTTGGGTATCATATTCCAATTGTAATTGTGCGAGTTTTCGTTCTTCAATTTGTTTTTGCAAAAATTTGTTGGTGGAATTCAACTCTTGAGTGCGTAGTTTTACTTCTTCCGCCAAACGTTGGTTATAGGCTTGCATAGCATCAGAAGCTTGTTTACGAGTTAATGCAACGGCAATGTGATGAGAAACGAATCGCAAAAACTCTAAATCTTTTAGGGTATATTGTTTGGAGTTTTTATAACTCTGCACAACTATGACACCTGATATTATGCCATCTACTACTAATGGTGCGCCTAGCCAAGAGTGAGAATTTCGATAAATGCTGTTCGCGACCTCTTCATTTAATTCGCCTGCTTCGTACAGCCTTTTTGCATTTGATGAGTCGATTAATTCAGCATTTCCGTTGCGAATAATATACTCGGTTAACCCTAACCCCATATTACGAGGCTCGATATGAGGTTCAAACTGATCTTTGTAATAAGGAAAATCTAATGTTTGAGTTTGAGTTTTATTGTTTATAGTTGCTACATAACAGTTGGGTGCACCAATTAGGTGGGATAAAATATCATGAATAGCCGCGTAAAAGTCATCCATATTTCCTTCTACTGAGGCGGACAATTCTGATATTTCAAATAAAGCCTGTTGTAAAGACTCTACTTTTTGTCTTTCGCTAATTTCTTCCTGTAACTCATCATTGATTTGTCTTAACTGTTTAGTACGTTGGCGAATACTTCTTTCAGTTAATTCGCGGTTCTTGACTCTGTCAACACAGTTAACTATATGTTGAGAAACAAAAAGTAATATTTCTAAATCTTCTTGCTCATAACGAATGGATTCCTCGTAACTTTGTACCACCATGGCGCCAATGACATGGGAGCCTCGTTTTAATGGTACGCCAATCCAGTCAACAGCGCTGGGCCCTATGTGATTTATGCCAAGTGATTTGGATTGATAATTGAAATCTTCTTTGGTCAGAAATAAATGGTTACCACTGTTTAAGATATAACTTGTTAGGCTATTTTCCATTTCTTTTGCAGGGAGTTGCTTAATCTCGAGATTTTCGAATTCGTCGACAAAATAGGTAAAATCAATGATGGAATTTTCATCTTCATAAAAGGCCACATAAAAATTTTTGGCTGGCATAAAGCCGCTCACAATTTCATGAATTGCAGGATATAAACTTGATAACTCATTGATTGAACTAGCTAATTCCGAAATATCAAAAAGTGATTTCTGAATTGACTCAGAACGCTTATATTTTCGCGTTATCTGCTGCAATTGAGGAACAAGCTCTCGCAGTTCCTCTAAGGACAGTTTATCGGAAATATGTTTCGGCGTATTCTGCAAAGTTTATTGTTCTTTTATGTTGAAGTAAGTACAAAAATCAAGCTATCAAAAGTAAACTATTCAGATCAAAAAGACCACCCTAGGAGTGGTCTTTTTTACATCAAAGTTGTGGTTAATCTTCTAAATCTAGATACCTTCAATCATATGTTCAATGGCTGCCTTAATTTCGTCATCCGAACAATCGCCACAAGTACCCTTTGGAGGCATGGCGCCTATACCATTAATTGCATTTTTCCAAACTGCATCAAAGCCTTTTTCTAAACGAGGAGACCAGTCTGCCGCGTTTTGAAGTTTAGGCGCATTTAAAACACCAACACTGTGACAAGCAACACAAGCTTTAGCGTAAATATCTGAACCTGCTCTTGGTCCTGAAGATGCTGTTTCTGCCTTTGCACCGGCTATATGCACCTTACCTACAGGCTGAATACGAGCCTTTATATCATCTTCAGTCATTTCTTGTGCTTGTACCGCCAAGACGCTAAAAACACCCATACAGATACATAAAAAAGCTTTAAATTTCACAAAATTCTCCAAATCAGGCTTTGTTTACCTTAAAAAACTGGGACAGATTATAACCACTAATATTGTGTGAACAACTAATTAACTCAAAAATCTAAATGAATTTGTATTTTTTGTTTAAACTAAAAGCAGTTTTTTTAATTGTTTACAGAGATTACAGCCTTAGATGGCTGCTCTAATATACTCAGCTCAATGTACTATTTGTGCTTAATAAAGTTTTTATATAGGGGGATTAAAAATGTCAAAATTAAAGTGCCTGTTGAGCATAATGGGGTGTATTTTATTAACTGGTTCAGCCTGTGCTCAGCAACCAACAATCCCACTTTCAGATAGTAATCAAGCATACGAATACCGACTAGTTACTAAGGGAATAGATATCCCTTGGGGTATGGCATGGTTGGACGAAAAGAGCATACTTGTTTCCGACCGTAAGGGCGAGCTGAGGATTATCAGAAACGGTGAACTATTAAGTGAAAAAATTATAGGATTGCCTGAACTTAGGGCACAGGGGCAGGGCGGTTTATTAGATGTGGCAGTTGACCCAAATTATGCTCTAAATAGTCTTATTTACTTTTCTTATTCTAGTATCGAAGGTGAGGGTGAAGGCGGACATACCTCTGTTATGCGCGCCAAATTAAAAGATTTTAAACTGACTGAACAAACTGTGATTTTTGCTGGTGGCCTCAATTCTACCAAAGGCCAACATTACGGTAGCCGCCTAACATTCGACAAACAAGGTTATTTGTATATTTCTAATGGTGATAGAGGGAACCGTGACGTTAACCCGCAAAGTTTAGAGCGATACGCAGGTAAAATTCATAGAATTTACAGCGACGGTAGTATTCCTGAAGATAATCCATTTGTGGCACAAAAAGATGCCCTTGCTTCAATTTATTCATATGGCCATCGCAATCCACAGGGGATGGCAATGCATCCAGTAACAGGTGACATTTGGACTCACGAACATGGGCCTAAAGGCGGTGATGAAGTCAACATTATCCAACAAGGTGCAAATTATGGCTGGCCAGTCATCAGCTATGGTGTGAATTACAGCGGTACCTCATTTACAGAGTTGACTGAAAAAGAAGGTATGCAGCAACCTGCTTGGTATTGGGTACCCTCAATCGCTCCATCAGGCATGACTTTTGTGACCAGTGATATCTACCCTGATTGGAAAGGTAAAATAATAGTCGGCTCATTAAAGTTTGCTTATCTAGTCGCACTAGAATTAGATGGTAATAAAGTACTCAGTCAAGAAGTGTTGTTTCCAGGAATAGGTCGGGTGCGTAATGTTAAACAAGGCGCTGACGGTTATCTTTATGTTGCGACTGATGGCTCAGGGATATTTAAAATAGTGCCTGTGAGCGCTATTTAAAATTCTTGTTACGCAGTGATATCACTACCATTTTGATTAGGGCAACGCTAGATTGGCTGGTACTTTGTCAATAATGACTTCAAGGCATCGGTGTTTATTGGTTTGGTGAGATATTCGTTCATGCCTGCTTCAAGACATTTTTCGCGCTCACTATTCATGGTATTTGCAGTGAGTGCGATTATAGGTATTTTACTAAACAAGTCGCCAGCATCACCAGCGCGTATGCGGCGTGTTGCTTCGTAACCATCCATATTCGGCATCTGACAATCCATTAGTATCAGGTCAAATGTTGTCGGCTGGGAATGTCTGAGTAGCGAAAGCGCCTCAAGCCCATCGTTCGCAACATCAACTTCAATTTCTAGGTCATTCAAAATAGCAGTCATCACCTCCTGGTTGATAAAATTGTCTTCAACCAGCAGGACACGCAACTTAGATATGTTGACTAAAGACGTGGCGGTGTTCGGTTTTTGTTGCTGGGTTGTTTCGGGATCTGCAAAAGCAAGTTGAACTGAAAATTGGAAGACTGATCCCTCTCCTAATTTACTCTTGGCAGTTATGGCTCCACCCATCAATTCACAGAGCTCCCTAGTTATCGCTAGGCCAAGACCCGTGCCTCCGAAATTCCTTGTTGTCGACATATCGGCCTGAGAGAACGAGTCAAATAGATAGGGCAGTGACACGTCGCTAACACCAATGCCAGTATCGGTCACTACCACATTTAGGTAGATATGACCGTTGAGCGTATTCAAACCATATTGGACATGGATGTTGCCAGATTCCGTAAACTTGATCGCATTGGACAATAGATTGTTCATAATTTGGATGATTCGATGAGGGTCGCCCAGCACTTTTGCGTGTTGGATATGTTCTTTCTCTAGTTCGAGCTTCAGTCCTTTTTTGTTAGCCTGAAATTGCTGATCATGAATTAACTCAGAAAACAGCTGTTCAACATCAAATTCCACCCGCTCTATAGTCAGTTCTCCCGCCTCTATCTTCGAGAAATCTAATATGTCGTTGATGATATTCATTAGTGAGTCGGCGCTACGCTTAGCTGAAGCAATAAAATTCTTCTGTTTTTCATCTAGTTTCGAATGTGAGATAACCTCAATCATGCCAATGACTCCGTTCATTGGTGTGCGAATTTCGTGACTCATGTTTGCCAAAAATGCGCTTTTTGCTTCGGTTGCTGCCTTAGCCTCTTGCTCATGTTGTATAGCAAGGTCTCTCTCCTTAGAGAGCTCTAGTTGTTTTTCTACTAAATTTTTTCGGGCTAAATGGGCGAACCAACTGAGCAGGGTGCTCATCGCCATGGCGAAGAAAAAATGTTGGATTAACGCGATTTCAAGAGCGAAGTTGATGATTATCCATCCAATCCAATTGAACAGAATTGACGCTAACCAGTGACTACGATCCGATAACACAATGCCTGACGCGATAATAGTCACGAATATGTTGGTAGTTTGTTCTGGCGCTTCAGAAAACCATAAATGAATAAGGCTGTTTGCACTGCCCATTAACATCAGTAATAGGATCGTCAGGCTATGTAGGGGCAAAGAAATCTTTGGGGCTTTGAGTCCGATGACAACACTTACAGTTGCAGTCAATAGGGCCGTAGTAAACAGGATCCACTTAAATGTCTCTTGCAGAACCAATAAATGTGCAAATGTCAGAAAAAAATAGAGAACCGCAAAAAAGTAGGCAACTGGCCTAAGTAGGTCCATGGTTTCAATATTATTGTGGATTTTAAGACTTGGTTGATTCAATAGGGACAATCACTTACATCTATTAGGGTAAATTCTAGAAGAATGTCCGCTTACTGTTAACCTATACTTAACTAGTCTACCCAGCTCGGATAACCTAGAAAAGCAACATCACGCCGATTCTTTACAAGATACATAAGGCCCAAAGAAGGGCGAGTATAGGTAGAGTAAGCGTCTTCTTTCAAAAAATCTAGGGTTAGCACTCGGTCTTTTTAAGGCAAAACTATTACTTACCTCAAGTTAGATAGGCATTAACCAGAGTTCAGGTCCATTCGTTTATTTTGCAGCTAAATCACAGACCTGCTTTTATGACAAAAGCAGAGGTTATTTTTGCTTCACTTTTAGTAAGTTTTTTTGATGGAATGCATATCTTCTTTTGAGCGTATCAGTCGATTGCGCTTCAGGGATAATAGATAGAGTCATAAACTTATCTTCACTGAACTCAGGCCAAGAAGGTAAATCCTCGCCGTTAGGATCGCCAAATTTGATAAAATTGGCAAAATATTGCTGCATCAGTTTTGATACTTGGTAGTCTGCTTCCTGCCACAGATATAGCTTATTCACATCTAAATTACCCAGAGCGTATTCAATTTCTGCGGAGTGAGTAGCGCCTCGTGGGGGGATTTTGGGTGTTTCTTTTTCTATGTTTGCGGGACGAATATGCTCATAACGATAGTAAAAACTGGGTTTGCCACTAGACTGGGTAACAGTGTCCATCCAATGATAAGTGCCATAACTGATAAACCTATCAGAAGCTAAATCTTGCGCAGCATCCATCACTTGTTCGATGTTTTTTGCTGGATATAAATTAAAAACCTGTTCATGGCTATCGGGATATAGCCGCTGCAGTGCTTCTGTGTAGTGAGTTATTGTGGGTTTGTTTTCGCCTAAAATATCATGGTAACTCGCTTCCTGAGAATTTACCCCAGCCAATAAAGGCACCTGAGAAAACTGCTTTTTGGCAAATAGTTCTTGGGGAGATATAGGTAAAAAGTAGTTGTCGATTGTCGGTTTGAACCAAGTGATACCAGCATCATTTGCCAAACTCAATAATTGTGTTGCTGGTATTTTTCGTAACTCACTTAATTTAGCCTTATCGCTTGCTATCGCATTGACCAGCGCTTGTCCTTTTTTGTATGCTTCGGCTAAAGGTACAGCCATGAGTGGTGGCCCAAGAATTGCTCCACTTTCACCTATAGCGCCAGCAATAAGGTTTCTTGATAAAGGCGAGGCCATGAGTGCACTGACAGCAACTGAACCTGCCGATTCTCCCGCGATAGTAATCCGTGAAGGGTCTCCACCAAAGGCCGCAATGTTTTTAACCACCCAGTTTAACGCTGCTACTTGATCTAAGAAGGTATAATTACCACTGCCTGCATATGACGTTTCAGCGGATAATAACGGGTGTGCCATTAATCCAAATAAACCTAAGCGATAGTTAGCGGTAATCACCACTATGTCTTTGTGCGCCATACTGGCACCATCGTAACGACGCTCAGAACCATCCCCAGCAACAAATCCACCACCATAAAAATACAATAAAACAGGGCGCTTTTGGTTTTGCATTTTACTAGGAGCCCAAACGTTCAAATACAAACAATCTTCACTCATACCCGAAGAGCGAAATTTCATATCATCATAGATAAGGTTTTGCATACACTGCGGACCGAACTCAGTGGCCTGCCTTGTTTCTTGCCAAGGTGCAACCGGCTGTGGTGCCTTCCAACGCAACTCATCTACAGGAGGCGCAGCAAAAGGGATGCCCTTAAATGATACAACCTTGTTTGAGTCAGCGCCTGTTCCAACCAATGCGCCTGAGGATATATTAACTTTTGTTTCGGCAAATAACTGGCCATGTGCCATTACACAAAAACACATCATGGTTAGTAGTTGTTTTTTACTGAACATTTTAGGCAACCTTTAATAAATGCTGTTGGCCCAAGATTAAGCAGGCGGGTATTCTCAATAAATCTAATATCGTTAAATTCGGCTCAAATGTACATTTATTTGTTAGAAGAGTGGGTTTGAATAATAAATTTAGGTTTTAAAACTAAAAAACCCCGAACATTGCTGTTCAGGGCTTCTAGAATAATGGTGCCCAGACTCGGAATCGAACCAAGGACACGAGGATTTTCAATCCTTGACAGAGGGTGTCAAATGATAGGGCGCTTATAAATAAAGGGCTGTAAGCGAATTGGTTTGTAACAAAAGTGTGACGCAGGCAAATAATCGTCACACATGAAACACTATGATGTAGCAAGCTTAATCACACTCTTTGTATCAATATATTAAAGGATTATGAAATGAATGATGCTTGATTTTAGCGATCAAAAGTAAAGTGATATTACATCTAAATACTTAGCTTCTTGCTCGATTTAACACAAACAAGGTGTATAAGTAGTTATTAAAATAATAACTAGAAATTGAAATTTATAAGTGATATTTTGATTTGTAAGTGGATTTCGAAAGTTGTAAGTGAAATCTGGAAATATAAGTGAAAATGTGAACGGCTGGGAAAGCTGGGAAATGAGCATATCCCTATAAAACTCAATATGCATCATCTCACTTTAAAAATAAAGCTCCTTACTCAAATAAAATATAAATATGAATCCAGTCGGCTATACATTTCTCAATCAACACTACAACTTACTTCTACCCAAGTTAGGTTTAGAAGTATATCAAGATATGGACTCTGACGTAGAGAAGACTGTTACATATGGTGCCTCTAAACGACTCGTCTTACCTAAATCCCGAAAAAATTTATCAACACCATACGAAAATATGCTGGCCGCAATAAAGTATCAAGGTATTCGCTTACATTTTTTTGCAGCAATATTTAAAGTCGTAGACGAAAAAGAACTGACAGCATTTATCGCTGACAAACCCATGGCGCAGTTAAACCGCGTTATTTGGTATTTGTATGAATGGCTCACAAATAAACGCCTAGACTTGTCAGCGCTTACATCTGGTAATTATGTTCAACTGTTCGATGATAGATTCTATTTTACGCTTACTGAAGGCGTCCGAGACAAACGAACTAGAGTTGTAAACAACGCTATCGGAACAAAGGATTTTTGCCCAACTGTTCGTAAAACACCAGAAATCGTTAAGCTTTCCGAAACGGACGTATATCAAACAGCCTATGAAGAAGTACAAAGGTTAGGTAAGACTATTTCGGCAGATGTTATCGGCCGTTCTATAAACTATTTATATACAAAAGAAACCCGTTCTTCTACGGAAATTGAAAATGAAAAGCCTGACAAAAAAAGGATGCAACGGTTTCTCAATGCCATTAAAAACGCAGGGTTATTTGAGTTATCAAAAGATAAACTGATTGATATTCAAAACCAAATTGTTGCTGAAAATGTGCGTGCCTCAGACTACAGAACAATAGAGATTTATGTTGGTACTACCATTCAAAAATACGGAATTGTGGATGAAGACGTTCATTATGTAGGCGCTAAAGCTGAACAGCTAGAAAGCATGATGAGCGGTTTGCTCAGAACACACGACAATCTTATGCTCGATGGTAAAATTCCTTCGTTAATTCATGCAGCCGTTATATCTTTCGCTGAAGTTTACATACACCCATTTGATGATGGTAATGGCAGAATACATCGTTATCTCATCCATGATGTTATGAAGCAAAGAGAGCCTGCTCATAAATTCATTATTCCTATTTCAGCCGCAATTTTAAAGAATACAGAAAGGTACGACGAGGTTCTTGAATCGATTTCTAAGCCAATTATGGCGATGCTAGACTGGGAACTAGACGCAGAAAATGGCAATGGAATTATTATTAATAATGATATCGACTACATGTATCGTTTTCCTGATTACACAGAACATGTGAAATTTGTCTACGAGATGATGAACTTTGCAATCTCAAACGATCTGATTGAAGAAATATGCTTGCTATTAGTTTTCGACATCATCAAAAAATCAATGGATCAAATTGAAGATATTCCTAACATGAAATTAGACACTCTAGTGTCAATAATTGTTAGTGGTGGCGGAACAGTCTCAAAAAGAAAAAGAGCGATGTTTCTTCAGTATTTAGATGAAGAACAACTCATCGAAATCGAACAAAAATCTATTAAAATTATTTCTGAAATCCAAGAGAAATTTGACATTAATATTCAAAATTTAGTGATTAAGACAGATTAGCGCCGTTGTACAATTATCAATTCCATGGACAGTCATGTTAGTGGCTTTTGCACTTGCTCCCGGCAATGGCAAACTCATTTAACATCCGTGTTAAATGCCCTACTAAATTCACCTGATAAATGGCGAGCCTTGAGTCGAGAGAAAGTCAAAAGCATGCGCCTTGCTTATTTTAATATAAAAACAATTAATTACATGGACAGCCATGTTAGTGCCAAAACTGTTTTCGGCTAAGTTGATTCTCTTGCCTTCTTACTATGGCTGTCCTGTTAATTATTTTTGTATTTTTGCCCATGTTCAGCCATGTGTTCCAAAATGGAACATGTGCTTTCTCTATCTAATTCCCCAGACTTAAATATATTCCCAAGGTGCTTAGTGATAGCAGGCCTTTTAGTATCGAACAAATCTGCCATTTGCTGTTGTGTAAGCCAAACGCTTTCATCTTTGACAGTCGCATCTAACTCTAAAGCGCCATTATCACTTTGATATATTTGTAGTTCGTCCATTACTTTGCATATACATAACCGATAATCATAATAGTACCTTACGCAATCTGAACAATATTGAAAAGGCTTGATTTCTATCTCGTCAAAACGGGAAAATTATTGCTATAAAAGTTTCTGAAGTTGCAGGTGTGTAACAAAAGCTAGGGCGACGGTACTAAGTGACACAGGTCACAGAGATTGTAACCGCCCCCTAAGTCTTTGGCTAAATATGTCTACCTGCACTCATTTGCCAAACTATCAGCTCAGCGTAACGAAGCATCACCGAGTCTTTTTGACCCAGCTCATAAATCGTTGTATCTGATTCTTTTTTATCCTTAAAATATATGACTTGGTGAAGTTCTCTTTTCCCTGTCATAACCCGATATCCTTCTATTAACTGTCCATCATCGTCGAACGTTTTTATATTTTCTTTAAGCATGATAACTCTCCAAATTATTAATATGAGATTTGAGCTTATTGGTTCTGAAAACGCAGGTTTAGGGTAAAGAGATACTTTTTTAAATGACGAAAAAAAGATCCTTATTTGTTGCACATAAAAATTTGATTAGTGGTGCGGCTGTAAAGGGAAACTCGCCTTTTGATTCCTTCGCATTTTTCCTCAGATAAATCGTTAACAATACTCAGGCAGTTGCAGAGATCGAATTATCATGCCTTCGTAATTCGTCTTTTGGGAAATTAATGCTCTGACGAGCACCGCTATCCTTAGCTTTTTTCAAACGAAATCCCTTTCGTCCGACTTACTTTTTGCCTACAGCAACAAAAAGTAAGCAAAAAATGCCGCTCGAGGGCAATGCTCTTCTTCCAATTATCAGGCAAATTTAGCAGGTCGTTTGCATTTGCTCCCGGCAATGGCAAACTCATTTAACATCCGTGTTAAATGCCCTACTAAATTCACCTGATAATTGGCGAGCCTTGAGTCGAGAGAAAGTCAAAAGCAAGCGCCTTGCCTATTTTAATATAAAAAGGAGTCTGAATTTGTATTGCCCACTAAAAATAAAATGATTTCTAATTACATGGACAGCCATGTTAGTGCCAAAACTGTTTTCGGCTAAGTTGATTCTCTTGCCTTCTTACTATGGCTGTCCTGCTAATTGTCTATATAAAAAGCGATCCGACTTTTATCGCACTGTTGACAACGGCTGACTTATGGGTGACACCTCAGGTCTTTAATGTGTATTTATGCAGTGCATAAGTGACAAAACGTTTATATTTCAATTGAATTAAAAATCTCTTGCAGCTTACTTTTGTAGGCCCTCAGTATGTCGTTATGCCTATCTGAGTTTTCATCAATTATATCCCTATTCTTAAAGACTTCTTGGAAGATAACTTTAGCATCGGAGTTGTAAACCAGTACTTCAACGTCAGAGTCAAAGTTAAAACTAGTGTTAAAGTGCATATCAGTGCTGAAATACCACTCCTTGATTTTCATTATTACCCATTTATTTACGTTGCCATCCTTCATATCTTTTTTAATAAAATCGGTATCTGGATATCTGTTAAGGTCTCTGACTTTAAATTCACCGCCAGCATTTTTGATACCATCCACCACTCTAGCCTGAATAAACTCTGCAAGAGTGTCGTTTTTACGAGGGTCTTTTGGATCAGTAATATCTTTGATGGTTTTGCTTACTGGTATGCCAAAAGAAACCCGATAAACACCAATGAAGCTATTAGGTTTTCTTTTTTTCTGTATCCTTTCCCTTTGATCAAGAACAGAAAAATAAACTGGTTCCTTATGAGTTTTATTTAAGCTAGGGATTTGTTTTTCATATGGGGTGTAAGAAGTGCAACCTGTTATTAGCGCCGCAATAAATAATGTGATTATTTTTGTCATGCTTTCCATCCTTAAATAGCTTTTTGAGTGAGCATTACGGCATTAAAATAATTATTTATCAACTCTGTTCACAATTGTCGCTTATTTTAAATTAATTACGCTGCCATCCTTTCAAAGAGATAATCATTAACCTTCATAATCGAATTACTGATTAAGCGCGCTGCTGATTCTTAAATAATATATTAAGCCTTGGCTAATCTATGAGGCCAGACACTTTGATTCAATAAATCGACTTTTTTGCCTGCTCATAGCCGGTTTCCTGCTTGCTTTATATGCATGAAGAGGTAGCTTTATTTTCTTTGTCGGCAAAGCCGATGCTTTTGACGTTTTCTCGACTATATGTTCGCCAATCATCTATTCACTTTTGTAGTGCAATCGCCATGGATACCAATCGAAAATCCGCAATGGATTGCGGTGAACGAAGTGAATGCTGCTATCTCAGAAACTAAAAAACCCCGAACATTGCTGTTCAGGGCTTCTAGAATAATGGTGCCCAGACTCGGAATCGAACCAAGGACACGAGGATTTTCAATCCTCTGCTCTACCAACTGAGCTATCTGGGCATCAACTTAACAAGAGTTTGTCTTTAAAGACTGCGTCCGTTTCGCTGAGGGTGCGTATTAAACGGATTTAGGGCTTTTAAGTCAACCCCTTTTTATAGAAAGTTAGTTAAATTTTGCAGATTGTTGATAGATTGCGCAAAATCTCTACTAAAACAGCTAAGTTGGGGTTAACTGTTGCTTTAAAGTCTGATTGTTTTAGCTTTTTGGTGGTACGTAACCTTCGATATCAGGTTCTTTACCTTCGAATAAATAACCTTTCATTTGGGTTTCTAGAAATGTTCTAGCGGTTGGCTCCATCATGTTGAGTTTATTTTCGTTGATCAGCATGGTTTGTTTCTTTTGCCAATCGGTCCATGCTTCTTTGCAAATATTGTCGAAAATCTTCTTACCAAGCTCACCAGGATAAAGTTGAAAATCCAGACCATCTGCTTCTTTTTGTAGGCGCTGACAAAATACTGTTCTGCTCATAATGTTCTAATCAAACCGGTTAATTAAAATGATGTATTGATTGTACTAAATAGTTTCTTAGTTGGCGCGGCTAATCCAACATTTTGTGGTTCTGTTAAGTCGTACCACATTTGGGTGTCTTCCATTACTTGGCCAATGGGTTGTTGTTTTAAGTGCAGAACAACAGGTTGAATGTCTAAATGAAAATGGCTGAAGGTGTGCCGAAAAGGGCTGAGTGTTTGTTGCTGGATATCGTTAAACCCTAGGCTAGCGGCCCGTTCAACAATTTGTTGTGCATGTTCAACTTCGTGGAATCCCCATAGTCCACCCCATAATCCTGATGGTGGGCGTTTGTATATCAACAGCTGTTTTTGCCACATGGGGATTAGCATAATAGTAGAGCGTATTGGGATCGTCTTTTTGGGTTTTTTATGTGGCAACTCAGTTTGCCTTCCTTGCACAAAGGCTAAGCAGTCTGTGTGTAGGGGGCAGATGTCACATTGTGGCTTGCTGCGGGTGCAGAGTGTTGCACCCATGTCCATCATGGCTTGAGTGTAGTCTGCCGTTCTGTTTTTAGGAGTTAAACTATCAGCGTACTGCCATAAATCAGTTTCGACTTTTTTATTGCCAGGCCAACCTTCAACAGCAAAATAACGGGCTAAAACACGTTTAACATTACCATCGAGAATACTGTGGTGCTGACCACAGGCCAGAGATAAAATAGCAGCAGCAGTCGAGCGACCAATGCCAGGCAAGGCTATTAGTTGTTCTATCTGTTCGGGGAATGCCCCTTGATGTTCATCTCTAATAATTTGCGCTGCTTTTTGCAAATTCCTAGCGCGGGCGTAATAGCCTAAACCAGTCCAATGGTGTAGCACTTCATCTTGAGGTGCGTTGGCTAAACTTAATACATCAGGAAAACGCTGCATAAATGCTTGGTAATAGGGGATAACCGTTTTTACCTGAGTCTGTTGTAACATTATTTCAGATACCCAAACTGTGTAGGGCGTTTTATTTAGCTGCCAAGGCAAGTTTTTTCTACCATTAAGGTCGAACCAAGTTAAAACTCTTTGACTGAAGGATTGATTAGTAGATTTAATATTATTTTGCACCCTGTAAGGATCTGTTGTTCTTAGGTAATTCTTTTTGCAGAACGGTATAATACCTCAACAAACTTGAAATAGTTCACTTGAGAATCGATTGCCAAATAATACAACTTACCTAATTGACCAACCTGTAGTCTTTTTTCCTGGCACATTGTGTGATGAAAGGATTTTTAATTCATGTTGGCAGCATCTAGATATTCCCATGCGAGCTTTTGTTCCTTTGCAGTGGGCTGAAGATTTAGCGCAAATGAAAATGTTAAGCACAGACCGTTTAGCTTATTTTGAGCAACCTGTGCATTTGGTAGGGTATTCCATGGGAGGATACATTGCTGCGCTGACTGCTATAGAAAACAAAAACAGAATTGCATCTCTAACGCTTATTGGCAGCGCATGTGACGAATTACCTAAGGATGAAATTCAGCAAAGGCAACAATTGCTTAAGTTGATTAAAAATAAACAATACACTGGCATGACTGAAAAGCGTTTAAAGCATTTTTTTCATAACAGCCATCATCAGCATAGTGAATATTTGAATATCGTAAAACAAATGGAGCAGGATCTAGGCGCTGCGGTTTTGGCTGCACAAATTGCTGCAACTCAACCAAGAACAAACTTGCTGCCATCCTTAGCTAAATGTGCTTTTCCTATTCATTTAGTCAGTGGCGAAGAAGATAACTTTGTGGATAAATCAACCATGCTTGCCATGCATAAACAACTAACTAATAGTGATATGACGTTAATTGAAAACGCTGGGCATATGTTGCCAATAGAGCAATCTAGACAGTTAGCTGAATATTTAGCGTCAAAAATTGCATAAACTAGGCAGTCTGCCTTGCAATCAGACTGTGTCGCTGGATAATGCGCCACATTAAGCATGGACATGTAACCAGTAATTTTTTTGAGATGAGATCCCAATATGAGTCAGTTTAAATCTGAACAAGAAGCCGCCGAATCAGGGGTGTATATTCGCAAAATTCAGAGTTTTGTAAAAAGAGAAGGGCGCTTAACTACAGGTCAAGCAAAATCCATTGAGCAAAACTGGCCGACCATGGGCTTAGAGCATAAAAGTGGTTTGCAAAATTTTGCTGAAACCTTTGGGCGAGTAGCACCTGTAGTGTTAGAAATTGGTTTTGGCATGGGCAAGTCTTTGGTAGAGATGGCTGTAAATGAGCCAGATAAGGATTTTGTTGGTATAGAAGTTCACCGCCCAGGTGTGGGCACTTGTTTAAGCGAAGCGGCTGAGCATAATGTGCATAATTTGCGAGTTTATGAGCATGATGCAGTGGAAGTATTCGCTGATTGTATCGCAGATAATAGTCTGGCTAGAGTGCAATTATTTTTCCCCGACCCTTGGCATAAAAAACGTCATCACAAAAGGCGTATAGTGCAGCCTGATTTTGTGCAAAAGCTAAAAAACAAGTTAGCCATTGGTGGAGTATTTCATATGGCTACTGATTGGGAAGAGTATGCTGTGCATATGTTAGCTGTTATGTCAGAAGCTGAAGGTTTTAAAAATCAATCAGAGACTCATGATTATGTGCCTAGACCAGAGCAACGACCGCTTACTAAATTTGAACAGCGTGGCCATAGATTAGGTCACGGTGTATGGGACTTAATGTTTGAGAGGGTATCTTGATGCTGTCTGCTTCTAGTCAATTATTGATGCGCAGTGAAAATACCTTCGCACAAGGAAAATGGTTACTGGTAAACCCTACCGATAGCCAAATCGCTACACAACTAAATAATCCTGACATTAAAGTGTTTCACCAATATTTTGATATCTATCAGCAAAGTTGTGCGGCCGGAAAATCGGCGCAACATACCTTTGCTGCTGCTTACCCTACTGATGAAAAATTTGTTGGTGCAGTGATTTACATGCCTAAGTCTAAAGATCAGGCGAAAATGTTAATTGCCAATGTTGCAGCTTGTCTTGATGAAAATGCCAGTCTTTTACTGGTGGGTGAAAATAAAAGCGGTGTCAAAAGTGCTGCTAAAATTCTCGAGACTATTAGTTCTCAAGTGAATAAAGTCGATTCAGCCCGTCATTGTGCGTTATTTGGTGCACAAATAGATAAACCAGTAAAACCTTTTGAGCTCAGTAAATGGCAGAGTGAAATTGAGATTTCTGTTGCTGGTTTAGATTATAAAATATGCTCTCTACCGGGAGTATTTAATCATGGCGCCGTTGATCTAGGTACAAGAGTGTTGCTAGATAACTTACCTGATATAAAAACGGGACGACTATTAGACTTTGGTTGTGGTGCAGGTGTGATTGGTTGTTATCTTGGCTTGAAAAGTCCAGAAAGTGAAGTGGTTATGAGCGACGTCAGTGCTTTAGCCGTGTACTGCTCAAAAGAAAGTGCCAAGCTGAATAATCTCGACATTCGGGTGATCGCATCTAACGGTTTGATGGATGTGCAAGGTAAGTTCTCTGCTATTTATACTAACCCGCCTTTTCATACCGGTATTCAGACTGATTATTCTGTTACTGAAGGTTTTATTGCCCAGCTCAAAACATTCCTTGCTAAAGGTGGTTCCCTGACATTAGTGGCAAATAAATTTTTGCGTTATTCTGAGTTACTTGAACAGCGTTTCAGCGCTGTGGGTCTTATTGCTCAAACCACTAAATTTAGTCTTTATCAGTGTTCCCGCATTAAATAGAAAAAGGTAGCAGCTCGAATGAAAATATTGTTTGTTGTGTCTGAAGTAGAAGATTTGGTTAAAACAGGTGGCTTAGCCGATGTTGGTAAAGCTTTGCCATTGGCATTGGCAAAGCTGGGTCACGACGTGACAATAGTGATGCCCTACTACAAACAGCTAGCGGATAAATTTAACGCCGCTGACTGTTGCGACAGACAAACCTTATATTCGGGTCAAAAGCCCTATGAGTTTGCTATTAAAAGTTTAAGCTTAGAGGGCTTGCAAGTATTAGCTGTGGACTTTCCCGAGTATTTTGACCGTAAGGGTCTGTATTCTGACGATTATCATGCTTATCCAGATAACGCGGAACGTTTTGCATTTTTTGCAAGTGCCGCATTACAAGCCGCAAAAGCAGTAGGTTTTCAGCCTGATATAGTGCATTGCAATGACTGGCACACTGCACTCACACCTTATTTTGTCAGCATTGACGACTCTGGTTTTTTTGCTCAGGCAAAAACCATTTTCACTATACATAATGGCGCTTATCAAGGTACCCATAGGTTTAGTGATATTGCCTTTCTACAACCCCATTATCAACTGCACAGTCAACTGGATGGCGATGCCTTAAATTTTGTACGTATGGGTATTCGTTACGCCAACAAAATTAATGCAGTTAGTCCGAACTATGCGCAAGAGCTACTCACGCCTTTAGGTTCACATCACCTATTTGATGAATTCCAAAATCGGCGCAGTGACGTATCGGGCATTTTAAATGGTTGTGACTATAGTCAGTGGGATCCTATTAATGATCCACATATTGCAAAAACCTATCATTGTGATGATTTATCCGGTAAAAAAGACTGCAAAGTGGCGTTACAAAAAGAGTTAAAGTTTCCTAAAAAAATGCGCGTACCTATTATTGGAATGGTGTGTCGTCTAACAGAGCAAAAGGGTTTTGGCTTTATTTTGCCTATGTTAGAAAAACTGCTGCAACATGATGTACAAGTCGCCATTATTGGTACCGGAGACCCCGAAATTAGCCAGCTTTTACGAGAAGTTGCAGATAAATATCCACAAAAATTGGTGTTTGTTGAAGATTTTAGTGTACAAAAAGCTCACATGATTGAAGCCGGTAGTGATTTCTTTTTAATGCCTTCTTTGTTTGAGCCTTGTGGCTTGAATCAAATGTACAGTTTGGCATATGGTACTTTACCCATTGTCAGAGCTGTGGGTGGGCTTACCGACACAGTGATAGATTTAGCAGAAGATCCAAGCAATGCCACTGGATTTATATTTAAACAACCCGATAGCAGCGCATTGTTATCATGTATAGAGCGTGCATTGCTGTTTTACCATGAAGCCCCTAAGTTATTTGTGCAAACACAACAGCGAGCGATGCAAAGCCGCTTTACTTGGGAAACGGCTGCACAAGAATATCAAGCACTATATCTAAGTTAGAGATAATGATGAATTACAGGATTGTTGTTTTTTGTTGTTTATTGTTGCTTGGATTGACAGCAAATGCCTACGCATTGCCATCTAAATGTTTGCAGGCTCCAGAAAGGCAAAATGTGTGTCCACATCTTATTTATAAAAAGGCTGCTTTAACGGTAGCATCATTGGATGTAAAGATGGGTGAGGTGATTTGTATCTGTTTAAGCGATCTTAACGCTTTGCGCAATGCTGTAACGAGCAAAGTTGAGCGGATAGATCAACAAGTCACGCTGCAACGTATTGCAGAAAAACACCAGTTGAGTGAGCAAGATATCTTCACTTTAATCAGACACTAGTTGTGTGAATGAAATCTAGTAAATTCAGTCTACTAGTTTCAATTCGAAGGTTTTTGTATCAATATCATTAATGACAAGTCCTCAGTCCAAGGAGTGCGTAAAAGTAATATGGCCTCAGACACTAAATTTTTATCAATTAAAAGCCTGATAATTTGGGTCGTTATGGGTATCACTACTTTGTCATTGATATTGTCTTCAGGTGTCAATTTATATAGTCAAATTAGTACTTATAGACAATCGCTACAAGACAATTTGGTGATTTTTGCTGAGGTTATTGGACGTGATTCAGTTGAGTCCTTGCTTCAAGATGAAGGTTTGCTTGAAGAGAAAAATCTGAAGATATTAGCCGCTTCAAAATTGATTGAAAATGTACACATTTATAAAATTTTAGATGATGAAAACATCGCTTTTTTTGCCAGTTACAATAAAGAAGGTATCGCTCCCGTAAAAGCTAAATTTGATCAGGTAGAACAATTATTTCAACCTAAAATGGCTGCTGGGGTAGTAGAAATTATTCGCCCTATTCGAAGTGAAAATCAAGTTGTGGGTTACCTTTATCTGCGCGCATCAGAAGATGAATTACAAAACCTAACCGCCAACTCAATCTTGCTCACTATAAGTGTGTTGGTTGTGTGTTTGCTGATCTGTTTTTTACTTACGTTAAAACTCCAAAGAGCCATTACAGCACCCATCAACGTTTTGGTTAAACTTGTGCAGCGAATATCTCGCCAAAAAGACTTTTCAAGTAGAGCTGAATTAAATGGTATTAAAGAACTAGATATATTGGGTGAAGCATTTAATAACATGTTGCAGCGAACCCAAGAACATATGATGCGGCAGACTGCAGCTGAAACAGAGCAAGCTAAATTAAATGCCAGTTTAGAAGAAAAGGTTAAACAGCGCACCAATGCCTTAAAAGAAGCGAATAGCGAGTTAATCCAAACTCTAGAGAAGCTACATCAGTTTCAGCGGCAAATAGTTCAAAATGAAAAAATGGCTTCTTTAGGAGATATGGTAGCTGGGGTTGCTCATGAAGTTAATACTCCAATTGGACTAGGTGTGACGGCATCTACCATGATGTTAGATAGACTGTCCGATATGCGTAAAGCTTTTGAAGACAAAACTCTCAAAGCCAGTTCTTTGTCGAAGTTCATTGCTGAGGGCGAAGAAAACCTTAATATCATATATCGCAATCTGAATCGGGCAGCAGAGCTAATTTCAAGCTTTAAACAAGTTGCTGTTGATCAGTCCTCGGAAAATAATCGCGTTTTCTCTTTTTCTAAGTTGATGGACGAAATATTAATGTCGATGCGACCTAAGTTAAAAAAGGTAAAACATCAGATAAACGTGAATTGTGCAGATAATTTAGTGGTTGAATCTAAAGCTGGGCCAATTAATCAGATTATGATTAATTTAATTATGAATTCTATTATTCATGGTTTTGAGGACATGGATAAAGGCCAAATAGATATTACTATTGAGTCTGTTGATGACACTAAAGTCAGTATAGAATTTAAAGATAATGGCAAAGGAATTCCTGAGCATTTACGCAAACGTATTTTTGATCCTTTTGTCACCACCAAACGTGGTCAGGGGGGCAGTGGCCTAGGTATGCACTTGGTTTACAATTTAGTGACACAAGCCTTAAACGGCTCAATATCTATTGTTAGTGAAGAGGGGCAGGGCATTCAATTTAAAATTTTGTTCCCTGTGAAAAAGGTTAATACCGACAAAGTTCATGTTGGTTCTTTTATGTGACTCTAATCCACCCTGACAGCCTCTGTAAGTGGAAATAACTGGAGAATTGTTAGGAACGAGCAGCATAAATGCATAAATATTATTTATAAAATCAATTTATGCTAGATAAAACCCTGATTTTTCGATATTTTCTGATAAACTTTTACATAAATTCCTAACCAGGGCTGAAACATGCAGACTCCTAACGTATTAATTGTTGAAGATGAAGTGGTCACACGTACCACCCTTAAAAGCTTATTCGAAGCAGAAGGGTACAATGTATTTGAAGCCGAACATGGCGAACAGATGCATGACATCTTCGAAAACAACACCATCAACCTGGTCATCATGGATATCAATTTACCTGGCAAAAATGGCTTGCTGCTGGCGCGCGAAGTGCGTGGTCGTAAGAATGTTGGTTTGATATTTTTAACTGGCAGAGACAATGATGTAGACCGAATTTTAGGTCTAGAAATTGGTGCTGATGACTACCTGACTAAACCTTTCAATCCTCGTGAATTGACTATACGTGCTCGTAACTTATTGGCACGCACTACTAACAGTAGTGAAGATGATGACCTACCAAGCCGTGTAAACTTTAACGGTTGGATATTAGACGGCGATAGCCGTAGTTTGATTTCTCCTAGTAGCAAAGAATTTCGTTTACCACGTAGTGAGTTTAGAGCGTTACATTTGTTTTTGAACAACCCAGGTAAAATTCTAACTCGTGAACAACTGATTATGGAAATGACTGGCCGCGAATTACGCCCTAATGACCGCACAGTTGACGTGACTATCCGTAGGATCCGAAAACATTTTGAATCAGAAATTAACGCCGATGATTTGATTGTGACTATTCACGGTGAAGGTTATCGTTTCTGCGGCACTGTAGATTCATAGAATCTCTTTTAGTTAATTAATTTATAAAGCTCCTACGGGAGCTTTTTTATTGCCTTAAACAATCCTTAAGCTTTACTTAAGGTTCGGTGCCTAATATGGCTATACATTATTTAGAAGGTAAATATTTTGCGTCAATTCCGATTAAGTCTGTTGTTTTTTATTCTCAGCTTAGCTCCGCTCTCTATAAGTTTTGCACAGCAGAGCGAAGCTCCTGACTTTGCAATCACTCATGAGCAGTTGCCCGAAAAATTATCTGCTTTAAAAGGGCAGGTT
Source organism: Paraglaciecola arctica BSs20135 (assembly GCF_000314995.1). GTDB lineage: Bacteria > Pseudomonadota > Gammaproteobacteria > Enterobacterales > Alteromonadaceae > Paraglaciecola > Paraglaciecola arctica. Next base: position 259,339 of record NZ_BAEO01000065.1, on the reverse strand, counting down.
GTTTACCTCGATTTTTGGGCGAGTTGGTGCAAACCCTGTCGTAAATCCTTTCCTTGGATGAACCAAATGCATCAGAAGTATGCTGGGCAAGGTTTACAGATTATTGCCATCAATTTAGATACTGAGAAAGCGTTGGCAAAAACTTTTTTAGAAAAAGTACCTGCACAAATGCCGATAGTTTATGACCCTGAAGGCAAGATCGCCAGCGACTACCAATTAATAGGTATGCCCAGCAGTTATCTAATTGATAAAACGGGAAAAATTCGTTTTTCACATAAAGGTTTTTTCACCCGTAGCGAACCTTTATACGAACAAGAATTAGTTTTACTGCTTAACGAATAGAATCCATTACCTAGAAGAATCCATTAACCAATAAGAAGTCGTTAACTAATAAGAAGTCATTAACCAATAAGAAGTCATTAACTAATAAAGAGAAGCAGTTATGTTAAGAAAAGCACAAATTATGCTCGCATTTTTAATCAGTACCCAGCTTGTTGGTTGTGCCAATCTTGGCGTGCAACCTTGGGAGCGCGATCTATTAGCCAAAGAAGAAATGGCTTTGGACGCAGAAGGTAACGACCTTGGTTTAGATGACCATATTTATTTTAGTAAAGAAGCGACTAGTGGTGGCCGTGCGTTTGCTGGTGGAGGTTGTGGATGCAATTAATATCGAAAAACAATGTAACAGGAAAAACAAAAAAAGTAGCTAACGTAAATACCGCACTTGCAGCCGCGACGTGCGCGCTGCTAGGCACAACTCCATTGGTGCAAGCTGATGAAGGCGTGTGGGAAATGGATACTGCTTTGTTGTACTACGGTGAAACAGACAGAGTCACAGCAGTTGAAGGTGTATTTTCAGCTAAAAAAGATTTTGGAGATGAACACATTTTCTCTGGAAAACTTGTTCTTGATACGCTAACAGGTGCGTCAGCGTCAGGCGCTGTTTCTCAACCAAACGCACAAACATTCACGCGACCTTCAGGCAAAGGACAATATGTCATAGGTGCGGGTGAAATACCCTTAGACGACACATTTAAGGATACCCGTGTACAACTAGAAGCCCAATGGACACAACCTCTTTGGGATGACATGCGTGGTAGTACTGGTGTGCATTTATCAAAAGAGTATGACTACCTATCTATTTCAGTTAATGGTTCACTTGCTAAAGATTTTAATCAGAAAAACACTACAGTATCGGCTGGATTATCACTAGCTTTTGACACTATAGATCCCGAAGGTGGGCGCCCAGTAGCTTTTTCTGAAATGGTGATCGATCAAGGTCAATTCGCTAATGAACAAGCCTATCAAGCTGCTTTTGATGCCACAAGACAAGAAGATACAGACGATAAAAGCACTGTAGATTTGATGTTAGGCGTCACACAAGTCATCAATCGACGAATGTTGATGCAATTTAATTATGGCTACGCTAAGTCTGATGGCTATCATACCGACCCCTTTAAGGTTTTGAGTGTAGTTAATGACCAAGGGTTAACTCAATCGTTAGTACATGAAGACAGGCCAACAGAGCGCACCCGGCACAGTTTCTATTGGCAAACTAAGTATGCTTTGGATAGTGGTGTTGCCGATATTTCCTATCGATACGCTACTGATGACTGGGACATCAATTCCCATACTATTGATTCAAGATTGCGGTTTAATTTGACTGACAATACTTATATTCAGCCACATTTTAGGTATTACCAACAAGCAGCAGCGGAGTTCTATCAACCATTTTTACTGGAAGGTACAACGTTGCCTAGCTTTGCTAGCGCAGACTATCGTTTAGGTGAAATGACCGCTTATACACTTGGCCTAAAATATGGAATGAAAATGCCTAGTGGCAACGAATGGGCATTTAGATTGGAATATTATCAACAAGATCCTAAAAACGCCGGTTTCGAAGCGCCTGGTGTATTGCAGCAGCTCGACTTATACCCCAGCGTGAAAGCGGTGATTGCACAAGTTAGTTATAGCTTCTAATCTAGTGTTTTTATCTTAAGGGCTGCCTTTGTCAGTTAGCGATTTTACAATAGAACAAAAAAGCGACCATTTTATTGGTCGCTTTTCTGCAATGGCCAGCCCTTGCGAGCTGCTGATTGAAACCCAAGACTCGATGCTTGCCAATCACCTAACGTCACTCGCTTATTCAGAAGCTAAACGTATCGAACTAAAATTCAGTCGTTATTTGCCGAGCAATCCTATGGCCAAAATTAATCAAAGTCAGGGTAATCCGGTAAATATTGACGGAGAAATTTTTCGCCTACTGGAATTTGCTAATAGTTGCTTTGAGCTAAGTGAGGGCATGTTTGATATTACCTCTGGTGTATTACGCAAGGCATGGAAATTTGATGGTTCAGATAGACTACCTACTCCCGAAATGGTGAAGAAATTAATGCCCTATATCGGTTGGGCAAAAGTAAAATATGATCAGTCATCAATCACTTTACCCAAAGGTATGGAATTGGATTTTGGTGGCATAGGTAAAGAATACGCCGTCGACTGTGTTGCTAAGTTATGCGCTGAGTATGCTGCAACCACATCAGTAGTAGTGAATTTTGGCGGTGATATTCAAGTGACAAGAGCACGACACAACAAACAGCCATGGTATATAGGTATTGAAAGCCCTGAAAATGCAGAAGCGACCAAGGTGTTAAAAATCATAAGTGGTGGATTAGCGACTAGTGGTGATGCAAGGCGTTATCTATTAAAAGACGGTAAACGTTATAGTCATATACTTGATCCTGAAACAGGATATCCAATTGAAGATGCCGCAAGATCGGTGACCATTGCAGCCCCCTATTGTATTCAAGCAGGATTATTAGCGACTTTAGCCTTATTGCAAGGTGCCAATGCAGAAACGTTTTTGCAGGAGCAAGATATAAAGTTTTGGTGTTATCGATAGAGTGCTGATAGGCACTGAAGGCTTAATGAGCCGTTTATAGAAGAATAGTGATTGTCTAAATGAACGAGGAACTGTCGTTCGATTTATCTCAGTCGAATGACTGCTTTGCCCAAGATAGCTGCCAGTCGCGTTTGGCTCTTTCAATTGGAACTTTGAGCGATCAACCGCCTGTCAGTAATGACGCCTTCAATGGCAAGTTTACTGAGAAAGCAGTCGCTGACATCCTCCCATATATTATCCGTCATTCCCGCGAAGGCGGGAACCTCCAACAACATCTGTGGATGGTAATAAAGTATCTTATTTCCAAAGTTAAAATTGATTGAAATACACTAATATCATACTGTTTTTAAACGATTAAAATTGGCTGCACGGTAAATGTTAGTGGGTTCCCTCCTCCGAGGGAATGACGTGTAATATCTTCAATATCTGCGCCGTCAGCGAGGTGTAATATCTTAAAAAACCTCACCGTCTGTAATCTGCTATAACCGCTAAGTCGGACAGCGAGCTATGTCTGTCGGGTATTGGCACAAACTTCACCATCAGGCTTAACGCTCGACCGTCCGGTATCGAAGCGGCCTGTCACCCCAGCCCTTCTCAACTTATGCAAATGGGATAAAACATTAATTCCTGATTCATAGGCCTATGATCGCTTTGACAAATTTGCTCTACAAAAGTTAAGGAAGCCGATCTTGAATTACTCAAACCATCATGGAGGATGGCGCGAAGCGTGCTTTCTTCGTCCTCCTAACAAAGCTGGTTATGCCTCATTTATATTAAATCACTGATCTTGTACAGGATGTTCCGCCTAACTATGTTTAGGTAATGATATACCTTGTCTAACATTACCAAGGCGAGCCTAGTATTTAACTTCGATAAAGTGTCTTAATCAAATGATAACCAAACTGGGTTTTCACTGGACCATGTACTGTCAGTATTTCCTTTTTAAACACCACATTATCAAAGGCTTTGACCATAGTACCTGGACTAAACTCACCTAAGTCACCACCTTTTTTTCCTGTTGGACAAATAGAGTGCTTTTTTGCTAATTGATGAAAGTTACCGCCTTTATCGAGTTGGCTTTTGAGTTTTTCGGCTAGGGCTTTGTCTTTGACTAAAATATGGCAGGCGCAGGCTTTCATTTTGTCTTTCTCAGTGAATTTTTAACGGTAAATCAGTTTGCTGAGGATAACATTTAGCAAGCTTTAAGTGGGCACAAAAAAAGGAAAAGAGCCTAAGCTCTTTTCCTTTTTGGTTTGCTTTTAGTTTATTACTTGATAAACAGCATTTCTTGATACTTAGGCAATGGCCATAAGTCATCTGATACCATTAGCTCTAGGGCGTCTGCATGAGAACGCACTTCTAACATAAGCGGACATAAAACATCTGCACAATGGTTCATATGCGCTTCTGTGCTGGCAAAGTCTGCAAGACTTAAAGCATCTTTAAGTTTGCTAACCGCAGCCATCATGGCGTCGGTTTCAGAGGCAATTTCATCAATGCTATTATGGCTGATGGTAATGTTCAGTTTGCTAAGATTAGTCGCTGTGCTGGAAAGGCTGTCTAGATATTCAATGGTGGCTGGATATATTCTAGTATTGGCCATGCCGACAACTAATTTTGCTTCCATCTCTATAGTCAGAATGTATTGTTCTGAATAAACCTCAAATCTACTCGCAAGCTCTGCAGGTGAGAATACGCCAGTTGATTCAAACAGTTTTATTATCGATTCTTCTTTAAAGGCAGGCAAGGCATCAGCGCTAGTAGGAATGTTCTTCAGACCACGTTTTTCTACTGCCTCTTGGTGCCATTCGCTAGAATACCCATCACCACCAAATATCACATTACCATGTAGTTCCATTAACTCTTGCAATACAGTGATAACAGCAGCCGTTTGGTCTTCACCTTTGGCCATTACCGCTTCGAGTTTGTCGGCTATCCAATTGAGTGAATCGGCTAACATGGTATTCATGGCTACTAATGGGCCTGATACCGACTGCGATGAACCTACCGCTCTAAATTCAAAACGATTGCCAGTAAAGGCAAATGGTGAGGTACGGTTACGGTCGCCGGGATCACGTTCAAATTGGAGAATTTGTGATAGGCCAAGATCCATCAAGCCGCCCTTGGCTTTTTCTAACAATTTGCCTTCTTTAATATCGTTAAACACACTTTCTAATTGGGTACCCAAGTAGACAGATAAAATAGCTGGTGGCGCTTCGTTTGCACCAAGACGGTGATCATTTGCAGCTGACGCGATCACTGCTCTTAAAAGTGGACCATATTTGTGTACGCCACGAATAACTGCGCCACAGAATAATAAGAAGTTTAGGTTGGAGTGAGGAGTGCTACCTGGATCGAGTAAATTACCTTGAGTGGCGTTACCGACCGACCAATTAACGTGTTTACCTGAACCATTAACTCCAGCAAAAGGTTTTTCATGTAATAAACATAAAAAACCATGCTCTTTAGCGGTGCTTTTCATAAGTGTCATCAACAGTTGTTGATGATCTGCTGCAACATTGGCAGCTTCATAATATGGAGCGATTTCAAATTGCCCAGGTGCCACTTCGTTATGATGAGTTTTGGCTGGAATACCTAAGCGGTAGAGTTTGTCTTCGAAATCTTGCATGAAAACTTGTACGCGAGCTGGGATTGCACCGAAATAGTGATCATCAAATTGTTGACCTTTAGCAGGTGGTGCACCAAATAAGGTGCGCCCTGCTAATAATAAATCTGGACGAGCGTTGGCAAAATGTTCATCTACTAGGAAGTATTCTTGCTCAGCACCACAACTGGAATTTAGGGTGGCAATCTCTGTCTCACCCATAAGAGACAATACTTTTTGTGCTGCTTTGTCCATGGCTTTATTTGATCGAAGCAACGGTATTTTTTTATCTAAGGCTTCACCAGTCCACGACATAAACACACTGGGGATCATTAATGTCGCGCCGTTAGCAGTGTGCATGACATAGGCTGGGCTGGTTGGATCCCAAGCCGTATAACCTCGCGCTGCATTGGTCATGCGTAAGCTGCCATTTGGGAAAGAAGAACCATCAGGCTCACCCTTAATTAACAAGCTGCCGGTGAACTCGGTAATGGCCCCGCCGTCTGAATTAGTGATGATAAAGCCATCGTGTTTTTCAGCAGTAATATTGGTCATAGGGTAAAAAATATGAGAGAAGAACTTTACCCCTTTGCCTATCGCCCAATCTTTCATGGCAGCGGCAACAATATCCGCTGTTGCTGAATCTAATGTAGCGCCTGTTTGAACGGTTTTTTTAATCGCTTTAAATGCATTTTTTGATAATGCTTCTTCCATGGCTGTTAGGCTAAATACGTCTGTTGCCCAAATCTTGGTCAATGGTTCAGGCATTTTGCACGATTTTGGTGCGCGATTAGTGATTTCAGTTATTGCATTTTTACGAGGTGTCATTCCACTCATATCTTATCCTTCGCTTATTTTTAAAGGGGCTTCAGGGATTTACTCAGTTACTTTAGGGTAAATCTATTCAGGTCTAAAATAACACCAAGCACCTTTTAGGCCAGATATGAGTGGTTAAAATTCATATTCTAGTGCAAACCTTAGAGTGTGGTCTTTAGCGTCGCCGTTTAAGCCTGCAATAAAGGCTAATTCCCATTTCAGTTGTTTTTGCCCTTCGTATCTATGCACCCCCATAAAGCCTGGGCCAATACCCACAAAATCCTCACCTGTGTAGATTTCGATAGAAGGTTGTAAGGCAGGCAAATACCTATAACGATATTTGAGTCTAAATTCTGTTTCAAATTCATCTTGAATGTCTTTACCCCATTCATAAACAAGCAATGCGTTGATTGTTAAACTGGTTTGTGTAAATTCTTTTTCAAATAACAAACCGCTGGTAAATTCGTAAATATCTTCTCTATGTTGTTTTTCGAGTTCGAATAACATGCCCCAATCAGCCCATAATTCACCTTGGTCAGTTAACATCCAGCGGGCTTCAATTTCATAAGCTTGCAGACCAAAATCTCCAGTGTCGTCTCTTTCTCCTACTATGTAACCTTCAATAGTTAGGTATTCTGACACCGAATGCCCATAAGCAAATCGTTGCGCCAGTACATTGCCATCGTCGTTTTGTCTCGAGGTTAAACGCCATTCTAATTCCCGTTCATTCGCCAATACATATGGGTGATACACCTTGTCGACTGGGAAACCGTCAGCCCAGCTTACTGAGATGCAAAATAGTGAGTAAAAAAGCGCGATGGATAGGCGAGAAAAGGCTTTCATTGTTTATTACCTGATTGTGAAGCTGAACGTTGCTTAAGCCAATAAAAAATAGCCAAAGGGATCAATAAAGCGAGAACATAAACAGTCACTTGGGCATTAGATGGTGCAGCCTGATAGCCGAATAACACGTTAAATAAATGACCAAACTCAAACTCATCGCTAACAAGATGCTGGCTACTCCAAGCTATGGCTGATGGATCTATAAGGTCGACCTGTACCAATAAAGGTAATGCGTTGACGAGTTGGCCAGTAACGTACACAAGTATTAGTGACCATGTTGCCCAAGGGCCGAATTGTTGTTTTAACCACTGTGCTGCTAAATACAACAATACGGCTAAACTTAAACATATGCCTAAACCCAAAAAAGTACCGAGCAGCAGGGGTTGCAGAACATTGCTTTGATTTAAATAGCCATCAAAGTACAAGATAAAGTTACTGCCTTTAGACACTAAGGTTAGGCTGATCATTAAGCCCGCTACCCAAAACATAAAATATTGATATGAAGTCTGAACGCGAGTTAATCCATATCCTAAAACGAGGGTTAACAAGTAGATTAATAATTGCGACAGCCATAAAGATAATTCAATTCCGTTGCCATCAAACCATTGACCAATAATATGAATTTGATTGATATATGCCAAGCTCAACAGGGCTCCAGCTACCAAGCAAAAGAATAACCACAACTTACTGGCTGGCAGGTGCGCATATAAGTACACAACTAGTACAAAAATGGGTAAAGCATCGCGCAAAAACAAAATCACTGTATTAATTAGCATCAGGTGACTCCTTTTTTGAATGCTCAACAATCACAGTGCCGCGGGCGGTATTAGGATTATATTCGCCAAAAAAACCGTATTCTCCTGGCTTTAGAGGGCCAATAAATATTTTTGCTTTACGATGCGCAAAAATGACCTTCTCGCGGTTTAGTGAAAAACTATCAAACTCCTCTGGTGTGTTGTCTTGATTATCGATCACCAGTTTTACTTTTTGATTTGCCGGTATAATGATACGCGAGGGGAAAAACAGATGATCCTTGAGCTGAATATGATACTCAGGAACCGCTGCTAAAATGGACTGACAAAATAAGCCAAAAAATAAAGCGGCGCAGCCAAAGGTTTTATTCACAGGTTTATTCACTGAACTGCCCCTGTGGCAATAATAGCTCAACTGACAAGCCTGATAGTTGCTCTGAGCGGCTAAGCTTCAATGTGGCATTATGCAGCTCAGCAATATGCTTGGAAATGGCTAGCCCTAAACCACATCCCGGAGTGTTACTGGCATGACGATCACCTCCAATTCGATAAAAACGTTCAAATACTCTTTGATATTCTGTTTTATCAATACCTGGGCCAGAATCTTCGACTTGAATAATGTCCTGATTATTCACATTTTTCAAAGTGACTCTAATCATTGACCCTTCAGGTGAGTATTTACTGGCATTGGATATTAAATTTTGCAGCAGTATACCTAGAGAAAACTCATCGCCTTGAATGTTTGCACCTTGACCTAGAAGTTCAATCTCCTGTTTTTTAGCTTCAATTTGCGGGAATAAACTAGCGATAACGGTTTGGCAAAGTGAAGCCGTATTTATTGGTTTAAACTGGCCTTGGTATTGTTCAGGGTTGGTACGGTTTAACAATAAAATTTGCTCTACTACATGGCTCATACGTTCAATACCTTGTTGTAGGTATTGCATATTGGTGTTTGTAGTACTGTTATTGTTAAGCTCTAACGCTAGGTTATGGGCATTGATTTTTAATACACTTAGTGGGGTGCGTAATTCATGGGCTGCGTCTGAAGCAAAGCGCCTTTCTCTTGAAAATGCTGCGTTTAATCGCTCAAACAATTGATTCAAAGTTTCTAATACTGGGCTGAGTTCGTTTTGCTGATTTTTCTGGATGATTGGAGTAAGGTCATCAGCCTTTTTGGCGCGCAGGTTGTCAGATAAACGCCTTAGTGGCCGCAATCCTGTGCTAACTAATACAAATATTATAATGGCTAACAACGGAATGCTTAATATGAGTGGCGTGACAGCTGCCAAGATCATTTGTTCTGCTAGCTCAAAACGCCGGTTTAAAGGTTGTGCAACCAGCACCCATTTATTCTCAGATCCTAAAAAAATTCCATAGGTTCGCCAACGTTGAGCTAAAAAGTTGTTCTCAGAAAATTCATTTTTGAACTCACTAATAGCGGATTTAAGCTCAGGATGGGAGCTAACAATTAATCTGTTGTGTTGCCATATTTGGTAGATAAAAGCAGCGTCAGGTTGTGGTGCTAATGATTGGGTACTCAAGTCGGTGATATTAATCAACACATGGGTCAAAGATCGCAATTCATTGTCAAATACACTGGTTGCCTTGACCATACTGCTGCGATACCCCTGAATGGCTGCCGCAAAGGTAACTAATGTGATCACGGATAACAAAATCAGTGTTAGATAGCGGCGAATAGACAAATTTATGCCTCTATACTTGGGTTAGTTTTAACACTGTAACCTACTCCGCGGATTGTTTTGATAAAAGCTTCGGGGAGTTTTTTGCGTAAATGGTGAATATGTACCTCAATCGCATTACTTGCAACCTCTTCACCCCATTCGTATAGCTTAGATTCAAGCTGCTCTCTTGATTGAATTCGACCGGCTTGTTCTAACAATACCTTCAATAACATAAATTCTTTACGTGACAGTTCAACGACTTGACCAGCGACACTTAACTGATGTGAAGCGCAATCTAGGCATACCTCGCCAATTGTAATAGTTGAAGTGGTTGCCGTACCCAATCTTCTCTCGATTACCCGTAAACGTGCGATAAGTTCGTTTACATCGAATGGTTTACTTAGATAATCATCTGCACCTTGGTCTAATCCCTTAATTTTATCCTCGATTGAGTCTCTTGCCGTGAGTACCAAAACTGGGATATTAACCTTCATCTGCCTAATGTTCTTAAGCAATGTCAGGCCATCCATATCTGGTAAGCCTAAGTCCAATATTAACATGTCACATTCATTGGTTTTTATGGTCAACAGAGCAGACTTAGCATTTGTGACGTGATTGGCCGTAAAACCCTCCGAACGTAGAGATTGGTGCAGGGCTCTGGCTAATTGCACATCATCTTCGACTAATAAAATTCGCATTTTGATAACTCTATTTAAAGTCTCACTACTCTAGGCCATAAGGTAGCCCAAAGGGATCTAGTTTGAAAGGCTAAGCTTACTTAGGTAGATGTTTTTATTATGTATTTTTACTAACATTTGGTCTGCGAGTTGTTTTTTATGTTCGCTCCAATCTCGATTGTAAGGTTCAATTGGGCTATGTAGTTTAATCGCCTTCAAAGTGGCGTTATAGAAGGCCTCTGCTTGAGCGTAGTCTTTTTGGTCAAACCAATATTCTGCGTAGCGAAAATTCGCAGCTATGCTTCTTGGGTTAATGTTAACGGCTTTGTTAAACAGGTGTCTTGCCATCTTGTCGCTACCAAAGGAAAATGGCCAACCTGGGGTGCGATGATAAAGCCAACCTAACTCGGCGTAAGCTACACCATAAAAAACGTAAGGATCGAGGGACAAGGCGTTTTGCAACATATCTTTAGCCTGTTTGGCCAACTTCAGCCCCTCTAGACCACTGACTAAGCTTGCTTGTTGGGCTTTTATCATACCCAGCAACGCCCAGCAATCCGGGACCAAAGGGTATTGTTTAGTGAGAGTTTCAGCTTGGTTAGCTAAGGTAACTAATTTGGGTAGAGGTTCGTTTACTTGCACTTGCAGTGCTAACCATTTTTGATAAAGCTCTGATACTGCGTGCTCGTCATGCTCAAAGCTGTGAGCTGATAGACAAACAAACAGGCTAAAAAAAACCAAACAACGCCAAAACATCAGAACCTACCTGCTAAAGGTTATTGAAAATGTAAAATATAGCTTAGTCAGGTTTTCTTAAGTCATCCTTAAGTGCTGGGTTTACTGGCGATTTATCTTTATGTTCAAATTCACCCTCGATGATATCGTCAGATTGATTTGTTGAATGAGGTTGCTGGTGTTGCGCAAAACCGCCATCAAAAGATGGATTAACCATTTTGATGGATAAATGTTTGACTAACCCCTTGGCGATAAGAGGGCGGGTCATAGGTAAACTCAATAAAAATCCAATACCATCTGTGATAAAACCTGGGGTAACTAACAACACGCCAGCAATAACTAGCAATAAACCTTCAGCCATCTCTTGACTAGGCATAGTACCAGCCTGCATTTTTTGTTGGGCTTGCATTAAGGTACTGATACCTTGTTGTTTGACTAATTGCGCGCCTGCAAAGGCAGTTACAATAACGATAGCCACGGTATACCAACCACCAATTTGTTCACCTACGTTGATTAGTATGGTGATTTCGATGATAGGTAATATGGCGAATAATAAAAATAATTTAAACAAAGATGCCTCGTTAATTGGGGTATACGCAACAAATTTTACATATACCATAGGACCTGTTGGCTTTGTTATAATACTGGGACTTAAAAACAATAACCCAAGTGATATATTGTTATGCATTGTTACGTATTGTTACAGAGAGTTGCCTAATTTGCCTAATGGGTTTGTTTGCTAGTGCTTGTTTATCTTTCAAGTTAAGCTAATTTAACCAAGCAGTGAAATTTCACTACTTATGGTTCGGTCTCTAAACAAAGTAGTGTTTTGTAAATATGTCGCCTTAATAATTTGTTAAGGTTTGTACTTTAAAATTTATAAAATCCCTATTGGCTCATAGGTATAACGATCATTGTGCCAAGTTACCTTTTATATAAGAAGTATTGTTGATGAATTTTAGTTTTAGATATCTTATTTTAGTGCTTTCTTTTTGTTTTACCTCATTTATGAGTTTGGCACAAAATGCTGATCCCTTAGCCGATCTGTTTGCTGAAGAACCAGAATTTTTGAAAGTTGATGAAGCGTTTCAATTCGACTTCGCTCAGCAAGGCGATCAACTCATCTTGAGTTGGAAAATAGCAGACGGCTATTACTTGTATAAAAAGCAGTTTAAGACAGTGGCGAAAAAAGCTGAGTTAGGTACCCCTGTTTTTCCCGTTGCCGAGCAAGTTGAAGATGAGTTTTTTGGCTTATCGGACGTATTTCGTGGGCAACTGGATATCAGTTATCCCATAGTATCTTCGGTACAAGATGGCATTGTTAAAATTCGTTATCAGGGTTGTGCAGATGCCGGCTTGTGTTATCCGCCAACTACCAAAGAGGTGTATCTAAATCAGGTTGGAGTAGCCTCAATCGCAACATCTGATCAGCAAATAAAAAATTCAACAGCTGAAACAACTCCCCAAGCCCCTATTTCAGAGCAGTTTGAGTTAGCCAATCTATTGTCTAGTGAGCAGAGCTTGCTTATTACCTTATTGTTATTTTTAGGATTAGGTATTGGTTTAGCCTTTACTCCTTGTGTGTTTCCAATGTATCCAATTTTATCTGGCATTGTGATTGGTCAAGGCAAAACCATTAGTACCTCTCGAGCGTTTACCTTGTCTTTTGTGTATGTGCAGGGCATGGCGATTACGTATTCGTTGTTGGGGTTGATTGTGGCTTCGGCAGGCGTGCAGTTTCAGGCAGGTTTACAACATCCGGCTATTTTAATCGCTTTGATTGTGGTTTTTGTATTGTTGGCCGTGGTGATGTTTGGTGCCTATGAGTTGCAGTTGCCTTCTTCATGGCAAGAAAAGCTCAATGCAATGAGCAATAAACAAACCAGTGGCAGTTACTTGGGCGTGTTGGCAATGGGCGCAATTTCTGGTTTAGTGGCATCACCTTGTACTACTGCACCTTTAACTGGAATTTTACTATTTATCGCCCAAAGTGGTGATCTAGTCTTGGGGTTCAGTGCGCTCTATGTGCTGAGCTTAGGCATGGGTATTCCATTAATTTTATTCGGTATTACCGGTGGTAAATTGTTACCTAAAGCAGGTAGCTGGATGAACGTGGTTAAGGTTACATTTGGTTTTATGATGTTGGCGGTTGCTATCATGTTTGTAGAACGTTTAGTCACTCATTATGCAACAGACATCGCTTGGGCGCTGCTAGGTTTAACCACTTTCACTTATTTTTACGTGATGAATCAAAACACTCAGACCACTTTTTATAAGGGCCTTCGTGCGTTATTGATCTTTATTGGATTGTTCGTTTCTGCTGGTTATGGATATCAAACCATCAGTGCAATAGGGTATAGCGATACACCTGGGCAAGCAGCCAAAAATAACTTAGCCGAACATCCAGAATTTCTTAAAGTCAGTAGTTTAGAAGACTTCAACCAAGCTCTAGCAGAGGCTAATGGGCAAGATCAAACAGTGATGTTAGATCTTTATGCAGATTGGTGCGTGGCATGTAAGGAGTTTGAAAAATACACTTTCCCAGATGAAAAGGTAGTCAAAGCATTAAGTAACACTGTGTTGATGCAGATTGATCTTACCGATAGCAATGATGCAAATTTTGAGTTTCAAGAACGTTTTTCTGTACTAGGGTTACCCACTATTATGTTCTTTGATCTACAAGGGCAAGAAGTGAGCACCGCTAGAGTGACAGGTTTTATGCGAGCTGAACCTTTTGCCCAACATATCAATAGTCTGTTTTCAAAGTAATCTGAGTTTGGCGTAACTGTGTGCCGTCATAACTTATTGCGTTTAATAGCTAAATATTTTGCAATAATCATTTGTGTATTTGTTACCCGTAGCACCATAGCGGGTACAGGTAACTATTGCATGGATGATTGGGCTTGTGTTGAGAAAATAGAGAAAAACCAACAGGTTAGTTACTGGTTATACAATAAAAAGCCTTTTGTGGTGACTGTGACCTTAGAAGTGGATACCAGTAATTTAAAAACCTCTGCAACCAATCAACGACAACACATAGTTAGCCAAGTCCTGCAAGGACATCAAAGAATTAAAGTGCTCGAATTACAGCCCATAAACATTCATAGAAAAATTTGGTATGACGAATCTTTTTATTGGACTCCTGGCAATATGTTAGCTGTGCATCAAGGAGATATAATTTATCAATATCCTTATGCGCAAGGTGAGCATTTCCCCATAGTGCAAGGTTTTGGAGGTAGGTACAGCCATAGTGGTGCATCAAAGTATGCGGTTGACTTTGCCATGCCTATTGGCACACCCATTTATGCTGCAAGGGCAGGGGTAGTGATAGATTTGGTTGAGCAGCATACACGAGGGGGAGCTAATCGGAAATACGCTAAATATGCCAATTATGTGGTGATTTTACATGCAGATGATACTACCGGTGAATATTATCATCTGAAACAACATGGTGTTGTAGTGACGCTAGGTGAGCGCGTTAGTGCTGGGCAAAAAATAGGTTACTCGGGAAACACTGGGTTTTCCTCTTTACCACATTTACATTTTGCGGTTTATCACGCTAAACCCTTTGGCAAGTATCAATCATTGCCTTTTGAGTTTGAATAAAGAATTTGGTTACTCCCAAGTTTTTTCTAGTAGTGCTGAAATATCTGCTGCCGGCACAGGTTTAGAAAAGTAATAACCTTGTAAATGCTGACATTGATTCTTTTTGAAAAATTCGACCTGTTCAATGGTTTCTATGCCTTCAGCTACGCAGCTCATTTTTAATTGCTTAGCCATACTTAAAGTCGTGAGGATAATGGCTTCATTGTTTAGATTTTTACCTATGTCATCAACGAAACTTTTATCTACTTTGATAATATTAATTGGGAACTCTTTTAAGTATTTAAGAGATGAAAAGCCAGTACCAAAATCATCTAGAGCGATTAAAAAGCCTTTTTGCTGTATTTGAGTCATGTAAATGAGTGCTTTTTCGTAATCACGCATCAAGGCACTTTCAGTAATCTCAAAACGTATGGCTGTTACCGGTATTTTGTGTTGTTCTAAAAGGAAAATAATCTTATCAATTGAATATTGATTATCGAAATGTTTAGCCGATAAGTTTACCGAAAGATATCCATTAAATCCGCCGCGGCGCAATTCATTTAGTACTGGCATCGCCCTTTCAAAAGCGTCTAACGTCATATGTTCTATTAATCCAAGTTCTTCTGAAACTGGAATAAATGTATCTGGGGACACCATGCCATTGCGAGTCGGCCAGCGCATTAAAATTTCAAAGCCTTCAATTTTTTGCGTCTGAGTATTCAAAATGGGTTGGTAGTAATTTTCAAATTTTTTGTCTTGATGTGCTTTCTTTAACTGGTTTTCCAATTTCAGCCTACCTTTCACCAATTCATCCATTTCTTGAGTGAAAAATTGAAAGTTACTTCTGCCTTGTGCTTTAGCATGATACATGGCGATATCTGCATTTTTGAGCAGTTCTTCTGCACTAAGGCCATCGCCTGGGTACATGGCAATGCCAATACTAGAAGACACACTCACGCTTTGTGAGCTTAAGGTCACGGGTATATCAATTATATCGCTAATCTCGGTCACTAAAGCACTGATGGCTTCTGCTGAGGTGACATCTTCTATCATAATGACGAATTCGTCCCCTCCTAAGCGTGCAACTGTATCCTCTTTACGCAGCTTGTCTCCAAGTCGTTTAGCAATAATAACCAGTAGCTCGTCGCCTGCTTTATGTCCTAGGCTGTCATTTACTTGCTTAAATTTATCCAGATCGATAAAAAATATGGCCATACTTTTAGTGTTTCTACGGGCGTGTTCTAAGCCTCTATCAATTCTATCTAACAATAAGGTTCGGTTAGGTAAACCGGTAAGAGAGTCATAATTTGCTAAAGCTAAAAGTTTTGCTTCTGCGGCTTTTTGTTCAGTGATATCGGAAATAATGACTAAAAAATGTTCTACCTTGTTTTTATCATGGACACTTGCTACTGCATGTAAATGCACCATGATGTCGAGGGTAATACCGTTAGGTAAAAGTACTTTGTCTTCTTCTTGCCAATGCTGACCTGCTTCAAACGTAAGCAGTTTTTTCCAAAACATTGCAGTCTCAGATGTTTGTATTTTGAGTAGTTTGGCCAGTTTTTTTGGGGCTGAAACATCATCATTTATATCAAAATATTTCTTAAAGGCATCGTTGAAAGCGATTGGATAATATTTATGGTTATAGATAATGACCCAATCTAAAGTATGTTTGAAAGCCTCACCAAACAAACGCAGGTTTTCCTGAACGGCAACCGTTTCTGTAATGTTAGTGTAAGTGCCAGTTAACAGCAGTGGCTTACCCGCTTTGTTAGTCTCGACCACTTTGCCAACATCGCGGAACCATAACCAGGTTTTATCTTTGGTGGACATTCTGTAGGTGATGTCTAGCTCAGCGTTATTGTCAGCTAAAAAGTCATGCCATGCTGATCTGTAAAGAACTTTATCTTTATTGTGAATTAGAGAAAGGTGATCTTCAAAGCTCATGGTTTTTTTACTTGAGAGTTCATCCCCTAACCTAGACACAAAAAATATGTCCTGTTCAGTCTGAAACTCCCAAATTCCGCTGTTACTTGCGTTTAAAGCAAGGGTCAATTTGTCCTTACTTTGGATAGCATCCTGATGCGCCTTATGTAAGCGTAAATTTTGGGCGCGGCGGTATTGCCAGAGAAACAGCAAGGCAATTAAACAAATCAAAGAATAAAAGGTGTACGCAATTGGAGACGCCCAAGGAGCATAATTTACTTTGATGTTAATCGTAGCTGGCTTGGACTTAGTGCCGCTTTCTGGATTAAATGCCAAGACCGAGAAAACATATTGACCCGGGTCTAGCTTAGGGAACATCACTTCAGGGCGTGTGGTAATCGGATAAACCAAGTTATTGCTGCCACTCAATTGATATTGATATCTGATATCTTTTTGATTTTGGAACTCAAGGGTAGAAAAATGAATGGAAAGGCCTACATCTTCATGAGTGAGTTCAATTGATTGGCCGTCTAGATTTGAAAAAGGCATCACTAAATCATTAGATACCAGTATTAAATTGGTAATTGCGACTCTAATGTTATTATTCTTTTTTACATTTACTTTAAGTGGATCAAAAAAGATAAGACCTTTTGGTGAGCCATAAACCATACGACCATCTAAGAGCGTTAAACTGGTTTCTGAATTAAACTCACTGGTGGCTAAACCTTGTTCTTGGTCATATTTTTGTATTTGATGGTTTTGAGGTGAAAATTTAATTAACCCAGAGTTAGAGCCTAACCAAATATTGCCTTTTGAATCTTGTTGCATATCGAAAATTGAATTATTCGGTAGTAAGTTTTGTTTATTATAAAAAAATTTCTGTTCATGGGTTGTTCCATCAATTCCCACTAGTCCATAACCTGGATAGGTTATCCACATAATGTTATGAGCGTCTATTAATACATCACTGGGGTAAATTTCTGCTTTTAATTGCTGTAAAGGTGTTTCATGGATCAAGGTTACTTGGGTGGTGGTATTATCCATTTCCCATAATTGCCCATAGACGCTGATTAGAGTTGTTTTTGGCTTTACGCCTTTAATGAAGCCAACTGAACTGCGTGAATCAATCGATACTGACAACTGTTCGATATTATTGACTTTACCAGTGTCTGGTGAATAACGGAAAAACCCGGCGCCAGATACCAATAAAAGCTCGCCTTCTGGAGTAGAAATGATATCCCAAATGTCTGATTTTAGAATAACTTCATCTTCTACACTATTTACCTTCAGCGGATACGTTTTACCCGTTTTACTGTCAAATTGTATAATCCCATCTGCGGTACTCAACCATAATTGGTTAAGCTTACCTGCTTCGATATTACTAATTGATGATGATGAATATTGCGCTTTTTCGTCATCGGATACTAAAAAACTTTGAGTTGTACCATCTGCAAGATTAAATAAATTAAGACCATTTCGAGTGCCAACCCATAAAGAGTTTTCATCTTGCTGGTGGATACTCCAAATATTGTTGTGACTGAGAACCTTTTCATCTCTGCCACCCCTAGTGTTATAAACGTTATTAAAAAGTGTGGTTCTCGGTGACCAGTAAATCGCACCATCATCTTCAGAGCCAATCCAAAGGTTATTATTACCGTCTATGACCAGACCTTTTAATACGTCGCTAGCCATAAAGTCTCGACTGTCAGTGGGTAAAAATAGCTGCTGTAACTGCTCACTTTCTTTTTGGTAGCTGTATAGTCCTTTATCTGTCGCTATATAAAATAAGTCGCTATTTAGGCTCGCTAATCCCCATATATTTCGACTCTCAAAGTGTAGTTTTGCTACAGGAGAAGGGCGCGTTCCAAGTACAAATTCCCTCACTTGTGAAAGTGGTAAACTAAATAATCCCTCAACTGTTCCAATCCATAATGTATCTTGGTCGTCGGCATACAGCATTTTTACATTCAAGTTATCTGTTGTTGGTGTGACAGATTGCACATGGTTAATTAATAGGTGCTTGTTGCTTCCTCTTACAGAAGCATATAAACCATCAGCTGTCCCAATAAAAAGAATGTTTTGTGACAACAGATGGGTTCTGATGAAATTCCCATTATCAATCATTTCATCTGATAACGAATACTCAGTAGTAAGTTTATCGGTGACGTATGAATAGGAAAAAATCCCCTCTTCCATTGAGAACAATATATTTCCATCTTTATCTTCATTGATGTAATTGGCTATTTGGGTTAGTTGATTATCACGCCTCAAACCTAAATTAATAACGAGCTTGGCTGTATTACTCTCAAGATCATATTGATGAACGCCATGGATAGAGTCGCTAATCCATAGGTTTCTTTTGGAATCTTGAAACAAGTAATTTATGGGCGCATCATTAAATTCGTTGTTTGGACCGCTTACATGCTGGTTTTGATAGCCATCAAATCGGTTTAATCCCTCTTCGGTTCCAAGCCACAAAAAGCCTTCGTTATCTAGTATTAGTGTATTGACAGTATTTTGAGATAAACCATTTTCTGTTGATAAACGAGTAAATGTTGGATCTTGGATCAAAGGCGTACTTTTACTAACAAATGAAATGAGCAGTAATAATAGAATAAAAAAAAGATAATACTTCTTTGACCCAAGATCGCGACTATTTATCGATTTGTATAGATGCATATTTATCTACGTTCAAACACAAAAATTAAAGACACTGCTTTATACACTAGTATACCTTTCATTTCAGAATGTCTAAGCTGTTGCTTCCATAGGTTTTATAAGAAAACACCTTTTATTACAGTATTTATCTAGTGCCAAAAATTTTGTCACCTGCATCACCTAATCCAGGTAAAATGTAACCACTCTCATTGAGCTTTTCGTCTATTGCTGCGGTGTAAATTTCTACGTCTGGATGTGCATCTTGAACTGCTTGTAAACCCTCCGGGGCCGCAACCAAAAAGAGTCCCATAATCTGTTTACAGCCTTTTTGTTTGAGTAGATCGATGGTTGCGATAAGTGTTCCTCCTGTAGCTAACATGGGATCAACTATTAACGCAGTGCGTTTCGACGCATCTTTAACTACTTTGTCAAAATAGGCTACGGGTTGCAGGGTTTCTTCATCACGATACAATCCGACTACGCTAATTTTTGCATTAGGAATAAGTCTCAATACTCCGTCTAACATACCTAAACCTGCACGTAAAATTGGTACTACAGTTATTTTTTTACCTTTTATCTTTTTTATGAATATTTTTTGCCCATTCCAAGCCGTGGTTTCAACATCTTCAGTTTGCAGCTCTCTTGTGGCCTCATAGGTTAGTAGGTTGCCCACTTCACCGGCTAACTCTCTGAAATCTTTACTACTGATACCTCGTTCCCGCATTAAGCCTATTTTGTGGTGAATGAGGGGGTGGTGAATTTCGTGTACGGCCATTGTTTTTTCTCGCAATTAAGGTGTTTATTTGTAGGACTGAATATACTTCATTCCATGTTCAAGACACTCAGGATAGAACTGATGAAATCTAGACTCAAGGAATTCACTATTTTGATGTAAAAATAATTGTGCTTTATCAGCAAATATAACTTTGTTGTTTAGACGGTTTTCAATACTCAAGAAAGCCCGTAAACAGGTTTCAAGCTTCATATACTTATTTAACCATTGGTGGGTGATTAAGTGTTCTGATAATTTACTGAAGTAGGGATCTTTGGGCAGCGAAAATTGCTCAAGTTGTAGATAAAACTCATTAAAAATACTATTGAAATCAGTATTAGAGTATTGCGCCCAGGTACTCATAAGTAAATAATCAAAGTAGATATCCAGCACTACACCGGCCATTCGACGAATGTCTCTAGGGAACAATTGTTTTGCTTCAATAATTAGAGGATGCGAGTCGGTAAACACATCCACGCTTCTATGCAGGCGGATCCCTTGCTCAAGTTCAAAAGGCAAATGAGTTAGCTGGCTACCTTTAACAAAATCACCTAAAAAATTGCCTAGGAGATTGGTTTTGGTATGAGCACCAATATGAATATGCGCAATATAGTTCAAATTTGATCAACACAGTGGTAGATTAACACCAGTATAAAAACATAAAATTCGTTAACTTTGCAGCAATCTTCGCTGATAAGACCAGTATTTTGCTGCTAATTTCTATTTGCTCTCTATAATGGATGAATAATTTAAATTATTGTGCGTTTATTGTACGAAAAATAATTTTAAAATGTTGTTTTCTATATGAGAAAACACTAAATAGGAAGATTACAAATTAACATGGCGAACCAGTGAAAGTATTAGTCATCAATGGCCCAAACCTGAACATGTTGGGTAAACGCGAGCCCGCAACTTATGGCTCACAAAATCTACAACAAATTGTCAGTCAGCTAAACACTTATGCTGAGTCAATTGGTTTGAGTTTAACTCACGTACAGTCAAATGCTGAACACGAGTTAATTGAGGCGATCCATAATGCCTTTGAACAAATTGACTTTATTGTCATCAACCCCGGTGCATTTACTCATACCTCAATTGCATTAAGAGACGCGCTTTTGAGTGTGTCTATTCCTTTTATTGAAGTGCATTTATCTAATGTACATGCCAGAGAAGCGTTCAGACAACATTCTTATCTATCCGACATTGCCCAAGGGGTAATTTGTGGATTAGGCGCACAAGGTTACGAATTCGCTTTAACAGCGGCCAAACAATATTTAACTAAGACTAATTAGAGAGAAAAAAATGGATATACGTAAAATCAAAAAGTTGATAGAGCTAGTGGAAGAGTCTGGCATATCTGAGTTAGAAATTACTGAAGGTGAAGAGTCGGTGCGTATTCACCGTGGTGTCACTGCGGCACAGATGGCTGCACCTATGCAATTTGCACCACAACCACAATTAGCACCCGCAGCAGCACCTGTAGCTCAAGCAGCGCCCGTTGCTGAAGCTGCACCAGTGATAAGTGGCCACATTATGTGTTCGCCTATGGTGGGTACTTTCTATCGTTCTTCTTCTCCGGGTGCTAAGTCTTTTGTAGAAGTAGGCCAAAAAGTAAATGTGGGCGACACGCTTTGTATAATAGAAGCGATGAAAATGATGAATCAGATTGAGTCTGACAAATCTGGTGTTATCAAACAAATTTTAGTAGAAAATCAAGATCCTGTAGAATTCGACCAACCTATGTTTGTGATTGAATAAAAGGTCTATGCCAATGTTAAAAAAAGTCCTTATTGCAAATCGCGGCGAAATTGCCCTGCGGATTTTGCGTGCCTGTAAAGAGTTAGGCATTAAGACTGTGGCAGTGCATTCGACTGCCGACGAGTCACTCAAACATGTATTGTTAGCTGATGAAACTATTTGTATCGGTAAAGCGTCGGCTACAGAGAGTTATCTTAATATTCCTCGTATAATCGCAGCTGCTGAAATAACTGATGCAGATGCCATTCATCCCGGTTATGGATTTTTAGCCGAAAACGCTGACTTTGCTGAAGCCGTTGAAAAAAGTGGTTTTACTTTTATAGGCCCAACCGCCGACACTATTAATCTAATGGGTGATAAAGTTTCAGCGATTAGATCTATGAAAAAAGCAGGTGTACCTTGTGTGCCCGGATCTGATGGACCTTTGGGTGAAAACGAAGCGCGAAACAAAGAACTTGCTCAAGGAATAGGTTACCCCATTATTGTGAAAGCCGCTGGTGGTGGTGGTGGTCGTGGTATGCGTGTGGTACGCAGTGAAGATGAACTTATTTCATCTATTGCCATGACTAAAAGTGAAGCCGGTGCAGCATTTAACAATGATGTGGTATACATGGAAAAATTCCTTGAAAACCCTCGTCATGTGGAAATTCAAATACTGGCTGATGGTCAAGGTAACGCTATTCACTTAGGTGAGCGTGACTGTTCTATGCAACGCCGTCACCAAAAAGTAGTAGAAGAGGCGCCAGCGCCGGGTATTACTCCAGAAATGCGCGCAGCAATTGGCGCAAGGTGTTGCCAAGCTTGTATTGATATTAACTATCGTGGTGCAGGAACTTTTGAGTTTTTGTTTGAAAATGGCGAATTTTATTTCATTGAAATGAATACCCGTATTCAGGTTGAGCATCCAGTATCGGAAATGATCACCGGTATTGACTTAATCAAAGAGCAACTGCGAGTAGCTGCAGGACAAAAGTTGTCTATCACTCAAGATCAGGTACATGTAAAAGGTCATGCAATTGAATGTCGTATTAATGCCGAAGATTCAAAAACCTTTATTCCAAGTCCTGGCAGGATCACCAAGTTTCATTCGCCCGGTGGCTTAGGAGTTAGGTGGGATTCACATATATACAATGATTACGTAGTACCTCCATATTACGATTCGATGATTGGTAAGTTGATTACTTATGGTGAGACCAGAGAAGTTGCAATTTCCCGAATGCGTCATGCGTTAGACGAATTGGTTATTGGTGGCATTAAAACCAATATTGATTTGCAGAAAAGCATTATGGCAGATGAGGCCTTCGCTGCTGGTGGAGCAAATATTCACTATCTAGAGAAAAAACTAGGTATGGGTGGTCATTAAGCCGTAGTTAAAATAACAACTATGGATAAAAAGAGCGCTTAGCGCTCTTTTTTTTGGCTGCGTATAACTGCCGCCAATTTAATACCGATGGTATACTGGTTAAAATTTTTAATATTGAGTTTGTTAATGCCCTGGATCCAACTAAAAATTAATAGCCAAGCTGAATACGCAGAACAAATTGGCGAGATGTTATCGGCTAATGGCGCGCAAGCAGTGACTTTTGTCGATGCCAAAGACACACCTATGTATGAGCCTAAACCCGGTGAAGTGATGTTATGGCCAGATACGCAAATAGTGGGGCTATATGACGCACAATACGATATGTCACGGGTTATTAGTCAGCTGAGCAAGTCAAAAATTTTAGGCAAAAACTTCAATCACAAGTTAGATCAACTAGAAGACAAAGATTGGGAAAGAGAATGGATGGTAAATTTCCATCCCATGCAATTTGGCAAGCGGTTATGGATTTGTCCTAGCTGGCGTGATGTACCCGATCCAAACGCAGTGAATGTGATGCTCGATCCTGGTTTAGCCTTTGGCACTGGCACACACCCAACGACCAGTTTGTGCCTAAGATGGCTAGATGGTTTAGAGCTTTCCGAAGCTACAGTTGTCGATTTTGGTTGTGGTTCAGGCATTTTGGGTATTGCTGCCCTTAAATTAGGTGCTAAACGTGTGGTAGGCATTGATATTGATCCACAGGCCTTACTGGCTAGCCAAGACAATGCTAATCGCAATGATGTCGGCGAAAAAATTGAGTTGTATCTTCCAGAACATCAACCAGAGCTTCAGGCTGATGTGGTACTTGCCAATATTTTGGCTGCTCCAATAAGAGAGTTAAAACAGGTTATCTCAGCTTATTGTAAACCCGGTGGGAAGTTGGTGTTGTCGGGTATCTTAGATAATCAGGCAGAAGAGATTAATGTCTTGTATAGCGATATTTTTGATATGCAAGCCATAGCCATTGACGGTGAATGGGCTAGGGTATCTGGGGTTAAAAAATAGACTGAAAATTTAGTTGTTAGATGTTATAGAAATCTTACTGCAAAGTTCAATAGTGCTTAGCATCAGTGCCTATGAGGCATTGATGTATTGATCCTTCCTTGCAAAAGTCTCCCTTAGAAAAATGACTCGCGTGGAAATAGTGGCAGTGTTAGCCGAGTTTTTTTATGTTAGTTCTGTACGCTTATGCAACTAGGGTTTTGTTAATGTTATGAAGTATAGGTTGGCGTTCGCGGTATCTAAGGGTCAGTTTGGTATTCAAATGGCCTGTTGCTAAATAGGCGGGTTAACCCAGTACAATTCAACAAGGGGTAAAAAAATGCAAATTAAATTAAAATTATCGTTACTTATTGGCAGCTTAATTTGTCCATTGGTAATCACAGCAGCAGAAATGGAACCTTGGCAAAAAGCTGAAGTAACAGAGGTTTGGGAGCCTACACCAGAGGTCGTCACTGTTGATAACAACAATATCCCCTCGGATGCAACGGTATTGTTTGATGGTAAATCATTAAATCAATGGCAAAGTGCTAAAGAAGGAGAGGCTAAATGGTTGCTTAAAGACTCAGCTATGACTGTGGTAGCTGGTACTGGTGATATTAAAACCAAACAGACCTTTTGTGATGTGCAATTACATATTGAATGGAAAATGCCTATCCAAATTACGAATAAAAATGGTGAATTGTTAACGGGTCAAAACCGCAATAACAGCGGCGTTTTTTTTCAACAGCGTTACGAAATCCAAATACTCGACTCCTATAATAATAAAACTTATGCCAACGGTCAGGCTGGCGCCGTGTATAAACAACATATTCCTTTGGTCAATGCCACTAAGGCGCCGGGTGAATGGCAAAGTTATGACATTATCTACACCGCACCAGTATTTGATGATGCCGGAAAACTAAAGTCAAAAGCAAAAATGACGGCCTTACATAACGGTATCTTGGTACAAAATAATGTAGAAATTCAAGGTGTTACAGCTTGGATTGGCGCGCCAGTTTATAATGCCCATGGTTGTGACTCCATTCGTTTACAGGATCATGGCAACCCAGTAAGCTTTCGCAATATTTGGTTAAGAAAATTGTAAAAACAATTAAGATGATGATCGCTAATTTTTTATTATTGATTGAGTTAGGCTAACTCAGCGATTCCTACAGCATCAACAAACTAAAAGGTTTTTTTTCATCTTTTGTTACAGTCTGAGGCTTTATTTACCCTTGCTTGTTCTGAAACAATGACGGCCTACAACAATATATATTCTATTTCTGAAGAAGAGCTATATGCTCTTCTTCGGTTACTGCCAGCTTTTGTTGGCACTCCTTTAATTACCAGAGGTTTGTTTTGAAACTACACCATCTTGGATTTGCCATAGCCTTGGCTTTGAGCACATCGGCCCAAGCCGAAGAAAACGAAAATATTGAAAATATAATAGTCACTGGGAGTTATAACCCAGTTGCACCAGCGCAAATAACATCATCAGCAATTGTAGTAGAACGAAACGCCTTATTAGCTTTGAGTCCTCACAGCTTGGTTGATGCCTTACGTCAGATGCCGAGCCTATGGGTCGAGTCTCAAGGAGGTCCCGGTGGTTTAACCTCTATTGTGATGCGCGGAGCTGAAAGTAATCACACTTTGGTTTTAGTCGATGGGGTGCAATTAAATGATCCGACTAACAGCCGTGGCGGTTCTGTCGATCTTAACCACATTAATATGCAGTCTATTAAACGTATTGAAATTATACGCGGTGCGCAATCCGCTATTTACGGTTCTGATGCACTGGCTGGTGTCATTCATATTATTACCATGGAGCCTGGCAGTGATACCGAAGTTAACGCTTTTGCGACATTCGGCAATGATGAATATTACACCTATGGCGCTGGGATTTCAGGCTCGGTAGACAACTTAGGCTATGCGCTTAAAGCACAAAAAAAAGATGCAGGAGAGCCCTTAAAAGGCAGCACTGCTGAGAACACTGATCTGGTGGCAAAATTAAATTGGTTTAGTGATACTCACCAAGTTGCTTTTTCTTATCGTTATTTTGATGGTGACAGTAGCACTTACCCAGAGCAAAGTGGTGGACCAAAGTTTGCCTTAAGTGATGATTTAGACAGTAGCGACTACCTTAACCAGCAAGCCGCAATTAATTGGTTGTGGCAAGTCACGCCACTTTGGAACAGCAGGGTATCCAGCACTTGGTTTAACCGAGAAGATGACTATAAATCGCCTGGAATAGAACCTTATTCATCAGTGCCAGCCAATGGTGCAAAAGCTGACTTTACTCGCACCAGCACCACTTGGGTGAATACTATTGGTGACCAAGAACTCATGTGGGTAAATGTTGGCTTGGAGACAAAAAAAGAACAGGGCGTTAGCGATGGTTATTTGGAAATAGGCTTTACATTGCCCACTACTTTTGATTTGGATCGCCGTATAGACAGTGCCTTTTTTAATATGAATGGCATTGTATTCGAGCGTTTGTTGCTGCAAGCCAGCGTGCGTCACGACGATGCCGAGGGCTTTGATGCGGATCAAAGTCTGCAATTAGGGGCACGTTATCAGTTGAC
Organism: Paraglaciecola arctica BSs20135; assembly: GCF_000314995.1. Lineage (GTDB taxonomy): Bacteria > Pseudomonadota > Gammaproteobacteria > Enterobacterales > Alteromonadaceae > Paraglaciecola > Paraglaciecola arctica. The sequence continues at coordinate 232,702 of NZ_BAEO01000065.1, read as the reverse complement.
CGATAATCTGAGCTTTTTGTTTAATCGCGGTGAAGGTTTTAAGTTGCCAAGCTTTTTTGCATTAGGCCATACCTTAGTGGGTAACCCTGAGCTGCAACCTGAATCCTCAGTCACTATGGAATTCGGCGTTGAATGGCAAAGCCAGCAGTTGACCGCATCGGCTAACTATTTTGATAATGAATATCGTGACTTAGTTGATTTTGATGCCGAGCTGTTTACTAACGTTAACCGTGCTAGTGTCGATATCAGTGGTATAGATGGTCATGTGCAATGGCAATCATTGGATAAACACTGGCAGGTTAATGGCAAGTTTAATTACAGTGATATTGACGCGCCAAACCCGCTAAATGGCCGCCCTAAGATGACCTTAGGTAGTTCTTTAGGTTATCGTCCTGAAGGTATATTGAGTTATAACTTCCAAGCTATTTGGGTCGATGAACGTTATGCGACCACTTTATATACTGGCGATGTACTACAACAGGCCTTAGATAGTTATGTGCGGTTTGATGCTAATGTGCAGTACCAATATGATGCTAACTGGCAATTATCTTTGCAGTTGACCAATATAACCAATAGCGATTATCAGGATGATATTGGTTTTGAAGCTAATGGTCCGGCGTTTTATTTGGGCGCTAGTTACAGCATGTAAATATTTATTCCACTGGTCACTATGAGTATTTTGTTCATTTGACTTTGATGTACTAAGAACAGGAAATATCTAGAGTCTGTTGATTTTTCAACTGCTTTAGGTATTGCCTAAATTACTCGACCAATTCTCCAAGAGTGACCTAGACTACAGTTTCGATTCATTTATGCTCTGAAATACCCTAAAGTGCGCGAAAGCGGAAAATCAAACTACCCTAACGACCAGTAATATTTCTTCTACAATGTGGAGCGAAGATGAAAAATAAAGAACCAAGAGCAGACCTTGTATTCGGTGAGGAGCTGGGTGTTGCTGTAGGTGGTGTTAGTTCTTATTCTTGTGATTACAAGACCGCAGACGAATCAATATTTCCGTCTCGTAGCGATTATCGAAGTTATGTTGATGGTATCTACATGGGGTACAAATGGCAGTGTGTTGAGTTTGCCCGGCGTTGGCTCTACGTCAACAAGGGTTATATTTTTAACGACGTTGCTATGGCTTATGACATTTTTCGACTTCGTGATGTCAGAGATTTGGTTAATAACCAAACTTTACCTCTTAATGCCTTCAAAAACGGCTCACAACGACGTCCTGAGGCAGGGTGTTTATTAATGTGGGATCAAGGTGGTGAGTTTGAAGAAACTGGCCATGTTGCGATTATCACCGAAGTCTTTGAGGATAAAATTCATATTATAGAACAGAATATGCACTTTTATTCTTGGCCTGAAGGCCAGAATTTTTCCCGTGAAATTAAAGCAAAAGTAGGCAGCAAGGGAGACTACTGGCTACATTGCCCGTCTAATGACTCAACCATCCTAGGCTGGGTAATACAAACAGATGATCCAACCCACGGTGTGGTGCTTGAAGCGGCAGAGAAAGAGTTATTCAACCTAGTGCCATGTAAAGTGTTAAGTCGTGCTCCCATTGAAACACCATGGTTAAATCTGGCCAATGAAGATGAATCTGCCTATGTGGATATGATGGGTGGACATAAGCTGTCAGCAGACATTTCAACTGCACAAACCTACTATCGTATGACACAGGCCGCAAAGGGCGCATTAGAATCGGCCACAGATGAGCTTCATCAGATGTTTTTACATGCCACAGAGTATGCTCTTGAACATCCAGAGTTATTAAGCAAGTTTGGGCTACCCGAAGCAATCCTCAAAAAAATAAGAGTATCTTGGGCTAATCGCAAAAACCAATTAATCACCAGTCGATTTGACTTTGCCTTGTCCGAAAATGGATTAAAGGTATATGAGTACAATTGTGATTCTGCTTCATGTTATATGGAAGTGGCCAAAATTCAGGGCAAGTGGTTCAAACATCATGGAGTAAAAGGTGGCTCCGACGCTGGCAGCGGATTGTTTAAACAATTGGTCAAAGCATGGAAAAGTTGTGAAATTGACTCTGTTATCCATGTTCTACAGGATGATGACCCTGAAGAAACCTACCACGCACTATTTATGAAAGACGCAATTGAAGCTGCAGGGTACGAATGTGTGCTTGTTAAGGGGCTTGCGTCTTTACGCAGTACTGAAAATGGGCTTGTTGAAGATAGTTACGGTAATACCATTAAATGGGTCTGGAAAACCTGGGCTTGGGAAACCGCTTTAGATGAATTACGTTTTGATGGCAAAACCCAGCAAAAAAACCTGACTGGCAGTATTCCAACCTTATCTGAGGTACTTCTAAATGATGACATTATGGTTTTTGAACCTTTGTGGACCTTGATCCCAAGTAATAAGGCAATCTTGCCTATTCTTTGGACTTTATTCCCCAATCACCCCAATTTATTAAACGCTAGTTTTGAGCTTACACCTGAGCTGATTGAATCAGGGCATGTGGTGAAGCCTATTGTAGGTAGGTGTGGTGCCAATATTCAGCTTATCGACCATAACCAAAATACCTTAGCCCATAAACCTGGGGAATTCGAAGATCGAGCGCAAATTTACCAGCAATTATTTCCTTTACCCCTAATTGATAACCTTTATGTTCAAATCTGCACATTTACTGCAAAAGGAAATTATGCTGGTAGTGGAACACGGGTTGATCCAACCATGATTATTGGTAAAGACAGCGATTGTTTAGCTTTGCAAATAGGTTATGAACAGTAGAATAGCGAATTCTAAGTTAGGAATTCGCATAATTCTTTTGTTGATTTTGCACCTGTTTATTTGATCTCTTAATCTGATACATAGATTCATCAGCCTGACTTAACATATGGTCGACGCCTTTGGGCGGTTCGTCATAAATGACATGACCTACGCTGGCGCTCACTTCTATTTTTGTCTGTTTATCAATATACAGATTAACGGCTTGTAACCTTTCTCGCACCCTTATAGCTAAATTTTCGGCTTCGCTACGTTGGTGAAAAATGCTTAAAGTGACAAATTCATCACCCCCAATTCGTCCTATGCTATCGATAGAATGTAACTGGTGGCGGATAATATCAGCAACTACTTTGAGGACTTTGTCACCCGCATCATGCCCCCATTTATCATTTATTTGTTTGAAGTCATTTAAATCTATGTACAACAAACAGATAAAGCCCCCATTTGTTTTTTGTTCACTTAACACTTCATTGGTTTTTTTATTCCAGCCGCGTCGATTTAACACGTTACAAAGCTCATCGGTATTCGCTTGTGATTCTGCTAACATTTTATCTGCTTTAATATTTTTAATTCTCGCGGACACAGCTATAGCCAAAATAAAGGCTTCAAAGGCAAACGCTATGATGAGGGCGTAACGTTGTAGAAAAGGGTTAACGTCATTTAATACAATTCGAAATATCATAGCCACTACCATTAAAGCTAAGCTTAGGAATACTAATGTAGCACCTTGGACATTTCGATAAGCTTGTATCGATACTAGGATTAAAATGCCCAACATCAGTAATAAGGTCATTCTAGCCATTGTGTTTCCTATCAAGCCTGATAGGTTGTTATGGTCTAGGAATAGCATCAAAACAGACATCAATAATACGCCACTTGCACCCAATTCCAGCCCATAACGAGTTATCTTGGGCCATGCTGATTGTAACTCCGTTAAACGAACAATAAATACCGTGGCAGTGAAAACGGTCAAACCGGCAAATAGTAGGTAAAATTGATGACTCAATAAGAAGTTTTGTTGTGGTAAGAAGATATTTAATTGCCCTTCTTGCAGCAAAAAGAAGGTGGCGGCACAGAATACATACAGACTGTAAAATTGAAATCTAGTATCCCCAACGACTTGACCCATAAAATAGACGTATAGGATCAGAGTTAAGCACAACCCGTAAAAGACCCCCATAATAATATTATTGAACAAACTGTAATCGAGGAAGGCAGCAACTGGCTTCCAAACAAAATTTTGTTTGAAGTTATGATGAGTTAAAAATATAAAGTCGACTGAAAACGTACCTGTCGGCAGTAAAAATGAAGGGCTACTAGCGGCTAAAGGAATGAGCTTAACTTGTTGAGCTTCCCAAGACACATCCATTATTTCGTCTTTACCAAAAGTAAAAACGGCTTGCTCATCTAAGCGACAACTTAGGCGCAAACGACTTTTTCCTGCAGGAATGGATAATAACGCCCCCTTTTCTTTAACAAGGTTCTCAACCCGAGGGCTAGCTGAGCGAGCTTGTTCAGTGTTTATCAGTTGAATTTGGCAATATTCATTATTAGGAATGATTTCTTGTGCGTATGAAAATAAACTGAAAAACAACGGGAATAGCAGTGAAAATAATTTGGTCATTATTGCCTTACGCATAAACTAAAAAGTATAAAAATTACTCCGATCACTGACCTTAAACTTCAAAACAAGTATATCGAGCCAATATTATAAAGTATTCCTTTAATATTGAATAACGCTTGTTGGTAAATAGGCTTATAAAAGTAAACAGGCGATTGCTCAAGCTAGTCCTAGTAGCTGCAACGGCCGACAAGCGACCGCCATGGATGGCGGAAGGTAGAACAATGCAGGAGCAATTGTCGAGAAGTCGAGATTGAATGCATATCATCAAGGATGTGTATTTGATTACTAAAAAAGTATAAACAGATGATCCAGATTAGTAACCGATTAAAGCTACTGTTTGAAAAGAAAGAATGGTGCCGACTACCGGAGTCGAACTGCTATGAAGCTTAGCTACTGATTACGATGTCGTTTGAAAATATTAGAAAGAAGAATGGTGCCGACTACCGGAGTCGAACTGCTATGAGACTTAGCTACTGATTACAATTTCAGCTTGGATAAAACTAAGAAAGAATGGTGCCGACTACCGGAGTCGAACTGCTATGAGGCTTAGCTACTGATTACAAGTCAGTTTGAAAATTCTGAAAGAAAAGTGGTGCCGACTACCGGAATCGAACTGCTATGAGACTTAGCTACTGATTACAAGTCAGTTTGGAAATTCTGAAAGAAAAGTGGTGCCGACTACCGGAGTCGAACTGCTATGAGGCTTAGCTACTGATTACAATTTGCGTTTGGACAAAACTAGGAAAGAATGGTGCCGACTACCGGAGTCGAACTGGTGACCTACTGATTACAAGTCAGTTGCTCTACCAACTGAGCTAAGTCGGCACACAGGGTAAATCTTTCTGGGTGACGCTACTTTTGGGTTGTTGGTAAACTGCTTAGTAGCAGCTAATCCCTAAAGCGAGCGCCATTGTATTCATAATTTAAATGTTGTCAATCAAATAACAATATTTTCTAAACGAACGCTTAAAGTTTAATCAATCTGGCGGCTTCGTCTTTCAACATAGGGAAATTTTCAACAGGTAGGTATTCGGCTAAAGCCTGCATTGTTTTACCTAATTCTGAATAATTATCTGCACATAAATTAAAGTGGCCCATCTTGCGCTTTTTCCGTGGGGTTTTACCATACCAGTGTAAATGGCAACCAGGAATGCTGAGCATATCGCGGGAGAAGGCTTTGCAACCTATGATGTTGATCATGGCAGTAGGTGATGTGACTTTAGTTGAACCTAAAGGCAACCCTCTTACCGCTCTAAGATGATTTTCAAATTGACAAGTATCTGCGCCTTGCATGGTCCAGTGTCCTGAATTATGCACCCGTGGCGCTATTTCATTAACCAGTAATTGTTGTCCAATTTGGAAAAACTCAACTGACAATACACCTACATAATCTAGTGATTCTGCTAGTTTATTAAAGATGGTTTTTGCTTGTTGGTTAAGAGCTTCGTCAACTTGTGGTGCAGGAGCAATAGATACATGTAATTGACCTTGGTAGTGTAAGTTTTCGGCAAGAGGGTAATAAGCAATATCACCATTGCTACTGCGCACTGCAACCAATGAAAGCTCGCGATCAAAATTGAGCATCTTCTCTACCACTAAAGGGATCTTGTGCAAGTCTAATTGCGACAATTTTTCCTTTAACTCAGGCAATTGGCTTTTGTTTTGTAAACGCCATTGTCCGTAGCCGTCGTAACCATCTCTGCTGGCTTTAATAATCAACTTTTCGCCAAGTTTTTCAACTGCTGCATCTAGTTGTTCTACTTCGGTAATAATTTCAAACGGGCAGTTGTCTATAGCCAGTTTTTCAAGCAATTTTTTCTCACGAACTCTATCGGCACCGGTCAGAATGGCCTCGACACTAGGTTTAAGTTTGCCACTTCCATGGACTAACTCGAGCAGATCTTCAGGAATATGTTCAAACTCAACAGTGATCGTATCGACTTCTTCTATCAGTCTATTGAGGGAGTTGTTGATAACCTGCTTAGTAACGGGATCGACAATTTTGTTATCTGCCACATCTACTGCCTGAACACTTATTCCAAGTGGGTAGCCAGCTAAAGCCATCATTCTAGCCAATTGGCCAGATCCAAGAACTAATATGCTCATTTATACGATCTCACGTTAGCTTTTATCATAGAGAGGGAAGGATTAGTTCATCTTGCGCCAGTACAGTGGCAGTTTGCTCGGCTCGAAAATCTTTAATGGCTTGCTGTACATCTGGGTTTTGCAGGCCGATGACTTGAGCGGCGAGCAACCCCGCATTTGCTGCACCTGCTTCGCCAATCGCTAAAGTGCCTACTGCAACTCCTTTGGGCATTTGCACTATAGAAAGTAGTGAATCAATACCGTTCAGTTGGCTTGAGCGAACTGGTACACCAAACACTGGTAAATGAGTATGTGCAGCTATCATACCTGGTAAATGCGCCGCACCACCTGCACCACCAATAATGACTTGGTAACCCTGACTAGCAGCTTGTTCGGAGAAGTCTGTGAGTAGATTTGGTGTACGATGAGCAGAGATAACTTTGGCCGTATAACTTACGCCAAGCTTCTCTAACATGAGTGCTGCGTTTTGCATGGTAGGCCAATCAGACTTTGAGCCCATTACTATCACCACATTTGGCATATCTTTCTCTCTTAAATCACATTTTATGATTTAGGGGAAACCAATCCCCCTAAAATTTTGGACGCGTATTGTAGCCTATCGTAATCAGCATAGAAACCACCTGTATCAGTGGTTTAATTTAATGCAATTTCATGTAATCCAAGGTTAAGTCTGTGAGCAGTTTTACACCGGTTTTCATGCCTGAATCGTCAACATAAAACTCTGGAGTATGGTGAGCTGGGGCTTGGTCTGCTGGGACATCCAAAGGTTTACCACCCACCCACAGGTATAGTCCAGGTACTTTTTCTTGGAAAAACGAAAAGTCTTCGGCGCCCGTTACCGGTTTGCTATAAATGACATTGTCGCGGCCGGCACTTCTAATCAGTGTAGGTACCATTTTTTCAGTGAGTGCAGGATCGTTGTAGGTGATGGGATAGTAATAATCTAAAGGTAAAGTCACTTCAACTTCAGCGCGCATACTGTCAGCAATACCTTTAACTTTTCTTGGCAGTGCTTCATACATGTGTTCACGTGCCGCTTTGGTTAAGGTGCGAATGGTGCCGACTAATTCAACTTCATTAGGTATAATATTCGAGCGGTTACCACCATGAATGGAGCCAATTGTTACCACGGCTGCTTCATCAATGAGTTTAATTTCTCGGCTTACAATAGTTTGCAAACTCATAATGATTTGTGCTGCTGTGGTGATAGGATCAACACTCAACCAAGGGTAAGCACCATGGGCTTGTTTGCCTTTTATCACTATTTTAAAAGGATCAACCGCAGCCATAGCGCCACCTTCTTTGTAACGTAATTTGCCCACGTCTATCTCAGCACTGATATGTAAACCAAAGATCACGTCTACATTAGGGTTTTGGAGTACACCTTCTTCAACCATCAACTGGGCGCCTCCTTTTTCACCTCTAGGCGCGCCTTCTTCTGCGGGTTGAAAAATAAACTTCACTTTGCCCCGTAGTTGGCTTTTTATATTTACTAAAATTTCAGCAGCACCCATCAGCATAGCAACATGAGTATCATGTCCACAGGCGTGCATCACTGGCACATCGTTACCTTCAAGCTCGCCACGTTGAAGCGATTTCCAAGGTAAATTGCCTTGTTCAAGCACTGGTAGCCCATCCATATCTGCTCGAAGTGCAATGACTGGCCCTGGTTTGCCACTATCGAGTATTGCTACTACACCTGTTATTGCTACTCCAGTTTGTACTTCTAAACCAAGGCTTTTAAGGTGTTTAGCTATATATTTTGCGGTTTCGAATTCTCGGTTGGATAGTTCAGGGTTTTGGTGTAAATGATGACGCCACTTAATAACTTGCGGTTCGATATCCTTAACCATTTGCTCGACGTTCGGGGCTGCGAATATTCTAGGCGTGAAAGTTAAGAGTAACAATACGGCGGGTATTAGCTGTTTCATTGATGATCGACTCTAAGTGAACGAATGTCTAATATGTTAAAAGCCCATCAGCTTGTCAAATGTTAAGGAAGGAGCAGACTATGGATAAGCCCTAAAAAGCATAAAAAAAATCCGCTTGCAGTTTCCTGAAGCGGATTTTTAACGGTATACAAAAATATTAGCTTCTTTGTTTGCGCATAGCAGTAAAGAATTCATTGTTGGTTTTAGTCATAGACAACTTACCGATAAGAAATTCCATCGCATCTATCTCAGACATTTCATGGACTATTTTGCGCAATATCCACATTTTTTGTAATTCGTCTGGTGTCGTTAACAACTCTTCACGACGGGTACCAGAACGATTGTAATCAATGGCTGGGAATACACGTTTCTCAGCAATTTTACGGTTCAGGTGTAATTCCATATTACCTGTACCTTTAAATTCTTCATAAATAACTTCATCCATTTTAGAGCCAGTATCAATCAATGCTGTGGCAATAATGGTTAAGCTGCCGCCTTCTTCGATGTTACGTGCGGCACCAAAGAAACGTTTAGGTTTGTGCAATGCGTTGGCATCAACACCACCAGTTAATACTTTACCTGATGAAGGTATCACTGTGTTGTAAGCTCGTGCTAAACGGGTAATAGAGTCGAGCAAAATAACTACGTCTTTTTTGTGTTCGACTAAACGTTTGGCTTTTTCGATAACCATTTCCGCTACTTGTACGTGGCGGCTGGCTGGTTCATCAAAAGTAGAGGCTATTACTTCACCGCGTACCAAGCGCTGCATTTCTGTTACTTCTTCTGGGCGCTCATCAATCAACAACACCATTAATAAACATTCTGGATGATTAGCGGCAATCGATTGGGCGATGTTTTGTAAAAGTAATGTTTTACCTGCTTTGGGCGGTGCGACTATCAAACCACGTTGACCGCGGCCAATTGGAGCCGCTAAATCTAAAACTCGAGCAGTGATATCTTCGCTACTACCATTACCACGTTCCATAATTAAACGTTCGTTGGCATGCAGGGGAGTTAAGTTTTCGAATAAGATTTTATTACGTGCATTTTCAGGGCGGTCATAATTGACCTCGCTGATTTTTAATAATGCGAAGTAACGTTCGGTATCTTTTGGTGGGCGTATTTTCCCAGCAATAGTATCGCCAGTGCGCAGGTTGAAGCGTCTGATCTGACTAGGCGAAACATAAATGTCGTCTGGCCCTGCTAAGTATGAAGAGTCGTTGGAACGCAAGAATCCAAAACCATCTTGAAGAATTTCCAGTACGCCATTACCAAAAATGTCTTCACCGCTTTTAGCGTGAGATTTAAGGATAGAAAAAATAATGTCTTGTTTACGAGCGCGAGCCATGTTTTCTAGCTTCATTTCTTCGGCTAGGCTAACCAGTTCGCTGATCGGTTTGTTCTTGAGTTCCGTTAGGTTCATAATTGGTGGGTCTTTATGCTAGAAGCTTGTCTTTAAAGCCAGTTTGATTGAGTGATTCAAAGGTTTTTACTTATTTATCTCTGATTTGAGCGAAGTATAGGGGTGTTCAGGTGTGAACAACATAAAAGTTAGCACCAAATAATTGCTGCGTCCAGTGAATTGTCTGCTTGTTAGTTGATTTAACGCCACTATAAATCCCTTGTTTAAAATATCGGTCAATTGTAAAAAAACTTAATAACAATTTATTTACAATAAGAATGGGGGCTGCGGGCATGTTGTTGGTATTTTTATCTAAAAAAAAGCTCAGCAACTGCTGAGCTTTTTTATTTCATTTTGTAATAACAAAGACTAGATGTTTTCGTTCAAAAACTCTAAAAGTTGCGCTTTTGACAATGCGCCTACTTTAGTTGCCGCTACATTACCGCCTTTAAATAACAATAATGTAGGGATACCTCTTATGCCATACTTAGGTGGCGTTTCGTTATTTTCATCGACATTCAGCTTGCCAACTGTTACTTTGCCGTCGAATTCGTCAGCCACTTCATGCAGTATTGGTGCGATCATTTTACATGGACCACACCATTCTGCCCAAAAATCAACTAACACAGGACCAGCAGCATTGATAACATCGGCCTCGAAACTATCATCAGATAACTGGATAATTTTGTCGCTCATTCTTTTCTCCGTAATTTTTTCTCTGGCTGAGATGACTCAGCGCGGTTATGATTGTTATATAGAAACTGGTTTTTAATGCAAGCAATGATAAGCTATAAGCTATGCCAACTACACATTTAACTGATACAAAATTTTCAGACTTACCCATTAATCCAAAGGTTGTAGAGGCGCTAACTGCGGCTAATTTCAGCCTTTGTACACCCATTCAAGCTTTGAGTTTACCGCCCTTACTTGAAGGCCATGATCTTGCCGGTCAAGCGCAAACAGGAACAGGTAAAACCATCGCATTTTTGGTTGCCACTTTCCATTATTTGTTGACTAACCCTCAAGACTCAAAACGTCAGCCTAGGGCAATCATCATGGCACCTACCCGTGAGTTAGCGGTGCAAATCTTTAATGATGCAGAACTACTTAGCCAACACACAGGTTTGACCCTTGGTTTGATTTATGGGGGCGAGGGATATCAAAGTCAACGGGAGAAGTTGCAAGGTGGAGTAGATATTATTATCGGCACCACTGGTCGTATTATCGATTACTACAAACAAAATATCTTTTCATTAGCCGCTATTCAGGTTGCGGTATTAGATGAAGCTGACCGTATGTTTGATTTAGGCTTTATCAAAGACATACGTTATTTGTTTAATAGAATGCCAAAACCCACCGAGCGCCTAAGTATGCTGTTTTCTGCTACTTTGTCTTATCGCGTTCAGGAGTTGGCATATGATCACATGGACAATCCTACTCATGTACAGATTGAGCCAGAAAGAAAAACGGCAGAACGCGTAAAAGAAGAACTGTTTTATCCATCAGATGAAGATAAACCATACCTACTTCTTACTTTGATGGAAGAAGAATGGCCAGATAAAGCCATAGTTTTTGCAAACACTAAACACGGTTGTGAAAGAATTTCTGATTGGTTAGAAGCTGATAACCACAGAGTCGGTTTGTTAAGTGGCGATGTACCTCAAAATAAGCGCCTAAAAATACTAGAAAACTTCACCAGTGGAGTACTTGATGTTTTAGTGGCAACAGATGTTGCAGCTCGTGGTTTACATATTCCTATGGTAAGTCATGTCTTTAACTACGACTTACCTGATGATGCAGAGGATTATGTGCATCGTATTGGTAGAACAGGTCGTGCTGGAGAAAGCGGAAGTTCAATTAGTTTTGCTTGTGAGAAATACGCACTGAACTTACCGGCGATTGAGGAATATGTTCAACACTCAATTCCCGTTACTGAATATAACCCAAATGATTTGATGCGTGATGTCACCCCACCTAAACCTCGTTTTAAAAAGCGCATGCAAAGTGGTAAAAGTCACCAAAAACGTCCTTCAGGTCCACGTCCAAATCGAAATAGATGAATAACAATACCGAAATCATTGCACCCTTTTCTCAACCCGAGCAATTGTATGCCGCTGTAGATTTAGGCTCCAACAGCTTTCATATGGTGATTGTGCGGGTTGTGGCTGGTAGTGTGCATATTATTGGTAAGGTGAAACAAAAAGTGCGTCTTGCCGCTGGGCTAGATAAAAACATGGTGCTCGATCAACCCAGCCTGGAAAGAGGTTGGAGCTGCTTAGAAACTTTCGCCGAACGCTTGCAGGATATCCCCCTTTCAAATATCAAAATTGTTGGCACTGCCACTCTACGCTTGGCAGCCAACGCTGACGTATTCATCAAAAAAGCTGAAAAAATTCTCAAGCACAAATTAAATGTAATTGATGGTGAAGAAGAAGCCAGACAAATTTACTTAGGCGTGGCCTATACCTCGGCAAATCAGGGCAATTCTTTGGTGATCGATATTGGAGGGGCAAGTACAGAAGTCATAGTCGGAAATGACATGACCCCTATCCATTTAGTCAGCATGAACATGGGTTGTGTTACCTTCAAAGAGCGATTTTTCGCCGATGGTAATATAACCAAACGGAATTTTGATCGTGCCATTAAAGAAGCTAAATCCTTATTAGAGTCTGTTATAGATGATTTTATCAGTTTTGACTGGCAGCAATGTTTAGGCGCATCAGGTACGCCGCAAGCCATTACTGAAATTTTGATGACACAAGGTATCAGTGACTCTATCCGCAAAGACTATCTGTATAATCTAAAACAGCAATGTATTGATTGTGTGACAATCGACCAGTTGCAAATAGATGGATTGACGGAATCTAGACGGGCAATTTTCCCTAGTGGATTGGCCATATTGATTGCCCTGTTTGAGCAATTAAATATTCAGGAAATGCAGATATCAGGTGGTGCACTTCGCGAAGGACTTATTTATGGCATGTTAGATAACATGCAACAAAATGACCGCAGGTTACAAACACTTGAGCAATGTATTGAACGTTTCCATATGGAGTACGAACACGCTAATCGGGTTAAAGGCATTGCCCTTGGTCTGTTTAAACAAGTGCAAAACCAAATTGTCTTAGGCAAGGTGGACTGCGAAGCGATATTGATAGCTGCGGCCATGTTGCATGAAATTGGGCTGCACATTGAATACAAATTACACCATCAACATGGCGCATACATACTTAGCCACTTGCCTTTAGTGGGGTATACTCAACAGCAACAAGCTGGCATTAAAACCTTAGTGCAATGTCACAGACAAGAAATAGTGCTTGGATTGTTTGACTCATTCCACCCAGAAGTGCGTCAAGCGCTTCTGGTATTAATCAGAGTATTACGTATATCTTGCTTACTCTCCATCCGTCGCAAAGACAATTTGCTAGCTGATTTTAGTTTAGTTATATCAGATGAAAAGTGGACGCTCACTTTCCCTAAAGGTTGGCTAAAATCACACCCTTTGATAGATGCTGAGCTCGCTAACGAAAAGTGGCAACAGCATAGAGTGGGCTGGGTATTGGAGTGTTTTTAAATTTCTTATCGGATTAATCTATACCAAGCAAGCATCCAAATAATTAAAGCAATTAAAACTTTATTGTCTATTTGTTAAACGAAGTTCCTTAGCTTTGTCTCAAAAGTATTGCAGCCTGTTTAGCAAAATAAGTCAAAATACCATCTGCCCCAGCACGTTTAAATGCCATTAATGATTCGAGAATGACTTCATCTTCATTTAGCCAACCATTGGCAAACGCGGCTTTGTGCATGGCATATTCACCGCTGACTTGATAAGCAAAAGTGGGCACTTTGAATTCGTGTTTGCAGCGTCTGACTATATCTAGGTAGGGCATGCCGGGTTTGACCATGACCATGTCTGCACCCTCTTGTAAATCCAATGCGATTTCGCGCATCGCTTCGTCTGAGTTGGCTGGATCCATTTGGTAGGTCTTTTTATTGCCGCCCTTAATGTTACCCGCTGAACCGACCGCATCTCTAAAAGGTCCGTAGTAACTGGAAGCATATTTAGCCGAATAAGCCATGATACAGGTATTGATAAAGCCATTGCTTTCCAGTGCTTGGCGCAGTGCTCCGACGCGACCATCCATCATGTCCGATGGTGCGACAATGTCAGCTCCAGCTTCTGCGTGAGACAGGGCTTGTTTAACTAAAACCTCAATAGTTTCATCGTTTAACACATAACCCTGTTCATCAATCAGACCATCTTGGCCATGAGAGGTAAAAGGGTCTAGGGCGACGTCTGTAATAACGGCAATGTCAGGTACTGCTTGTTTGATAGCGCGCACCGCTTTTTGCGCCAAACCATCGGGGTTAAATGCTTCGCTGGCACACAATGACTTGGCTTGCATCGGTGTCACAGGAAAAAGTGCTATGGCAGGAATACCCAGTTCTACAAGTTCATGTGCTTCTTTGACTAACAGATCAATCGATAATCGATCTACACCCGGCATCGAAGGTATCGCTTCTTTTTGATTGACGCCCTCTAATACAAACATGGGATAGATTAAGTCACTACTAGTGAGTTGGTTTTCGGCTACTAACCTACGGGTAAAATCTTGTTTACGTAATCTGCGCATACGATTATTGGGGAATTGTTCTATCATGATTTATCCTACTGTTGAATGGCGTCTAAATAACTGCCTTGCACATTATTTCGACCTGCATTTTTGGCTGCATAAAGTTGTCTATCTGCCAAGGCTAGAATAATGTCTTCTGCTTGGTTTAAATCAGCTATTGCGGTACCTATACCGGCACTAATAGTAATATTTACCGATACATTTTCGGCTTGTATGGTAGTTTTTTCTATTTCATTTCTAAGCTGTTCTACTAGGGTCAAAGCACCTTCTAAATTAGTACTAGGTAGAATTAGAGCGAATTCCTCACCTCCGTAACGACAGACATCATCACTGGGCCTTTTTAACGCCTTTTCCAGAGTGTGGGCTACTGCTCTAATACATTCATCGCCCACTAAATGGCCATACTGGTCATTCACGTTTTTGAAATGATCAATATCCATCATTACTACAGACAATTGGGTTTGTTCACGTCGACTTCTGCGTACTTCGGCTTGATATTTTTTATCAAAATAACTGCGATTACGGATCCCTGTCAATGCATCTAAGGTGTTTTTTTGTTGTAGCTCGCGGTTAGTTTCTGATAACTCACGAAGAGCAATTTCTAGCTCTAAGGTTCGTTCTTGTACTTTGTATTCGAGATCTTCGGTGGCATTTTCTTGTAATGCCAACATATCTTTTTGTGCATGTTGAACTTGGCGTTCTTGGTTCAGCAGCTCTGCTTGCGTGTCCAGCAATGTTTGACGTTGTTGATCGTGGCTAATAGCCAAAATAAGGGCTAGCAGCACCGTTTCTATTGCTGCCCCTATCATTAATAGGTAGTAAGAAGGCATGTTAAAATTAACGATGTTGAGTGCATCCAAGCTTAAGACAAAGCCACTGACGATCAGTATTGCCCACGCCAATGTATAATATCCCGCTATAGCTAAACCTTTTACCCACAACCAAATTGCTACGGCTAAAAGAAGTACTCCACTGGCGCAGAACATCAGTAAAAAAACTTTGATAAAAACCTGTAGTGAAATAAACAAACTAATAACTAAGCCTAATAGAAAAGCAAAAGCTGACATTTTAAGAATTTTGCTAAGCCTTGTACTGTAGGCTCTGACATTGAGCAACAGATCACAAAATATAATCGATAAGCACACAGTTAAGTTGGCAAAAATTCCTATTGCATGTTGCTGAAACCAAGGAGAGTTAGACCAAATGTAGCGATAACCAATACCTTGTAGCGTTGACAAGGTTAACGCCAAAAAAATAACATAACCGGCATACACCAAAAAAGTAGGGGATCGGGTAGTAATGAAAAATAGTAGGTTACTTAACCCCATTGCCAGCATCAGTCCCAAAAATCCACCCATGATCAAGCCATTTTTGCTGGCAAATCCTAAGTAGTCTTGTTGCTGCCAGATATTTAACGGTAAACGCATCATGCCTTTAGAGTAAGCGTTGAGATATACTTCTACAGGTTGCACATTTGTAGGCAGCGGGAATAGAAAATTCTCATGGTCAACAGCACGTTGTGCGAAAATCAGAGAATCGCCTACCATGTACTCGGCCAGTACTTTGTTATCTTGCACAAACCAAAGGTTAATGCTGTCCAGCAAGGCATAGTCAATTTCTAATAGCCAGCTTTGTGATGGGTCGAGGTTATTTAGGGTAAATTTAAACCAATGTAATTCATTGGACATGTCGAGTGAAGTTAAGTCCTGGTTTTGCTGCTGCCAAACATTGTCGGAGATGCTCAGAATATTAGAAATCGAATATTGTTTTTTTGTATCAACTAAGTGTTCAATGTCCTGCACCACTGTATGGTTTGGACGCATAGGGCTGAAAAAACTTGTTGCCGCTATAATAACTGCAGCGCAAAAAATACTGATGATTAACAACAGCCAGTTTTTATTTAGTTTCACATTAAGTGGATTATTTGGCATGACTAACGTTGCTGCTTGAAATATTAAACAATGCCTGTGTATTAGCTTGGCTCGCTAGCTGTAACGTTTTGATATCAGTTGCCATTAAATTCGCAACTTCGGTTGCCACAAAAGGTAGATAAGCCGGTTCGTTATTGCCATTGTCTACTTTACGGTTGTTGGCCAGACCCTTGGGGCGTAAGTAAGGTGCGTCGGTTTCTAATAAAATACGATTTAATGGTAGCGATTTAACAGCTTCCCGAAGGGAGTGACCACGTTTAAGATCACATACCCAACCGGTTATCCCAATATACAGATCCAAATCTAAATAACGATTCATCTGTTCAGTATTTCCAGTGAAACAATGAACTACGCCTCCTTTTAATTCTTTTCGATATTTTGACAGTAATTCAATCTGTGCATCAAAAGCATCTCGCTCATGCAAAAAAACTGGTAAACCTAATTCACAGGCTAACTTTAGTTGTTGCTCAAAGGCAAAGAGTTGTTCTTTGGGGGTGGAAAAGTTTCGATTAAAATCCAAACCACATTCGCCAATTGCCGCAACACGATCAGACTTGGCTAAGATTTTTAATTCATTGATTGTTTGCACGTTAAATTGACTAGCATCGTGGGGATGGACACCAACGGTAGCCGATAAGTGGTTGGGGTATTTTTCTGCTAACTGAATCGCCTTCTGGCTCTTGTCTAAACTAGTACCGGTAATAATAATATGGCTAACATCTGCGGCCAACGCGCGTTCAAATACTGGCTCAAATAACAAACGTTTGTCAGTAAAGTTAACCCCAATATCACACCAGGACATTCATCTACCTCATTCGCTTAGTACAACAAAGGGGGACTCGATTGTGAGCGTTTGATTTTTTGACTTGGTTACAGGCGAGTGTGAATTTAGGCACATCAAAATCGCCACAATAGATTTTGTAATATAGATCAAGAGTTTTCCTGCTGCTCTTGATCTGCTTTTTTACGAGAATAAAAACTGCCTACAACTATACCAAACTCATATAAAATCCACATAGGTATGGCAAGCAAAGTCTGAGAGATGATATCCGGAGGCGTAAGCAACATGCCCACCACAAAAACCCCCACAATGACATATGGACGCTTTGCTCTTAGTGCATCTGGGGTGGTGATGCCTGTCCAGCACATCAAAACTACTGCCACTGGAATTTCAAAGGCCAAACCAAATGCGAAAAATATCTTAAGCACAAAATTAAGGTAACTACTGATATCGGTATTGATCACCACGCCTTCGGGCGCCACGCTGGAAAAGAACGCAAAAGCTAAAGGGAAAACCACATAGTAGGCAAACGCCATGCCTAAGTAAAACAACAGAGTACTGGAAAATAATAAGGGAGCGACCATGCGTTTTTCGTTTTTATATAACCCAGGTGCCACAAACCCCCAAATTTGGTAAAGCACCACAGGGATAGCAATAAAAAACGACAACACCATAGTTAGTTTAAAAGGTGCAAAGAAAGGAGACGCCACGTCTGTGGCAATCATTTGTGCGTTTTCAGGCAGAGTATCTAGTAAGGGCGTTGCTAACCAGTGATATAAATCCTGGGCGAAATAAACCAAGCATAAAAATACCACAAACACACTGACAACAGCCTTTAATACACGGCCTCTGAGCTCAATTAAATGAGCAATTAAGCTATTTGGTTCAGCTATCACAATTACTCTTTAGAATAAGGTTTTTGAACGGATTTGGCTGCATCGCGAAGTTCATCAACAGACTTTTGCAATTCAGGAGAAAGATTTTCTAAGTTTTGTTGTTCGGCTTTTTTCAAATTCTCATGCAATTCATGAATTTTGAATTGCTGCTCGACTTCCTGTCGAAAGCCGTTGGCCATGCCTTTAATACTGCGCACTGTTTTCATGGTTGAGCGAATAGCGCCGGGTAACCTTTCTGGTCCCAACACCACTAAACCTACTACAGCAATAATTAACAGTTCGAAAAAGCCGATATCAAACATTAATTATGCTCTTTTTGTTCGCTCTTAGTTTTCTGAGCTGTATTTTCTGCATTTCCTACATCATTAGTCGATTTGTCTTCAACTTTCTCTTCAGCAACAAAATCAGCATCCTTTCCTTTATCATCTTTATCATCATCGCTCATGGCTTTCTTAAAACCTTTCATCGCTGAACCTAAATCACCACCTAAACTGCGTAGTTTTTTAGTGCCAAAAAGCAATACTACGATAACCAAAATAATCACTAACTGCATGGGACTAATGCCAAACATAAAATACTCCTAGAGACTGTAAGATTTTCATTATACTTAGCTTATTTAAAAGGTCACTGGATTTGATTGGCTAATCTAGATTGTTTGACATTAAATACCAATTCTTATTAACAAATTGCACGCTGTGATTGAGTAATTGTTTGGATCAATAGGTATGAACCACTAATTGAGTTAATCTTAAACCTGTTAACGCCCATTGCTTGCCTATCAACATTAAGGATAAGTGTGAAAAGAGTTTTTTTATTATTCGTTGCCGGCATAACACTTATGTCAAGACTCAACGCACAAGAGACTGAACAAGTAGCCCAACTAAAGGCGGAACAAACGGCTGAACAAAAGACTGAACAAGAATACCAATGGTTAGATACCATGCACCAGAATATAGCCTCTTCAGTTAACTCGAGCGCGTTATGGTTTGATGATTTCTTTGCACTAAAAGATTTTGATAATCGAGAAGAAGCTTATGGTGAAGCGCGAATTCGTTTGGGCTGGGAACCAAGAAGTCGTCAATTAAATGAATTTGAAACACGCATTAAAATTAGTGTTAAATTACCAAACTTAAAAAATCGCGCTGATCTGGTTTTATCTGATTATGACGACGATAGACCAAACAATGATATCCAAGCATCTGGTAATAATGAATCCGTAGATAAAAATCGTTTTAGTTTAGCGATACGCTGGCGTAGTAGTCCTGATAGTGGATTATCTCACCGTTTAGGTTTGGGTCGTCGATTGCAGGCCTTTGTCAAAAGCCGTTATCGCAATTCGCATTTGTTGTCTGAAAAAACCAACTTACGTTGGGAAACATCAGCATATCTTTATAGTAATGACGGCTTAGGTGCCAATTTCTCATGGCAGTTAGATTACAACGCTAGTACCCATTCAATATTTAGATGGAATAATAATTATTATTTCAGGGACCGCACTAATGATTGGTTATGGCAACATAGCTGGCAAAAGTTGACTCAATTTAATGAAAAAAATGCCTTGATAGCAGGGATTTATATTGAGGGGTTAAGTCGACCTAATTATCATTTAGATGAGTATTTGATCAGTTTAAGATGGCGTAAAAACACCCTGCGTAAGTGGTTGTTTTATGAGATAGAGCCTTTTGTTTTGTGGAGACGTGATGAGCAATTTTCGGCCTCTTATGGTATCGCGTTAAGACTTGAGGGGTATTTTGGTGACATATAGACTTGTTGCTGGTCTATTTTATGCGCCACGCTCCAATCCAACTGATAATACCTAGAGTTATGCAACCAACACTCGGCCACCAGTGTGTTTGGTATATCGGTAATATTACAGCTGCAATACAAAAAGTTGCGCCAATTATGAGTAACTGTGAACTGTGATGTTGTTGTCTTAGTTGCTGCTGCTGCAATTCAAATTGGATTTTTTGTTGTTCGGGCAACTTTTTGACTTGTTTTAAAGTGTCATAAACCAAGTCAGGTATTTCAGGTAATTTCTCAGACCAATAAGGTATGTTGGTCGAAATCTTTTGATACATGGCTTTAAGCCCAATTTGTTCTTTCATCCAATTCTCTAAAAATGGTTTGGCGGTTTTCCACAAATCAAGTTGTGGGTATAACTGACGACCTAAGCCTTCAATGTAAAGTAGCGTTTTTTGTAGTAATACCAATTGTGGTTGTATCACCATATTAAAACGTCTGGCGGTATTAAACAGTTGCAGCAACACGTTACTAAATTCAATTTCGGCTAAAGGCTTTTGGAAAATGGGTTCGCAAACTTTGCGAATGGATGCTTCAAAATCATCGATGTCGGTATCCGATGGCACCCAACCCGAGTCCACATGTAGTTGAGCCACTTTACGATAATTACGATTAAAGAAGGCAATAAAGTTTTCGGCCAAATAACGTTTGTCTTCGCTATTTAGCGTGCCGACTATGCCAAAATCAATGGTGATATATTGTGGATCGTTTGGGTTTGCAGTTGATACAAAGATGTTGCCAGGATGCATATCCGCATGGAAAAAACTATCGCGAAACACCTGAGTGAAAAATACTTCTACACCGCGCTCTGCCAATCTTTTCATATTGGTATTACGGGCTACTAGCTGTTCTACATCAGCTATAGGTGTGCCGTAAATTCGCTCCATTACCATCACGTTTTTATGGCTATACTCACTATAGATAGTGGGCACATACAGCGCCGTTGAGCTTTCAAAATTACGTTTAAATTGAATGCCATTTTCAGCTTCGTGGGTTAAATCTAATTCATCAATAATAGTGCGTTCATATTCTTTGACTACTTCAACTGGGCGTAAACGTTTGCCATCGGGTAATAATTTTTGTAGGGCATTGGCGGCGGTGCGCATCAGTTCAATATCAGATTCGATGGTATGTTTAATATTCGGACGAATGACTTTAACAATGACATCTTGATTGCCGTTTTTTAACTTTGCGGCATGCACTTGAGCAATGGACGCTGAGGCTAATGGTTTAGTTTCAAATTCACTAAATACCTCACTGAGGTCTGTTAAACCTAAGGCTTGGCGAATAATTTGTTTGGCCAACTCAGAGTCAAATGGTTCGACTTGATCTTGCAAAATTGATAGTTCAGTTGCCACATCTGGTGGTAGCAAATCTTTGCGGGTAGACAACATTTGTCCAAATTTGATAAATACAGGACCTAATGTTTGTAAAGCTAACCTGATGCGTGTGCCTTGGGATTTATCGGGGTGTTTGTTACGCAGCCAAAAAAATCCAAATCGGCCTAATTTTGCATACCAAGGTAGCCACTTACTGGGAATAAGTTCATCTAGTCCGTGTTGCAACATCACCTTGTTAATTTGGTAAAAGCGTAGAATTCTCACGTTAGTTATTTGATCCCGTATCGACTTTCTTTTTTTGCTCGATTAACGCGACTCTGGCAGATAAACGTTCTGTAGCGCCACGTAGCTCACTTACACCTCGGCTAAATTCAAACATTTCACTAGGTTTGACTGCAATTGAGTCACTTTGGGTTAAACGTTCCCCAAGCTCTATCGCACCTTGTTCTATTTGTGTTTTAGCCGTATCGAACAAGGCTCTCATGCTGCTGAACGTTTGATGAGCCACGACATCGCCAGTGTATCCAGATAGCTGTTCTTCCCAGTCAATATCCAAATCTTTTAGCAATGCACTAAAAGTTTGTGCCACATAAATATCACCGATCAGATTGAGTTGTTTTTGTTGAATAAGTTGGGTGAGCTGGCTGCTATCTCTGAGTTTTGGTAATGTTTCCAAATTTAACTCGATCAAACAATCTACTGATAAAGAAGTTGGCTCTAAATCCTGGTCTGAAGTGATAACAGTGCGTACATCGATTTGCTCTGAAAACGTAAATAATAACGGCCAAGGCAATTCCTTAATGGATACCTGTAGAGATTTTCCAGACAATTTTTTCAAACCTTGTTGGCTATCATCATCGAGCTTAAGCAATTGGTTCATCGCCAGCTCGATCCCCGAGGTTACTAATTGGGCAAAGGGCATACTAAAATTTAAAGCCTCTGTGAAGAGCGACTATACCGCCGGTTAAATTTTTAAAAGTGGTTTGTTCAAACCCGGCTGTTTCCATCATAGCTTTGAGTACTTCTTGCTCAGGGTGCATACGAATAGACTCGGCCAAATATTGATAGCTGGCTGCGTCATTAGCCACAAGCTGGCCAATTTTAGGCAACAAATGGAATGAATACATATCGTAAGCTTTGTTCAACATCTCGTTGCTAGGTTTAGAAAATTCTAATACTAACAAACGGCCACCAGGTTTTAATACGCGGTACATAGACGCTAAAGCTTTGTCTTTATCAGTTACGTTGCGAAGTCCGAACGCAATAGTAATAATGTCAAAACTGTTATCAGGAAAAGGCAATGCTTCGGCATTAGCTTGCACATATTCCACATTGCCAACTATGCCTTTATCACGTAATTTATCGCGGCCTACTTTTAGCATGGCATCATTGATATCAGCCAACACCACCTGACCTGACTCACCTACAATACGGGAGAACTTAGCGGTTAAATCACCTGTGCCTCCGGCTAAATCCAATACTTTGTGCCCAGCGCGTACCCCACTGCAATCTATGGTGTAACGTTTCCATAAACGATGCACACCCAAAGACATTAAGTCATTCATAATGTCGTACTTTGCGGCCACCGACTGAAACACTTCTTTAACCATATTCACTTTTTGGCTGGACTCTACCTGTTTAAAGCCAAAGTGTGTGGTTTGTTCATGTTGTGTAGTGGTTTCTGGTGTTTCAGGCGCGCTCATGAGTGTTCCTTGGATAGCAATTGCCATTAGTTTACCCAATTAAGGCGTGGGCCAACAGTGATGTTTGTAGCTTTTTGAATGTAGTGGTTTGGTTAACAAGGGAATTGAGAGGAAATTAATAGAATAACCTCAGCCGAAAATATTGTAATCGACTGAGGAGAGGAGGTTCTAAAAGTTAAAGTGTGCTAATTATTTTATCCAAACCTAGTTTGGATTTTTTCACCGCTTGCATCGAAGATAGCCCATCTGGATATTCTTCTTGTTCTAAGACTAACCAACGCGTACCTCCTACTTTAGCTTGGGTTTTAATCAACCTTGCCCAGTCGTATTGGTCTTCTCCTAGAATAGGGCTTGCACCTTGAGGAGTTCTATTTTTACCATGATAGTTACGTATTTTTAGGTGAGTAGTTAATGTGCGTCCAGCGTAACGTTCAACGAATTCAACGGCATCTTTGTCAGCATAGTTTACCCAACCTACATCTAGCTGAAGTAATACATTTTGTGGGGTGTTTTTGGCAATGTAATCCCAATAAGTCAATTCCTGATATGCGTCAAATTCTTTGTCGTGATTATGGTAACCAATCAACATGTTTTTTTTGGCAAGTTTGTTTGATAATTCAGTTAACTCTGTGGTTAAACTCGCCACGCCATCAGCACTCCAAGCTCGACTATCCATAGGAATAATAACTAAATCAATGCCTAGTATTTTTAAGAAGTTGAGTGTCGGTTCTAATTTGTCGCCTCTCAGGCTATCAAAACCAACGTGGGCTCCACTGGCTTTTAAACCCAAAGAGGTTAAATACTCTTTTAAACCTTCTGGGTTATTTGAAAATTCACCAAAATTGCCAGCAAACTCTACGCCTTGAAATCCCATATCTGCGATCTGTTGTAAGGTGCCTTTAAAATCTTTTTCAAGTACATCTTTGACTGACCATAATTGAACACTCACAGGCGGGACTTTAATTTTTTCCGCTTGGTTGCTTTGTGAACCAGAACAAGCCGTTAGTCCAATTAAAGTCAGAGCTAAGTAGCAAGAAAGTATAATTTTATTCATGTTTTCACCTTTGGTTAACGTAATTATATGTTGAGCATTTGTTTGATTAAAAATTAATGTGACATTTCTGTTTTGTTGTTTTTGCCTTTGAGCGTGCCCAAAAATACAACTGCATCCCGTATCTACGCTTGGTCAGCATGTAGTTCATTACAGGCATTCCTGAGGCGGGTCTTTGAATAGTTTTTAGTGCAGACTTATTGAAAACTTGGAGTTTTTTACCTTGTTCTCTTAGGGTAATGTTTGTATCAGTTTCAGCTTTAAACAAGCCACATAACACTCTGCCGTCGCGCATTGTTAAATTTCTGTAAATATAACTATAACAAGATGGTAACTAAAAACTCACATATTGAGTAGTTAGTATTCAGTTGCCAATGCAACAAATTCGGCGTTGTTTAGGTGGTGATATATTTCAAATTTTAGCCAATAGAGAAATTACACCACGGCTGATTCAAATAACCAGAACTCGGGTTAAATATAATTATCTCCCACACTTTTAGAGATGATCATACTTAATTCTTGTAATGAGCGACCGCTCTGTTGTTGTAGTTCGTTAAAGCTTTGTTGAATGGCTGTGAGACTACGCTTTGACTGAGCTGAGCCAGAAATAATATTACGTTTGGTAAAATAACCCACTACATCATTGGTAAGTAAAAAGGTATCTTTGCCCATTGCTCGCAAACCATAAGGGCCAGTGTTACCACCGAGTCGTGCACCATGCTTTTTTAGGTAAGCCCAAAGGCCGATAATATCTTCACTTGGCCAATCAGCTACAAATTTAGCAAAACTGCCGTGCTCGCGAGCCACAGCATCAATCATTATGGCGTTGTCACGGATTGTCTTAACCTTAGTGTAATTACGGATAATACTAGGGTCTGCCGCTTTTTGTTCGAGCATTTCATCAGGTATTAATAGTATTTTTTCGATATTAAAATCAAAAAACATCCTTTCAAAATCAGGCCATTTGTTTCTAACTACGCGCCAAACAAAACCCGATTGGAATACTTTTTTACTGAATTCGGCTAAAAATCTATCATCACCAATTTGACTCAGTTTGTGGTTAGTCAAAGGTTTGTCAATTATGGTCAACAAGGCTTGCGGGCCTCCTTTTCGCTCGCAAGCTCTTTGGTAAATATGTTTAAAGGTTTCTAAGTTTTCCATTTTGATAGGTTATACCTTGATACTAAAATCGAACTTTGCTGGTTCCTCGATGCCAATTTGATTAATTCCAATAGTATTGTAGTGGTATCAATATGGCTAAATCGAGCGTCCGGTTCTGTTTATGAATGTGGAGAGAAAGAGTTGATTATATCAGAAACGTTTATGCAAAATCCTTAACTGTGTTTAGTTAGTACTCCTGTGCAATAAAACTAGCCGTTATTAGGTCTTTAAGCACAGTTAATTATTTAAAGGAAAAACATGTCCATTTTGCAGCACAGTCTTATTATCAGCGCGAGTTTACTCATGGCAAACAATGTTGTCGCCCAAGAGCAAGACAATAGTGTAGAGCGCATTGTTGTGACGGGGTCGGCGCAATCGGCAGTTATTATGTCGCCTAAAAACACTTTGGTTGATGGGCCATTTGGTAATAATAAAGTGGTGACAGACATTGCCCGTTCACTTACTTCAATTTCTAGCGATATGCTTGAGCAGTTATCCATTGATGACTTGCAGGATGTGCTTACCTTAGTGCCAAACACCTACGCAGCTAGCGGATTTGGCAATCCCAGTTTACCAACTATCCGTGGTCAATTGGGTGAAGTCTTCCAACAGGGATTGCGTCGTCAAGGTGGTAACAATGGTTTTGGTATTCCACTGTCGTTTAACAGTATCGGACAAATTGATGTGGTAAAAGGCGCACCATCGGTATTGCTAGGAACCTCTCAGCGTAATGGTGGCTTTGTTAATTTAAACAATAAGGTAGCCACATTAACCGGAACAGACATAAAATTTCAAGCCAGTGCCGGTAGCTGGGAACATTATCGCGCACAGCTCGATTTAAACACTGAGATTGAAAAGGGCAAAAGTGGTATTAGAATTAGCGCAGAATATATCGATAACGATAGTTATTATGATTTTAGCGGATATCACAGCGAAGACTTGTATGTCGCTTATCGCTTATTACCGGATGATAAATCTAGCTGGGATATCAGTTTTGAGTATTATGATGTTGATTTTACCGATAACGCAGGTATCAATCGCCCAACACAAAATCTAATTGATCATGGCTTATATATTACCGGTCAAGGTGTGCAACCAAACGGTTCACTCGTGCCTGGAGCGTTTGCGGTGGTGTCACCTACCTCTGAAGTGCCAATTCCTCGTAGTACAGTGCTGACAGATCCGGACAATATTAATAATGCGCAGACCTATTTAGTACACAGCACTTACCAGCGTCAACTTAGTGGGGTGCATAACTTAACCAATCGTAGTTATTTTCAATATTTAGCCCGAGAAGAAATCGCGCAAAACAGTTTTGTGGAAATTATTGATGGTGCTAAAACTGCGCAAAATAGAGTTGAAATCAATTCTATTTGGAACCCCAAACAACAAACAACTTGGGGCGTGGACATTCGCTATAACGATGTTGTTGGTTATAGTCAATTTACCACTGAAGCTGATCTGCCAATTGATTTACTTGGATCCATTGAACAGCGCCGTATCCCATTAACCGATGATCAAAAAAAGCGTTTAGTAGAATTACGCCCAGATGTTTACGTATCACCAGGGGCTAATTATGATTTAGATGGTGATGGTATAAATGATTTTTCGTTGTCTGATACTACCGATTCAACCACTTGGCAAACTGGCTTATTTGTTGATCAAGAAAGCGATTGGAGTGAGCGTTTTAGTACTAATCTGGGCGCCCGAGCTGATTATTATGATGTTAGCGCCCGAGACGCTCTAGCGCCCCAAGGCCAAATTGCGGCGCAGGATAATTTTAATACTTGGTTGTATTCTGGCTCAGCTAGCGCTCGTTTTAAACTTAGCAGCGAACTTGTGACCTATGGCACTTATACATACAGCGAAGCCACTTCTAACAGCATGGCTGGCGGTACTGTATTAGGTGCAGGTAACAAAATTAACCCTCTTAATTTTGCTATTGAAAACGAGTTATCGGAAATTGGGATCAAGTACGCGCCGGCCAATACACCCTGGTACGCAGATGCGTCGATATTTGAACAAACCCGCAGTTTGCGCAACCGAAATGGCAGTAATTCGGGGATAGTCGCAAAAGGTCTTGAAGCGCAGATATTTTATCAGGAGCAAGATGTATGGGCGAGTTTAGGTTACAGCTACTTAGATGCACGTTACGACGGTTCGGCTAGTTTTCAAGACTCTCAACAAGTGGCGGACACCTTCGATAACTCGCGGCCTGATATTATTCAAGGAACGGGGATTGGCGCACCAAATTTTGCGGGTTTCGCTGCTTCGGATCAACCAGTACAAGGTATCCCGCAACAAACCGTTTCTGTTAATTTAGGTTGGCAAATTATGGATAATTGGGATGTTTCAACTTCAGCGATATATAGCAAAAGTTACCCTCTGGATTATTTAGCCACGGTTTTAATTCGTGACCAAGTCACCTTTAATTTGAACACTAGGTTGGTTTTATCTGAGCAATCAAGTTTGCGTTTAGAAGTGCGCAATCTAACAGATGAAAAGAATTGGAGACCCTTGTTTGAGGGGGGCTACTTCGGTTCGACCTTGGTTTTCCCTGAATTACCAAGAAATGTACAACTAACCTATACCCACAGTTTTGGGGTATAGGCTAAATAAATTAACAAACTAACTAGAGCTTGATAATAGAAGTTAAGTTTTCTATTGGCAAGATTAAGCTGTAATGCCTGAATGACGCAATAATGCGTCAACTTCAGGTTCACGGCCTCTAAAGGCCACAAACAATTGCATAGGGTCTTTGCTGCCGCCCATTTCTAAGATGTTAGTCAAAAAGTCATGTCCAGTTTGTCGATTAAAAATACCTTCTTCTTCAAAACGGCTAAAGGCGTCAGATGACAACACCTCTGCCCATTTGTAACTGTAATAGCCTGCTGCATAACCACCGGCAAAAATATGTCCAAAGCTATTTTGAAAACGGTTAAAACTAGGAGGGATAAGCACCGCAACTTCCTCACGAACTTGATCTAACCATTGCTGTACATTGGTTTGCCCAGTCACAAAATGTTCATGTAAGCTAAAATCAAACAAGCTGAACTCTAACTGCCTGAGCATCTGCATAGCGGATTGGAAGTTTCGTGCGGCTAACATATTGTCGAGCAATACTTTAGGAAGCGGCTCGCCTGTTTCAAAGTGCCCAGAAATAAAACTTAAGGCTTCTGGTTGCCAGCACCAGTTTTCTAAAAACTGACTAGGTAATTCTACTGCATCCCATGGCACACCATTGATACCTGATACACCTCCGACGTTTATTTTAGTCAGCATGTGGTGAATGCCGTGACCAAATTCATGGAATAAAGTAACTACTTCATCATGTGTAAATAGCGCAGGTTTGTCGCCAACTGGGCCATTGAAATTACAGGTTAAATAAGCAACGGGATATTGCTGCGAACCGTCTAGTTTTTCGCGACGCACTTGGCATTCGTCCATCCAAGCACCACCACGTTTTTTCTCACGGGCAAATAAATCAAAATAGAAACTGCCACGTAATTCGCCAGTATCATCGTGAATATCATAAAAACGCACATCTTTATGCCAAGTGTCTATGTTGTCACGAGCAGTAATAGTTAAGTTGTATAAACGTGATATCACCTCAAACAAACCTTTCACAACAGTGTTTTCGGGGAAGTAGGGGCGTAATTGTTCATCGGAAATTTTATAGGTTTGTTCTTTTAACTTTTCGCTGTAATAAGCATAATCCCAAGCCTGCAACTTATCTGTTTGATAATGTTCTTTGGCATAAGCGGTGAGGGTTTGAATATCTTGTTGTGCTTGTGGTTTAGAGCGTTTGGCTAAATCTTGCAAAAATCCATTCACTTGTTCACTTGAATTGGCCATTTTACTTGCCAATGAATATTCAGAAAAATGTTTGAAACCCAGCAGTTGCGCTAATTCCTGACGTAAACTTAAAGTTTCGTTGATGATCTCGGTGTTATCCCATTTACCTGCATTGGGCCCTTGATCGGATGCCCTAGACGTATACGCACGATACATTTCTTCACGTAACTCAGCACTATCTGCATGGGTCATAATGGGTAAATAACTAGGAATGTCTAAGGTAAATAACCAGCCTTTTAAATTTTTACTTTCGGCAAGTTGTTTGGCTGCACCTAGAGCTGATTCTGGTAATCCCGCCAACTCACTTTCATCAGTAATTTGTTTTTGCCAGCCCAAAGTAGCATCCATCACATTATTGCTAAAGGTTGAACCTAAGTCAGACAAGCGGCTTTGTATCTCTGCATAACGAGCTTTTTTAGTAGCATCTAAAGCCACACCCGATAGTTTAAAATCACGGATAGCATGAGTAATGACTTTTTGCTGCGCTTCTGACAAGTCTGCATATTCATCGCTAGCTTCAATTTGGCAATAAGCCTTGTACAAGTCAGCATTTTGACCTACCCAAGTGCCATATTCTGATAAAGCAGGCAAACAAGCGTCATGTGCTTCGCGCAATTCATCATTACTTACTACGGAATTCATGTGGGAAATCGGTGACCATTTGCGGCTAAGAACATCGTCTATTTCTTCAATAGGTGCCACTAGATCAACCCAACTGAAACGACCTAAACTCAGTACTTCGGTAATTTTAGTTTTGCAGGCTTTAATCGCTTTTTCTAT
The DNA here is from genome assembly GCF_000314995.1 of Paraglaciecola arctica BSs20135. Classification (GTDB taxonomy): domain Bacteria; phylum Pseudomonadota; class Gammaproteobacteria; order Enterobacterales; family Alteromonadaceae; genus Paraglaciecola; species Paraglaciecola arctica. Next base: position 202,950 of record NZ_BAEO01000065.1, on the reverse strand, counting down.
AGCAGGCTGAATATGTTCTGGTTTTATGGCGGAAAATTCTGGTAGGCCGGATAAATCATTAAGTGGGTTGCTCATAAAGTACTCTTGTCTTCTCAGTTACTTAAAGAAATTGGGTTGGTTTGACTAGATCTCAATAGCTGACCGGTAGTTCCCATAGATAATTTTGTCCGTGGTGTAATTAAACTGTGCCAAAGAGGTTCTTTTACGTACTTAAGGCTCATAAAAGATCAACAGCGCCGAAGTATCGATTTGCTAGATTGCATCAATTGATTAATTCCGGTGTTATTTTTGTAAGATAGATACTATCTTCAACTAAATATTTTTAACTAGGTAGGCTCATGGCAGATTTTGATTATATATGTATTGGTGGTGGCAGTGGCGGTATTGCATCGGCGAATCGCGCGGCTAAACACGGTAAAAAAGTAGCATTGGTAGAAGCAAATGCCATTGGCGGAACATGTGTGAATGTGGGCTGTGTGCCGAAAAAAGTGATGTGGTTTGGCGCACATGTTGCTGAAGCGATTAACTTGTATGCACCCGATTACGGTTTTGATGTCACAGTGAATAACTTTAACTGGCAAACCCTAGTGGATAGCCGCGAAGCTTACATCAAGCGTATTCACGGCAGTTACGGTAGTGGTTTTGAAAAAAATGGTGTAACACTTATCAATGGGTTTGCCACTTTTGTGAATAAAAACACCATAGAAGTAAACGGCAAACAGTACACTGCTGAACATATATTGATTGCCACAGGTGGTCGTCCTACTCAGCCTAAAATTCCAGGTGCTGAATTGGGTATCGATTCAAATGGCTTCTTCGACCTAACAGAGCAACCTAAACGCGCTGTTGTAGTTGGCGCAGGTTATATTGCTGTAGAGCTTGCTGGTGTCATGCACGCATTAGGTACAAAAACTGACTTAGTGGTACGTAAACATGCGCCACTGCGTACTTTTGACACTATGTTATCTGAGACCTTGGTAGAGCTTATGGCTCAAGACGGTCCTACATTACATACCCACGCCACACCTACTCAGGTGATAAAAAATTCTGATGGCTCTTTAACTATTGAATTTGAAAACGGCGAGTCAATCGAGACCGATTGTGTGGTTTGGGCAATAGGCCGTGAACCAGCCAACGATAAAATAGGCTTGGAGAATACTGGCGTGGAGCTAAACGAACGAGGCTACATTAAAGTTGATAAATTCCAAAATACTAACGTCGATGGCATATATGCAGTAGGTGATAACATTGGTTATGTTGAACTTACTCCTGTAGCCGTAAAATCGGGGCGTTTGTTATCTGAGCGTTTATTTAATGGCCAAACCAACGCTCATATGGATTACACCCTAATTCCAACAGTCGTTTTTAGTCATCCACCTATTGGCACAATCGGCTTGAGTGAAGCAGAAGCCAAAGAGGAATATGGAGAAGACAATATTACTGTGTATAACTCAGGTTTTGCAGCTATGTACACGGCTGTCACTAAACATCGCCAAATGACCCGTATGAAGTTAATTTGTGCAGGCGAAAACCAAAAAGTAGTCGGTTTGCACGGAATAGGTGCAGGAATGGATGAAATACTCCAAGGTTTTGGCGTAGCCATGAAAATGGGCGCAACTAAGGCTGATTTTGATTCTTGTGTGGCGATCCATCCAACCAGTGGCGAAGAGTTCGTTACCCTCAATTAACGATAGAACTTTCTGCCGTAATAGCTTAAATATGAGTTAATACCAAAGAACCTGAAAATATCCCTAGCGGTATTTTCAGGTTTTCTAGGTTTTACTTAACCTTGCATGCTTTCTAAGGTTTTACCCTTTGTCTCTTTGACCATTTTAATTACGAAGATCACTGACAAAAATGCGCAAACTGCATAAAACCCATAAGCACTCGCCAAACCAATAGTGGTTAACATAATTGGGAATGTCATGGTGATTGCAAAATTAGCTATCCACTGGGCAAACCCAGCCACAGCTAACCCTGAGCCGCGGATTTGATTAGGGAACATTTCACCCAGCAAGACCCACATAACTGGTCCCCATGATAGGTTAAAGAAAAACACATAAGCATTGGCTGCAACTAAGGCGAGCGTTCCATTTTCGCCTAACACTAAATTGCCATTTTCTGCCACGTCGGCATTGGCGAATACCCAAACAAGTGTGAGTAAAGTAATACTCATGCCAATTGAACCGATGATCAAAAATGGTCGTCTTCCCAGCTTATCGATAAGACTAATAGTTATCACGCAGGCAATAATACTGACTGCGCCAACAATTACATTAATCATCAGTGAATCTGATTCAGAGAAACCTACGGCTTGCCATAATACCGCGCCATAATAAAACACCACATTAATGCCAACTAATTGTTGAAACATGGCTAAGCCAATCCCCACCCAAACAATGGTTCTGACTTTCCCACCTGTTGCTAAATCTGATAGTTTTGGTTGGTGATTTTCTGTTGCAATTGATTGTTCAATTTCGCCCAATGTGAGCTTAGCTTGGTTAGCTCCATATAGTTTTGTGAGTGTGGCTAAGGCTTTTTCGCGTTTACCTTTGATCACTAAAAAACGAGGGCTTTCTGGAATGGCAAGCAAAGACAAAAAGAATATGGCTGCTGGCAATAGTTCTATCCAAAACATCCAGCGCCATGTTTGATAACCAAGCCAAAAAGGTTCTGTAGACCCGCCAGCTGTTTTGGCGAGCAAATAGTTGCTGATAAAGGCACAAAATAACCCGAATATTATGGCTATTTGTTGAATGGTGGCCAGCCTGCCTCGCATTCTTGCGGGAGCAATTTCGCTAATGTAAGCCGGAGCCATTACAGACGCAGCGCCAACAGCAAGGCCACCAATGATACGATAGAAAATAAACTCCGCTGAGCTTAGCGCGATCCCTGAGCCCCAAGCGCTTAAAACAAAGAATATGGCAGCAATAATAAGTAACCCCTTTCGGCCCAACCAATCTGCTAATGTGCCAGCCGCAAATGCACCCACAGCACAGCCCAACAGCATACTGGCGACATTAAAGCCTTGGCCAATGGATTCAGATTTAAATGCCATGGTCAGTCCATCAACCGTGCCGTTTATGACGCCACTATCAAAGCCAAATAAAAATCCGCCAATGGTAGCGACAGTGCTAATGATAATAATAAAAAGTAGATTTTCTTTTTGAGAATGGTTGTTCATCTTTGAGTTTCACTTTTTTAAGGTTGCCAAAAATCCACTGACATCGACACAATGCAGTGGCTATTTGTATGAAATTTGGGATTAGTTAGACTGTGGTTTTTTATTGAGTCTGATTTTGTTATCACTCAATTTCTCGAAAATAACATCAAAGTTACTTTCCAATGCGGCTAAAAAACCACTAATATCAGACGTCTTGAAAAGCCCTGCAATTTGCAGGTGTTTAATCTCTTCATCTCCAAAATCAAATTGATAGTTGGTGTAGCGGGCGACTTCTTGCATTGCTTCAAACAGGCTTTCTCCTCTAAAAACCAGATTGCCTTGTTGCCAAGCCAAGTCAGACGCTAGTTTTACCTCGTCACTACCGATAATGTTGGTATTGCTCGCTTTAAGCTGAGCTTTTTGCCCTTTGCTTACAGCAAAAGATTTGGGAGGTAAATATACATTTTTTAATTTCAAGGGTGCTACGTTTTGACTATTGATGTCAGTAACTAAAACCTTGCCATCAGTCACAATCAATTCCACTTCATCTGCTGCAAGTTCAACATTAAAAGCAGTACCAACGGCTTGGATGATATTTGAGCCAGCATAAACACTTAAAGGTTTTTGTTTGTTGTGGGCAACCACCACATGCATTTCACCTCGTATTAACTCGAATACACGTTGCTTATCTGTATAAGTCACTTTAACTAAACTATTTGTATTCAATTTTATTTGCGTTTTATCCTGCAAGGATATGGTGGATTGTTCTCCAATTTTAGTTTCGTATTCGTTATTAAACTGGACTATTTGTGTTGCGTTTGACCCTAAAAAAAGGTCTGCGTTGAACCATAAACCCAATGAAATAAGCGATGCGAAAATGAAACTCGCAGCCCAAGCTAAAACAGGTGCTTTTTTACTGGATACATTTTGAAGTTTGCGAGGAAACAACTCACTAAGCTGAGAGAGAGATTCCATTTTGTCCCATAACTCTACCAACTGCATAAAGGTTTCAGTATTCGTAGGTGAATCTTGTAGCCAAGTTTTAAGCTCTCTTAGCTCTTGGTTTGATAACCCTCTGTCTAGCCGAGTGATCCATACACTCGCTTCATCGATAGGGTCTTTATTGATGTTAATCCCAACCACCTTACTCATCTTTTTGCCTCTTGAGCATTTACTGCAGATACGCTTGCCGACTCGGACTGACGAATTCCAACATTTGATTGATTGATGCCCAACATGTGGCTGGCGCATCGTTTAAACCCCACGGCTATATGTTTTTCCACCGTGCTCTCACTTAAGTTCATCTCTTTGGCTATTTCTTTTTGAGTATAACCATAGACTTTTTTTAATACAAAAACCCGCCTACACTGCACCGGCAATTGACGAACTGCCTCGCAAAAATGGGCAAATTCTTCTTTACTCGCTGCGGTTTCAAACACCTCATCGTGAATGGCAGCTTCGATATCAAAATCACATTCAGTTTCCACACCATCGGCTAATCGCGTCTCGGCCTTTTTTAAATGGTCAAACGCCAAATTCCGTGCCGTTTTCATTAAAAAAGACTTGTGTTGTTCAACTGGCTCACGTTTATCCATTTGACAAATTCGCACGTAAGTTTCTTGAACTATATCTTCAATCTCTTTAGGCGGTACTATGCGTGATACCATCCGTAACATACTATCCCTAGCAGCCAAAAATACTGGATGCCAAGATGTATTTGTTGTTATCTTTTTTTGCATTTTTAGGTGCTAACTCTTATCGACATTTGGTAGCCTCGAGATGTAAGACGATTACCAATCAAAATTCCGCTAGTTAAATGTTGATTGACTGCAAACAGTGTTTTGATCTTAGTGCCATTCATGGAAATTAAGTGTAACTTTTTTGTTAATACATGTTAACGTTTTAGGACTCTATGTATCCTGTTTGCACATGAAAATACGACTATAACGTATTGTTTGATTTATGAAATTTAAGAAGATACTGCAAATTTTTATAAAAAAACTTAGACCCAAAAAAGGCGTTTTCTGGATAGTTCTATGTTTGTTTAGTGAATTATTATGGGCGCTTCCTAAGCAAAACCTGCAGAATTTTAATATTGACTCCGGCTCTGCCGACGTTTCGTTAATTGAATTTGCCAAACAAGCCAACTTCACCATCATCTTTCCTTATGAAAAAGTGCAATCCCGTCGTTCAAATTCTTTAAAAGGTAGTTTTACCATTGAACAAGGTATTGCTAAGTTACTTGAAGGTACAGGACTGGTTGCTTCTTTTGAAACAGATGGTGTGGTGACTATCAAGCGTATTTCTATTCGCGATACAGTGATTGAAGATAAATCATTATTTCAAGAACTAGTGGACTTGTTTGCAGGCAAAGGGGATGACCTTGTCATTTTTCCTGAAGAACCACTACTTATGGAACTTATCGAAGTGCGTGGGATCCGAAGCAGCATGGATTGGGCCTTAGATATCAAACAAGAATCAATAGGCGTGTCAGAATCTATCCAGTCGGAAGAAATTGGTAAGTTTCCAGATCTCAATTTGGCCGAGTCTTTGCAAAGAATAACGGGTGTTTCAATTGATCGTTCCGAGGGAGAAGGGCAATTTGTCACTGTGCGAGGCTTAGGTCCACAATTTAATACTGTATTGAGTAATGGACGCAGATTGGCGACGGATAACCAAGGGCGTGAATTTAGTTTTGATACTATAGCTTCAGAATTAGTGACATCAGTGAGTGTCGATAAAACTTTTTCTGCGTCACAACCTTCCGGAGGAATTGGTGCCATCATTAACATCAAGACGGCAAGGCCAATGGCAACACGAGAATTTAAAGTCGCCGGCAGTGTACAAGCAACCTTTGATACAAACAGTCAAAAAACCGCTCCCCAGGGCACTGTGTTTTTTAGTAACAGTAATGACAAATTGGGATGGCTGGTGTCACTATCACACCAAATTCGAGATGCTCGTGTTAATGAAGTGCAAACAGATGGTTGGTTATTAAATACCGACGTTCCTGTGGAGCAAATTACTAGTACAGCGGATAATATTTTTGTACCCAGAAACTATGATCAAAGAGTACGCTTTGATCAACGAACTCGAAGTGGTGGTACATTGGTTTTGCAATACAAAGTAACACCAGATTTAGAAATCAGCCTAGACTATTTGCAGTCAAATTTTAATGTAAAAACTAATTCCACATCTCTAGGTCACTGGTTTACATCGAGTAATTTGGAAGATGTCGTCACCGATGATAATGGTACTGCAATTGAGTTTTCACAAAATGTTGGTCACGCTACTGATTTCCATGCCCGCACGTTTGATAGGCCTTCTAGTTTAAGTGCTCTAGGATTGAACAGTAGTTTGCACGTTTCTCCAAAAGTGTTAATGGAATTTGATGTCTCTACTTCTAAAGCCAGTACCAAGGATAGAATAGGCGCGGGTAACGCTTTGACCTTAATTGGTTACCTAAATCGATCTTCATTTTCCATTTCAGAAGATAATATCCTGCCTCTGATATCCAACTTTGAGTCTGCTGATCCAACTATAATCGATGCGTCAGGAGAAGCCGCAGGAGTGTCAAATTATTTAGACCCGGTTAACGGTAAAGCACATGTAATGTTACGTCGCGGTTGGAACATTGAAGACAAATTTGACCAGTTAAAAACCGATGTTACCCTTTTTGAGGGGCTTAATTCTAACGTAGATATTAAATTAGGATTGATGTATTCGAAACAATCAAAACGTAACGAACGTTGGGATAATGAAAAAAATGCGGTGCATTGTTCTTTTTGTGGTTATTTCCCAGAGCCTGACCTTCCAGATAGTTTTCAAACAATATTTGATGTCGGCAATGACTTTCTAGGAAGTGTAAGTGGAAGTGAAAATTTGCCAAAACTTTGGTTAAGACATGATGGTGAAACTTTATTTAGTTTTCTTGAATCAGTTAGCGATGTGAATTTCGATGCCGTAATACGAAATAACTCTTTCACAGTGGATGAAAAAGTCACCTCGGCCTATATTCAAGGGCATCAGCGAGCAGAATGGCAGGATATTGAATTTTCTACAATTTATGGTGTTCGTTATGAAAATACTGACATTGTGGTTACTGGTTTTGAATCAGATTTATTAGCCCTTACTATCCTTGATCAAACAGAATTAGGACAACTTAACTCCCCGGGGCGCATTATTTCACGTTCGGCCACTTACAATAATTGGTTACCCAGTTTATCGATAAAAGCCCAATGGCAAGACAATATAGTGGCCAGATTTGGTCTGTCGCGCTCGCTAACACGGCCAACTATGAGTCAGTTATCACCAAGTCTAGTATTAACTACTACTCGTCAAGGTGGAGATTTACGAGCTAGCTCAGGGAACCCAGAACTAAAGCCATTTGAATCTACCAACTTCGATTTAACCCTTGAATGGTACTACCAACCATTAAGCTACATATCAGCAAGTTATTTCAAAAAGAAAGTCAGCAATTTCATCGTTAGTACAGTGACAAAAATGACCATAAATGATGTTACTGATCCAAGTACAGGGACCGATTCTCGTGCTCCAGATAGTGAAGATACACTCGCAGAATTTGATTTAACTACACCTACCAATGGCCAAACGGCAACAGTAAGTGGCTTTGAGTTTGCGATACAGCATGACTTTGAAAGTGGTTGGGGCGTAGTGGCAAACATGACTTTGGTAGACAGTAACGCCAAACTCAATCCAACTGATATTTCACAAAAATTTGCTTTAACGGGGTTAAGTAACTCACAAAACTTGATCCTTTATTACGAGAAAGGTCCAAGCCAAATTAGGTTGGCTTGGAATCATCGTGATGGATTTTTGCAATCTTTGGTGCAAATACAAGGGCCAGAACCTACTTACGTGCGTAGTTATCAACAACTTGATTTAAGTGCTAGTTATGCACTTAATGACAATTTTTCAATGTTTATTGAGGGAGTCAATATTACTGAGGAAAATGTACTTAAGCATGGTCGTTTTAGTAACCAATTACTTTTGGCACAGCAACCAGGTGCCCGTTATTCTGTTGGTTTACGGGGTAGTTTTTAATATCGACTACAATTGAATGATATAAGCCTTTAAATTAATGGTCATAATTTACTCATAAAACAAGCTACACGCCTTGTCTAAAATTGCTAACTCTCAGATCTAAATCTCTAATTCATAACTCACTCAGTGGTCACTTATTTATACGGATAGATAGTGGTTTTAGCGCAGATACCAGGCTAAAAAATAATTATTTATCGCAAAATCTCCAAATCAACTAGCGGAAAATTGATTCTAGATCGTCTGGAAAGTTGCTCCATGTAAAAAAAATGTAAATAAAGTTGGCGGCAATTTAACAATGATTAGGTGTTATTGCCTGCCTTACTAACAAAGCACACACAGGCACATAAATATGATTAATAAAGCACAAAAAACATTTCATAAATCAATACTCGCCAAAAGCATAGGTTTGATGTTGGGTACGGTCGTTCTTACTCCAGCTATAGCACAAGAAGTTGATAACACTGAAGTTATCCAAGTGAGTGGCGTACGAGGCAGTTTGTCTCAGTCAATGGATATTAAACGTCAATCTTCAGGTGTTGTTGACGCTATTTCTGCGGTAGATATGGGCAAATTCCCCGATACTAACCTCGCAGAATCTTTGCAGCGTATTACCGGTGTTTCTATTAACCGTGTAAATGGTGAAGGGTCTGAAGTCACAGTTCGTGGATTTGGCGGTAACTTTAACTTAGTGACCTTAAACGGTCGTCAAATGCCAGCCGCTAACGTAGGCAGTATCACTGGTAACCCACAAGATAAAGGTGCAGCAGGTACGAGTCGCTCATTCGATTTTTCCAATCTTGCATCAGAAGGTGTTAGTGGAATCGAAGTATATAAAACAGGCCAGGCGGGGATCAGTTCTGGTGGCCTTGGTGCAACAATTAATATCAATACTCTTAAACCTTTAGCCGCAGGGAAAAATATTGGATCTGTTGGTGTTAAAGCGGTTAAAGATGAAAGTGGTGATGGTATTACGCCGGAGCTAAGTGGTGTAGCTAATTGGGTAAATGATGATGCAACTTTTGGTGTGTCATTGTTTGGTTCATTCCAAGAACGTGACTCTGGTAGTCGCCACATGAGTACTGAAGTCTATGAATTGCGTACATATAATGGTGCGGCGGATTTAGACTCTCTTACCATCCCCGGTGCAACAGTGGTAAATGAACCTACTATTGGTCAAATTGTATCTATACCTAGTAATATTGGTCTAGGTACTAACCAAGATAATCGTGAACGTACTAATGCTATGTTAACGGTGCAATTTGCACCTATGGAAAATTTAACATTAACCGCTGATGCTACTTACGCAAAAAATGAAAAAAACTCAACATCACTTATTGATGGTATTTGGTTTGCAAGGCAGTTCAGTTCGGTTGAATTTGATGGCAACCCGGTTGTGTCTACACCAGTTAAATTTTCTGAGACAGGTGGCGCAAATAACCAAGTAATAGGTAAAGATTTCTTTTTTCAAAACTTAGCACTAGCAACCAAGGATGAACTCAAATCTTTTGGTTTTAATGCTGAGTATGACGTGACAGATAACTTACGCTTAAATTTTGATGTTGCTACATCAGAAGCAACTAGTGGTGGTGCAGGCCCAGATGGACTGAACGTTATTCGCTTTAATATGGCAGGTGCTACAGCGGGTTGGCAAACGGTCGATTTTACTCAAGCAATACCTGCAGCAAGCATTTTAGTTGAAGATAGTATTAAAGGTGGTAACGGCAACGGGATTTTTGACAAGGCTGATGTTGGTTCTCAGGTAACACAAACAGATAAGTCGAATCAAAAAACCAACGTAGACCAAATTCGTTTTGAAGGTCAATGGATAGGTGATGAAATTACCGTTGATTTTGGTGTGGGGTATCTTTCAACAGAAATGAGACAAACACGTCAAGCCTCGACAGACGCCTTGGGTGATTGGGGCGTAACCGCACCTGGTGATATTCCAGAGGGTTTGTTTGATATAAGCTGTACCGCTTGTGCATTTGAAGATCATGATCTATCAGGTGTTGAAGGTGCTGATGCTAATTCACCAGGTGGTACCACAATACCCTTAGGCAGTGTTTCATTTGGGGGCGATCCTCTTGCTCTTCTAAATGCTGTGGGTCCCACGTATGGCGTATCCTTAGCTGATCGCTCTATCAATACTGATGATGATAATACAGTTGAAGAAGAAATTATTTCTGTCTATGTTCAAGCGTCTATGGATTATGAAATTGGTGATATGCCTTTAAACGTTGTTGCGGGTTTGCGTTATGAGCAAACGGATGTGACCTCATCGTCGAATCAATTTTTGCCTACACAAATAATTTGGGAAGCAGATAACGACTTTTTACCCGTATTAGGTACAACGATAGAAACTATCCGGGACACAAACGACTACTCTAACTTTTTACCCAATCTTGATTTAACTCTTGATGTGAATGATGACATTAAGGCTCGTGCTTCTTTCAGTAAAACATTGGCTCGACCTTCTTATGAGCAATTGTTCCAATCGACTTCAATTTCACCTCCGCCACGTATAACTTCATTAGGTGGTGTGGCAACAGGTACATCAGGTAACGCACAATTAGCGCCACTTGAGTCCACTAACATCGACTTGTCTGCTGAGTATTACTACAGCGACTCTAGTATGATTTCTATAGGTTATTATAGAAAAGACGTGAAAAATTTTGTGGGTATAGCGCAGTCTGAAAAATCATTGTTTGGCTTGTTAGATGCTACTTCAGGTGCTGCTGGTACAACTTCAGGTGATGCCATTGCAGCATTGAATGCCGGAGGTTATGACATTACCGAAGTTAACATGTTTACCATGTCGGCAGTTTTGCAAAACCCTGCGAATTTTCCTAATGGCGCTGCAGATTTCCAAGATCCGGTAGCCAATCCAAACTTTGAAGGTCAAGTGTTTGCTGCTTATGATGTTTTCCCAGAAGCGGGTGATCCATTATTACAATTCCAGGTAACGGGTCCTGTTAATGACAAAAGTGCTGTGATAGATGGTTTTGAGTTTGCATGGCAACATTTCTTTGGTGAGTCAGGTTTTGGCTATCAATTAAACTACACCACAGTAGACGGTGATATTGGTTTTGATAACGGCGGCGCTATCAATGTGGACCAATTTGCATTGGAAGGTTTAAGTGATACGGCTAACGTAGTGTTAATCTACGAAAAAGAAGGGTTTTCAACGCGTATTGCCTATAACTGGCGAGATGAGTTTTTAAGTCAAACTAACCGTGGTAAAGGCCCGCGTAACCCAGTTTACGTATCTGAAACTGAGCAAATTGATATTAATGTTGGTTATCAGGTGAGCGAGGATTTATCACTAAGTTTAGATATTATTAACTTATTGGAAGAAGGTCAGCGTAAATTTGGTCGTAGCAAGAATAATATTTTCTTTGTTCAAGAAGCAGATAGACGCATGGTATTAAGTGCAAGTTATAGCTTCTAAGCATTTAATATTATCCCTCGGTCAGGGTCTCTGACTGAGGTGTTTATTAAAAGTGTAAGAACAACATTACCGAGGGTGAAACAATTTTGTTTCACCCCTATTCGTTGCGTCGACATTTCTGGCAATGCTAGTATGAATAAAGCGCATTTAATAAAACAACCAGTAAAGCGAAACACGCTATGAGTAAGGCTACTGTCTTAAATAATGTCGATCATAAAAATATAAAGGTTGATACTCGACCTGGATCCAATAATACCCAGCAAGTTAACCGTTCTTTGGTACATGCGACCGAAATAAGCGAATTACATAAAGAATTTCCTTTAGTATTTTACAAACATTCTGAAACAAAACAGCTGCAATTACATGCCATTCTTGGTCTTGAAAAAGACGAAAACTTATTTATGGGAGAAAACGGCTGGATCACCCGATTTGTGCCGGCATTGCTAGCCAGAGGCCCGTTTAGTTTAGGTTATAAAAAGGCTCAAGAAGAAGGTGAACCGCCAGCAGATCCCGTTATCTGCATTGACATGGACGATCCCCGTGTTAACCAAACCCAGGGTGAAGATGTTTTTCTGCAATTTGGTGGAGAAGCGCCTTACCTTGAATATGTCAAAAAAGCATTACAAACCATAGATAGCGGCATACAGTTTGATAAAACTCTGTTTAGTCTGGTTGAGTCAATGGACTTGTTGGAGCCTGTGTCGATTCAAATCAAACTAAGTAATGTCGAAGAAATCAATTTTAGTGATTATTATACGATTAACCAACAGAAATTGGCGAGTTTGGATGGCGAAAGCCTAAGCAAGCTAAATCAATATGGAGTGCTGAGTCTGCTGTATTTTGTGCTCTCTTCAATGGGCAATTTCCAACAGTTAATTGCACTCAAAAATGCAAAATCAGCGATGTTTTAATACTCTTCGCAATGAGGAAGAGCCTGCGTGAAAAATAAACAAAATACAGTAACCGTACTGGAAGGCATAACAGCAGATTCCATCCCGTTTGATGAGTTATTTGAACAGGATCAACCTGTCATTTTAAAAGGCCTGGTGAAAGACTGGCCTTTGGTTAAAGCGGGGCAACAATCAGCTGACAAAGTCATGGAACAACTGGAGTTGAATTATAGTCAACGTCCGATGTTAGTTTATAAAGGATCTCCTGAAATAAAAGCACGGTTCGGCTATGACAAGTCTTGTACCGGTTTTAACTATTCCAGTGAGCGAACTACCATTCCTGAAGTGTTTAAAACCATCCGCAGTCAATTGACTCAGCAGCAGCATGATTATCTGTATATTAACTCCCTTAGGTTTGACGAAGGTTTTCCCAATTTGTATCAAAGCAATAGCCTAGCTTTTGAACATCCTGAATTTACAGATAATCAGCCAGTTGCCAAAATCTGGCTAGGCACAGAATCTGTTGCGGCCGCACATTTTGATCAGCCCAAAAATATCGCCTGTTGTGTATTAGGCAAAAGACGTTTTACTCTGTTTGCACCTGATCAAGTGGACAATTTGTATCCCGGGCCATTGTCTCCTACACCTGGTGGGCAAGTGGTCACTTTGGCAGATCTCAGCAAGCCTGATTTCACCCGTTTTCCTCGATTAAAAACCGCCCTTGAAAATGCCTATATTGCTGATTTAGAACCAGGAGACGGCCTATATTACCCCAATATGTGGTGGCACGAAGTTGAGGCCTTTGATCGTTTTAACGCCATGGTGAATTTTTGGTGGATGACTGCCCCACCTTATTTGGGCAATCCTATGGATGTGGTAATGCACGCCATGATGAGCGTAAGAGATCGCCCAGCCAAGGAAAAAGAAGCGTGGAAAGCGTTATTCGACTACTACATTTTTGCTGATCCTGAACAAGTTCGCGCACATTTACCGCCTGAGAGTCATGGGGAATTTGCTTCAATGGACGATAATCTAAGCCGTCGCTTGCGCGCAATGTTACGCAACAACCTAAATCGCTGAAGATAAGAGACAAAATATTAACATGAATGCAAAAACCAAAGTTGTAGTAGCAGGAGGCGGAACGGCCGGTTGGCTAACGGCATTTAGCCTAGTTACTCGCCTTGGTACGCTACTGGACATCACCCTAGTCGAATCCGACCAAATTGGCACTGTGGGAGTGGGAGAAGCAACCATTCCTACTATGCGTGCTTTTCATAGCTTAATCGGTATTGATGAAAAGGAGTTTATGGCCGCCACTCAGGCAACCTTCAAATTGGGTATTCAGTTTGATAATTGGGGCCAACAGGGTGACAGTTATTTCCATTCTTTCGGTGAAATTGGTCAACGTTCGTGGATGGCCGAATTTCACGAATTCTGGATGGAAGCAAAAGCCCAAGGATTTGGCGGTAATCTACAAGATTATTGTCTTGAACTCAAAGCCGCTAAAGCCAATAAATTTTCCACTTTTGTAGGTAAAAAACCGGTTAACTTTGCTTATCATATGAATGCCACAGACTACGCGGCCTATTTACGTAAAAAAAGCGAAAGTGCTGGTGTTAAAAGAGTAGAAGGGCGCATAGAGCAAATACAAAATGATGAAACGGGTAATATCTCGTCACTAACATTGAAAGGCGGTGAACAAGTATTTGGTGATGTGTTTATCGACTGTACTGGGTTTAGAGGGTTACTCATTGGTGATAATTTAGATGTTGAATATGAAGACTGGAGTCATTGGCTTGCAGCAGATAGTGCCATAGCAGTGCAAACTCAAGCAGTAGAAGCGCCTCGACCTTACACCCAGTCCATTGCTCATTCAGCCGGTTGGCAATGGCGGATCCCTCTGCAAAATCGCGTTGGTAATGGCATTGTTTACAGCAGTCAGTTTTTATCTGAAGATGAAGCCCGCCAAACATTGTTAGCTAATCTAACGGGTCAAACAATCACTGAGCCAAGGACACTTCGTTTTAAAACAGGTAGGCGTAAAAAGGCATGGCATAAGAATTGTATTGCCATTGGGCTTGCCAGTGGATTTTTAGAACCCTTAGAATCAACCAGCATTCACCTTGTCACCACCGCCATACTTAGGCTGATGAAGTTGTTTCCTTTTGGCGGTAATACCACCATGTTAGCAGAACAATTTAATCGCGAGACTCAGTTAGAACTAGAAACCATTCGCGATTTTGTTATTTTGCACTATCACCAGACACAACGAAACGACAGTCCATTTTGGGATCATTACCGCACTATGCAAGTGCCTGATTCTCTTGTGCATCGAATGGCCATGTTTCGTGAAAATGGTTATGCGTGGCCTGATGATGTCTCGTTGTTCCGAGTAGATTCCTGGGTGCAGGTTATGATGGGGCAGGGACTAATGCCTAAACAGCATCATGGGGCGGGTCGTGTTTTACCCGTTGAAGGATTAAAACAGCAAATGATGGCTCTAAGAAACATGATAGATAAATCTGTAGCGCAAATGTCCGAACATGGCGACTTTATTCAAACTTATTGTCCCGCTCAGAATGGGCGATAAACAATGAAAACCACAGTCGTGATTGTAGGAGGTGGTACAGCAGGTTGGTTAACGGCAGGTATTATTGCTGCCAAACATTGCTCGGTAGACAACTCAGCCTCCCCCTCAACACAGCAAACTGAAGTAATTTTGGTTGAATCCCCCGATGTTAAAAATTTAGGGGTAGGTGAGGGAACTTGGCCCACTATGCGCGATACTTTGCGTCAGATTGGCATATCTGAACGTGTTTTCCTTTCCTGTTGTGATGCTAGTTTTAAGCAGGGGTCGAAATTTGTCGGTTGGTTAGATGAAGGAGATGAATATTATTATCACCCGTTTATGGCACCAGCAGGTTATGGCTCTGTTAGCTTGGCTGAACACTGGTCAGCAACGCCGAAAGACATTGATTTTGAAAGTTGGGTTAGTGCCCAAGGCACTATCTGTGAGCAAAATTTAGCGCCCAAAACCCCACAAATGTCTGAATACGCTTTTGCTTTGAACTACGGCTACCATTTGAATGCCGGTAAATTTGTGAAAATGTTGCACACTCACTGTGTTGAAAAGCTGGGTGTACAGTATATTCAAGGACACGTAGAACATGTGCTTGAAGATAAAAATGGTGATATTTCTGAAATTGTCTTGGCCAGTGGCCAGCATGTTGCTGGTAATCTATTTATAGATTGCAGTGGTTTTGCCGCCATATTGATTGGCAAACATTATCAGATCCCTTTTCAATCAAAGCAGCATGTTTTGTTTAACGATACTGCCTTGGCGTTGCAAGTCGATCATGGGTCCGAAGACGTGCCGATCGCCTCATGCACAGTGGCAACTGCGCAAAAAAATGGCTGGATTTGGGACATTTCATTGCAAAGCCGACGTGGAATTGGCCATGTGTTTTCTAGCGACTTTAGCGATGTAGGGCAAGCAGAAGATGCTTTGTTTAACTATGTGAAAAATGATCCTTTTCTTGCTGCACAGGACATAACTCCTCGCAAAATTAAATTTACACCGGGTCATAGAGACACTTTCTGGCATAAAAACTGTGTTGCTATTGGTGTCTCCGCGGGGTTTGTCGAGCCATTAGAGGCAACCGCTTTAGTTTTGATTGAAAAGTCAGCCGAATGGATCAGTGAGCAGCTTCCTAGAGATCGCAGTGCAATGACGGTTTTGGCAAATAGATTTAATCTGCTCACGTTACAAAGGTGGCAGGAAATCATTGATTTTCTGAAGTTGCATTACGTACTTACAAATCGCACCGACAGTGAATATTGGCGAGCACATCAACAAGCGGATTCCATTCCTGAAAGTTTACAGGACGCCTTGGCCTTATGGCGTAGTCAAGCGCCTGGGGTGTATGAAACGAACCAACGTTTTGAGTTGTTTTCCTCTGCCAGCAAACAATATGTTCTATATGGAATGGGCTTTCACACAACCCGAGAACAATGTGGTCTTGCACATCAAGAAATATCAATGGCAAAACGATTTCGCAATGAAACCATACATGCCACTGAAAAATTACTCAGTGTTTTACCCTCTAACCGACACTTTTTAAGTAGATTAAAGAAAGTTTAAAAACAAGGTATTACCATGGATATGAGTTTGTTTTTTGTGGCTGGAGCGGGGATAGCACTATTACTGTTTCTTGTTATCACCTTGCGAGTACCGGCTTTTTTAGCCCTTTTAATCACCAGCTTGTTAGTTGGACTCGGATCGGGTTTAGAGCCAGAACAAGTTATCAACTCCATAAAAAATGGCATGGGTGGCACGCTGGGTTTTGTGGCCATTGTAGTCGGGTTAGGGGCCATTCTTGGTCAGATATTAGAAAGTTCCGGTGGCATTGAACGTATTGCGGGTAGTTTAGTGCGGTCTTTTGGTCCTGAAAAAGTGCAATGGAGTTTAGGATTAACTGGGTTCATTGTGGCTATCCCGGTATTTTTTGATGTCGCATTTATCATACTTGCACCTTTATTATATGGCCTTGCCAACCGTTCTGGGCGTTCACTTTTATATTATGCGATCCCACTGTTAGCAGGGTTAGCTATTACCCATAGTTTTATTCCCCCAACACCGGGTCCTATTGCCGTAGCTGAATTGATCAATGCTGATTTGGGTTGGGTTATCTTATTTGGAGCATTAACAGGGATCCCAGCAATGATTATCGCTGGCCCATTGTTTGGGAAATTCATAGGCAAAAGAATTTTTATTGCGGTACCTGATGCGCACAAAACACAAGGTAAACCATCTGATGTGCCATCACCAAGTTTTGCTTGGGTGGCTTCAATCATATTGTTGCCACTTCTGCTTATAATGTTGGCTACTACCGCTCCTTTCGTACTGCCACAAGATAGTGCTTTATTAGAAACACTTAGCTTTTTAGGACATCCGTTTGTGGCCTTAACTATTGCCACAATATTGGCTATGTTGATTGCCCATACAAAATGCGATTTAAGTAGCCAATCGCTACTGAAAATTGCTAATAAAGGTTTGGAGCCTGCTGGCGTGGTCATTTTGATTACTGGCGCTGGTGGCGCTTTTAAACAAGTATTGATTGATTCAGGGGTCGGACAAATGTTGGCTTCGGTTTTTATTGAAGCGCAATTTTCGGTGTTAGTTTTAGGGTTCTTAATTGCAGCAATCACTCGCATTGCTCAAGGTTCAGCAACAGTCGCAATGATTACTGGTGCTGGTCTCATTGCTCCGGTTTTAGCATTACAACCCATGTCTGCAGCGATGTTAGGTTTATTGGTAATAGCAATTTCATCTGGCGCAACCATTTTGTCACACGTAAATGACTCTGGTTTTTGGTTGGTCAGTCGTTATCTTGGCATGAGCGAAAAAGACACTTTAAAGTCGTGGACGGTAATGACCACCCTTATCTCGTTCACGGGATTAGCCAGTTGCCTGCTGATATCTATGTTTCTATAAGTGACTATGGGCAAAACATAAAAACTGCATGCTCACATGGGCCTACACAGTCTGTAACATTGTTATCTAGACAAAATTTTAACCTCGGCTTACCCTTATTCAACATTTATAGATAAGGAACAATGATGTCTGATAAGGATTTTTCTGAACATCAAAACGCTGTTGCAAATGCAGCATTAACAACTACACCCGCCCCACTTACTCCTGTTGCATCCGATCAAAGGATAAATGCCTTAGATATTTTGCGTGGTTTTGCATTGATTGGCATTTTAATGATGAATATCGAGTGGTTTGGCCGCCCTATTGCTGATATCGGTGGTTTTAATACTGAACTCACTGGTCTTGACCATGCAGTTGGCTGGCTCGTTCGGTGTTTTGTCGAGGGTAAATTTTATAAACTTTTTTCCTTGTTGTTTGGCATGGGTTTTGCGGTGATGTTGACTCAGGCAATGCGCAAGGATAGGCCTTTTGGAGCATGGTTTTCTCGCAGAATGTTAGTGTTGTTTGTGTTTGGTCTGTTACATATGGTTTTTATTTGGCAGGGCGATATTTTGCATGACTATGCTTTTGCTGGTTTGCTTATGTTGGGTTTGATTTATTTATTACGCAAAAAACGTTTTGAGAAGTTCAACAACCCCAGCTCAATATTAAAGTTAGCTTTGTGGTGGTTAAGCATTCCCATGCTGCTCGCTAGTTTAGTTGGTGTAGGTTTTGGGGCGTTTTATGACCGCGCATCACTTTCAGAGCAATGGCAAGAAAGCCAAGAAATGAGCGTTTTAGTTTCGCAACTTGAAACTGAAGCTGCTCAAACTAAAGAGTTATCAGACACAGAGTCAGGTGAACCTTCCGCAGATACTTCAGAGGTGTTGCCAGATGACGAAGCAAATACTGAGCTGCTGCAAGCTGAATCAGACAAAGTTGAAGAAGCTGTTGAATCGGAAGATATTGAGTTAACACCTTTAGAGCAAGCTCAAGAAATTTTTGAATATGAACAAGAACACGCAAAAGATTTGGCTGAAGAAATAGTGGCACTTAGAGATGGCAGTTATTGGCAGGCTACAGTGTTTAGAACGAATGCATCGTTACAGTGGTTGATGTTTACGCCATTATTTGCGCTCACTATGTTATTGCCGATATTTTTGCTTGGATATTGGTTAGTAGTATCAGGGGCGATCAAAGATCACGCAAAACATCCTAAACTATTTGGTTATATGGCCCGTATTGGTCTTGGTGTAGGTTTAATTGTAACTGTGGGTAGCCTAGTGATATTGGCGCACCCAGGGGTTGAAGATATTATGCCTATTCAAGGTGCCGCTAATGTTTTGTTTAATGGCGGGCAATTTTTTATGGCCGCCGGTTATCTAGGGCTTTTGATCAGGCTGTTAGACAGGCCTAAGTGGTATAAAATGTTAGCAAAATTAGCTCCAATGGGACGCATGGCTTTAACTAATTACATAATGCATTCTTTAATTTTGAGTAGCCTATTTTTTGGTTATGGAGGTGGTTTATACGGCGAAATTTCCCGTGCACCACAAATGTTGATTGTGCTTGCGATAGTAATGATACAAATTCCATTATCTAGCTGGTGGTTAAAGCATTACCAGTTTGGCCCCTTGGAATGGTTATGGCGTTCTTTAACTTATAAAAAGTGGCAGGCTTTTAGGGTCGTACCTAAGCCAATTTCTGGATAAACAACGCCTGTCAGCATCGCTATCTCTGCCTCTCGCTGGGTTCCTGGTTATTAGTTTAGATGACTAAACCATATATCTCGAACCCAGGCTAACCGTTTTCTTTAATATTAAATGTTCTAAAAAATAGAACAGACTAAGCTAAATATTGCGTTATTTTTTATTAGAGAACAGACATATACTTTCCGCATCAACACAACCGAGGAATGTATCATGTTAGTTTTAAGACCATCTTTACAGCGCGGAAGCTCAGACCATGGCTGGTTAAACAGCCACTTTTCCTTTTCTTTTTCTGAGTATTATGACCCTGAGCATATGGGCTTTTCAAAGCTACGTGTGATCAATGACGATATTATTCAACCCAGTACGGGGTTTGGTACTCACGGGCACCGTGATATGGAAATTATCAGTTATGTACTCGAAGGTAATATCTCTCATAAAGATAGCCAAGGAAATGTTAGAACCTTGCCAGCAGGTGAATTTCAATTGATGTCGGCAGGTAGTGGTATTTCACACAGTGAGCATAACCATTCGAACAATGAAATCCTGAAATTATTGCAGATTTGGATTGAGCCTAATGTAAAAGGGCAAGCTCCGGGATATCAGCAAAAAGACTTTGGTCAAAGGGAAGGCTTAACTCACGTTATTAGTCCTGATGGGATAAATGGCACATTGCAGATCAAACAAGATATGCATCTTCATCAATTGCTCCTAAATGCTGGACAGCAAAGCAATCTGACAAGCGTACTACCTAATCAGTATGTGCACTTAGTGAGTGGAAGATTGCAGGTTAATGGCGTTGAAATGGCGCCGGGAGATGGATTAAAAATTACTGATGAAGAAAAGTTGGATTTCAAATCAGTAAGCGAAGAGGCGATTAAAGCTTTAGTGTTTGAATTGCCTTAAGCCGAGTTTAGGTTAAATTATAAAAAATTGGCGAAAACCCTGTTAGTTCATGTATTGAATACAACTGCCAAGTAGTTTAGGATTTTTATAAGTTAAACAGCAAATGGAAAGGCGTAAACTCAATGATCCTTCGCCGCATTACAAAACACGTCAGGGAGCAGAATTGGTTCGCAATTTGGCTGGACTTTTTTATTGTTGTTATTGGCGTTTTTATCGGAATTCAGGTCTCAAAGTGGAACGCCAGCCTTAGCCAAAAAGAACGCGCCCATAGCTATTTAGAACGGCTTGAATCTGATTTGGCAAGTGATTTAGAAACCATCAACAATCGACAAAAATTCTATAGCAATGTAATTCTGTACGGTAATCAGGCGTTAGCTTATGCAGAAGCAGAAGAGCAAAACCGTGAAGCAAATTGGCCGATGGTTTTAGATTTTTTTCAGGCTAGTCAAATTTTTCAGTATTACCCTAACGATGCGACTTATTCCGAATTAAAAAGTGTCGGAGACTTTAATTTAATCGAAAATGCGGATATCCGTTCTATTCTAACAAAATATTATTTAACGGGAACCGAGCAATACGACTTCGCGTTTCGAGATGACCCCAAATATAGAGAAACTATTCGAGGACTCACGCCCTCTAAAGTTACCAACTTCATATGGAAAAATTGTCATGAAAACACACAAATAAATGAACAGCGCTTTTTAGAATGTGACTCCCCCATTGAAGCCGCTGAAATAAAGCGAGTCCTTAATAATTATGTTAGTAGACCTAAGGTTGTAGAGGAGTTGCGTTTTTGGATGTCGTCCTTACAAACAAGCCAGAACATACTTAAAACAGTGAGTATTAGCGCTCAATCACTAAAAAATATTATTAGCACCGAATTGGCTAAAAGCTAATAACGTCCTTTGTAAGCGAAGCGCCTTGTGAGCCCTACGGTAAAATGTGTTTGCCATAGGTTGACCCATTTATTACGTCTGTCCCAACCAATTTCATCATAATTGAAGGTCAAGTAAAGCCTGTTGTTGTCCATTGCTTAGATTAGAGAACGCGTTTATTCTACTTATCCCGAGTTAAGGTTACCTATACTCACATTGCATTTTTCAAAAAATTCAAGTCGAAGGACTATTTTTAGATGTTTTACAAAAGTAAGTTAATCAAAGGTTTTAGAGGATGGTTACTGCTATTCAGCACCTCTTTATTAATATTTAGCCATAGTATTTGTGCTAACACGTTAAATATAGTGACTGAACATCTAGCACCTTTTCAGATTGTAAATGCCGAAGGAATAGGTGGCCTATCAACTGAAATTGTTGAAACAGTATTAAAAGCTTCGGGTTATCAATACGTTATCGAAGCACACCCTTGGTCCATGTCTTTTAATAGAGCTAAACAAGAAGAAAATACCTGCATTTATTCATTAGCTTATATTCCAGCTCGAAAATCGATGTTTAAATGGGTTGGGCATATCATTAAAAGCTCTATCTCATTTTACAGTTTGGCCAATAATCCAATAAAAATCAGTCGCTTAAGTGATGCTGAAAAATATAATACGGCGGTTATTAGGGACGACGTGACGCACCACTATTTATTAAATAATGGTTTCGTAGAGAATGAAAATATCTATGTCATGGATAGTTATGACTCATTATTAAAATTGCTTGATACGCCAAGTCGTAATATCGATTTAGTTGTGATTAATAATGACTTAATCCGCAATAGATTAGAAAACATTCAAGAGACTGCAAAGTACAAAGCTGTTTATTTACTTGAGGATTTGACCCTTGATTTTTATTTTGCCTGTAGTCTTCAAACAAAACAAAGCGTTGTAGATGACATTAAGGAAACAATGGCAAGTTTGGAGCAGCAAGGAGTACTTTTAAAAATTAGAGAGAAGTGGCAAAAAAGCATGAGTGATCTATTGTGATTTTTCTTGAAACCCTTGTATGTACTAGTGCTAATAGGAAAGATTGAAGTGAACTGGCTAAAAAAGTATTGGTTATTTTTATTTGTATCGTTTGCCCAGGGCGTAAAGTCTGAAGAATTAGTCTTGGTTGTAGGCCTAACAAAACCTCCTTACGTTATCCAATATGAGAATTCAGGGTTCGAAATCGAGTTGATGCGAAGTGTGTTAGCTACTTTAGATTATGAGATTTCAATATTGTACGTTCCATATGGGCGCACCTACGAAACAATGCAAAAAATGCAGGCAGATATAGGACTCACTCTATCTGATAAAATGGGCGTAGACAGTGATATATTGAGTCTGCCCTATGTTAGCTATCAAAACGTGGCTGTAAGTCTGTTGAAGAAATCGATTAAGTTGCATAGGTTGGAAGACCTTCAAGGCTTTACTGTGGTTGCTTTTCAGAACGCCAGAAAAGTTTTAGGCACCGCATTTGCGACAGCAGTCAAAACAGGCCCATTGTACATCGAGTTACCAGAACAGCGTAGACAAGTAGAATTATTACTTGCTGGCAAGGTTGAAGTGATTGTTCTGGATATCAACATTTTTAAGTACTTTTCAAAGTCGATAACAGGGGCTAGCCAGATGGAGAAAGTGCAGGTACATAGTCTTTTTCCATCAATTCAATATAGAGCCGCTATTAGCGATCCTGTTTTGCGAAAAGCATTCAATCGAGCCCTTTCAGAGTACCTCAACACCGCCGAATACAGTAAATTAATGGCAAAATATGACATGACCTTTACACCTCAAAATTAGACTGTAAAGCTACAGTTAAGTTATCCTGAGTTCGGCTTAATTTATATAAAAGTGGCTATTTCACTTAGTGTTTTTTTGTTTAGTGCATGCTGTGGCACAGTGGCATCTTCTGCGGGATAACCCACAATCAACAACATATATGGTCGTTCGTTATCAGGGCGATCACATATTTTGGACAAAAAACTCATAGGTTTAGGTGTATGGGTCAAAGTTACCAAGCCGCTGTGATGCAATGCATTGATGAGAAAACCTGTGGCAATACCCACAGACTCATGTACGTAGTAGTTAGTTTGTTTATTGCCGTCTTTTTGCTGAGTATTTTTTTGGCTAAAAATAGCAATTAGCCAAGGGGCATGTTCTAGATAAGGTTTATCGGCATCGGTGCCTAAGGGTTTCAGAGCGCCTAACCATTCATCTCCACCACGACCATCGTAAAAGCCTTTTTCGTGGGCTTCAGCCTGCTCGCGGACTTGTGTTTTGACTTCCTTTGAATGAATAGCTACAAAATGCCAAGGTTGGTGGTTGGCACCATTTGGCGCAGTGCCAGCAGCTTTAATACAGTTTTCGATGATGGATTTAGAGACCGGATGGTCACTAAACTTGCGAATACTATGGCGACGTTTGATCTCTGCGTAAAATTGTTCGGAGCGCACCAGCATTTCTGCTGGTGGATATTCTATAAAATCCTTTAGTGGTAAAGCATCATGTTCTTGCATGGGCGTCTCTTTTATTTTTTGCCCACTGTATTTTATCGAGACGGATTTTGCCAGAAATTAACGCTATGCCACTTTTAATGCAGCCTCACGGCTGGATAAGTATTCATTGTAAGTACCTTGGAAATTGATGACTTCTTGCTCAGAAATTTCAATTACTCGGGTGGCCAAAGAGGATACAAATTGTCTGTCGTGGCTAACAAATATGAGCGTACCATCGAATTTTTTGAGGGCATTATTTAATGCTTCAATCGCTTCCATATCCATGTGGTTGGTGGGTTCGTCCATAATCAGCACATTGATATCCGACATCATTAATTTACCAAACAACAAACGGTTTTTTTCTCCGCCCGAACAAACCTTAGCTTTTTTATTAAAATCGTCAGCGGTAAATAACAAACTACCCAACAAAGCGCGTACGGCTAGATCATCGTGTTTTGGTGTACGCCACTGTGACATCCAATCAAACAAGGTTAGATCAGTGTCGAAGTCAGCTGTGCTGTCTTGTGGGCAATAACCAATAGTAGCGTTTTCAGACCATTTGATGACGCCAGAACTGGCTTGTAAGTCATCTATCAAACAACGTAAAAAGGTCGTTTTGCCTACGCCGTTTTCGCCGATTATTGCTAGTTTTGCACCGGCTTCTAAGATTAAGTCTGCATTATTAAACAGTGGTGTGTTATCAAAGCCATGACCCACTTGCTCGAGGATCAAAGCCTGACGATGTAACTTTTTATGCTGTTTAAGTATGATCTTAGGTGTGCGACGGCTGGAAGACTTCACTTCATCTAAAGTGATTTTGTCCATTTTTTTAGCGCGAGATGAGGCTTGTTTCGCTTTTGATGCATTGGCTGAAAAGCGGTCAACAAAGGCTTGCAGTTCGTTTATTTCGGCACTTTTCTTGGCATTTTCTGTGATCAATTGTTCTTGAATTAACGAAGATGCTGCTTGATAAGCTTCATAGTTACCTGGGTATATACGTAGCTCGCCGTAATCTATGTCTGCCATATGCGTACATACTGAATTTAAGAAATGACGATCATGAGAAATAATGATCATGGTGCATTTACGTTCATTCAATACTTCAGCCAACCAATTTATGGTGTAAATATCCAAGTTGTTGGTTGGTTCATCTAGTAATAATATATCTGGATTGGCAAATAAGGCCTGTGCCAATAATACCCGTAATTTTTTACCGGGAGCAATTTGCGCCATTAGACCAAAATGAGAATCTTCTGCAATGCCAGCTTCTAATAGAATATCGCCTGCACGGGACTCGGCAGTGTAACCATCCATTTCAGCGAATTGAGTTTCAAGTTCAGCTACATGCATACCGTCTGCTTCGCTCATTTCTGGCTTAGAATAAATTTCGTCTCTTTCTTGTTTGATTTTCCAGAGTTTTGCGTCACCCATTATAACGGTGTCGACTACTGTGTATTTTTCAAAAGCGAACTGGTCTTGGCTTAGTGTGCCGACCTTATCCCCAGGAGTAATAGACACATTGCCAGCGCTTGGCACCAATTCTCCACTAAGAATTTTCATAAATGTGGATTTACCACAGCCGTTAGCACCAATAAGTCCGTAGCGGTTGCCGTGGCCAAATTTGGCCGAGATGTTTTCAAACAAAGGCTCAGCGCCAAATTGCATGGTGATATTTGCAGTAGAAATCAAAAGTAGGTCGTCCAGAAAAAAGAAAATTAATCGATATGCCTAACAAGTGGAGTACCACTCGAGAAACAAAGGCCGCGCATCATACGGAAATATGCTGCTAAAGTCGAGCCGGATTGACGATTATTTATACAGTGGTTGTACTTCTCATAAACTGCTTGGTAGCATTATCTAGCCCGCTAATTTTAATGGATTATTTATGTCTATTCCCTTTGCTTCAAAATCCTTTGTTGTATTGTTAATACTTTTTGTATCTGCATGTGCTTCACCTCCACCCATTAGCGAAATTGACCGCTTAACGGCTAGAGCACAGAAAGTTGAAATTATTCGCGACGATTTTGGGGTGCCACATATTTACGGCAAGACAGATGCAGACGCGGTATTTGGTTTGTTGTATGCCCAAGCAGAGGATGATTTTAAACGGGTTGAGCGCAATTACATTTGGGCCATCGGTAGACTGGCTGAGGTTGATGGCGAAACAGCTATATACAGTGATTTACGGGCTCGTTTGTTTATGACCATTGAACAAGCAAAATTAGCTTATGAAAGCTCCCCTGCATCACTTAAAGCTTTATGTGATGCCTTTGCTGATGGACTCAATTATTACCTGGCCACACATCCAGAAGTTAAGCCTGCTTTATTAACAAAATTTGAACCGTGGATGCCGATGTTTTTTTCTGAAGGGTCGATAGGTGGCGATATTGAACAAATTTCAGTAAAAGGTATAAAGGCTTTTTATGGCAGCAGAATTGATAATCCAGATACACCAGACTTAGCTATGGCAGAGCCTAGTGGTTCCAATGGTTTTGCTATTTCCGGCAAGTTGACTAAATCTGGGCATGCGATGTTATTGATCAATCCCCACACTTCTTTTTACTTTCGACCGGAAGTGCATGTTGTCAGTGAAGAAGGTCTAAACGCTTACGGAGCTGTGACTTGGGGGCAGTTTTTTGTTTATCAGGGGTTTAACGAAAAAAATGGCTGGATGCACACTTCGACTCATGTGGATTTTATGGATGAATATCTTGAAACCATTATCGAACGTGGTGAGGATGTATATTATCTATATGATGGTGATGAATTAAAGTTTGATGTTTCAACTGTATCCTTGAAGTATCGCGATGGAGACAGCTATAAACTTAAAACGTTTGCTACTTATCGTACTCATCATGGGCCAGTGACACATATGATTAACGGGCAATGGGTAACGACGCGTATTAATTGGGATCCGGTTCAGGCTTTACAACAATCATTTATTCGCAGTAAAACCTCAAGCCACGATGAATTTCGCAATATGATGGACATGCGTACCAACTCGTCAAACAACACAGTTTATGCCGATGCAGATGGCAATATCGCCTATTATCACGGTAATTTTATCCCTAAGCGTGATCCCCGTTTTGATTATTCTAAGCCGGTTAATGGTTCCATTAAAAACACAGACTGGAATGGTCTGCACACAGTAGATGAAACTATTAGTATTCTTAATCCTGCTAATGGTTGGATCCAAAATGCTAACTCTACACCTTTCACTGCTGCCGGTGAATTTAGTCCTAAAGCAAAAGATTATCCAACATATATGGCCCCGGACTCTGAAAATTATCGTGGAATACACGCAGTTCAAGTCTTAACCGATCAATCTGATTTTACTTTAGACAAGTTAATTGAGGTAGCTTATGACCCCTATTTACCCGGTTTTAAAACCCTTATATCAGGCCTTATAAAGGCTTATGACGGATCCAGCAAGCCTCTAATAAATTTAGCTGAACCCATTAATGCACTTCGTCAGTGGGATTATCGGGTATCAGTGGATTCTACCGCGATGTCTCTGGCCCATTTTTACGGTATGCAATATTTAGCTAAAGGCTCTCGTGCAAAGGGTCAAAGTTTCATGCAAAGAATAGAACATTATGGCAGTGGCTCGCTGCGCTCAGAAAGGTTAAGCATCTTTGAACAGGCAGTAGAAAAGCTGATCGCTGATTTTGGTCAGTGGAATACTCCTTGGGGCGATATTAATCGACTACAAAGACTCACAGGCGATATTGATTTGCCTGTGGACGACACACAACCAAGTATTCCAATTGGTTTGGCATCGGGTCGATGGGGCGCTTTAGCGGCTTTTGGCGCTCGTAGTGTAAATGGTAGTAAAAAACTTTATGGTTATAGAGGTAATAGTTTTGTAGCTGTGGTGGAATTTGGCGAAAAAGTAAAAGCAAAATCGTTACTGGCCGGCGGGCAAAGTGGTGACCCAGCCTCTCCTAATTTTTATGACCAAGCTCAGCGTTATGCCCAAGGTCAGTTTAAAGATGTCGCCTATTATAAAGAAGACGTGCTTAAACGAGCTGTTGAGAGGTATCGACCTGGTTATCGCGAATAGTTTACAAAAAGGGGACAGATAAGACTTTCCGTAGATAGATTTAAGCAACTGGTCGCCTGTCATGCTCATTTCCAGCTGCGACTTTAATAAAGTTATTGACATAGTGCGCCTCCATAAACTACATTTGTAGTAGTTTCTACTACAAATGTAGTTTATGGAGGGTGTATGAAATTAAGTGATTTTGAATTAGATGTAATGCAGCGCTTTTGGGATGAGGGATCATGTTCTGCATCCGCAATACATAAATCTATCTCTGCAAATAAAAAAGTGGCCTATACAACAGTTAAGACCATTGTGGATCGCCTTGAAGAAAAGGGAGCTATTAAGCGTGAACGACTTGATGGACGTTCGATTGTTTATGCGGCCGTTATCAAAAAAGAAGAAATCTCTAAAAAATTATTACCTGATTTAGTGCGACGTTTTTTCCATGGCAACACTAGCCATTTAATCACACATTTAATCAGCAATGATAAGTTGAATGAAGAAGATATTACCTATTTAGAAACGTTTCTAGCGGATAGAAAAAAGAACAAGGATAAATAGTTATGTGGGATTATTTGATAACCAATACCTTAATATGTTTGCTGGCTTTCTGTATGTTGTTTTTGCTGAAAGATTCACCTGCTCGATTAGGTTTTTATGTTGTGATTACTGCGTTAGTCGCTTGGTTTATACCTTGGCATTTAGTATCAGAGATCCCGGCTTTATCTGAGTCGGTAAACCCATTTACAGAAAACATCTTTAGTTCTTTGTTGTGGTTGCAAACTGAACAAGCAAGTTATGTCAAAGGAGCTGTCGACTCAGCGGTAAATATAAATAATGCCACCATAAAGGGTAGCGAAAACTTCCTTTTTGACTTAATAACTTGGGAGACTGTATTCGGGGTATTTTGTGTGTTTGGTTTGATTTTATTTATAAAGGATATAGTCAATTATCATTTCGACCTTAAACACTGGTATGACTTTTCGATAGAAGACAATAGCCTTTGGGAAGATCATAATTTCAAAAAACATCGCATTTCTATTCGTATTCTCGATGGTTGCGCTCCGGGTATGGCGACTGGTTTGTTTAAACCAATAATCTGGCTTAATAGAAAAAATCGAAGATCTAAAGAAACTGAAACTATTTTGACTCACGAGCTTACTCACATATTACAAAATGACCCTGCTTGGATGTGGTTTATTAATTTTATACAGCGTTTATTTTGGTGGAACCCTTTGGTAAGACTATTAGCTAAGTCGGCTCGGCAGCAAATTGAACTCAGTTGCGACGAAAAGTGTTATCAGCAATTACATGAACGGTACTCAGATGATTTGGTGAATATATTACTCGAAGAAGCTAAGGCGCCTACTCAGTATATTGCAACCATTTCGATGGCCAGTGGTTCAAATTTTAATGTTAAACGAGTAATAAAATTAACTAAGGAAATTAAAATGAAATTTAAACATATAGTGGTCGTAATGTTCGGCTTTAGCCTGTTTAGTTTTGTAGGTGTGGCGGTTAGCCAGCAAGATGAAAGTTTGACTAAAAATTTGACCGAAATTGAAAATAAACAACAACGTTCTGCAAGAATTAATCTTTATCGTGACAATGAGTTACATAACGAATTAGTTGATGAGTTACTGCAAATAACAAGGCTTGCTAAAAGTAATTCAGAAGAGACACTAAAACAAATTCTAGTTGATTTAGCTAAATGGAATACCACTAGAAGAACTGGCCCAGAGCAACGTTCTGAAAGCGCATTAAAAACGATGAGTTTTACTATAAGTTGTTATTTATTAGATAAACTAAATCGTTATGATGAAATCCCAGATTCCTACGACGTTTTATTTCCAGAGACGCCTATTGAGAAAGCCTTATTTCTTAAACATCATGTAGCAACGGCTTATATCAAAATGGGTCAACCAGAAAAGGCACTCGATTTAATGGCTGATGTTATTCAACGTCAACCAAAACCTAAGTCAGGGTCGTTAAGCTTGATTGCTCAAGCTAATTTAGCTGCCGCTAATTATAATGAAGTGATTGCCGTAGCAGAACAAATCACTGAAAGTTCTGGAAATGAACGAGTAAAAATTTATGCTCTTAATCTTAAACGTTCAGCCTATTTAGCTATGAATAAAGAAGATAAAGCGAATGAAATGAATAATATATTAAAAGACACATATTCAGTCGAAGGAAGTGAGCCCAAGCTCATGGGATTTGCCTCTCCGCTACTTCCATATCTGACTGCAGTAAATTAAAGGATTGGTTATTTACGCTACCAAGCCCTTGTTATTTTTTAATGGAAGCGACTATTGTGATCTAGTTGTAGTAGCTATGTTTTGTAAAAGCCTATTTATGGCTAGGGTTAACCCCTAGCCATATCGTCGCCTTTTGTATCAGCTGGTCGAGCTTTTAAATACTGTTGAGTCATTTTTTCCGCAGAACGACCCGCTACATAACCACCCAAACCAATTTGTAATAGAGTCCATGCGTCACCTGCCAGCGGACTAGGTAACCAACCAAAGCTATCAAACACTACTAAAACTAAAAAAGTTAACATAGTGATAGGCCTCCAGTTGCGCTGCATCCATGACTGGCCTGTTGCTTCGGCGGTGATTATGGCGGTTTTACCCTCCAGTAGTTTGCTTTCGTAATCAATGACTTTGGCTAATAACTCGTTTTCTACCGCTTTGATTTGTGCCTGAAGTTTAAGTTTTTCTTCGTCGCTGGTGTGTATCTCATCGATTAACTTTACGGCTGGTTCAAAGATGTTACTGATAAAAGAAAAAACGTTCATATCCCCTCCTAGGAATTTTAGTGTTCTGAGTTAGGCATCATCTTTTTAAATGCCCCATAGTGTTTTTGTATTTTGTCGCCATATACTTTTTTCTGACCTTTACCGTTGTACATGCCAGCAAAATCTTCAAAAGCGAGATCTTTTAGGTACTGCAACATTCTCGGTGAGAAAAAATCGAAAAGGCCGTTAACTTGACCCTGAATACTGTCAGCAAAGGCATCAAACATTTCCACTACAGATTGGTAACCAATACGCTCAAAATGAAACCCCATAATTTGAGGGGCACCCATGCTGATAGATAACATTGCCGCGTTTTCATCTAACTGACGAGCAAATTCAAATATTTGCCATTCGTTTAATTGACGACCATGAAATGATAGCCATTCGCCACTGGGTTCCCTTCGCCATTCATGGCCTTGCCATACTTTGTTATTACTGTATCTAAAATGTTGGCGAAATTGTTGTGGGTTGTGTTTGCCCCAAAATTTCCAAAATTTGTGGTTTTCGAAACGAATGATCATACGGTCACTGTTGTTTTGTTCAAAACCTTTACCTGAGCTTTCTACGCAGAGCACAGCTAAAGCACAGGCCACATCAAGCTGCTTTTTATCGCTTAATTCAGTTAATAATGCGCCCCATCTGTTCCATGTTGCTGCGGCATTGCGTTGTTCATTGGTGCCGGTAACAGTTAAAATTGTAGTGGGGGTGAGACGGGATAATTCTTGACCCAATTCTACTATCGGAATACCGATGTCATCTTGATGATCTGCTAAAGCGATAGGGTCTAATTGTTCGTTGTTGGTCTTGGTTGGATCTATTGGTTTTAAATATTGACTGGCGACATAACCTCTATTGCCATTGAAACGAATTTGACTCCAACTTTGTTGTCTTCCTTCAACCCAAATTTTGCCATCAAAGTTAAGTTGACCAAATAAGCTGGCGTTAGAGTAGGGGGCTGAGCGAACATTCAAGAGGTCGGTGCTGACCTTGGCATAATATCCCTTTGATACGTAAACCAAATCGACATACTTTGCGGCAACATAAGCAGTCTCACCATTAAATTCTATTTCTAACCAGTCATTTAGAAAGGCTAGGGTTTTAATGGAGGCGCCACGACTGATTGTTGCTAAGTGTTTGGCGCTAGATGATGGGGCTTGGCGCACATTCAATCTGTTGATGTTTACTGTGCCAGTGAGTCTGGCCAAGTCGTTAACTGGTTTGAGGTAGTGGGCTGATACAAAGCCAAAGGTATCGTTGTAGTTAAGTTGTATCCAATTATCAAAAGGTCCATCACCCTTAACCACCATTCCCTCAGTGAGTTGCCCTAGAATGGCTCCACTGGAAGTGGGCATACTACGTACGTTGAGTAACGAAGTTGAAACAGCGCCTAACATTGACCTATTCCAAATAGATAGGGAGTAGAAAATGTGTCCAGCATGTCAGTTATCCTTTGACCAATGAATATTCTATTTATGTTTTTAAGAATTAGCAGATAATCTTAAAAATGCCATTAATATCACGTAGTATTGCTTGGTATTATCTATAAATAGTTTTGAACTCAAATACGGTTTCTAACGTATTAAAACTCAAGTTAATTTTCTACTTCATTCATTACTAGCGGCCACGTTAGTAAAAGGACCATCAATGCAAGAAAACCCTAGCGTCATCCAAAAGTTCTTTCAGCACGAAGCTGCGAGTGGATTTATTTTAGTTTTCGCCGCGGTGCTCGCCATGATCATGGCAAACAGCCCACTTAATAATTTTTATAATGGTTTGTTGGAAATCCCAGTCAGTGTGCGTTTTGGCGCCTTTGAAATCGCCAAACCCCTTATTTTATGGGTCAACGATGGCCTTATGGCTATCTTTTTCTTTTTAGTTGGCCTAGAGATAAAACGTGAAATTTTAGGTGGTAACTTATCTTCACCTTCGCAAATCACCTTGCCAGCAATAGCTGCTGTTGCTGGGATTGTTTTTCCCGCGTTAATTTATGTTTGGTTTAATGCTGATGATCCTGTGGCAATTAAAGGTTGGGCTATCCCTTCTGCCACAGATATTGCTTTTGCTGTTGGCGTATTTACGATTTTTGGTAAGTCATTACCTCTGAGTTTGAAATTATTTTTGCTCAGCGTCGCCATATTCGATGATATTGGTGCCATTGTTATTATTGCCTTGTTTTACTCGCAAGATTTGTCAACCACATCTTTGATTGTAGCGGTATCTGGATTGGTGGTGTTATTCGCTTTAAACAGATTTAAAGTGCGTACTCAAGCGGCTTATATTTTAGTTGGAGTGGTAGTTTGGGCTGCGGTGTTGAAGTCTGGGGTACATGCTACGTTAGCCGGTTTTGCTTTAGCTTGGTTTATTCCAATGACGGTCAAGAATGAAGATGGCCACCCTATGCTTGAGCATATGGAACATCAGTTACATCCATGGGTCGGTTTTTTTGTACTACCTATATTTGCTTTTGCCAATGCTGGTGTTTCATTTCTCGGTGCCAGCTTAGACAATATATTCAATCCTATTACTTTGGGTATAGCGGCGGGATTGTTTATAGGGAAACAGGTGGGTATTTTCGGAATATGTTGGTTAACCGTCAAATCTGGTTTAGCTAAATTACCAGAACATGCTACTTGGCCTCAGCTATATGGTGTGACCTTGTTGTGCGGCATTGGTTTTACTATGAGTCTGTTTATTGGTTCGTTAGCCTTTGAAGATCAACCACTTGAATACCAGGTTAGTGTAAAAGTGGGAGTCTTATTAGGTTCGCTACTGTCTGCCTTTATTGGCGCTTTTATATTAGCGAAAGTAGGTAACCAAGGTAATAAATCCACTCCATCGCCTTAGAGTTTTATCTCTGATAAAGAAAGTTTAAATAGCCAACAATTTTTGTTGGCTATTTGTTATAACTTGCTAAATTTGCCGCCAACTACTTCGTAAATCAGCCTAGCTGCCAGCTTCGCTGTTCTGTTGTCAATATCATAGTTGGGATTCATTTCTGCAATATCTGCTAATCGCCAGTTATAGTGAAAAGCCGCTTGTGACTGAGCTATCCAGCGCAGCATTTGAATGACAAATTCTACTGAAATACCCAAAGCACTAGGCGCACTGACGCCAGGCGCAACATTAGCCGCAAATGCATCAAGACAAACAGTGACATAAAGCTCATCGACCTGTTTTAACATCGGCTCAAGCAGTTGTTTCGCAGCGTTAGTATTGCAATCAATATCCAGTAAGTATCGAGTGTTGGTTTGCTTGGCATAATTAAATAATGCTGTGGTATTTGACGATTCGGCGACACCCAAGCAGGCATAATGAAACGGTTGACTGTTTGTTTTGCAAAATTCAGCAATTTGTCTAAAGGGCGTGCCTGAACTGGTTTTTTGAGCAGGATTACGCAGATCAAAATGGGCATCAAAATTAACAATGCCAATTTTTTTGTTTGAGCCAGATCTAAGATGCAGAACTAAGCCTTGGTAACTGCCCCAAGCAATTTCGTGTCCGCCGCCTAAGCCGATTACAAATGAATGTTCATCCAGGTTTTTGGCTATTTGCTGGGTATATTGATGTTGGGAATCACTCAAAGATGTTGCAGCTACAATATTGCCAGCATCGAATAAATCACAATCTGCATGCCAAGCTAAGTTCGCCAAAGCATTACGGATAACATTTGGACCTTGATCTGCTCCAATTCTGCCTTTATTGGCGGCCACACCTAAATCACATTCAAAACCGAGCAGGGCGCAACTATTGATTTGTTGTCGGGTATCTATTATCTGATGCCAGCGTAATCCATTTTGACCGTCTTCGGTATCTTCACGGCCTTGCCAGTGATAGCTTTTATTTAGTTTCACCATGTTATTAACAGCCCTTTCCAGCAAACCACTTAGATTCTGGTCTATGTTGATTAATGCCATACACTAGCTCTGCGGGATGTTCGATATCCCATAAACATAAGTCAGCATCTAAGCCTTCTTTAATTTGCCCTTTGTTAGTGAGTCCCAATGCTTTTGCTGCATGAGCGGTGACTCCATAAAGCACTTCTTCTGGGGTCAAACCAAACAACACGCTCGCCATATTCATTATGGTTAAGATGGATGCTATAGGTGAGCTGCCGGGATTTAAATCTGTGGCTATCGCAATAGGAACACCATTGGCTCTTAATTCAGCTACAGGTGGTTTTTGGGTTTCACTAAGGTAATAAAATGCGCCGGGTAATAACACTGCAACAGTACCTGAGTGTTTTATTGCGGGGATATCTTTAGGATCTAAATATTCAATATGATCCACCGAAAGCGCACCAAACTCAGCTGCCAATTTGGCACCTTTCAAGTCAGAGAGTTGCTCAACATGGGCCTTCACATTTAATTCGTGAGTTTTAGCTGCTGCAAAAATCTTGCGACATTGTGCCGGTGAGAACCCTATGCTTTCACAAAATACATCGACACAATTTGCTAATTTTTGTTTAGCCACAACAGGTATCACTTGCTCGCAAATAAATTGTACATAATCATCTGGGTTAGAGCGGTATTCTTTAGGAACAGTGTGTGCACCCAAGTAAGTGGTTACTATATTCACAGGCAAATGCTCAGCAATTTGTTGGGCAACCTTGAGCATTTTTACTTCGGTATGCATATCCAAACCATAACCCGACTTCACTTCAATGCAGGTTACTCCTTCTTCAGCTAATCTCGCGGCGCGCTTAATTGCACTAGTTAGCAGTGTTTGTTCAGATGCTTCTCTAGTGGCATGCACCGTACCTAAAATGCCGCCACCTTGTAGGGCTATTTGTGTGTAGCTTTTGCCTTGCAAACGTTGTTCGAACTCATTGGCTCGGTTGCCGCCATAAACCAAGTGAGTGTGACAATCGATAAAGCCAGGTAATAACCATTTGTTTTCGCCATCGAATCTTTGTTTGCACTGATAAGAACCTTGAGAAACATCGAATATGGCCAGAACCTTGCCATTTTTTACGGCAACAGAAGACTGAGAGAGTAAGCCGTAAGCTTTGCCATTTTTTTGCATTGAAGCAATACGCACATTGTCTATTACCACATCACACTGCTCAGTCATGACTTATCTCTTTCGGTTTAGTTTCAAATGAGTTTACTTGTACAAACTTGTATATACAAGTTTGTTGCTATAGATTATATGCCAAGGTAGTGGAGTGGTTGATGATGATTAAAAAATCCTCGGTGCAAGCCAGATTTGTACAAATTAAGTCTGCATTATTAGACAAAATAGAACGTGGAGAAATGTCTCCAGGAGACAAAGTTCAGTCAGAAAATCAATTGGCCGAAAGCTTTGGTGTGAGTCGTATGACGGCCCGCCGTGCTTTGACTGAATTGGTGACTGAAGGAATTTTGGCGCGCTCTCAAGGCGTAGGCACCTTTGTTTCTGATAGCAGGCCCATGAGTTCGATTCTAAAAATTCGCAGTATTGACGACGAGATCATCAAAAGAGGACATCGTTATTCAAACAAAGTGTTAGCTGTGGAAACAGAACTAGCGTCAGAACAACAAAGTGCTTGGTTAGGAGTTGCGACGAATAGTTTGGTCTTTCACACTAAGATTGTGCATATGGAAAACGGACTCGCAATTCAGTTTGAAGACCGATTAGTTAATCCTGCTTTAGCGCCGCAATATATTGAACAAGACTTCACCCAGACTACCGCCAATCATTATTTGAGCAGGATAGCGCCTCTCACTGAGGCAGATCATTCTGTTGAAGCCATTTTGCCCGATCAAGAATTGGCTCTTTTATTGGACATTCATATTGCCCAACCCTGTTTGAAGATCAGTCGTCGCACTTATTCAAGCAAAGGCGTTGTCAGTTATGCCCGTTTATATCATCCAGGCAACCGCTATCGAATAGGCGGACACCTTGATTTTCATCCCGCACAATAGGAAATTATTATGAATCGTAATGATCCCAACCGAACTATCCGCGCACCAAGAGGCAACCAAATCAACACTAAGAGCTGGCAGACAGAAGCACCTCTTAGGATGTTAATGAATAACCTTGATCCAGAAGTAGCTGAACATCCACAGAGTTTAGTGGTTTACGGTGGCATTGGTCGGGCCGCTAGAGACTGGCCAAGTTACGATAAAATTGTTGAAGTACTCAAACGACTGAATAACGATGAAACATTGCTTATACAAAGTGGTAAACCTGTAGGTGTGTTTCCTACACACGAAAATGCACCACGGGTGATTATTGCTAATTCAAACTTAGTGCCACACTGGGCAACCTGGGAGCATTTTAATGAATTAGATAAAAAGGGTCTGATGATGTATGGGCAGATGACAGCCGGCTCTTGGATATACATTGGTTCACAAGGAATAGTGCAGGGCACTTATGAAACCTTCGTGAGTGTGGCAAAACAACATTTTAATGGTGAAGCCAAAGGTCGTTGGATATTAACTGGTGGTTTAGGCGGCATGGGTGGCGCGCAACCCCTAGCGGCCACTATGGCTGGTTTTTCCATGTTGGCTATTGAGGTCGACGAAAGCCGCATCGATTTTCGGATCAAAACAGGCTATTTAGACAAAAAAGCCCAGAATTTAGATCATGCTATTGAATTGTTAAACCAAGCTAAACTGGCGGGAGAGGCGGTTTCTATTGGTTTACTAGCGAATGCTGCAGACGTTTTCCCTGAATTGGTAACGCGCAATATCACCCCAGATGTTGTAACTGACCAAACCAGCGCTCACGATCCGTTAAACGGTTACTTACCTAAAGGCTGGAGTTTAGAGCAGGCTGTCAGCAAACGTTTATCTGATGAGTCTGCTGTGATAAAAGCGGCCAAACAATCCATGGCTGTGCAGGTTAAAGCCATGTTAGACCTGCAATCCAAAGGTGCGGTCACTCTGGATTACGGCAACAACATTCGGCAAATGGCCTTAGAAGAAGGGGTGAAAAACGCCTTTGACTTCCCAGGGTTTGTACCGGCTTACATCAGACCATTATTTTGCCAAGGCATAGGGCCATTCCGTTGGGTGGCGTTATCTGGCGATCCTGAAGATATTTATAAAACCGACGCAAAAGTGAAAGAGTTGATCCCCGATAATCCACACCTGCATCACTGGTTGGATATGGCCAAAGAGCGAATTCAATTTCAGGGTTTACCTGCACGTATTTGTTGGGTTGGTTTAGGTGAAAGGAAAAAGCTGGGTTTGGCCTTTAACGAAATGGTCAGAACAGGTGAACTTTCCGCACCAATAGTCATTGGTCGAGATCACCTAGACTCAGGCTCAGTAGCTTCACCCAACCGTGAAACTGAAGACATGTTAGATGGCTCAGATGCCGTATCAGATTGGCCGCTACTCAATGCGTTGCTTAACACCGCAGGTGGAGCAACTTGGGTGAGCCTGCACCATGGAGGTGGAGTCGGCATGGGATTCAGTCAACATTCTGGAGTGGTGATTTTGTGCGATGGCACTGAAGACGCCGACAAACGTATAGCTAGAGTCTTACATAACGACCCAGCCACAGGTGTTATGCGTCATGCTGACGCAGGCTATGAAAAAGCTAAAGAATGTGCCAGAAAGAACAATTTAGACTTGCCCATGTTAGATGTAGAAGGAAATAAATAATGGAACATATTGTCATTCAACCGGGCCAACTCACCCTATCGCAATTAAGAGATGTGCAGCGTAAACATATCCCTATTTCTTTATCACCAGATGCCCACGACGCTATTCATGCAGCTGAAAAGGTGGTGTTGGGTGTGATTGCAGAAAATCGTACAGTGTATGGTATTAACACCGGTTTTGGCCTGTTAGCCAATACCAAAATTGATGTGTCAGAACTTGAGCTTTTGCAACGCAGCATAGTTTTGTCACATGCCGCAGGCATTGGCAATTTTATGTCTGAAGATGTGGTGCGTTTGTTGTTGCTACTTAAAATAAACTCTCTGTCCCGTGGCTATTCAGGCATTCGTCTGCAAGTTATTGAAGCCCTGATTACTTTGTACAACAAAGAAATATACCCTGCTATTCCAGAAAAAGGCTCAGTAGGTGCTTCCGGCGATTTGGCGCCACTGGCGCATATGAGTGTAGTGCTCTTGGGAGAAGGCGAAGTTATCTATCAAGGCAGCCGAATTTCAGCTGAACACGCCTTAAAAATAGCCGGATTAGAGAAAATTGCATTAGCGCCGAAAGAAGGATTAGCCTTACTTAATGGTACCCAAGCTTCTACTGCGTTTTCCTTAAAAGGACTATTTTGTGCCGAAAACGCATTAAATTGCAGTATCGCCATAGGATCATTAAGTGTCGAGGCCGCACTTGGATCCCGGGTACCCTTTGATGAACGTATCCACGAAGTGCGTGGCCATCAAGCACAAACTGATGTGGCAGCGGCTTATCGCTCTTTATTAAAAGAATCGGCGATAGGGCACTCCCACGATGGCTGTGCAAAAGTGCAAGATCCCTACTCATTACGTTGCCAACCTCAAGTTATGGGCGCTTGTTTGCAACAAATGCGTTTTGCCGCTCAGACCCTAGTAGTTGAAGCGAATGGCGTATCAGACAATCCATTAGTGTTTGCCGATAGTGGCGATATTCTGTCTGGTGGTAATTTTCACGCCGAAATCGTGGCTATGACTTCAGACATGTTAGCTATAGCCCTATCTGAAATCGGAGCCTTGTCTGAAAGACGTATGGCCTTATTGATTGACTCGCACCTAAGTGGTTTACCGCCATTTTTAGTGGATAACGGCGGAGTGAATTCAGGCTTTATGATCGCACAGGTCACCAGCGCAGCCCTTGCCAGTGAAAACAAAACCCTTGCTCACCCTGCATCGATAGATTCATTACCCACTTCTGCGAATCAAGAAGACCATGTCTCTATGGCCACCTTTGCTGGTAGACGTTTATGGGATATTTTTGACAATGTAGCGGGAATCTTAGCCATCGAATGGCTCGCGGCTAGCCAAGGCTTAGACTTTAGAGCACCACTTGAAACCAGCGACAAACTCAAATCAGTGAAGGCCTTGTTACGCACAAAAGTGCCTTTTTACGACAAAGACAGATACTTTTCACCTGACATAGAAAATGCCAAAAAATTGATAGTGAATCGCAGCTTGTTAGATATAGTTGATATTGAATTACTCTAATATGTTGCAAGTCTACGCCTGAGGATGTTAAAAATCTGGGTATTAATATTCAGATTGAAGAGACGATCAAGGAAGGAGTATTTTTAGTCGCTAATATTACTATCAGCCACTACCGGTGGACATGCATCGGTAATGGCTAAATTTTTTATCTTTTCTGATTACGAACTTCGTAACCATTCAATTTTAAGCCGCCTCTATTTGGTGACATATTCATCTCTTAATTCTTTTTTCTTGATTTTGCCAATGGTACTTCTTGGTAAAGTGCTTCTAAATTCTACGCCTGAAATCCGTTGTGTTTTACCAAGTCGGTTATTAACCCAATCTGTAATGTCTTTTTCGGTATGGGTTGCGCCTTCTTTCAATACAACTAAAGCAAGTGGCGTTTCCCCCCAACTTTCACTGGGAATACCAATAACTGCAACATCTGAAATCCCACTATGTTGAACCAGTTCGGCTTCGATATCCGCAGCATAAATATTAAACCCACCAGAAATGATCATATCCTTTTTCCGATCCAGTAGGAAAAGGAACCCATCTTCATCAAAACGGCCAATATCTCCGCTTTTAAAGTAGGTTTTGCCCTCAGAGCAAGTCCAAAGCATGTCATTGGTTAAATCTGGGCGGTTATAATAGCCGCTCATCATCGCACTGGAACGGCCGACAATTTCTCCGATTTCTCCTTGGGGGAGTTCAGCTCCCTGTTCATCGATGATCCGCAGATCGACGCCCTCACTCACACGGCCTACAGACGCTAATTTATCAGGAAAATCAGTTACAGATAAAACTGTACCGATGCCGCCTTCGGTCAGGCCATAGACTTCAATAAGTTTGCCTGGCCACTTATCTATAGCCTGCTGTTTTATCCCTTCTCGTAAGGGGGCACTGGTGGAAACTTTAATCTGAAAACTACTCAAGTCGTACTTGTGGAAATTTTTATGATCCAAGATACGTTGATATTGAACTGGCACCAACATTGTGTGAGTAACTTTCTCCGCTTCAGCCAGTTTTAAAAACTCTTCCGTAGCAAATTTTGGCATCAAAACAATCCGGCCACCAAGGGCAAGGGTTGGTAACAAGACAACCAGGGTCGTATTGGAATAAAGTGCTGTAGAACTCAGCGTGACAGATTTTGATGAAACACCTAGTGCTTCAAACCCCACCACATGCTGATTTCGCATGGAGTGACTTTGTTCGATCCCCTTGGGAACGCCGGTTGTGCCAGAACTATAAATAAGGTTAAACGGGTCTTCTGGAAGAATATCGACACTCATCGCAGACTCAGATTCCGAGGATACTAGTGGCTCATATGGGGTCCACGCCTTGTCTGAAAAATCTAGAGCAACATAACCATCTGCTGGCACTGCATCGAGCTTTCCAATAAATGGCTCAATATAATGTTTGTTATCCTCGGATACGAAAACCATTTTAGAGCCACTATCACGGATCATGTCTTTTAACTGCTCACTAGATGCCATGCCAGATAAGGGTACAATACATACACCGGCTTGCAGTCCACCTAAAAATATCTCAATATATTCAATACTACTTTTAGCAAGAACCGCAATTTTACTACCCCGTCCAAGACCACGACCTGCCAACATGTTTGATACTTGATTAATACGTGGCATAAAGCCCTTCCATTGACGGGTTTCTCCATCTACGGTTAGTACGTTTAATTCTGGGAAGTTCTTCGCAACATTTCTAATCCGTTCGGGGAAAGAGATAAAATCATCCTTGTAGATGATCTCCTCCAAAAAATTAGATTTAAGGGCCGGCATTTCGCTCATATGATTATTCCATTTTTATTATCTATTGAAGAGCGTTGTGCTCATTAACTTCTTCACGACAGGATTCCTCTACCGCATTAACAATACAATATCTTATTCCCAGTGCTTTTTTAAGCATTGCAATCATCATATTTGTTTCTTTTTATCCTGAGTCCAGATAATAAAATACGTACCCAAAAGTGAGAAGTATTTATGCTTAAATATGGGATGAGACCTATCAGGGATTTACCAAGTATTTACCAAGCTACCAAGTATTTACCAAGCAGTATTTACCAAGCCACCAGTATTTACCAAGCAAGTATTTACCAAGCCACCCAAGTATTTACCAAGCCACCCATAACAATTTGACTAAATATGAAGACAAGCTAGGCTTTAGTTAGGAAATAAATCAAAGGATTGATGTCATGCCCCAGCCTCGTAGCAGTCAAATTTGTTTATCAGATACCCCTTATTACCATTGCGATTTACCAAGCCGATTTACCAAGCCACCCATAACAATTTGACTAAATATAAAGACAAGCTAGGCTTTGAATAGGAAATAAATCAAAGGATTGATGTCATGCCCCAGCCACGTAGTAGTCAAATTTGTTTATCGGATACCCCCTATTACCATTGTGTTTCCCGCTGTGTACGGCGTTCTTTTTTGTGCGGTGTGGATAGTTATTCAGGTCAAAGTTATGAACATCGCCGTGAGTGGGTTGAACAACGCCTGTTGTTTTTATCATCTGTGTTTTCAATTGATATATGTGCTTATGCGGTGATGAGTAATCACGTGCATGTGGTGTTACACGTAGATGTGCAACAAGTGATGGCTTGGACAGATAGTGAAGTGGTTGAGCGCTGGCACCGTCTACATAAAGGCACATTGCTCACGCAAATGTTTGTCAGAGGAGACACGTTAAGCCAAGGTGAAAAGCTAACCTTAGATGACACCATAATCGAGTATCGCAAGCGCTTACATGATATTAGCTGGTTGATGCGTAATCTGAATGAATACATTGCCCGAGAAGCCAACAAAGAGGATGAATGTACGGGTAGATTCTGGGAAGGACGATTTAAGTCACAAGCCTTATTAGATGAAGCAGCATTACTGTCCTGTATGGCCTATGTTGACCTTAACCCTATTCGAACCAAGATAGCGGATACCCCTGAAACGTCAGAGCACACCAGTATTAAAAAACGCTTAGAATCAATAAAAGCCCCCATCACAACACCTTCACTGATGTCTTTTGTCGGCAACCCCAGACAAGATATGCCAAAAGGCATCGCTTTCTCACTCAAAGACTACTGTGAGTTAGTGGACATAACAGGCAGAATAATCAGAGATGACAAAGCAGGGCATATAGACCATCAACAACAACCCATCTTACAAAGGTTAGGCCTATCAGACGAACAATGGCTCACGCTCACCACAGAGTTTGAAAAACATTTTTGTTATGCAGCAGGCGCAGAACAAATGATGAACCAGTTCAAAGCGCACACAGGTCATCAACGCATTCGAGGAATGGGTAAAGCAAAAAAATTGCTACGCTGCGCATAACATCAAGAGACCAGTCAAAATATTACCGATAAGGCACAGTTGTGCCCACCACCTCGCTAAATGTCTATTATTCCCGCCAAATAGGCTGAAACTAACTCTCAGCCTCCATACCTCAATCAATCCAAGTCATTTTCACGCTCAAAATCGATATTGAATATTTGGTTAGTCTCAAAATCTAATTATGGGTGGCTAGGTAAATAGCTTTTGGTTAGTCTCAAAATCTAATTATGGGTGGCTAGGTAAATAGCTAGGTAAATAGCTATGCACCAACCAATAACGTCTAAGCGCCAACAAGGTTACTTGTGGCAACGGCACAAACCGGTCCTTTTTACTTTTAGTGAAACGTAAATGCACCCGCATCAGATGGCTGTCGATATCGGCCACGGTCAAATTTAGAGACTCGCTCAAT
Source organism: Paraglaciecola arctica BSs20135 (assembly GCF_000314995.1). GTDB lineage: Bacteria > Pseudomonadota > Gammaproteobacteria > Enterobacterales > Alteromonadaceae > Paraglaciecola > Paraglaciecola arctica. The sequence goes on along the minus strand of NZ_BAEO01000065.1, from coordinate 159,193 downwards.
CGCAAACCTAAACTGTAAGTCACCCAATAATAGGTTTGATAACGCAATTTTCGAGTGCGACTGATAATGGCCGCCACTTCATCTAGCGACAACACATCCTGCAATGGCTGCACCACAGGTGGCTTAACAATGGGTATCCAATCCCAAGGTTTATTCAAGACATGACGATAGAAAAACTGAATGGCATTGCGAGCAATTTTAACCGCGCTCCATGATTTGGTTTGCACCAGAGACAGAAAGTAAACCTTAAGCTCACCAGCGGTTAATGTGTCAGGGCAGGTATCAAAAAACACCGAGATTTGTCGCAAATAGCGGCTATACATATCAACAGTTTTGGGACTTTTACCTTGCAAGGCGAGTTCATTTAGATATGCTTGGTATACTTGATTAAAACGGGTTTGGTCGTTGATGTTCATTACAATACTCCTTAAGACACCTCCAACATCGAAGGGTATAAGTAGTACAGACGATCTTTACCTCTGCCGCTTAGCGGCTTCGTTCAACAAACCAATTCAGCGGGACACTAACACTTAGGCTCCCGTTACATCGTACTGTATTTTAGCCTAAGTGTGATGCAGGCTTGGGGCGTTAGCTACTTCAATCAACATGGATATGATATGAAAAAGTTTATACTGTTTACGTTTATATTGTTAATTTCAAAATCTGCTATTGCTTGCAACGATGAGCAAGTTTTCGATGGGATAGTAAAATCATTCGAGAGTGCAATCATTAACAAAGACAAAAGTAAATTCTTGAGTTTATTTATAGATGGCTCAGTGTCTTGGGTTGGTGTACACACAACAAATGATTTTGAAAACGAATTAAAGTGGGCTAATTCAAAAGAAGGACAAGAGTTAAAACGTCAAATTGGAGATAAATTTCGTGAGCCAGCCAAATATAGACACAGCACACCTGAAATATTTATAGATTCAATTGTAGATAATGCTAAAAAACAGCGAGAAGAAATTTCAAATATAAAAATTGTTTGTGATAGCGATGTAGCTGCAATATATTTTGATTACACCTTCTACGATGGCGACAGGAAAAGTCATTCTGGAAAAGAGAACTGGCAACTTGTAAATACGAGTAATGGCTGGAAAATCAATGCAGTTAATTTTTCAATATTTAAAAGCAAGAAAAAGTAGCTAATAATAACTTCATATTTAGAAAAGTTAGCGTCTGATTCGATGGGACTTACTCCTTATCCTAAGAAAAACCTAGAAGTTGTAAATCTACTTTTAGAAACAAAAGCATAGAAAAAAATTATCCCAAAACACACTGATAAAATTGAAAAAATCACATGAACAAGGCAAAGTGGTTTTTTTTAATAAACTAAGTGGGATATTGAAAATACTGGTTCAAAACGCCTTTTTCTGTAGGCTGCGTTTTTATTAAAAATTAATAAACAAACAGGGAGATATATTGATGTATAAAATCACAATCACAAGAATGGCTAAAGAAGGTATTTTGACATTTAGCGCACCTGGGAAGACTATTAACACTAAATGTTATTGGAATTTAACTAAAAAAATTCCAGCTGGGACATACTTAAAATGCTCTGCTACAACAATGGCCAGAAAGAAGAACTCCAAAGGTACAGCTCGAGAAGCAATATTTTTGCCTAATGTAGCTGGTTTTTCTGAAATATTTATACATATGGGTAAAGCGCCATTTGAAAAATGGTCAGATGGTTGCGTTGTTATAGAGGAAGATAAATTAATTGAGATTTATAACGCAATAACACCTAAAAACGGACATAACGTTACAGTTGTGATTAATGGTTAAGTTTATGAAATACACGATCATTATATGGCTAGTCTTATTAAGTGCATGTTCTAATTTAAAGGCTTCAGAAGTAAATGATGATGAGTACCTTATTCTTCTATCTAGTCTTTTAAATGTAAACGAGGAAGTATTTACCTATATTGATGAAGAAGGAAAAAGGCAGCCTGATGCACTTAAAAAATTCAAAGAACTAGAGCGAATTTATATTAAAAATATTGACCCTGACCTTGCTAATAAAAAATTTAGTGATAAACGTTTAAAAATCATTATGTTTTATTCTTTTTATTCCTTTGTGAATAAGTCCGCGGCATTTCAGGAATATTTAGCAGCAGATTTAATGCCCATCTATATCAACAACTCCGATTCTTTTTTAAAAATACTGAATGAATTACCTTTCTTAATTCAATCAAATTGCAATAGATTAAATGCATACTTTGGTTTTGAAGGAAAAAATATCGGCAAGCAATCTAACTTTCTCAAACAAAACACCAACTTATTTAAAAACTATTTAATACCAGAACAATATGAATTATGCCTTAGTAATTTTAATAAAACGCCTAACAATTAAAATTCATATGGAAACAATAAAATTGGCCCTCCATTTTACTGAATTACAAACGCTGTCAATTTGGTTGTTCCGGTAATTTGGACGTTGGCCACAGCTGGCACAGTTCTGTCGTATACCTGGCATATATATGTCGTATCAAAAAAGGCAATACCTCTTCATATTATGTGAACATTTATGAAGAGGGTTTGAATAATGGAAATGGAACTAAACAAAGAAGCTTTAAAAACACAAAGAGATAGCCGAGCTTGGAGTCAGACACAGTTAGCTGAAGTTTCAGGATTAAGCTTGAGAACTATTCAACGAGTTGAAAAAACGGGGGTAGCATCACAAGAATCGGCAAAATCTTTAGCCGCAGTTTATGAGTGTGCCATTACTGACTTGGTCATCCAAAAAGATCCTCCACTGCTGGAGTCTAAGTTTTCTTTTAGAAAAATGAGTTCAAAAGCCAAGATTATTCATGTTTTTGTAGCATTACCCGTTCTTACTGTTGCCTTATATCTTTATTGGACTGGGCATAGTTCTACCGCTTGGGTGAGCATGCTTCGAGATGCAATTTTTAGCAGTTCTATATCAGAAGATAGGCTAGATAAAATTAGCTTTTTGATATTGGTTTTGGTTGTGGGTTTACCCTCTTTAATTCCTGGAACAATTTATGATTTGGTAAATAAACAAGGTGCATTTGAATAAGAGTTAGGCAAAAAAAAATTATGGGAGGGACACACAAATATTGTGCTTCCCATTTTTAAGCATGGGCCCTATTTTTACACTGGAGTAAATCAACATTATAAAAAACATACAGTCAGAACGTATCGAATTAATATCGTCGTCAGCTGCACATATTCGTATCGAACTTGAAACACCGCTACTACTTGCTGAAAAGTTAAATGCATCAGTTTCTAGTAATTGGCCGTCAGGTGAATATGATAGAGATGCAATGGAGTTTTTTCTTTCTTGTTTTGAAAGTGGCGGTGAATTAGCTCAAGGATGGTATGGATGGTATGCAATAAATATCGATCCAGTTTCAGGAGAAAGGTCTCTAGTTGGTTCGGGTGGTTATTTCGGCCCGCCAGATGTTAATGGGGTAGTTGAGATCGGTTATTCTGTGTTACCAGAATGGCAACGCCGTGGTTATGCAACTGAAATAGTTAATGCATTAGTTACTCACGCATCTTCATTTGAAAATACAAATAGTATAATTGCTCATACATCACCAAGAAATGACGCGTCTAAAAGGGTGTTGATTTCTAGTGGTTTTAGGGAAGTTGGAATTAGTGAAGATAATTTACGTTTCGAACATACTGGTTTGTAGCATTTCTTTGTTTGCCTATTAAATGCGGCAATTATAGAGACTGTTATGGTAAATATCGTAGGCGGCGTTTAGCAAGAAAGGATAATCCAATGAAGTTGTTTATTACAATATTTTTGGTTTTTTTATTGGGATGTACGAAAGAGGTAGATCCATCTTTTGTAGATACCCCTCATTATCTGTTAGCAAAACACCTATCTAACAACGATGAAAATGTGATTAGTGATGTGGAACTCTTTTTGCGCAGTAAATCAAAATATCAGAAAAAATATCGGGAAAACCTCGAGTATCACGGATATGAAGAACCTTTCGCTGACGGCTTTGATTTTACATTTGTTCTGGTTGAGACGCTCAAATTGAATAATAAAGCTGTTGTTGTCGATTGGAGAGCTGACCCTATGCAAACCCTCGAGTCGATTAATACTATGTCAAACCAAGCCCTTTCAGGGTGCAATCAATTCGAAGTGCTTAAGCAACGTTATCAGCACAGCGAATTCAACATTTCCCATTTTTTAGAAACTGACACCTCAGAACCTTCTATTCTTACATGCTCTAAAAATATAGGGTCAAAACTTATCGCAATAGACAATGGAACAGATTCATGGATACTTATTTTAATAAAAAGTAAAGATGTTGCAAATGTCAGTGACTATGCAAAACAATCAGACGTTAATTTGTACTTGAACAAAATCGATGGGTAAAATTTGTCTAAATTCGTAGAAAACAGCGCGCTTGGTGCAAAACCTTAGACGAATCGCGGCTATTCACTAGTTTAATTAATCCATAAAAATGAGAATAATATGAACATACATTTCCGCATTATCTTTTTATTGTCTTTGTTTCTTATATTTTCTATTTCAGCTCAGGCAAAGCCTACAGAAGATTTAGTTAAGGCGTTTATTTCTGCTTCTGAAAAAACACGGCAACCTGATATGAAAAAGGTAGATTTAGAAAGTTACCTAGCTTTTATGTCAGACGAGGTGATTGATTATCATGCTGCATATGGAAGAACCTTTACAGGTAAAGAGCATTTCAGAAAAGGCATAGTTAAAAAAGCCGCGTCTATGATTTCTATGTCTGAAAATATTGAAAGTATAGTTTTAGGGTCAGATACTGCTGTGGTAGTAGTAAATGAAGACTCTAAATATCATAAAAATGGGGCGATTAAACACTTTAAAGGACGCACCATTTTAGTTTTGGAATTCAACGAGCAAGGTTTAATTAGTCAAATGCGTAGGTATTTGGATTAACGTAAAAACAAAAAAAACCGCTAGAATTAGCGGTTTTTAAATATTATCGAGAATTGATTAAAGAATAAATCGACTCAAATCTTCGTCTTCTACCAACTTTTCTAAATGGTCGTTAACGTATTGGGCATCGACAATTAATGACTCGCCACTTTTTTCTGAGGCATCGTAAGATATCTCTTCCATCAATTTTTCCATCACAGTATGCAAACGTCTGGCTCCGATGTTTTCGGTGCGTTCGTTAACTTGCCATGCGGCTTGAGCGATACGTTCAATGCCTTCTTCAGTGAAAGATACATCAACACCTTCGGTTTTGAGTAAAGCCACATACTGTTCGGTTAGTGAAGCGTTGGGTTCAGTCAAAATGCGTACAAAATCGTGGGCAGTTAGTGCCGACAATTCTACACGTATAGGTAAACGGCCTTGTAGCTCTGGAATTAAATCAGAAGGTTTACACATTTGAAATGCACCAGAGGCGATAAACAAGATGTGATCGGTTTTCACTGTGCCATGTTTAGTGGATACAGTTGAGCCTTCAACTAAAGGTAACAAGTCACGTTGTACGCCTTCACGGGACACATCGCCACCGCTGGTAGAGCCTTCACGCTTACAAATTTTGTCAATTTCATCGATAAATACTATGCCGTTTTGTTCAAGTGACTCTATGGCGGTTTGTTTTAAGTCTTCTTGATTGACCAATTTACTGGCTTCTTCTTCAATCAATAATTTAAAAGCTTCTTTAACTTTAAGTTTTTTCTTTTTTTTCTGACTGCCAGATAAATTTTGGAACATACCTTGAAGTTGGTTGGTCATCTCTTCCATGCCAGGAGGTGCCATGATCTCTACACCAACTTGTGGCGCAGCAACATCCAACTCAATTTCTTTATCGTCTAATTGCCCTTCACGCAGTTTTTTACGGAAAATTTGTCGGGTGCCTTTATCCTGATGCTCTTCTTTTTCACCAAAATTAGTTTCTGGTGGTGGTAATAATGCATCCAAAATACGTTCTTCTGCTGCTTCTTCAGCGCGGAACCTTACTTTGCTGGTGGCTTGTTCTTTGGTCATTTTCACTGCGATGTCGGCCAAGTCACGAATAATAGTTTCGACTTCTTTGCCCACATAACCTACTTCGGTAAATTTGGTGGCTTCGACTTTAATAAAGGGCGCATTGGCTAATTTAGCAAGACGTCGAGCAATCTCGGTTTTGCCCACACCTGTTGGGCCAATCATCAATATATTTTTAGGTGTGACTTCTTGACGCAGCTCCAAATTAAGCTGCATTCGGCGCCAGCGATTTCGTAGCGCAATAGACACCGCACGTTTGGCATCTTGTTGACCGATAATATGGCAGTCCAATTCATGGACGATTTCTCTTGGGGTCATGTCTGACATAAATAAAACCTTCTAATCTGGGTAATCGACCGGCGATAAAATTAAACCGCGCCAGTCAGGAAAAGTGACTTAGCCGTTATGTTTAATAATCAATGGTTTCAATTGTTTGGCTATGATTGGTAAATACGCAAATATTGCCCGCTATGGTCAAACTTTTTTCGGCAATTTCTTTGGCCGACAATTCAGTATTTTCTAGCAAAGCCATAGCGGCGGATTGCGCAAAGTTACCGCCAGACCCAATGGCAATTAAGTCATTTTCTGGCTGTACTACGTCACCGTTGCCGGTAATGATGAATGAGGCCGTTTCGTCAGCAACAGCCAATAAGGCTTCAAGCTTGCGAAGTGCACGGTCGCTTCGCCAGTCTTTGGCTAGTTCAACGGCAGCACGAGTTAAGTTGCCTTGATGCATTTCAAGCTTTGACTCAAAACGTTCAAACAAAGTAAACGCATCGGCTGTGCCGCCAGCAAAACCAGCTAACACTTGGTTGTTATAGAGGCGGCGGACTTTTTTGGCGTTGCCTTTCATTACAGTATTGCCAAGTGAAACTTGACCATCTCCAGCAATTACTACTTGATTATTGCGGCGTACAGATACAATTGTAGTCACGAAAATTCCTTCAATGTCCGACGACAACCCAAGGTGTTGATATTGAGGTTGTCAGGGCTAAGAGTGGGCGAATGTCCTCGATATTAAGAGGACATTGCCAGATGCAGTAGATGTGGGGAGTATTCTATTTTTTTCAAGCCACTAGTATAGTAGCTCGTGACCCAATTGCTTAGTTACAGGTTCCAGTTCCAAATCTTACAGCCATTAATTTTTGCTCGTTGTAATGTGTGGCGGTCTTTCTCGGCTACACGCTTGCTGTCGTAAGGACCAAGAATGACTCGATACCATTTTCCTGAGGTGCCTTGACTTGGTTTCACTTGTGCTTCTAAACCTTGAAAGGCAATCTTTGCTTTAAGTTCTTGAGCCTGTCCATCGGTTCTAAACGAGCCGCACTGTATTAGGCGGCGTACTGTTGGTTGGTCTTGCTCTTTATGTTCAATTTTGACAGTGTATTCTGGCAAACTTTTAATAAATTCCCATTCTTCTTCTGGGATCTCAGGCAGGGTGTCTTCCGCGCTTTTGACTTGCTCTGTGGTTGTGTCTTCGTTAGAGGTTTTTTCAGGTGCAGTACCCTTGATACTCCACAAAAAATAGCTAAAGCCTACTACCAAAATAAGAGTGATGATTATCCGTAACCAAGGCAGTGATGGTTTAGGGGGAGGTGGAGCTGGTTTTTTACTGCGGCCACGAGCCACATAATCTTTGTGTGCCATGTTATAAAAAGTACTGCGTAGAAATAAGGGGAACGATCTTACCTATGATCACAGGATCCTCAATCAGAATCTTCATTATTCTTACTTTTACGTAAAATCCTGTGGATCAATATCTAACGACCAGCGAATTTTGTTGGCTAAATTTAGCGTCTCAATCTGTTTGATCTGTTGCCCTATGGCTTTTTGTAAGGCACTGCGCTGCGGGCTTTGTAACAACAATTGCATTCGAAATTGGCCTTGACGTTTTTCCATTAAGGCGGGAATAGGACCGACACAATCTAGATTGTCCAGATGACTAAATAGCTGCGCAATTTGTTGTAAAAAGTCAAAAGCGTCGCGGGCACTCAATGCTTGTGCTTTAAATAGCGCTTGAAAAGTAAAAGGTGGCAAATTGGCTTGTTGCCTTTCCAACAAAGCATATTGTGCAAAATGGCTATAGCCGTTATTGATTAAGTCTTGCAATAAAGGATGACCTGGATCGTGGGTTTGTAGCCACATTTCACCAGGTTTTTCTGCACGCCCGGCACGCCCTGCCAGTTGTGTGATGAGCTGGGCTAAATGTTCAGCTGCCCGGTAGTCTGCGCTAAAAAGCGCACCATCAACATCAAGAATAAGCACCAATGTAACATTGGGGAAATGATGACCTTTAGATAAAATCTGAGTGCCAATTAAGATTTGATGCTCGTTGTTGTTGATACTATTGAGCATGTTATCTAGTTTGTTTTTTCCTCTGGCGCTGTCACTGTCGATGCGAATACTGCTGTATTGTGGAAAATAGTCGGCTAGTCCTTGCTCTAATTGTTCTGTGCCAACACCCATAGAGGTCAACTCATTGGATTGGCACTGTTGGCAACTTTTAGGGATCGACTTGGCACTACCACAATGATGGCACTGTAATTTATACAACTGTTTGTGCACAGTAAAAGGTTTGTCACAGCGCTTACAGTGCTCTACAAAACCGCACTGATGGCATACGAGAGCCGGTGCATAACCTCTGCGGTTGATAAACAGCATCACCTGACTACCTTGCTGCAAATGTTGTCCGATACGCTCTAACATGCCTTGGGCCACACCAAATTTTAATGGTTGCTGACGAATGTCAAAAACATGTTGTGTCGCAAGTGACGCATTGCCAGCACGCTGATGTAACTTGAGGTGTTGATATTTACCGGTTAAGGCATTGTTTAGCGTTTCTAGGGCAGGGGTGGCAGAACCTAACACCAGTGGAATATTTTCCTCACGGGCGCGCATAACGGCTAAGTCACGGGCGTGATAACGTAAACCGTCTTGTTGTTTATATGAAGAATCATGTTCTTCATCCACAATCAGTAAGCCGGGTTTTAGCATGGGGGTAAAAATGGCCGAGCGGGTACCGATAATAATGCCTAATTGCGCATTGGCACTTTGTTGCCAAACTTGAAGACGCTCATTGTTATTCAGCCCAGAGTGTAAGATGCCTACATCAATACCGAAGCGATATTTAAATCTATGTACAGTTTGTGGTGTTAGGCCAATTTCGGGCACTAAAATTAATACCTGTTTACCTTGTTTTAGCACTTGTTCTATCGCTTGTAGATATACCTCTGTTTTACCGCTGCCAGTAATACCGTCTAATAAAAAGCAGCCATATTGGTCGAGTTTAGCTTCAATACAACTTATGGCTATGGCTTGCTCAACATTGGCGGTAGGTTTGTCTTGGATCAACAAGTCTTGTTGCCATGTGGATTTTTTAGAAGGCGCTTTTTCAATAGGCTCAATCAAAGTTTTTTCAGTAAGAGCCTTAATGGCAGCCGTTCCAAAGTCTGCCTTGGCTTTAGACTTAACTAAATCGTGCTTTTGTAAGGCTTCCAACAAAGCACGTTGTTTAGGGGCACGAGACAAACTGCTTAAGTCTGCCGATCGACCACTATCACTTACTGTCCAATATTCGATGGGCTTTGCTTGGCTCGATTCTCCTTTGCGCAGGGCCACAGGCATAGCTGTTTGCACCACATCGCCTATAGGGTGTTTGTAATACTGAGCTAACCAACTACATAGTTTAATTAATACTGGGTCGAATATGGGGGCGTCATCTAATACTGCTTCAATAGATTTAAGCTTGCTGATGTCCCATTCTGATGTTTCAGTTGTTCCCCAAACAACGCCTATCAATTTGCGAGGTCCAAAAGATACACGGACCCGCACACCCGCAGCTAATTCATTGCCTTGGTATAGATAATCGAATAGCTGACGTTTGGGAATAGGTAGTGCGACACGTAGTATTGTCATTAAATTGTAAGTGTATCCAGTCAGTAGAAGGTCAATAAATTAGTCTTTGCGGTGATAAAAGCAACAAAAGCCTTGATCGCCCAAGCCCGTTACATTAATATGCGCGCCACTTTGCGGCAAGCCACAAAGCTTTTTTAATTTAATTTTCGTATGGTGTTCAACTTCGGGTTGAATAGCGATACGGCCTGACGAAGAGGTAACCCATGAAACAAGATATCCATCCTGATTATCAAGAAATGACTGCAAACTGTTCTTGCGGAAATGTAATCAAAGTACGTTCTACTTTGAAAAAAGACATCAACTTAGACGTATGTTCGTCTTGCCACCCTTTCTATACGGGCAAGCAACGTAACGTTGATACTGGTGGTCGTGTTGATAAATTCAACAAACGTTTTGCTGGTCTTAAGAAAAGCTAAAATTGTTTGTAGTCTACCAAGACATCGAAAAGGCGCTTATTTAGCGCCTTTTTTGTATCTTTAAGTCGCATTAATTCTTTATTTTAATGGTCTCGACCTATTTGATGTATTTGCGGATAGGTGCAAATTTATTTAAATATCCCTTGCATCTACTACTAAAGTTGTAGTGCAACTAGTATAAGTCTTGGTTTTTACTCAATATATTTGTGGTAAAATTATTATTATGCTCTTCAAAACCATAAAAAATACTACTACTACTCTAACTGTCCTAGCGATTTGTTTAGTATGTACAGCTGTGCTTGTTTTTGCCATCCAAGAGCATGAAAAACTGTATCTTGAGTCGGTAAAAAGTGATCTGAACGGATTGTCAGATAATATGGCAAATGACCTCGTGCCATTACTCGCCTCAGAGCCAGATACATTTGAAATTTCGACGCTACTGTTAAGGTTAGAAAGGTACGACAACGTAAAGTTTGCTGTGGTATTTGATACACAATGGCAGCAACAAGATGTTTATTTTGGTGATGCATTTGATACAACTAATTCAGGTCCTAACATTCAAGTTAATGACCTCAAAATACTCCCTTGGGGTGTACAAGTAGAAGAAGATGAGCTGATGGCTCTCAAACTCATAGGTGATACACGGTTACCCGTAGGTTATCTTTTGATTGTACTTGATTCATTAGAGCCTTTAACCAAAAGTAAACTGAGTCTTCTAAAGCAGGTTTTACCTCTCACATTATTAGTCGTTCTGTTGGTCATTGGTATCTCCTTTTTTGTACAGCAAAGGCTATTTATGCCTCTTAGTCTTCTATCTAATTTGGCAAAAAATATCCGCAAAACTAATGATTATTCGTTACGTATTGATATTCAAGGCAAACAAGAAGTGGCTGAACTTAGCCAAGATATCAATCAAATGATGGATACCATTAATAAAGAAACCCAAAAAAATAAGCAATATACAGAGCAGTTAAAAGAGCAGCAAAAAACCATGGAACGCTTGGCTAACTTTGACTCATTAACGGGTTTACCGAATAGACAGTTTTTTATGGAAACTCTGCGGATTGAGTTAGCCAAAGCAAAGCGCGGTGAACATAATTTAGTACTTATGTATTTTGATTTAGATGGATTTAAAGGGGTGAATGACTCTTTGGGTCATGAAACCGGAGATCAGTTACTGATTAAAGTGTGTGAGCGCGCTAAAAGCATTTTACGTGAGGGAGATATTATCTCACGGTTAGGTGGCGATGAGTTTCTTATTTTGCTGCATAACGAACCCAACGACTATATGTTACTTGAAATTGCGGAACGTTTAGTCGTTGGATTAAGCGCCCCATTTGATATCAATACATGGGAAGTACAGGTCGGTGTCAGTATTGGTATCGCTAAAGCCAGCGACTCCAACTTTAATTTAAGTGAATTTGTAAGTAACGCTGATATCGCCATGTATCGTTCAAAAACCGCTGGGCGAAGCACTCACACTGTTTTTATTCCTGAAATGATGGAAGACAATAAACGCAAACTACTTATCGCTAATTCAATTGCATCTGCTATTAAAAATGATGAATTTGTCGTTTATTACCAAGGAAAAGTGTCGCCTAATGAAACAACTGTAGGTTATGAAGCCTTGTTGAGGTGGAGTAGTGACTCCCTTGGTTTTGTGTCGCCAGCTGAATTTATTCCTATAGCAGAACAAAGTGGTAAAATTCTACCTATAACTAAATGGGTGTTAGAAAGAGTTTGCAAGGATTTTAAGCAATTATGTAGTTTGAATGACTCTGAAGTGACTATTTCTGTCAATCTATCTGCTTACGATATTAAAAATCTGCAATTAGTCAATTATATTAAAAATCTCTTCAAGAAATATAGCGTTGAGCCGCGGTTAATAGAATTTGAAGTCACTGAGTCTGCTTATTTAGAAAACCTAGATATGGCCAATGAATTCTTAACTCAACTCAGAGATATTGGATCGTCTGTGGCCCTTGATGATTTTGGTACTGGGTATTCCTCATTAGGTTACTTAACCCAAATTAACCTTAACACTCTGAAAATAGATAAGCAGTTTGTAGACAACCTAAACGTGTCTGAACGTAGTACCTTGATTACCAAAACTATTATTGAGATGGCTAAACAATTGAAGTTACAGATATGTGCTGAAGGAGTTGAAACTCGCGAACAAGCAGCGTTTTTGATCGAAAGCGGCTGTCATCAATTACAAGGTTTTTTGTTTGCAAAACCAACAAGTTTAGAGCTGTTATTGAAAGAAAAAGAGCAGTTAGTTGATTTGGAAAAGAATGCTTAAGCCGTCAGGTATTTCTATATCGGCTGGTAAGTCAGCAATAGTACCTGGGTGGTTTAGTAAATACTGAATTAACCAATGTTTCATTGGTTAATTCAGTGGGTGGCTTTTTACGTCCTGAGAAGCGCATTTGTGCCCAACAAGATTGGATCCTAGATTCTGTTAGCCCAACCATTTTAGTATTAAACAACACTCTGGTTTGGCTCTCTGGCGGTAAAGCGATGGCTCTAAGATCATAAGACAAATAAGTGGCGTCATTTTCGTCGATATAGCCTAATACCACACGAGCAAAACCCGAAAACTGCAGTGAATCCTGAGTTTCGGCAGAAACATAGGAAATACCAGCCAATAGTACAAAGCAACTGCTAAATAATGACGAACTGCTTATTGTGGATTATTTGTTTAACATTAAGCATGCAAAGAAGTTTTAAACAGCTCCTTTTAAAAATCATATACATAAATATATTAAATATAAATTTTAATTATATTGGCTATATTAAATTAGCGGTCTGATCTGATATGTTCGGCGGTCAATGCTGTGTTACCTTCCTACATACAATCTAGTTTAACACATACTTGGTAGATGCTAATTAATGCAAACACTAATAATAGGTTCAAACTTGCCCTCAACACTCATTTTATTTTAAAGGCCGACAACACCATGTCTGATTTTCGCCAAAAAGCACTCGATTACCATTCCAAACCTGTACCCGGCAAAATCAGTATTGAGCTTACTAAGCCTGCCGAAACTGTTACTGACTTAGCTTTGGCATACAGCCCAGGCGTGGCTGAACCAGTACGAGAGATTGCAGCCGACCCCGATGCAGCTTATAAATACACTGGTAAAGGTAATTTAGTCGCGGTTATTTCGAACGGCACGGCCATTTTAGGGCTAGGTAACTTAGGACCACTTGCATCTAAACCAGTGATGGAAGGCAAGGCATTATTATTTAAACGCTTTGCTAATATCGATTCTATCGATATAGAAGTAAAACATACTACAACTGCAGAATTTATTAATACTGTTGCCAGTATTGCAGATACCTTCGGTGGTATTAATTTGGAAGATATCAAAGCCCCTGAATGTTTTGAAATTGAGCAAGAGTTAATTAAGCGTTGCTCCATACCTGTTTTTCATGATGACCAACATGGTACTGCTATAGTGACTGCCGCAGGTATGTTGAATGCCTTAGAGATCCAAGGCAAAAACATTAGTGATGCAACTATAGTGTGTTTAGGCGCTGGTGCTGCAGCCACAGCTTGTATGGAGTTGTTGGTTAAATGTGGTGCTAAACGCGAACGTATTTACATGCTTGATAGAAAAGGGGTTATTCATACTCGTCGTGAAGATCTCACCAGTCATAAAAAGTTATTTGCTAATAACACTGATAAGCGAACGTTAGAAGATGCCTTGGACTGCGCAGATGTATTTGTTGGGGTATCCGGACCAAATTTATTGCCACCAGAAGCTCTAAAATTAATGGCGCCTAATCCGGTGGTTTTTGCTTGCTCTAATCCTGATCCAGAAATAAAACCAGAGTTAGCTCACCAAGTTCGGGATGACCTAATTATGGCAACTGGGCGATCCGATTATCCTAACCAAGTGAATAACGTACTGTGTTTCCCGTTTATTTTCCGTGGCGCCTTAGATGTACGTGCCTCACAAATTAACGATGAAATGAAAATTGCTGCTGTCGATGCTATTCGTAGTATCGCAAAAGAGCCAGTATCTAAAGAGGTATTAGCTGCAAGCAACATTGATAGCCTTAGTTTTGGTAAAGACTACATTATTCCTAAACCCATGGATCCTCGACTTTTAAAACGTGTGGCACGGGCAGTGGCCCAAGCAGCGATTGATTCTGGAGTGGCTTCCATTAATGAGTTACCTCTAGGTTATATGCAGGAGTAAATTTAGAATAAGATGGGAAACTAATGCTTTCTATAACAAGCTTTTATTTAGTTAACTTGAACTCAAAATAGGTAAATGTAACAAAACCTTGCAAAATCCGACGGAATACAGATGATAAGCGCTGACTTATCTCTGTATTTATCTGTTTGAACGCTTCATCTCATTTCACCGTAATTAACCACTTTAGCTCCTTCAATATCAACAATTATCCCTACTCTATATGTGTACTCGGAATTAAACACAACTAACAAACATAGAGAGATATATCATGAAAAAAATACTTATTAGCACTATCATAAGCGCAGGCATTCTTTTAGCTGGTAACGCACAAGCAAGTAATATTGACTCTTCAGTTGAAGAAAAACTAGTCAAAGTATGTGAAGCAATAAAAAGCGATAAGGTCATTAAGGTCAATATGGCTGTACGTGATAGCGGCATTGGTATGAAACAAATTGCTAACGGCTTAGTTTGTAATGGTTATGACCCAGTTAGTTTTGCCTTGATCAACAATGCGGAAAAAACGGCAAAATTTATGGCTAAAAGAAGTAATGATAATCATCAGGAATTAATGGCTAATTTGTAGGCCATTAATATGCAAACAGAAAAGAGAGTGAGTTAAGCGCTATAGTTAAATCCGCTTTTCTCACTATTCACTTCCACCCATAAAATCTAACAGCTCTTCTACCATTACAAAATTTAAGTAACTTGCTCTCTGTTTAAGTAACTTGCTCTCTGTTTAAGTAATTGAACCCAAATTCAGGTATCACTAAAAATGACTGCAGTACTTGTTTGGGAATGTATTAAGCGTGTTTCGCAATAATGGCATCAATATGTGTCGATAAAGCGTTTAACGCCAAAGTGTTCCATTCTTCAGGGCTGATTAGAGTGGATATGGCGTGATGTTTTAAACTGACATAACCATGTACAAAAGCCCAAATTTCTAACGCTATATGTTGTTTTTTAGCTAGCGACGTATCCTCTGGAAGAATAAGTGAGCTAACATCTATTAACATTTTAAAGGCTTTTTCCGAAACGGCACGGGCCTCTTCAGAAGGAGAATAACCGGCATCACTTTCACCAAATATAAGTCGGTAATGAGCCTCATATTTGTCAGCTACCTCTAGATAACCTTTAACCCCTTGTAAAATTGTCTCTCGTGGTCCTTTTGCTGACTTAAGTATATCCATAGCGGAAAATACCTTCTCAAAGCCCTCAATATAAAGTTCGTCTAAGATCCCCTGTTTGCCTTTAAAGTGGCTGTATATGCCAATTGTAGAGACTCCAGCACGTTTAGATATGGCTCTAACACTGAGTGCAGAGGTGCCGCCTTCGAGGAATAATTCAGATGCTGCTTTTAAAATCGTGCTCTTTGCGTCGCTCATAATGATGATTATTTAACCAATAAATAGAAATAAATTGTTGACCAGCATAACGGCGTTATGATTAACTATAACACTGTTATGTGCAATGTGATTTTTATCCTACTGCACAATACTCACTAACCTAAGCAGGATAAAAACAATGGCCACATTCACACATGAAACAGACTATTTAATCGTTGGTAGCGGTGCAGTAGGCATGGCATTTGCCGATATTTTATTAACCGACAGTGACGCTAAAATCATTATTGTCGACCGTTTCCATAAACCCGGTGGTCATTGGAATGTGGCTTACCCTTTTGTCACATTACATCAACCGTCTTCTTTTTACGGAGTCAGCTCTCGTGAGTTGAGTAAAGGTTGTATTGACAAAGTCGGACTCAACAAAGGGTTAAATGAATTAGCTTCTGGTGCCGAGGTGAGTGCTTATTTTGATGATGTGATGCGCGAGCAGTTTTTACCAACAGGGCGAGTGAAGTACTTTCCAATGTGTGATTACAAAGGTGATGGAAAGTTTGTTTCGTCACTCACAGGTGAAACCCATCAAGTCATAGTGAACAAAAAAACCGTAGATGCTACCTACTTGAATACCAATGTGCCTTCTACCCATACTCCAAGTTTCACTATTGCCCCTGAAATCCAATTTATGCCGCTGAATGATTTACCTAAAGTCACTCAGCCCCCTGCTGGTTATGTAGTGATCGGTGGCGGTAAAACCGGTATTGATGCCGTTTTATGGTTGCTTGAAAAGAATGTAAACCCTGATGATATTCAATGGATTATGCCTCGCGATGCATGGCTAATTGATCGTAAAAATACTCAACCTACAGAAGAGTTTTTTGTTGATTCTATTGGTGCACAAGCCTCGCAAATGGAAGCTATTGCCAATTCTGACTCGATCGAAGATATGTTCGACCGATTAGAACAAGCAGGTGTATTTCTGAGGATTGATACTTATGTTCAGCCAGAAATGTTTCATGGTGCAACTGTTAGCCAAATGGAGTTAGCAGAACTACGTAAAGTGAAAAATATCGTGCGAAAGGGCAGAGTCACTAGTATTGAGAACAATCAAATTATATTAGAAAAGGGCACTATCCCAACTAGCACAGAATATCTACATATTGACTGTTCAGCCAGCGCATTAACTAACTTGGCCATTAAACCTATCTTTGCAGACAATGTAATCACGCCACAAACAGTCCGTTCATATCAACCTGTTTTTAGCGCTGCTTTTATTGCCCATATCGAATTAGCCTATCCAGAAGAAGCTAAGAATAAAATCTGTAATGTGGTGCCTTTACCTAATACTTTAATGGACTGGCTTCGTTTAACTGCGGCTTTTATGATGAATCAATATATTTGGTCACAAGATGAGGATTTACGTAAATGGCTATTAGCAAATAGACTCGATGGGTTTAGCCAACTGATGCGCAGTGTCAAAGAGGACGACACTGAAAAACAAGCCATAGTGCAACGTTTACGAGCTAATGCGCAACCGGCTATTGAAAAGCTTCAACAATATTTGGCCCAAGCACAAGCCAAGGCGAATTAAGGAATATATAATGAGTGAATTTCAAATACGTAAAGATAATCTGACCCATCGAATCGTCGACACTGACTTATCTGAGAGTGATATAAGTGCAGGTGAAGTGTTAGTTAAAATTGACCGTTTTGCCTTTACCGCTAACAACATTACTTATGCGGTGGTAGGTGACCAATTTGGGTACTGGCAATTTTTTCCGCCCACAGGTAACGATGTAAAGGGGTGGGGCATCTTACCAGTATGGGGTTTTGCTGACGTGGTAGCCTCTAATGCTGAAGATGTGCCAGTAGGTGAACGACTATTTGGTTATTTTCCGCCAGCCACCTACCTTAAAATGACACCTACTGCTGTCAGTAAGTTACGCTGGATTGATGGTGCTGAGCATCGCTCACCTTTGCCTTCAGGCTATAATGCTTATCGTAGAGTAATGGCAGAGCCTAATTACAATAAGGCTATGGATGATTTCAGGATGTTGTTGTTTCCACTGCATATTACGTCTTATTGTTTGTATGACAACTTACAAGACAATAACTGGTTTGGCGCCGAACAAGTAGTGATTATCAGTGCCTCAAGTAAAACTAGTATTGGTTTAGGATATGCATTGGCGGATGATCAAAGCGCCCCTAAAAGCATTGCCATGACATCTAGTCGTAACCTAGAAATGGTCAACAATTTAAACATATACGACAGCACAGTGACCTATGACAATCTAACAGAAATCGATGCATCTAAAGCTACTGTGATAGTGGATATGTCTGGTAATGGTGATGTGTTAGGTCGACTGCATAAACACCTTGGTGACAATATGAAGTTTTGCTCCAATGTAGGTTTTACCCATTGGGAAGATGGCGGCATGGGGCCTGACTTTATTGAGCAGCGTAGTGAAATGTTTTTTGCACCTAGCCATATTCAAAAGCGCATTAAAGATTGGGGGCCAGAAGTATTTGAGCAAAAGACCACTGCATTTATGCAATCAACTATCAGCAGAAGTGCGAGTTGGTTGAAGTTGACTCAGCTCAATGGCCTGAATGGTTTAGCCGAAGTTTATCAAGATGTGTGTGAAGGTAAAGTTAACCCTGAAGCCGGATTAGTCGTAGTAATGTGATGGTTTGGCTAGCGCATAATTCAATCTTCGTCTGCTAGGAAAATCTCAGCGTTACCTGAGGTGATATTTGTGAGTTCGGTTTTAAATATGCTCAGTTCGCTACTCGCTATTGCAATGCTAAGGGTAACTTTCTGGGCGTAATTTGCATCAATACTCTCAACATCATAACGTTCTAACAATCGAGATATACTGCCATCATGGGTGTAGTCATAGCTGAATTGTAGGCTTGTTCGTTCCACTTTAAGCGTAAATGGTAAATCTGCTAGCACCATCGACACTGCATCAGAATAGGCCCGTTGTAATCCGCCAGTGCCCAGCTTAGTGCCACCAAAATAGCGTACAACTGCTACTACTATATCTCCATAACCACTATATTCGAGTACTTTTAACATAGGCATGCCAGCCGTTCCGCTGGGTTCGCCGTCATCACTCATTGAGCGAATCGTTGTATTTGGTGCGCCGGCAATATAAGCCCAACATACATGGCTAGCCTGTGGGTGTTGCTCGCGCAGCATGCGAATGAAATCTTCAGCTACTTGACGATCAGCAGCAGGTGCTGCAAAGGTTAAAAATTTACTGCGTTTAATTTCTAACTCTATTTGATGTACCTTTGCAGGCACTTTATAACTTGCTGTACTCATTTGGCTTTTGTCATTATTCTAGATTATGCCCACATCACTAAAATAGCCGCCGCTGCGATAAGCAGTAGACCAATAATTTCATGTTGTTTGACCTTGTTCTTAAGCCAAAATGTCGCAATCAATATGGTAAACAATACCTCTATTTGACCTAAGGTTTTGACATAGGCCACATGTTGTAACGCCATAGCACTAAACCAGCAAATGGAGCCGAAACAACTGGTTGCGCTAGTTGCAAAGGTCATCTTGGCGTTGATTTTAAGCGATGTAAAAGTACTTCTGTCTTTTATTGCGATATAACTCGCTAGTAAAGTCGTTTGAATACATAACACCCAAAGCAACACCCAAGCAGCACTGTGGGGGAAAGGTACATTTAGTAGGTGACTCGCTTCTCTTACGTATAAAGAAGTGAGAGCAAAACAAGTGCCACAGGCTAAACCTATGATCACTGTTTTAAAGCTTAATTGACCTTTTCTACCGCCACCTGACAAAACAAATATTGCCGCAGCACCAATCAAAATACCTACCCAGCCAAATAAATTTAATTGACTACCAAAAAATAAAGTACCTAACACGCCAGCCACTAATGCTTCACTTTTGGCAAGCCCCGCGCCTATAGCGAAGTTCTTTTGTTTAAATAAAATGACCATCAATGCAGTCGCAAAAATTTGCATCACAGAGGCAAGTAAAACATAGGAGATAAATTGAGAAGAAAACTCAGGAATAGCTTGGTTTGAAAAAGTGTAAAGTAACACTAGGTATATCAGAGCAATAGGTGGTGCAAATAAAAAGCGCGATAAGGTCACACCAGAAGTGCTCATATGTGCACTTAATTTACTCTGCAAAGCGTTACGAAACGTTTGCATCACTACAGCACCCAGCGTAAAGAAAACCCAGCTCACATAAATTCCTTATTAGTCTAAATGGTGATCTTACCTTATAAAGGGATCAAATCATTATCACCTGATTACATAACTAGTATTTTCGGTGTATATCAAAAGCCATTTATTTGCTAAAAGTGTTTCATTTGTTCATAGATGGTGGAATGACTTGGTTAAAAAGTTTGATTTGCCTTATGATCTAAAGGCAAACTATGAAAAAGCACACAAGGAAACATCCGTGGCCAAAAATAACCCTCTCCGTAATTTGTTAATCATTTTTCTTCTTACTACATTCTCATCTTTTGCGGAGGAGTCTGTTCCCGAACAATTAAAAAGTTGGCAGGCATGGGTGTTACAAGGTAATGAAAACTTAAGTTGTCCTTTTATCAATCAAGCTGACTATGGCAACTTGAACAATCACATCTGCGCGTGGCCGAGTGTTTTGGACATAAAAGTGGATCAGCAAGGAGCTGAGTTTCAACAGTCATGGGAAGTACTTAGTAAAAGTGTGATCCCTTTGTTGGGAAATAGTAAATATTGGCCTTTTGAAATAAAAGTAAATGGAAAAAACACACCTATTCTGAGTCAAAATAATCAACCATTTATCGAATTAGAAAAAGGGTCATTCGTAGTTGAGGGGAAGCTGAATTGGCAACAAATGCCGTCAAGTATTTCACTTCCTAGGCAAATTGCGCTAGTCAATATGTCTATTAATGGCCAGACGATTAACTTTCCAAAAATTAATAACAGCGAGTTATGGTTTCAGGAATCAGAACAAGGACAGGCTGAGCAAGAGACTATTAGTGTTCGGGTAGTAAGAAAAATCAGTGATGGCCCTTACATAAAACTTAAGACTATTATCTCGGTTGATGTCTCAGGAAAAATGCGCGAAGTCGCTCTTGGCCGTGTACTGCCTAAAGATTTTGAACTGGTAGGTATTCAAAGTGAAACGTCAGCATTTTTAGATGCAGAAGGCGTGTTACATGCGAAGTTAAAATCAGGTAGATGGGAAATTATAGTTAATGCATACTCACTTCCAACTAATTTAGAATGGTTACGTCCAGCTCTATCTCATCATTGGCCGAAAGAAGAAGTGTGGGCATTCGAGACTAACGAAAAGTTACGCTTTGGCAAGCTCAGTGGTGCCAGTGTGATTGATAGTGGCCAAGTCGACATGCCAGAAGCTTGGTACAATTATCCTGCCTATTTATTAACTGAAAATGACTCACTTAGTTACGACATTCAGCACAGAGGCAAGCCCTTACATCTTGAGAATCAACTCACATTAAATCGCACCTTATGGGTTTCTTTTGATAATGCTGTGTTTTCTTTTAAAGACAAAGTAACTGGTAGCATGGTCGAAGATTGGCGTTTAAGTATGCCTGCTCCTTTCACACTTGAGTCCGCAGAAGACCAAGATGGTACAGTACTCATTACTAGCATATCGGAAGGCGAAAGAGGTTTAGAAAACCGTTATTCTCAAGTGAATGTAAATGCCAGCGGCATTGTTAATGCATCATCGACACTGCCTGTTGCAGGTTGGGAGAGTGACTTTGAAAGGGTATCCATCACATTAAATTTACCACCAGGTAATAAACTTTTTGCCGTTTTTGGTGCAGATAGGGTCTCGGATAGCTGGTGGAGTAGGTGGTCAATATGGGCAAGTTTTATTGTGTTATTGGCGTCACTGGCTGCTTATCGTTTATCTGGTTTAGTATCGGGAATATTGACCGCATTAACGTTATTAGCCGTTTATCAAGAAAATAGCGCACCGGTAATTGCCATGCTCAATCTATTGGTCGCTATTGCTGTGAGAAAACATCAACCATTCGAAAAACTTAAGGCTATTGCAAAAATGTATTGGGGGGCAAGTGCGGCGCTGGTAGTAGGTTCAATTTTGTTCTTTAGTGCCACACAGCTGCGTACTGTGATCCATCCTCAGTTGGAAACTGGTAACAGCAATACCTATATTCAAGGTGGCGTGGAGAGTTTTGCGGCGAATAGCAATATTGAAATGCATTCACCAGAGCCAATTCGAAAACAACGACTGTCCAAAGAAGTAGCTGATGTCGAAATGGTTACAGTGAGTGGAAAAAGAGTTAGGCAAGCAGATGCCTTTATGGAGCGTTACCAGTCCGATGCGTTGCTACAAGCAGGCTCGGGCATGCCAGACTGGAGCTGGAATCAATATTCTCTTACTTGGAACAGCCCGGTGGCACAAGGCCAAACATTTGAGTTGATTATTTTATCTAAAACCATTTATAAAATTTTGAAATTAGTTGGTATTGCCTTGATGTTGCTTTGGTTATTGTTTTTGTTAAAAGACTCGTTAAAACCAACTATTGAAAAATTCAAACATAAATCAACAGCCGCGCTGTTAGTGACACTTTTTCTATTGCCAATCTATACACCAACGGCAGAAGCAAATAGTTTCCCCAGCCAAGTTATGCTGGAAGAATTAAAAGCAAGATTACTTGCAGCACCAGATTGTGCCCCTGAATGCGCATCAGTCAATTCGTTGAACGTATCTGCCGATAGCAAGGTGTTAACCCTTAAACTGACCATTCATGCAAATAGCCAAAGCGCGGTTGCCTTGCCTCGGTCAGAATTTTGGCAAGGGCAATCATTTATTTTAAACAATAAACCTTTGTTAAGTGTCTACCGCCAAGATAATTGGTTATATGTGCCTGTTTCTAAGGGAGTTTCAACTTTAGTGATCACTGGACGTTTAATCCCAGTTGATAACTTTCAGCTTAGATTTAAAGATCAACCTAAACGAATCAATGTTGAGGGTACTGAAAATTGGGAAATTGTCGGGACTCAAGCCAATGTTTTGACTGGCAATACGTTGGAGTTTTTGGCTAAAGCAAATACCAGTCAAGAAGATTCCCCTGCTTCTACGCGTTTTAAACAACAACCTTTTGTAAAAGTCACTAGGATGTTGACCATTGATAAAATGTGGACAGTTAAAACTACGGTCGAGCGTATAGCGCCGACTTTGGGGTCATTAAACTTACAGATCCCAACACTGTCTGGTGAACATGTTATCAGCGATGAAATAGCGGTTGAAAACAATCAAGTTGCTGTGACTATTTCGGCTGGTGAAAGCCAATTTAATTGGACTTCAACCTTAGACCGCCATAATGCTATGCAACTTGTGGCACCTAACAACAAACGTTTTATCGAACAGTGGCAAATTGTTATCAGTCCTTCTTGGCATTTAAGCTTAGATGGATTGCCAATGATTATGGAGCAACAGAATGCCTTGGATTACTTCAGTTATTCATTTTATCCTCATGCTGGCGAATCCTTAAACCTTGCCATTTCTCGTCCCGATGCAGTGAAAGGAGAGGCTTTAGCCATAGACAGTGTTAATCTTAAAATTGACCAAGGTACGCGTACTTCTAAGCTTGAGTTGGCCTTTAATTATCGCAGTACTCGTGGTGGTGAACATGTAATTGATTTACCAATAAACTACCAACTAAAAGAAGTGAAAACCGATGGAAGTCTAGTCAATCTGCAACCTGAGTCCGGTAAGCTCGCCATTCCCATTTCGCCTGGCACGCACAATATACAAATAACTATGCGTGCTAATATTGATGATTTATTGGTGTTTTCGCCGCCCCAAATCAATCTAAATGCGCCATCTAGTAATATCACTACCCAAGTCAATGTGAGTAACCAGCGTTGGATCTTATGGGCTAAAGGACCACTTTTAGGCCCCGCGATACTCTACTGGGGCGAATTGTTAGCTTTTATCCTAATCGCTTTGTTGGTCGCTCGGGTGAAGTTTTCACCTCTGAATACAGTGCAATGGTTAATACTTGGCTTAGGACTAAGTTTAAATAATTGGGGCGTTTTGGTGTTAATAGCGCTTTGGTTTGCCTCAATTACAGCTAGCAAATATAGACCCAAAGACACTACGCAAATAATGTTTAATTTATCGCAGTTGTTTTTATATGCTTTTTCAGCTGTGGCGATATTGTCATTAATTTCTGTTGTGCCGATAAGTTTACTTAGCAATCCCAGTATGGGTATTGAAGGGTATCAATCTTATGGCAATACGCTTACGTGGTTTGCCGATAAAGCGGATGGCCAGTTACCTAGTGTGACTATTTTGAGTATCTCAGTTTGGTTCTATAAAGCCATCATGTTGGTCTGGGTGATTTGGTTGAGTACTTCAATATTGAGTTGGATTAAATGGGCATGGAAAACCATAGGTCTTCAGGGGTATTGGCAGGCCTCACATGTCAATAAAATCCAAGGAAAAAAAACTGAGACTTCGCAACAATAATATTGACTGAGTTGAGTCAAAAAATGCGCATCAGCTAAGTATATGTAATTATTTAGTTGATGATTCTTGCCGTGCATAGTTACGACATATATCTTAATACAAGCATAAATAACTAATGATATGATTATTAGATCCGGGCTAAATAGACCTGCGTCTTAAGCTTATTCAAGCTTGGTTATTAAACAGTATTTTAAATAAAGGGATTTGAGTTTGTCTTTAAGTTTGCATTATCGTTTTAATTTACTCGTTATTTTTTGTTTTTTATCAATATTTTACCAAAAAGCTGGTGTAGCAGAAAATGCTCAGGATATAAATCTAGAGCCTGCTCCAACTTGGGTTATTTACTATGATGTTGGCGCAATTGATGATATCCCCACCGATGAAGTAAGTAATGGTTTGCACTACCACATGGTAGACAATCAAATACAGGTGACAAAAACGGGTGAGAGAACTGCGTATACCAGATATGTAGAAACCATAGTTAATCAAAGCGGTCTAGAAAGCTCTTCGCAACTTAATTTTAATTTTGACCCGTCATATCAAAGGTTTGCGTTAAATTCACTTTTTATTCTTCGAGATGGGCAACGTTTAGATAGATTACAAAGTGCTAAAAAGTCGTTATTGAATACAGAGTCAGAACTTAAAAAACAGATTTACAATGGCTCTTTGACTTTAAACGTTTTGATGTCAGATCTTCAGGTTGGCGATACCTTAGATTATAGTTACACCCGATATGGTGCGAATCCAGTATATCGTAATAGCTTTTCCTACGGACGAAATATCAATTGGAGTGTTCCTCTTAATATCCAACATTTGAGAGTATTGTGGGGAAAATCTAAGCCTCTTTTTGTCACGCCAATTAATGCGACCCCTACAATTAATAAAAATGAACTGGGCGAGTTTACCGAATACCAAATCACCCAATTAAAACCACAGATGGTCGTGACTCCCTCGCAATTGCCAGCATGGTATGACGCCTATAGTTCGATTTATTTCAGTGAAAGTGAAAACTGGAGTGACGTTGTTAATTGGGCGAAACCTTTATATCAATTTGCCATCCATAGCAGTGTAAAAAAAGTGGCTGATGATATACAAAGTCAGTACCCAGACCAGTCGGCACAGATTGTAGCTGCGTTAAAATACGTGCAGGAGAATATTCGATATGTTGGTTTGGAAATGGGAGCGAACTCTCATGTGCCCACTGCACCAGAAGAAACCCTAAAGCTAAAATACGGCGATTGTAAGGATAAAGTCAGTTTACTTATCGCTATTTTAGCAGCGCTTGATATCCAAGCATTTCCTGCTTTGGTCGATACTGAATATACAAAATTGCTAAAAGACAGACCGCCAGCAGCCAACCTATTTAATCACGTCATTGTGAGCCTAAATTATCAAGGTAAACAAATATGGTTAGATCCAACCCTGATCAATCAAACCGGCAGTTTGAGTAATCTATATCAGCCAGATTACGGTTATGCATTAGTTCTGAAATCTTCAGAAGATAAGCTGACATCTATGGCTGGACCATCTGACGGTTCATATACGCATATCACCGAAAATTATTTCATCCCTAAAAAACATGAACAGAAAGTGAAATTGTCAGTTGCGACACAGTATTCCGGAGAAAAGTTACTAAACACCCTAGGTCGTCTTGAAAGAGATGGGAAAAAGAAAGTCGCAGATAACTACGAAATATACTATCAAAAAGCTTTCCCTTCACTGGTTTCAGTTGGAGAAATGACAGTCAGTGTTGATGACAAAGAAGGCACTGTTTCGATAAATGAACAATACGAAATAGAGCACTACTGGAGAACAGGTGACGAACACTATGAGGCCGATTATTACCCCACTGAGGTACGTGATGCGGTATTTAAACCTGAACAAATTATAAGAACTGCGCCTCTGGCATTAGCGTTTCCTAATAATATTAATAACCACTTTGAAGTAACCTTTGAATCAGACGGCTGGGATTTTGATGATGAAGAGTTTGTTGAAGACAACCCTTTCTTTTCATTTCACAAAACCATCTCTTTTAAAGCCAACACTCTGAAACTTGAGTTTGATTATCGTGCCAAGGTAGATCATGTTGCTGCCGAGCAATTAGACGATTACCTTGCCGCTAGAGATAGACTAATAGATGAAGCGTACTTTGGCTTACTCAAGTACATAAAAAGTGAAGTGAGTGACAATCAGGCCACAGTTGAAGATGAAAAATTGTTCTCGGCACTACAGATAATCATTGTGATTTATGCGCTCGGATTGTTGTTTATCATAATGAGTTGGGTATCAGAATCTAGAAAACGCCCCGAATTTGCGGACAGTCATTTTTACCCTATGTCTGGGCTTAAATTCTTGATACTCGGTGTTGGCACTATGGGGTTGTATGATATCTACTGGACATATCGAAATTGGCATGCGGTTAAATCAAAAAACAATACTGATATTATGCCAATAGCACGAGGGATATTTTCACCCATTTGGTTCTATCCATTATTTTCTGTTTTAAGAAAAGACAGCATAGAACGTTTTGCTAAGAACAAAGTTATGTTTCCTTTGATTGCCATCATTTTTGCTGTCGCCTATTTGACTATCACCTTTGCCTCTAGTTATTCAGAGCACCTGCTTGTCAGTGTTTTAGGACTACTCACACCCTTGTTATTTATGCCTTTTGTACTCTACATTAATTCGATCAATAACAAGTCTGACGGTGCCTACAAGTACAATTCACAATGGAAATTAAGACAAGTTGTTGCACTTATATTATGTGTACCTTTAGTTGCTTATACCTTAGCTCTCGAAACACCATTTTTACCTGGAGACTCGGTGAGAACTGAATCTCAGTTGTTAGATGGTGATTTAAAGTTTTTGTATCGCAAACAAGTTTTACCGGCGAATGAAACTATTCAATACTTTTACAGTGATGCGTTTTTAAGTATTAGAGACGATGGAAATGGTTTTACCAATCAGCGAGTCTTTTCGTATTGGTTGGATGAGCACGAAGGGTTTCAATTGGAAGTGGCTAGTTATGACCAAATAAAAAACATCGAAGTGGAGTATGGCGTAGACGATAGCAATACTGTCATTACGATCAAGAGAAGAGACAGTTCTGACTTTATGTTATTTGTTTCGACCATAGATGGCGGCGATAAGTTGTTTTTTAATATGTTGAATAAGCTTTGGAAAAAAAATAAGTAAATTTTGGGGTCATAGAGTCAAGCATCATCTATGTTGAAAAAATGAAGTTAGTTGAGTATTGCATAGGCTTCATCAAAACTAGCTAATGTATGATGGCAACGAGTTAATAACCTAGGATCTAACTCTACTAAGTCGGGTATGGCAATGGTTTGGCATCCTGCCGCCAATGAGGCTTGGATACCAACGTTTGAGTCTTCAAATACCAGCACCCGATTGGGTGACACCGACAGTTTTTGGCAGGCTAATAAATAACAATCTGGTGCGGGTTTTGGGTTAGTAATGTCATCAAAAGTCACCAATACATCAAGGGCTTGCATGTAATCAGTTTGCTGGAAACTTTCAACAGCCGAATCATAACCTGAAGATGTCACCACACCCACCGGTACTTTGTTCTCAAGAATGTAACTAAAGAAACGCTCAAAGCCTTTTTTGATTGGCAGTCCCTGACGTTTCTGGTCACTAATGTATCGACGGATCTCCAGAATAAAATCATTCATGGGGAAGTCTAAGCCAAAATCTCGATGAGCCATTTGGTTACATTCGTGAGTGGGGATCCCAATAAATCTTTTAAACATATCCGTTGTAAAATGCACATCAAAGGCTTTGGCGGTCGCCAGCCAAGCATCACAACATACTTGTTCACTATCAAAAATAGTGCCGTCTTTATCGAATAAAATGGCGTCAAACTTTGTAAAAGGCATTAATTTAATGCGTGAAAATAACGAAGACACTACAGGCTCATAGCATGGGTATATCGAAATCTAAAAACGCTCCTCTGATTTAATAACAACGAAGACTAATCTCCCCCAATTTAGTAGGCACTCAGTTTGTCAATGAATACAACTATCCCCACATTCTAACACTTTAAAGTGCTTGATTAATTCAAGAAGTTTAATGATTTTTGGTGTTCATGCTCAGCAGCAATTACCATCAAGGTAATAATACTAGGGGATAGATTTCTAGTCGCCAATCAGCATATTTACATCTACTCACTCGCTCGAAATTAGAGCCTAGCCATTCTTCAAATCGAAAACTTGGGCGTGTTTAGCCTATAAATATGTTTGCAAAGTCCACTTAGCTTTAGTAGTTTGCCACTCTAATAAAAATAAAGGATCCCCACTATGTCTGTTGAAAATATATACAAAGTTGTTTTATACCCTTTCATTAACGAATCCATCGCTAGTCTTAAAGCTATGACTAATCTAACTGGCACGGCTGGTGAACCTTTTATGGATAAGGTTGAAGATTTCCGGTTTAAAGGGTATGCCGTTTGTTCAGATGTAACTGGGAATTTGGATGGTGTGATCATGATGCATCACTATCCTGAAACTGCAATTTCTATTGGTAATGCTGTTTGCCAAAGCATGTTTGATGAAAAATATGACTGTACTGAAATCACCGAAGACTTGAGCAATGCTTTAGCCGAGTGGGGCAATACTATAGTCGGGCGTTCAACCGATTTGCATAGCCGTTATAATTTAGATTATGGGTTTTCTAGTCCTTATTTCGTCAATGATATGAGTGACATGGACAAATATTTAGTCGGCGTCAAAGAAATTGTCACTGTGCCTATTACAGTTGAAGGTGCTGGACGTTATTATTTTAATTTGTTGGTGCGCTCAGTGGATTATCAAGTGAGCGAAGTCAAACGCGATGAAAGTACTGGCATAAAAAACAGTCATACTAAGCCGCTGCCACTTGATGCCACTGTTTTAGTTGTCGACGACAGCGCACTTATTCGTAAAGCTCTTAAACGTATGTTAGCTAAACTAGGTTACAACAATTTACTGGAAGCAGATGATGGCCGCAGCGGCCTTGAAATTGTGAAAACCGGTGTTGCAGATTTTATGTTTATGGATGTGGTGATGGAAGACATGAATGGTGACGAGGCCCTAAGTGAAATACGTAAAGCCGGTTCAGATATTCCTGTTGTAATGCTTTCCTCAGTGACAGATCAAACCTTAGTGAAAAAATGTGAAGGACTAGGAATATCTGGGTTTATTTTTAAACCTATTCAGGCAAGTAATGGCGCGGATATTATTAGCCACTATTTAAAAATCGCATAATTATTCCACTTTTGTAAAGCAGGCCGAGCACAGAAAGCTCGGCCTGCTTTTATACTTCTCGAAACATGCCCTTAAATTAGATTTTATCATTACCCCAAGAAAACTTTGTGATGTGTTAACGCTCAAATGGTTTGGTGGAAACTTAGCTTGCAAGCGGCAATTAAGGTTAAATTTGAGGAGCAATATGTTGATTAAAATGTTCGATACTCAAAATATAAAAAACACTCTCATTGATATTCACATCTGAGGCATAAACCCCTAAACTACGCCACCTAATGAATGTAGAGGTGTAAATGTTTAAAGCTGTTTCAAAAGTGATCATAGTTGCGCTAATCTTTGTTGCTTTTATTGGGCAAACATTGGCGTTGAGTATTGCTACGCCTTGTGACACCTCAGTAGACGCGCAACATTCTAGTGTGAGTGAACGAATAGAGCATAAAGATCCAGCTTCAATTGATACCGAATTATCAGCACAGTGCTGTGACGTTGATTGTTGTGATCTTGATTGTATTTGTATTGCCAATACCTGTTCCTCTATTGTTTATGTACCGGCCTTTTTAGGCTTAACAAGCGCCTTCGTTTTAACCACTGTTATATTCAGACATCCCTCTGAGCAGCCTAACTCTTTCGCCTCTTTGCTGTATCGCCCTCCTATTTTTGCTTAATAACAACTGAGTGTGCGCCTAATAGCTCACAACTAATATTTTCCAAATTAAACAGCACTATTGTGCTCAATTATTAGCAAAGTTCCCCCAGAGGTAGCAATGTACAAAACGTCTTTAATAACAGCAGTTGTAATACTGTTAATTCCCACATTTTGCTTTGCAGATAACAATAATCAAGAGCAAGAACAACATGAAGAACAGGAACACCATGAGGAGCATGAGCATGACGAAACAAAAATTGAAACCATTCAAGTTCGGGCTTCACGTTTAGGGCGTATTGTCACTAAATCCGCAACGCGAACTGAAATAATCAATGGCGAAGAAATTCAAGAAAAAGCACTGATGCGCCCAGGTAATATTTCTATGTTAGTGGCTGAAACCGGTGGCGTTAGAGTGCAAACCACTTCACCAGCGTTAGGCAGTGCTAACATTAGGTTACAAGGGCTCTACGGACGTTATACACAACTGTTGAGTGATGGTTTACCTTTATACGGTGGTCAAACTGCGTCGATTGGGCTGTTACAAATTCCACCTACCGACCTTGCAAATGTGGAAATAATTAAGGGTTCTGCATCTTCTTTATATGGTGGCTCAGCACTTGGCGGAGTGATTAACCTCATCTCCCGCACGCCTACTGACGAATTCGAAGGAGAAGTGTTAGTTAATCTTACTTCCAAAGACGGTCAAGATATTACCTCTTATTTTGCATCACCTTTAACCAATGATTTAAGTGCTTCAGTTACAGCAGGCGTGCATCACCAAGCAAAACAGGATTTGGATAATGATGGTTGGCTCGATATGGCGGGTTATCAAAGGGGCAGTGTACGTCCACGTTTTTATTGGAACAACAACGATGGCGCCAATTTATACGTTACTGTAGGTGCAATGTCAGAACAAAGAAATGGCGGTACCTTAGGCACGGCTGTGCTACCTGATGGCAATGGCTTTGCGATAACTCAAGACACAAAAAGAAGTGATATTGGCTTTATATTCGATCAAGCATTGGGTGAGGACATGAACGTCAATGTGCGTGGCGCGGCAACGGATCAAGATCACCAGCATCAATTTGCTAGCCTGTTTGAAAATGATAGCCACCAAAGTTACTTAATCGAATCGAGTGTATCTGGGTATTCTGATAAAACCGCATGGCTAGTAGGGGCTGCGCTGCAAAATGAGCGTTTTGACTCTGATACTTTTTCAGAATTTAATTACTCGTACAAGGTGCCCGGGGTATTTTCGCAACTAGATTATGATGCAAGTGATGATATTTCTATGTCTTTTAGTGCCCGTACCGATTGGCATAGTGAGTACGGCACCCAAGTCAGCCCTCGTATTTCTTTGTTGTATAGTCCAGAAAACTGGACCATAAGAGGCGCATATGGACAGGGATATTTTGCGCCCAGCCCATTTATTGAAGACATTGACGAAGTTGGCTTATCTCGCCTTGCGCCACTAGAAGATCTTCAAGAAGAGCGCGCATCCACCGCCTCATTAGATGTGAGTTATGCAATAGGAAGCTTAGAAACCAGCATGACATTGTTTGCATCAAATATTGATAATGTCACGGAGTTAGACCTAATAGATGGCGCCGATGAGTTTTCCGAAAAACAAGTGCGTATCGTTAATGCCATTGGCGAAAGTGAAATTCGTGGCGCTGAATTATTATTACGTTATAAGTGGCAAGATATTAAATTTACAGGTAGTTACTTATACACAGACGCCACTAAAGAAGCAGAGTTGGGGGTTGGGCGTAAGCCTTTAGCCCTGACTCCAGAACACTCAGCCGGACTTGTAATTATGTGGGAAGAACATGGTAGCCATTTGCTTGGTTTTGAAGCTTATTATACCGGTACTCAAGAGTTAGAAAATAATCCCTACAGAAATCGTAGTGACGCCTATTGGCACTTAGGTCTATTAGGTCAAATTACCATAGGAAAAATCAGTTATTTTGTGAACGCCGAAAATTTGCTAAATGTGCGCCAAACTGAAAATGAGTCACTGCTGCTTATACAACAAGCACCCAGCGGCAGATGGACAACAGATATTTGGTCGCGAAATGATGGTTTTACTGTTAACGCAGGACTGCGTTTTCAATTTGGCGATTAAATCAATAGTGCCAGGGCCGTTGATTTTCACCGGCTTTGATCTCACTGTATTTCTCTCACAGATTTGTTTATTTTTTCATTCAGGTTTTAATTTTTGTCTGGTTAAAACGGTAATAAATTACCGAAATAAAACGAATAAGCAGTTAAAATAGGTAACAAACTACCGATAATGTGATTGTTATCTTATTTAAACGGTAATAGACTACCGACTAGATAAGATTAATAACGTTGACGATTAACAGAGTTATAAGTGAGACGGCAATGGCACTCAGTATACAACTTTTTGTAAACGGGCAATGGCACGATGCAGCGAACATCGAATTTTCAAGTTCAGCACTAAATGGCACCGTCACTCTGACTTATAATAATGAGTTTATTATGGCGGTACCTTCCTTTGGGCAGCGAGACCAATGGGCCTGTACCTTAAATGCTGAAGTCAGTCTCGTTCCTACAGATTACCCACATTGGCCTGCTTTATTAGATGACATTTTACCTGCTGGTAAATCGCGCCAGTGGTGGCTGGATTATCTCGATCTAGCTCGGCAATCGGAGTTTCAACAAAACATTGGTTTACTGACCCATGCTTGTATTGCACCTATTGGTCACTTGCGAGTTAAACAAGCGTTTGAAAGCCGACCACAGCAAAATGATATGCGCTTTCCAATCGAGCAGGCTATTACCATGCAATACGATTTTCTCGAATATACCAACCAACAAGGTGCGGCGATAGGTGGTGCTACTGGAGCTGGTGGTGTCGCTCCCAAATTGTTATTAATGGTAGAAGATGAACAGGTTTATATTGATGCTGACTTTGCTGGAAAACCATTAGCGGCGACGCCTTATTTAGTTAAATTTGCCCGTAACAATAAAAGTAAACGTGACAATAACGTTTTAAGAGCCGAAGGCATTTATTATCGTGTTCTTGCCGAATTGTTAGCTGATACAAGCTTACAAACTATCGATGTTGAAGAGCTGCGAATAGAAGAATATCAAGGCCAAGTCAGTTTATGGTTACCGCGCTTTGATGTGGTCAGTGAAAATGACCTAGCAAAACGTATTGGCCTAGAAAGTGTTTATTCCATTATTGAAGCAGGGCCAGGCAGCGCACAAGAGCATTTTGATGTGATCGACCGTTTATGGCAGCGATTAAAGTTGGTAAGCAAAATGTCACCGGCAGATTTTGTCAAAGAGTATGTAGCCAGAGACTTACTGAATATTGTGTTTGGGAATTCCGACAACCATGGCAGAAACACTGCATTTTTAAAGTTAGACAACGATGTTCGTTTCGCGCCAATTTATGACTTTGCGCCTATGAAAGCCGACCCTGAAATGGTGACTCGTTTATTTAAATGGGGTAGAGATTGTGAAACAGGAGGGGAGGTAAACTTTGCACAAGTCGCTCAGTATTTAGGCGAATACTGTCCACCGGAAGAAATGATGGCTTTTTTAAACAACTTGGCTAATAAATTAATTAATGTTCCCAAATACCTAGAGGAACAAGGATGTCCTGAAGAAATTTTAGATTTCCCAGCCATTGGTTTTAACTTCATAGAACAAAAATTACAGCGTATGGGGGTAATCAATGCATAACCTTACAGTGGAAGAACGCAAAACTTTATTGGGCGACATTAATCATAACTTATTAACGGGCTGCTTGACGCTGGGGCAAGCTGCTCGCAGGATACGTACCGAGTTATATCAAATGTCACAAACTCAGTATGCCGCGTTTATAGGCCTATCTGCAAAGACCCTTCGAGATATCGAAAAAGGTAACACCGATCCTAAATTATCGGTATTAAGTAAAGTATTTCGACCCGCTGGAATGAATATTATTGCTCAAGCGAAGTGATATATGGCAATGAAATGAGGATACTTCTGATCCTATTACTAGGTGGTTTAGCAGGGTAAAGCCGAATTTTGAGAGGCCCATCTTTGTCGTTAATTTTATGATTCAGGGGTTAATTTTGTCCTAACCCAATTAATTCCTTATTTTAATAAAAATGCATATAAAAGTTATGTTTTGTTCTGGGTTTGGTATTAATTTGTGCGTTCGTATAAATTAAGTGCCAAACAGACTAGTGAAAATACAGTTCAAGGCTGTTTAGATGTTCTAGAAACAATAATTAACGTGGATGCCCTGTTAATTCTGTTGTTGATTTTCTCGATATCTATACATGATCCAACACTGATAATGTTTTAGCCATATTTTAGTGGTATATCCAAACTTTCTTTAACTTCTTCCATTACGATATAGCTTTTAGAATTGGTCACGCCTGGTAATGTTAGTAGCATGTCGCCAAGCAGTTCGCGGTATTCTGACATGCCTTTTATCCGTGCTTTTACCAGATAGTCACCGTCTCCCGAGATCAGATGGCATTCCAATATATAGGGTAATTGGCGTATGGCGGTGTTGAAGCGTTTGAATGAATCAGGGGATTGGTGTGATAAAGAAATTTCAACAAATACCAGTAAATTGAAGCCCAATAATTCAGGATTAAGTCGAGCGTGATAACCCTCAATATACCCCTCTTTTTCTAAGCGTTTTACTCTTTCAATGCAGGGGGTAGAACTAAGCCCAACTTTATCAGCCAAATCAACGTAGCTGATCCGCCCATCTTTTTGTAGCATGCTTAAAATTCGTATATCGAGTTTGTCTAAGGGGCGTTTTCGTATATCAGTCATTTTAGGTTACTCCACTAAATAAATTAACTTAATTAGGTTTTTAAACTTTATATTGAAAATATTCAATGCTTTTCTCTGGTTAAAAGCACATAAACTAGGCTATTGATTTAATCGTATTTAACTGTTTGTAGGTCAATATGGAAGTATTAATACTGGGCGGTGGCGTGTTAGGTGTAACGAGTGCTTGGTATCTCGCCAAAGAAGGCCATACGGTCACAGTGGTGGATCGCCTCGAAAATGTGGCACTGGAAACCAGTTATGCCAATGCGGGAATGTTGTCATTTGATTACTCCACACCTTGGGCTGCGCCGGGAGTGCCACTCAAAGCAATCAAGTGGATGATGCAGGATATTTCACCGCTGTATTTCAGTTTAAAAGAGTTTGACACTAAAACCGTTAACTTTCTTACCAAGATGATGGCTCAGTGCACTCAATCCGCCTTTGATATTAATAAAGAGCGAATGTTACGAGTTGCTCGCTACAGCGGTGAATGCTTTAAAGCTCTGCGTAAAGAACTAAGTATTCATTACGATGGTCGCGCCAGTGGCACCTTGGAAATTTTTCGCAGTGAAAAAGAAATGCAAGGCGCAAAAAGCGATATTGCTGTTTTACAAAAATGTAATGTGCCCCACCAATTAGTCGATGTGGACGGCTGTATAAAACACGAACCCTCCTTAGCTAAAGTGCGCGATAAAATCGTTGGTGGTCTACATTTACCCGGCGACGAAACCGGTGACTGTTTTAAATTCACCAATGCCTTGGCCGATGAATGTAAAAAACTTGGAGTGACATTCAAGATGAGTACGACCATTGATTCTCTGGAAACTCACAATAATAAAATAACCAGTGTAAATACTTCTGCAGGTAAACTCACTGCCGATCAATATCTGGTTTGTTTAGGCAGCTATGCTCCCACTATTTTAGGCAAGATCGGGGTCAGTGTTCCGATATACCCAATGAAAGGTTACTCATTGACTATGCCGATAATCGATGAAAGCAAAGCCCCAGTTTCAACAGTGATGGATCAGAAGTATAAGGTCGCTATTACTCGTTTTGACGACCGTATTCGTGTTGGTGGTATTGCTGAAATTGCTAGCTACAATAAAGACTTACAAGTCAAACGCCGCGATGCTATCGAGTTTAGTGTACGGGATTTATTTCCTGGAGCAGGTGATGTCGAAAAGTCTGAATTTTGGACTGGATTACGCCCTATGACACCCGATAGCGTGCCCATTTTGGGTGGTACTAAATATACTAATTTGCTGTTGAATACTGGCCACGGTACGCTTGGGTGGACCATGTCTCTTGGCTCTTCAAAATTCGTGGCCGACATGATTAGTGGTCGAAAACCTGACATTGATCCAGACGGCTTAGCACTCGACCGCTATCGATAGGAAATCCTCTTTATAGCGGTTTACCAAGTAATGACAAATATTTAGGTGCGGGCTGGTATAAAGAGAACCCCCTCAATTTGGCTTCCCAGCTTTCACTATGGCCGACATTAATCATAACTTATTAACCGGCGGTCTCATCCAGGGGCAAGCCGATCGTCGGATACGTACTGAGTTGTATCTAATGTCACAAACTCAGTATGCTGTGTTTATCGACCTATCTGCAAAAACTCTTTGGGATATCGAAAAAGGTAACACCGACCCAATATTATCGGTATTAAGTAAAGTATTTCGACCCGCTGGAATGAATATTATTGCTCAAGCAGAGTAATATAAGGCAACAATAGGATGATAGGGCAAAAGCATCTGCTTTACCGATTGGAAGTTTAGGTTGCTTCGTAATTAATTAACATGGATGTCCTGTTAATTATGCGGTTCGCTAAAGAGCACTCTACAAGCGCCTCTATTAAAAAATATGGCTCAACGAGATCCATTCACGTCGAACCATTTAGCTTCTATATATGATTGAAAAAAGCTTTCACTTTTGAATAAGCCAGGGTCCAGAGGTTATCTCTTTCTGGTTCTTTAAAGTGAGCTGCTTTACGCGCTGCATCAATTGATTTGCCAGCAATGATTTGCTCTTTTTTCCAAGAAGCACACCACTTAGTCTCATTATTACGAATGAAATAATGCGATTGGCATTTGAAACTCCAATTGCCAATGGAAGGGTGAAGTGAAACAGTTGCACCATCAAAAATTAGCTTCCAGTCAGTAGGTGTTAATGGTGTAACAACTTCCTCACCACAACCGCAGCAACATTTATGAACGGCTGTACCATACTCAACAGAGACGTACAGCATTCCTTGTTGAACGTCTTCTGGTATGAACTCAACAAATTTATGCTGCATCATCATTTTCATCACCGAGCAACATATTTACATCTAGCGTATAGGTAGTGTTGTGTTCGTGGATATGGTCATGGTAGAAACCAGACCATTTTTTCCATTTGATCACAGCATGAGATGCATTAAATGCATTGAGCTCCGCTATCTGTATATTTGAAGAGTAATCGTCATTTACACCATCATCCATCGAAACTAGCTTTTCAAGATGATCTGCTTTATCAGATGTACATAAAGTTGTTCGCAAAATACCGTTCAGTTTGTCATCGACTAATTGAATACCTAAACCTACATCAATAAACGGTATAGCTTTTGATTTCAAATAGTTAAATATCGCCTTTTTAGATGAGCCATTATCTACACTAACAAAAACAAAGTGCATATCATCGAACAAGACAAGGTTGTTTTCATCAATAAAGGTGTCATGAGCAAAAATACCTCTTCGCATTTGACCATACTTACTTTTGTAAAACTCTACCTTGGATTTGCATTGTTTTAGCTCTTCCAACGATACCGCACCAGGTGATCGAAACGCATTGTGTTGGCAATACTCATCTCCATCAAAAAGATGTATTTCTTTGACCGGTGTTTTGGCTACTAAATCTAGAATATAAGCGCCTGTCCCTCCCAATCCGATGATTCCAATTTTCTGATTCATCATTTTAGCGGAGACAGCAGATATGCCAGCGCGACTTGAGTTTGTATCTACATATTTAAATACTTCACTGTCATTCGCCGCCTCAACTGGCCTGAAAGTTTTGGCCGTAACTGAGTGGTCAATTGCTTTTGCCGGATTCGATATGATGGCAATGTATTGAGTAAATTTATGCCAATAGTCATCATATCCGTTAGGTGGTTTGTTCGAAAATGACCTATCTACATGTATACCATTAGCTAACAGTTTCGATTCTTCTGTGTGCTTAATTTGCTGAATCTCAGCACCGTCGAGGTTACATGGCTGCTCGCCTGAAAAGTACATCACGTGACATGATGGCTTGCAGGCTACATTGCCATTTAAAGTTAAGTTTGACACTAATGTGCCAAACTTAACTTCCTTCTGATTGTTCACATAAGGGACATTGCTTATCAATGCATGCCCATTGCGAATTTCAAGTTCATAACCTTCATTCTGTATACGTTTCAAGTCAGGACTAAGATTTATCAGTTGCTGTGACATTAAAAATCACCCCCGATTTAATCCGTACTTCATCTCCCAGTACTAAAGAGCCTTCACGCTTATCGGCTCCTTTCATGAAGGTCATAGTATAGATTCGACTCCCATTATCGATGAATTCATCAAATGCGAGTTTGACTACATCAACGAAAGATAGAAACTTTTCAGTTACAGTTTTGGAACGACCATTTACGATGATCTGAAACTCTTTGTCACGCCCGTGACCACAATGGTTGGAATTGTCATTAGTCATTACTAATTGCCTTTAATTAAAAATTTAATAAAGGGTGCCAATTAAAGGGAGGCACCGTTTCCCATTACAGTTACTTACTCACGAAGACATCGAGCGCCAATGAGAGCAAACTTGCTCCCAACGCCCAAAGCGGAATCGTGGGTAGGTAGTCACATGTACCGATTTAGGGTTATTCATGTGTAATCCTCCAATTTAAGTTGGGGGAGGAAACTCATCTTGTAATGTGAAACGACAAAAGCTATGCTTTTACAACATCGTACAGAATGATGTAACGGCATGACTTCGAGGCGCGAATCCTCCAACGTACTGCCTGAAATAAGTATCTGGTAAATACTTTATTTCACGTTTCACAAAAAATAGGCAATGGGTTTAATCCATTGCCTATTTTTCTTTTCTAACTCCCTTAAATGGAGTTTTTTCTGACGTTTTAACATCCATAAACTGTCCTGTGTCAGCATCTCTTTTTACCCAATGCCCACTTGGTGTTTGAGTTTGAGATCTATCTCTGACCGCTCCATGCCGTCTGTTGTCTCCTGATTTACCATTTGTAGCCATATTTTTCTCCTAAATATCATAATTTGAATACAACCCATTTATGGGATCGTAAAGCACCTTACATGATACTTTTGATCATGTCAATGAGAAATAGTGATCTCGGTGTTTTATGTTTTGATTTCATGTGCTAATCTTGAGTGAAGAGGAATGGAGGGGCGTCATGTCTGAAATAGAATTACAATCAAAGTCTCACTCGGTTAAAGAAAGGCTTCGTTTTATCGAATTAATGCTTTTGTTCAGAGGGTGGGTTGTGAGAAGGGATATTGTCGATAAGTTCGAGACGAGTATGCCTGCTGCAACTAGAGATCTTAAGGCTTACAGCGATTTAGCGCCAGGGAATATGTATTTGGATAATAGCACAAAGAGGTGGGTTCTAAGTTTAGTAAATTTTACCCCTCTATTTCAAATAGAAAAAGGGGAGGCGCTGGCAATATTAAGAAATACTACATTTTCGAAAAATATTGGTATTTCTCATACAGATGGAGTGCTGGGAGTTCCTCGCATTTCTGCACCGTCTATTGATGTATTAACCCACTTGACGAGAGCTGTAGCAAATAAGGAAGCTGTTAATATTGAATACTGTGCAGCTTCTAGGGGAGTAGAAACTACTGTAATTGTGCCTCATTCCTTTGTGGATAATGGAATTAGATGGCATATACGTTCTTATGACAAAAATAGGGACAGGTTTTGGGATTTTGTAATAGGCAGAATTAAAGATGTAAAACCAAATAAGAACAAGGTTCTTAATAAGGAGACTATAGAATCGGATCATCAATGGAATCGTATGGTGCGATTGGAGCTTGTTGCGCATCCAAGTTTAGATAATTTAATCAATAAAAAAGCAATAGAATGTGAGTATGGTATGGAAAATGGAATATTAATTCTTCAAGTGAGAGCCGCAGTAGCAGGTTACTGGTTAAGAATGTGGAATGTGGATTCATCACATGATCATAGTCTTGACGGCAAGGAATACCAGCTTTGTCTTGCTAACCCAGAAACGCTTTATGATGTTGACAATGCTCTACTTGCACCTGGTTATTCAGTAGCTAAGACTTGAGCTATATACAGTTAAAAGAGACAAATTTAATTTTGTCTCTTTTCTAGACATTTTGCCCAGCCACCCAACCACTACTCCAAGCCCATTGGAAATTAAACCCTCCCAACCAACCCGTCACATCAACCACTTCACCAATAAAATAAAGCCCCTCAACATCTTTCGCCATCATGGTTTTGGAAGAGAGTTGGTCCGTATCTACTCCGCCTAATGTCACTTCTGCAGTGCGATAACCTTCGGTGCCGTTGGGTTTGAGTTGCCATTGGTGGAAGGCTTGGGCCGCTTGTTCTAGTTGTTTGCCTTGGTATTGTTTTAGGGGTTTATTTTCAATGCCTAAATACGGCAGCGCGGCTTGCACATAACGTTTGGGGTAATGATTAGCCAGCGCAGTACTGAGTTGCACATCAGGCTGGTTTTGTAGTGTTTTTTGTAAATCTGCGAATAAGTCACCATTCGGGAATAAGTCAAATTCGACGGCTTGCCCTGGCTCCCAGAATGAGGATATTTGTAATACTGCGGGGCCACTTAGACCTCTATGGGTAAACAGGATATTTTCGTTAAAGCTGGTGTTGTTGCAACTGGCGCTGGCATCGAGTGAAATGCCGCTTAATTCGGACAAAACGTTTTTGTCTTGTTCATGTAGGGTGAAAGGTACTAGTCCGGCGCGGGTGGGTTTAACACTTAAGCCAAATTGTTCTGCGACTTTGTAACCAAAAGGGCTAGCGCCGAGTTTTGGCATCGACAGCCCACCTGTGGCTATTACCAAGGACTCACATTGATATTGGCCTTTTGCGGTGTTGAGTGTGTAACCAGATTCAGTTTTTTCAATAGACAAAATTTCGCACTGATTGGTTACAGTAACATCTGCTTTTTTGCACTCTTCTAGCAGCATATTAAGGATGTCTTTGGCGCTATCGTCACAGAATAATTGGCCCAAGGTTTTTTCATGGTAAGCAATGCCGTATTCGGCTACTAATCCAATAAAATCCCATTGGGTATAACGGCTTAGCGCTGATTTACAGAAATGTGGATTATCAGAAAGGAAGTTTTCGTGGCTAGCGTACATATTAGTGAAGTTACAGCGTCCGCCCCCTGACATCAGGATTTTACCGCCTAAACGTTTAGCGTGATCGAGTACAACTACGTTACGGCCGCGTTTTCCCGCCTGAGCAGCACAAAACAAACCAGCGGCGCCGGCACCTAATACAATGACATCTACTATTTTCAATTTATCGCTCTTTTGTGACCACGCTTATTTGCAGCGCTGAATTATAGGGTATAAACAGATCCTTAATAAGTGTTGTTGTGTTGGATTTGTAAGTTTGTCGCAAACCCAGCAAACAAATCCTTGTATCAGAATAGGTTAAAGCAGTTTTAACGCACTACTTCTCAATCCCTTCATTTGCAGGCTCAACGGTTGAACTTAAATAGGTCATGAACACTTTGCTGGCACGAGAAAGGTAATGATTTTTTTTCCAAGCCAAACTCAGTTTAAATTCAATTTTGGGCTCAAAGGGTACAAATGTCATCTGCTGTTCGTTTTGTAAAATACGTGATAAACAAGTCGTAATACCCACTTCATTGCGAACTAATGACTTTTGCAACTCAATAAGATTGGTTTCCATACGAACATCTAGTGGCAGTTGATGTTTTTTTGAATATTGACTGACTACCTCGCGTAAAAAATAACCTTCATGGAATAACACTAGTGGCTGCTGACAAAATTGTGCCAGTGAGAGGGTTTTTTCAGCGGCTAGGGAATGTGAGCTGGGCATGCCAGCCACAACTTCTTCATTAATAAGTTTTGTGTACCTTAATTGTGGATCTTCTAAATCACCACGCACTAAGGCTAAGTCCAGTTCGCTATTAAGTAACTTTTTCTCAAGGGCTGCTGTGCCTTGGTCAACTAAATGTATTTTTATTTTTGGATATTTTTGCTTAAATTCTGTCAATATTTTGGGGAAGTAATAAGAACCCATCATCGCAGGAACACCAAAACGGATAGTGCCTCGTTCTAGATCTTTTAGTTCCTCTAGCTCCAATTCAATTTGTTTAGCTTGGCTTAATAAATGGGTGGCCAGTTTGTGTAAAACTTCACCCTCAGCAGTTAATAATGAATTTTTGTCTGCACGATTAATTAATTTTAGCCCCACTTCATGTTCTAGCTTTTGAATAGCAACGGTTAATGCCGGTTGAGCTATGCCTACTGCCTGCGCTGCTCGAGTAAAGTTACCCAGCTCGGCCAAATGACAAAAATATTCAAGTCGCTTCAAATTCATTTCATTACAACCAATAATAAAAAGTTATTAAAAATATAAAAACTATATATTATGTTTATTTCACTTTTAAGCATAGAGTAATCCGATAAATTAGACTATTACCTATACAAGTATATAAACGGAGTCACCTTATGAGCCAAAAACTAACCCCCTATAACTGGCAAGATCCGATGTTTCTTGATAATCAATTAAGCGAAGAAGAGCGCATGATCCGCGATACTGCTTATGATTATTGCCAACAAAAACTGTTGCCCCGTGTGCTTGAAGCCAATAGGCACGAACATTTTGATCGCGAAATCATGACAGAGTTAGGTGAGTTAGGGTTATTAGGTGCTACTTTGCCGACTCAATATGGTGGCAGTGAAGTTAATTATGTGAGTTATGGCTTAGTAGCTCGTGAAGTAGAGCGTGTCGACAGTGGTTATCGCAGCGCCATGAGTGTGCAATCGTCTCTGGTGATGCATCCTATTTATTCTTACGGCACTGAAGCACAACGTATGAAGTACTTACCTAAACTGGCTTCTGGAGAATGGGTAGGGTGTTTTGGTTTGACTGAGCCTAACTCAGGCAGCGATCCTGCATCTATGACTACTCACGCCAAAAAAGTCGATGGTGGTTATAGTGTAACGGGCAATAAAATGTGGATCACTAATTCACCCATAGCTGATGTGTTTGTGGTTTGGGCAAAACTCGAAGGGAAAATTCGTGGTTTTGTACTTGAAAAAGGAATGCAGGGTTTATCTGCTCCCAAAATTGAAGGTAAGTTTTCTTTACGTGCTTCAATCACTGGCGAAATAGTGATGGATAATGTGTTTGTACCAGAAGAAAACATGTTTCCTGATATTAAAGGACTAGCTGGGCCTTTTGGTTGTTTAAACAAAGCCCGTTACGGCATTGCTTGGGGGTCGTTAGGGGCTGCAGAGTTTTGTTTTAATGCTGCGAGAACTTACACCTTAGATCGTGAACAATTTGGTCGCCCTTTGGCTGCTAATCAGTTAATTCAAAAGAAACTAGCTGATATGCAAACCGAGATAACACTTGGTCTGCAGGGGTGCTTACAGATGGGGCGATTAATGGATGCCGACCAATGTCCTGTAGAATTGATTTCTATGATGAAACGTAATAACTGTGGCAAGTCACTTGATATTGCCCGCGTTGCCCGTGATATGCATGGTGGCAATGGTATTAGTGATGAATTTGGGGTAATTCGTCATGTGATGAACCTTGAAGCTGTGAATACTTACGAAGGCACCCATGATGTGCATGCCTTAATTTTAGGCCGTGCCATTACCGATATTCAGGCCTTCTATTAAACACTAGTGCATAACGCTATTGTAACTATGTTGATTGAAGCCGCTTAATTGCGGCTTTTTTTTCCACTGGGCGGCGCAACACAAAAACTTTCTACCACAGAGGGCACAGAGCGCTGCGCTGCACAGAGGAAAAGAATGTTAAGACAAGCACAATTGCATTCTTAGCATCGGCTTTCCGGTGAAGCCACAAATAGCTTTTTTTCTCTGTGCTCTTTGTACATCTCTGTGGTTCAAAATTTCTTATTCTTGGGTTTTTAAAGTTTATACCGCCACAGAGGGCTGCGCAGAGAGAAGGAATTAAGATGAATTGGTATAAAAACCAAACAATATTGACGTCAGTTAATAAGGTATTAATCAGTCAGTCATAAGAGTTAATCTGCAAATTCTAATTGAATTTGTAAGCACACCACCTATGACACAAAACCAACCAAAAAAGTCTAAATTGATTGACCTTAGCCACCGTATCTTTGATGGTTTAATCACGTATAAAGGTCTGCCAGCACCTATTATCTTTGACTACCTAAGCCGAGAATAATCACAGAAAATATATGGTGATGACTACCAAGTACAAATTGGAAAAATTGAGATGG
This sequence comes from Paraglaciecola arctica BSs20135, assembly GCF_000314995.1. GTDB lineage: Bacteria > Pseudomonadota > Gammaproteobacteria > Enterobacterales > Alteromonadaceae > Paraglaciecola > Paraglaciecola arctica. Next base: position 114,619 of record NZ_BAEO01000065.1, on the reverse strand, counting down.
TCACAAACACTGGGACTTATCTTGATTCCCCGTTTCACTTTGATGCAAAAGGTAATGATTTAGAAGACTTGTCTTTAGATATGTTAGCCGACTTACCTGCAGTATTGGTAGATGCGAGCGATCAAATAGAAGTTGGAGTGGCGTTTTTTCGTGATCTAGATGTGGCGGGTAAAGCCGTTTTGGTGAAAACCAATTGGAGTCAACATTGGAACACCGAACAGTATTTTGAAAACCACCCCCATTTAACCGAAGAAGCTGCGTTATTTCTGGTTGAACAAGGTGCAAAATTAGTCGGTATCGACTCTCACAACATTGATAACACCAATGGCAAATTACGCCCAGTGCACAAACACTTATTGGGAAATAACGTGTTGATTTGTGAACATATGAGCAACCTTGATCAGTTGCCTTTGTCTGGCGTCCGTTTTTTTGCTGTGCCTCCTAAAATTACTGGGGTGGGAACGTTTCCAGTGCGCGCTTTTGCGCAGGTAATCGAAGATTAATGGTTTTTAACTCAGTTACAGCCAGCCATTTTGATGGGCGATTCTCGCTGCTTCTATTCTGTTTTTAGCGTTTAATTTACTGGAAGCTGAAGATAGATAATTACGCACAGTGCCAGTGGATAAAAACAGTTTCTTGGCAATGTCTTCAGTGGACAGCCCGTCTTTGGCCAGGCGCAAGGCGTGGCGCTCTTTGTCAGACAGTGGATCTTTTTCCATCCATGACTCAACCATTAATTCTGGCGCAATGGCGGTTCCGCCTTGATGTACTTTTTGAATGGCGTCGATTAAATCTTGTGAGGGTGAGTCTTTTAATAAATAACCTTTTACCCCTGAATCCATGGCGCGACGTAAGTACCCACTTCTGGCGAATGTCGTGAGTATTATTGTTTTACAGGGGACTTTTGACTCAAACAGTTGTTTCGCGAGCTCTAACCCAGTCATATCTGGCATTTCAATATCGGTGAGTACAATATCGACTCGTTCACTTTCCCCGGATTGAATGTAGTCAAAGGCCTGTTTGCCATTGGCGCAACTTTGCACCACATGTAAGTTATCTTCTAAGTCTAAAATAGTCGCCAGTGCATTGAGCAACATGGTTTGGTCTTCAGCCAAAAGAATGTTGATTTTGTTCATAGTGATGGATCTCTAGTTGTCATAGGCAAGCTAATTTCACTTAATGTACCGCTATATTCGCCACCAGTTTTGATGTTTACAAAACCTTTGAGTTTTTGAATACGCTCTTCAATGCCTTTAATGCCAAACCCTTTGTGTAGTGCATTCTCAAAACCTTGCCCGTCATCTTGCATGGCTAATACGATCTTGCCATCTTCATGTTTGATAATGACTGTAACTTGGGTGGCTTTGGCGTGTTTAATAATGTTGGTTACCAACTCACGTAGCACTATGGCCAACTCTTTATTGCTGGCTGAATCCAGTCCGATTTGTTGTTCATCGATATTTTCAAACTGATATTGGAATTGGATATCGACGCTGCCAAATACGTTTTTGGCATTGCCAAGTTCACTGAGTAAATCACTGGTGCGATAGCCCGATACCACTTCGCGCACTTGGCTAAGCGCATCGCGAGAAATTTCTTCGAGCTGTTTAATTTCGGTGCGGGCTTTTTCGAGATCTGTGTCTTGCCCCTTATCCATGAGTCGCCCTGCAAGATCGGCCTTTAAGGTAATCACTGAGAATGTATGCCCAATTAAATCATGGAGATCACGGGCAATACGTTCTCTTTCAGCTACTTGGGCTAATCGCTGGGTTTCTTTGCGGGATAAAATTAACTCTTGTTTGTTTTGATGTAAGGCATATTGATAGATATTTAAACCCCCTACAATCAAGGTAAATATCAGAGCGGGCATATAAAAATAGGATTCAAAATCAAAGATCCAACTAATGGCTGTTATCCAAAGCAATAAACCAATTAATACCGCAACGGCATATTTAAGCGGTTTTAATCTACTGCAAAAAGCACCTGCATAGATAAACAAGGTGCAAGCCGTTGCGGTAACAAAAGCCGTCAGAGTAGCTATCAACAATATGGTTACTATATGATAAATAACATCTTGGCTTTTAACCCAATAGGCATGGAAATACAGACCCAAAAATGCCATTGTTGCTAAGAGGGTCCAAACCAAATCCATTGGTTCTTGATGAAAAATAATGACAGGTACAAAAAATAGCGGCAGGTAAATTAGCCATACGTAAGGTGAAAATTGTTCGTTTAGGTTTCTAGGTAATAACCAAGAATCAATTTTTCGAAAAATATTCAAGAAGCTCATTCCCTTTTTATCTAACACTTTTTTTATTAAACGCCACAATGGCCAATACAAAAAATATGACTGTGGATAACGCCAATATAGCTAAATGTTTAGCTACTGATCCACCTGAATCTAGTGCTACTACTTTTAATGCCAGTTGTGACAAATGATAAGGTGGCAGAAATTCGGCAAAAGACTGTAAAAAGTCTGGCAACATACTGATAGGTATCCACAAGCCTGATAAAAATGACATGGGTAAGTAAACTAAATTAACTACCGCAGGTGCACTTTCGGCTTTTAGCAATAGCCCAAGTGTTAAGCCTAACAAACAAAAGGGTAAGCCACCAAACACTAGGATGGTTGATAATGTTAGCACTTGCGATAAAGATAAACTCACATCAGTAAAGATAAAGGCGACTAAACCCAAGCTCATTAACACCATCACTGAAAACGCCATAGAGACTAACAAGCGACTGACAATATGTGCAGCTCCTGGCATAGGGGAAGCATCTTTAATATCCAGCCAACCTTGTCCGCGCTCTATTGCTAGACCTGCGCCAAAGGAAAACAAAGCAGGGCCAATTATACCAAAAGTACCGTATGAGCATAATAGGTAGGTGGCAGCTTGAGGATCATGTTGATTCATCAAAACCCCAAAAAACATGTAAAACAAAGCCGGAAATAAAATTGCGGGTAAAGCAAAAGAAGGATTTCGGATACTCTTTAGCCACTCAAACTTACTTTCTAAACGGTAAATGTTCAGGGTTTGCATAATGTTCATGGTTAGGGAGTTGTTCATGGTCTGAGAGGTCTTCATAGTTTGAGCAAGTTTGATATCAAACATTATTATTCTCCTCCCGAGTTATTTAACTGTAAAAATGCTTCTTCAAGGCCAGCGCTTGAAACCGATAAATTCTGTAAGTTTGGATTGGCAGATAACAAAGGCGGTAAGGTTTGATTGACGTTTTCTGTTTGTAATTGAATAAATTTGCCACTTTTTTTTACGTTTATGACTGCTGGTAGTTGCTCGAATTCCTGTAACTTTTTATCACTACTAAAACGAATTATTGTGTGACTAATACTGGCTTTGATGTCGTCACTACTGCCTTGCCTAATGATGGCCCCTTGTTTCAACAGTACAATGTTGTCGGCAAGGTTGTCTGCTTCTTCTAAATAATGAGTGGTTAACACTATGCCTGTACCCGCTGCTCTTAAATCTCGAATGCCTTGCCATAAGCCTTGTCTGGCTTCTACGTCCATGCCGACACTTGGTTCATCCAAAAATAATAATTTGGGGTTACCACAAATGCTTAAAGCAAACAGAAGTCGTTGTTTTTCACCACCAGATAACTTTTTGGAATAGCGATTTTGCATATGCTGCAAGCCTGCATAGTTAATGACTTTTTGATAATCCATTGGGTGGGGGTAATAACTTTGAAATAGCTGAATATGTTCTTTTATTTTTAAGGTTTCGGGTAAATTAGCGACTTGTAACATCGCGCCCGATTGACGTTTAGCTTGCAATGACCCAGGCCTTACGCCAAATACACTCACATCACCCTGATCAGCATTTAGGCGCCCCAGAAAAATATTAATCAAGGTGGTTTTTCCGGCGCCATTGGCTCCAAGTATGGCAAATACCTGTCCCGACTTAATCTCTAAATCGATATTATCCAATGCCTTTTTACCCGCAAAGGATTTCGTCAATCCATATGCAGAGGCAATCACGCTGGGGTGAATATTCTGTTCACAAGTGTTTTCAAGTTGCATGTTGTTTTCTCGTTTAGAGGTTTTAAACCGTAAACAAACTATGAACTAAATAAACTGAGTGGGTTATAGACAGATATCACTAATAGATGATGACATTTGTCATCTTGGTATTTATGACAAATTATCTAAAAAGACTTGTCACACTTTTTTGACTCACAGTGCCTTAGCTATGTAGCACCAATAAATTAAGCTAAAGAGGCAGGTTATTATGTTAGAAAAAATCAAATCACATCCTTTATGTTCAGTGTTACCCGTTGTTGTTTTCATCGGCAGTATTGTTTTTCAATTGGCCGTTAACGGGGTGTTTGCTGCAGAAAATTTATCTTCAAACAAGCAGTTTGTCACTCAAGTATCCGGTTCAGGCAAGCCAGTAATCTTAATACCTGGGTTAATGTCTGATGGCAGCGTATGGCAGCAGTTAGCCAACTCCTTATCAAAAACTTACCAAGTGCATATTATCAGTATCGCCGGCTTTGCTAGTACTGCAGCTATTGAAAATCCTTCACTTACAGCGGCTAAACAGCAGCTCTTAACCTATATTGACACGCACAAATTGCAGAAACCTGCGGTGATTGGCCATAGTTTGGGGGGCTTTATGAGTTTTTGGTTAGCTTCTAGTGCTCCGACAAAAATTGGCGCGATTGTTTCCGTGGATGGTTTACCTTTTATCGGGCCGATATTTACTCGTAGCAATTCATCAACTGTAGAGAGTTTGTCTGGGCAGGCATTACAGATAAAAAATATGTATAGCAATATGTCGCAACAAAAACTCATTGACCAATCTAGTTATGGTTTATCAATACAAGCCAGCAGTGTTGAGTCCAAGGCAAAAGTGATGAACATGATACAAAGCTCAGATCCAAAAACGGTTGGTCAAGCGATCTATACTTTAATGAGTCATGATTTAAGACAAGACATTGCTATGATCACATCACCTGTTTTATTGTTGGGTGCATCGGGGGGATTTGACACAGATGAACAAAAGTCAGCTATGCAAAGATTGTATGCACAACAATTACAGGCGTTGCCCAAGGCTCAGTTACTGATGAATATTCATTCTCGCCATTTTATTATGTACGACGACCCTAAGTGGCTTGAGGATCAAGTGAAAACCTTCTTAGGTGCAAACCTATGAATACCATAACTAACCCGACATTAAGCCTTCAAGAACAATATTTATTCGATGATGTTGAACTAGCACAAGGCGGCGACCAGCAAGCGTTTGGGCGTTTAATTAATCAAACCCGCAATTTGGTTTCAAGCATTGCTTTGTCTATTGTCAAAGATTTAGATAATAGCGAAGACGTGGCACAACAAGTCTACATTGGCGCGTGGCAAAATATGTCTGAGCTGAAAAGTACCAGCAGCTTTTTACCTTGGTTAAGACAAATGACCCGTTATAAAGCGCTGAACTTTTTGCGTGATAATAAAACCCGTCAAAAAGTCGCTGGTGAAGAAGCAGACTTAATTCTGGCGCAATTTTGTGATCCAAAACTAGATATTGAAAACAACCTAGAGCGCGAACAATCTACAATCATTTTGCAGGACTTTATCAGCCAGCTACCCAGCGAATCTCGTGAAATAGTACTGTTGTATTACCGCGAAGAACAATCCAGTAAACAGGTAGCGCATTTATTGGAGCAAAGTGAAACCAATATTCGCAAGAAATTATCCCGGGTTAGGCAATTATTGCATCAGCAAATATTACGTAAACATGGCAGATTGTTGTTAAGTACGGCGCCTGCTTTGGGATTCAGCAGCTTAGTGTTAGGAGCCATTACCACCAGTACCCCAGTGGCCGCCGCGGCAATGAGTTCAGCGGCGGCAAGCAGCAAATCGGGAGTGTCACATAAACTTGGTTTGTTGTTGGGTGGTTCGATGCTAGGTGCGCTATTTGGCGTACTCGCGGTGCGCATCAGCACCTCTCATTTATTGAAAAAAGTATCTAATGAAGAGGTTAAAGCAAAAATACTGAACTACCGAAAAATGGCCACTATTTGGATCGTTTTTAGTGGACTGATGTTACTCGCAAGTTACGAATTAACCAGTGGCTGGTGGGCTCCAGTGTCAGCCTATTTATTGTTTGTTATCGTCCTTTTTTATCTAGTCACGAGTTTGCGTAGCGCAGTAACCAATGAGATTTGCCAATCTGAATCTACCACTACCAAGCAAAGAAACATGCGGTTGCGCTTAGATATTTGTTATTGGTGTGGCTTAGTCTTGGGATTTGGCGGCGGTTTTGTGGGTATGATAAGCGGACTAATAAATAGTGGAAGGTTGCTACTTAATTAGAAATGAAAATCAGCTTCAGAGTTCGAGCGTTAGTTGTGCAAAAAAATAGCAGGACGGTTGTTTATTGGTCAACAACCAAAGGCAACTAATCACTTGTCTGCTACAATGTTCTACTAAAATCCTCATTAAATAGGGAGAGGCCTTAGTGACATTTATCAAAATAAAAAGTATCAGCGCATGGCGGTTAGGATTGACCATCTTGTTAACAATATTCTTTTTTAGTGGCTATATCACTCAAGCATCAGCAACCTTGCCGCTAAAAACACAAAGCAATTCAAATACATCAAGTGAACAGTTATGGGAAGGTGGATCTGCAGGATACATAGCGCAAGGTGATCCAACGAATGATGATGTCGCATTCCTTATTTATTTGGGCCATGTGCAAGCAGCCATCGGAAGAGCCAACCACTATGACAAAGAAGAAGGGATGAGCAATCCGTTTACCTCTAGAATATTGTCAGAGTATGCAGTAATCGATCCTTTTGTAAGCGGTAAATCAAGTTCTAGCTTGTCGTTACAACCATTATTATCAAAGGTAGCTGCGCCTGAAACCTTCACTACTATCATGGATAGAACTCCATCAAAACGTATGCAACGCAATGCAATTCATACCCAGATGAAAACCTTGATTTTGGGTGTAGATGCGATAGTAACCGAACGCTTTCCATCTATTCAGACGTCTGCGCTGACGATGTCTGCACTGTTTCGTGAAGCTGGTGAATTGTTAAGAACAGGTTTGTCAATTAATGGAAAAATTTTAGACATCGCCCAATATCGAGACGCTATACAACTTATGGAAGCTTCATTACGTCTGCGGGTAAACAAGGTCATCTCATGTGATCGCAGCCGGGAAGCGATAAAACAATTGAAGGGCAATGGTCCGTTAGGGGATTTATTAGACCGACTGATTATAGTTTCGAAGTCGGGCACTGTTAACGGCAATGCAGGAGATGTATTCGAAGCTGCCCAGAAACTAGAGCAACTTGGTGCTAACTTGCCAAGTGATGACGCTCAAATTTGTCAGTAACAAAAATATCTTTTTACGTCTTGTCTAGTTTCAAATACTAATTTATAAGGACAGTTCTCAATTTTTTTTCAGCCCAAGGTTGCCATTTTATCAGTGGCAACCTTGCGGATTAATGCACAAAAAACAACACGATCTCTACCGCAATTAGAATAATAATGATCCATTCCAAAAATGATGAGTGTTTATGATTTTGTTCTGCTGCGAGCATTTCATGTAATTCATTGATGGTCGACAACTTCATGGTCAACAGTTCTACTCTTGGCTTTAAGTCTAAGTAGCGGCTGACGGTTAAATATTTTTGTTCTTGCTCGGGATATTCCCAAAAAAATTCTGGAGTATCGAGTAAGTTAAAGTGCAACAAAATATCACTTTTAGTACTAAACAAGGCACCACGTAACATTGACAGTTTTTTACGACTTAAGGGGATTTTGCCAGTATCTGCCAGAGTTTGTGACAGATAGGCATTGTCTTTGATGGTACGTTCGGCAAGCACTTCAAAACGACCTAACTTAGCAGATTGTGCCAGCGCGTGACTCACTGACAATAAGGTCATGGTTTTACAATCGGGTATAATAATGTGGTCGTCGATCATCGACAATGTGGCATTTTCTGATACTTCAAACACATAGTGCTCACGATCTTTTTGTATGTTGAGTTGGATTACATACTGGTTGATCATCTCAGCAAGTTGCGACTTTTTAGTGTCACTTATGCCCCACGATATGATAACCCCATAATCAAAAACAAAGACCTGACCTTTAGGCGTGCTAATGCTCAATGCATCGCGAAAACGTTTTACAAAATATGTCTGGCCAATTTTTTCACTTAGGCCATCCAGCTGAATATTATCGCCTAACAACGACACATCTACTTCATTAGTCGCAAAATTAATAGTCATTTACTACTCCTTAAAGTTGGCTTTGGAAATCACCAAAGCTGTGCACAATTTTGTTTTTCCGTAACTAGACAACTTAATAAAGTCATCTAAAGCGACGGGAATATGTTGGCAGTCGAATCCTGCTGCATGTTGTTCTGGGACACTGGGATCATGCAGATACAGGCATTCTTCGTCTATCGCGGTAATCGCCACCCAATGAGGTACTTTGTAACCATCCATTTGATAAGTGCTAATTAAACTCAATACCTTGCTACCGCTTTCAAGAGCATCCTTTAAGGCGTTTAAATCGAAGTCTGCATAAAGGACGGGAATGTTTTGTTGTTGTGCCCTTGACTCAAATTGTTGTTCAATCACCTCGACCGTGTGTTTTTTAACTGGCTGGCGTACACCTGAGGTGAATAACGGTAAAGGTTGATTGATGTATACTTTAACCTTGAATCCTCTTTTTTCAGCGGCTAAGGCTAAACCCAGCGGATGGCAGCCACCATGGCCAGCCATCATAAAAATGGTGGTTGCTTCGCGCCACAGGTCAAACTCTAAGGGTTGCTCCATTACTGTTTGCTCTGACAAGCTAGCCATAGCCATCATTAAGGCTGCGGGTCCGCAGGTAAAGTCAGTGGTTTGTGCATACCAAGGATAAGAAGGCAGTTGGTTATGCTTGGCGGCTTGACGAATTGGCTTTTGCATTCTAAATGCATCACCATTATTTTCGTAGTAGTGAGCATAATCACCAAATATTTTGTATCCCATTGATTCATATAAACCAATGGCACGTTTATTGGTTTTTTCTACTTCTAGCCTTAAGAATAATTTACCAGCCGCGACCGTTTGGGTTTCTAGGGCCAGCATCAATTGACGCCCTATTCCCTTGCCTTCGATGTTTTTATCAATCGCAATTGAATACAGCCGCGCCAAACGCGTGCCTTTGCGCATTATGACTAAACCATAACCTATGATTTGGTCGTCCTGCTGAACCACCATAAACACGCGATGTTTGGCCTTAATCCAATATGAAAAACTTCGTTTACTCAGTCTATCAGTGGCAAAACAGCGTTGCTCTAAGGCAACTAACGCACTCAAATCTGCTACTTGGGTATCCCTAATAGTGAAAGTTTGCGAGTTAAGCAATGGCACATGAACCTCCATGGTTTTTTCCATGTTTAGCGGCCTCTTTGCTCAAGGCGGTTAGCAAACTCTTGCATAATCTGCATGTATAACTCGTATCCCAAGTAGCGATCTTCGACACCTTGTTCGATGCTAGGGTTGTCATTCACTTCTATCACGTACACTTTTTCATTAATTTGTTTTAAGTCCACTCCATACAGACTATTACCGATAAACGAACAAGCTTTAACCGCGGTCTCCAATACTTGACGAGGTACTTCAAAGGTGGCCATGGTTTCAAAATCACCAGAGGAAAAACGTTTTGCCCCATGGTTATAAATCTGCCAGTGATTTCTAGCCATATGATATCGACAAGCGTAAATAGCACGACCATTTAGAACGCCAATTCGCCAGTCATATTCGGTGTATAAATATTCTTGTACCAAGATGATCGCCGATTCCGCTAGTATCGAACTCAATTTTTGCTCTAGGGCAATACGATCAGCAACCTTAAACACACCTTTAGAAAACGAGCTTTCTGGCAGTTTTAAAACCATAGGGTAGCTGAAATCTTGTTCTAGTTGCTCAAGAGTGGCCACTGTAGCATCAGACACAAATTGTGTTTTAGGCGAGGGCACTGAATTGTAACTAAAGGCATCGTGCAAAAAGACTTTGTTGCAGCACCGCAAGATTGATGTGGCGTCGTCTATTACCACCAATCCTTCTTTTTCAGCTTGTCTTGCAAGTTGATAGGTATGATGGCGAATAGCGGTTGTTTCACGAATAAAGAGCGCGTCGTAGCGATTCAGTAAGCCGATTTGATCAACAGTCACCAGTTCAGCATTAATACCAAATTTGTTTGCAGCCTTAACAAAGTGTTTCAAGGCTTTTTGATCACTCGGGGGCGTTTCTTCCTCATGATTAACCAGTATCGCCATATCCCAGCGAAAACGCTTACGATTATTGTTGCTGCGCCATACATTATTGGTGAAGTTGTCCAACCTTTGTTGCAAACTTGTATGTTGTTCTGCGTTTAAGTCTGCAAGAGCAACTAAGCTAACAGTCGCAAGCAATTTTTTATCTTGCCAATGTAGTAGTAACTTTAAAATAGGCGCTGGATATTGTGCAAAAACATATTGCGCAATTTTGTTAATGTTCTCGTCGTTATGCCAACCAAAATAAACTAACACGTCACTAGACTTATCCTTTGCATACATCCGCGAAACATTAGGGGGTATAACCACCACTAAGCCTTCTGGTTGGCAGGTTAAGTCGTTAATTGTGCTTACACTGGGCAGCACTTGATGCTGCCGCGCTTCAGCCAGCAGTGAACAATAGTAGCCCTGACTCAAATATTGAGTCGAGTCGCATAAGTTAATCAATCTAGTGGTGACGTTTCCCTTTTTCGGAAACTCTGACAAATATTGATTAAAATTAACAATCATTGCGTTGCTGCTATCGATACTGTGACTATCGTTTAAGACAATGAGGTTTTTACGCATGTTATTCATCCAAGCACATTTATGTGAAAGCCGCGTAGTGCGACGAAATTTGGCGGATCCTACGTCTTTTACTGAGTTTGTGAATACATTCCTTGACTAAATCTTTTAATCGTCAAGAACAAATTAATTGTGGCTAATATCATCACTCGATAGCAGAATACTGGTGACCATTTTTTAGGTTTGTTGTTGTATCCCTAGAACTATCTTGGGATCAAAACTTATCTTTACTATTATGTGATTTTTTATGGATATTCGATTTTTAGTGACCTTTATGGAAGTGGCGCAAACCAGACATTTTGGTAAAGCGGCAGAAAACTTGTATTTAACTCCGTCAGCAGTCAGTGCCCGTATCAAGCAGCTTGAAGAATACTTTAACTCGGCGCTTTTTGTGCGCAATAGAAATAGTTTGCAACTCACGGCCGCAGGTGAAAAGTTACTGCCTTTCGCTACCTCGCTTTCCGAAACGCTCGAACAGGCCCGTGCTGCAATGAATGAAGAAAGTATTCAATATTTGAGTATTGCCAGCACCGCTAATGCATGGGATATGTACTTAAAGCAAAATCTAGATGAGGTAAAAGGTCACTTAGACGATGTATCTATAAGAGCAGAAATATGTAGTCATGAACAGCTTAGCCGAATGATACACGAGCACATCATAGACTTGGCTTTGACCACAGTGCCTTTTAAATCTGACGATGTGGAAATACTCGAACTAAGTGAATCAATGTTATCGCTTTATTGCTCATTAGAGTTAGCAGAGCAACCACTTGGGCATTTGAGTATTTCACTGGACTGGGGGCGAAAAACCAACGAAGCAATAGAAAAAATCTATCCAGAAATAAAAAAGGCTGGGATGCGCACTGGTTCGCTACAAGTTGCTTTGAATTATTTGTCTACTAACAAAAGTGCCATAATTCTACCTGAACCAATTGCACAACCTTTGGTTAATAAAAGTGAGCTGGTTATGCTTGATTCGTTAGCTCCGCTATCAGTTAAGTGTTATTTGATTTATTTGAAACAAACAAAAAACGCAAGGATAGGTCAATTTATTGATGTGTTTACACAGATGGTGAAAAACAAACAAGGGCGCTGATGCGCCCTTGTTTTCAGATGTTTTATACCAGTTTTGTTAGGGGTTGGTAGCCTTCCGAATCTAGCTCTTCGTTGACACAATCCAGCAAAAATACCTTCAACTCTTTGCCATCAGTACCATCTTCTTGCGCTAATTCTGTGCAATATTGCGTGAGTTCGGCAACCAGTTCTTTGTCTGCTACTGGGCGCTCATCAGCAAAAACCGATGTTGTTAATAATAAACCTAGTGTTAACAATACTTTTTTCATCATAATCTCAATATATTAATTGTTTAATGTAAGTCGGCGAATTGGCGTCGTCTTTCATCGGCTCTTCGTTGTGATATTTTTTTGCCTTTTTTAGCATCAAACTCTAGTTCATCGCTATATTCAGCATTAAATCTATGCTTCGCAGCACCATTGATCTTATCGTTATCGTCTTTTTTTGAATGAAAATTTTTACTCATTACCCTGTCCAAAAGATGGTTATAAAAAAGTTGTACTAATTTGCACTAGTTGCATTGATCGCACTACTTTCACTAATTGCACTATTCGCAGGGTTATTATTAGGCTAATTCCCGAAATTAGAAAACGAAATAATTTGCTCTTAAAGAGCAAAAAAGATTGATGTAAGTACCAGGAGGGTTATCACTCAATCTATTAGGAGTCAGAAAAAACAGCAGGCTTGATTTCTTCTTGCTAAAGCTGTTTATTCTGGCGATATAAGACGGTCGGATTGGGTCGTATTACTTTAGATTTTGAATCAGATAAACATCGAAACGATTGGCTTTACCTAACATTTCAATTTGTGGTTTTTTGCCGGCTAAAAACGGTGCGCCAGTTGGGCGTTTTACTACTACGCGTTTTTTCGCGAGCGTTAACGCTGGTTCAAGCAATAAATCTGCATCTTCGTCAGGGCCAAGTAATTGTTGAAATAAACGCATTTCTTTTTTGACGGCCGCGCTCTTTTTACGATGAGGGAACATAGGATCAAGATACACCACATCGGGTCGCGTTAAAGGGGGCTGGATACTTTGCCAATTGCTCAATAAATCTTTGGCGACACCATGTAATAGCTGCATGCGAGTAGGCAGCCAATTGGCTAATGTTAGATCAACCGCTGCTCTATCTAGACCATCTTGCAGTAACGCAGCAACAACAGGAGATCGCTCTATCATATTAACCACACAACCTAAGCTGGCGAGCACAAAGGCGTCTCTGCCCAATCCAGCGGTGGCATCTAATACCTGTAAACTATCTTGACCTTTTAAACCAATGGCTCTGGCAATGGCTTCTTTTTTACCGCCGCCATGTAAACGTCTAAACGTGAGAGCGTCAGATGCAAAATCTACTTTTACTGCACCCACTTTTGGCTCGTCTAATTGACTTAGTTCTAAGTGAGAACTTTGCTGTACTAAGGCTAAACCTGAATCGATAGCTTCACTATAAGTTAGCCCCCATTTTGCGGCAGTTTGTTGCGCAAGTATTATCAATTCAGGCGCAGCGCCTTGGGATACAGTGACGGCAATATTCTGGATAACGGGACTATTTATTATGAGATCATGCATGACCAAACTGCTCTTTGTTGCCTAACCAACGATTCACTATGGCTTGAGCGTTTGACGGATACTGCTCCCATAAATGGTTAGCAATATTTTGTACTTGGGGGATTAATGCAGCATCACGAATGAGATCAGCGATTTTTAAATCAGCTAAACCTGTTTGTTTAGTGCCTAACAATTCGCCGGGGCCGCGAATTTCTAAATCTTGCTGGGCGATATAAAAACCATCGTTAGATTCTCTTAACACTGCTAGACGTTTGTTAGCTGTTTTAGACAACGGACTTTGGTACATCAAAACGCAATGGCTTTCTACCGAGCCACGACCCACACGCCCCCGTAGTTGGTGCAATTGGGCAAGCCCTAAACGTTCTGGGTTTTCAATAATCATCAGGCTGGCGTTGGGTACATCAACTCCCACTTCAATCACAGTCGTTGCTACCAACAAGTCCAAAAGGCCCGCTTTAAAGTCTGCCATAATTTGTTGTTTTTCATCTGATTTAAGTCTGCCATGTACTAGGCCCACTTTAAGTTCTGGCAGTGCAGTGCGTAATAAAATAGTGGTGTCTTCAGCGGCTTGGCTTTGTAAAAATTCAGATTCATCTATCAAGGTACATACCCAATACGTTTGTCTGCCTTGCTCAACGCTGACGTTTCGCACACGGGTAATCACTTCATCACGGCGAGTATCGGGCAGAACTACAGTTTTCACTGGTGTTCTACCTGGCGGTAATTCATCAATCACAGACGTATCTAAATCAGCATAGGCGGTCATAGCTAAAGTCCGCGGAATAGGCGTAGCCGTCATAATTAACTGGTGGGGAAATGCCCCCTGAGATTCGCCTTTTTCACGCAAAGCTAAACGTTGGTGTACTCCAAAGCGATGCTGTTCATCCACTATCACCAAAGCAAGAGAGGAAAACGTGACAGCTTCCTGAAAAATAGCGTGAGTGCCTACCAACATTTTAACTTCGTTATTGGCTAATTGCGCTAACACCTTTTCTCTGACTTTACCTTTTAACTTACCGGCTAACCAACCCACTTCAATGCCAAGTGGTTCAAACCACTGCCGAAAATTATTGGCATGTTGCTCGGCTAATAATTCTGTGGGTGCCATAAGTCCAACTTGATAACCCGCGCCAATAGCAGACAATGCCGCCATTGCTGCCACTAGGGTTTTACCTGATCCTACATCGCCTTGTACTAAACGCATCATAGGGCTGTTTTGCTGCATATCATCCTGAATATCGGCTACCACACGTTGCTGAGCGCCAGTGGGTTTAAAGGGTAAGTTTTTTAAAAATTGATTAAGCAAATCAGTACTAGGTTTGATGGGGAAGGTAGCTTGTTTGTTACTTTGTTGGCGGACTTTTAACACACTTAGATGATGCGCCAGCAATTCTTCCATAACTAAACGTTGCTGAGCTGGGTGTTTTCCTTCCTCAAATAACGACAAGGTGACATTGGGTGGCGGTCGGTGCACTAAATGCAAGGCTTCGACTAAGCTAATTTGCTGCTGATATAGGCCTTCTGGCAAGAGTTCAGCTAATCCTCCTTTGTTTAAAAGTTTTAGCCCTTGTTCTGTTAAATTGCGCAAGGTGATTTGTTTAATACCCTCAGTCGCGGGATAAACAGGTGTGAGGGATTCCTGTATAGTATCGGGATGTTCTAAGCTAATACTCTTGTATTCGGGATGCATGATCTCAAGACCATATTTGCCCGCTCTGACTTCACCAAAACAACGAATGGTGGTACCTACTTCTAGATTGTTTTTTTGTGCTGCCGAGAAATGAAAAAATCGTAAATTCACAGTGCCGGTTCCATCACTGAGTTTTACAACTAACATACGCTTGCGCCCAAATTGGATATCGCAAGACATCACCTCGCCTTGAATACTGGTATGCAGGTGGGGTTGTAAATCTGCGATTGCATAAATGCGAGTGCGATCTTCGTATCTATGAGGTAAGTGAAACAACAAGTCTTGTACAGAAACAATGCCTAACTTTGCAAGTTTTTCAGCGGCTTTGGCGCCCACACCTTTTAGCTCAGTAACTGGCAACTGGGCTAGGCCTTGCATAATACTCTGCTAATTTTTGTATTTTGGTTTTTTAGGCTATTTGCACCAATAGATGTGGCTCGTTGCCAATAGATATTCACAGAGTTTTCCACGTCGATAATTTAATTGCCCCTATAATCGAAGAATTGCTCAGCCGAATCAAGTAATTGCTGTTGTATTGGCATCTAAACTGCGCAAAGCTTGTAAGCGGTATTAATATTTTGGAATATAAAAATGTTACAACGCTATATATGTCTCATTTTCGCATTGCTTGTTCAATTGTCCGTTCAAGCAAGCAAGCAAGCAAGCGAAACGCAAACCCAAATATCATTGACATTAGATGACTTTCATCAGGCAGCAAGTGATGCTAACCAACAACAATACTTTGATTTACTCTCGGACAAAGCGGTTTTTATTGGTACAGATGCCACCGAACGTTGGGATAAAAACACTTTTAAAGCCTTTGCTAAACCGTATTTTGATAAAGGACAAGGTTGGACCTATATACCACGAAATCGTCATGTAACTCTTTCTGCATCAGGTCAAGTCGCCTGGTTTGATGAATTGCTTGATAGTCAAAGTTATGGTGAATGCCGAGGAACAGGGGTGTTGGAGTTAACTGAAAATGGTTGGAAGATCAGCCAATATCACTTAACTATCCCGCTACCAAATGGATTAGCTAAAGATGTGGTTAAACAAATACAACAACAGCAACACTAAGTCATTCATAAATAGTGAGCAGCGCAGCAAAGGTATCTGCGCTGTGGCTAGCTGATTAGTATCTTACAGCGATAACTTAGCAGCCTGATAAAGTAATTCAGGAGAGATACGTATCCTAATATCTGGATTCACGTAACTAAACACAACTTTACCATCGGTATTTAAAATAAAAACAGCTGGGGCGGGTAACACCGCTTTGCCGGTAGTTTTATCGCTGGTTAGATTGATATCTTTTTTTGACTTGTATGCAGTGCGCTTTTCGTCTGTAACATAATAGCCAATACCAAAACCACTAATAGCCTCTAAGTCAGGGTCTGCCAATAATTGAACACTAAATTTAGTTTGCAGTTTTTGTTGTTGTAATTGAGCAGGTGTTTCGGGTGAAATCGCTAAGATTTGATAACCTAACTTATCAAGTCGGTCTTCAATCTCTTTTAAACCAGCTAACTGGTTATTACAATATGGGCACCAACCACCGCGATAAAAAATCAACACTGTGGGTTTTTGCATAGTTAAGGCTTTTAGACTGACCGGATCACCATCAACCGTTTTCAATTTACTATTGGGTGCGGTTTGACTAATTAATAGTGGTGTGACATTTTCAGCTGAATCTGCAATTTGAGTTCGATCTAAAGCGTGGGATGTATTTGCAAATAATCCTAGGTTTAGGATCACTAGGAGCAATAATAACGGCTGTTTCATAAGTTTCTCAATTTAGTGATAGATCAAGTTGTGTAGACCCAGCTACAGCTAATATGTTTTCATGTTAGCTTCAATAAAAATCTTTGCAAGATAATATAAATTGGCTTGTGATTAGGTATAGAAAGCTAAATTTGTAGAGGTTTTGAATGCTGCATTTGTAACCACCAACTTTCATCTGCCTCAATATGCCCAAATTCATTAATATGTGGATAAGCCAATTCTTGGCGATCACATAACTCTCTTAGCCTAGGAAAACCACCTTCAAATAACATTTTTTGACAGGCTTGTTCTGTTAACTGCTGAGTATTATACATGCCCGCTAGTTGCCTTTGCCGTTGAGCTTCATACAAAATAAGCGCCGCAGCCACTGATACATTGAGTGATTGCACCATACCTACCATGGGAATAATAATGTCTTGGCTGGCTAGTGCTACTGCTTCGTCTGTTGCGCCATACTTTTCTTGGCCGAGAATAATGGCAGTTGGTTGGGTGTAGTCAATTTCACGAAAATCCACTGCATTATCAGATAAGTTTGTGACTAGCACTTGCATGTTTTGTGCTTTTAAATGACTTACCGCGTTTTCAATACATGAATGTTCTTTGGTATACACCCAGTTTTCGCTACCCATAGCGGTACTTTTGCGGATTTCAGGTTTGTTGTCCCAAACTGCATGCACTTCATAGACACCGACAGCATCACAGCTGCGCACAATGGCAGAGACATTGTGCGGCTTATCTAGCTGTTCTAAACACAAGGTTAAGCTAGGTTGACGTAGACTCAAAAAATGCCTAATTCGAGCATAACGTTCTGGTGACATATAGGTTTCTGCAGGCATAGTAGGCTCTATCTAAATCCTGAGTAATATTTATTCAGGTAACTCCATCACGCCGTCGATTTCAATTTGCACACCTTTAGGTAAGGCGCTTACTTGTACCGCCGCTCTAGCAGGATAAGGTTGTTTAAAATACTGACTCATGATTTCATTTACAGTGGCAAAATTAGATAAGTCGGTTAGGAATATATTTACTTTTGCAAGATGATTGGTTGAGCCGCCAGCCGCTTCACATACAGCCTGCACATTTTTGAATACTTGATTAGCTTGTTCTGTAAAATCTTCAGATATAACCTGCATAGTTTCTGGAACCAAGGGGATCTGGCCAGAAAGATAGACTGTAGTACCGCTTTTAATCGCTTGGCTATAAGTGCCAATAGCTTGCGGAGCCTTATCGGTATGGATAACGGAATTAGACATATTAGTGACCTTATTTATTGTGGGTTTAATTATTGGGTGAATGAATTAGGGAAACCTAATTCTGTTTGGCTTGACTATGCCTAGATACGCGCTGTACTTCTGGCATGGTACGGATCCTACGCATGACATTGGCTAGTTGCAGACGGTTTTTAATCGTCAGCTCAATATCAATATAATAAACGTTACTTTCTTTTTCTTCGGTTTGTAATCCAACAATGTTTGAACCACAACGAGCTACTGTATTGGTTAGGGTAGCTAAAGTACCTTGATGGTTAATTAATTCTATTCTTAATGCCGCGTGGAAATCACCTGATACATCCTCTCCCCATTGCATCACTAATACTCGATGAGGTTCTTCTTTACTTAATTTGCGGATATTACTACAACCATTTTGGTGAATAGTCATGCCTTTTCCTGGGCTCAATATCGCAACAATTTCATCATTAGGTATAGGGTGGCAACATCTAGCGTACGACACTAATAGCCCTTCGGTACCACGAATAGCCACTTTATTTTGCTTATCGGTTAGCTTAGTGTTTTCACCCAATAGTCGTCGAGCGACTATTGCGCTAAGTTCATTTCCTAAGCCAATGTCTGCCAGTAATTCGGCAAAGCTATCATGTTTGGTTTCGAGCACAACACGATCAATATCTGCTTGAGGTAGTTTATCGAGTTTTACTTTGCCTAATGCGTGCCTAAGTAATCTATTACCCATTACTTCTGCTTCTTCAGATCGTTGGGTTTTCAAATAATGGCGGATCCGAGATCTCGCTTTGGCGCTGACTACAAAGTTTAACCAGTTAGCATTGGGCTTTGCTCTTGGAGAGGTGATAATTTCTACTGTTTGCCCATTTTCCAAGGGTTTACTCAATGAAAACGTACGTCGCTCCACTTTTACGCCTACGCAGGAGTTACCTACATCAGTATGTACAGCATAAGCAAAATCCACTGCTGTTGCGCCAAGAGGCAACTCAATGATGCGGCCATCTGGCGTGAATACATAAATCTCGTCTGGGAATAGATCGGTTTTAACGTTTTCTATAAATTCAAAAGAAGAACTGGCACTTTGCTGCAACTCAATCAAAGACTGCATCCATTTTCGGGCACGAACTTGGGCAGTGGTATCGTTACTGTCTTTGTTATCTTTATAAACCCAATGAGCCGCCACACCTTTGTCGGCCATATGATCCATGTCCTGGGTACGAATTTGAATTTCTACAGGGATCCCGTGTGGACCAATCAGCGATGTGTGCAATGATTGATAGCCATTGGTTCGTGGTATCGCTATATAATCTTTAAAGCGGCTCTCGATGGGCTTGTATAAGCCATGCATGGCACCTAATGCCCGATAACAGTGATCTACCGAGTCTACAACTACTCTAAAAGCATAAATATCCATGACTTCATTGAACATCAGCTCTTTGTTTTTCATTTTGCTATAGATTGAATAAAGGTGCTTTTCACGACCAGATACAACTGCGTTTATTGCAACGGCTTTGAGACGGGTTTCTACTTCTTTACGAGTATTTTCTATGATTTCTTTACGATTTCCTCGGGCTTGTTTAACCGCCGATTTTAGGGCTCTATACCGCATAGGATACATAGCTTGAAAGCCTAAATCTTCTAACTCATTTTTTATATCGTGGATCCCTAGCCGATGAGCTATAGGAGAGTATATTTCTAAGGTTTCGCGGGCGATACGTCGACGTTTATCTGGTCGTAAAGAACCTAAAGTACGCATATTGTGGGTGCGATCAGCTAATTTGATCAGAATGACACGGATATCTTGGACCATGGCCATCATCATTTTTCTAAAATTTTCTGCTTGGGCTTCTTGGGTGCTACTGAAGTGAATTTTTTCTAATTTACTTACCCCTTCAACAAGTTCGCCTACAGTTTCGCCAAACTGTTTGCTTAAGCCTTCCTTATCGTGGTGTGTGTCTTCTATAACATCATGTAATAAAGCCGCCATCAGGGTTTCATGATCAAGGTGCATGTCGGCCAAAATACCGGCAACTGCGACTGGGTGAGTAATGTATGGATCACCACTTGAACGCATTTGTCCACTGTGAGCATCTCTGGCTACAATAAAGGCTCGCTGAGTTTCCGCAACCTTGTCGGGCGGTAAATAGGCTTCAAGCTTCTGTTTTAAACCCTCAAAAAGATACACTCTAAACGCTTATACAATGATTAATATTAATTAAGAATACGGGGAATTTGGCTGGAAGCCAACGGCTAAACATCAGATTGATGCAAAGCCGTTAAAAATAGCAGGATTTATTGCTCTTGCAGAATGTTAGCAACAGAAGTAAATTCAGCTTGATCTTGTGCTTCTTGATCACGAATATTTTCTGCATCTAACGTATCAGCAGTCACTAAACCTAGCTCAATTTCTCGTAAAGCAATTACGGTAGGCTTATCTGTGCCCCGTTCTACTAAGGGTTCTTTTCCTTCAATAGCAATTTGGCGAGCACGACGAGCAGCCACTAAAACCAAATCAAATCGGTTGCCAATTTTATTTACAGCATCTTCAACTGTTACGCGGGCCATGGTGATCTCCGTCGGTGGTAATATGAAAAAAAGGTCGCATAGTGTACTGGCTAATGCGGAATTTTAAAAGCTAATTGATCAAACAAGTCTCAATTATGATCCCAATAAATTATCAAACAACTGCTGGTGACGAATAATCTGCTTTTCTTTGCGCAAACGGCGAGTGGTCACTATCGCATCTAGCTCAGATAATGCGGCGGCAAAGTCATCATTGACCACTATAAAATCGAATTCGTGATAATGGGAAATTTCAGAGACTGCCTTAGTCATACGTTGCTCAATAATCTCAGCAGAGTCCTGACCTCGCTCTGTTAAACGCCTTTTGAGTTCTTCTTTTGAAGGTGGAGCAACAAAAATGGTCGCAGTATCAGGGATTTGAGCTTTGACCTGCCGAGCACCTTGCCAATCGATATCTAGGAACACATCAATTCCCTGTCGCAGAGTCTGTTCTATGACTATCTTAGAAGTGCCATAATAATTACCAAAAACTTCTGCATGTTCAAAAAAGGCTCCTTGCTCAATCAAGGATTCAAATTCTGTGTGATCGACAAAATGGTAATGTACACCGTCGACTTCACCAGGTCGTGGTGCTCGCGTTGTATGTGATACAGACACCTGCATGGCATTGTTATGCTCATCTGTAGACGGGTGTTTTTCTAATAAAGCTTTGATTAAGCTAGATTTTCCGGCTCCAGATGGTGCAGCTAAAATAAATAAATTTCCGAGTGTTTGAGGCATTTTTTTGTCTTTTAATGATTAATTTATTGTGTCGTAATTGATTAGCAATGTTAGCATATTCCTATTGTACGCAACATGCCTCAGTAGACCAATGACAAAACAGTCGTTGAATTCCGCTATTAAAAAATAAAACGGGTGAAAGCAACATGAATGATAGCCAATATCATCAAATGACCGATGACTTGTTAATCGACATTGAAGAAATGCTCGACCAGTGTGAAGTCGATATCGATTATGAGTCAGCCAGTAGTATATTAACTATGATTTTTCTAAATGGCACCAAAATCATAATCAATAAACAACCGCCATTGCAGCAGTTATGGGTAGCCACTAAGTTTAATGGCCATCATTTTAACTTCCAA
Organism: Paraglaciecola arctica BSs20135; assembly: GCF_000314995.1. Taxonomy (GTDB): domain Bacteria; phylum Pseudomonadota; class Gammaproteobacteria; order Enterobacterales; family Alteromonadaceae; genus Paraglaciecola; species Paraglaciecola arctica. The sequence goes on along the minus strand of NZ_BAEO01000065.1, from coordinate 92,747 downwards.
GACGAGCAATGGATCGATGAACGAACGGGTGTCGAATTTTGGTCGTTTCTCGATAGCGCGGTGTCTAAACAAGCTGAACAAGCTATTACACTTAAAAAATAATTTACTTAATCCAATGAGATATTGTCCATGAGCGAACAAGGTTTACCTTATGTTGAAGTCAATCCTAAAAGTAAGGCAAAAGCCACAGTCATATGGCTACATGGCTTAGGGGATTCTGGTAACGGTTTTGCACCTATTGTCCCTGATCTAAAATTACCTGATGAACTTGGTATTCGTTTTGTTTTCCCCCATGCACCTACACGACCTGTGACTATCAACAATGACATGTTAATGCGTGCTTGGTACGACATTACCAGTTTAGATTTTAATAACAGAGCAGACAGCCAAGGGGTAAAAGAGTCATCTGCCTTAGTGGCCAATTTAATTGAAAAAGAAATTGCCCAAGGTATTCCGGCTAATAAAATTGTCTTGGCGGGATTTTCTCAAGGAGGGGTGATTGCCTTGAACTTAGGCACTCGCTACGATAAATCCTTGGCCGGTATTATGTTTATGTCTAGCTATATGAGTGAGCCTGAAAAACTCAGTGCTGAAGCGCACCCAGCAAATAAAAACACCCCCATTTTTATGGCCCATGGTACTCATGACGATGTGGTACCTATCTTTATGGGTAATGCCGCTTTCAAAGTGTTAGAAAGTAACGGTTACCAAGCTAGTTGGCATGAGTACGCCATGCAACATAACGTGTGTATGCAGCAGTTAAACGATATTTCGAATTGGTTACAGCAGAAATTAGGATAAAACGACTTTTTGTTATCTGTGATAGAAACGTGATGAAATAATAATTACTTTTATCCGGTTTACTCCGACAATATTACTATTTTAAAACGGAAAATTTAATGAATAAGATTGTGAAATACCTAAGTGTTGTTGTATTTACACTATTTACTATGCCAGCTTTTGCCATTGATGATGCGGTGAGTACAGGTTTTTTCAATGATACCGCGATTGAAGGCTACGATACTGTAGCTTATTTTACTCAAGGCAAGCCCGTAGAAGGTGACAAAAAATTTCAATTTTTATGGCGTGATGCTAATTGGCGTTTTGCTAGCCAAGATAATCTGGATCTTTTCAAACAAAATCCTGAAATGTATGCAGCACAATACGGTGGTTATTGCGCCTGGGCAATGGGCGAAGGAAAAACTGCAGGGATTGATCCAGCGGTATGGCATATCGAAAATGGGAAATTGTATTTAAATTACAATGATGATGTTCAAAAGAAATGGTTTGAATCACTAGATGCAGACATTATTTCTGCAGATAAAAATTATCCTAAAATTACTGATGTAAGCAAATACCTAAATAACTAATTGTAGTTTTTATGATCAAAAGCCCGTTAGTTCGGGCTTTTTTTTGTCTTTAAAAAAGGGCAAAGTAAGTGTCTAGGAACTTAAATTCACTATTGGAAAACATGATGACAAAACTTACTTTATTGCTGATTATTCTATCATTGGGCGTATTTAGTCAATTTGTCACAGCACAAGTTACGCGCAGTCAACTCACCAGTAGCATTGAAAGTAGAGAACCCACCGATAATCTTGAAGGTTTAGTGCAAGGTCAATACGACGAAATGAAGCGAGTTTATTTTTTTACGCAAGTCGCAGGACTAACGAATCAACAAATTATTCACAGGTGGTTGTATGAAGGAGATGAAAAGGCAGTGGTAGCTTTAAATATTGGCGGTGATAACTGGCGCACCTACTCAAGTAAAAGTGTACCAAGTTATTGGCAAGGTAAATGGCAAGTGCAGGTATGGCAAGGTGACCTAATGTTAATCAGCCATCATTTTGAAGTGAGTTATTCCGAATAACTAGTTTATTAGAAAAGAGCAAATCATTTCCTAGTTTGTATTATGTTTGCTCGATCGGTTACTGAGATAAATATAAGTATTTGTTCAATCTAACCTTAGTGTGTCTATAATCAAAATTGTAATGATATAATTAGAGTCGGTTGATTTGGTGTTTAATCTTAGTAACAACAAAAAAGTTATTTTGCCTTACATATACTTTTTTGCTTTTTGCCTAAGTCTTGGCAAAGTAGCCCAAGCTGACAGCTTTGTGGTTGGTGTGGAGGATTTAAATTATTATCCTTATTTTGATTTTCCTGCTGATAATTCCAGCTTTACCAGAGCCCTACTCGATCAGTTTGCTAAAGATAACGGACACCAAATAACTTACCGCATTTTACCAATAAAACAATTTCCCAAATGGTTGTATGAAGAAAATATAGACTTTAAGTTTCCTGACAATGAAAGGTGGCAGGAAATAAATAATATTCATCATTTAACAATATTTTATAGCGATGAAGTTGTGGAGATGACGGCGGGGACTTTGGTACTGGCCAAAAATAACAATAAAGATGCCGCGTCTATTAAGACTATTGGTACTGTCGCTGGTTTTCATCCGACTCTTTGGCTGGACAAAATTGCACAAGGTCAGGTGATACTTTTTGAAGATGCAAGTCCAACCATATTGGTCCAATATTTGATCAATGGCCTTATTGACGGTTTAGTTATTAATCTTGCAGTGGCAAATAATGAATTAGAAAAATTGCATAAAAATGAAAAAATTGTGTTCAGTAATCAGATTGAACAGGAGATTTATTCATACAAACTATCAACTGTGAAGTATCCAGAAATTCTAAAACAATTTAACCAATGGCAAGTGAAACGACAAAAATACATTGAGGAGCTAAAAGCTGAATTTGGTATTTCTGCCGTTGAGCCAAAGGCGGTTGAATGACTGCAGCTATTATCCGTTTCGCAAAACCTGAAGAGGCATCAGTGATCAGTGAGTTAGCGCTGCGATCTAAGGGGTATTGGGGTTATGACCCTGCTTTTCTAGCGAGTTGCAAAGAGGAGTTAACTTACAATGAAAGTCAGCTATCATCACAAACATACTGCGTTAAAGTGGCGGAATTAAATGAGCATACTATTACTGGCTTTTTCGCACTCAACTTTTTAGAAAGTGAACATCCAGAACTTGAAGCCCTGTTTATTGATCCAAACTTTGTTGGTCAAGGTTGGGGGAAGTTTTTGCTTAGTGAAGCCATAACTGTAGCAAAAACATACAAGGCAAAAAGTATAAAACTACAAAGTGATCCATTTGCAGAGAATTTTTATCTGGCAAATGGTGCCGTCAAAGTTGCTGAAACAGAATCTCACAGTATTCCGGGGCGTTTTTTACCTTTACTGGAAATTTGTCTCTAGCCAAGTACTCACATTCCTTATGTTTCTGATAACATACGCGATGTAATTTTTTGTTCAGGAAGTTTCATGTCAACACGCATTATCCGTATCGCAACGCGCAAAAGTGCTTTAGCGTTATGGCAAGCCGAATACGTTAAAGCTGCGTTACTTAACGCCCATAACCATTTACAAGTAGAGCTTGTGCCTATGAGTACTCAGGGCGACAAAATCCTCGATACTCCTTTAGCTAAAATTGGCGGCAAAGGTTTATTTATCAAAGAACTTGAAGTGGCTATGACGGAAGGGCGAGCCGACATCGCGGTACATTCTATGAAAGACGTGCCTGTCGCTTTTCCCGATGGATTTGGTCTACATGCCATTTGTGAAAGAGAAAACCCTTTTGATGCTTTTGTGTCTAATCACTTCAACTCATTAGATGAATTACCACTAAATGCTGTGGTAGGCACATCTAGTTTGAGACGTCAGTGTCAGTTACGCAAAGTCAGGCCCGACTTGGTGATCAAGGATTTACGGGGAAATGTAAATACTCGCTTAGGTAAGTTAGATGCTGGTGAATATGACGCCATAGTGTTAGCAGCGGCAGGATTGATCCGATTGGGGATGCAGCCACGTATTCGATCAGAACTCTCGGCTGAATTATCACTACCCGCTGTAGGACAGGGCGCGGTAGGTATTGAATGTCGCAATGATGATGTGGACTTAATTGCGTTGTTAGCGCCTTTGAATCACCTTGAAACCTCTATTCGGGTAAGCGCAGAGCGAGCCATGAATGCTAAGTTAAATGGAGGCTGCCAAGTACCTATTGGTAGTTTTGCCGAGTTAGATGGCCAATACATTACGTTACGTGGTTTGGTGGGGTCGGTAGATGGTAAGGTTATGTTGTATGCCAAACATAGCGATAGCTTAGAAAATGCTCAACAACTGGGCGAGCATATCGCAGAATTGTTACTTGCCCAAGGGGCAGGGGAGATCCTAAGTGCGTTACAAGCCAGTTAGTCAGTGAAATTTTTACTTCTTAGGCCTCAAGCAAAATGCCGAGCTAGCGCGCAAGCATTTAAATTCGCGAACTTACCTGCAGTGGCTTGTGGCTTAATTGATACTGTTTTGGATGATGATGCCATTAGACAGCTTCCGGCAAAAATAGCCGATTTGCATAACAGTACTGTAAAAAATATTTATGTCATAGTGACTAGTACTATGGCTGCCCAGCAGTGTGTGTTGATGAAAAATCAATGGCCCGAAAATCTGTGTTTTTATGCAGTTGGAGCCACTACCGGGGATATTTTACAGCAGGCAGGCCTAGTAGTTACTGTTCCCAAAGAAGCTAGAACCGAAGGTTTGTTAGCACTTCATGATCTTAATAATGTTAGCAACCAAGTTATTGTTATAATGAAAGGTTTTGGTGGTAGAGAATTGCTCTACGACACTTTGGTCTCCCGTGGCGCTAAAGTAGAAGAGTGGGAAGTGTATAAACGAGTCAAGCTTGATGTTCCCGTTTCAACACAAGACTGGCGTACGACACAAATTCGTTGCATTATTGCCACAAGTGGTGAGGTTATTCATGCTGCTTTTGATTATTTTGAAGCGAGTTGGCTTAAAAGGTTAAACTGGATAGTGGTTAGCCAACGAACAGCAGATATTGCATCTAAACTGGGTGCCACCCAGATAGACATAAGCCGTGATGCCAGTGATCAGGCCCTTATTCAATGCGCACAACAGTTTGATATTCGCGCAAGACATTCTTCGGAGCATTAAATGGCAGATAATCAGGACAAGTTAACCCCGTCAGATGAAGAAAAACTGGCAGAGTTAGAAAAACAAGTAGCGAAAGAAAAGACTGTTATTCCCGTAGCAAAGAAAGAGCAAGCCGCGGAAAACACAAATAAAAAAGTAGAAAAACAGCCTACAAAACTTGCCGACTCCTCAGCTAAACCAAGCAGCTATAAAAGCACTGCGTCTTCGGGCTCAGGTAATACATCTGCTAAACCCAAAGGGAAAACTGGGGTATTGTGGTTTTTCACTGTCATTAATTTATTATTACTGGCCGCCATCATTGCTGCAGGATACTGGGCATGGTTGCAATGGCAAGTACAAAATCAGCAACAAATTGACTTCTTTGCCACCCAGAAAACTAGTATGCAGCAACAGCGGAATAGTTTGGATAAGCAACAAAGTGATATAGCTCAATCCATTGCCTCTAACGAATTGGCAAAAGGTGATTTACAACAACAAAACCAAGCCATACAGTCCGATATGCAGAGCTTGATTGAACAGCTTCAACAAACCAGTGCACAAGTGCAAACCAATCAAGCTAGTTTAGTCGAAATTTCGGGTCGCAGACCTGCAGATTGGTTATTAGCTGAAGCTGATTATTTAATACGTATAGCAGGGCGCAAACTTTGGTTAGAACATGATGTCAAAACAGCCATCATGATGTTGCAGTCAGCTGATAGCCGAATTCAAGATTTAGACGATCCTAGTCTGTTACCTTTGCGTGCTAGTTTGGCAGAGGATATACAAGCTCTACGGCAAGTTAATCAAATTTCAACTAGCTCTATCGCATTGGCTTTAGGGGCTATGCTAAAGCAAGTAGATAATTTACCCTTAGCTTTCTTTAAAAAGCCTGAAGGTGAAGCGGTTGATGAGTCTGTCACAGGATCTATCGACGATTGGCGCTCAAATTTGGCGCGTAACTGGCAAAAATTCACCAAGAATTTTTTTAGTTACAACAAGGTCACGACAGAAATAAAACCTTTTATGTCTGAGCAACAACAATGGTTATCTAAAGAGCAGCTCAAGTTTGCCTTGATGCAAGCGCAAGCTGCTGCACTACAAGAAAACTCAGCACTTTATCAACAGTCGTTACAAACCGCATTTGGTTTATTAATTGAGTCTTTCGATACTGAAAAAGACATGGTAGTCCAGTTCACTGACAGCCTAAGTAACTTGCAAATGACTGACTTTGAACGCAGCTACCCTGAACAGTTTAATGTTGCGCCGCTACTACAAGACGTAATTGAACAACGTTTAAATAGCCGTTTTGTGAACGGAAATAACTAACCATGAGACAGCTAATTAGAATATTTCTTGTCTTGGTTATCTTACTGATTACAGTGGTTATCGCTGCGATGATTTTTGACGACAGTGGTTATGTGATGGTCGAATTTAACGGCTGGGTAGTAGAGATGAATGTCTGGTCTCTTAGCTTATCCTTGATTGCTATTTTTGTCGGCTTTATGTTTATCAACTTATTGGTTAAAGCCACCATAGCAGCCGCTTCTGGATCGAAAAACTGGTTAGGCAATTGGGGCAGTCGTAAAAAGCAAAATGCCTTCACCAGCGGTCTAATCGCTTTGGCCGAAACAAACTATCTGCTTGCCAGAGAAAATTTTCTTAAAATTGAAAATGAAGACTTCGATGGGATAAATCTTTTGGCGGCAGCCGAAGCTGAAGTTCAACTGGGACAACCACAGCAAGCCAAAAGTTATTGGCGTATGGCGACAACCTTTGAAAAATCAGCCATGGCCGCTAATTTATGTTTAATTCGTGATGCCTTGCAGCATCAGCAAGCAAATGATGCGCTTACACTGATCCAAGGGCTAAGCGAAAAGCAGCAAGGACAAGCGCCAGTATTAAAACTCTGGGCCCAAGCACTAGGGCAAGCTGGTAAATGGCAAGAATTACAAGAAAAGCTAAAAGGCTGGAAGAAAGCATTAGGTGATGACTATGAACCATTGATGCATCAGGCTTCAAAAGGAAATTTTGCCGAAATTGCCAGTAAAGAAGGAGCCAGTCAACTTAAACAGAATTGGCAGTCGTTACCAAGAGCCACGCGCAAAGACCCAGCGCAACAGGCTGCTTATATCCAACAACTAATTGACCAGGGCATGTTTGCCGATGCAGAGCATGCCTTGGTGGAATACCAAAAATCGGATCCCCATCCACTACTGATACCTTTGTTCAAACTCATTAAACTACCCAATCCTGTAGCAGCAATTAAAAAACTAGAAGCTTGGCTGAAGCAAGACGATTTGAATGTCGATTTGTTATCAGCATTAGGCCATGTTGCTTATAATGCCAATGATAAAGTGTTGGCTGAAAAAGCGCTCAGTAAGGCTATTAAATTGGGTAATCGCCAAGAGGACTTAATTCTAATGGCTAGCATTAAAGAATCACAAAATGATCAAACTCAAGCACTACAACTGTATAAACAAAGTATGCTGCCCCGAGGTTAAATACCGCAGCGGGGACTGGTAGGTTCATCGGCAGTCACTTTAAAACGAATCGAATAAATAGAATATGCAAATTAAAATTGTCTTAGCTATAAAAATATTCTGCATTCAGGCTTTGACGCTTCTTTTTAGCTGCCAAGTATCAGCCGAAAAGTTAGCATCTCCAATACCAAACTCGGCTTTCGAATTGGTGGTATTAGGAGAAGCTGGTGGTATTCAAGACGGTAATCTAAGTGCTTTTTTATTAAGGGCATTATCAGAACCTAATTATATTGCCCTTGATGCAGGTACCTTGGTCAATGGTATCAACCTTGCTTTATCTAACAATGCCTTTAAAGAATTACCAGTCAAAATAGATAATACTTTATCGCCAGCAGGTAATATTTTACACCATCACATCAAAGGTTATTTGATCAGCCATGGGCACCTCGATCACGTCGCAGGTTTATTGATTGCCTCGCCTGACGACAACAATAAACCCATTTATGCCCTTAAGTCAGTTAACCAAATTATCAGTGATAGTTACTTCAACTGGCAAGCTTGGCCAAATTTCACCAATAGAGGAATATCGCCTCGTTTAAATAAATACCAAATAATAGACTTAGTACCTCAGCAAGCTATAAACTTGAAAGGAACTCAACTAACGGTTAGTGCATTTAGTCTAAGCCACTCTATTGAGTCGACAGCTTTTGTGATTGAATACCAAAATAACATCTTCGTTTATTTTGGTGACACTGGCCCAGACGAAGTCGAGAAGGAGGGAAAGCTTGCTACTGTTTGGCAATATCTAGCCAAACAAATGCAAACTAAAAAACTTCGGGGGATTGTGATAGAAGTATCATTTAATAATCAACAAGCTGATGAACTCCTATTTGGCCACCTTACTCCAAAATGGTTAATGTCAGAACTGAGCTATTTTTATTCTTTAGTAGAAAAAAAACAAAAAATTGAAGATATGCAAGTTATCATCAGTCATATTAAATACAGCCTAAAAAGTGGTCTTGATCCTAGAGATATAATTCAAAACGAATTGCAACTAGAAAACACCCTAGGTTTTAATTTTAAGCTTGCCAAACAGGGACAACGAATTATATTGTAGTGCGCATAACCATAATATTTTCAATATGTTACAAAAAACTAGAAAAATTTCAGATGGAAAGACATGCTACACTATTGCAATTGTATTAAACTGCTTCGTACCGAGAAACGTAGAGGCTGTACGAACGTTTCTTTTATTTTCAGGGGTTATAAATGATTAGTTATATGGGTAATAAATTAAAATTATCAGCTACCTTTTTAGTAGCTGGATTAATTTTGTCAGGATGTGGTGCAAGTGGAGGCAGTTCCGCTGGTAAGGATACAACACCTGAAGTAAATAAAACAAATGACACTCTGAATAAACAAAGCTACGTTGCTGAGGTCGGTTTGACTCCACGGCAGCGTTTTAGCAAGGCTTTGGAAAAGCTTGAAAATGGTGAAGAGGGACAAGCCTTAGCTGAATTAAATGCTTATTTGATTTCAGTACCTAATAGTAATAGTGCAAGAAATTTAATTGCACAAATATCAACTGAATCTAGCCAATATTTTCCCGCAGAGAATTTCATAGTTAATTTAAAATCTGGTGCTAGCCTCTCTACACTAGCAAAAAAGTATTTGGGGTCAGCATTAAAATTTTATGCTCTAGCGAAATACAATAATATTACCAACCCTAGCCGCGTTAACATCGGACAAGAAATTAAAATACCTTTAACGCAGCTTGCAATATCTCAACGTGATAAAGATAACGCTTTGGAACTCGAAGCTCCAAGTCTAGAAAATGAAGAGACAGATTTAGTTATGGCAGAGGAAGCCGATTCTGTTGATGCAGTTGAGGATATGGAAGAACCAATTGAACCACTGTTAACAGAAGTTATCCCTATTGCTCCGGTTGAAACCGCTGAGTCTGCCTTCAGTGATCTCCAAGAATTAATTGAGGAGCAGGATTATGCAGCAGCTATCGAAAAAGTAGCAATACTGAGAAACTTTGGTCAATTCAATAAGGAAAGTAGAGAATTGGCAATAGCAACATATACCGGAAGGGCACAAGAAATTGCTGAAACGGATAATATTCTAGCCGCAAATTATTATACAAAAGCAGGGCAGTTAAATCTGCAAAAAGAGGCATCATTTGCCGCTTTTGAAAACTTTAAAATGGCGACCGATCTAGATGATCAAAATGACCAATCGATGGAAGAAATGCTCGTTTTGCAGAAAGAAATTGCTGACAAATATCATAGAGAAGCTTCATCAGCATTTCGACGTCAAGAGCTGGATCTAGCCATTCAAAAATGGGATATGGTTTTAAAAGTTAATCCAGACCATTCAAGTGCAAAACTATATAGAGCACAAGCGTTAGAGCTAAAAGAAAAACTATATAATATTAATCAGAATTAGCGTCAAGTTTTTTAATTTTCATCAAGTTATGTCTGATTTTGACGGCTCGCTGCATTAGTTGGCGAGTCTTAATGTTGTTAGGTTGATACTTTAGAGAGAGCTCATAGTATTTTATCGCCTCATCTAAATCGGTATTAAATATCTTGTTTGCTAATTTTAAATACCTAGTTGCAATTAATCCTGATAGTTCATCTGTTTTCTTTTGCACGCTAGGTAAACTCTTATCTTTAAGAGCTGCAACCCTTAACGCTTGTTGGTAGTATTCTATAGCTTCCTTGAGACTATTTTGCTTTTGCTGATTCTCGCCTAATTTGGTATAGGCTAATATACGATAATCGTTTGGTTGTGAGTGTGTTGGATAGGAACTTTCGAATTGATCAGCTAGCTGTAATAATCCATTATATTTTTTATCATGTATAAACTGCTCTCCTTGCTCAAGATACTTGGTAAGTTGGATAGAAATATTAGCCTCTTGTTGTGACTCAACAAAATATTTCTTAATGTTTGCCGTTTTTGAACTGGCTTCTTCAATGGCAAATTTCCATTCAAACTTTCTCAACCCTTCCATAGCAATTTTATTATTAGGGTCTAAAGCTAATATCTTTAAATACACCTTTTGCTCTGACTTTTTGTTACCTTCAGCCCTCGCTTTGTCTAATTTAACGTGTAGCTTAATAATACGATCCGACACCAAATTTTCGAGTCGAATAATGTGATTGTTTATAATTTCATCACTAGAGTAAGCTATCTGTAAAATTTTCCATTGTGTTAAAGCTTCTGCATAACGCTGTTGGTTTTCCAATGAAATAGCAATTGGACTGCGCTGTTCGAAGAATGCTCGGTTATCGACTAAATTTGTGCTGCAAGAACAACAAAAAATTAGCGTGGTAACACAGATTATTCGTTTTATCATTTGAGTGCCACAGTACTAAAAACATCTAAGCTTTTTTTGAAAGTATTAAGACTATCCCCGCCATATATCATGGTTCTATGCAGCAAAAATGGGGCTGAAAATGAAGCGTTACTGCCTTTATGAACTGTGACAGCCAGTTCATAATCGTTTTGTTCGAGCAGTTCAATAATTTCTAAACTGCTATTCCCATATGGATAAGCAAAATGATTAATCGTTTGTTTAGTTCTACTAGACAAGATCTTTTCTGCTCCTTCGACTTCAATTTTTAGCCGAGTTAAATAGTCCTTATCGGACTCACCAAGTGGCAATGGAGACAAGCTGTCATGTGATTTTGAGTGGGATTGTATGTCGACCAAAGGCGTTTTACTTAGAAATTTTACATCCTTCCATTTTAGCGCTGGACCCGCACCTATAAAGTCAGGATAAACGAACATAGTAGAAGGGAAATCGTACTTCTCTAGAATCGGATAAGCTACTTCAAGATAACTTTTATAACCATCATCTATAGTTATCACCACAGATTTAATAGGTAGTTCTTTTTTACCATTTATAAAACTGCCTAAATCACTTAGTCTAAGTACTTGATAATCATTTGAAGCAAGATAATCCATTTGACGTTCAAACTCGTCACGAGTCACAACCATCTTATTCTTGCTTTTACTGTCATTGGTAAATTGGTGATAACAAAGAACGGGGATCCGCTGATAGCCGTCAACAAAAACACCAGAGTGGTTAATGGCCCTCTTGGGAACAGCAATATAACTCCCTGATACCATAGAGGTATCGGGATTATATCTTTGTAGAATTTCTGAGTATCGTTTACTACCTAAAAACTCTTCGGATAATGAGCTAAAAGTGTCATTACCGTCTGTTTGTAAAACAATAAAATCATCATTGCTTGCAATCACTTGGCGTTGCGTTGATGAACAACCTACCAAAAATAAAACAGGCAAGATTAGCAAAGAAAAACACTTCAAATTTTTGTATCCTCTTCTGCCTTTGTATTAGTCACAGTATCTTTTGGTTGGCTTACTTTTTTGCTATTTTCATCTTCAGCTTCTACCGTAGCTTTTACTACTGGCTTTTTACGAGGCTTACGTTTAACAACTGGCTTCTTCGCAGCAGGGGGCTTTGAAACATCTTTAGCATTCTCGGGTTGGCCGTCTGTTTTTGGCTGAACCTGAGAATCTACAGTGTTAGAAGTCTCATTTTTATCATCACTAACACTAGGTACCTTTTTAATATTAATTTGGCTAGTGGCAATAATAGTTTTATCTGGATTGACTTCTAAATCAGGCTCTATAGAAGTTTCAACTTCAGAAAGTTTAGGCTGCTTTTCTTTCACCTTATTCTTTTTAGTGACTTGGCTAGGTTTAATGTCGAGGCCAATTTGACTGGTAGAAATGATTGTTTTATCAGTACTCTCATCTAACTCAGCATCACTTGCAGGACTCTGTTGAGACACCGCTAGTTTATTCTCACTTTTATCCTGATCTTGGTCAGTGTCTTGGTTAGGGTCAATATTGAGGTCAATTTGGCTAGTAGAAATAACAGTTTGATCGGGATTTACGTCTAACTTTGATTCGACACTAGAATTAAGCTCATTTTCTATAGGAAAATCAGATCCTGTATCTTGCGGGCTTTTTTCCTTAAGATCCGTTTCTTCAGGTTCTGTAGCAACTTCATTTAGTTGCGCCTCAGCTGCGTTAGTTTTATCAATTCCTGTTTGAGCTAGCTCATCAGCAACTTCCGTATACCTGTCCTGAATAGCGGCAGCCATGTTATTAAAACCATCAAAAACTTCGCCAATCTCATCATTACGATTAAGGGATATTCGGGTGTCTAAATTACCAGAGGCAAAACCTTTCAATGACTCATTTAAAACTTTAAATGGTCGCGAAATCAAACCACCAAAAATAAACATAACAACAGCTACAGAGGAGGTAGTTATTAGGGCTAAGATAAACATTAGCCAACCTGTGATACTTTTAACCTCATCTAATCCATCTTGAGATAAGCCTAAAATTATCTGACCAACCTCAGTGCTTTGAAACAGAATAGGGGTTTTGATGTTAAATATATTTCTGCCATCAGCTGTCTCTGAACTCGTAGTATGCACATCTTCAGTTTCACTGATCAGTTGAGCATTTTCATTTGGCTGATACATTTTGCCTACCAAGTTATTATCAGTCGCTCCACGAACAAGTCCTGCTCTGTCTGTCACTATTAAGTATGAAAATGTATCTCTACTAGCGGCATCATTAATAAAGGTCTCTAAGGATATCCAATCTTCACTGAGTATAGGTATCGCGGTTTCAGTAGAAATAAACTTTGCAAAAGAAGCGCCAGAGTCCACGGCCTGTTTAGTCATAGCTGAAGACTGCATATTAAATACAATGTTTATACTTATAAATGAGACTAGGGCAACAATTGCCCCAACTGATAGTGTCCATCGTATTTTTAAAGGAATGTATTTGTGCTTTTTCTGCTCGACTTGTTGGTCGTTCAAGGTACTTAATTCTTTACCTAATGCTTCAGCCAATTTACTACCAGTTTGAAACCTTTTATCGGGAGATTTTTGTAGTAGTTTTTGGATAATTTGACGCACCCCAGCAGGTATCTCTGGGCACAAGTTTTTTAGTGGTTCAGGTTGCTTTTGGGCAATTTGTATCATTAATGTGGCCATATTGCCGGCATTAAATGCTTTGTTTCCGCTGAGCATTTCGTACATTATTGTGCCCACGGAAAAAAGATCTGAGCGGCCATCTACTGCATCACCCAAAGCTTGCTCTGGTGACATGTAACGCGGCGTGCCTAGCACAGAACCAATTTGGGTTTTTTGCGCTTCTTCGCCTTCACTCATTCTAGCGATGCCAAAGTCTGCAACCTTAATCGATTCGCCATCTGGCATTACAATAATGTTGTCAGGTTTTATGTCACGATGAACAATCCCAGATTTATGTGCATAATCTAAAGCTTTAGCCAATTGTAAGGCAATAATAAGAGTCTGTTTAAGGGAAAGTGTTTTTTTATCCTTAAGCACTTCTCCTAAATCGCTCCCTTCCAAGAGTTCCATCATGATATAGGGAGACTTTTCTAATTTACCCACATCAAAAACGGTCACAATACCAGAATGAGAAAGTGCACCAGCAGCCTTTGCTTCACGTAAAAACCTAGATAGATACTCCTCATCAACACAATGGTCTTCTTTGAGTACTTTAAATGCAACCGAGCGATTAATTTCGGGATCATATGCGCGATAGACCTTAGCCATTGCGCCTTCACCTATCATTTCCTTAATCTCATAACGCCCGATCGTCTTGTTTAACATATCTTCGCCCATCAATCGCCCTTAGTTTTTTGAGATTTAATGCAAGAATGGCTTCAATATTTAAGAGAATTCGTGCAGTATTTGAACTTCAGTCTACCTAGAATAATACCAGCAATCAAAGACATTTATATTTATACTGACTCGAAGAAAAGTATTAAAACGATAGGGCGACTGACCTATCTTAAAATTGTATTATGTTTATAAATCGGCCGCACTGGAATAAAGAATTATGCTTGAATGTACATGGAAATCGGTAGCGAAAACAGATATTGGTACTATACGAAAAGTAAATGAAGACGGTTTTTTAGACTGCCCGCAAGTGGGAATGTGGTGTGTTGCCGATGGGATGGGAGGCCATGCCAAAGGTGATGTAGCAAGTAAAATGATAGTGGATGGTTTGCAGAATATTGCAAATTCGAATTCCTATCCTTTGGGTACTCAGCAAATCAAAGATGTATTGCAGCAAGTCAATAGCCGTCTAGTTTCTATGGCTAGTGAGAAACAAGCCGTCATTGGAAGTACGGTAGTTGTACTTGTTTTTGACCATCAATTTGCTCACTGTATTTGGGCAGGGGATAGCCGAATTTATCGGGTTCGCAATAATAAACTCACCCGACTTACACAAGATCATAGCCAAGTAGAGGAATTGGTCCAGAAAGGACTTCTAACCCCTGAAGAAGCTGAACGTCACCCAAATGCCAATGTCATTACTCGAGCCGTTGGAGCTAGTGATGAGTTAGATTTAGATGTGGTAAGTGATGTTAGACTGGATGGGGATAAGTACTGTTTATGTAGTGACGGCCTTAACAAAGTGATTGATGATGTCGAGATTGAGCAACTGTTACTTAATACACCATTAGATTCTATTGCGCCTTTATTAATTACAACTTCGTTAGAACGTAAAGCTCGAGATAATGTCACTGTTATAGTAGTTGATAATCAACCGTCTTTAGAAATATTAGATGGGAACAATACTATTCCGCCAAACACTTTAAATTTAGATGATACATTGCCTTTAAGTCGCTGAAATAAGGCCGTAATAACGATATTTCTTAGTTTTCATCAGCAACTAAAAATGAATAATAGTTGTCTATTGGCGGCATTCCAGAAAAATAACGTATCTGGGGATTAGTGCCCTCTGTATTGCCCATCGACCAAATAGACATATTGGCATTTTGCTCCTTTAGCAAAATTTGTAAAAAAGACTCATTGCCAAGTGTAAAATCAAGAGAATCAATCTCAGTAATACAAGCTAGCTCCATGACTGAACTCACCGCTTTTATATCTGCACTTTGACACTTTGATTCTTGCAAGCTTTGATAAATTTCATTCAGAACGTTTGTTATTTCATCGAGATCAGGCTTTATATTTTCCAATAAACTTAACGCAAAGTCTTCTCCTACTTCATGTATCAGATCAATTTTCCGAGCGACTATAAAAGGATTAACTTCAGATTCTGCTTGGCATACAACAGTAAAAGGGTAGCATCGACCCGCTTTATCTACGCTTGGCATTATAAAGCCGGCCACTGGTGTTTGACTTAGCGTTTCTTGGCTAATAACAAAACGCCAAATTGGGCTATTAAAGTATTTGTTTCTCCATGAATCACCTAATTGTTCACGAGATGAACTCAGGGACTTTAATACCCAATTATCCCAATATTTTACAAACTCGGGACATACGTTACGCTGAACAAAATCACCATAACCAGGTAGCTTTCCAAAAAATCCAATTTTCATTATATATCGCTAAAATTCGTTGAGACATTTGAAGTTAGACAACTGCGATATTATCAAAGGATTAACTCTGCCGTTTCCAGTAATTTCATATATCGCTTCAAAATCATTTTTTGTAAATGTCACTTCTACCTTATTTTCATTTATCTGTTTGCGTTTAGCCTCTTCAATCAGTCTAAATAACGCAAATAAGCCGTTTTTGCTTTCAACTACTTCACTGCCATCACGACGCTGAAAAGAAAATTGACTACTTGAACCAAAGTCTTGTGGTGGCCATACAATATTAGTACTTGTAGGACGGCCAAATTGATAACTCAAATTTTGACCATGAATTGACATTTTGAACTTTGATAGTCGAGAATCTAAATAAATTGGCTTAAAGGCCAAGGTAAGTTGAGGATTATCGCCATCGTTAACAAATAAACTATCGCGTATTTTGTTTACTTGTTCAAAAAATGGCAAAACATCATTGTTAAAACCATAGGTTCTCGCAACGTTTTCGTTCCATTGATATGGATAAGAATTACTCCTGATTAAAGGTCGTATATGTTTAGAGAAAAACTGATAAATGCTACCTGATGACCCGAATAATTGAGATAAATCTCTTAGACCTGCATCTGTTTTAGATGACCGTACAAAAGGGTATTTAAATTGAATAGTATCGGTACATTTATCCAGAACACTTTGTTGCCAAAGCTTTGCAATTTTAAGTCTTTGAGTTTGGTCGCGCATTGCCTTTATATTTCGTGCCATTTGCTCTCCCCAGCGATTCAATGGTGCTGGTTGGCTATATGCAAAGGCTTGTAAAGGTTTAAGTAGATTGTCGTTTACGCTAACGTTCTCATTTCTTAAATCAAAGTTTAGCGATACTGAAATATCAGAAACTATGGTTGTCATTTTTTGCAATACAATGGTTTTTTGTTCTTCGCTTAAGAGCTCATGTAACTGACTAAACTGCGAAGTAATTAAATATTCAGGGGTGTCAGTACTACGTAAGTTGTTTAACCTGTTGGCTTTACTCATTGCTCTGTCAGCTGTTGCAGACAAATTTGCTAATTTTGAATCAGAGTTTATTTCTACTAGTGTTGTTGCTTGAGATACAGATTCAAGTAACTGAAATAGAGGCGAGTTTAGTCCGCCCGCTAGTTTCAATGCCGAATCTAATGCAGCCATATTAGAGGTTTGTTTGACAGAAACTGATTGCAATAATTCTTGCCAATTATTCACGTAGTCTCGTGCATAAGATTTTTCAAGTTTTGATGATAATGCACCTTTATTGATCACATTACCCTCACCTAAAATCCATGTTTCGGTTTCTAATTGGTTTAAATAGTCTTTAATTTCTTTACCCAACACTTGGGCAAATATCTCAGGTGTAAAAAAATTTGAAATCGTTTGTATGTCGTCTTTAGTGGTTGTTAGTAATGTACGCCAGTCTGAACCAGCTAATTGCGCCATTGACAACATACTTTCTGACTTGTTCATGTAGGCTATTTTAAATTGTTCATAATAGATATCTGAAACAGCTTGCGATTGCAAAATGCGTCTGGATCTCTCTACCAAAGAATTATCCACACTATCAAGTGACATATTATTTTTGATTAAGTTGTTGGCGTGAGCGAAAACCTGGACAAACTCTGTGTCGGTAAAAAAGGAGTGATTGTTAAGGTTTTTGTGTAACCAATACCTCAAAAAATCACGGTCTCTTCTATCTGCGTTTGCAAGCATTAAATAGGCCTTTAATGCTTGATATTTTTCACTTATATCGTCAGTGCTACTAAGCTGAAGCTCTACTTGTTTTTTAATATATGGCAAAAGGACTGAAGACAATAGTCTATTATAACTAGCCGTAAGCGCATTTTCTAATGAGTTTGACTGTGCTAAGCCCAAGCCTGAAAATTGAGATTCACTTTGTTCAACAACTGCTGCTATGTTATCGGCAAAGTCATTTAGTGCGGGGATATAACTTCTTAAGTCAGCACCACTGGAAACTGAAGTCTCGTACTCTTTACTCCACTTATCTACTGATGACTCACTTAACTCAACATAACGTGAATTGTTGCCAAAGCTAATAAAAAAGCCGATAACAATTAGTAAGGTAAACACAGCAGATGCGGCCATGGTTATGCGTTTAATCAAATTTTTTCGTTTGTCATGACCTACTAATACACCAAATTGATCAGATTCTGGGAAAATAACCTGTTGTAGTAGCTCCTTTATAAAATAGCTACGCTGGTCGTTATTCCATAGCGCTTTTGCTTTATTTTTTAATCCAAAGGCTGAAGACACTTTAGCGATAATACGGTCAATAGGCGCACCACTTTGTGTGCCGCTGGTGAAATATACACCCCTGATTATGCCTGTTGTTAAGCCATCATCAAGTTTGGCTAAATTACCCAATATATTATCAAGTGTCGGTTTTAAAGAAGAAAACTGATCACTAAAACTGTAAATAAGTGACTTACGATTAGGATCTCTTTCCAGTGAGATCCGCTGCCACTGGCGTCGAGTGACAGACTGGGTTAATTCCCTAAACTCTTGTGAAAAATGGCTTAGGATATCGCCTTCTATACTATCCTTTTTATCAAAAGTAATACCAAATGCTTGTTCTCTTTCCTTGTGTGAAAAGGTTTCATAAAACTGGCTAAAGCCCGCAAGCATGTCAGATTTAGTAATAATGATGTAGACAGGAAATCTGGTTTTAAAAAAGTCATTCACTTCTGCAATTCGTTGTTTCATTTGCATAATGTGCTGACTCATTTCATATTCATTCATTGTCATCAAGTCAGACATACTAAAACTTACCAACAAACCACTAATAGGTTTACGACGATATTTTTTAATTAAACCTAAAAAGTTATTCCATCCAGTCTGATCGGCTTTTTGATGACTATCTTGTGAGCTATACCTGCCAGCTGTGTCTAGCAAGACTGCTTCTTGGGTTATCCACCAATCGCAGTTTTTTGTCCCCCCAACACCTTGTACAGCTTGATTTCCTAGTTCATTAAAAAGTGGAAACTGTAAACCAGAATTAGACAGTAAAGTTGTTTTACCACTTCCAGGAGAACCAATTATCATGTACCAAGGAATGTCAGTAAGAGTGTTCTGGCCCCCTTTTTTGTTTTTTAGCATACTAAAGGCTTGGTCAAACTTAACCTTTAACTCTGCTGATTCAGAGTTAATAACGTCATTTAGTCCATCTTCTTCGGTGATGTCTTTAACCAAATTTTGTTGTTTTTTCATCTGTCGGTGGTATTTAACAAACTGCACAATTAGATAAATAAACAACACTATTAGGATAACGAAAATCCGAGTACTTAGAGCGGCCAACGGATAGAATTCTGCAAAAGCAAAGTAAGGCCCAGCAAATAAAATAAATAACGAAAAAAGTAAAAAGAAGACGATAGGAAAAAACCATCTGCTAGAAGTGATTGTTTTTATTTTTTCCATTATATGAGCTCATCCTTCAAAATCAGGGTCAATTCTACACGTCTGTTAATACTTCGATTGTAATCACTATCGTCGCTAACTAGTGGTTGTGTATCAGCAACCCCTCTAGTCATGGTATTGGATAATTGTTGGTTACTTTTTGTTAGCCAATTAGCAATGGCTTCCGCTCTTTTACGAGATATAACCCAATTTGAATCTGGTTTACCTGTAGAGTCGGTATGCCCCACAACCAGAACACGATCTGCATAATCTTTTATTGCATTAACTAAGATATTCACATCTGGCAGCGAATCTTCATTAATAATGCTACTACCCGACTTAAACAAACTAGTGCTAATAAATCGTATAATAAGCTGATCGTTTCTTACATCAACAGATACAATTTTGTCATCTATATAGGTTCTCAATACGCTCTTTAATGAAGTGGCAACAGTATTTATATCAATTCGGTTCGCTTGTCGATTTGCTGGTTGGGGGACTGACTGTTCCCAACCAATAGATTCTATTTTCTGATATAACGGCTCTATTTTTGCTTTCAAACTGGATAAAAATGCAATATATACAGCGATTAAAATGAATCCAAGAATTAAGAAAAATACCGGGAGTGGAAACTGCTTAACGAAACCTGTTTTGGTATCTCCCACACCTTGCCAAGCGGGAGATAAATCACGACTAATAGGGCGAATTTGTTCTATTGGTGTATACAATCTTTGACTTATTTCTAGTAGTTCGGATTCACCTTGTTTTGAAAGCCGATATTTACCACCGAATCCTGATGATAAACAGACATAACATAACTCAATCAGGTCAATATTGCGTTGTGGCTGTTCGAGTAGTTTGTTCACTATAAGAAAAAACTTTTCCCCACCGGATGTTTCTTTGTGATATTTACTCAGTAAGGTTTGATTGCTCCAAACACTGTCCGATCCCCAAGGAGTCGATAGTACTAGCTCATCGAGTAAACAACATATGAGATAACGTGCTGTAAGGCTAACTTCTTTACTTAAATTAAATTGACTAAGTTGCTGGTCAAACTTTGTAATTAAGGCTTCGATGTCTCTGCGCAGCTGTTCAATACTATTACTTGGCTCTAATGAACGAATATGGCTTGCCAAAATTATCAAGTCGCTGGCACAAGATAAAATTATATTTTCGCCATCAAATTGTGCAGAAGCATTCAAATTAACTTGATCTGGTGCACGAGCGGGCTGAGTTAACTCAGGTGATGAAGGTCGGAATGTTTGGGTGTTTGCTGACTTCCGTCGTCCTCCTGGATTCGGAATAATCATAGTCCTATCTTCGTCTTGCATTATTAATTGCTCCTGATGGCCCAAAGTTCAATTTTTAAATTTGGAAACTTGGTCCCTACATGTAATGCGATCCCACCAGACTCAGCTAGAGCAGTCCAATATTCTCCATTCTGAATTAATTCATAATAGATAAAATTGCGTTGATAAGGAATTTCTCGCGGTGCTACCGCTAGACTATTAAGCTGGATACCAGGTAATTGCACATTGACCAATTCTTTGATTTGTTCAATAGCCCCAATTTTGACTTGAGCCTGAAAATACTTACGAAGTTCTTCGGTTGATAGATCTGCGGTCACGGCAAGTATAAAGGAAGCAGAAGTAAATAATGTTTTGTCTGCAATCACGCCAACACTGATACCGTATTGTTTTTCTTGTAATGGAATATTGAGTGAGTTTTGTTCTAGGACAACACTGAATACTTGTCTCAGCTCTTCAATAAGAGACTTAAAAACCTCAGTTAGATTGTTGTGTTGGTAGATGGGTAACTCAGGCACCATCTTATCTGCTTTAATAAAAGTACTCATATCACCAATTAGGCCAATAAAGTTCTCATATAATTCATAAGGGCTGAGGCTTTCTGCTTGATCTAAATTGATTAAAATAGGTGAGTGTCGATTAAGAGTTTGCAACATCAAAAAATCTGTAACTTCAGTGGTTGTAGCTTTTCCTGCTACAGACACCCGTGACGCTAGTGCACTTATACGATGTTTAACCAGTTTGACTAACTCACTTAAAAAGCTAGAGATGTACGCACTATTCTTAATGTTGAGGCTTGGAGAAATAAAACTTTGTTTTAAACTAACGTTATTACTGGCACTCACATCTTCAATAAAGGCAATTGGTATGCAACTAAACTCATTGTTGTCATCTTTGTCTGTACGTAAACAAAAACTTAGACCTGATACTTCCACTATTTGTTGTGTTGACGATATACCAGATATATCTCTCACTTCATGTTCTGCTATAGAGTATCGGCTATGAATTGCACTATCTCGGGATGTTTCAGTATTTCCATTTCGCCTAATTGGAACAGCTAAAAAGATGGTGGTATTTAATAAGTCTTCATTTATATCGATTGCCATTGGTAAAGTATCAATACTCGGGAAGTTAAAATAACTGCCATCTGGCAATATGCCTTCAGCGGCATTGATACAAAACTTACCATTTTTTAAATGAGACTTATCAATTTCGATCGATGATATTCCCCAAAAATGAGGACGGCATAAGGAACTGTTATATCTTAACTGAGATTCATGATATCTGGATTGTTGCTGAAAATGATGGGGCTGAAGCATCATCCCTTCCGACCAAATTACCTTCTTTTCCCATGCCATATACACTGATCCTTTATTTGTTTTCTATATTATTATTAGATTTCAACTACTCGTACAGATAACTTGTCAATCTTAAATTCGATTCCAGAGTTTCTCCAAAAACTGCCTTCTGGCACCGCTTTTATAGTGCGCCAAGTCACCATGTCGGTACTACGATAACCTACCACTACACCAATATATTTAGCATTTTCAGATATTTTAAGTTCAACTTCTTTTCGAGTATTAGGGTCAATTAAATATTCGTCTAAGTTGATATATTCGGTACCAAGTGCATTGTGGTTACTTTCAAAAAGTGCATCGTAGCTTGCATTTTCAAAATTGATTTTATTTGTTAATTGATATATCCGCACAATAACAGATGAAGGACGACCCTCTATGTCAGGGTTGATATCTGCAGACGCAGTTATGAAGTAATTGAAGTCTACAGTGTTTTCAGTGTTACTCGAACAGGATACGAGTAGAAAACATAAATATAAAATGCCGATTTTTGATAGATGCCTTAACATGCTTTTTCCTTTTTATTTTCGTTCTTATAACGATTAATATGTGATTGATATGAATCTGAGAAATAGGTGCCTAGTACTTCATTAAGATTCTCTTTTACACGTTTTGCCAGCAAGGGCTGTTTTTCTTTATAAATTTTCCAACATTGTGAATTCGAATTTAATCCTTTAAACATTTGAGATTTTTTATTTACTTCCTTTTCAATATCCTCAGGAGCCAATTGCCCTAAGACCCCATCTAATGTGCCTTGTAACCCCGACATAAATGCCATCTGATGTAATTGAATATCTTCCATGGCTTCATCATACGAATTCTCCACAGACATATACCCCTTTTTCTTCTTAACCAGAAGCATTTCAAGAGTATCAACAGGATCAATTGAAAACTTTATCGGGTTATTAGATTTAGGTTGAATAAGTGTCGCTGACATTCGGGATTCTTGTTTAAAGGCTGTTCTACTGGCTAAAAGTGACATTAAGCCCTGAGTAGTAGATAACAATATAGTCGCGATATCTTCAGCAAAAACTTCTTGATTGATTGTTGCTTTAAATTCTTTTGAGAGCCCTAGCTTTTCATATAAAGTTGTAAAGAAATCATCGTTAGTTGTATTTGAAATTTCTTCGTTCGTTACTTTTTTATTAATATTATCTGAAGTTTGCGGATTCGTTTGTTGAGGTTGAAGTTGAGGTTTTACTACAGGCTCTTCATCAATTATTGCTGGATTGTTCTCAGGCAATAATTCGCGAGCGCTTTGGTGTATTGCAGCTGCCGGAATATTGTTTTGTTGATGTGTCTCAATATGTTCTTCAGTTGCAACATGAGTCTCAGGTGTATTTATTTCAATAGGCGATTCAAGGTTACCAGTGGTAGATATTGAATCAAACATCTCCCAATCATCTGGTATAAGGATCTCGTCAGATTTTACATTTGTATTAATATCGTGGCTTTCAAAACTAGCACTTTGAGGTGTAGTAGGCTGCGGATTTATATTAAATGGATTGGATTGCTCATTAAAGTCTGTAAATTCATTTGCTGCTGGAGACTTAATAGGAGTAGACAAAATTTCTCCTAATCCAAGTCCACTATCTTGTTCAACATCTTTGAACAAGTCTGATGTGTCTGGTATTTTTTGAGGCGTTTGTGGTTCTTGCATCGGTTCTGGAGTTGAGTCCCCGCCCATTATTAAACTAAACAAGTCTCCATCATCGTGCTGTGTTTGAAATGGATTTGCATTTGCATCTTCGACATCGAGCTTAATATCTTCAACTTTAACAACATGTTTTCCAATGATAAGTGTATCAGTAGCCTGAAATATATGTTCATTGCCTCGGCCTAACGGTTCCCGTGCATTATTGATAATAACGCCATTACTACTTACATCGGTCAAAATGAATTGTTGATTTCTAAAGGTGATAACCAAGTGTTTTTTCGAAACGAATCGATCACTATCTATTAAAGTCCAATCACAATCTTCAGATCGCCCAATGGAACCGCCGAGATGTGAAAAACTAACGTTATCGTTTTGACCAGTTTCGCTGCCGGATACAATTTTTAGTTTCAAATATGGCATAGCTAGAAACTAATCCCCCTTGTCATTTTAAATATAAACATAAAGTCAATTCCACATTAAATATCGCACTTATTTTCTGATGATAGCAATAAAAGTTCCATTAGGTAATAAGCACTTCGGACAGAAAATAAACTTATTTTCACTAATAGTAATGCTATGGCACCATCACTTTTGTACACCCTGGATTAGTAATTGAAATTACCCCCGCAAAAGCACACATACACTTACTGGAATTATTTAAGGCCGGAAAATTTGCAATCATTACAGTAGCAGAACCTGGCGTCCATGGACCTGGTGTTACAGGTGTGCAAGGCATGGGAGTTAACACACCCAAAGCAGCCGCTGTAGCCGCAGCAACTGCTGGATTTGCAGGTGACTTACACATACCAAATGGCAGGATATTAACAAAAGGTTTGTGATCCATAATGTTAGCTGCTGGTTTACTTTCAGCGATGGTTTTATTTTGAGGGAGCACCACTAATGAGCTAGGCGCCACTCCCATAGTGCACATTAAACTGGCCCCCATGTTTACTTGTATAGCCATGTTTATCCTCCACTTTATCTGTCAGTTGAGTATGTATTTCAAGAGCTAGTCAATCTAGCCATATTTATTTTAATTGATTTTGACCATGCTACCTTTGATAGTGGCAATTCCACCGGCTTCAAAGTTACCCATAGCTCCGGCTTTAATTTTAGTATTGGCACCCGATTTAACATCGATATTCGTTTTTGCATCTAGTTTGATATCGCCTGTGGTTTCTATCGCTATTCCGGCCGAACTAATCGCAATTGTCGACTTACCGACTTTTAATGTGATGTTATCACTTGCCTCTATACAAATATTGGTGCCTTTAATATAGCTGTCATCTGTCACCTGCATTGAATGGTTGGCTTTAAATACCTCTGCCACATCCCCTGTTACTGTCAATGATAGAGATGCTTGGACCTTTTTAGCTTCTTTTCCAACCACTTCGAGATGTCTATCTTTACCAATTTTTTCAACGTGATCGGCTTTGACTTCTTCGCTTCGGTTATTCTCTACTAACTCAACTTGATCATTTTTAACTATCAAATGACGGTCATTTCCGATGGTTTCAAAACAGTCATTTTTAATATTGATATCTTGATTTTTTTCGCCATGGACAAAAATTTGTTCTTCGCCTTTTTTATCTTCCAGACGAATTTCATTAAAGCCACCGCCACCTTTACTCGAACGGGACTTAACTCCAGACATGGTTGCATTTGCAGGCAATTCGTATGGAGGCATAGTGCTGCCGTTATACACACTGCCAATTACAATAGGGTTATCTGGGTCGCCATGGATAAAATCGATTAAAACTTCTTGCCCAATACGAGGAATTTGTATCGCTCCCCAGTTTTTGCCTGCCCAAGTTTGAGATACTCTTATCCAACAGGAACTTTTTTCATCGGCTTTAGCATATCTATCCCAATGAAATAGGACTTTTATGCGACCGTATTTGTCGGTCCATATTTCTTCACCACTTTTTCCTACCACTATTGCAGTTTGCGGTCCGGTAATTTTAGGTTTAATGGCAAGACACTGAGGTCGGTAAACAACTTTTGCCGGAATAACGGTAAAAGTGGAAGTGAAAAGCTCCTCCGTTTCACCTTTAGTATTAGAGAAATATTCTTCGGATTTTAAGACGCACAAAAATTTCACTACTAAATAATTGTCATTTTGATCGTCACGGTGATGATCAATCAGTTTAAATTGACTGCCCGCATATAGAGTTCTAGCGTTACCCTCACAATATTTTTGATCGTAATGAACATTTTCTTTTTCCATTAATATTTTGGTGTAACTTTTTCCCTTCGCCTGTTCGGTGTATTTTCCTGGATAGTTAAACTTTTGTAGAGAAGATAAAGAGCCTGTTTTAGGATCGGCAGTAACTGAGCTTAGATTTTTTGAAGGGGTGGTGAAATCAAAATCTCCTAAGCTAACTCCTCCAGTGCGAATTTTTCTGTAGTTTTCCCACTTAACAATTCCCTCTACATCAACTAAATTTTCGCTTTCTTCTTTTTCATAAAATGGGATCTCGCCAACATTGGGCTGCACCGAACTGTCATCGGCCAACACCATAGAGTGTTTACCATTGGTGTGTGTGAAATAATAATAAATTCCCTCCTGTTCCATGATCCTGGACACAAAATTGAAATCACTTTCATTGTATTGAACCACGTATTCTTGGGGGGAATAGCTACCTGTTAGTTGGTCCTCATAGTCTGAAAAACCAAGATCTTCGAATACCGCTTTAATGATTTCAGGATAGGTTTTTTCCTGAAAAATCCGACAATTTTCACTCAATGTCAAAAGCCAAAACCAAGGTTTAATGACCGCGCCGAAACAGGCCGTTCTGGCGATGTTTTCTTTTTGGAAAAACTCGGTAACAATGCCGTTAAAAAAACGACTTTCGTTCTCTGTTTCTAAACGAATAGTGACATTTTCACCCAGAATATCGTCTAAGGATATTTCTTCATCATCACTGACTAGTTCAACCTCAATGGAAAAAGGTCTGCCAAGTTCTTCAATAATTTCTGCTTTGCGCAGCAATAATTTGCCATCACCTAAGGATGTTGCAATAGCTAATAAACTCTGTGTTCCTGACATGTCGTTTCCTGTAAGTTGGCGCCAATATGATGGTCTTTTTTACGCTAATTGAATACCTTGATTGTGATGAAAGTATCTCTTAATCAATAGCAATACTGAACTCTGAATATTTGCTGTGTTTTAACTCATGCATGCTTAACGTCTTAGGCTACTAAGTAAAGCTTAAATGTATATATTTTTGCGCACAGAATATGAATAACCAGAATATACAGCATAGTCAAACTATAATGTGCCTTCACGATAAAGATTGATTAATCTTACACATATTTTTGCAAAATATGTAAGTAGTAGGACAAGTGTATAATTTTTAGAGCGGGAAAATTTAAGAGCGGGAAAATTTATCTTTGCAATCATCTTCATTTGTATTAGATTTGTGTGAGAAATAATCAAGAAAGTCTAAGGAAAGTGCTAGATGGATTACGATCAAGATATTATCGCTGACATTTCGGGTGAGTCTGTGTGTGGAGTTAATCTTGACGACGATTCCGGATTTCAAAATTTTTTTTTCGAATCCCAAGGTATTGCAGAACGTTTTGATGGAAATTCAACAATTCCTGCAGAACCTCCCGAGTGGCGAACAGTAAAAAAACAAGCACTCGAGTACATGAAAAAACTCGAGACTTAAAATTAATCTGTATATTGGCCCAATCTGCTTTAAATACCGAAGGCATAGTCAAGTTTGAACAATGCTTAAACGGTTTATCCCAATTAGTAAAAACTAAATGGCAGGATGTTTATCCAGAATTAGATGAAGATGATGGAGACCCCTTAGAACGAATATCTGCACTAGGCCATTTATCAGACAAAAGTTTTGTATTAAATACTATTAGAACATTACCGCTGGCAACTTCTAAAATCCTTGGGAATGTTTCCTTACAGTTGATTGATAAAGCAGTAAATCCATCAGATGCCAATAAAGAAGACACTCCAGAAATAGAAATATCGCAAATTATAGGGATATTTAAAGAAGCTAAAGTTGAAGAAACAACTGCTTTGTTTCAAGTAATTAACCAGTGTATTGCCCACCTTAAGGAAATAAATCAAACATTCATTGAACAGGCAGGTAATGAGTACAATGTTGATTTTGATATTCTAATTGCAGAATTTAATAGTGTTTCCAACGCGTTAAAAAAGTATGGCAACCTCCAAGTTGAAGTGATAACCACTACAGACGAAAGTACTGATAGTGAGCTTTCAGATAATCAACAAATCGAGGGGGCAGCACCCTCAGGCGGCAGTACAAATTTCAATAGTGCCGAAATGAAATTGACTTCGCGTCAAGACGTTGAACGGTGTTTCGATTTAATACTCACTTATTATCAAGAATTTGAGCCATCTAGCCCAGTACCCATACTAATTAGTCGGGCAAATAAATTGGTTAATTTAGATTTTCTGGATATAGTTAAAGATATTTTCCCCGATGCATTAGCTCAGGTTAAGACACTGGGTGGAATTTCAGATTCAGATTAAAACGAAGATAAAAATTCATGTAGTAGTTCCTATTAAATAAAGCCCAGATAAGAATATTTATAAATTAATTAATAATATTAAGGAGAATTAACGTGGCTAGTGGTCAAAAATTTATCGGTCGTAACAGAGCACCGAGAGTTCAAATCGATTATGACGTAGAGCTTTATGGTGCTGAGAAAAAAGTTCAAATTCCTTTTGTTATGGGTGTTATGGCTGATTTGAGTGGTAATCCAGCAGAACCTTTAGCACCCATTTCTGAACGAAAAATTTTAGAGATTGATGTTGATAATTTCGATGACCGTCTAAAAGCGTCAAAACCCAGGGTTCAGTTATCAGTTCCAAACACATTAACTGGAGAAGGTAATCTTTCAGTGGAATTGAACTTTGAAAGTATGGATGATTTTACTCCTGCATCAATTGCAAAAAACACTGATGGTCTTAAGCAATTGCTTGAAGCTAGAAATCAACTTTCTAACCTAGTGACATACATGGATGGTAAGGAAGGTGCCGAGCAACTGATCGCCAAAGCACTGACGGATCCAACTTTATTAGCAACGCTAAGTGCTGCACCTAAACAAGAAGAAAGTGGGGAGGAATAACAAGTGGCTGAACAAGAAACAACGCAAGCAGAACAAACCGCATGGGAAGATCTCGATCAAGATAGTTTTGCATCATTGTTGCAAAAAGAGTTTAAACCAAAATCTGATCATGCAAAATCTGAAGTAGAAAAAGCGGTAAATACGCTTGCTGGTTACGCACTGCAAGATGCGAATATCATATCCGAAGACACTGTTCATTCAATCGAGGCCATTATTGCTGAGATTGATAAGAAACTGTCTGAGCAAGTCAATTTAATTTTACATCATGAAGACTATCAGCAGTTAGAAGGCTCATGGCGTGGATTACATTATTTAGTTAATAATACCGAAACTGACGAAACCCTAAAAGTACGTGTTTTTAATATTTCTAAAAAAGAACTGGGTAAAAACCTCAAAAAATTTGCGGGAACAGCTTGGGATCAAAGCCCGGTTTTCAAAAAGTTTTATGAAGAAGAATATGGACAATTTGGTGGTGAACCCTTTGGTGCCATAGTGGGTGACTATTATTTTGACAACAGTCCTGCTGACGTCAATTTACTTACCAATATGTCTAAAATATGCGCTGCATCTCATTCACCTTTCATCACTGCTGCTGCTCCAGGCTTATTACAATTAGATAGTTGGGATCAATTAAGCAACCCTCGTGATTTAACTAAAGTTTTCTCGACGCCTGATTTTGCTTCTTTCAGATCGTTACGTGAAACCGAAGATGCCAAATATATTTCCCTAACAATGCCTAGAGTATTGTCTCGATTACCTTATGGTGATAAAACTGACCCTGTTGAAGCTTTTGACTTTGAAGAAGATGTAAGTGGTCCAGACTCATCTAAATATGCTTGGACTAATGCGGCTTATTCAATGGCGGTAAATATCAATCGCTCATTTAAAGAATATGGTTGGTGCTCGCGGATCCGTGGTATTGAATCAGGCGGGGATGTGCAGGGATTGCCTGTGCATACGTTCCCAAGTGATGATGGCGGCGTGGACATGAAATGTCCTACTGAAGTGGCGATTAGTGATAGACGTGAGGCAGAACTATCTGCTTGTGGATTAATGCCACTGATACATCGTAAAAATAGTGATATGGCTGCCTTTATTGGTGCCCAATCGTTACAAAAACCGGCTGAATATGATGATCCAGATGCCACTGCAAATGCAGCATTAGCGGCTCGTCTACCCTATTTATTTGCATCATGCCGATTTGCTCATTATTTAAAATGTATTGTGCGAGATAAAGTAGGTTCATTTAAAGGTCGTGATGAAATGAACAAATGGTTGCAAGGTTGGGTTAACAATTATGTTGACGGAGATCCAACCAATTCATCCGAAGCAACAAAAGCGCGGAAACCGCTGGCAGGAGCAGAAGTAGTTGTTGATGAGGTTGAAGGAAACCCTGGTTACTATAGTGCCAAATTTTTCCTTAGACCACATTACCAGTTAGAAGGGCTAACCGCATCATTACGTTTGGTGTCTAAGTTACCTTCAGAAAAGCAGTAATTAAAATTTAAGATACTTAATAGTAAAATCAAAGGAGAGTTATTATGGCTGTTGACCAGTTTTTAAAATTAGATGGTATAAACGGTGAAGCACAAGATAAAGAAAAGAAAGATGAAATTGATATTTTGGCCTGGAGTTGGGGCATGTCACAAAATGGCACGACTCATATGGGTTCAGGAAGTGGCGCTGGTAAAGTAAATGTTCAAGATATTACCTTTACTAAATATGTTGATTTGGCATCCACTGTATTGATGCAAAAATGTACTTTAGGTGACCATATTAAAGAAGGTACGTTAACCGTTCGTAAGGCCGGTGGCTCACAACTGGAATATATTGTCATTACGATGAAAGATATTATCGTCTCTTCTGTTTCTACAGGTGGATCAGGCGGAGAAGACAGGCTTACTGAAAATGTATCTTTGAATTTTGGTGAATACAAGATTGTTTATACTGAACAAACACCAGATGGTGGTAAAGGTAAACAACCAGAGTTTGCTTATGACATTGCTAAGAATGCTGTAGTGTAATCTTAGATTTATAGAGTCTTAGTTGGCTACTCATTATTTTGAGTAGCCAAATTTCCGCAAGAAACCATAAGAAGACCAACCATGAATGCAGAAAGCCTATTGAAATCTGGAGACTTAGCTTCGTGCAAAATCCAGTTATTCAATGAGATAAAAAAAGATCCAAGTAATTTGCAACTACGCATTTTTTTGTTTCAATTATCGTGCATTAATCGTGACTGGCAACGTGCGGTAACACAGTTAGACGTGCTAAAAGATTTATCAGATTCAACTTTGGCAATGGTGAGCACCTATAAGCAATTGATTGAGTGTGAATTTAGAAGGGAAAAAGTGCTTTCGGGAGATATTCAACCTATTTGTTTTGGAGAGCCTTCAAGCTGGTTGGCAAGTTATGTAGAGGCTTATAAACAATATTGTTTAAATGATATTAAGCAGGCCAATGAATTACTTCAAAACGGTGCTGAACTTGCCCCCGCTATTTCAGGCACGATCGATGATGAGCCATTTGAATGGCTAAGTGATGGAGATGTGAGGTTTGGCCCAGCGATAGAAGTCATGCTAAACGGCGGATATTATTGGTTACCGTTAGAATATATTTCTGAGATTAATTTTGAACCTGTTGATGACCTTCGTGACTTGGTGTGGCGTCCTGCCAATTTGACGTTAAAAAATAAAGGTCAACTCGTGGTATTTATGCCAGTACGTTATCCCATTACGGCACAAACAACTGATGCTCAATTGCTTGCAAGAACATGCGATTGGCAAGAGCCGCTAGAACATTTTTATGTGGGCAGTGGACAGCGAGTATTTATCACCGACAAAGCTGAATATCCGATACTCAATATCAAATCAATTAAACTTCACCACGACTAATGCCTGAACTTTCCCAAAAAGAGCGATTGCAGCTCTCTTTACTTGATCGCCTATCAGATGATGAACCAGAGAAAACCAGCGAAACAAGAGAAAAGCGGGTTATTTCTGTATCGCGATTAAAGGAGTTGGTGCAAAGAGATTTGGCTTGGCTTTTGAATAGTGTAGCGGCATCGGCAAATATGGATTTAACTGGTTATCCAGAAGTAGAAAAATCCACTTTAAATTTCGGCATTATCGATTTGTCTGGTTACGCCAGTATGATATTTAATCCTAAACATATTGAAAGAGAATTGATAAAAAGTATTAAAAATTATGAACCACGTATTATTCCGAAGACCTTAAAAATTAAAATTTCGGTAGCGCAAAAAGAAATGAGTGGTAATACCCTGTCCTTCGAAATTTCAGGGGATCTTTGGGCTCAGCCCTTGCCTTTACAACTGTTTTTAAAAACTGAAGTCGATATAGAAAACGGTAGCGTAACGCTCAATAACTGGAACTAATATAAAATGGAAGCCAAATTCTTAGAGTTTTACAATCAAGAATTAAAATTCATAAGAGAAACCGGCGCTGAGTTTGCTAAAGAATACCCAAAAATTGCCGGGCGTTTAGGTCTTGAAGGTTTTGATTGTTCGGATCCTTATGTTGAGCGTTTGCTCGAGGGTTTTGCTTTCCTTTCTGCTCGTATTCACTTAAAACTGGACGCATCATTTCCTAAATTTACTCAGCATCTAACTGAGCAACTTTTTCCTACTTTCTTACAGCCTTCTCCTTCGATGTTGATTGCTCAATTTAGTCCAGATTTTGAAGAAGGTAGTTTAGCCCAAGGTGTGACTATTCCTCGGCAAACAGCTTTGCATAGCCTGCTCAGCAAAGGTGAACAAACATCTTGCGAATACAGGACATCTCATGAGGTCACTTTGTGGCCAATAAAGCTAACTAAAGCAGAGTATATTAATGCTCAGGAATTAACCTCATATATTACGAAAACATCGTTAAATTATACCCCTAAAAGTGGCGTAATGATTACATTGGAAGCTGCTCCAGGTATGAAGTTTTCTGAAATGTCATTAGACTCTTTGATGCTGCATATACGCGGCACTGAGTCATTCCCACTGTACTTATTTGAAGCTCTATATAAAGGGTATCAAGGGTGTTTATACAAAAGCAGTGGCAATATCTGGCGAACTCAGCAAGCCCCAACTAAAGTGACGCCACACGGCTACGAGAAGGAAGACGCACTGTTACCTTATTGTAATCGTCAATTTGACGGTTTTCGTTTGCTCAAAGAATATTTTTCTTTTGCTAAACGTTACTTGTTTTTGTCTTTAGATAATCTACAAGCAACAGTTAAACAATGTAATGAAGAAAAACTGCAACTATTGTTGTTGCTTGATCACAACGACGTACGTTTAGAAAATTTAGTGTCGGTAGATAATTTTTCACTACATTGTACTCCAGCAATAAATCTATTTCCCAAACGAGCAGAACGAATCAATGTCTCGCGGTTAACCAATGATTTTCATGTTGTGCCAGATAAATTGAGACCACTGGATTTTGAAGTCTGTTCTATTAATAACATTAAGGGATTTACTTCAGGAATTGAACCAACAACGGAATTTCTACCTCTGTATGGTGCTGATGAAAGTCAGGATAAAAAGCGTAGTGCATTTTATACGTTAAGTAGAAACACTCGAAACCTTAATGTGAACCAAAGAAAGTTCGGGCACAGATCAAGTTATATTGGTACAGAGGTATACATATCACTAGTTGATCCAAAAAATGCTCCTGTTGCTGATAATTTACGCCAACTATCGGTTGACACATTATGCTGTAACCGAGATTTGCCATTGATGATGCCTTTGGGGAAAAGTAAGACAGATTTTACTATTGAAACAGGAGCACCTTGCGAATCGGTTCGATGTGTTGGAGAGCCAACCCGACCGAGCTCTCCTTTAAGCGAGGGAAACGTGGCTTGGGATCTTATTCATCAATTATCCATTAATTTTCTAGGTATTAATGACAACGACTCTACCTCGGCACTTACCAAGCTTAAAACTTTGCTTGGTTTAATGATGAATAAAAAAGACCATTCGCAGGTAAAACAAATAGATGGAATTATTGGTTTAAAAACACGTCAAATTACAAGCCGTTTACCTTTCGCAGGACCTATCTGTTTTGGTCGTGGTGTTGCAATCGAGATCACTGTTGATGAATTGGCCTATGAGGGAAATAGCACCTTTATGTTAGGTATGGTGCTTGACCAATTTTTCGCTCAATATGTGAGTATTAATTCTTTTACGCAGCTTGTCCTTAA
This sequence comes from Paraglaciecola arctica BSs20135, assembly GCF_000314995.1. Taxonomy (GTDB): domain Bacteria; phylum Pseudomonadota; class Gammaproteobacteria; order Enterobacterales; family Alteromonadaceae; genus Paraglaciecola; species Paraglaciecola arctica. Next base: position 58,760 of record NZ_BAEO01000065.1, on the reverse strand, counting down.
CTCATCTGATCGCGGGGAAATATATCGATGGCCAATTCGAATCGGCTTGCGAAGCTCTATTTAGACGAGTTATCAAAGGATCCTGAGGAACTTTATCAACAAGGTTTTGCCCCCTTATTGAGATACTTGGATGCCAATGCGCCACTTTCCAGTCGCATTGGTTATTCAGTTTCACCTAAGCAAGATTGCGTACGATTTGGGCAAACAGCCTTATTGCATTTTCATTCGTCTGCTTTTACAAATGTCAGATTCGAACCTAAGTCAGGTGACTACAAGCTTAAAAATAGTTATTGGGGCATGCTTGGGATAAATGGACCTTTGCCAAGTCATTTAACTGAATATGCAATTGAAAGAAACTACCGCCTCAAAGATAAAACTTTTACCGAATTTTTAGATGTCTTTAATCATAGGTTTATCTCACTGTTCTATCGAGCTTGGGCTGATGCAGAACCTACAGTCAGCCATGACAGACAAGAGCATGATACCTTCAAAAAAAGGCTCAATGCTTTCTCTGGTGAAGCCAATGTCTATCAAGACACTTTTAACCAAAACCGCAATGTTCACCAGTACTTATCCGGCTTATTTAGCCACAAAAATCGTAGTAGTAATGTATTAAGCCAGTTGTTGTCTGAGTATTTGCAGCTTGAAGTATCAATTGAAGAGTTTCAGGGGCAGTGGTATCAACTAGAACAAAATGAACAAACTCAATTAGGTAAAAATAACGCTTCATTGGGTGTCGATAGCATATGCGGTAAGCGCACTTTTCAACGTAATTTTAATTTTGCGATCAATATTGGCCCGGTAGAATATTCTGAATACATAAGGTTGTTAAATAATAATCAACGGTTAGAAAGTATTGTCGAACTGACCCAAAAATCAGTTGGCCAAGAATACGAGTTTTCAATTAATATTTTATTGAAAGCGCATCAAACACAACCGTGTCAATTAGGCTCTGCAAAACTCGGTATTAATTCATGGTGTCAAGATAAGTCTAGCCACTTAGCGCAGCACGACCCCATTTTAGTCTATAAGAAAGCATGTTAATCACCACTAAATAAGGGAGTAAACACAATGGCTGAAATTAGTCGCGTCAATCTTTTTGGTAAACTTAATCCTATTGGTTATAAAGCGGTAGAAAGTGCAACCGTGTTTTGTAAACTCAGGGGAAACCCCTATGTAGAGTTGGTACATTGGTTCCAACAAATCTTGCAATTACAAGACTCTGACCTACATAAAATTATTAAGCATTTTAATATTGATCCTTCTATTTTAGCCAAAGACATGACCAATACATTAGATTCCTTGCCAAGAGGTGCGAGTTCTATTTCAGATTTATCCAGCCAAATCGAAGACTCTATCGAACGGGCGTGGGTTTATGGCAGTTTGGTCTATGGTGATACCAAAGTCAGAATGGGCTATGTAGTTTTGGGGATGTTGAAAACACGGGAATTAAAAAACTGTTTGCTCAACATGTCAGCAGAGTTTGGAAAAATTAAAATCGAGCAACTAGGTGACGAGTTGTTGGACATAGTCTCTGGTTCGTGCGAAGACAACACCAAAGCTACTGACGGTTCTCATATTGGTGGTGGTGAACCTGGTACCTCTAGTGATGCTATGTCTCCAGCGACTATGGGTAAACAAGAAGCCTTAAATCAATTTACCACTGATTTAACCGAACAAGCGGCTAAAGGGGAGTTAGACCCGATCATTGGCCGTGATGAAGAAATCAGACAACTTATTGATATTTTGATGCGCCGTAGGCAAAACAATCCCATTTTAACTGGGGAAGCCGGAGTCGGAAAAACAGCTGTTGTTGAAGGTTTTGCTCACCGTATCAATAAAGGTGATGTGCCCCCCGCACTTCAAGGCGTTAAGTTACTTTGTTTAGATATAGGTTTATTACAAGCCGGTGCAAGCATGAAAGGCGAGTTTGAAAATCGTCTAAAACAAGTTATAGAAGAAGTTAAATCTTCTACCACACCTATCATCATGTTTATCGATGAAACTCACACTCTTGTAGGAGCAGGTGGTGCAGCAGGAACAGGTGATGCGGCTAACTTATTAAAACCTGCTTTGGCTAGAGGCGAATTACGCACTATAGGGGCTACCACTTGGGCTGAGTACAAAAAACATATTGAAAAAGATCCTGCACTTACCCGCCGTTTCCAAGTAGTAAAAGTCGAAGAGCCAAGCGAAGAAAAAGCCATATTGATGTTACGGAATATCGCTGGCATGTTAGAGAAACATCATAAAGTTGAAATGTTAGACGCTGCTATTGAAGCCGCAGTTAAACTTTCTCATCGATACATTCCTGCGCGGCAGTTACCTGATAAAGCCGTGAGTTTGTTAGATACAGCAGCCGCTCGTGTAGCTGTTAGTCAATTTGCTACGCCAGCGGAATTAGAAGACTGCAAACAGCGTATCGAAAACCTCACTGTGGAACAAAATTTACTGGATAAAGAAGCCGCTATTGGTGTGGTTAATCAAAAGCGTATGGACTCTATAGTAGAATGTTTAATTGCCGAACGTGAAAAAGAACAAGCATTAACCGAAAAATGGCAATCAGAAAAAACCGTAGTAGATGGCGTTCTTGAGGCTAGAAAAACCTTACGTGATTTGATAACCGCGCAAAAATTATCTGAACAACAAGTGGCAGAAGAAGCTCAAAATGATGACGGTACACCGGTTGAAGCCATTGATAACTCAGTGGCTATAGCCGAGGCTAAAGCTGCACTTGAAGCGCAACATCAACAACTTGCCGAACTGCAAGGGGAGACTCCCTTAATACTACCAGCCTGTGATGAACAAGCCGTCGCCTCTGTGGTTGCCGACTGGACAGGTGTGCCAGTAGGTAAAATGGTTAATGACGAAGTCAAAACCGTGCTTAATTTAGCCAATGTCATGAAACAGCGCGTAATTGGTCAAGACCATGGTATGGAGATGATAGCCAAACGTATTCAAACGTCTCGTGCTGGATTAGACAATCCTAATAAACCCATAGGTGTGTTTATGTTATGTGGCCCATCGGGCACAGGTAAAACAGAAACTGCTTTAGCGCTAGCTGAAGCTTTGTATGGCGGTGAACAAAATGTTATCACCATCAATATGAGTGAATTCCAAGAGGCCCACACGGTTTCTACTCTTAAAGGTGCACCTCCAGGTTATGTGGGTTATGGCGAAGGCGGTATATTAACCGAAGCTGTGCGTCGTAAACCTTATTCAGTTGTATTATTAGATGAAGTAGAAAAAGCTCACTCAGATGTACATGAAATTTTCTTCCAAGTTTTCGATAAAGGCGTAATGGAAGATGGTGAAGGTCGCTCGATTGACTTCAAAAACACCTTGATCTTACTCACTTCAAATGTGGGCAGTGATTTGATCATGAACATGTGCAAAGACCCTGAGTTAATGCCAGAGCCAGATGGTATTGCTAAAGCCTTAAGAGAGCCACAATTAGGTGTATTCCCCGCTGCCTTACTCGGGCGCATCGTAACTATCCCTTACTATCCATTATCTGACGATATGATCAAATCAATCACCAAACTACAACTGGATAGAATTAAGCATCGAGTTGAAACAGGTCAGGGTATTGACTTTAATTATGACGATTCAGTGGTTGATTTAGTGGTCAGTCGTTGTACTGAACTGGAAAGTGGTGGACGAATGATCGATTCTATTCTCACCAATACTTTATTGCCGGAGATCAGTAATAAATTTTTAACCCATATGTTGGAAGGCTCCCCAATTAGTAAGGTAGAAGTGACAGCTAAAGATGGTGAGTTTGTTTATGAGTTGAGCCATTAGGCCAGTTAAAGCTCAACTTTAGAGGGCATAACAATGGCTTTTATTAGCTAATGTCCTCCTAAGGTCTGGCTCGCTGTGATTTTGGAATATATACAGGGAGCATGATTTCAGAATGCTCGACCACAGTGTTTGGGCAATAGCCTGTTAACACTTATACATATACGAGGGATGAATGATGGTAACACCGAATGTAAAAGCGGAATATGAGTCGCAATTAGCAGCAAAGGCACTAATAGGTATGCATCGAAGAAAAGCTTTCACGGATTGCTTTTCAGGGACAGATTTACGTAAAAAAGGCTCGTCAATTGCTAAAGATTCTTCCGGTCTAGCAGCAACGGGATTCGAATTTGCCGGTAAAGTTGCAGAAGCTGCGGGTGAGGCTTTGCCTGACGTGGTTGGCGCCATTCCAATTTTTGATGCCATTAATACAGTACTCAAAATTGTTGGCATAGAGCCGGGCGAACGACAAGATTTTGAGATGATGATGGCAGAGGAACTTGCTGTCCTTACGACTAAAGGGCTGTTAGGTATTGCCAGTTTATACACACCTTATATTTCTACTGTTATGGCGGGTAAGGACATGGTTAAGGAATGGGTAAAGGTGGCCACCGAAGGGCATAAAGCTTACACATTGAAACGCACAATAAAGTGCGACATTTTGCCTGGTGATCCACAGGCAGCAGGCAATGCTGTGAAGCAACTCATTGTCAGGAATAGAAACAATTCTGCTCGGCTCGCTACCATCAACACAGTTAAGTTTTCAGTCGATGTTGCCGCTACCGCTGGTGGTTTGGGTGCCGGTGGAGCTGCAGCTGGTCCCATAACTGGTGCCGCTTCAGCTGGGGCCCAGTTGGCTAACTCATTGTTTTTGTTAGGCAGAGATTATCACGAAATGAAACTTGCTAACGCAATGCTAAAAGCTGTAATCCTACCATCTGCTGAAGATTTGTTTGGCGCTTATCCTTTGTTGGGCTGCTATTTGATTGCCGGCGCTGATGATAGTGACCTTTTATATTTCTTTATGGGTGAAATGGGCAAAGCTGGATGGATGGATAAAGTTGAGCAGCAGAAGAAACGTACACTAGGGCCATTACAAAGTGAAGCACGGCAATCAATTGCGGAATCTCGCTTCGAATTGAACGGATTTCACGGTTCAAAAGTTAATATTATTATTCCAAAAAAGAAATCGAAACTGGTGCATATGAAGAGTTGGGCGCAGCGTGTTTTTTGGTAGATTAATAAGGACTACCAAGTGATCCGTAATCCAGTAACTATTGCACCCTTAGTCGAAGAAGATATCGTGGCAGTGCAAGCGTTGACGGTTAAACCATTCCAAGAGATTTTTGCTGGCCCGTCAGTTGATCTACTGGCTGGGCCAGAGGCTGGTTTCAGTGTACATGTGATAAAGAAACAAGGCACAGTTGTTGGTATGTTTCGTGTCGACACACGCTTTCACTTTGGCCTAGCTTTTGCGCTAGCTGACACCCCAGGTATTCGCTCTTTTATCATCGATAAGAATAAACAAGGCCAAGGTTTAGGCACAGAAGCATCTCGCATGATGCCGTCCTATCTGCGGGGCATCATTCCAATGGCACGAGGTGTTTATATGCTGGTGAATGTCAATAATCAAGGTGCCTATAAATCTTGCTTTAGTGGAGGCTGGGCTGATACCGGAGAGAAATATACCCTTGGGCATACTGGACCACAACATATCTTATGGATGCCACTGCGATAATAGAATATAGGGTGATTTGTAGCCTATAGTAAATTTATTAGATTACTTTTTTGGAGTATAAAATGTCAGCTCGACTCGATTTCGAATATGGATTTAGCAGTAATAATGCTCAGCCTATTGAGCCAGAAAACCCCATGAGAGTGTATTTTTTAGGGGGGTTTAGCGGTGCTCATGGGGCGATTGAAAACAACTCAGTCAACAAAATAGTAAAAATCGATATAGATAACTTTGATGATGTAATGACTAAGTTGTGTCCTTTTGTGTATTTACCTTCGGGACAGCTACTTACTTTTAACGAGCTTGAAGACTTTCATCCCGATAGTTTATTTGATGATCGTATTTTCAAAAATTTACGCCGCTTAAAAAAAGAGTTAGGCAATTCAGCTACAGCTGAGAAAGCCGCCCAAGAGATAATCACTAGTTTTCAGATAGGCGGGGAGTTAGAATCACAGCCACAAACAAGTGATGCTCAAAGCTCCGCTAAAACCGCTGATTCAGAAAACAGTGATGATATGTTTGAACGACTTTTAGGTCAAAAACAGTCATCGCCTATCCCAACAACTACCACTCAAACTAAAGGCAATATAGATAACTTTTTGGCTAACATCTTGAGCCCACATATCATTAAAGACACAAAACCTGAACATCAGAGTTTGATGGTGTTTATTGATAGTGCTTTAGAAGAGTTAATGAATTCAATAATACATGCTAAGGAATTTCAGGCCTTAGAGTCGGCTTGGCGATCTGTCAGGGATGTCATCTTTAATGAAGAGTACGATGATGAAAATCAACTCTTTTATATTATCAATACTGATAGTGAAGCACTTAAAAATGCAGTCGCAGGTGATCCCACTTTAGTGACTAAATTGGGTCAACATATAAAAGATAGCGATCTTGAAACTTATGACGTAATCATTGGTAATTATCAGTTTTCAGCTGACAACGAAGATATCACTGGGTTAAATTACCTAGCTAGTGTAGCCGAGTCACTTAAATGTCAGTTTGTCAGTGCAGCAGGTGATGGTCTTATTAATGCAGCTGAAGGATCCCTTTGGCAACAATTTCGTCAGACACCCCAAGCTAACCATGTGGCACTTACCTATCCCCGAATATTGCTGCGTATTCCTTATGGTGAAAAGCATGAAGAGGTCGATGCCTTTGCCTTTGAAGAGTTTCGACATGAACATCAACACCATCAATTGTTGTGGGGTAACTCGGCTTTTGCCTGTGCACGGCTATTAATTCGAAAGTATCATGGCAAAGTATCATTTGATGCCCATATCACTGAACTTCCCGCTTTTGTTTATACTGAAGGTGATGAACAAAAGTTACATGCTTGCGGCGAATATTTATTATCAGAACAACAGCTTATAGATATTCGAAAACAAGGGATAAGTCCCTTTGCCAGCTTTAGGAATAAAAACAGTATTCGTTTATTTGGTGATGAAATTAAGGCGGTAAATGCCTAATAAAAATGAGTCTTCAGTTTTGCCTAATCATCAGTGCCTTAATTGCAAAGAGGCACTAACTTATATTGAGCATGCTCGAAGCCTCTATTGTCAAAAACCTCTTTGTCAGCGTGCCAAGGTACAAGATTATTTAGTTGATAATAAAAAGCGCTTAACCGCCGAACTCATTATCGAACTTGAAGAATATATACAAAGTGCTCCTAATCAAAAATTACCTAAAGGATTAGGTAATGAATTAGATGAAACATCTCCAGTAGTGGCTTTGTTACCAGCAAATACCAAGCAACTAACAAACTTAAGTCAGAAAAGGCAACTCGAATTTCTGCGTCATCTCGGCCTTATATATAAGGATGTTGAAGCAAATAATCCAACTGCTAATAGAGTTTACTTAGAACACCTCAATCCACCTTTACAAGACGATGAAGCCCAACTGTTGGGAAATGCATGTGCTACCTGTATGGGCTCCTGCTGTAAGCATGGACAAACTCATGCTTTTGTCGATTACCCTTCGTTAAAACACTTGTTAGCATCTCAATTAACTGATCTGTCTGAACAAGAACTGCTAGACCTATATAGTGATTATTTTCCTAAGCAAAGTTATCAATACTCTTGCGTGTTTCACGGAGAAAAAGGCTGCGCCTTACCAAGGGAGCTTCGTTCTTTTACCTGTAATAATTTTCTATGTGATGGAGTGCTTAAATATCGCAATGAGGTTAAGTACGCAAATTCGTCACTTACTTTTGCGGCAGCTGTCGATAATGACAAAATTATGTTCACAAGTATTTACAATAATGCGAATTTCACTCGAGTAAAATAAAATTGTTAAGTAATTAACTATTGGATTACGCAAGAATGGTAACTACCCATATTTATTTATTACTATGTACTTTTACTTCGACTATATTCGATTTGATTTTTCCTATTTGCACTAGGACTTTGTAAGTTGCCTCTTCAATTGGCAAGTTTACATAATGAGTTAAGTTTGGATTAAAATAAGCTGAGAGTAATTGCCCTTCGAGATCCTGAGGCCGCAGTTCAGGCTCATCAAATGGCATGGGTTCTTCTGTACCCGCATCTTCATCGATCAGCTCCCCTCGATAAACCTGCTCAGTTTCGACATTCATGGCAAATAGTTGAATAATTGGATCTTTGCTCAGTTCAACCAAGCTTAATTGATAAAACCCACAAATAGGGATGACTGTAAAACTTCCGTCTTGAGCGGGCTCCGCTTCGTTGTACTCAACATCGGTTGGCGCATTAATGGCAATGCCAATAAAGTCAGAATGAGCACTAACATCTGGTGAACAAAGGTTTTGTGTATCTGAGTTCAGTTCAATATCTTTAAAATCTGCATTGTTAATTGCCACGATATGGCTCCTTGGTGTTGAATGTGCCTGACAAGAGGACAGTGCTGCTAAACTAATGAATATACATAGGCAATGAATAATAATGCGCATTTTTGTGAGTTTTTCTGTTAGCAACTTTGGGTTCATAATACTTACAGCGCCGACCAACCGGAATTGATATCTTGTTTTTTAGCGGCCACTGCACAATGTTCACAAAACGCTGAATGGCTATTGGTTGAGCCATACATCACACAATCAGACAGGGCTGCATCTGCTGATGCATCATAGCGAGCTTGACCTGTTGGGATACCATGATGACAGTGAGTACCCACATGGCCTTTACTGGAATCATAAAAAGTGTCTGTTTTGTCCGGAAGATTACCGGTTCCACCTGGCACCATACCAATTTTGTGACCCATCTCATGAATGATGACTTCGTTTTGTTGTGCAGAAGTTTTGTTTTTCCACCAAGCTTTAGTACAAACACATATAAGGTTGCTGCCACCAAAAGATAAACCAGCACGCATTCTGTCAACCCAAGCCACCTTTAGGGATATTTTTCCTGTGCCGCGGGGTAATTTGCTAACATCAATTTCCACCTGAGAGCTAGCGTCAGGATTAGCAGCATTAACCGGTATTGCAGTGCAATACTTTTCATCTATAACAGTTACCGCACCACTGCTAGTATCTTCAAACGTGCAGCTTTCAAACCAACTTTCACCAGTAACGATTTTCTGCCAAAGATACTTGGTTGTTATTGTTGGGTTAGTTTTACCCGGGCCAGCAATATTTATAATGATAGATGAACTCCCTGGACCTACAGCAACATTTACTTTCGATAATTGTCTACCACTGGTCTTTACTGCTAAGTGGCTTGTATAGCCAACAACTAGCGTAAATGGTTCTTTCTTTTTACCGTCTGAACTTTGGTAGGCGGTCTTTACTGCACTTTTATAACTTGCAGAATCATTGGCGCCAATATTTTCCATTTCGGGCATGGTTTCTGCGGATAATGTCTCAACAATAAAGCCCTGTTTTTTGTATTCTTTTTCAACTGTACTGATAGAGCTTGCTGCAGATTTTCCAGCATCACCGGTCATTTTTACTTCTTGTACAAAAAATTTACGCAAGGTCTTGAGTTTTTTAGTTTCAAGACTTGTACCTAGAGTATCTTTTACCTCAAAATGAAAGGTGTTCTTTCCACCGACGCTAAGAAAAGCATCGCTGATAACCAGCTCCCCGGAGCTTTCTGTTTGATAGGTTTTTTCTTCTTCGATAAATTTGAATAGACTGTTTCTGTTTTTTTCATCGTCGCTATAGACAACATTAGCGCCGTCCGGTATCGCTTTAAGGGTGAATTCACTGACGCCGGGTAAATCAAATTTCACATAAATTTTCGGCTTATATCCTAAGCGCCCCAAGCTAGTAACTGACTTATTGTCAACCCACTTATTGTTTCGGTCCAAGTTAACAAATTGCGAACTATTCTTAGGTAAAAATTTATCTTCTGCACCGTCTAACAATTCAACTTGTATGAGTTTTGCTTTTTTAACTACGAAGTTGTGCGCTTTTCCCGATGCACATTCGAAGCTTTTTTTGGCTGTCATTGTTTTGCTTCCTTGAGGATCATCTATTGCTACTTTGCAGAAACGCTATCGTCTTCTAAATTTGGAAAACGTACCTTACATGGACCCGCTTCAAAACCCTCTACCTTAGCAGTTCCATCTATATCTAAGGTTCCTTTGGAAACACTACCGTCTGGTAACTCAATTTCAAATTTTTCCCCTACAACAGCATTGCCATTCTCATCTGCCAGTTTGATAGCAATATGAGTGGTTTCTTTTTCTTTATCTTTTTTGTCTTTGTTTGTATTTTTATCAGAATTTTTGGCATCTTCAGATGAAGAACTAGCCTCTTTGGGCTTAAAAGCGGCAATTTTAGTTTGTCCATATTTGCCTTTTTTTGCATCAATTTGTTTTGCTTTAACTTTTGCCACCTTACCTGGATTGGCGTCATCAGCCACAAATGCCTCTTCCGGTTTGGTTGGTTTTACCGCTTCAATTTTTTTTCCGCTTTTAGCTTTCATACTTAATAAGTGTCAGTTGTAAAATTAGTTCGAAAAACTTAAAAAAAGATAGAATAAATCATACTCTTTTTTAGTACCTAAATTTCTATAAAATTAGTTTAAATCTAGCGATATTGTCATAATAAACAGTCCCTTGAGTGACGTAAATATCTTTTAAAACAAAATAATTATCATTGCAGCTAGTACCTTACTACATTATGCACAACTGCTTTAGGATGAAATACAATCCCATTCCAATAAATGTACAAATAGTGGGCTTGGATAGCCTTGATAGATTTGTTGTTTTTAGCAAACTAGCTAAGAACACTGAGTTATGTTCGATGAATAAGTGTCACGACATTTTATCGAACAACTCCAGAATAAAACCAAATAACAGTGGCAAAAGCGGCATAATTCATTAGAATCATCGCTCGCTTAAATAAGACAGTATTTTTGGTAGGTATGTGTCATCTGAAAATATACCTCAGTGCTGCTTTACAATGTATCTACAGAGATTGACTGAACTCATAGCTCAGTTTAGTAAGCTGTAGTCTTCTACAAAACAGTCTAGATTTAAAGCACCCGTAGCTCAGTTGGATAGAGTATCGGCCTCCGAAGCCGAGGGTCGCGCGTTCGAATCGCGCCGGGTGCACCATTTTTTGTCTCATTGTTTTCTTTACTCCATGGAAATTAATAGTCCTCACAAATATTGACATGTGCTGGCTCTCCTCAAATTACATAGACACAGTGTCACAATATTTCCTTCTGGCTTAAAACATTGCTATTACCTTCGCCATAAATATTAAAGACTCGTTTGTAGAAGCGGCCGTGGATTATCCTTGTATATAATTTGTTGACGCAGTGATTTCGGAATTTGCTAAGTGTATGTATGATGGCTGCAATCATCATGCTATAGGTATAACTTCTGTTATCAATAAAGCGTAATTGCTTTTAAGCTATAGTTTCAATCATTATCAAGTAAGATTTATTAATGAAACAAGTAACACCACATTCCATTCGTCAGCAAATACGTAGAGGCGAATTTCAGCAGAATACATCGGGTTTTGCGCCTGGTTATGTGCAATGTAATCTGGTTATTTTACCTAAAAAATACGCCAATGATTTTTATGAATTTTGTCAGCTGAATTCGCAATCTTGTCCATTAATTGCTAGTAGTGACACGCCAGGGGATTTTAGCCTCAAGATGTTAGGCGAAGACATAGATATTCGTACAGACGTACCATTATATCGTATCTATAAAAATGGCATCCTCGATGGGGAAGTGAATGATATCCAATATATTTGGGAAGAGGATTTTGTCGCCTTTTTGTTAGGTTGTTCTTTTTCATTTGAGGAGGCATTAATAGCGGCGGGAATAGAAATTAGAAACATTTCTGAAGCTAAAAATGTGCCTATGTATAAAACTAACATCGATACCCAAGGCGTTGCACAATTTACCGGTAAAATGGTTGTAAGCATGCGTCCTTTGAAGCCCGAAGATGTCAATAAAGCCATTGAAATATGTAGCCAATATCCAAAAGTGCATGGCGCGCCAGTACATGTTGGTAAGCCATCTGAAATTGGTATCAGTGATATTACTCAGCCAGATTTTGGCGAGGCTGTCACCATTAATGCAGGGGAAGAACCTGTATTTTGGGCTTGTGGTGTCACTCCGCAACTTGCGATAGCTAACGCAAAACCTAATATTTGTATTACTCACAGCCCAGGTTATATGTTGATAACAGATATTTTAAATACCAGTTTAAAAAGTGGTTGAGGTAGAAAAGAATGAAACTCAATAGTGATTTAGGTGAAAGCTTTGGTATTTGGCAGTTAGGCCAAGATGATAAGTTGATGCCGCACATTGATATGGCAAACATTGCCTGCGGCTTTCATGCAGGCGATGCCCACGTTATTAACCAAACTCTGCTACTAGCAAAACAATATAAAACGGAAGTGGGTGCTCATCCAAGTTACCCAGATAAATTAGGATTTGGACGAAGAAGTATGCTTTGTTCAAAACAGGAAATTATCGAACTAATACATTACCAAGTGGCAGCTCTTGATGGAATGGCGAAAAACCAAGGTATCAATATTACTTATGTTAAGCCTCATGGTGCCTTATATAACGATATGATGAGTGACGACACAGTTTGTGATGCCATTTTTGAAGCCATTAGTAGTTACCATAGCCCATTAAAACTAATGCTGTTAGCAACGCCAAAACAACAAAGTTATCGAGAAAAAGCTAAGGCATCTGGTATTGAGCTTATTTTCGAGGCTTTTTCTGATAGACGATATACTGAGAGTGGCTATTTAATGTCGCGAAAAGATCCACAAGCGTTACTCAATAAAAATGAAATCATCCAGCAAGCAAAAAGCCTAATTGATAGTGGTGTTGTTATTTGTGATTCTGGTGCAAAAATCTCAATACAAGCCGATTCTTTGTGTGTACATGGTGATAATGAGCAAGCCATCAATGTGATAAAAGAGCTAAGGCGGTTATGCCACAATTAGTTCATTATCCACGGATTGAAGTTGCTGGTGAAGATGCCTTAATTATCTATCTAGACAAAGTGGCCAATAGCGCAACTATTAAAAAAATCGCCCAATTAAAAAATAACATTGCCAATACCTTGGGCGATTATGTAGTTGAGTTGGTTCCGTCATATGCTTCATTGTTGGTAATATTTGATCCACTTAAGACGGATTATTTCGCAGTCAAAAAAGTGCTGAGAACACTGCTCACCGCAAATACAACCGAGATGGCAAGCTCGCAAAAAATCATCGAACTTCCAGTGTATTATTCACCAGAAAGTGGTCCTGACTTAAAAACACTCGCAACTAGTGCGGGCTTGAGCATTGAAGATGTCATTAAAATTCATCAACAAACCATCTATCAAGTTTTTGCAATTGGTTTTGCCCCCGGCTTTGCTTTTTTAGGAGAAGTTGATGAGCGTATCGCTTGTGCGCGATTAACATCACCTAGAGCAAAAGTTCCCAAAGGTTCAGTGGGTATTGCTGATCGCCAAACGGCTATTTATCCAAATGAATCTCCAGGAGGTTGGAATTTAATTGGTTTATGTCCTCAGACCTTATTTAATCCTAATGTGCCACCCTATTTAACTTATCAAGTGGGAGATAACGTTAAATTTAAAGCAATTACGCAAGCTGAGTTTTTAGAATTAGGTGGGGAATTGTGAACAATACAGACACTAGCCACTTTGAAGTAGTGCATCCTGGCATCTTAACTACATTTCAAGATTTAGGGCGTTTTGGGCAAAGCCATTTAGGATTAACATCTGGTGGTCCAGCCGATAAACAAGCATACCTTTGGGCGAATCGGCTTTTAAATAACTCAGAAAATTGCCCAATATTAGAGGTCAATTTTGGTGGCTTGAAGTTAATTGCTAAAACATCAACCACTATCGCTGTCACAGGAGCAAATGCGCCTTTAACCATTAATGGTCATGCAAAAGAAACTTGGCGGAGTCATCAGGTTAATGCTGATGATCTAATAGAAATTGGTTATGCGTCTGAAGGCTGTAGGATCTATTTAGCTGTATTCGAAGGTTTTTTAGTTGAACCCCAGTTTAACAGTGTGGCGACTGTTATCAGAGAAAAAGTAGGTGGCACAAAGGGGACTGCTGTAGCCGTCGGTGAATTATTGTTTTATAAACAAACTCCGAAGCAAACACTTTACGCTTTAAAAGCCAAAGACATTCCCAGATATACCGATCCATTAACTGTACAAGTGGTGATTGGGTATCAACATGCTTTATTTGAGCGGGGGGAGTTAGCCAAATTCTTTTCAAATGAATATCAGGTAAGTGCTCAATGTGATCGTATGGGTTATCGAATTAATGGCCCAGCGATCCAATCAGGTATCTCGCAATTACTTTCTGAGGGTATTTGTAAAGGGGCAATTCAAATTCCGCCAGATGGTCAGCCGATCATTTTATCGGTGGACCGTCAAACTATTGGTGGCTATCCCAAGTTAGGCTCAGTGTTGTCACTAGACCTGGATTTACTGATGCAATCTAGTCAAGGGGCCAAAATTCATTTTGAGCCAATTTCAATCCATTGTGCCCATACAAGGCTGCATTTAGCTAAAGCAAAATATCAAAAAACAAAACTCATTAAGGTAGACCAGTAAATGCCAAGCAGCATAGCGCTATTAACCCAAAGTAAACAAATTGAATCTTTGCTGGTGCAGCGAAATTTACGGGGCATGAAAACTGTTCAATTGGCACTTAAAGAGGGCTATTACTTAAGAGCTGCACAACAATTAATAGGCGCTAATGGCTGCATTTTAATTGGTACTGGATTTCCTGTTGCAGGAACATTTGAAACTGATGGGCCTGTGGGTGCTATTGCCTTATATAACTGTCTTAAGACACTAGGAAAAAAACCACTAATTGTATGTGGAGAGCCGCTTTATAGTGCACTAAAAAATGACTATGACTGTTATGCCATCCCTCTAAAAGATATCGATAATGCCCCATCCTATACCCAAAAAGCATTAAGTGAATTACAGCCACAGCTGATTATTTCAATCGAGCGACCTGGGCTTAGTGAAAAAAATGGTTATTACAATATGCGCGGTGAAGATATATCAGAAAATTGTGCCACATTTGATTATTTTATGACGTTAGCCAATTGCCCAACTATTGCCATAGGAGATGGTGGTAATGAAATTGGTATGGGCAATGTTTTTGCAGCAATTAGTCAATTGGATATTGTTCCATCAACTACTAAGTGTGATGAATTATTAATTGCTGATGTGTCAAATTGGGCTGCTTATGGCCTGATTGCCTTACTTTCCATTTGGCATAAACAAAATCTATTGGCTGACGTTAAACCAAAAAACATTTTAACTTACCTTTCTAATCTAGGCAGTGTAGACGGTCTCACTCGAAAAAATGAACTCACAGAAGATGGTTTATGTTTTAGTTGTGGTGAAGATATTATTTGCCAACTGGAAAAAATATGTGGGTTGCTAGAGAGTACCTTATGTACATAGACTCCTACTATAATGTGATTTGTGGGATAAAAGCTAAACATTCAATAACAGTTACAGTGTCTGTCACTTGTAATCCTCTTAATTAACCTGAGTTTTAGATAAGCCATATCGTCCAGCACCACACAAGCTGGTTTTAAACCAAGCCGTCTTACCAGCGCAATTAGTCACAGTTGTTTATTAATTTTTGGCATTGAGGTGAATCTTATAGTGGTGATGTCTTGGCTCCAGAAGGAAAAAGGAAGCCAAGTCGCTTGACCTTTTCATCTTAAAAACTCTCATATATGTATATTTTTTATAATTGTAAAACGTGAGGTTTTCTCATTATAAATGATAAATGTAATCAATAGTGAAGCTGTTTTGGCTATGATTTGATAAGTTTCGATAATCAGCATAGTTTATTTATGTGTATGGATATAAATGATTGCCGCTTCTCAATTGTTTGTTTTTGGATTGTTTAATAAATGCGCGCTAGCTGTGTTGAAATATTTTAAGTTAGTATTATCAGTAAGTTAGTGTGTGATTGCTCTCTATTTTAGATACTTTCAACATCTTTGATTCTGGTATGAAGCTCCCTACGGTTTGACTAATCTGTATGTATTCTGTGTTAATCAAATGTTGACTTTTTGTAACAACCTGTCACCTTTGTAAAATATGAGAATTAATCACATTAGGGGTCGGCATGATACAGGTTTTTAAAAAATCAACAGTTGCTTTAGGTCTTATAGTTGCATTTAGTGGCAGCGTATCCGCTCAACAATCAGATACTGGAACTCAAGGTAAAGAGTTGGAACGCATATCCGTTACTGCTCAAAAGCGCACACAAAGTGTGCAAGATGTGCCAATCAGTATTACAGCATTTAGCGGCGATATGCTTTCTGATATGGGATTGACAGAAACAGATCAAATTGGCCAATTTATACCAGGCCTTGAGATAAGCACATCAAGTGGTGAAGGAAGCCAGCTAATTATCTTTATGCGCGGTGCAGGCCTTAACGACTTTAATACCAATAATGCCGGTCCTGTTGGAATATATTCTGATGAAGTATATATAAGCTCCCCTGCGCTTACCGCTTTTCAGTTTTTTGATACTGAACGACTAGAAATACTTAAAGGCCCTCAGGGCACACTTTACGGTAGAAATACCACAGGTGGTGCAATCAAATTTATAACCAATAAACCCACTGAAGATTTTGAGGTATCAGGACGTGTCAGTGTTGGTAGCTTCAATACAACAGGGGTTGACGGTGCCATTTCAGGTTCGTTAACCGATACTGTCAAAGGACGTTTTGCATTTACTAAGAATGATTCTGATGGTTATGCAACTAACCTAATGAATGGCAAGGATGTGAATGGTTCTGATTCGTTAGCTTATCGTGGTTTGTTAGAATTTAGCCTCGATAATCTTAATGTTTTGTTTAATTTTCACGGCGCAAATGTTGATTCTCCCTCGACAAGTTTTTCTCTTTTAGGTGCGACTTTAGATGGTTCTACGCCATGTAATACTGAGATGGTATTAGCTAATCAATGTGTCACTAATCTGGGATACAAAGCACCAGATGATCCGTTTGAAGGTAACTACAATGGAGTGCAAGATATTGATTTAAATTCTGTAGGTAGCTATCTGCAAGTGGATTATGATTTAGGCGACCTTAGGTTCACGTCTATTACCGCATATGACGAACTCGACCGTTTTCTAATGGAAGAGACTGATGGAGCACCACAACAGGTGTTTGAAATAGTATATGGAGTAGAATCGGACACGTTATCCCAAGAATTTCGTGTAACGGGTGGCTCTAAAGAAAATTATTGGTTGTTAGGTGCATTTTATCTTTCTGAAGATTTGCAGCAGGATCAAACTCTTGATCTATTCAGAGAGTTAAGAGCATTTACAGGGGGATTATCCGATCCAACTGGTGAAGTAACTGGTGCCCCCATAATCTTTGGCAGAACCCTTAATCAGCAAGAAATAGAAAGCACTGCTATTTTTGGTCAAGCAACATTTGCGTTGAGTGATGACTTAAATCTTACTGTAGGTGCTCGTTACACTGATGAGTCCAGAAAATTTGATGCCATGACACGACTGGAGGACGAAGCCGTATTTGGTCCGGATCATTATACTTTGTACAATGAAAAGGATTTGAAAGTAGACTCAAGTGCTACATCTTATCGACTGGCTGTTGACTATAAACTCTCAGAAAAAATGCTCGGATACGCTAGCATCTCTAGAGGGTATAAAAGTGGTGGTTTTAACGGCGGGTTCCTATCCCTAGATGCTGCAGAAGCGGCTATACAATTAACGCCATATGACCCGGAATATCTGACTGCCTATGAAATTGGTTTTAAGTCGGATTCGTTTGATAACCGATTAAGATTTAATGCTGCAATCTTTTTCAATGACTTTGATGATTTGCAAGTATTTACCCTATTGCGGACCGAGACTCTACCTATAGTGATTCTGGATAATGCCAGTAATGCTGAAGTACTAGGCCTTGAGTTTGATGCAACAGCTCTGGTTGCAAAAGGCTTAACGTTATCCCTAAGCGGTGCGTTTATGGATAGTGAGTTAATAGACTTCCAAGCCCCCATTGGTGATGATTATAGCGGTAACCAAATAGCCAATACACCTGATACTTCTATTAGTGGAATTGCTAGGTATGAACATTATTTGAACTCTGGGGCGGCTATAATCACCCAAGTATCATTTGCCTACAAAGATGACCTGTTCTTTTCAACCGAAAACAATCCAATTGTCGCTCAAAAGGCATATACAACTGTTAATGCACGATTAGGCTACGAAGATGCTGAGGGTAATTGGGAAGTGGCAGTTTACGTTAATAATTTGACCGATAAAGAATATACAACCAACGTCACAGATACAGTCGATTTAGGCGGTAGTTATGCGAGAACCTTCGCCTTACCACGTCAATATGGGGTTGAGTTTAACTTTAGATTCTAACTATTAATTGAGGATGGTTTTATGATTTTTCTGCAGCAAGTGAAACAACCTCAATTATTACGTTTAAAGAACAATGCTTAAATTCTACTAGTAAAAAAATGGGTTGTAGCGTTTAACGGACACTATTAGTTCGGCTATTCGTTTAGGCATTTCACGAACCTCATATTCCCCAACTAACGATAAATGTTTAGGTTAGTTGGGGGACTGGAAAACCTAATATCTACCTTGTTGTGTTGAAGGAAAATTAAATATGAATAGCTCATTTAGATCATTAATTGTCTTAGCTTTTACATGTATTTCATTGCCAGCAATAGCAATAGATGAATACACCAAAGAGTTATATGACAGTTACTGTCAGGCCTGCCATGTTGCCAAAAATGGTGTGGCGCCTAAATCATTTGATGTAAAAGCTTGGGATCCTAGATTAAAAAATGGCCTCGCATCACTGGTAGAAAATGCCATTACAGGAAAAGGTAACATGCCTGCACAAGGTGGATGCCAAGAGTGCACCTATGAAGATTTCGAAGACTTAGTCAAATATATGTCTTCAGAAAAACCTGCTAAATAAAGGTAAGCTTAAATGAAATTTAATTCTGTAAAAATAAACCGAAGAACCGTCATAAAGTCTATTGGCGCTAGTTTGGGCGTAGCAGCCACTGCGTCACTCTATGGTTGTTCAGATAGTAGCAGTGTTAAACCTGCGGTTGTTACAGCTGAGAAAAAACCACTTGGTATTATAGGCAAAGATGGCAGGCGGGTATTACCTTGGTCAAACTGGTCAGGTAATCTAAAAGCACAACCAAGTATTCGTGCTGTACCCAAAAATGAACAACAACTAGTTGATCTTATTAAAAATTCTAAACAAACGATCCGCTGTGTCGGCGCGGGACATAGTTGGACACCACTAGTGCCCACCGAAGATACGTTAATCTCATTAGCACGTTTTCGTGGTGTTAAAAAAGTAGATAGCTCCACAATGGAAGCCGAAATTGGGGCTGGTACCCTTTTAAGTCAAATAGGTGAACCACTTTGGCAGCAGGGCGTTAGCCTTAGAAATATGCCAGACATTGATACACAAGCTTTAGCTGGTGCGATTGCTACCTCTACTCACGGAACAGGGATTGGTTACGGTTCTTTATCTAGTGACGTTAGCAAAATGACAATAGTTGATGCTAAGGGAGAAGTGCATAATTGCAGTGCGACGCAAAATTCAGAATTGTACAACGCAGCTCGAAATAATCTCGGATGTTTAGGTGTTGTCACCAGTGCGACCTTAAAAGTTGAAAAAGCTTACAAACTTGAAGAAAAATCTTGGGTTATGCCTCTTGAAGAGGCGCTTGAAAATGCACCGGAGTTGGTTACCAAAAATCGTAATCTAGAGTTTTTTGCCTTTCCCTATGCAGATTATGCTGTTGGATTAAGTTTAAATGAAGTGCCGATAACTACGCCTGATGTAGAAGAGGTGCAACAACTTGAAGGTGAAAACCCTCTGATGACTCTTAGATCTCTAGGGGACTACACAGAAAGCTTTAGCTGGCTGCGAAGTTTTATGCTTAATAGGGCCATTTCCGGGATCGAGCCGGCAACTAGAGTCAATAAAAGTTATCGAATTTTTGGAAACATCCGAGACATTAGATTTACTGAAATGGAATACTCAATTCCTGCTGAAAGTGGTCCCAAGTGTTTAAAAGAGATCCTCGATACTATTAAGAAACACAATATTGATGTGATATTTCCAATCGAATATCGTTATGTCAAAGGTGATGATGTTTGGTTGAGCCCTTTCTATAAAAGAGATACTTGCTCTATCAGTTGCCACAATTTTCATGATAGAGACTACAAAAAATACTTTGCTGCCGTTGAGCCTATTTTTTTGAAATATGATGGGCGCCCTCACTGGGGCAAGGTTCATACTCTGACCGCTGCTGAATTTTCGACAAAATATAGCATGCTTAATGAATTTCTTAAGGTTAGAAAAGAATACGATCCAGAAGGCCTCTTCCTTAATGCACATATTAAACAAATATTAGGAGTGAGTTAATTATGAAAAGACGCACTTTCTTAGCAGGAGCAGCCACTGTGGGGGCTGTAACTATGATTGGATTAAAACCTTCCGATGCTGGGGCTTCATATAACGATTATTTCAGGACAGTGAACGAGTCGTTGAAAAACAATGGGCCGTACCGACCCATGATACTAATCGATCTGGATATTATGGATCGTAATATCTCGACCCTAAAAAAGATGACTCGAGACACTGCTGCCTATCGCATTGTGGTCAAATCTTTACCTAGTCCTGATCTGACAAAATACGTAATGGAAAAAGCCGGAACCAATAGATTGATGGTTTTTCATCAGCCTTTTTTGAACTACATTAGCAAAGAAATACCCGACGCCGATGTGCTGTTAGGCAAGCCAATGCCAGTTAAAGCGGCACAACATTATTACAATAATCTAGGGCCTGATAACCAATATAAACATGAAGAAAATCTTCAATGGTTAATTGATTCAAAAGAGCGGGTTGAACAATATTTGCAATTAGCCAAAACATTATCAGTTAAAATGCGCATAAATTTAGAACTCGATGTAGGGCTTCACCGCGGAGGACTCACTTCAACAGCGCAGTTAAAATCAATTATGGCTGTTATTGAGGCCAATCCACAACATTTACAATTCTCTGGATTCATGGGTTACGATGCGCAAGTAGCAAAATTTCCGCCTATCATTAAGTCAATTGATGAAGCTTATAAAGAGTCTCAAGATATATATATTTCTTTTGTCGATTATATTAAGCAGCATCATCCTCAATATGAACTAGACAAATTATGCTTAAACGGCGCCGGCAGTCCTAGTTATGCTCTTGCCGGTGAAAGTGGTATCGCCAACGATTTATCAGCAGGCTCTTGCCTTGTTAAACCCTTGCAATTTGATATTTCAACTCTTGATGATTTTGAGCCTGCATCATTTATTGCCACACCAATATTGAAAAAGTTGCAAGGCACAACGATACCAGGCCTTGAACGTCTACAATGGTGGAACACATTTTGGGATCCCAATAAAGAACAAACTTTGTTTATTTATGGCGGAAAATGGATGGCAGAATATGAATCGCCAACGGGGTTACGCGGCAATTCATTGTTTGGTACCAGCACCAATCAAGAATTTATTAATTGCTCCAATAATGTGAACGTCAACGTAGACGACCATGTTTTTTTACGTCCAGACCAAAGTGAAGCGGTATTCCTTCAATTTGATGACATCATTACAATCAGAAACAAACGTATACAGGATACGTGGCAAACCCTCGCGGGTTAGTCTCTATTTTACATCAGTATTTAATCACTATTACGCTTGTTGGCGATGGGGGAAATTATGGATCTAACTAAGATTGAATTGCTCGTTAGTAAAATGCGTTTGAGCTTTAACCAAGGCTTGAGTCGGCCATTAGATAAACGCAAAGAACAACTTAAACAATTGAAAAAAATGCTAGTCGAGAACGAAAAGCAATTTTATGCCGCGTTATCTAGCGACCTTGGTAAGGGCGAATACGAAGCCTTTACTTCAGAAGTTGGCTTTACCGTTGGTGAGGTCGGCTATACCTTAAAAAGACTTGATGAATGGGCTAGTAGAAAAAATGTTTCAACCCCACTCGTTGCACAACCCGCTTCAAGTTATCGTGTGCCCCAACCCTTAGGTGTAGTGCTGATCATTGGAGCTTGGAATTATCCCATCCAGCTGACACTAGGGCCATTAATTGCGGCAATTGCAGCCGGCAACTCGGTAATACTCAAACCGTCTGAACTTTCACCACGCTGCTCAGCATTATTAGCCGAACTTTTGCCTAAGTATCTGGATAATGATCTTTTTAGTGTTGTTGAAGGTGGGGTAGACGAAACCACAGAGCTTCTCAAACAAAAATTTAATCACATATTTTATACTGGTGGTGAAGCCGTTGGTAAAATTGTGATGCGTGCTGCGGCAGAACATCTTACCCCTGTTGTCCTTGAACTAGGTGGCAAAAGTCCGTGTATTGTTGATAAAAATACGTCCTTAGACACAACAGCAGCGAGGATCGCATGGAGCAAATGGATAAACGTTGGGCAAACCTGTGTTGCACCTGATTATGTCATTGTTGAGCGTGAGTTTGCCGATCCGTTAATTACCGCATTAACGGAAAAGTTAAAGGCTTATTACGGTGACAATATAAAGTCTAACGCTGATTATGGACGTATTGTAAACAAGCGCCACGTAGCCAGACTGGCCAGTTACCTAGATAAGCAAGATGTAGTTTTTGGTGGCGAATACGATGAAGATGAGAGATTTTTCGCTCCAACCATAGTTAAGGATCCCGATCCTGCTAGTGATTTGATGCAACAGGAAATATTTGGACCTATTTTGCCTATCTGTATTGTTGACGATATCAAAGACTCTATTGCATTAGTGAATAGTCGTCCGCTTCCACTTGCGTTATATCTCTACACTAAAAATCGAGATTTTGAAAAAGAGGTGGTCAATTCTACCACTGCTGGAAACATGTGTATCAATGACGGTATTATGTTTATGGCAAATCCTAACCTTCCGTTTGGCGGTGTAGGAAATAGTGGAATGGGTAGTTACCATGGTAAGGCAGGATTTGAAACATTTAGCCACTACAAGAGTGTAATGAGACGTGGCACGTTGCTAGATCCAAGCTTGCGTTATCCTCCCTACAGCAGCAGAAAACTGAATATTATGCGCAAACTATTGTAGTTTTATCGTGTAATATTTTGTCTTAACCTTGTGTGGTTAGCAACCTTCTAATTAGATATTGAAGTAACGGAGGAACTGGTTTCTAAACATGGTGTTATATCGCTGGTGGTGCTTTAGAATGTTCATGCTTTATTTGTCGTGATTACAGATAAAGAGTGAGATAAACTTACCCATTAGGTGATATAGCACTGAGACGGATATGCAGTTACCAGCCATGAAAAAACCAAGTAATGATCGACGCATTCCAAAACAAAAGCGTTCAAAAGAAAAAGTAGAAAAAATACTGGATTGTGCGGCTCAGATGATGGCTGAGAATAGCGCTGATGATATTAGTACTCATTCTGTAGCGGCTCGAGCTGGGATTGCAATTGGATCCGTTTATCAGTTTTTTCCAAATATTGAAATGATAAAGATTGCATTAATAGAGCGTGTGATGAACAAACTCTATCTAACAATCATCGAAATGTTAGAGCAGTCTGGATCAAACAATTTACTCGAATTGACCACAGATATGATAGATGCCAGTTTATCATTTTATGAGCGTCATCAAGATACGGCTAGAACAATTATTCTTAGTCAGCACAGCGAAGCTTTTCTAATTGTTAATGAAAAAATTAATGCTCGAATTATTGAAGCCATTGTTGCCCACATTAGACGTCATGATAAATCCCAATGTGAGGATACAGTCAAACGAAGAGTAAGCGTATCTGTGGCTGTTGGTGATGCTATGGCGGTACTCGTTTGGAGCACAAAAGATCCCTTGGAAAGAGCTGAGTTAGTAAAAGAATGGAAGATTATGGTAGGAAACTACGCTCTTAACATAAATTCGCAAAGTTGAACAAGCACTAAGAAATTCCTGTATATCAATATACATTGCCGCAAACTCGCAAACTCGCAAAGTAAATAACCTGGTTTCGAACTAAAACGCGCCGCGCCATCTAAAGTAACCATGATAAAAACAATTAGTTAGAACCAAATAGTTGTTTGATTTGGTTATTTCGTACCTTCAACCTAAATAAGCCGATAACTTTGCACAAGTTATTGCGCTTTTAAGCACATAGTTTCTCAATTAAAAAATACATGATTTGAAACATTCATATTAATTCACTTAATTTTAACAATCATACTTGTCTTATAGGACTCACTGATTTATTGTAACTTTCATTAGCGAACTTATGATTTGACACTAGCCATTTGAGCAATGAAATTGCTTGCTCGTCATTTTAATTCTATGCAGTGGAGAACAAAAATATGCCGGCCTATAAAGCCCCTTTACGTGATATACGTTTTGTAATGGATGATTTACTTGGTTTTTCTGACCATTACAAACTGTTGAATACCAGTACTGAAATAGATGCTGAGACTCAACTAGCCATAATTGAAGAAGCCGCAAAATTCTCTGAAAATGTCATTTCGCCATTAAACCCAATTGGTGATCAAATCGGCTGTACTTGGAGTGCCGATGGCGTCACAACACCACCTGGATTTAAAGAGGCATACCAACAATATTGCGAAGGCGGCTGGCCTTCCTTAGCCATGCCTGAATCATTTGGGGGCCAAGGGCTTCCTGAGTCGATGAATATTATTGTTAGTGAACTTGTCTGCAGTGCGTGTGTAGCATGGTCGGGCTATCCTGGTTTGCGAGACGGCGCTATAAAAACGTTGCTCAGTCATGGCAGTGAATCGTTGAAAGAAACGTTTTTACCTAACTTGGTTAGTGGTCAGTGGACGGGCACTATGTGTTTAACTGAATCCCACTGTGGTACTGACCTAGGGCAACTTAAAACAAAAGCGGTTCCCAGCTCAGATAACGAATATAAGCTTAGTGGCACAAAAATATTCATCTCATGTGGTGATCACGATATGGCTGAAAATATCGTACATATCGTACTGGCGCGTTTGCCCGACTCGCCCGCTGGCAGTGCTGGTATTTCGCTTTTTGCTGTGCCCAAATTTATTGTTAATACAGACGGCAGCTTAGGCGCAAGAAACGGCGTTAACTGTGGTTCGATAGAGCATAAAATGGGTATTCATGGTTTTGTGACCTGTGTTATGAATTTTGATGGCGCAACGGGTTATCTTATCGGTCAGCCTAATAAAGGTCTTCAGGCCATGTTTACATTTATGAATTCAGCCCGTTTAACCACGGCTTTACAGGGTTTAGTTCATTCTGAAGTGGCCTATCAAGGTGCCGTTCCTTATGCACAAGAAAGATTAGCGATGCGCTCACTCAGCGGGCCGAAGAATCCTGATGGTCCTGCTGATCCCATTATTGTGCACCCAGATGTACGCCGTTTATTGCTTACTATTAAATCCTTTGCTGAGGGGTTTAGAGCCTTTTCGTATTATGTTGCACAGCAATTGGACTTGTCGGAACACGCCAAGTCGGACGAGTCCAAAGCTCAAGCGAAACAACTACTGGCGTTACTGACACCTATTTGTAAGGGCTTTATGACTGAGTTGGGCTGTGAGGCTGCTCACCATGGTGTTCAGGTATTTGGTGGACATGGTTATATAAGAGAATGGGGCATGGAACAAAACCAAAGAGACAGCCGTATTTCAACCTTGTACGAAGGCACCACAGGCATACAAGCCCTTGATCTTATCGGTAGAAAGGTTTTAGGCTCCAAAGGTGCATTATTAACTAATTTTAGCGCTATTATTTTTGAATTTTGCCAATCACTGCAAGATAACCAAAGTATGCAAGAGTTTACGCAACCTCTTAGTGAGTCAACCACCGAATGGTTAACCTTAGCTAAAACCGTGGGGCAATCTGCTGCCAGTGATCCAGAAGAAATAGGCGCGGCGTCTGTCGACTTTTTAATGTTTTCTGGTTACACCATTTTGGCTTACTTTTGGGCCAGGATGGCGAAGGTTTCATTTGAAAAACTTGAAGCTGGTTGTGAAGACAAAGATCTGTATTTGAGTAAAGTGAATACCGCTCGTTTTTATTTCCAGCGTATCTTACCGCGCACTGCGACTTTGAAACTGACTATAGAGTCGGGGGCAGCCAGTTTAATGGAAATGCCTTCCGAACAGTTCTAATAAAGCCCAGTCAGCGAGCTACTCTAGTCGCTGACATCGTTTTTCCACCTTTATATATATTAAGGTAATCATAATGAAAACTGAAAGCACAACTCTGCTTGAATCTGACACTTTACAATCGTTCTTTGATAAAGGCTGTAATCAATTTAAAGATAACCTAGCTTTCAAATGTGGTGCACAAAGCTTGACTTATCTTGAGCTTGAACAAGATTCGCGAAACTTTGCCGCCTATCTGCAAGCCAACACAAATCTTAAGCAAGGCGATAGAATAGCAGTGCAACTGCCTAATTGTATTGCCTATCCAGTTGTGACTTGGGGAGCATTGCGAGCGGGTTTAGTTGTTGTCAACGTTAATCCCTTGTATACAAAAAATGAACTGGCGCATATGTATAAAGATTCTGGCGCTAAAGCATTAGTATTACTGGGCTCTTCATTGGAGTTAGTTTCATCTTTGCTGGATGACACAGACATTTCTGCGCTTTTTTATCTGCCAAATATACAGCCAAATCTTGAAAAACTAAGCATCAAAGCCCTTGATTACCAAGGTGCTCTCGACCTAGGTAGTCAATATAAATTTCAGCCTGTTGTTACCCATGCCAACGATATGGCCTTGCTGCAATATACAGGTGGTACCACTGGCTTGTCTAAAGGTGCTGTGTTGACTCATCACAATCTTATTAGCGCGGCTCAAGGTTTCTGGAACGCTACTAACGTTTTTGAGTCGGGAAACGAGATATTTGTAGCGCCTTTACCGCTATATCATGTGTATGCCTTTGTTGCGCATATAGTAGTAGGCGTTGTTTATGGTGTAACTAGTATTCTTATCAGTGATCCTCGGGATCTCAAAGGATTTTCAAGCGCCTTAGAGAATACCCGTTTCAGCTTGTTTGTTGGTATTAATACCTTGTTTAATGCTTTGTGTCATGACGAACAATTTCAGAAATTAGATTTTTCTGGGTTGAAGTTTACTTTGTCAGGAGGCATGGCACTTGATTTAGGTATCGCAAAACGATGGCACAATTTAACAGCTTGCGAGATCAACGAAGGTTATGGATTAACCGAATCTTCGGCCGGTGTTATCGTCAATAGAGGAGATACTTGTCGACGTTTAGGTTCGGTAGGCAAACCTGTAGCAGGGATAGAGCTAAAAATCATTGGCGATAACGGGCAACAGCTTAATGTAGGGGAAAAAGGTGAGCTGCATTTAAAAGGTAAGCAAATAATGCAAGGTTACTGGCAAAATCCTAATGCAACTAATGAGGTGTTACAGAATGGTTGGTTGGCCACAGGAGATATTGCCACCATTGATGAAGACGGTTTTGTGTATATAGTTGATCGCATAAAAGATCTCGTTATTGTATCAGGATTTAATGTATATCCAGCGGAAATAGAACAAGTAGTTAACCTTATTGATGGTGTGCAAGAGTGTGCGGTCATTGGAGCTAAGTCCGAAGATACGGGTGAAGCGGTGCAACTTTTTGTGGTGTTACAAGATAAAAGCGTCACATTAGAAGTTATTATTGAGCATTGTCGAAACAACCTTGCGGCCTATAAAATTCCGAAAGTTATCAATGTGATTGATGAATTACCTAAATCCCCAGTGGGGAAAGTACTCAAACGTTTACTTATTCCCAGCTAATAATGGATATATAAGCGCCCCCTAACTTAGCTAATGTATATTGGCTAAGTTAGCTGTTATTGACTACTAAAATGCACTTTTTCAGTCTGAGGTTTATGCAAGCATTCAGCACAAATTACATCCACATCAAGGTCACTACCACAGGCACTATGAATTAGTTTGAAGGTTCGCTCCATTGGGGGGAAATAATCCAACACCCATTGTCTTATCGCCATAGTCATGCCGTATAACGACTCGCCTTTATCAGTGAGTTTATATTCATAACGTGGAGGTGATTCTTGGTAAATATTGCGAGTAAATACACCTAAATCAACCATCAGTTTAAGTCTGTCAGCCAAGATATTAGTGGCTATACCCAACTGCTGATGAAAATCATCATAACGACTCAAACCCAAAAAAACACTTGCTACTATTAAGGTGCTCCAACGATCGCCTATTATTTCGATTATGTGACCAAGTCTATAATCAGAATCAGATACGGTATTACCCCGTGAACGGCGCTGAGCACTGATGGTATCAACTACATTTTTAACTGGAATATCTGCAACGTTGTGATCATGCACCCGCTCAACATCTTTATAGGTGACTTCGTTTTGACAATGTCGACAAATACAAATGGGTTTTAAGGTATGTTGCTCATCTACATTGTGTATGAGCACAGACGGCATATTGGAGTCCGAGTGCTTGCCCCAGTGTGTTTCCCATTCCCATACCATCAATGCCCAAGGATATAAGGCCAGTCCTTTGGGCGTGAGCTTATATTCAAAACGAGGAGGGGATTGGGAATAGGGCACTTTGTGTAATATTTCGTGCTCAATCAAAAACTCCAGACGATTTGTCAGAGTACCTCTGGCGATTTTACTGTATTCCCTAAATTCGCTGAACTTATGACGGCCTAAAAAGGCATCACGTAAAATAAGTATGGTCCAACGATCACCAACTATTTTCAGTGCTCTGGCGACAGGGTTTGATGCTATTTGGCTTTCTATGTTCATCAATAAATATTATCCCATCTGTTACCCAAAACATAGTGAGTCTCATAATAAAACTTGATAAACACTTTGTTCACTGATAATTTAACAAAATAATAACTTTCATTGTGAGACTTACATTGTGACCCATTGGTTCAAAGAGCATTTACCCAAATTAAATAAAGCCCTCGATGCTTGCCAACATCGTTATTCTTGGACTGCTTACACTGAAAGCCCGAGCAGTAAAATCCATGGTAATGATGTTCCGAAACAAGGAAAGATGCGTTTCGAAGCCATGTTGAATAAAGATTACCCTATGCAATTACCCGGCGAAAAAGGTAGAACGGGGGCTGAGGTTTCACCTTACACTCGCGAGCCGCTAGGTATCACTTACCCTAAGCTTGATGTCGAAGACTTATATATTGAAATCAACAAAGCCATACCTGCCTGGACTAACGCCGGAGTTGATACGCGAGTGGGTATTTGTATGGAAATATTAGATCGCTGCTCTAAACAACTATTTGAGAATGCACATGCAACTATGCATACCGCTGGTCAAAGTTACATTATGGCGTTTGCGGGCAGTGGCGCTAACGCATTAGATCGCGGATTAGAAGCACTAGTTTACGCTTATAAAGCAATGCAGGACGTTCCACAAACCGCTAAATGGACTCGCAGTTTTGGTGCTGCTGGTGACGCTAATTTGCTCAAAGAGTATCGACTTAAGCCTCGTGGTGTCAGTGTAACGGTTTGTTGTGCAACTTTTCCCCTTTGGAATGGCTATCCCGCATTAACCGCCAGTTTAGCAACCGGAAATCCAGTGGTATTAAAACCACACCCCAGTGCGATTTTGCCAGTGGCATTAATGGTAAGTGTATGTAGAGAAGTATTAAGCGAGGCTGGATTCGATCCTAATCTAGTCACTATGGTCGCCGATACCCGTGAAGAACCTGCCACTATGGCATTACTCAACCATCCAGACACCGCCATTATTGATTTTACAGGTAGTCCGACTTTTGGAAACTGGATAGAAAAGAACTGTCAGGACGCGCTGGTGTATACCGAAACAGCCGGCTGTAACTCGGTTGTAATTGAATCTACTAATGATTTAGCCAAAATGGCGACTGCCATTGCTCAGTCGTTATGTCAGGCTTCAGCTCAAATGTGTACTAGTGTGCAGAATATTCATATTCCCGCTAAAGGGATCACTGTTAATGGGCAATCCGTTAGCTTTGATGATGTGGCACAAGCCATAGTGACTGAGGTTGATACCTTACTTGCCGATCCTAAACATGCGGCATTTTTGTGTGGCACCTTAGTGACGGAAGACATCTACAACACCATCACCCGTTTTACTCAAATAGGGGATGATATTGGCAGTATTTTGAGGCAGTCGAAGCCCTATGAAAATCCTGGTTATCCCAATGCTCGCACAGCAACTCCACTCATCATTGCTGTCACTGAAAACCAACGAGAGTACTACCGGGAAGAATTATTTGGACCAATCTCATTTATCATCAAAAGTGCTAGTGCGAATGAATGCTTAGCCGAAGCAACGACTAATGCCCGTGAGTGCGGAGCAATAACGTCCCATGTGTACTCAACCGATGAAACCTTTTTAGAAAAAGCCCAAGACGCATACAACGATGCTGGTGCGTCGGTGGCTTGTAATTTAATGGGCATGCCAATTAACTTTGCGGCAGCTTACAGTGATTACCATGTAACAGGTATGAATCCTGCGGGCAACGCCTGTTTAACGGACTTGGCCTTTGTCACCAATCGTTTTCGGATCGTACAAAGAAAGAGAATGGTCTAGCCATCAGGCTGGATATTTTCTTTAACTTTCATCATAAAAGGTAAAATTAATGACTGATGTATTTATTGCCGGCATTGGCATGACCTCTTTGGGTAAATTTGTTGATAAAAGTGTTAAACAATTAACTCATGAGGCAGTTTCACTGGCTTTGAACGATGCCGATGCTCAGCAACAAGATATTCAAGCTGCGTGGTTTTCAAATACACGACAAGGACTACTAGAAGGGCAAAATGGCATTAGAGGCCAATGTGCCTTGCGGCCTATGGGTTTTGAAGGTATTCCCATCACCAATGTGGAAAACGCTTGCGCCTCTGGTTCAACTGCTTTATTGCAAGCTGTAGCTCATATACGGGCGCAAATGTGTGATATCGCCTTAGTGGTTGGCGCTGAAAAAATGTTTTTTCCTGAAAAGCGTGATGCTATGTTTCGAGCATTTTTAGGTGGTACCGATATCCATAGACTAGAAGAATTTCAAAATATGGTTTCAGAGCAAGCCATAGAGGAAATTCCCGAAGAGTTTAGATTGCTCGATACCGGGCAAAAAAGCTTTTTTATGGATAGTTATGCTGCTCAAGCACGTTTACATATGCAACGTTTTGGTACCACACAAAAGCAGTTTGCTATTGCCGCGGCTAAAAATCATTGGCATTCCACCATGAATCCTATGGCCCAATATCAAAAAGACTATTCGGTAGATGAAGTGCTTAATGGCCGACTTATCAGTTGGCCCTTTACCTTACCTATGTGTGCGCCCATCTCTGATGGCGGGGCGGCAGCTGTGGTGTGTTCAGCAAAAGGTTTGGCAAAACTTAATGCTAAACGGGCCATTAAAATTCGCGGAATTAGTTTAGCGAGTGGTTCAAACCGAGCGCCTGATGAATTTGAGCGACACATTGGCCGGGTGGCTGCAACTGCAGCTTATGAACAAGCCTCGATTGATCCGAGCGAAATAAACGTGGTCGAAGTACATGATGCTACTGCGTACTCTGAAATCCAGCAAATCGAAAACCTAATGTTGTGCCCGCTAGGCGAAGGCGGTGTATTCACTGAAATGGGACAAACTAAACTAGGCGGCAAAGTACCGGTAAACCCTTCTGGTGGTTTAGTTTCCAAAGGACACCCAGTAGGGGCAACTGGCATCATGCAAATTCATGAACTAATGACGCAACTGCGAGGTGAAGCGGGTCAACGCCAAGTGCCAAATTGCAAGATTGCGGTGGCAGAAAATGGTGGTGGTTTTTATGAAACTGAAGAAGCCGCAACAGTTGTTACAGTGCTAGAGCGTGCCAATTAAACGAGTCGAGAATTGCCTACTAATGCATCATAAACTGTTTAGGAGTAGTACCATTGAATAAAATACTGAGCGGCATACGTGTATTGGATTTTGGCCGATACATTGCTGGACCCTTTTGCGCTACCTTATTGGCCGATTTAGGGGCCGATGTTATACGCATAGAAAAACCCTCTGGTGGGGAAGACCGCTATACGGTACCCGTCACCTCCGATGGTGAAGGGGCTTACCACATGCAAATTGGTCGCAACAAACAGTCCATGACCTTAAATCCAATGACCGAAGAAGGCCAAGATATAGTCAAGCGTTTGGTCAAAACTGCTGATGTAGTGGTGGTTAATGTACCGCCTCAAGCATTAAAAAAAATGGGCTTAGATTACGAGTCATTATGTGCAATTAACCCCAGTATTATTTTAACCTTAAATACCGCGTTTGGTTCATTGGGTCCCTACGCCGAACGAGGGGGGTTTGATACCATTGCCCAAGCCATGTCTGGCAGCATGCATTTAAGCGGAACTGAAGGCCATCCGGCCAAATCTTTTGCACCTTATTGTGATTTTGGGACCGCTTCTCTTAGTGCTTTTGGCACCCTAGCCGCTATCATGCATCGAATGAAAACCGGTGAAGGCCAGATTGTAGAGGGCAGCTTACTGAGTACCGCATTAACCTTTAATAATGCGGCATTGATTGAGGAGTCGATCCTCCACAAAAATCGCCAAGGAAGTGGCACTCGTGGTCAGTTTAATGCTCCTACCGATACCTTTAAAACCCAAGATGGTTGGTTATCTGTTCAAGTGGTTGGCCAAGGTCTTTTCAAACGTTGGTGCAATTTATTGCAAGAAAATCAGTGGCTCGACGATCCTAAGTACGCTAGCGATCAAGGACGAGGGGATCATGGACATATCATTAGCCAACGTATGGAGCAGTGGTGCGCACAACATAACAACATGTCTGCCTTAGCTGAGTTATCAAAAGCTGGCATACCCGCGGGAGAGTTATTAACACCTGCACAAACCTTAAAAAATGAACATGTAGTGGCAAGCAAACTATTTCAATCCGTTGATTATCCAAATAGCCCAGGTGCTGCGCCTATTGTTAACCATCCAATTAATTATTCTAAATCCCAGACTTGTGAATTTAAACGGGCCCCTACCTTGGGAGAACACACCGATAAAATTTTAAATGAAATTGGATTTGACCCAAATCAAATAACAGGCTTTCGAGAAAGAGGTGTCATATAAGTTTTTTAATGAGCGTATTTAAAACTCTTTAATTCTTACCTTAAGTTAGCCTCTTAAATAACTGTGGGTATACCTCAAACTAATAGTGTGTCTGGGCGTGAGTCTAGACCTGCTTTTTGCCTCGCGATTTTTAACCAGCAACCTTGTCACACAAATAAACAACATGATTAACTGTTTTAAATCAGTTGCTTATAAAATAACTGTGTGTTTCAAAAAAACATAACCAAACATTTTCACAACAAAATGTTAACAATAAAGCTTGCATTAAGAGACCCTTGGATATAAGGTTTGCAGCCTTTACGACTTGCGTTATAAGACCTTAAATAAGTAAAGTCTAAACGTATACTTTAGTTCTGAATGTTCAGGAGCAGACGATGCCAAAAAATTATAAAAAAAAGCGTATAGCCATTTATATATCAGCGTTGATGATGGGAAGTAGTTTTAACTTGATAGCGCAAGAAGCGAACGAATCAAACTCAGAACTATCGTTAGAAGTGATAGAGGTAACAGCGCAAAAACGCGCGCAAGGGTTACAGGATGTGCCTATTTCTATCAGTGCTATCTCTGGTGAATTACTAAAAAATAGCAATATGAACTCGCTGACAGATATGGCCACTTCAGTGCCTAACCTCACCATAACCAAGTCGGGAATTACTAATCAAATTGGTATTCGAGGCATATCTTCTGGTGGTAACAAAGGTTTTGAACAATCAGTTGCCATGTATGTTGATGAAGTTTATTACGGCCGTGACCAGCTCATCCAATTACCACTGGTAGATTTAGAGCGAGTAGAGGTATTACGTGGTCCACAACCGATATTATTTGGTAAAAATGCCATTGCAGGTGCAATAAGCTTATCTTCAGCTCGACCTACTGATGAATTTGAAGCATCAATTACGACTCTATATGAATTTGAA
The DNA here is from genome assembly GCF_000314995.1 of Paraglaciecola arctica BSs20135. Classification (GTDB taxonomy): domain Bacteria; phylum Pseudomonadota; class Gammaproteobacteria; order Enterobacterales; family Alteromonadaceae; genus Paraglaciecola; species Paraglaciecola arctica. The sequence continues at coordinate 24,693 of NZ_BAEO01000065.1, read as the reverse complement.
CAAGAAGAATTTAAAACCGTTGGTGTGATATCTGGGCCACTAACAGAAAACTTGAACGGACGATTTGTAGCGTCCTATCGTGAAATGGACGGTTGGATTGAAAACGTCACTTTAGACCGCATGGAACCGGGTGTAGATCAGCTTTATTTAAGAGGGATGCTCGAGTGGGACTACGATAATTTAAACATATTGTTAAAAGCAGAATCTTCTACTTTTGATACGGCAGGAAGAGCCATTGAAAATCACTCTCCTATTGGTACCTATTCAGCCATATTTGCAGGCGGACTTTATGTTGAAACCGACGAAGATTACAAGTCGCAAAATAACGGTCAAGAGAGCGATAATAAAGTCGAAAATTTGATGCTGAAAGTGGATTATGACATCAATGACTACACTATTACGTCAACCACAGCCTACTTAAAATACACCACTGATGAACTCATAGACGTTGATTATACGGCGCTGGATTTATTTGATGGTTCTGTGCAAGGAGAAAGTTTTAAGCAATGGAGTCAAGAACTTAGAGTTGCATCTCCGACTGATGGTGATTTTGATTATATCGCAGGTATTTATTTACAAGGTAATGAACTCATCACCTACGATAACGTGCTATTTGGCAGTACGTTTGCTGCAAATCCAGCATTTGCGCCTGTTGTTAACGGCAGCTGGGATAGAGATTATTCGCAAGATTCAGATGTGTTTTCAGCCTTCGCACAGTTGAATTGGCGAATTACTGAAAAGTTATCGCTAACCGCTGGAGCAAGGTATAGCAAAGAAGAAAAAGATGCCCACCGAGTACTCAATTTGCCTGGTGAGAATACCAGTGGTATTCCTGCTGACGGATTGTTTCCTGGTTCACCTGCATTTGGTCCTCAAGCTGGTTTTGAAGTCGTTATGGGTGCGATAAAAATTTATGCCCACGAATTAGAAGGTAATCGCAAAGAATCTCAACTTGATCCACTATTGAATCTTCAATATGAAATCGACGAAGACACAATGTTATATGCATCTTATACCCAAGGCAGTAAAGGTGGCGGTTTTGATATACGTTCAAATAGTTACCCTGAAAATCCAGTCAACCCAGGTTCTTTTGAATTCGAAGATGAACAAGCAACCAGTTATGAATTGGGTGGTAAGTTTGGTTTTGGCGTCCTTGAAATAAACGCCGCTGCATTTTTAACTAGCTATGAAGATCTGCAAATTACTCAATTTGATGGAGTTGTAGGTTTCAATGTGCAAAATGCCGCCAAAGCTGAAACCAAAGGAATAGAAATAGACGGACGTTGGTTACTCGCTGAAGCATTGGTTCTAACGGGATCATTAGCCTATTTAGACTTTGAATATAGCGACTTTGATATTGCCCAGTGCGCGCCAGATTTGGTATTGCCTGACCAGGTATTAAGCTCAACTGTACCTGGTTTGTGTAATCTCTCAGGTGAAAGAGCCATTTATACCCCTGAACTTACAGGAAGCCTAAGATTGCAGTATCAACAAGATATTGGTGATTGGGCCTATATGACTTATGGCCTCAATATGGAATATAGCGACGAGTACAATGCTGGTGTCACCCTTGACCCAAACACAGTACAAGATAGCTACACTAGATGGGGGGTACGTGTTGCATTAGCTGATTATGATGATCAATGGCAAGTGGCGCTTATTGCCAATAATATCACCGACGAGAGAGTCATGACTCTGTCAAATTCGTTGCCTTTTTCAACCACTCTCACAGGTGGAACAGGCGTCGCATATTACGGTATTTATGACCGCCCAAGAAGCATCGCACTTGAGCTGACTGTTAACTTCTAATCTAATCTTTAATCTTGTTTACACCGCCTTTTAGGCGGTGATTTGGGCTTATGTAATGCAGGAATCAGACTTATGACCTTACCATTGTTGCTTAAAAAATTAGTCATCCCAGTTATGCAAGCGCCGATGTTTTTAATTTCTGGACCCGATATGGTGGTTAATGCTTGTAAAGCTGGGGTTGTAGGCAGTTTTCCGACCCAAAATGCGCGTACCCCAGAAATACTAGACGAATGGATGGGACAAATCAAAAGCCGTTTGGCGAGTCAAAATATTACAACGCCTTGGGCCGTGAATCTTATCGTGCACCCGTCCTATGCTAGAGGTAAAGCAGACTTTGAGGTGATCCTTAAGCACCAACCACCTATTGTTATTACTGCACTCGGCAGTCCTGCAGCTTTAGTTGAACAAGTTCATAGCTACGGCGGCATAGTATTAGCCGATGTTATAAATCCTAGTTATGCAAAAAAAGCGGCCGCAGCAAAAGTCGATGGTTTAGTGCTAGTGAGTGTCGGAGCTGGTGGACATACTGGTTATCTTTCACCTTTTGTGTTTGTACAAGAAATACGTAAGTGGTGGCAAGGATTACTAGTTTTAGGTGGAGGTATAGGAACCGGTCAAGCCGTATTAGCAGCACAAGCTATGGGGGCAGATATCGCCTATTTAGGGACACGTTTTATTCCTACCAATGAAAGCCTATGTCAGCCTGAGTATAAACAAATGGTGGTGGCATCAAATTCAGAGGATATTGTCATTTCTGATGCAATTACAGGGGTCAAAGCCAATTGGCTACGTCAGTCTCTGGCAAACGGAGGTTATGACCCAGACAATTTGCCTGATAAAGGAAAAATTGATTTTGCTAGTGCATCAGGGGCTGAAAACAAACGTTGGAAAGATATATGGGCCGCCGGTCAAGGTGTTGGTAGCTCAACTGCAGTTCAAGCCATTGCCGAGATTGTTGAAGAGTTAACAAATGAATATCAAGAGTCTTTATCTGCTTTGTTAACCGAGCAAAAGCAAGAACCTGAGCAAGTTAAAAGGGGAACAATAATATGATAATCAGCGACAAAAATAGATTAACTCAATATCACAACACTGGGGAGTGGGGTGAACGTAGGCTCCATGATTTATTTTATGAAACGGCAAATCGTTTCCCTGAACGTATCGCTTTAGTTGATCCAGCGGATAAAACCGACTTAACGGGTGATGCCCCATTGCGGCTAACATACCAAGAGCTTGCTGATAAAATTAACCAGTTAACTGAGGTGTTTTTGATAAATGGCTTGGGTAAAGACGATATTTTATTGGTGCAAATGCCCAATGTAGTGGAATTAATATATATCTATCTTGCCGCCTCGCGCTTAGGCATTATTGTGAGTCCAGTGCCGGTTCAGTATCAGGAAAACGAGCTAACTGCGATTATCGATATTCTAAAGCCTGCAGCCATTGTTGCCACACCTAAATTTAAGCAAACCTCTTTGTTAGAAAGAATGAAAAGCAGCATCAAGCTGTCTTCTATGCACAGTTGTCCGCCGAAAATACTGTTATGGGGGGCTGGGGAGGCTGATTGTGATCTGACTGCAGCAATTGAGCAATCTTCAGCGTCTAGCCGCTACTCAGATTATTGTGCACACAACAAGATTGGTGCTGATGATTTAATGACGATTTGTTGGACATCAGGCACCGAAGGAACACCAAAGGGCGTCCCCCGTAGTCACAATCAATGGTTAGCGGTTGGAAAGGCGACCTATTTAGGTAATCAGATTAAAGACAATGAAACATTACTCAACCCTTTTCCATTGATTAATATGGCCTCAATTGGAGGCATGTTTTTAAGCTGGTTATACAGTGGTGGCAAGTTAGTACTGCATCACCCATTAAACTTGCCGGTTTTTCTACAACAAATTGTGACTGAAAAAGTTAATTACACCCTAGCACCCCCGGCTTTGCTCAATGCCTTGTTAAAAGACGAAAAGCTAAAAAATGCCATTGATTTTTCCGGTATTCGAGCAATTGGTTCAGGATCTGCTCCCCTAGATGTATGGATGGTTGAAGGCTACAAAGATTTGTTTGGGATCGAAATTGTCAACCATTTCGGATCAAATGAAGGGGTGAGTTTACTCTGTGGACCCAATGAAACCACTAGTGCAGAAAAAAGAGCAAGATTATTTCCTCGTGACAGTGAGTTATTGGAAACCCGTATCGTTGACCTAGAATCAGGTGAGCAAATTAGCGAAATGAACAAGCCCGGCGAACTTCAAATCAAAGGTGCAGGTGTATTCGATGGCTATTATAAAGCTCCCGAAAAAACCGCTGAATCCTTTACTTCAGACGGCTTTTTCAAAACAGGTGATTTGTTTCAAATATCGTCAGAAGATCCGCAGTTTTATCGATTTATCGGGCGTTGTAAAGATTTGATCATACGCGGTGGAATGAATATTGCGCCAGCGGAACTAGACAACTTGTTAAGTGCCCATGAGTTTATTTTAGATGTGGCGGTTGCTCCCTATCCCTGTGAAATTATGGGGGAGCGCATTGCTGTATTTGTTACTTTAAAACCCGAAAAACACTTGAGCTTAGCAGACATAATTGACTATTTAAAACAGCAACATGTTGCGTCATTTAAACTCCCAGAAAAGTTGGTTTTGGTTGCTGAGATCCCCCGTAACCCACTGGGTAAAGTATTACGTTTTAAGCTTTCAGAACTATCGTGATCCGGTTTTCGAAAACTATTCGCATCAGACATTAAGTTAAGAAGGAAATCATTATGAAAAATGAAATGATAAAAGATTATGAACAACAGGATACACCGGAGTGGACGGGTGTTGAAGAGCACTTTCACAATGTGAACCCATACTTACATGGCGCGTTAGGGCCAACAAAGTTTGAGCATACCGAAGACGAACTTGTTGTATTGGAGGGCAAGGTGCCCGACGATTTGACCGGTGTTTATATCAGAAATGGCGCCAACTCGCGCTTTGCTAGTAAAGGACCGCACCATTGGTTTGACGGTGATGGCATGTTACACGCTTTGTCTTTCAAAAATGGCAAAGCTAGTTATAGAAATCGTTGGATCCGTACTAAACACTTTAATATGGAAAGCGAAGCGCAAAAAGTACTATGGCCGGGTTATGCGATGCCCAGGCCCGATCCTAACTCCCCTCCTGGAAGTGGTAGTGACTTTTCCATTAAAGATGGCTCAAATACCGATGTTGTTTGGCACAATGGCGCTTTGCTGACGACTTTCTATCAAACAGGCATTCCTTATAGGGTTAATCCGGTTACTTTAGAAACTGAAGGTCAAGAAACCTTTAACAGTAAACTACCAAGACAGATGTCAGCCCATTGCAAGGTTGATGACTCCACCGGTGAATTGATGTTCTTTGATTACAATATGGAAGAACCCTATTTGACCTACGGCGTGGTGGACAAAAACGGTCTGTTAACTGATTACGTCGAGGTGCCATTGCCAGGAGCAAGATTGCCTCACGATATGGCCATAACCGAAAATTACTCGATTCTGATGGATCTACCTTTGCACTGGAATGAAGGTCGTCACGGTTTACATTATTTTAAAGACCGTCCAAGTCGTTTTGCTGTTATCCCACGTCACGGCAAACAACAAGATATTCAATGGTTTGATGCCAGTGCCTGCTATATGTACCACACAGTGAATGCCTATGAAGAAGATGGCAAAATCATTATGGACGGTTGTCGCCAACCTGATCCTATTATGCCTCGCCAACCAGGTGATGGTGTCATAGAACGCATGAAGTCTGCGGGTACTTGGCAAGATGTGAAGCTCTATAGATGGACCTTTGATTTAGCTACTGGTGAAACAACTGAAGAGCAACTTGATGATACCAATGTTGAGTTTCCGATGATCAATGCTGACTGGGTGTTAGGCAAGAAATATAGATACAGCTACTCCACCCTTATGCCAACCGATGCAATGATCAATTTCAGTGGCATATTTAAATTTGATCATGTAACTCGTGAGAAAGATATATATGAATTTCCTGCTGGAAGTTGCGGTTCTGAAACTCCTTTTGCTCCTGCCGACAATGCAAAAAATGAAGATGATGGGTATCTTATTAGTTTCCTCACGGACAATGAGACAGGTAATAGTGAAGCGGTGATTTTTGATGCTCGTAAGATTAGCGCCGGTCCTGTTTGCCGCCTAAAAATACCCGAGCGTGTGCCTGTTGGATTTCATGCATGTTGGGTGAGCAGTGATAAAGCTGTCGGTTTATAAGATGTGTTTGTTTTCAAAGTAAGCGTGGAAATTTATGAATAATCAAGAGATTTACGTTTTGGGCGGCAGCCAGACTGACTATAGCCGTAATTGGGCGAGAGAAAGTATGGGCATTTACGAATTGTTTGAGTCATGTTTGCAACAAGGCCTGAGCCAAACAAATATCCCTGCAAAGGATGTAGATGTCGCTCATGTTGGAAATTTTGTGGCGGATTTATTTACCGGGCAATCGCAACTTAATGGGTTCTTTTCCCATGCTGAACCTGCGTTCGGGGATATACCCACATCGAGACATGAAGCCGCTTGCGCTTCTGGCTCGATGGCTTTGCTCGGTGCTATGCGCGATCTGGAAGCCGGGCATTACCAACTAGCATGTGTAATGGGCATTGAGTTGATGCGCAATGTCGATTCTGCTACCGGAGCGGGTTATTTAGGATCGGCGGCTTGGGTGGGTAAAGAAGCCCAAGATTGTCGTTATGTATGGCCAAGATTATTTGCTGATCTACTAGAACATTATCAGCAACGACATGGCCTAGATACCCAGCATTTAAGTCGTATATCGGAAATTAATTTTGCTAACGCTAAACGAAATCCAAACTCTCAAACCCGTAATTGGCAATTTGGTCCAGACAGCTTTAGTCAGCAGGATGAGTTTAATCCTATTGTTGAAGGGCAGTTGCGTAAACAAGATTGCGGCCAGATAACAGACGGTGCTGCGGTGGTGTTTCTGGCAAATAAAAGCTACGCCGCCGAGTATGCAAAAAAACACAATATTAAGTTATCTGCTATTCCCAGAATAAAAGGTTGGGGTCATCGCAGTGCGCCTTTGTTAATGAAACGCAAGTTGGAACTGAGTCAAACCAACGGCTTAATATTTCCACACGTAAAACGTACTTTTGATGATGCTTTAAAACGCGCCGGCCTAGCAGATGTGCATGCTTTAGATTTACTTGAAGTACACGACTGCTTTTCCATGACCGAATATATGTTAATTGACCATCTTGGATTAACCGCACCTGGCGAATCTTGGAAAGCCATTGAAAATGGCAGTATCGACTTTACCGGTGCCTTGCCTATCAATCCTAGTGGCGGTCTTATTGGGCTAGGCCATCCAGTAGGTGCTACCGGCGTACGCATGATGTTAGATGGGTTTAAACAAGTCACGGGTCAATGCGCGGATTACCAAGTCGAAAATGCCCAAAACGTCGGAATATTTAACTTGGGCGGCAGTGCCACAACTTGCGCTTCTTTTGTTATAGGTACAGACAACCACTAACAAAATAATCATACAAAGTCTCAAATACTCAATATATTTTGCAATTAAACTAGGAAGAATATCAGTATGAATCAAGCATACATCTATGACCTTATTCGCTCGCCAAGAGGCAAAGCTAAGCCTGAAGGAGGTTTACATGATGTTTCTCCTTTTGAATTACTCAGCTCGCTTTATTCGTCGTTAGAAGACAGAACAGGGCTCAAACCAGAGCATATCGGTGATGTTATCTTGGGCTGTGCCACACAAGTAGGTGAACAAGCCGGAAATATTGCAAAATCATCAATCATGTACCACGGTTGGCCAAGTAGTGTTTCTGGATTGACGGTTAATCGATACTGCTCATCCGGTATTGATGCGGTTAACTTCGCCGCCATGAAAGTCATGACAGGTATCGACCAATTGGTTGTGGCTGGTGGCATCGAAATGTTATCTCGCACCCCTATGTTTGCCGATAAACCCAGTCCCTTTATGGATATAAAATTGGCCTCAAAAATGGGCATGTTTATGATGGGCAGTGGCGCAGACTTGGTTGCTTCACAATACAATGTGAGTCGTGAAGACGCCGATAAGGTTGCGTTGTTAAGCCATCAAAGAGCTGCCCACGCTAGAGACAATGATTATTTTAAGTCAATCGTCCCAATCTATAACTCAGTGAAAGACATCACGTTTAAAGATGACGAGCTTATTAGGCAGAGCACTTTAGAAGGGCTTGCACAAATGAAACCTTCTTTTGCCAAAATTGGCGAGCAAGGTGTTGATGCTCTATATTTGCAAAAATTTCCTGAATTAGAGCATATTGAACATGTACATACCCCAGCAAACTCACCCTCAATGGCAGATGGCGCCGCCCTTTGCCTTATTGGTAGTCTAGAAGCTCAAAACCAACTAGGTGTTGCTCCCAGAGCCAAAATCACCGCAATGTGTAATACCAATGCCGATCTTTATACTGTGATTACAGGCGCAGTTGCGGCTGCAAAAGAGCTGTTGCGACGTAATAATATGACTTCTAAGGATGTTGATTTGTTTGAGATCCACGAAGCATTCGCAGCTACTATGGTTATGTGTAAACAAGAACTGGAAATTGATGATGATAAGCTCAATGTTAATGGTGGATGTATCGCCTTAGGGCATCCATTAGGCGCTACTGGCACTATTATGTTATCAACCTTACTTGATGAACTAGAACGACGAAACCTCAGCACAGGAATTGTGGCTGCAAGTGGCGCTGCAGGCACAGGCACAGCATTAATGATCGAACTGGTTTAACTAACCAGAATTCAGGTTAATCAGTATATCTGATGTGAATAGCCGCAGAAACCTTCGAATATAGCTCTCGTCCCGAGAGCTATATTATTTGCTTATGCAAATAGTAAAATGACCCAACCACTTTTTTTAATCTATCTTGTGTTAATTTACAGGATCGATGAGTATCACTCAGGCATTGTTATATAAGGGCGCTAAAGGTAAAATGGGAGACAGAAAAATAGCGGCACTTTAAGTTGAATCTTATGCACAATAAATATCTTATATTTTATGGATCATTTTGAGTTATTAGGGGTCACCAGAACCTCGACTACTACCGAAATTAAAAAAGCCTATCGAAAGCTGGCCAATCAATACCATCCCGATAGAAATGACGCTGCAGAGGCAAAAGAAAAATTTCAATTAATTCAAAAAGCTTACGAAGTTATTGCCGATCCTCAAAAGCGCTCTCTGTATATTAAGAGCACTTACACTATTATTACCGACCCAAGAGAAATCACCGATTCTTTTTGGCACAATGCCTTGTTGTAGGGATCAATTTAATGAAATTTGAAACATCAATACCCGCTTATTTAGCGGATGACTTCTCTATGTATTTAGAAAATATGGAATCATTGAGCGATCCAGAAAATCCTGACTTTTTGACTAATTATCTAAGAGTTTTATCAGCACAATTAGCCTCAAACAGTTCGGTCTTTATTGGTTTAGTTGACCAATTAGCCATGGCTATTACTCGCAGCGTTAGGATTGATTCAAAAAACCTAGCCAAAATAGATATGACTCAGCAACCATTGTGGGCTGACGTCAAACCTTTTGTGGGGGTTCATGCTGATGCCAGAGCCACTATTACCCAGTTAATGAATCATTCAGAAGATGAATTAAAAACGGCTGTGTTACTGATCCATTTTTATAATACTTATGATGCAACCCCTTTGCCCCCTGAAGTTGATGTTGAAATTGACGACAACGAAGACGCAAACAAACCCTATGCAACCTATGGCTATGATGAATAACATTAAAGCATTTTTGAGGAATTCCCTTTGACTAGTAAAGCACTAATTCTCGCTACCGATATTACCGAACAAGCCCAACACAGCGGTAGACAAGCGGGGACCTCATTAGAAAAAATCGCTTCGGAGCAAGGTGATACAGCAATGTTAGCGGTATTTGCTGAAATGGATATTTTAACCGTTGCTAAAATTGTGCGTGAGCATGATGCCACTATACCTTCTATTGCCACTTGGTTAATGGATGCAGAGTCGGTTAAAAAATTATTAAATGTTGAACCTTCCTATTGGCAAAACTTGGACGAAGAATCATTATTTTGCGCCCAAACCGAAGCCCATAGTTTGCTTGCACAAATATTTCTTTCTTATGAAGATGATGAAAAACAACGGGAAATACTTAAGACTATAGTGCAAGACGATTTTGGCTTGTTGTATTTATCTCTGCCTTTTATTGGTCATGATTTTTCTGAACTCGAACATGATGAAGAACAAGTCTCTGGCAGCATCGAAGAATTGCTTATGAAAATAAAAACTCTTGATGAAGAATCCTATAACGAAGTTTTGGCTGTAAGTACCAATGGCACTCTAGACAATATTGAAGCGGCCTTAAAAAACAATGCCAACAAACAAAGAGTGACGGCGGTAGAAATGGATACAGACGATATGTTTGCGCCCCTTTAGGATAATGTCATGAAAATAGCAGAGTTAAGAAACAGGCCCTTTGTCCTTTTGGTGTTAAAAGACGGTCTTGCTGAGGGATACTTTTCTGAGGAATTTGTACATAAAACTAAGCAACAATTGTCAGATATGTCGCTGCGGATCGCCTCTGATAATTTATCTATTATTTATGCTGATCACGTTAAAAAAGCTTGTGAAATAGTCCTAGGGATCATCAACCTTGGGCTATTAAGCCATTGCGAAAATAGCACTGAAAAAGCTAAAGAGATTATCAAAACCGAAGGTATTGTTTATTGTTTTAGAGCGGGTTGGGCAAAATATTCAGGTTTGAAGTTGATTTCGGCCGACTATTTTAAACAAGTTAAACTCAGCACTTATGCGTTAGCCGCCAACGACACCTCGGACATAAGATTACTACATGCCGATTTAGTCAAAAAAGGCCAAGACAGCTTAAGGTTACTAAACTTATACCGAAACATATCGTCTCAATATGCCGCCAACGTGGTCATACCTGAAACCGATGAAGACTACTTAAAATTTGAGCTGCAAAAACTGCTCAACTCAGCAGTGGCGCTAATGTTGATAGACTCTCAGGAAAAGGTTTTTAATAATGAGCGTTACAACCAACTGATTGCTTATTTGAGCAATACCGATGTGAAGTTGGTGCTTGAAAAGTTTGCTCAATGTGTGACAAATTTTGCTGAAAAACAACCTCCCAGCACTAAAACCTATCTTGAAGAATCGTCTTTATTGGATTTTAGTGAATTTAAATCAATCATATCGTCACGAAAAAAAGTAGCAGTTTATATCCCAGAAATATTAGAACTGTCGGTCAATGTCACCAATGAATTACATGATGATTTTGAAGGCGGCTACGATTTTGGTGCGGATGATCAAGATGATATCGCTTATTTAAAACCTGAGTAAGTTTATCGTATTAGACATTAAAAGCGCCTCTCATTAACTGTTGATCTGCGCGACTAATTTTCAGATTAGTCGCCAGTGACTGCCATTTCGATACTGAATGCAATACTTCATCGTAGATCTTCTGAGCATGCTCTGCCGATAACTGAAATAGTTCAGCAACTTCAAAAGCTAGTTGGTAATCTAGGCTGTTGTTGTGTTCTGTTATATTTAAATGTAGCCCACTTTTATCAATTGAAGGATTGATATCGTAAGCAGGAGATAACAACCAACCACTAGCGCCGCGCTGACTCGAAAGAATGAAGCCATGATTCCTTAAATGGTCGTCGGTATTTGATACCGCTATATTGAAAATGATACGACGCCACAACTGCCGTAAATCTTCCTTGGCGTTTACACCATTATCTGTAATGAACTCTGCCAATTCTAAGTAACTAGAGTCGCCATCACCGTCATATTTTTCAAGCTGTGTTAGGGCAGATGAAAAATGTAATCGCCCTTGGGGTATTCTATCAAAACGTTTGGTGATAAAAGTATGGTGTTCGTGCTCAAATCTCTCTAACCGGCACTCAGACATATAAATCCCTGCCTTTTGAGCCAACTGATAAGTCATATATTCCCATGCGGCTATATCTATTTCGTCATTTTTTCCGGGAAATTTAGCGATCCATTCACTTCCATCTTTTTCGGTAACACTGGCCTTTGGACGCGCACCACCAAGAGAACCTCCGGGTACGATCAAAAGTTTGAGCCATTTTAGCGTTTCATCATCTTGTGTATTATCATCTTCGACAATACGTTGAGACGCGTAAGCTAATTCTTTAATTGATGACATTGGTGGGGCTGCCATCCCGTCGTTGTCATCTAAAAAAGGTCCTAGTAGATCTAGGCTAAACCTTAATCCACCCATCCTATATTTGTCATGCACGCCCAATAAATAGTCGCTATCGAGAAGCGTTTTGGGTTTACGATCTTCTTTACGGGCAACAATAGCCTCTCGTCTTTGTAATAATGTTTTTCCCCAACGATCAGGGCATGAGTCCAAAAAGCTTCTGAAATTGTAATTGCTGCCATCTGTCTTATGAAGTGGCCCACTGTAGAGAGATAACTCCGGATCAAATTGAAAAACATTGGGGCCGTGGAGCCAAGTATCATCGTATTCGAATCGATACACTTCTTTGTTTCGATGTGGACTGCAATAAAGCCTACCGATTAACATTGGCGTATCTATACCCACCCAGTTGGCGTGTACATATATGATACGCTTGGTTTCACTCACGATTTTCTCCCTCTTAGCATATCTATGTCTTGGAGTTTACGGCCAAGCTCATCATCCATAGCTACTTTTGCTAAGTCTTCTAACAAGCCAATAGCACTAAGCACAACAACATAGTGTCCAATTGAAACAGAAGGGCTACCTTTGGCAATAGCCTGAATAGTCTTAGGGTTTATGCCAGTTCGCTCGGCAACAATATTAATACTCAGCTTTCGTCTTTTAATTGCTAGCTTTATATTTTCACCTAACTGAGTCAGTATTTTTTGCTGCTTAGGGAAAACTCGAGCTTTTCTAGACTGTTTTTTCTCAGAAGAGAGCACAATAATACCTCATAACGTACACTTTGAACCATAATAAAGGATCGCAACAATAGTAACAAGGCAAAGAATTGAAAATGTAAAGGTGTTATAATGGTTCATTCATGCCTTTATAGTCCGTTATAATGGCTTGTTTGAGTGGTTGGCTGTGTGAAGTCGTTCATATTGCTGTCTGGTAGCAAGATCCATAATTGCCAGTTCAACAAAAAGGTAAGAAGGTTGCTGATAGCTAATCAATAAATGTTTACTATGCGTATTTTGTTAAACTGTTATCAATTTAGATCTGAAAATCCCTATTGGATCAACTACGAGTGCAATTATGGCTATAGCTAATTCTCCGTCCAAGCTCAGCCTACCTCAGCACAATCCTGGTGTTACGACTGTTCTAGAATTTCTAATTCTCAAGTTTCCGGCCATCTCAAGTGAGGTGTGGCAGCAACGTATGGTTGATGGCAAAGTACATTGGCATGATGGGGGGCTAATTAACGCGCAGTCACTTTTTGCGGCGCAGCAACGAGTTTACTATTATCGTGAAGTTGCTAGTGAGCCAGTGATCCCATTTGCGGAGAAAATTGTCTTTCAGGACGAGTTGATTTTAGTGGCATACAAACCGCATTTTTTACCTGTTATGCCTGGAGGTGAATATGTTGAAGAGTGCCTACAAAACCGTTTGCGTAATAAAACCGGTAATCAACAATTACAAGCCGTGCATCGTATTGACAACGGTACCGCAGGTTTAGTGTTGTTTGCAGTTAACCCTAGTTCACGTGCCCAATACCACAATTTATTTGCTGCCCAACAAGTCACTAAAACCTATCAGGCAATTGCCAGTACAGTTAACCAGTCGGTGAAACACAACCAGCAATGGGAAGTGATAAATCGTTTAGAGAAATCAACTCCAAAATTTGTCATGCATATTGTCGAAGGCCTAGCCAACAGCCATTCGCGTATTAGGTGTTTGCAACATTCAGCCGATAAAGCCTTATTTGAGTTAAACCCGATTACAGGCAAAACCCACCAACTTCGGGTGCATATGCAAAGCCTTGGCTGGCCGTTATTAAACGACAATTATTATCCACAGTTACAGTCAAATAAACAAAACGATTACAGCAAACCGCTACAACTATTAGCGCAACAGCTGCAGTTTATTGATCCGATTACACAACAACAAAGGTGTTTTTCTAGTCAGACTGAGCTTAGTTTAGTTTAGGTTAGCAGGGCACACCTTGGATGTGCCCTCATATGAAGTTAGTGGATTTAACTGTGTCTGGGCTTATTGCCCACCATATATTGATTTATATTCTAGGAACTCGCCCAATCCAAACTCGCCCCATTCTCGGCCATTACCAGACATTTTAAATCCGCCAAAAGGCGCATTGGAATCTAACCCTGCACCATTGATATGTACCATGCCAGTTCGAAGTTGGTCTGCAATTTTAACCGCTTCTTGATGATTATCTGACCAAACATATCCAGATAAACCATATTCTGAATCATTAGCAATATCGATAGCATCAGGCAGTTTGTCATATTTCATTAAGCACAACACAGGGCCAAATATTTCTTCTCGGGCTATAGACATTTTATCAGTGACATCACCAAATATTGTTGGTTTAACAAAATAGCCTTGCTGTAATTCTGCAGGTATATCTAAACCACCAGTCAAAAGTGTCGCTCCTGATTGCATGCCACTTTGTATGTATTGTCTGACTTTTTCAAAATGTATACTGCTGGCCACAGGGCCCAAATCAGGAGATGTATCTGGCATACCCAAACTTAAGGCTTGTGCACAATTGGCAATTTCATTACTAAGTTCATCGTATTGATTGGCAGGGATCAATAAACGGGTTAGAGCGTTACAAGATTGACCACTGTTAAGCATGGCTGAATCAACGATTTGTTTTGCGACATTTTTAATATCAATATTGCCGTGCACTATGCCAGCAGACTTACCACCGAGTTCAAGGGCAACTCGTTTAATAGTGGGGGCTGCAGAATTTGAAATAGCGATACCGGCCCGTGTTGAGCCTGTAAACGAAACCATATCAATATCTTTGTGGCTAGTTAAGCTGTCACCAATACTTGCACCTGTGCCATGGATCAAATTGAAGACACCTGCAGGCAGACCTGCTTCGTGGCAAATTTCAGCAAGAATAATGGCATTCAATGGGGCTATTTCTGATGGTTTTAACACCATAGTGCAACCTGCAGCCAAAGCCGGAGCGACTTTGGTCGCAATTTGATTCATTGGCCAATTCCAAGGTGTGATTAGTGCGCAGGGGCCTATGGGCTCTTTACGAATTAAAGTACCTTGGTTTGTTGTTTTAGAAAACGAGTAGGTTTTCATTAACTCTATAATCGCAGAAAAATGTTGCGAGCCAGAAGGTGCTTGTGCCCCTTTTGACAAACCTATAGGTGCACCCATCTCAATGGAAATAGCCGCAGCAATTTCATCATTACGTTTAATCAGTAACCCATTAATATCCTCTAACAGTTGCACTCTTTCTTTGAGTGGTAATGCCGAGTAGCTACCAAATGCATTTTTTGCGGCCATAACTGCTGCATCGACATCCATAGGTGTTGCATTGGGTAGATGACAAATAACGTTTTTTGTTGCCGGGTCGATCACTTCGATGGTTTGTGACCCAAGAGGATCAACCCACTTACCATTAATGTAAAATTGCTGAGTATTCATATTATTTCTCTACTTTAGATTTGTAATGTTTTGCACCTTCTCCTGTGGCTGCACGCTTGCCTCTGTGTTCCCAATCACCGCCCATAGCAGTTGAAATTACTTCTTCTGATTCAGTTGGTTGGGCACCACATCCTTCTCTTATAGGCGCGGGACCAGTAACAATGTGGTTGGTTAGTTTACCCAAACCTTCCACTTCTACTTCACAAATGTCACCTGGATAAACGGGGCGACTATTAGCTGGTGTACCAGAAAGCAGCACATCACCTGGTAGTAGGGTAATTGTTCTGGCGATATCGGCAACTAGGTAATGCATGTCCCATTGCATGTTGTCAGTATTGTCTTCTTGAACCACTTTTCCATTTACATAAGTGCGGATCATTTTGTTTTTGAAATCCCAACCTGTTACTAATCCAGGTCCAATTGGGCATAAAGTATCCGACCCTTTAACGCGAAGCATTGAACCTGCATCTGTATCTCTGAAATCGTGCAAGCCATAGTCATTTGCTACCGTATAACCAGCAATGTATTCGCCCGCATCTTCAGGTGCGATGTCTTTACAATGTTTGCCGATAACAATAGCAATTTCACCTTCGTAATTAAGGTATTTGCAACGATCAGGACGAACAACCGCTGCTTTATGGGTGTTCATTGCTGATAATGGTTTATGAAAATAAGTAGGAGTCGGCGGAAGTTTAGTCATAAACTCATCTACCCTGCTGTGATAGTTGAGGTGCACACAAACAATTTTGGTCGGCTCGACAGGTGGTAAATGAATAGCATCGTCGATGGCAACAGAACGTCCATCTTTTGCTACTAATCTGTCGCCTACTTTTTCAGTCAGAATAGGGTACCCATCTAATAAGATCTTGCGGAATTCTTGTGTCATTTTAATTTCTCATATAAAAGCGTGGAAGCTATCATATGACGTTGAGAAAAAATTCACTTAGCAATTGCGGTCAAAGTAACTTTCTTCTCTGGTAACTCTATCAATTTAGGTTCAAATTAGCGTCATAGTGCCGTGATTTAACATACGACTATAGCTAAATATAACTTTTATTGTTTCTTATACTGGAGGAGTTTTTTTTGTTAAAAGCAGATATTAATAGCATTGCTAGACGACTACATCAGGCCGAAAAAAATGTTGAACGAATCAAACAAACCTCCTTGGAATATCCTGATATCACCATTGAAGATGCCTATGCTATTCAAACTGAATGGTGTCGTATAAAAAGTGAAGAGGGACAAATAGTTAAAGGTCATAAAATTGGTTTAACATCTAGAGCCATGCAGATGCAGGCAGAAATAGATGAGCCAGATTTTGGAACGTTATTTGACCAAATGTTTTTTGAGGATGGTGCTCGGATACCTGCTGAACGTTTTCTCACTCCTATGGTTGAAGTAGAGTTGGCATTTATTCTAAAACAGCCATTAAAAGGCCACTCGGTAACGGTTTTCGATGTTCTTAATGCTACTGATTATATTACCCCTGCATTAGAAATTATCGATTTCAGAAATAATGGTGTGGACGAAGGGCAAAAACAAACTCGTACTGTCATGGACACCATTTCAGATAATGCGGCTAATGCAGGGATCATATTAGGTGGTCGCGCTATCAAACCACATGATATCGATTTACGCTGGGCATCAGCATTGTTGTATAAAAATGGCACCATTGAAGAAACTGGGGTTGCCGCCGGGGTTTTAAACAATCCTGTCAATGGGATTGTCTGGTTATGCAAAAAACTAGCTCAATTTGATATTGGCTTAGAAGCCGGTGAAGTGGTGTTGGCAGGGTCATTTACTCGACCTGTGGCAGTTAAACCTGGCGATACCATTCATGGCGATTACGGGCCATTAGGTTCTATTACTTGTCGGTTTATATAATATGAAAAAATTAACGAATTCATTTAAAACAAGGTTATTGGCAGGAGATACTCAATACGGATATTGGCTTGCCATGGCTAACGCTTATACTGCTGAAATTGCCGCCACTTGTGGTTTTGATTGGCTACTTATTGATGGTGAGCACGGTCCAAATGATGTGCGTTCCATACTTGCGCAATTACAGGCAGTGGCACCTTATCCAGTTAGCCCAATAGTACGAGCAGTTGAAGGCACTACTGCCAACATCAAACAATTGTTGGATATAGGTGCACACAATCTGCTCATTCCAATGATTGAGTCAGCAGAACAGGCAAGTAATATGGTCGCCGCAACTCGTTACCCACCTAAAGGTAATCGTGGCGTAGGCGCAGCACTTGCGCGCTCTTCACGGTGGTTAGCCGTAGAAAATTACGGAGCTGATATTGAGGAAAATATTTGTCTGATTTTGCAAATTGAATCGCAAAAAGGCATTGATAATCTCGATGAAATCCTAGAAGTAAGTGGTTACGATGCAATCTTTATTGGCCCTTCAGACCTTGCTGCATCAATGGGCTATCCGGGTCAAACAGATCATGAAAAAGTACAACAAGCTATTTCAATCGCTGTTGATAAAATTAAGGCCGCGGGCAAGGCAATCGGTACGTTAAGTACTGAGCCTAGCATGATCAAAACCTATGCTAATTTAGGTGCGACGTTTATTGCGATTGGGGTTGATACACTTAGCTATGCAGAATCAGCGCGAAACCTAGCTAAACAATATATTAAATAAGCTACCAAACAAATAGTAACGTTCTAACCTATTGTTTTTATTCTAGTTACTTTAGAAGATGCGACACGTCTTAACCCGAGTTCAGGTTAAATAAAATTAATAGAGTGGTAGTGAAACTACGCTCAGAATTGATTAACACCCTATTCCTACAATCGATATTTAATTACCACTGGTAATATTAATCAAAAAACCTCCTCACCCTATTAGCATATAGTGAGGAGGTTTAATGGGAATAATCCAAGCTAACACTAACATTCAGTGGCTACTTAACAGACCCTTCAAGTATTTGTAATGTCTTCAAATCAGAGTGGAACTCAAGCGCGTAGTGCCCGCCTTCACGGCCTAACCCACTAAGACCAATGCCCCCGAAAGGTGCAGTTAAGTCTCTTACTAGGAAAGTATTAACCCAAATTGTACCGCCTCGTATCAATCTGCCAACACGTTCTGCACGTTCTTTATTTCCGGTATAAAGAATTCCAGAAAGTCCAAAAACCGTTGAGTTTGCTAACTCTACGCCTTGTTCCTCTGTGTCAAAGGTTTGGAAAGTAAGCACTGGACCAAATATTTCACTCTGTACTACTTCAGATTGATTACTTTTGGGAGCAATTAAAGTAGGTTCAAACCAGAGTTTACCTTCTATAAAGCGTTTACCGCCCCGTAAAATGGTATCGCCGTTTTCTCTAGCGCGATTAACAAAACCTTCTACTCTATCAACGTGTACTGGGTGGATCATGGCAGACATAGTGGTTTTACTGTCGCGACTGTCGCCCATAACATGCTGATCTGCATATTTGTTGAATAAGGCCAAAAACTCATCTTTGATACTCTGCTCAACAATGATCCGTGTACCTGCCATACATACCTGGCCAGAATCATCGAATTGACCGGCAGCTTTTTTGGCTGCGGCATCGATATCAGCATCAGCAAATACCAACAAACAAGATTTGCCACCTAGCTCAGCTGTAAAAGGCACTATATTTTCTGCTGCCGCTTTACCAATTATTCTTGCGGTTGGCACAGATCCAGTGAATGAAATACGTTTAACCCTTGGGTCATTAACCAAAGCATTACCCACTTCACTACCTAAGCCTTGCACAATATTAAAAACACCTTTTGGAAACTCCGCTTTTTCAATTAAATCTGCCAAAACAGACGCTGAAAGAGGTGACCATTCCGCTGGTTTTAATATAACAGTATTACCTGCTGCTAGTGCTGGCGCACACTTCCAAGTAGACAACATAAAAGGTGCATTCCAGGGTGTGATAATTACCGCAGGACCCGCTGGCGTGCGGATCACTCGGTTCAAGGTGCCCTTGGAACTCCAGACTCTTTCCTCATGCTCAACCGCGAGGTCGGCATAATTTCTAAAATTAGCGGCGCCTCGTGGTACAAGTCGTAGGTTAAGGCTTTCAAATAACATAGCCATGTCACTACATTCAACATTAGCTATTTGTTCTTTATGTTCTTCAATCAGATCGGCGAGCCGGTGTAAATAAACGGCCCGTTCTTTTGCTGATAAGCCACTCCATTGTGAAAAAGCCGTAGTAGCTGATTCAATGGCCAATTGAGCGGTCTCTTCGTTGCCCCTTGCCACATTTCCTAGAACAGTATCCCAATCCATTGGGGACCGTGTTTCGAATGTCTCGGCAGAAGCTACTCGGGTGCCATGAATGAAGTGATCACCAGACACCATAACCCCATTTACATTAAAGCGATTAGTCATAATGTTCCCTTATTTAACAAACTTAACGGGCAGTTTTTTGATCCCAAGAATAAAGTTTGAACGCAGATAACTATGTAGACCTACTTGTTCTATTTTACTGACACGGTTTGCCAATTCTTCAAGCACAACTCGCACTTCGAGTTTTGCCAAAAACATACCTAAACACACATGTGGGCCACCCTGACCAAATGACAAGAAACGATTAGGTTTTCTCAGTAAATCAATTTCATAGGGATTGCCAAATATCTCCTCGTCTCGATTAGCGGATAAGAACCACAGCACCACCTTATCGCCTTTTTTCACCTGTTTACCTTTGTACTCAAAGTCATCGGTAGCGGTTCTTCTGAAATGAGTAGTAGGTGAAGCCCAGCGGATTAATTCATCTGTGGCACTTAGGAAAAAATCTTTGTTACCTATATTGTCTTTTAACTGTTGCATTAGTGTTGGGTGGTTTGCCAAAGCATGCATACACGCGGTGAGGCTGTATCGAGTGGTATCGTTTCCGGCTGCCACTAATAAGCAGAAAAAGTTTTTGAATTCATCATCAGATATGACGTTACCATCTTTGTCTGGTTCTAAGATCAAGTTAACAATACCTACGGCTTCTCCATTTCGTTTGCGCTCTATCAGTTTATCGGCGTAATCGAATAATTCGATGGCGGCAGGAGAACGAAATGGCAACATTCGGTATTCTTCAGTGTCGACTTTATCAACCACAAAATCTGTATAGTCTGGATCACTGTTGGATATTAAAGAATCCCCTTTTTTTACCAACCATTCTAAATCTTCGTCTGGCACCCCAAGGATCCCACCTAACATACGCATAGGTAGTTGCGCAGCCACTTCTTCTACTGCATCAAACTCGCCTAGCTTTAAGCCTTTTTCGACTAGCTCTACCGTAATATTTCTAATTTGCTCTTCATATTGTGCAATTTGTGCATGGCCAAAAGCTTTGTGCATGATCAGTCGAGTTTTAGTATGTTCAGGAGGATCGGTTTCCTGAAAGGTTTTTCTGGCTTCGTATTCTTCTTCTGTTTGATCTTCAATGCGAATACCTTTGCTGGATGTCAGCAGAGCAAAGTCCTTGTTCAACTTTTGAATATCTTTATGTTTAGTGACTGACCAGAAGCCTCTGCCATCGACTTCATCGCACCAGGTAAGTGAGTCTTGGGCACGCATTCGTGCAAATGTCTCAAAAGGTGCACCTTCATTAAACGCATCAAGTGAAGACAGGTCTATTTGGTCATCTTTTGATAATGAAAATGGATATTGCCAATTTGTTTGTGACATGTGCTGTTCTCCGTAATTTTGCTAATTAAATATAGAATGAGTAATAAGAGATCACTTCATCGGCTGACTTTTCTGACAGTTCTTCTGCCTCTGCACGTTTGATGGCACAGTAGTTCGCTATTAACTCTTCACCAATGGCGGACGTTAGTGTTTTGTTTGCTTCTAGTAAGTCAATTGAATCTGCTAAGTTGTCTGCAACGTGGCGCTCAGAGCTGACTTGTTCAAAACCGTCATATTTTTCTTCATCAGGTAACGAATAGTTATTTTCGTAACCTAAAAGAGCGGCTTGTAACACAGCGGCAACTGCAAAATAAGGGCTAGCAGCACCGTCGCCAACTCTATGTTCGATTCTGGCACCGGCACCCATTTCGCTAGATACCCTAACGGCGACAGCGCGATGGTCGTGGCCCCAATTAGCCCAATATCCGCACATGCTAGCTGGCTTTAATCTCTCGTATGAGTTTACGGTTGGCGCAATAATGCTGCCCAAGGCTTCGTGATGTTCTAACAAGCCTGCAATACAGCCTTTGGTTAAATCCGACAATGCCCCTTTTGCGACACCACCTGCTAAGGCATTGTTGCCCTGAGTATCTTTAAAGCTGATGTTGATATGTAAACCTGAGCCACTAAGTTCAGCAAAAGGTTTTGGTAGGAAAGAAAGCAAGTAGCCTTTTTTGTAAAGTATTTCTCTGGCTAAGTTTTTGAACAAGAAAAAGTCATCACAGGCTTTTAATGCATCAGCATATTTTAATGTCAGTTCAAATTGAGGGGCATCAAACTCTGCATTTAAGGATTCAACTGGGATATTGCATTTCTTAGCCGCCTCCCAAATTTCATCCATGAGCCCTTCAGGATCATTAAAAATCCCCGTTCCATAAACGTATGCGCCCGGAGATTCATAAGGAATTAACTGGTCACCCTGTTTGGTAACCACATAAGCTTCGCCTTCCAAACCTATCATTGGCGACAAGCCATGTTTTTCCCACGCTGCAATAGCACGCTTTAACGCGCTTCTTCCGCAAAGCCCATAGGGTTGTTCATGTTCATACACATCGGCAAGAGCAATGACTGAATTGTCTTCCCAACTAGGTCGATAATTTGCAGGGTCAAACTTCATGCAAACATCTGGAAGGCCTTCTTCTAAACCTCCACCAGGTGCATTCACAAGTTGTTTAGAGTAAGTCACTGCATATACGCCTTTGCATAACATTGCCTCACCATTAGAAGCAAAACTTTCAGGAATATACTTTCCTCTTGCGAGATTTAATTGATCACAAAATAACACTCTAATCTTTTGGTCTTTTATTTCGTTGCCTTTATTCATCCAAGAACAGCCATGGTTATATGTTTGATACCAAGTTATGTGTTTCTGATAAAAATGTCTTAGCAATAGAGGACAACCTATCGCTTTGCCGTTTTCTTCTTCGGGTTTAGGCCTAAGATAGAATTGTAATAAATTTAACGAGGATGATAATCATGGGTGAAATTGTAGGTGCTGGGCTAATATCACACGTTCCGACAGTAATGCTGTCAAAAGAAATTAGGGATGAGCTTAATGATGGAAAAGAGATTTCTCTGATCCCTGGATTTCATAAAATCAGAAAAGAAGTCTTAGACGTAGTCAAACCTGATGTGGTTATTGTCTTCGATACTCATTGGGGCACGCTAGTAGAGTTTGTGGTGACGTCTCACGCTCGGCGAACAGGTAAATATACTTCTGATGAACTACCGAGAGGTATGTCTCAATTGCCTTATGACTTAAAGGGCGACCCAGAGCTAGCAGTGAGTATGGTAGATAAGATCAATGAAGAAGGCATTAGATGTAGCGCAATCGACGACCCCTATTTACCCATCCATTACCCAACTATTAACCTTGCTCACTACATGGAAAAAGGCGAGGCGTGGATTTCAGTGTCTTGCGCCATGACTGCCGGTGTAGAAGAAAACCTCGCAGTAGGACGAGGCATAGCTAAAGCTATCGCAGAGTCAGGTAAAAAAGTGGTATTGATGGCAAGTGGCTCAATGAGTCATACCTTTTACCCCTTCAAAGAATTACATTTACATGAGTCTAGCGATCCTAAACATATATTTAGCGATGCGGCTCGCGAAGCAGACTATGAGCGTTTAGCCTGGTTTAAAAAAGGCGACCATGCGTCAGTTATTAATAATATGGATGACTATTATCAATATAAACCTGAAGGTCGATTCGCTCATTACCTGATGATGGCCGGCGCACTTGGCGGAGAAAAATGTACTGCCAAAGGCGAACAATATAGCGATTACGAAAACTCAGTAGGTACTAGTCAGGTGCATGTTTGGTTTGATAAACCTGAGAATGGATGGACAGGTTAGGACAACTGCTTATAGATGAAAAACGCGCTATTGAGTGCGTTTTTCATTTTAATGAAGGCGGAAACAGTAGTGACGTAGCTACTTAAGATCAAAATATGCCTAATTGAAGCTTACAAATTACTTAAACACCAAAGCGAGTAGTAAAAGAATCTAAGGCAGTTTTTTTGCTATTTTAAAAATGGGTGTCTTTATAGATGTTCAATGAAGGTTATTGATAGGAAACTCGGCATATTAAGTCGTTAATCCCTTCCTATTAGCCTGATATTGTTTCCAAATAGTCCGTTCAAGTAAATTCCCAGATAAATCGATAAGTCATTGAAATAGCTGGCATGCTCAATTATTGTCTTAGCATTATAAAATTACTGGCTGGGAATGATAAATTCTACAGCCTCGTTAAGTTCTAGCTAAACATCAAAATTGGGTCTAAAGTAAGTGCTTAATTTAACACTTAATTGGTGAGCGCAATGAGACAAGTTTTAGCTGACTGTTCAGCAAGTATTTCTGAGCTTAAAAAAAATCCTACTGCTTTATTAAATGAAGCTGATGGCGCAGCCATCGCAATATTAAACCATAATAAGCCTGCAGCATATTTAGTACCCGCAGAAACTTATGAGTGGCTAATGGATGTTGTTGATGATTACGAATTAGGTAAAGTTGTAGAAGAACGTCGTGGTGATTTATCAAAAGCGGTCGAAATAAATTTAGATGACTTATAAATTAAAGTTTCTTCCCGCAGCTAAGAATGAATGGGATAAATTAGCCGAACCTCTTAAAAAACAATTTAAGAATAAGCTTGCGGAGAGACTTGAAAACCCACATGTACCATCAGCTAAATTGAAAGGGTATGAATCAGTTTACAAGATTAAATTACGTACGGCTGGATATAGATTAGCTTACGAAGTGTTAGATAATGAGATCGTGATTTATGTATTAGCGGTTGGAAAACGTGATAAAAATACTATTTATAAAAAATTGGCTTCACGCATGGAGTAGCAGCGGTATAACAAGTTTATTAAACATCATTACTGCCAAAAAACGGCCTTCACTAAACCTGCTAAACCTGCGGTAAACCTGCGGTAAACCTGCGGGGTCAGGTTCGTTGAAAAATAAAAGTCACTTAGGTTTGGATGAGTTAAACGCTTTAGATCTCCTATCACCTCCTTGTGGTAATGGCTTGA
>NZ_BAEO01000066.1 GCF_000314995.1 Paraglaciecola arctica BSs20135 | reverse complement strand
TTCTCTGCGTCTCTGTGGTTTTATTCCTTTGTAATGAACTACTTATTCATTTATTGCTATATTTTTCCTTCATTTCTTTACTTAGCATGCTGCGATCAACTTTTCCGTTGGGATTACGGGGTAAGTGGGAGCGTATTTCCAACCATTTGGGGTGCATAAAGTTTGGGAGGTTCTTTTTGCATTTATTTAGTAAGTCTTTCTCAGATATTTGATGCTCGTCTTTGACCACGATCAGCAGCACTATAGCTTGGCCTAATTCGAGATTGCTGACCCCGCAAGCTATGGCTTCAGCGACTTCTTCGGCCCCTTGATAACATGCTTCCTCAATTTCCATCGGGCTTACTCTGTAGCCCGATGTTTTAATCATTTCATCTTTGCGTCCAACAAAATATAGATAACCACTGTCATCTTTTTTTACAGTGTCTCCAGACCATACGGCCATTTCGGTTAATACTAAACCGTTTCGTTTGACTGGTACCGGTTTAAAGCGCTCAGCGGTTTTTTCAACGTCGTTCCAATAACCTAAGCTGACCAAAGGGCCTCGATGTACCAATTCGCCAGGTTCGTTTGCTGCACACTCTCTGCCATCTTCATCTACAACCATGATTTCTGCGTTGGGGATAGCCTTACCCATTGAACCAATACGTTCGTCCACTTTATCAGGAGGTAAATAGGTACTGCGAAATGCTTCAGTTAATCCGTACATCAAATAAGGCGCTGCGTTTTTAAAAGTGTCACGAATTTTTGCTAGTGTGACTTGGGGCATTGCTCCGCCAGTGTTGGCAAAATAGCGCAATTGCGCAGTAGCTGAGTCAGGCCAATTTATTTTCATCAATTGCTGCCAGAGGGGCGGAACGGCGGTCAATCCCGTTACTTTGTGTTTCTCAATGGTTTTAACCACATCACCCGGTAAAAAATAATCCATTAATACGCAACTTGCACCGACAAAAAAGGCCGTTGTTATTTGACTAAGGCCCGCATCAAAGCTAATCGGCAGTAAGGCTAATATCACGTCACTTTCATCGTTGTGCAAATAACTCGAAACGCTATGGGCGCCGCAGACTAAGTTTCTGTGGGACAACACAACTCCTTTGGGTTTCCCCGTGCTGCCTGAGGTATATAGAATAGCCGCCATATCGTTCTCTACTCGCGGCACTTGCCTGATTTCTTCAGCTGGCAACTCGGCAAGCAGACTCAATTGGGTATCTATTTCTGTTATCTCTGCCTTGGCAGGCAACTTGTCTATCAACACCACATGCTTTAAATCAGGACACTGATTTATGATACTTGACAGTGCTTTTAAGCGATCACTACTGGTGACTAGCACTTTTACGTTGCAGTCGTTCAGAATATGTTGAACTTGTAGTGCTTTTAATACCGAATTGATCGGAACAAATGTGCCGTTTGCACGTGTGGCTGCAAACATACACATCACTGCTACGGGCAACTTAGGTAAAAATACGGCTACTCTTTCGCTTCGTTGTAGACCAAGGCCTGACAATCCAAGAGCTATTTCAGAGGTCTGTTTGTCTAATAGAGCATAGCTAAGGCTTTGTTGTTTATAGATTATGGCTTGGTTGTTTGGTTTTACACTGGCAGTGTAAGAAATGAGTTCATCGAAAAAGGTTACCATCTTGGCGCTTATCTCTCTTAAGTGTTTTAAAGGTATTTCTTATTGGGATAAATAATGGAACAATAAGTATAATGACAATAGAGCCAAGCTCTGTCCATAACAAAAAAGCAATAATACAGGTAGTAATAGAATGAATACAGTCGCCTTGGTGAAAGACATATTAATTGACGCTCTGCAACTTTCCGATGATACCCCTATAGATGCAGAAACTGCGTTGTTGGGTTCCATTGCTGAATTTGATTCAATGGCCGTAGTAACAGTGTTAACTGCGATTGAAGAAACTTTCGGCATTGAAATTGATGATGACGAAATTAGCGCAGAGGTATTTGAAACTTTTGGGACGCTATGTAGTTTTGTTGAGCAAAAAATCTAACCACTTTTGTTGTCGGTTTGGAAATTAAGGAAATGTTGTGAGTATTAAAAAAGTATTGTTAGTATTTGGCACCCGACCTGAAGCAATTAAAATGGCGCCTTTGGTGCTGGAATTGAAAAGTAGAAAAGAGCTTGATGTAGAAGTTTGTGTCACTGCCCAGCATCGAGAGATGTTAGATCAAGTGCTCGATTTATTTGAATTAAAGCCTGACTATGATCTTGACCTAATGCAACCCGGACAGGACTTATACGACATTACCACTAAAGCTTTATTAGGGCTTAAAGGTGTTCTGGAAACATCCAAACCAGATTTAGTGTTAGTGCATGGTGATACAACTACTACTTTTGCCTCTTCGTTGGCCGCTTTTTATCAACGTATTCCAGTGGGGCATGTAGAAGCCGGTCTGCGTACCGGTAATATTTATAGTCCCTGGCCAGAAGAGATTAATCGCAGATTAACAGGCGCACTCACTAAGTTTCATTTCTCACCCACCACTAAAGCCCAGAACAACCTACTACTTGAAAATGTCGATGCCGATAGTGTTTTCGTCACCGGAAATACGGTCATTGATGCACTTATTCAAGTGGAAAAGCGTATAGCAACAGATAAAGAGCTTAATAAAAAGTTGTTGGCTCAATTCGATTTTCTTGATCCAAATAAGAAACTTATTTTAGTCACAGGCCATAGACGTGAAAGTTTTGGTGACGGTTTTGAGAATATTTGTCAGGCGCTACGCACTCTTGCTCAGCAACCTGATGTGCAAGTGCTTTATCCTATGCATCTTAATCCCAATGTAAGGGAGCCTGTAAATCGTATTTTGCATGATGTCGAGAATGTGTTTCTAATTGAACCTCAGGAATATCTTCCTTTTGTTTATCTGATGAGTCGGGCATATATTATTTTAACCGATAGTGGCGGTGTGCAAGAAGAAGCGCCTTCACTGGGTAAACCTGTACTTGTCATGCGTGATACAACAGAACGACCTGAGGCCGTTGATGCAGGAACGGTTAAGTTAGTGGGCACAGATTACGATTGTATTGTTAATGAATCCATGACCTTACTTACCGATAAACAGGCCTATGAAAATATGTCTTTTGCGCATAACCCTTATGGTGATGGCAAAGCCTGTCAGCGGATTGCTGATATAATAATTAACAGCTAAAGAGCGTTTAACCACAGAGACGCAGAGGCACAGAGGTTTTTTCAGTTAAAAAAGATATCCAGTGGTGTTGAAAGATTAATAGTTTAAGTACACGTAACCACATAGTCGCAGTGGCTCAGTGTTTTTATAGTAAAAAATTAGAATGTTCTCTGTGCCTCTGCGTCTCTGTGGTGAGAATTTACCTCAGTTCCTATGATGATTTAGTGGTTTTGCGTAGGCTAAAGTGACAGGGAGTCACAGATTTTAAGGATGAAATGGTGATATAAATGGAACAAAATGAGCTAAGTGGAATAGTGGTTGGATCTGCGATTGAAGTGCATCGTCATTTAGGTCCAGGTTTACTTGAATCAGCGTATGAGAGTTGTCTGAACCATGAACTGGAGCTTCGCGGGCTGCATGTCAAAAGACAAGTTTATCTACCACTAAATTATAAAGGCAAAAAATTGGATGCCGGCTATCGATTGGATTTGTTGATTGAAGATCTTGTAATTGTTGAAATTAAAGCGGCGAGTAGTATAGAAAAAATCCATAAAGCCCAACTTTTAACTTACTTGAAACTTACCGGGCTGAGATTGGGATTAATTTTGAATTTTAATGTGCCGATATTAAAAAACGGCATTTGTCGAATGATTAACAGCTGAAGAGTAGGTAACCACAGAGACACGGAGACGCAGAGGTTTTAATGGTTAAAAGATCAAAAGGGTTGGTAAGCTTTTTATAAGGCTTAAATGGCTCTTAGTGATTTAGATGATTAGTTGCCTTTCTCTGCGCCATTGCACCTCTGCGTGAGAATCGTTTTAAGATGGGGAGACTGATTTATCTCTCGCAGAGGCGCTAAGATCGGAGAGTTTTATTGGTTAAAAAAGATGTCCGTTTGTGTTGAGTAATTAACAGTTTAAGTACAAGTAGCCACATAGTTGCATTGGGTCAGAGTTTTTATAGTTAAGAAATTAGAAATTTTTCTGTGTCTCTGTGGTAATTATTAGTTGTTATTAAGATAAGGTAACCACAGAGGCGCAGAGAGCACAGAGGTTCTTTTGTTGTTTAGAATATTGATTTATCGTTTTCTCTGCGACCTTTGTGTCTCTGTGGTAATTATTAGTTTTTAAAGTGGCCCTTGCGTCTTAGCATGAATGAATTTAATAAGGAATAAGAATGGCATTTAAAAAAGTTTCGGTTATTGGATTAGGTTACATTGGTTTGCCCACTGCGGCGGTTATTGCTTCTCGTGGTATTGAAGTGATTGGTATAGATGTTTCTGAAAAAGCTGTTGATACGGTGAATCAGGGGAAAGTGCACATAGTTGAGCCTGATTTAGATATGGTTGTGCAAGCCGCTGTAACTATGGGTAAGCTTCGAGCGTCATTGATCCCTGAACCAGCCGAGGCCTTTATGATAGCGGTGCCAACGCCGTTTAAAGAAGGTAAAAAGCCAGACCTTAGTTATATTAAAAAATCGGCCGAAGCCATTGCACCTGTGCTCGAAAAAGGCAATTTAATCATTTTGGAGTCAACTTCCCCAGTTGGTGCCACTGAACAACTTTCACAATGGCTACAAGAACTACGACCTGATCTGAGTTTCCCTGGCCAATCCAGTCAAGAACCCAATATGCACGTTGCTCATTGTCCTGAGCGTGTTCTGCCCGGACGTGTATTAGAAGAACTGGTATCAAATGATCGTATTATAGGCGGCATGTCCAAAGAGTGTAGCGAAAAGGCGATTGAACTATATAAAACCTTTGTACGCGGTGAATGTATTGTCACCAACGCTCGCACCGCTGAAATGGCCAAACTGACTGAAAACTCATTCCGCGATGTAAATATCGCTTTTGCCAATGAGTTGTCTATTATTTGTGATGAATTAAAAATTAATGTGTGGGAGCTCATCGCTCTGGCTAATCGCCATCCTAGAGTTAATATATTAAGTCCAGGTCCGGGAGTAGGCGGGCACTGTATCGCCGTTGACCCTTGGTTTATTGTTGATTCAGCGCCCAAAACGGCGAAAATGATCCGTTTGGCACGAGAAATAAACGACAACAAACCTCAGTACGTTATCGAAAAAGTTAAAGCAGCGGCTGACCAATTTAAACGTCCAGTGATAGCGTGTTTAGGATTAGCGTTCAAGCCTGACATTGATGACCTACGTGAAAGTCCTGCATTGGATATTACCTCTCAGTTAGCTGAAATGAATATTGGCGAATTGTTGGCGGTAGAGCCAAATATCCATCAACTACCGGAAAAATTGGCAGGCAAAGGCGTGGAATTAGTTAGCCTTGCAGAGGCACTTGAACGAGCCAATGTATTATTGGTGTTAGTGGATCATAAACCGTTTAAAGCCCTCACTATAAATGACGTAAATACCAAGGTAGTGGTTGATACGCGAGGCTTGTTTGCCCATCTTTAAGTTGGGTTTTATCGGTCATTCAAAAATTAATGAAAGGGATTAAAGATGAAAAGCATTAAATTTTCCAAATTGATAATTGCCTCTACGCTTGCGATTAGCCTTGTCGCCTGCGGGCAAAAAACCACCGAAGAATCGCTTGTCAGCGCCAATCGATTTATTCAAAGTGGCAAAACTGACGCCGCCATTATCGAATTAAAAAACGCAGTTTCTTTGGCTCCAGAAGACGGCAGCATACGTTTAACGCTGGGCAAGCTATATGTTCAGAAAGGTACCTTTGATGCAGCGGAAAAGGAATTGCATAAGGCTCGGGAAAGGGGTGTTTCAGATGATGAAGTGATCCCCTTGCTAGCTCAAGTTTATTATTATTCTGATCAATTTGATGCCGCTGTAAAATTATTGGACACCGCTAAGGTAAGCGAGCCATCTGCCTTAAGTACAGCACTATTGTTTCAGTATCTAGCGTATTTACAAAGTACCAAAGATACTACAGTTATCTCTCTGGAAGACATAAAGGCTAGTTTGTCAGAACAAGACCTATTAGTGGCTGAGGCTTTTACTAATTTCTATAACAAGGATTATGCTCAAACTAAAGCACAGCTGCAAGAATTGGTAAAAATGAGTTATCGACCAGTTGAAACAGAGTATTTAAATGCTTTAATTAGCTATATTTCTTCAGACTATGCATCCGCAGTTGATAGCTTTAAGCAAATTAAAAAACTCATGCCTCAACCCAACACGGTAAATTTTCAACTAGTTGAGTCGATGATTAAAGCTGAGCAATTAGATGAAGCCGATAATGAGGCGGACAAGTTGCTTAAACTGAATAGCAACAATCCACTGATTAACTTTTATAAGGGAAATATAGCCTACAAGCGTAAGAATTTTGAACAGGCTTCGCTTTATTCCGAGAAGGCTATTCAAAATGGCTTAGACTCAGTATCTGTCAGAATGATCGCTGGCGTAAGCGCGTATCAATTGGAGTCTTTTGAGCATGCATATAAACATTTAAATTTTTTATCACAACGTCAGGATTTCCATAGCGATGACGTAAACAGGCTACTTGCCCGTGTGCAATTAATTCTGGGATATAATATTGAAGCATCCGATTCATTACAATCATTGCAGCAGATGGATAGGAGCGACGCAGAGTTGTTCTCACTTACCGGAGCTAAACTGGCAATGTCAGGCAATTTTGGTAGTGCTAATGATCTATTAAATCAGGCACAAGAATTAGATGGATCCAACAATGCAGTAAAAATGCGTCTGGCTGCAATGAATATTGGTAAAGATGAAGAGCAGGCAATCGCCTTGTTGAAGGAAGTTGTTGATAATGATAAAGACCTCGCAATTGGCTGGATGCAACTTGCCATGGCTCATGTTCGTAATGGTGATAGAGCAGCAGCACTTGATGTCGCTAAGCAATGGTACGAAATAGATAAGGCCAACGGCAAAACTCTTGAAGGCGTAATTTATTTTAATTCAGGTGACTTAGATAAAGCCTTGTTAGCATTTAATGAGGCTATTTTAATCACACCTCAACAGCTTGGGGCAAACCAGTACTTATTACAAATTTACGAGCAGCGTAAACAGCCTCTTGAAATACTAACTGTTGCAAAAAATATTTTATCTTTTTCTCCTAATAACTCCCAAGCTTTAATTGCTGTAGTCAATTCAGGAAAGCAACTTCAACAAAATCTTGAAGTTGAAGCTTATTTAGAAAAAATCCATAAAATGGATAGTAGTAATAAAGGAGCTCTTAGTGCGTTGGCCTTGAGTAAGCGCTTAAATGGTCAACCTAAATTAGCTATTCAATTATTAGGCGAAGTTGATGGTTTGGATCCACTAGGTTTTATGACCTTGGGTGACACTTATATTCAACTGGGTGATACAAAACAAGGTTTAGCTACTTATGAAAAGTGGGGAGTGGAGTATCCGAATACTTTGTATCCATACTTACGTCAAATTGGGGGGCACGAGTTGATTGGAAATGATCAACGGGCACTTGAATTGACAGAAAGTGCTATGCAGATATTTCCCTCAGAAAATATGTTAACGCTTTTGCAATTGCATTATGCAACAAAACTTAATCAAATTAAAAAAGCTAATTTGATACTGAAAAAAATCAAGCAAAATCCAGAGAATAATAACAATACTCTTATCCCTTATTATGAGGGGCAACTCGCATTGAATGCCATGGACTATGAGAAGGCAGAAAAATTATTGTTGAAGGCGCATAATTTATATCCAAGCTACATTTCTGCAGCCATGTTAGGCAAGGCTATGATTGGCAATGGCCATATTACTCAGGCCAAAGCTATGTTCGAAAAGCAGCTAAGTATACAGGGAACGCCCTCTCCGCAGAAGTTTAGGGGAATTGTTGCGAGTTTTTATACCTATATAGGTGATTATAATAAAGCGGCAGGTATGTACAAAGACCTGTTAGTTCAGTTTGGTGAAACAGCTGCGTTGCTTAATAATTTTGCCTTTAATACCTTAATGGCAAACGCTGATCTTGAAGAGGCAATAACTGCTGCGACTAAAGCAGTGGCTCTAGCACCAGAAAATGGAGATATCTTAGATACCCTAGGTTGGATTCAGTTTAAGGACAATCAAATGGGTAACGCCTATGTCAATTTATCTAAGGCAGCAGTTATGCAACCTGCATCTAATGCAATTAATTTACATTTTGCTGAATTATTGATTTCAATGGGAAACATGAAGAAAGCAAATGAGATATTAGACAAGGTTAAGCGTCCAACAAATGAGGAATCTAAGCGCTTGATGCAGTTGCGAAGCAAGTTGTAGGTTGAGATTGGTAAAATATCAAAGCTATTAATAGCCCTAATTAATGATGTAGGGCTTTTTAATTTAGGAAATACACTCTAGTTTGTGTCAGGAATTTTTACAATTTGGACATTCAGTTAGCACTTGAAGTGTATACAACAAAAATTAAAAGCTATTGAAAATAAAATAGTCTTTAGATATCAAACGTATATTGGTTTTTGTTGTGGGTTGGCATACTGCATGCATTGTTTTGTTTGTGGTTAACATAGAATAAAAGTACAGATTTCTATGGTACCGAAATAATTGTGTTTTTATAACTTAGAGGTAGACGTAGATGTTTTTAAATAAATTAAGTAAAACGGTTTTTTCTGCAGCATTGCTTTCCGCTGGTTTGATGGCTTCTTCATCGGCTATGGCTGTTAATGTTGGTGGTGTTGTTTGGAATCCAGCTGACATGTTCGATTTCACTTCAAATTCTCAACTAATTGAAGATTTGCTTGATCCGGGAGCAGATGGCATTTTTAATACAGCAGACGACGTTGTTAGTTCATTGAATGGTTTCGGTAAAGTAACTGGTATCAACAATACCTTTGAAGCTACATTCTGCCCAAGTGGTTGTGAATTGACATTCGAATTTGGTGGCTATCAAGTTACAAATGTAATTGCTGGAGTGGGTGATACGCGCATTGGTTTCACAGGCGGTTGGATTAATTTTTATGTTGATTCTGGAACCGCATATGATGCGAACTCTAAAGCCTCTGCAATAGATGGCGGTGCTCCTTGGTTATCATTAGCTGCACATGAAACTTTTAGTGCTACTCACGGCATAAATACTAGCTTAAATGCAACCCTATCTTCTTTTGGTGCTGGCGTTGATGCTGGTGTAGGTGCAGGTTTGTTAGACGTGGTAGGTGGTGCAGCCATGAGTAATTTTGATACTAATACTCGTACTGACGGTGCAGATTGGGTGTTTAGCTCAAGCTTCCAACCAATTGGTTCTACTACTCCTGATGGTTTTGAATTGTTCGGTACTGCCGACTTCAGAGGCGACTCTATCCCTGAACCATCTTCACTTGCTTTGTTAGGTTTAGGTATGTTGGGTCTTGGTTTCGGCGCTCGTCGTAAACTAAAGTAAGACTTATATTTGAATTTTAAAAATACCGGCTTAGGCCGGTATTTTTTTGCGTGGATTTTGAGTTAATTTAACCCTTCTTTATTTTTCTGATTATTACCTGAGACCTTAGACGCGGTTTAAGAGCAGGGTTAAGGGACTGCATATTTAATTGTTATTGTTTCCCCGCAATTGGAAACTAGCCTGATACAGAGAGCATTAGCCCCGAAATGTTGTGTAGATGAGCTTGCAATTTTCAGAGTGAACTTCACATAACCTTTCTATTTTTAAGCTCAGAATTTTTCTAGTGAATTACGGTATAAAATATAAAAATAAAGATTTAGCAATCGGTTGATATTTATTTTTATGATTAGGCTATTATGATGAGAACATAAAGTATATTGGTCAGTGCACTTTTTCTACCTTTGGTTGTTTGTGTTATTGATTTTAATTAGGAGTCTTATTTGTGTTTAAGTATAGTGCGATTGCCTTATCTGTATTGAGTTTAGTGGCATGTGGAGGTGGTGGCGGTTCAACGCCAACTCCAACTCCAACGCCAACGCCAACGCCAACACCAACACCAACTTCGAATGTTGCTCCTTCGGTCAGTATCACAGGACAAAACGCATTTCAGGAATTCGAAAGCGCAAGCTTAACTGCAAACGCCAGTGATCCTGATGGCACTATTGCCACTGTTAAGTGGTCGGTAATGTCTGGGCCTGTGATCACATTGACGGGAGAGGACACTCTCAATGTCAGTTTTATTGCACCTGAAGTAGATGTTGATACTCAACTGGTTTTGGAAGTGCTGGTAACGGATAATGAAGGTGCAACAGCAAGTAGCAAATTTAGCATCAATATCACTAAAACGCCGACTCAAACGCCATCGACGAACGTTGCTCCGTCGGTCAGTATCACAGGACAAAATACATTTCAGGAATTCGAAAGTGTAGAACTGACTGCAAATGCCAGTGATTCTGATGGCAACATTGCGACCGTCCTTTGGTCGGTGAAATCGGGGCCAGCGGTCACCTTGATTGGTGATGACAATTTCGATGTTAGTTTTATTGCGCCAAGTATCGATGTCGATACGTTAATGGTGTTGGAAGTACAGGTAACTGACGATGACGGTGAAACCGCAACAAGCGAATTTAGTGTCACTATCAAACCATTACCGAACGTTGCTCCATTGGTCAGCATTGCTGGACTAAATACAATTCAGGAGTTAGAAAGCATAACACTAAGTGCTAATGCTAGTGATCCCGACGGCAATATTACTACTTTCATTTGGTCGGTTATATCTGGCCCAGTAGTTAGCTTGTCAGACGCTGACAAGGCCAATGTAAGTTTTGTTGCCCCGGATGTCGATGTCGATACTACGCTGGTACTAAAAGTCGAGGTAACGGACAATGAAGATGCAATAGCAACTAGCGAAATTAGCATCACTATCACGCCAACGCCGACGCCGACGCCGACGCCAACGCCAACGCCAACGCCGACGCCGACGCCGACGCCAACGCCGACGCCAACGCCGACGCCAACGCCGACGCCGACGCCAACGCCGACGCCAACGCCGACGCCAACGCCGACGCCAACGCCAACGCCAACTAATCCATTTGCAGATTCAGCTTTACAGTTTTCGTTAGGAACATCGCGTGGGGCAGCTGTGTTTATTGAAGATAAATTGTATCTATCTAAAATTAGTAGCGGAGGAGACTATTCCTTTGCGATGTTTGCGGATACTCACCTCTCTACCAGCAACAATGTGGTAAGTGATGCAGAGGGCATAGGGTTTAACGTTATCAATTATGTAGAAACTAGTGGTACAACTGCTGAACAAGCAAGTTTAAATTCGACCTTAGTAACAGACGTTGATAACGCAGTTACGTCCATGCAGGGCTATAGCGTTAGCTTGGGTTCGGAAGGGTTTTCGACCAGTACTGCTTTGGCTAAAATAACCTTAAGGACCGATCTTAATGGTTATAATGGTCAATGGAAAGATCTGGTATTTAACGGACTAACCATTGATGCTGGTTTAAATCTCATTGCTACTGATGAAGATGGTTGTAGCATAGCCGGTAAGGCAAGTAATGCTGGGAACGACATTTTCAACTTTAGTGTTAATTATAGCGGATGTGCCAAATCAGGTAATTACGATGGGGTACTTACTCTTGCTGATAAATCAACTAATGTTGAGTTGAGTTGGATGGCATTTGATAATACCAATCAGGGGGTTTTTGGTAGTGTTGATACTAAGTTGAGTCAAGACGAATCACTACCACGGACGGGGGAATTGTTGCCAAGTGTATATCTTAGCGCAAGTAGTATTTTGATCACTATTTCAGAACGTATTTATACCGTAGAATATAATGCTGCGGGCAATACTTTTAACCCATCCTTTTTTGACTATAGCTATGATGATACTCCTCCAGCTTCTATAGCTGGAATTGGCGCCGGTTTGTATCAGGATGCAAATGCAACGGATGGGATAGTGGAAGTAAACAGTAATCTTTCATTTCTAACTTCCACGAAAATGGAGGATATATCCACAACAATAACCTATAAGGATTCGACAAACTCAGACAAGAGTCTCACCTATACTGGGCTCAGTTATATCTCAAATGATTCTACACTTAACTCGGTTGTTGGGACTTGGGGGCCTGTAGAAATAGCAGCAGACGGAAGTTGGACAGGTAATGTAGGGGGCTGTGATAGTTCTGGTATGGTGACAGTTGGGGAGGAAAATATTTTTAATGTCTCAGTCACTCTTTCAGCATGCCCTGAAAGTGCAAATAATACTATTTATAGCGGAGTTATTGTTGCTTTTTCTGAAGGCAGTTTTTCTCAAAATAATAATGTATTAGTTGCCATCTTATCTTCAGCAGATGCTAAACGTGGATTTAGTGGTGTTATAAACCAATAACGAGTCAGTTTTAAGTAGTAAGCCTAACAGCGATAAAATAGTGATTTGTGCACTGGCTAGTATGAAATTGTTGCTGTAATTGTAATTGTATCACTATGTATTGTTATTGCGGGTTTGATTACAATAGGTAATGATAATATGTGGGTTTAAATCAAACTCACGGCAAATCGGCAGGTAGTTTAGGGATGCAAATTAAGGGTAAGTGTTTTTAATCTACCAGTTTATTACTATTCTAATGTAGGGTATTCAAAAAGCCATCTGACGATTTCAGGTATGACAACAAAAAAATACCGGCCTAAGCCGGTATTTTTAAATCAGATATTATTTTTACTTGTGTTTACGACGTACACCGAATCCAAGACCCAACATGCCTAAGCCTAGTAAGGCAAGCGATGATGGCTCAGGGATAGAGTTGCCTCTGAAGTCGGCAGTGCCAAACAGCTCGAACCCATCAGGGGTAACACCATTATTTGGAATGGGCTGGAAACTCGAAGTGAACACCCAGT
Organism: Paraglaciecola arctica BSs20135; assembly: GCF_000314995.1. Lineage (GTDB taxonomy): Bacteria > Pseudomonadota > Gammaproteobacteria > Enterobacterales > Alteromonadaceae > Paraglaciecola > Paraglaciecola arctica. Next base: position 42,462 of record NZ_BAEO01000066.1, on the reverse strand, counting down.
CCGCACCGTCAGTTTGAGTATTGGTATCAAAATTACTCATTGCCAAGCCTCCCATTACGTCTAACAAACCTGCGCCTTCACCTGCATCAGTACCACCACCAAAATCGTTCAGTGTTGCATTTAAGCTAGTATTTATGCCGTGAGTTGCGCTAAAGGTTTCGTGAGCCGCTAACTCTAACCAGAGTGGTCCATTTGTAGCTGTGGCCTTGGAGTTACCGTTATAAGCAGTATCTGAATCAACATAAAACCTGATCCACCCACCGGTAAAACCAAGAAGGGTATCTGAGCCAGAAGCGACAACGCTGCTTACTAGATAGCCACCGAATTCATAGGTTAGCTCACAACCACTAGGGCAAAATGTAGCTTCAAAGGTATTGTTTATACCAGTCACTTTACCAAAACCATTGAGTGTATTGACTACGTCGTCAGCAGTACCGAAAATATTGTCAGCACCTGGATCCAGTAAATCTTCAATTAAATTAGAATTTGAAGTGAAGTCGAATAAGTCACTAGGATCCCAAACTACACCGCCAACATCCACGGCCATTGCACTGGTCGACATAAGACCTGTTACCATACCGCATAAAAGTGTTTTTTTAATATTCATTTCATTCCGCCTTGTTTTAATGATTAGTCCAATTTATCAGTTTAAAACAACAGCTGTACTACCTTATCAGCAAAGAAACTGTACGATTAATGTACAGCAAGATAAAGGCCATATTATTTAAGAATGTATTAAATAATTGATAATAAACAAAAAAAATAAAATAAACTCGACGTCTGAAAAATCATCAATTTTCAATGTGTAAAAAATTACGACACTATTTTGAGCATTGAATCAATGTTTCGACGCTGGCTACGTATGGGTAGGCCCTTTTTAAATCCTATTCTGAAGAACATAATGGCTGTGGCTGATGCCCCTAGTTGTTCGGCTAAACCTTTTTCTACGTCGCTCAGTTCGTTTGTTAGTAATGGGTCTAAAGCAGGTTTGGCTAGAGTTAATACTCCTGGAGCGGCATAGGGATGGACAGACAATCCAAGTTTGGTCGCTGCTAACCAAAACCGCAGCATCTGCTGACCTGCTTTAACCATGTCTAATCTGCTCTCACCGGATGCTGTGAGCAGACATAAGCCAGGTGATAACCTTATGGGTAAGGTTACTGAACGAATGGCAATCATCTTGCTGGCGCCAATTTTGTTTAGTTTTTGCATATTCCGCCAGGTACTAATGTAACGAAAAATTGGTCGTGCAAAAGGTTCTATGCCCAGCATACCCAAAGTCATGCCTTGTGAAGGTGTGGGATCTTCAAAATTGACTGTTTGGAATAGCTCACTGTGTAACGATTCTGCCCTAAACCTAATGGATTCAGCTTTTTTTATGAGGGGGAGGTAATTGTTGATCTCTTTTCTATCAGTGAAAGTGTGTAGTTGACAGTTTTCATCATTCAAACTTTCCGATAATTGTCGGCCTATATTAACATCCAGCTTTCCGCTGAACGGGAACCGCCTGTCTGTATGTCTATCAGCGATGTATTTAGCAAGCTCACAATCATCTGCTTCTAACTTTTGGTTCGTTTGAGACGTAAAACTGACGACAGCAACATGCATGGGATCTTCGTCTGGGAAGTAATTTAACTCTGTATCAATACCTAAGGATTTTGCTTGCAGCTTTATAGCTTCCAATACGTTACCTATAGCCAAATCTGTAAGTACGTAGGTTTGGTCAGTTGCCTTACCGCTTAGCTGTGGATCACTCCAAATAGATAAATCACCGGTGTCATGCCAAACATACTGCCAAGGCTGCGAATTATCCGCAGAGGGTGAATACAAAGCCGCTTGTATGATGGCAGCTTTAAGTTGGGCGTCTAGCAACATAGAGGTGATACCTTATTTAAATATTAAATGCTTGTTTGGCGGCGGCCAGACTTGCCTGAAATTCAGGGCTATGATGTCCATTGGGAATATGAGTTAATTCCATTTGATTCATATAAGGGTCCCAATGCATACCTTCAGGGGCGCAGATTAAGTCACCACGACCCAGTAATATCTTAACGGCATAAGCCGCTGCTACACCGGCGCTCATGGTGCAGCCAATAATGGTTGAAGGACCTCGTTTTTCTTCTAAATTAAGTCTAGTTGGATCAACAAGATATTGGCTTTGTAAACTTGCTGGGGCTAATCCTAAATAAAAACGCAAATACTGCTCAGTTTGTGAATGCCCTTGCATGCCAAAATATTCTTCGAAGGTCATCTGGCCAGGCATAAAACATAAAAATGCAGTGCCCATGCCCAATGGAGCCGCGGTAACCGCTGGAATTGACATCTTTGCGCACATTTCGAACACTTTACGTCTTGCATCCATGGCAAAAAAATCTAGGCTATCAATGTATAGATCCACTCCAGTCAAAAATTCTTCGACATTTTCTTCGTTTACACCTTGAGGAAAACTCTGAAGTTCAACTTCAGGATTGATATCAGCTAAAACCTTGTTCATTACATCCATTTTGGGTTTGCCAACAGTGGACATCATCGCACCAACTTGGCGATTGAAATTCTCAACTCCAAATTCATCAAAGTCTGCAAGGTTAAACTTGCCAACTCCCAGTCTGGCCATGGTCTGTGAGTGAATTCCTCCTACTCCTCCACATCCGGCAATAGCTACTTTTTTGGTTTTTAGTGTTGCTTGTTCTTTTTCAGTGAACCAACCTATGTTGCGAGAAAAAGCTTTATCGTAATTAAAATTTTCAGTGGTCATATCTTTTTCTCTAGTCACGTAGCGCAGTATGGATAAAGCGCTAGCTGAGGGATTAATTGTTTTTCCAGTAGTTTAAAAAGGTCTAGTACTTCGGGGTTTAAGTTGCTAGTGAAATTTTCTCTACTTAATAAAAAAAGCGCGCGTATGCCGTGATAGTCTAATTCTTCACCACATTGTTCAAACTTAAGCCCGAGTCTTTCTAGCCTTCTGCACAATCTAGGCTCTACCACCACAAACATATGGCTATGGTTACACATTTTGACCATTGCAATCACACTCAAATATAAGCCTATTGCAATGTTAGGAAAGTTACGTCTTTCTTCGTCTGAAAAAGCATTTTCTCCCTTAATATCATTGAGAATAAAGGGTTTGTTTTTTTCATCCAAACGTCGTCTAAAACTCGAAGGCACGGATAATCTGGAAATTTCACCAAAACGCCCGCGGGTTAAACTATCAGGATCGATCACTTCTTTTTGCACTGATTCTGCACAATGTAACTCAAAAGGTAATTTACTGTTCGGGCTAGTGTTTGGAGGAATAACCAGTCTGACTGTGCCCGCGAAGACTCCGGTTCTTTTATGCTTTAATAGTATAGAAAATGAATAAGGATCACATTCGTCTACTTCTATCCCTTTTGAATTCACTGGCTCCCAGCCTAACTCATCCGCATAAACAGTATGACGAATTCTATAAGATTCTTGTTTCAGTTCTTCGGTATCGGCTAAGACGATCTCAAAATACAGGTCAAAATTTTCAGCGAGTGTCATTGCCATATGAATTCCTTAGCACTATTAGTTTCAACTCAGAGCACAGTATATTATTGTCTTTTATTAACTTCATTAAATTAAACTCATCATTACTTCTAATTACTATAAAGCAGAAGGTGCAGAAGGTAAGGAAATTTTTAGTTTAGTTTTCATCTTTTTACGGCGTTTTTATTGAGAAAAATTCCTTTGGATACAAAATAACCCGCCTGAAACAGTCCGTCGTTCTGTTGTTGATCCATACTTTGATCGACTAATGAAAAATCCCTAGGTCTCATTGGATATTATTTGTGATAATGTTTGGCATGTACATAAAAATTATGAAAACAATGATTTGCTTCGCGAATTACTGCAAAAGCCTTGTTTTTTAATTAAATGCCAATAATTAGGTGTCAAAGTTCTTAAGTCAGTGTTTTCCCTATACAGAATCTGCAATTCACACTACATTTTTAAACTTTAATAAAGCTACTTAGTCTCTTCGGTATGAACTCTAATGCAGTTTTATAACCAATCTCGTACAAGGCCTCTTTATCTTCAATTGACATATTAAAATCAACGGGGGAAAGCTTCCCAGTATTAACGATTATAGTGTTTTTCCAATACTGATCATGTACATATTCTCTAGACATCGCCGTCATAAACGTTCTAATCAACATCATCACATATTGCACTATGGGTAACCAACTTTTTTTGAATGCTTTGTCTGTTACTTGTTCGCTTTTTAATCTGAAGCATATAACTGGGGTTTCGTCGCCGGCCCAGTCGTTAAAAATGGCATCTTCTGAAAGGATCGCCCCATCGACTAAAATGTGTTCTTTGTATGACTTAAAGCTAAAAAAAATGGGAATTGACATCGAAAATCGAACCGCTTTGGATATTTTTAAATTTGGAGAGTTTTTATTGTTAAAAACAATAGGACCGCCACCATTTACATCGGTAGCCAAAATATGTAGGTCTTTGGATATATCTTTAAACGTTTTACCCTCTAGTTTTTCATCCATCCATCTTTCGAATCCGTCTCCAGAACTAAGCCCACCTTGCAGTAAAAGGGTGATTAAACTGAATCCTCTGAACTGTCTGAAATTTGTTTCTATTGCTAGTTTTTTTATGTCTTTAAGAGGCATGCCAGTGCAATATAATGATGAAATTATTGATCCCCCTGAAACACCAACAATATGTTGGAATTCAATGTTAAGGGTATTAATTGCATCCAAAATTCCAATGTGGGCAGACAATTTTGTTCCCCCTCCAGAGAATATCGGAACTATTTTACTCATCGCGTATTTCTCCTTACGTCATTCAATAAAGGCATGATTTAGTGGATATATTTTTGATAAATCAAACCTAAATATTCATGAATTGCCCTCTCACTTCTATATAGACTAGTGGCATTTGGCAAACCGACAACTGGCGAAACATTTATCCTATTTAAATGCTCTACTGGAATGGGTAGCACTTGTATATTTTTTTCTTCGAAATAAGCAACAGCTCTAGGCAAGTGGCTAGCAGACGTCACTAAGGATATATGCTTATCTTTGAGTAAACTTGCTAATGCATTGACTTCGGTTTCTGTATTGACTCCCTTAGGAATAATGAATATGTCGGTATTTTTTACACCCATTTTCACAAAAAAAGCTTTGTTGTGACTGGCTTGCGAGTATTTATCTTCTTTTCCCAAAATATCCCCTGCTAAATATATTGGCATTGGATGTTCACTATACATCAGGGCCGCGTGTAAATTTCTTTGCAGCGAACAATTGGGCCAACGGGACACAAAAGGTAAATTGTCATCTTCTTTGTAGTTACAGGCCAACACCACAATTGCATCTGTTTTTCGCCATTCTGCAGATTCAAGAGGTATTACGGGGTATTTATCCTCAAGATGCTTAATTAGCAATACACTGGGATATGGCATAGAGCATATAAGTAACCAGATAAGAGGAATAACCGACAAGTAACTAAAAAGTGTTGGTTTGAATTTTGTATGACTTAAAATTTTAAAAATAGCGAAAAGCGTCAATGAATGAACTAAAGGTGAGGTAAAAGTAGTAGCAATCGACGCCAACATTAATATCAGTTCCTAAGTAATAAAAAGAAACATTAAATGCAACAACGAGCATGCACAATGTTCTATAGATGTCTATTTAGAGTAAAACCTTTGGTCTAAATCACAAAGTATTTAATACCAATGGTTAAATCAGTTATCGGGTTGTATTAAGTATCCTTAAATTAAACTGATAAATCTGTATAAATAACTGACTATAATGCGCGCTTCTGATTATGCTACAGTCTAGTGTAGTTATTACTTTGGATTTAAAAATGGAGATTAAGCATGAAAGGCGCTAGAGGTGTTCTCAATTATTTAATTGTTTGCATAATTTTTTCAGTGACTTGTAATGCACATGAAATTTCGCAGATAGTAAGCAAGGTTAAACCTTCAATTGTTGGAATTGGCATTTATGCTCCCTTAGGCAGGCCCACTAATCAATTGAGAGGTACGGGGTTTGCCATCGGAGATGGGACGATTATCGCGACTAATTATCATGTAGTTGACCTAGAACTTGATCCGGACACTAGGGAGCAGTTGGTAGTGTTTATCGGTTCTGGTAAGGAAAATGCAGCCAGCCAAGCAGAAATTATTGCCACTGACCCAGCACATGATTTAGCGCTTTTGAAGATAAAAACTAGAGTGCCTCCACTAAAGCTTAATACACCCCAACAATTAGCTGACGGGACGGATGTGGCGTTCACAGGTTTTCCAATTGGCGCGGTGTTAGGTCTTTACCCTGCTACGCATAGAGGAGGCATTGCCGCATACACCCCTGTTGTTACTCCAAGTGTTAATGCTAGTGAAATCAGTATTGCGATGATGAAAAGGCTTAAAGAACCTTATTTTATTTACCAACTTGATGCTACTGCCTTCCCTGGAAATAGTGGTAGTCCTGTTTATGAATTGGATAATGGCAATGTGGTTGCCATTATTAACAAGGTATTCGTACAACAAACAAAAGAAGCGGCGATCACTAATCCTAGTGGTATTACCTATGCGATCCCTGTAAAATATCTCCAAGAATTAGTCGATTCATTATGAGTATCGCAAATTAGAGTGTCGGTTTTTTTTACATTGTCGAATTGTAACAGTAAAAAAATCCTATTAATTCATTGGTTTAAAATTAGGCACGGTTGTTGCTAACGTTACTGATAAATATTTTATTACGTTTAAAATTAACGAATAACTGTAGAAAAATAGGTTTTAATTTATGAGTGATTTTAAAAAAGCTAGTGAAATAGAAAACACTTCGGTTGTAAAACGTCGTAGTTTTCTGAAAAAATCGGCTACAGGTGCAGTTTTAGTAAGTCTTCCTGCCCAATCTGTTTGGGGAGCGTGTTCAGTGTCTGGCGCTATGTCAGGAAATTTATCACAAAATACTGATCGTCATGATTGTGATATCCCCGTGATACCTGCGGGTCTCTCACCAGGTTTTTGGTCTCAGTTGTATAACGGTTCTAATGGGATTAATGGTGCTTTTGCTAATGTGAAAGGTGGTAATCAAGGTTGGAAAACTGGCAGAAGAGAATGCTACCGCAATCATATTAAAGATTTTATTGATTCTGATGTCTCTATGGGGCTTTCGACAGAAATATACACCGGAATTCATGGCAACCTTAAGTCAGCTTTGATGAGCAGCAATGGCGGTGGCGATGGCAGCTTAGAGTTTAACTTAGCCGGTGTGTTTTTGAGTTCGTATTTTGGCTTTTATGGTAGTAGCGATGAAAAAAATATCACCATGGCCTCTCAAAGAGTAAACCAAATTGCACTTTATATTTTTGTTAAGGCCAACCAAAACGAGGTGCCGAGCAAGTCTGAGATCACAGGTATTTTCAACTTTAACGACAATACAGTGTCTAATTATTCTGTAGATTTCTGTAACACGACATTTAACCGACATAGTTAGTAGTATGGCTACCTCAAAAAGGAATGAAAAATAAAAGTCTTACTAGCTGTTACTGACTATTAATGTCTGAGTTTGTGGTGTCAAACTGTTGTACTGCCACTTTCATGACTGATGGAAGTGGAGTGGCATTCTATAATAATATTTCTGGAAATAGTGCATTCCTCAACATAAACTGCAACAAAGAGTTATCAAACAATTTTCTCACCTACAACTTATTCACAGCCGGAACATTCCACCAAATGCTGGGTGTTGATGAAAAGGTCGGTAGTAAGTATTTAAAGTGGTTGTTGAATAACCGATTTATAGAATGTGTTGAGGTCAACTCGTGATTGTTAATACAGGATTGTACAACTTTTCACTAGATTCTTTCCCAAGCAAATTATCTCCCATTATTTCGAATGTTTACGCTGATGCTGCTGAGCAAGATCGACCCATAGATTTTGCTATTTCACTGCGCAAGGATTCTTTGGTCAGACGTTTCCTCAAGCCACAAATTACTTTTTACAGTGACATTCACGCGCCATTTAAGCCCTTGCCCTTGTCTCAGGCATATGCGCTATTGGAATGGGGGATGAATTGGTGCATTGCTGCCCATGATTTTTCACGGCTCATTGTGCATGCTGCTGTACTGGTTAAAAATAACCAAGCCATTATTTTCCCCGCTTCTCCTGGGTCAGGCAAGAGTACATTAACCGCCTATTTGAGTCTTAATGGATGGACTTTATATTCTGATGAAATGGCTATTATCGATCTCGACAACCAACAGGTTTCTCCCCTTTATCGCCCCGTATGTCTAAAAAATGATTCTATTTCGATTATAAAAGCACTTCATCCAGAAGCTCAAATGACACCTGTGTGTAAAGATACTCAAAAAGGTGACGTGTCACATTTAAAAGGCATCGATTGGCAAAACTATTCAAAGCTGGAGCCAGTCGACGTAGTAGGTATGGTGTTTCCTAAATATAAAAAAGAAATGGATTTAACTATATATACTTGTAATCAATTGCAGGCGTTTGAAGCAATGAGTAAACATGCTTTTAATTATACTGTGCTTGGACAAGAAGCTTTTAACGTGGTGGGTAAATTGATTCAAAAAGCATCTTTGTTTGAGGTCGAATACAATTCATTACCTGAATTAGCAGAATTTTTGGCGGAAGATGTTATTCGATGAAAAAATTGCAACATCATCTTATTTCCGCTGTGTTACTAGATCCAAAAAAAGGACTCAATTTCGATCTGGATACCTGGCAATCTGTTATTTTGGTGCTCAGAGAGGAAAAATTACTTGCTACTCTCTACCACTTAGCTCTTGATATCGCTGTATTTGAGCAATACCCTGAGTTCGCTCAAAGGCATTTATACTCAGCGAGCATCTATGCAAGACGCCAATCCAAGCAAATATTTTACGAAGCATTATTACTGCAAGAGTTGCTCGGAAAAAATGGTATTACCCCCATCTTTTTAAAAGGGGCAAACTATACATTGCGCGGTAGTAAAAATAGCCAAGGTAGAATTTGTTCGGACATTGACGTGCTGGTCAAAGTTGAAGATTTAGACAACTGCGAATCATTATTACTTTCACAAAATTGGAAGTCTGAAAAGTTAACCCAATACGATGAACGGTATTACCGTAAATGGGCACACGAAATTCCACCGCTGATACATCCTTTTAGAGGTACAGTTCTTGATGTTCACCATAATCTGTATCTACCTATAAGTGGCAGATCGCCGAAAATAGAGCTGTTTATTAATGAGCTAGAGTTTACGGACGACAACTTTGCTGTTTTAAAAATACCTCAAACAGTGATGCATAGCATTATCCATCTCTTCATGAATGAGAATTTCAGCAGTGGTATGCGGGACTTGTTTGATATTTATAGATTAATCAAAGCGTATGCTGATGAATCTTTTTGGAATGAGCTTATTGTTCTTGCTCGTCAGTCTAACTTTCTGGTGGAATTACAGTATTGTTTGCGAGCACTGGAAATTATTTTTTCTTTTGAAGTGCCTGAATATGTAAGCATTGCCCTGAATGAAAATCAGTTATCTTGGACTCAAAGAATTTGGGCAAAACATATTTTCGTCAATGCTATTCTTCCTCAACATCCTTTGATCTCTTTGAGCAGACAATCTTTTGCATCGTCATTGGCATATTTCCGCGGTCATTGGGTGAAAATGCCAAAAACTGTGTTAATTAAACATTTTATTGTGAAAATGTATAATCAACTGTTAGACCAAGTACTGGGTAAACATCAACTGGATCCTAAGCAGTTGTAGCGGATTTTAAATGTTGAAATTTTGACTAAGAGCCTGAATATTTAACACTAATTTTCCCGTTGTTCATTTGAAACGCTACTATTTTGTGGTTAGAAAAGGCAAGATACACCCACTTTAAGTGTGAATCTATTACACGATAAAAATGTACAATTCACTGATTGTGCGCTGAGTCATAAGAAATTGGTAAAGGAGTAAGCAGTTTGGTTAATGAGAATAATAATAAACTCGCCATTATTGGTTTGGGATATGTTGGTTTGCCATTGGCTGTGTCATTTGGCAAAAAATTTCAGACCCTCGGGTTTGACATTAATACTGCTCGCATTGAAGAGCTTAATCAGGGAAAAGATCATACTCTCGAAGTGTCTCCTGATGAACTGAAGAGTGTAACGAATTTGACTTTCAGTTGTGATCCTGCCGATATTGCTGGCTGCAACTACATCATTGTGACTGTACCAACTCCGATTGATAAAAATAAACAACCAGATTTAACACCTCTGCGTAAAGCCAGTGAAATGATTGGCAAGGTGATTACTGCTGGTACTACCGTAATATATGAATCGACAGTTTACCCCGGTGCCACTGAAGAAGTGTGCATTCCCATTATTGAGCAGGTTTCTGGTTTAGTCTTTAATCAGGATTTTTATGCAGGTTATAGCCCCGAGCGGATCAACCCTGGCGATAAAAAGCACCGTCTGGAAACTATTGTTAAAGTCACGTCTGGTTCCACGCCTGAAGTGGCTGAGAAAGTCGATCAACTTTATCGAAGTATTATCACTGCAGGTACCCATAAGGCCTCATCTATTAAGGTGGCAGAAGCGGCCAAAGTCATTGAAAATACTCAGCGTGACTTGAATATTGCTCTTATTAATGAGTTAGCTATGATTTTTGCTCGTATTGGAATAGATACAGAAGAAGTGTTAGAGGCAGCCGGTAGTAAATGGAATTTCTTACCTTTTCGCCCTGGCTTGGTCGGAGGTCATTGTATCGGGGTTGACCCATATTACCTTACTCATAAAGCTGAAGAACTAGGGCATCACCCCCAAGTTATTTTGGCGGGAAGGCGTCTAAACGATAATATGGGCGAATACGTGGTAGGCCGTTTAGTGAAGAAAATGCTTAACGAAAAAATCATGGTTAATGGCGCTAATGTCTTGTTGTTAGGCATTACCTTTAAAGAAAACTGCCCGGATATTCGAAATACTAAAGTTGTGGATATTGCGACAGAATTAAACAATTATCATGTCAATCTGGATATTTATGATCCCTGGGCGAATAACGCCGAAGTGGAGCATGAATACGGCCTTAGTTTGGTGGATGCGCCAAGAAGTGGGGGTTATGATGCCATAATCGCCGCTGTTGCCCATGACGAATTTAGAGGGTGGGATACTGCAAAATTGCGCGGGTTAGGCAAAGAAAATTGTGTAATTTTTGATTTGAAATACATCTTTGATAAGAAAGATGTCGATATTCGACTATAAGTTGGGAAACCTAAAATGAAAGTATTAGTGACAGGCGCGGCAGGATTTATAGGATCACATGTGAGCCTTTATTTGCTGGAGCGTGGCGACGAAGTTGTTGGGCTGGATAATCTTAATGATTATTACGACGTTAATCTTAAGCTATCTCGTTTAGATAGGGTCAAGCAGCATAAAAATGCGGAAAATTTTACTTTCGTCAAAATGGATGTAGAAGACAGAGTAGGCATGCCAGCACTTTTTGCCGAGCATAAGTTTGATAAAGTAGTGCATCTAGCAGCACAAGCAGGTGTCAGATATTCGATTGAAAACCCTCACGCTTATATTGATGCCAACATAGTCGGATATGTGAACATTCTTGAAGGATGCCGACATAATAAGGTGCAACATTTAGTTTATGCCTCTTCAAGCTCAGTTTACGGGGCTAATGAAGATATGCCTTTTTCTGTGCATGACAATGTAGATCATCCTTTGTCCTTATATGCAGCAAGTAAAAAAGCCAATGAGTTAATGGCGCATACCTATAGTCATTTATATAACCTTCCTACAACGGGGTTACGTTTCTTTACTGTCTACGGACCTTGGGGACGTCCTGATATGGCTTTGTTTTTGTTTACCAAAGCGATTTTGGATGAAAAGCCAATTCAAGTATTTAATTACGGTAAACATAGACGTGATTTCACTTATATTGATGACATTGTTGAAGGTGTTATACGCACTTTGGACAATACGGCCCAAGGTAATCCAGATTGGAATGGTAAAACGCCCGACCCAGGCACGAGTAAGGCTCCGTGGCGCGTGTATAACATAGGTAATCAGTCACCTGTTGAATTGCTGGATTATATTGAAACATTAGAAAATGCTCTCGGTAAAAAAGCGGAGAAAGAGTTGCTACCATTACAGCCTGGTGACGTGCCAGATACCTATGCAGACGTAGAAGCTTTGGTCACCGATGTTGGATATCGACCTGAAACCACAATACAAGAAGGTATTGGTAATTTTGTGAATTGGTATAAAGAGTATTATAAAGTTTAAGTTTATTTGTTAAATATAACTCAATAAAAAAGCGCTTATTTAAGCGCTTTTTTATTGATGTAAACTTCAGTTTTATTGCATCGCTCTTTTTTTCAGTTCTTGTCGTTTTGCATGTAAAACTGGTTCGGTATAGCCATTCGGCTGCTCTTTCCCCTTAAATATCAGCTCGTGGGCGGCTTGAAAGGCGATAGAAGCTTGAGTATCAGGTGTCATGTTTATATATTCGTCATCACCCTTATTTTGACTATCAACTAATTTAGCCATTGTTAACATTGATTTCTCAACTTGCTCTTTTGTTACAACTCCATGCATCAGCCAGTTAGCGATATGTTGACTAGATATTCTCAACGTGGCTCTGTCTTCCATGAGTCCGACATTATTGATATCGGGTACTTTTGAACAACCAATTCCTTGATTAATCCATCTCACCACATAGCCTAAAATTCCTTGAACATTGTTATCCAGTTCATTTTGTATTTGCTCAGATGATAATTTTTCGTCATTGAGTAGTGGAATGTTTAACATTTGCTCTAGCAAACCATCTACTTGCACATTCATATTCATTCTTAAATTGAACACACTTTCTTGATGGTAATGTAATGCATGCAACGTGGCGGCTGTAGGCGAGGGCACCCAAGCGGTGTTTGCACCTGAGCGAACATGGGCAATTTTTGCCTGCATCATGTCAGCCATATTATCTGGAGTGGGCCACATGCCTTTACCAATTTGCGCCTTCCCGGATAAACCAGAGTTTATTCCAGTTATTACATTGGATTGTTCGTAGGCGTTTAACCAGGGTCTTGTTTTAATACTTGCTTTGGTGGCAAAAGCACCGAGCTGCATCGATGTGTGTATTTCATCTCCAGTGCGGTCTAAGAAACCAGTGTTGATAAATACCACTCTATCTTTTGCCGCTTTGATACAGGCTTTTAAATTTAAGCTGGTGCGCCTTTCTTCATCCATCAGGCCTATTTTTAGCGTATGCGTAGCTAAACTAAGAACAGTTTCCATTTTTGTAAACAACAAGTCAGCAAAAGCGACTTCTTCTGGTCCATGCATTTTAGGCTTAACTATATAAATGCTGCCCGCTTGGCTATTTTTGAAGACGCCATTATCCAGTAAATCGTGTTTAGCAATGAGACTGGTAACTAGGGCATCCATGATCCCTTCGTAGATAGGTTTGTCATCAAAGAGTATGGCATCTGTTGTCATTAAATGTCCGACGTTGCGGATAAACATCAAACTTCTGCCAGAGAGGCTAAAGGCGCCCCCAGTTGATGATTGATACTGCCTATCTGGATCCAAACTACGTATTGTTTGTTTATTACCGCTGCTGATTGTGGCTGTTAAATCCCCTTTAATTAGCCCTAGCCAGTTTTTGTACACTAAGGTTTTATCTGCTGCATCAACGGCCGTTACTGAGTCTTCGCAGTCCATTATGGTGGTTAATGCGGATTCTAAACATATATCTTTAATATTCGCAGTATCTTGTTGCCCTATAACACTATCTTGATCGAATTGAATTTCGGCATGAATATTATTGTGCTTAATGAGAATACAAATTGGTTGTTCAATTGCGCCTTGAAAACCAACAAATTGCTCAGGTGATTTTAACCCTACTATTGAATCGTCAGCTAAAGTGACTAATAGCGTACCGTTATCAATAGCGTAATTTTTACTCTGTTTATGGCTGCCCGTTTTTAAGGGGGCAATAATGTCTAGCCATTTTCTGGAGTAGTCGATCACTTTTTGCCCTCTAGTCCCATCATAACCTTTGGTTTTGCTGCCGCTGGTTTGCTCGATAATGTCTGAACCATAAAGTGCATCGTAAAGGCTACCCCATCTAGCATTAGCTGCATTTAGAGCAAACCTAGCATTGTTGATAGGTACAACTAACTGAGGGCCTGCCATAGTGGCAATTTCAGGGTCGACATTTTGAGTGCTGATTTGGAAGTCATTAGGGGAGTCTTGTAAATAACCTATTTGGGTTAGAAAGCTTTTATACTCTTGAACATTAACGGCCTGTCTTGTGCTGCAGTATTGGTCTATTTGCTGTTGCAGACTTACTCTTTTCTGTAACAAGTTTTGATTAATTGACAACAGTTCTGGCAGTGCATGTGCAAACTTCGTCCAAAGATCTTCGGCCGTTAACTGTACGCCTGGTAAAACGTCTTGGGTGATAAACTGCTCAAGTTGGTTGGCAATTTTTAATCTGCCTTTTTGAATGTATTGAAGTTGCATAATTAGCTCATTGGGAATTCACAATGAGCTAAGTTTACTCTGTTAGTATTATACGCATAAATTTATGTGAGTTATTCCTTTCATTCATGTTGTGAATGTAGGTCATGAAGTAGATAGTTCTGTACCCACTTCTGTAATTAATCGTCTAAGCCAAATGTGTCCTGCATCGTGTTGCAGTAGGGCACTCCATGCCATTTTTAGTGCTATTGGTGGGATATCAAAAGGTGGTTCAAGTATTTCGATCTCTGGATCATCTTTATATAAATTTGCTGCTCTACTGGGTAAAGTTGCGATCAAATTTTGTGCTTTGGCTAATTGCAGGGCAACATGGTAATGCCGAGTAAATACACGTATATCGCGTTTCTTTCCAATTTTTGTTAATTCAGCATCCACCCAACCTAATTTTTGCACCTCGTTAGGGTCGATGCCAACACCGACACCAAAACCGGTTTTACTGACCCAAATATGTTTGTTGTCTAAATACTGCTCCAGACTAATATTTTTCACTATGGGATTATGACTATTCACCACGCATGAGAATGTGTCATACCACACCACCTTTTGGTGAAACGAAAGAGGTAACTCATCAAAGCGGTTGATTGCCATATCAACTCTACCTTGCTCTACATCATGGAACGTCACGTCGCTGGGAGTAATTAGATCAAGAGTAATGTTAGGTGCTTGTTTATTTAGTCTGCCGATGACTTCCAATAACAAGGTTGATTCTGCGTAATCGCTAGCCATGATCCTAAAGGTACGCTCACTTTGAAGGGGGCTAAAATCAGTATCCGGTTGAATAGTTGTTTCAAGTTTAGACAGTACATCACGGATGATAGGTTTTAATTCTAAAGCGCGTTTGGTTGGAGTCATGCCTTCACTGGTTCGTACTAGTAGAGGGTCTTTGAATAAGTCTCTTAGTCTTCTCAGGCCATTGCTCATTGCAGGCTGAGTAATACTTAATTGGTTTGCCGCTTTAGTAACACTGCCTTCTCTTAGCAATACATCTAAATAAACCAATAAATTTAAATCTACCTTGGCAATATTCATGGTTATTATCTCTCGCTAAAAATTTATGTGATTATAGAATGTTATCAGTATTTAATATCTTTGCCAGATATTAAATTGTTGTTAAAAAACAATTGCTTATTTTTTTGTTGGAGAGGGTTGTGAGTTGAAATTTGTTAGTTGGTCATTATTGCCATTGATTGCTTGAATGATGTCGATGACTCGCAGTTAATACTGCAAGCCATCGATTTATTTTTACAAGCTATTAGGCAGCGTCAAACTGATTCATAGTATTATCTTCACCTGAGGCTTTAAGAGCTTGTTCACCAGAGAAGTATTCTTTATGGTCATCACCCATATTAGAACCAGCCATGGCTTGGTGTTTAACACATGCTAGGCCTTGTCTAATTTCTTTACGTTGTACACCTTTAACATAAGCTAACATTCCTTGGTCACCGAAGTAACCTTTGGCTAAATTATCGGTAGACAATGCAGCTGTATGATAAGTAGGTAAAGTAATTAGATGATGGAAAATACCTGCTTCGCGAGCGGCATCCGCCTGGAAAGTTCTGATTTTTTCATCAGCTTCAAGGGCTAAGTCGGTGTCGTCATATTTAACTGACATCAATTCGTCTCTGTTATATTGGCTTAAGTCTTTACCGGCTTCTGACCAAATATCAAATATTTGCTGACGGAAATTCAATGTCCAGTTGAAAGATGGTGAATTGTTATAAACCAACTTAGCATTAGGGATCTCATTTCTAATTGCCCGCACCATATCGCCAATTTGGCCAACATGGGGTTTTTCTGTTTCAATCCACAATAAATCTGCACCATTTTGTAAAGAGGTAATGCAGTCAAGCACTACGCGGTCGAAGCCAGTGTTGTCTTGGAATTTATATAACCCATTAGGTAAACGCACTGGTTTCACTAACTTACCGTTTTGTTTAAGAACAGAGTCGCCGTCAACTAGTTCATCTATTGATTTGACTTCACTGGTGTCAAGAAATGCGTTGTACTGAGCCGCTAAGTCACCTGGCTTTTGTGACACTGGTATTTTTTGAGTCAGCCCTGCACCTAGTGAGTCGGTACGTGCAACTATCACCCCATCATCCACCCCTAGCTCTAAAAATGCATAACGTACTGCGTTAATTTTGGCCAAAAAATCTTCATGTGGCACTGTGACTTTACCATCCTGATGGCCACACTGCTTAGCGTCAGATACTTGGTTTTCTATCTGGATACAGCAGGCACCAGCTTCAATCAATTTTTTAGCGAGCAAATAAGTGGCTTCTTCATTGCCAAATCCGGCATCAATATCGGCGATAATAGGTACTACATGTGTTTCATAATTATCAATAGCTTGTTGAATGGCAGTGGTATCTTGGCCTTGCTGTTTGGCGTCATCCAGTTGTCTGAACAGGTCGCCGAGTTCACGAGCATCGGCTTGACGTAAGAAGGTATAAAGTTCTTCTATTAGCGCTGCTACCGAGGTTTTTTCGTGCATAGACTGGTCGGGAAGTGGACCAAACTCTGAACGTAATGCCGCAACCATCCATCCAGACAAATACAAATAACTTTTATCTGTGGTGCCTTGATGTTTTTTGACTGACAACATTTTTTGTTGTCCTATAAAACCATGCCAGCAACCTAATGATTGGGTATATTGGCTTGAGTCAGCATCATAATCTTGCATGTCTTTACGCATAATAGCTGCAGTGTATTTTGCAATATCTAATCCCGTTTTAAAGCGATTCTGCGCTTTCATTCGAGCTGCAGAGTCTGGATTGATTGCGTTCCAAGTACCTGCTTTGGTGGATCTTAGTTCTGCAATCTGTTTAACATCGTTTTGATATTGTGACATTTGAATATTCCTATAACAGTAAGGTAAAAAATAAAACAACCGATAAGATGTGGTGGGTTGCTGTTGTTAATCATCCTATATAGATAATCGTCATATTAATAATCTATATAAAGCATTTTCATCATTTATTATGTGAATGTTGGTGGTGTTATATAATTGATTAACAAATGTGATTGTTAGGTAAATAGTGTTTAGTCGTGTCTAATCTTGGTAGAATTTGTAGTTGTACTATTACCAGAATTTTATTGTAATTAAATCAACCAGAGAGTGTGTATGTCAGAGTTAATGTCTTCAATTGATCAGCGCACCAAACTTGTCGGTGAAAACCGACTTGAACTGCTTATGTTTAAATTGGGTACTAGGCACACATTTGCTTTGAATGTATTTAAAATCAAAGAAGTGATTACCGTACCTTTAATGAATCAAATGCCCGGCTCCCACCAAAATCTCAAAGGGGTGACTAATTACAGAGGGGCTTCTATTCCAGTCATTGATCTTCGTGCGGCAATTAAAATCACTACAAATGATGAGAATTACGTAGCAGTCAATGTGATCATCACTGAGTATAACCGTAGTGTCCAAGGGTTCTTGATTGGGGATGTGATGCGTATCATTAATACATCATGGAGCGACATTCAGCCACCTCCATCATCAGCAGGTAAAAATAATTATTTAACAGCCATTACACAGGTTGAAGTTGATGGAAATAATGAACTGGTTGAAATTATTGATGTAGAAAAAGTGTTATCGGAAATTGTCGAGTACGATATAAGCATTTCTGAAGATGTGTTAGACAATGAGGTGGCGGTTCATCTCAAAGGTAAAAAAATATTGATAGTTGATGACTCTGCCACAGCACGTTGGCAAATAAGAGAAACCCTTAGCCAATTGGGTCTTGAAATTATTGAAGTAAAAGATGGCTTAAAAGCCTTGAACCTTTTAAAAAGTTGGGCTGATGAAGGAAAAACAGTTACTGACGAAATTCTAATGATGTTCACCGATGCAGAAATGCCTGCAATGGATGGTTATCGTCTGACCTCAGAAGTAAGACAAGATCCTCGTATGAGTGATTTATTTATAGCACTTAATACATCGTTAAGTGGTAGTTTCAATGATGCTATGGTAGAAAAAGTCGGCTGTAACCGCTTTATTTCTAAGTTCCAACCAGACTTGTTGGTCGATGTTGTACAGCAGAGAATGCGTGAGTTACTAGACTCCGAAAGTTAATACCTATCAATAAATTCTGTTACCTTCATTTTTTGTTCATCTAAGTAACTAATACTAATCACTCACAATACCTAACGTATAATTCTGCGGTATTCTTTTTAACTTTTCATCATTGGAGAACAGATGAAGCAATTTGCCACTTTTTTATTAGCTGTTTTATGTCAGTCAGCACTAGCTACTGATACACCAAAAAATATTATTATGATCGTCGGTGATGGTATGGGGCCAGCTTATACCACTGCCTATCGTATGTACGCAGACGACCCGAGTACGCCAGAAGTTGAGAAGACAGTGTTTGATAGATTGTTAGTAGGCATGGCTAGTACGCACCCTGATTTGGTCTCTGGTTATGTTACAGATTCAGCCGCTGGTGCCACAGCCTTATCAACGGGTGTGAAGTCCTATAACGGTGCGATTGCTGTAGATGTCAACAAAAAAACTGTTCTAACAGTATTAGAGTTGGCCAAAATGCAGGGGCGTAAAACAGGTGTAGCTGTGACTTCGGAGGTTAATCACGCCACCCCAGCAAGTTTTGGTTCACATAATGAGAGCCGTAAAAATTATGATCAAATAGCCAATAGCTACTTCGATGACAAAATTAAAGGTCAATTTGTTTTGGATGTGATGTTAGGTGGCGGCTGGAAGTATTTCATTCGTGAAGACCGAAATTTAGTCGATCAATTTAAGGCCGCTGGTTATCAATATGTCGATGAATTAACTCAGCTAGAAACCGTGAAAGCGGGCACACCTTTGTTAGGTTTGTTTGCTGATACAGGCATGCCTTGGGCTTTAGACAGTGTCGACCAGATGCGTCTTCCTATATTAGCAAAAGCTGCGGTCCGTCAATTAGAGAACGATCAAGGATACTTTTTACTGATAGAAGCCAGCCAAGTCGATTGGGGTGGACACAGTAATGATATAGGTGCTGCAATGGCTGAAATGCATGATCTTGCTTTGACTTTAGAATGGTTAGAGCAATATATTGAAAAAAATCCTGACACTCTGATGGTGCTTACTGCCGATCACAGCACTGGTGGTCTAACTATTGGTGTCAATGGCAATTATCGTTGGGAGCCCAAGTGGCTTAAAAACCTGAAAGCATCACCGTCTGAGATTGCCACTCAATTAATGACAGCCAAAGATTTAGAAGCCTTGGCAAATGATTTGTTGGGGTTTGCATTAACTAAAGAAGAGATCGCTAGCTTAAATGTGATTGAATCTGACAAACCTAAGGCTTTTTATAAAGCTATTTCTAAAATTTTGGATAACCGTACATTTACTGGATGGACAACCACTGGACATACTGGAGTGGACGTACAAATATTCGCTAAAGGATTAGGCAGTGAGCGCTTTAACGGTCATATGGATAATACAGATATTGCCCAGACTGTATTTGAACTACTTAGGAACAAAAAGTAACATTTTTTAAGCTGGCACTTGTGAACAAGTGCCGGTTAATATCCGGTTAATTCAATAAAACCGACTCCCGAATGGGAGCCTGAAATCACAGTTCCACCTTCGTAGTAAGAAAAAATTCCTGGATTCCACTGCTTGGTTTGCATAGGTGCAATCTGGATATCGATTTGTTGCTTGGGCAATTGAATTGACCAATTCAGGGGTAATAAACCTTGTTCTACTTTGGTACGCTTGATCACTTTCGCCCGAATTTCTGACTCGGCCAAAGGTATAACTTTTCCACTTTTTGTTACTAGAGTGCCTGACCAGTAGTCTTCTGCTTGCTGGTGACGCATATTAAACAACATCAACTTAGCACCGTCATCAAAGTGAATAGAAAACCAATCCCAGCCTTGTGCAAGTGGAGTTAGGTATTGGGAGCTCCATTCATGATCAAACCAAGCATTACCTGTTACCTGAACTATTCCTCTTGGTAATTGTAGCTCCCCAGATACTTGAATATGTGGTTGACTGTAATAATAGGATGCTTGATTTGAGTCTCGTAACTTACGACTAAAACCTAGCTCGCCATGTTTTACAAAGGGTCTGTCTGTTGCTAAGTCTAGGTTAACCTTAATCTGTGAATCGATAGTAAATTCAAGAGTTGACGGAAATAATTTGGATGACTGCGCTAGCCACTGCCAATCATCAATAAATGCATTAAATGGCTCAGTGGAAATCCCAGCATTACCCACACCGCCACGGGCAAAACGTTCTTCAAACCAAGCTTGTTTGCCATCTCTCAAAGCTACATGCCCCATATATTGCTGAGCATTCGACCATGGTGTGTTTTGGGTGTCACTTGCGAAGCGAAATAGCGTCCACTGCAAAGCATAGGGATTGTTTTGTGTGTCGGTTAGATTCGCGGTGATGTACCACCATTCAACTGCAAAGTTTGGGTGACTGCTATGATCGTGAGGGAAAGTAATCTTGTACCCTGGGATCACCTTTGCCATGGTTTTATTAGGTGTTTTTGGAACTTCGTTCTTAGTCACTCTTTGCTGACCTAAAGAAGATCGACTCAAGCCTGAAAACATAGCACTTTTCTGTTGTTCTTCATCAGGATTTTTAGAGCAAGCTACGACAGCGGTAATCAATAGCAACAACAGCAGATACTTGGCTAGAAACTTAAACACTTAATATCCTCAACTAATTTTCGACGACTTAATCTATACAGAGGAAGTGCTACCACTAGCACAATTAACAAAACACTTAACAGCCCAGCAGAAAGAAGTTTAGCGGGGGTAATCAATAAGGGGTAACTCCAACTAAATGCTTGCACATTAATTAAGTTGATCAACAGCCAAGTTAAGCCTATGCCAAAAGGCAACGCGAGCAAACAAGCCAGTAAACTAAGTAGGGTGTATTGAATAAGTGATAAACCAGTCATTTGATAATTACCCACTCCCATGCTTCTCAATAATGCCCGTTGTGGTCGATTATCCATGTCAATCATCAGCACTGAGGTGGCCAAAGACAAAGCCGCAACTAATAAGGTGACAATGTTTAAGCCATCGGTGATCACAAAGGTGCGTTCGAAGGTTTGCATCGATAATGCTAATAGTTCACGAGTTTGTATTGATCTGACTTGGTTCGATATTGAGGCTGATTCTAGTTGTTTGGCAAATAGACTTTGTTGTTGCTTAGATGCAAAGTGCAGCGCAAACAGTGTGGTATTAGCTTTATATTTGGCGAAATAGTCTAAAGCCAACAGGGCTTGGGCATTTTGATTGCCGTAGTCATAGTAGATACCTACAATATGTTTTGTTTCAGGTTGGCCAGACTCAACATAAAAATTCAACTCTTCTCCTAGTGTTAATTCATGACGCAAAGCTAATTGCTGATTAATTAACACCCCTTGGTCAACTGTGAATCTTTGCCAAGCATCATCTTGCTGCTGTACAAATAGCATAGCTTCTTGATACAGATTACTGCTGGGGTAAGACCTAAGCTCTATCTTGGTTTTATTTGGGGTTGTATTTTTAGTTCTACTGAGCGGTTTATTAAGCAAAACGGCATCAAGGCCTTTGCGCTCTATCACTTTCACGTCTATGTCTTGAGTGGCTAACCATTGCGTAAATGCCTCTGGTGATTGCGTAGAAATATATTGGTCGGCTACTAAGCGCTGAGTTAACCATTGCTGGGTGGCTTGACGAAAACTATCCACCATTAAATTCATACCAATATTACTGGTTAAGGCAATAAAAAATGCACAACAGGCAATTTTACTTTTTTGTGATAAACGCACTCCATCCGCTGCCAACCAGCGAAATAGCACCCATCGCTCTGGCAAACTGTGAAACAGCATATTTAGGCTCTTTGGTAAGGCATAAATAAGCAAACTGCAACCCGCAAAAATACTCATTGCTATGGCGCTAAAACTCACTAATATATTTTGAGAGTAATAGCCTAATCCCACAGCAAAACAGCCCAATATGATACTGGCAAACAACCATGGCAGATGATTTGTGTGAACATTTACACTTAAGTTGCGTAAAGCCAATTTCGTATTCAGCTGTCGCATAGGTAAAATTGCTGCAGTAAAAGCGCCTAAAATACATGCCGCAAAACATTGTGTCATTAAGCTTAAATAAGCGACTTGTGTGTAACCTATGCGCACATCAAATAAGCTTTGCAATGTGAGTGATACCAGCGGAGAGGCTAACTGCGCTAGAAATACCCCTGCTATGGCACCGAGTGGCGCGCAAAATAAGCTAATGAGTAGCAATTCAGCACCTTGAGCCCAATATATTTGTTTTCTGGATACGCCTAACTGCCGAACGATCCTTAAATTATGCCAGCGTTTCATTATCAATAAATGTAAGGCGTTCATAACAACAAACATACACACTACAAACATCAAACATGCCATAGCTAACAGGTTCAGATGAAAACTGCCGGTAAGCTGCTGTGCTTGCTCGCCAGTATTGATATTTTCAAGACGAAGATGTTCTGGCAATGCCGCCTTTAACTCATGAGTTTCTTGGTCATTTTGCACGCCCACTACCATCAGTTCGCTAATTTTTTGTGTACCTAACACTCGCTGTAACTGCCCTATGTCCATAACGATTTCTCGTCCTAAACCTTGGCTAGCAGTCACCGCTAGTTTGGGTAATAACTGGTTGTTTTCAATTGCTAATATTTGTGCGTCGCTGAGGTTTAACTCAGATGCAAAATCAGCATGGATCACACTAACAAAAGGAGGTCGCCATAATTGCCCAAGCTCTTCAGTTGATACTTTGGAACTATTTTTCTCAGCCTTTAAGGCGTTACTGGCTAAATAACTGATTACCGAAAATGAATCTATTCCCAACAACGATATTCGTAGTGGCTGAGCTGTTATGGGATGCAAAATATTCTGTGAACTACGTAACACTGGGATAAGTTGAGTAAAGCCCAATCGACGCAGTGCCGCAAAATCTTGCTTATTTAATGTATGCCCACTTCGAGCAATTATGCGTTGTTCAACTTGTTGCAAAAATGGCTGGTTAGAGGATGCATAACTATTTTTTGCGGCACTATTGATCACCAAAACTGCACTGAGGCCCGCACAAGCGGTGATCAAAGCAACTAATACTAGTACTACGCGTAAAGTATTATGTTGGTAACTGGCCCAAATAAGTTTCAGTAACGGTACCATAGTTAAGCTGATACTAAGTTTGATGTCTGATTTGGGGGCTGATTTGAGAAAGCATGCAGGCGCCCTTGTTGTAACAATAATCGAGAATCCGCAAAAGCAGCTACCTTGGGGCTATGTGTCACTACTACTAAGGTTAGACCCAGTTGCTTGCATAACCTAAATAATAACTCACTAACAACTTGGCTATTGTTATCGTCTAAGTTGCCAGTGGGTTCATCGGCTAACACTAAACTGGGTTGATGGGACAATGCACGGGCAATGGCAACCCTTTGTTGCTCTCCACCAGATAAATTTACCGGTAGTTTGTGTTTGTGTGATTTTAATCCCAACTGCTCTAATAAATCATTGTGGAAAGGGCCGATTGGCAAACCATTCAGTCTGGCAGGAAAGGTGATGTTGTCCCACACCGATAAACAGTCAATTAAATTAAACTGTTGGAAAACTATGCCTAAGTGTTTTTTTCGAAACTGATCAGCTTGTACCTCACTCATATTATTGAGTGTTAAGCCTGCCACTTTAACCACACCTTTATCAGCGTTATCTAAAGCGGCCAGTATATTGAGTAAGGTAGACTTGCCAGAGCCTGAATCGCCACTAATGGCGACAGATTTTTTGGCTTTAAGGTGAAAATCGAGGGCATCTAAGATTTTCTTGTTCGAATGACCATCAGTAATTTGTTTGACTAAACCGATAACTTCAATCATCTCTGCCTTATTATCTTTTTATGATGGATATAAGCAGTACGTTAAAACTTAACGTTTAAACGTCTGCTAAAAAGTGATCGAGATCTTCACCTGTTAGTTTTTTTATCTGCGCAAAGATGTACCACAAGGCTGCAATCAACATCAGCATACTTGGGATCACTATCACTGGGTAACTCAAGGCCGTCATTCTACCTAATTCTTCAGTGTATTCTGTGGTACCAGGAGGGCTGACTAATATAACTTTAGCCAAAATGTAATTTAGTGCTGCAGACAAGAAAAAAGAGGCTGCAACTATATAAGAACTAATCGCCATCTTTTTCTCAAATTCGTTACTTGCGCCAGAGTTTTCTAAGGATTGATTGAGGTTTTCCCAATTAATAATTTGCTCACTTAATACAAACACTTTCAACAAAGGCTTACTGGTTCTTTGGGTGATAAGAACCGCAATACCAATGATAGCCGGTATGGTTGCTTCTTTAATGGCAATATATTCGGCAGGTAGTTCTAATAAACTGATACCGCCTGTTAGGAATACACTGACAATCCCAAGCACTGAAAACGGGTTTATTTTGGATGTTTGTTTGAGATCCCAGATACCAAAGCCAATAGGGAAAATCAGCGCTGCCACAATACTCCATGCAGGCCCTAAATATTCATCACTGCTGAGGTTAGTTAAAATCACCACGGGAATAATAATATTGAAGGCTAGATTACCCAGCAAACCTGATTTTTTTTGTGGTTTAGGGTCTGACATTGATTACCTTTTATTTTTCAATTGATTGTTTGATATTAGTATATTCGTATTAACTGCCTAGGGCGATGGTTTTGCCCATAATTTTGCACCTGCTAATCCAGCAATAAAACCAAACAAGTGCGACTCCCAAGAAACAAAAGGGGCGGAAGGAAAAACACCTAGAATTAAACCGCCATAAAAAAATGCGACTAATACAGAAATAATCATAAGTTTAAATTTGCCGCTTAAAAAACCAGCTAAAAGCAAATAACCAAAGTAGCCATAAATGACTCCGCTTGCACCAATGTGGGTGGCAGGTCGGCCAAATAACCACACCAACAAGCCCGTTATTAATATTATCCAAATGGTTAACTGCATGTAGCGCTTTAAGCCATACTGCAGCAGTAGATAGCTGAAAATACATAAAGGGATAATATTCGAAAAATAGTGCTGTAAACTGCCATGTAAAAATGGGCCTAACACTATGCCTCTAAGTCCAGGAACATAGCGTGGAATATTACCTAGGTGATTAAGCATTCTTCCTGTCAGTAAGTTAATTATCTCGATCGCGCTGATCAACAAAAATATCGCAAGTACTAAGCGAATTTGTTGTTTGGTATTTGAAGCTCTGCCTATTGAATGGGTCATTGAAATACACTGCGATTAAAATAGATGGTAATAGTGTGACTGATTAATTACACAAAAGTCATGTCAAATTGTCACAAAATAATATGCGGCAAATAACGTGACATATCTTGAGTGATAGGTGATGAATCTTCTCTTAAGGAAATGCCTGCGGCTTGATCATTCACCAGCCAAGAACCTATCAGGGTGTGATTATTACCAAATTGGGGCAGGGGATAATAAGCCTGGTAAATAAAGCCTTCTTCACCGTATGGGCCATCGGCATGTAACACTGTTTTGCCATTTTCAATGACACTGATATTGGCACCTTCCCGAGAGAAAATCGGTTTTTTGACTAACTTTGTTTCTGTTGCCTTGGATAATTCATCTTCAAAATACGCCGCTAATAGATTTGGATGATTGGGAAACATCTTCCACAACATCGGCATCAAGGCTTTGTTAGATAAAATCGATTTCCAAATTGGCTCTAGCCAATTCACCTGTGCGTTTTTAATAGATTGGCCAAACTCTTCTCGTTGCATAAACTCCCATGGATAAAGTTTAAACAATGTCTCAATTTTGTTGTCTTGCAAATCACTAAAACTACCACACTCAGCAAGGCCAATATCTTCAATAAATACAAAGTCATCACTTAAACCAGACTCTTTTGCACAATCTTGTAAATATTGCACTGTGCCACGATCTTCATCGGTATCTTGGCAACAGGCAAAATGCATCTGGCTGATATCGTAATGTTTGGCTATGGCGGCTAATCTATGTACTAGTTTTTCTTGTAGCGAGTTAAATTGATCAGCTTGTTTAGCAATTTTTCCAGCATTGACTTGCTCTTCTAACCATAACCACTGCCAGAATCCTGATTCATACAAAGACGTGGGGGTATCAGCATTGTTTTCGTACAACTTAGCTGGACCTTTGCCGTGATAAGCAAAGTCCAAGCGAGAATAGAGACTAGGATCTTGGTTTTTCCAGGAGTCGGATATTTGTTGCCAAAAATGTTGTGGAATTTGGAATTTTTCTAACAATTCTTCAGAGTTGACAACCTTGTCTACCACAGCCAAACACATCTTGTGAATGTCTTCAGTGGGTGCCTCTAAGTCTTGTTCAATTTGTTCGAGAGAGAATTGATAATAAGCCGATTCATCCCAATAAGCTTCACCATGCATAGTATGAAATTTAAAGCCGAACTCTTCGGCTTTTCTTTTCCAATTGGCACGTTCAGGGATGGCAACTCTTAACATGGTTTGTACGGCATAAAACCTTTAACATTTGGGTTAACCACCCCAGCCACCTTTTTTAGAGCTGCTGCCCCAACTAGATTTAGCGCGTACACTGCTACCAAATCCACCACGACTCATCGTTTTGGTCACTGTCGGTTTAGGTTTCAGCGATTTCTCACTAACCTTCATAGTTCTGCGGCGATTGTCGCCAAAATCATGGCCATCTGCACCTATCCATCTATTTCTATAAGATGAATTTCTAGAATGAGATGTGAACATGGGCTGAGAATAATAACCTCTAGGCGACATTAAATTGCTTAACATGTAGCCAGCCATTAAAGGCATAAAAAACGATCCTGAGTCGCGCTGCACAACTCGGCACTGATTGTTGCCGAATTCTGTTTCGCAATCTGACTGTGAATTGTATTTGGGTCCGGTACGTTCTGCTTCTTTTACAGCATCTTCATAAGCAGTTTTACATTTTGCAGCAAACTCAGGATTTGCATTAGTACAATCATCTACGCTAGTAAATACCGCAGCATCTTGGTCGTCACCACAAGCGGTAAGAAAGATTGCTGCAATACCTAATGCTAAAGGTTTAACACTAAAGCTTTTACGCATACTGACTAGATTGATTGACTTTGAACGCTTGGTTTTATTGGATTGCATATGGCTCTCCTAGTAACTCATACAAGCAGCGTTAAGCAGCCCAACAGAAATAGAAACAGCTGCTAAAATAGTCCCAGCTGATATTTCATTTTTATCAATTCTGTCAGCAATTTTAGGCATAAAGGTAAAACGTAATAAGGCAAAGGCTAGGGATTGAGCAATAATTGCCACTATGCCCCAAATCACAAAATCGATTAAAAATTCTGAGTTAGCTACGGCACCTGCTAAGGCGATACTAAAGCCTATCATGGCTCCACCAAAACCTATGGCTGCTGCTTGATTTTTATGTACCTTAACTAGTGCCCATTCATCATGAGGTGTCACAAAGGCGTACACCACTTTAAACACAAACAACAACAAAATTGAAACGCCAAAGTACAGTGCAAAGTTGTCCAAGCCTGAGATTGAATTTAATACTGCGTCCATTATTATTCCTTTTTTGTTAGGTGATATTTAACTGAGCGAACAATTCTCGTTACTTGTTAGCCATTAATCTTAATATCTGCTTGACCAATATTAAAGCCAGTACTGACGACTAAGCAACGGTCAAAATTGTTATTTACTAATTTTTCTTCAGCGGTGACTAGTAAGGTTTCCGTTTCGTCGTCGTCAAGTTGACGTTCATATAACATCACAAACTGATCGGTCTCGCTAGTATCACCATCTTGTTCATAGGTCTTTTCGGTCATAGCAACGGGTGGTGATTCATCACCCACTGCATCCCACACGCGCTGATATTCTGTGTCTTCAAGCTGATAAGTTGGTTTGGATACACCTGAGGCAATAGTTTGTTTCCACTGAGCTTCTGAACCTATGGTTTTAGTCTCGTAAAAGTACCATAGCTTTACATCTGTGATGTGATTTTCTGTATCACCACCATCTAAGATAACTTGTAAAAAGGCATCATCATCTGTGTAAAAACGTAAAATTTTGCCACCGGTATCCAAATTCACTTCACCTACTGCTTGAATAAGGTGCTGACTAGCCGCTTTTTCAATCATCAGTTGTGGCTCAATTAAACGTAATTTAAGGGGATCGAGTTCAAACGAACCACCTAAGTACAACCCCATGATTTCAGGTGCTTTAGGTGTTGTTTTGGTTTCTTTTTTACCAAATAATTTACTAAACATATGCGAGCCTATTTACTTTTCTTCAAAGTCACTCCACTGAAATTTGATTATCCTCTCATCGGCTATATAGAAAATTTTATCACCGGGTGAGAGCATCAAATTTAAATCTGGATTAACTTGAATATTTAACTTTTCATCTGCTTTGACCATACCTATCAAAGTAGCGCGATACTTGCGTTTAAGCATTTCAAAGATATTTTCAATTTTTAATGGTGGGATATGAGCTGGAATACAAACTGAATATTGCGCCTGTCCATGATTAATATCTAAAAGGTCGTGATGTAACAAGCTTGAACCAGGGTCAAACGCCGACTTAGCTAACATCTCTACTGCGACACTAGGGGTACACTCCACGTTAGGGCAGTGTTTTTGTAATAAACCGACTAAACTCTCATCATTAAAATAGGCCACCATTTGTGCAGTTGGGTTACGTTGACTGCAATATAATGCGGTAGTCATAGTGAGGTCGTCTTCTGGATTATCCATTAACACCACACGAGCCTTGGATACGCAAGCTCTGTCCATATCGGTATCATTACTAAAGGTGGCAACTTTGATAAACTCAATTTGGCCGGGTAAAGGGTTAGTGATATCGGCTCTAACACATAGCACTATGACGGGATCATCTTCGATGGACGAGCGTTCACGGATTAATAGATTTAATAAACGTATGGTGCGATGACCGTTCCAACCCAGCACAAGAATATGATCTTCAACATTTAAACTTTTCAAACCTCTTGCTCCTCTTTGCCATTGATTCGATACCCAAGATGCGACGCGCCCTAATACTAGAGCAAAAATACTCAGACCTAATGGAATAATGTAAAAGGATACTAAGTATTTGCCTGCGGTGGTGCTGGGTGACAAATCACCGTAACCGACTGTTGAACCTGTGACGACCAACCAATAAATAAAATCTACTGGTTGAGTTAATGATTCTTCTCCCGCTAGATGTAGTAGTAACCAACTGCTTAAACCATAAAAAAGAAGCGCCAGTACAATACTGTACCAGCGCATCTCGGTAAACACTCGACTCAACATCTTGCGTAATCTTAGAAACATCATTTGCCTTGTTTCACTTCAAAAGCCAATGAATTATTTGCCTAATATACGGCTAAGTTCATCATCTGCTGATGCGTTGCCGCCAGCAATTCCTGCTTCTGCTAAACGTTTGCTCAAGTCATCACTAGACTCTTCAGTTGCGAGTTCTTCTGCCGCTTGTAATTCAGCATTACGCAAGTTTTGTTTGTCTTGAATACGTGACAAAGATTCGGTGGCAGTTTTCATCTTGCTGTTGGCGCCCAAATGACGAGATGACACTGCAACCTGTGCTTTTTGCACTGACTCAGTGGCCTTTACCATATCAACCTGTTGTTCCAAACGTTTTAGATTTGATTTCGCTTGCTTAATATTAACTGCAAGTTGTTTTTCAGATTGCTTAAACTGGTCAAGGTATTTTTGTTCGCCATCTTGCTCCGCACGCAAATCACCGACTTTTTGTGCACAATCTAAGGCTAATTGACGATCAGTGTCTACTGCTTTACGAGCATGGGCTTCGTATTGCTCAACTGATGCTTGTAAGCTGTCTACTTTTTGTTGAGCTAGTTTGCACTTAGCCAATATTTGAGTTCTGGCGTGATCTGACTTACGCAGCTCATCTTTGGCTTCACGAATTTCTTGCTCAAGAATACGAATGGCCTGACTGTCGGCTACAGATTGTGCCGCTTCAGTTGCTCCGCCTTTAACAGCAGTAATTAATTTTCTCCAAACTGACATATTCTTTCTCCTAACTAATACAGTAAGTGCTATTTCAAATGGACTTCATAAGCATCTAAAAATGCTTCGACATTTTGAAACAGGGTAGATAGCTCAATTACGATACTCTCAGCTTTAGACTGTGAACTTAATGAGCCAAACGCTGTGTAATACTCATCACCAGCAACTTGCGATATACCGACTGTTGTCAGTGGGAATATCATGTGCGTCTTTAAAATTTCTTCATTTAATAGAGCGCAGTCTTTGACTTCGGACTTGGCAAATAATAGTGATTCCACCAAAATTTGTTCACCACTAATGGCTAACCAAGCATCTATTCCGTCACTGTTTGCTACTAATAAACAATTTTCTTCTTTAGTGACAACCAAATCTTGGTTGTCTGCTAAAAGGGTCTCAAGTTGGTTAAGATCCCAAGTCATGGCTACTCTCCTGTAAGGCTAATGACTAACGTGTAATTCAAAGATGTTAGCCATCTGTGATATTACGTGGCACAGTTTAGTCAATATAAAGTTAATAAGTCAAATTATATTTTCAACATTTGATATTTATATGTTTTAAATGTAAATTATACGTCACGTTTGGTTATTTGGTGAAAGTTAATATTATGTCTAAAAATAATGATGAAACAACAAACAATACAATACCATCGCTAACTGCCGATTGGCGACAACTGGTTCAGCGTCTACTTAAGGCTGAAATGTCGAAGCGTGGTACTAAGTATCAAGATCTCAGCGACAGACTATCTAATATAGGCATACATCAAAGCGCAGACAACCTAAGAAATAAAGTTAATAAGGGCATTATGGGTGCAGATTTGTTGTTACAAATCATGTACGTTTTGAATATGCGCAAAATTGAACGCGACGATATCATCGAAATATTTACTGATTTAGGCAGCCCATTAGAATAAAAACTAGTTGAGTTTCTGTTTGAAATCGATTTTACGCACTAACCATGGGTTAGTCGTTGCTTGAACAACTAAAGTAAACAGAACCACACCAAAGCCAATAGATTGTATTGTCCACCAATAATGCAATTCAACTGGTAACGACAATACCAAAGCTATAGTGACGACTCCGCGTAAACCGCCCCACACCATAACAGGGCCATAATTCCACTCAACTGAATGTTTCAACACAAATTTGCCAAATCCAATTGACACATAACAAGCAACCAACCGTGAAACAAAGGCGGCTAATATACCAATCAGCATGGCGAACCACTGATCGCTAAACATTGTAAAAGTAAATACTAAGCCCATTAAATAGAACACAAATAAGTTAGCGACAAAGGACAAAAACTCCCAACTTTGATGGATCTCTACTTTGTTTGCTCTAAGTCCCAACAAGGCATTTTTAGCGACTAACGCTGCTATTAAAACAGCAATGATCCCTGATAAATTTAAGATATGTTCTGCCAGATAGAAGCTACCATAGGCTAATGCAAGGCTAGTAACAGTATAATTAGCAGAAGTTGCAGGGATAACCTTCAGAATAAAAATAGCCAGTTTTGCTAGTACTGCACCCACTAACGAACCACCCAACATAACTTTCACCAATAGCCAAACACCACCCATACCCGTAACCTGATGTTCACCTAAGGCAATGGCTAATAAAATGCCATACAATACAATCGCGGTTGCATCATTAAATAAGCTTTCGCCTTCAATTAAGGTTGCTAGTTTTTCGGGGGCTTTGGCCTCTTTAAGTTGAGTGACAACGGCAACAGGATCGGTAGCAGAAATCACCAACCCCGTAATTAACGCCGCAATCCAAGGAAAACCTTGTGTTTCACCAATCAAATAATACATTATGGCCGCGGCGATCGATGCCGCTATTATCATGCCTATTGTGGCACTGAATAAAATAGCTCCGATTAAAGGCCGCATGACTTTGGTATTGAGATTAAGGGCGGCTTCAAACACTAGTATAGGAATAAGTACAAACAAGATTAAGTCTTGGAAATTATCTGATCTAAGCCCTGTATCAAAACCACTCATGGGAATAATAAATGAAGACAACATGCCCCAAAATAAGATACACAGGGTCAAGGGTAATCTGCTGTACTTAGCACAAATCATGGCCGCCAATCCATTCGTCAGGATAATAATTAGCATGGTAATTAACTGGATAATATCCATAAAGTGACTTTTTTTAGTTGTTAAGGAGGTAGGTTGTTGGTTTTTGATAGGAAGTACAAGTTTATCGAGACAAAAAAAAGCCCGGCTACATTGAATCAATGAACCGGGCAAAGAACAGTTTTGGGAGAAAACGTCAATAATCTAACTGTGAGTTAATCATAATTCAGTAGGATATATGTGCAATGCAATTAGGGTATGCATACTTGATTGCAGGTATTAAAAAATATACGTAAAATGAAGGGGCTGTTGATTTTTCATATATCCACGAGACTGAGGTCATTTATTTGGATACCGAGGCGTTTGCCTTGAAGTTTAGTCATTCTAAACGAAAGGCAAACAACGAAGGTAGGCGAATAAATGGCCCAGCCTGCAAGGTTTTCCTCAAAACGCCCTCACTCATCGTTAAAACCCGTTTATTTGGATGGCCAAACTTCACAGGTTTCGCCTTGATTGAGTACATTTTGAGGAAAATCTCGTTGACATATGAAAGATCAACAGCCCCTAGGCAACTAATATTGAGACCACTATGAAACTATCTGATTTCCAATTTGACCTTCCCGAAAACCTTATCGCCCGTTATCCAACTGCACAACGTAGCAGCAGTCGTCTAATGCACCTTAACGGCAACAGTGGTGAGGTGAATCACAAACAATTTACCGATATTGTCGAGTTAATCGACCAAGGTGATTTGCTTATTTTTAATAATACCCGAGTGATCCCCGCAAGGCTACTAGGTCAAAAGGAGTCGGGTGGCAAAGTTGAAGTGCTGATTGAGCGAGTATTAGACGAACATCGAGTATTAGCTCACGTAAGAGCCAGTAAATCTCCCAAAGTAGGTAGTAAGTTAATACTCGAAGGCAAAGTGCAGGCTAAAATGGTCGCCCGCCACGACGCTTTGTTTGAGTTAGTGTTTTTGAATGATGAGCCTGTTTTAGCTTTACTTGAAGAATTTGGGCATATGCCATTACCACCCTACATCGACAGGCCAGATGAAGACTCAGACAAAGAACGTTATCAAACTGTGTATAACCAAGTGCCAGGTGCAGTCGCTGCACCTACGGCTGGTTTGCATTTTGATGAAGATGTTCTTCAGATGCTCAAATCAAAAGGTGTGAAATCAGAGTTTGTTACCTTACATGTTGGCGCGGGTACATTTCAGCCAGTACGAGTAGACAATATTCTCGAACACCAGATGCATTCTGAGTATGCAGAAGTATCGCAGCAAGTAGTTGATGCTATTTTAGCTACAAAGGCTGCAGGTAAGCGTGTTATAGCAGTAGGCACAACCTCGGTGCGCTCGATAGAATCAGCTGCTCATGCGTCACTTAAGGCTGGGACTGAGCTGGCACCCTTTCTTTCAGATACCGATATTTTTATCTACCCAGGCTACGAATTTCAGCTAGTAGACGCTATGTTAACCAACTTCCATTTATCCGAGTCCACCTTGCTCATGTTAGTCAGCGCTTTTTGTGGAAAAGAAAATATTGAAAATGCTTACCAACAAGCCATTGATCAAGAGTATCGTTTTTTTAGTTATGGTGATGCGATGTTTTTGGAAAAGAAAGTAGGCCAATAGTAGGAATTAGAAAGTAGAAAATAACAATTTAATTGGTCGTTCCCTTTAATTTGTTATTTTCTGCGGTAATCCGTACTGGCACTATTCTTCCAATGTTATGTTGTACTTTTTGAGAAGTATGGTTTCTTTTTTACCTTTCATCGACAAACGCCCTCCATTCCATATTTTTATAAGTTCTTGTCTTTTTTCTGCAGGCATTTTTTTTGAGAAGATCGGTCTTTCAAGCAATTTTTTTTCCAAACCAGGGCGCACGATTTTAAGGTCTTCATTCAATTTTAGCTGATTTAAAACATGCTGAAGAACAAGATCACTATCAGCATATAAGTCGACTCTATTTTCTTTAATCATACGGAATATGCGCTTGACTACATCACCGTCACCTGCGAGCACTTCAACTAAGTCAGAATTTTTGGGGTCATCTATATAATTTTGATAGTCACTACTCATTGAGCTGTAATCCCAGCCAGGCCCAGTTGCGATACGTTTTCCTTTTATGGATTGAACGCCGTTATAGTGCCATGGATCATCTCTCCTAACGACAAAAGCTGAGGTGTATGCAAAGGTTTCTTCGGTGGCATATTCGAAATCGTTTTCTGAATTTTTTGAATATAGATACTCTGGTAACATATCGCAAAGACCATCAGCCACCATAGCCAGTCCTCTCGCCAGAGGCACTTCGTAATATTCCAGTTTATAACCTTTTGATGTGTATATTTGTTCCAACATATCTATGACAACACCGCGAGCCGGAGACCCTTGTGATGGAAATATTGTCATTGGAGCCCATTGGTCGTAACAAACTTTTAATGTCGTACCATGATTGCTGCCAGCTATGCTGGTTCCTGTCAAAAAGAGCATTAAGGTTAGTAGCCGATAGATTATTTTATCTTTCGACATAGTCACGACCCTTTTCTTTCGCCCCATAAAGTTTCAAATCGGCGCGTTTAAATAGCTCGTCAATTGAATAGTCTTCTAGCTCTGATGATTCAATGCCAATACTCACTGTGTAGGTAATGGTTTTACCATCAACCTCTATTGTTGCATGACTAATGGCTTTTCGTAATTTATCGGCTAGGTGGAAGGCTTCATCCATTCCAGTATCAGAAAGAAATATGCCAAATTCTTCCCCGCCAAGTCTCCCAAAAAGATCAGATTCTCTCAACAAATCATGAATAGTATCTGCAAAATGCACCAGTACTTTATCGCCGCTAAAATGACCATAGGTATCGTTAACCATTTTGAAGTTATCTAGATCCATCAATATAAAGGAGGCAGGCGATTTTTGGCGTTTGCAAAGAATGAGCAAGTGTCGAGCTGCTTCAAAGAAACTTCCGCGATTTAATATGCCAGTCAATGAATCATTTTTAGCTAACTTTTCGAGTTTTTCATTTGATATTTGCAATTCTTCGGTGCGTTTTGCAACGGCATCTTCTAGCCAACTTCGCTTGGCTTGTTCGTCTTCCAATAATCGCTCTCTATTTTTCTCAATCGCACTGAGCATACTATTCATATGATTTTGAAGTTCGATGAGTTCGTTATACTCCATATTAGAAAGGTTAATTCGTTTACTGACATCTTGGTTCATTTGAACCTCATTTACTTGCGACATCAATTCTTTTAATGGGGTTGCCAAGTAACGATCAAAGGCCCAAACAAACAGCCAAAACAAAACTGATAATTTTATAATTTCGGTAATGGCCATTAAGGAAAAGCCAAACAAAACGCGATCTAAAATAACTTCTGATGATGAATAAAGTACTAAGGATCCAAGCAGCACACTTTCGCCATTAAGACTCCACTTCAAGTCTGATGTTGTAGCAAAAATTGACAAGGGCGCTGAAGCTGGTGAGTAAATCCTTTCATAAATAGTATTTTTACCATCTTTGTCGAAAATATCGACACCCTGGATAATGGGCAGTTTGAGAATCCCTGCGATGAGTGAATTCACTTGATTCTGGTTGTATTGCCATAAGCTAGTTGAGATAGGGCCGCGGATTGTTTCTTCCAGTTGCTTTAATTCATTTAAGATTGAATCCTGAGTTTTCATATACTCGGTCAAAAACTGCATGCTTGTGATTAGCAAGGTTACGCCCAGATAGATGGAAAAAATAACACGCATCATTTTTTGGGACAGATTTTTAGGACGAATAAAGCGTGTAACCATTAAAACAGACTATCCTGATACAACTTAATTTAGAACTAATCTTAAAGGACTCCGGCGGTGAATGAAAAGGTTATTTAAGCTTTCTCAGTTTGCCATTTCCAGTCATAAACGGCCGTTCCTTTCTATATAGCAAAAGCAATCCCGTGGATATTATTGGGAGCTACCTATTGGCTGCTCAACTTCAGGGTAATTTCCTATACAAGGTCCAACACTAAACTGGTAGCCTAAAGCAGAATTGTCTTCAGTGACCAGTAAAATAGAGTTTTCGTCTATGGGTAAACTACGTTGTTCGGGTAATTTTTTACAGGCTGACTTGGGGTAGGTTTCGAAGTGATAAATAAATCCTGCAATGATTTTTTCTAACCATTTTATCTGACCTTGTGAGTCTACTGGTAAGCTAAATTGACGCTTATTTAAGGTGAGTTTAATATTACTAGATTCAGGCTCAGGCTCTGATTCAGTGAGTACTATATTATCGTCAATTTGTTGTTTTTCATTTATCTCCTGCGATGATGCTTTCTTGAACATCGCGATGGGCTGTGCAAACAATTCTATTTGCTGGGCATAGGGTACAGCCATAAAAAATATTGACATGATCACGTAAGGTATCAATACCAGTCTCAATATCATGGTAATAATAACAAATGTTTTGTCTTCCCAATGTATTTTGACTTTGACTCCGAATGGGCGAAGCAATACACCTATGACTAGCCACAAATTGCCTGCAACCAAAGCCACAGAAAAAAACATGATGGAGCTCATTAACAACCAAAAAGGTAGCATTATTAAGGTGGCAAATCCTAATGTGAAAACAAAAGGACCAGGCTCGATACCGGTAATTACATTAATTTTAAGAGCTGATATAGCTAAGGCAAAATTAGCGGTGGCGGCATACAAAACCAGGATCAGACCTTTGCCTAAGGTATGTTCCCAGATCCGATTAAAGACATGCCAAAGCTCTCTAATCAGGCCTACTCCAGCAATGGCTCCTACCCACCACAACTCAGAGTCCTGTTCGATATCCTGATCAGCATGAACAAGTAACAATAAAAACGCTAAAAGGTACATCCATTGGGAGAGTGTCAGTTGTGAAAACTTCTCCCGTAAACTAGCAATAATCTGCTTTGGCAACTGCAACCAATTTCTCTTAAAAAATGCGCTCCCCTTAGTTATTTTGGGGGATTCATCGTTGTTCGAGTACTGTAACTGATTGTTTGACAAGTGATTTTACCGTGTAAGAAGGCTGGTTTATTATCTAAGGTATCCAATATAATGGATTTTTAATCACTATGTTAGTGGCAATTTAATGGCAATGTTACTGATGTTATTAGACTTAAAGCTTTATCATTACATGATGATTACAGTGTGCGCCTAGTGGGACTCAAAGCGTTACAAGGAATGCCTAATTCATAGGTTGCAACTGTGGTATTTTTCTAAGTTATCGAATGAAGCACAAATTATCGGTGATAAGTTTTCAAACCACTGGCTGATTCGTATATAATCTCGCATCGTTTTTAAGCACGGCTTGTTAAATGGGGCATTTCATTCAGATTTGTTTGTGCGTGATCCCCCTAATTTTGGCAACCCAATTTCGCCATCGGACTGTTTTCCGGTAAGCAGAGATAAATAAATGAAATTTGAATTAGATAATACAGACGGCAAAGCTCGCCGTGGCCGGTTGATTTTTGACCGTGGTGTGGTAGAAACTCCGGCTTTTATGCCCGTGGGTACTTACGGTACAGTTAAAGGTATGACTCCCGAAGAGTTAGACGAGACGGGTGCACATATATGTTTAGGTAACACTTTCCATTTAATGTTACGTCCAGGTACCGAAATCATCAAACAACACGGTGATCTGCATGATTTTATGCATTGGGATAAACCAATTCTGACAGACTCGGGTGGTTTTCAGGTGTTTAGCTTGGGAGATCTCCGTAAAATCACCGAACAAGGCGTTACTTTTCGTTCACCTATTAATGGCGAAAAAATCCTTCTCACACCAGAAAAATCCATGCAAGTACAACGAGATTTAGGTTCAGATATCGTGATGATATTTGACGAATGTACGCCTTATCCTGCCACAGAAAGCGAAGCTCGGGTTTCTATGGAGTTGTCTCTACGCTGGGCAAAACGCAGTAAAACTGAACATGGTGATAATCCATCAGCATTGTTTGGTATTATTCAAGGCGGCATGTACGAAGAACTTCGTGATGTTTCTTTGGCTGGCTTAGAAGACATTGGTTTTGATGGTTATGCCATAGGTGGTTTATCAGTTGGTGAGCCAAAAGATGAAATGATCAAGGTGCTAGATCACACTACAAATCAAATTCCTGCAGATAAACCTCGTTATTTGATGGGCGTTGGTAAACCAGAAGATATCGTAGAAGCGGTGCGCCGTGGTATTGATATGTTCGATTGTGTGATGCCCACGCGTAATGCTCGTAACGGTCACATGTTTATTACTAGCGGAGTCGTCAAAATTCGCAATGCAGTACATAAAACCGATACCGGTCCATTAGACGATAAATGTGATTGTTACACTTGTAAAAACTATTCTCGGTCATATCTACATCATTTGGACAAATGTAATGAGATACTGGGTGCGCGCTTAAATACTATCCATAACCTGCGATATTACCAACGTATTATGCAAGGTTTGCGTGATGCCATTGCCGCTAACGAACTCGATGCTTTTGTTACTGAATTTTATGCACTAAAAGACATGCCTGTGCCTGAGTTGAAAGGCTAACTGGCACTAACACAACTAAAACTTACAAAAATTAGGGGAAATTATGAGCTTATTTATATCCAATGCCTACGCACAAGATGCTGGTGGAGCCGCAGGTGGTGGTTTCGAAATGTTGATCATGCTAGGTGTGTTTGGTTTGATTTTTTACTTTATGCTTTATCGTCCACAAGCTAAACGTGTTAAAGACCATAAAAACTTGGTTACTTCCTTAGGTAAAGGCGATGAAGTACTAACTCAAGGCGGCATGGTGGGTAAAATCGTTAAGGTATCTGACGAAAAAGATTTTATCGAAATTGCTTTGAATGATACGACTAACATCGTCATCCAAAAATCTGCTGTTTCAGCGGTATTGCCTAAAGGCACTATGAAAGCCATCTAAGTAAAGATAGCGAATAGGGGCGATGTAGCCCCTTTTTTATTGGAAGAACGGAAGGAAATTTTTTGTGTTAAATCAAACTCCGCTATGGAAGTACATTTTGGTGATCTTAGTGGTCGGCTTATGTGCTTTATATGCCTCGCCAAATTTATATGGTGAAGATCATGCAGTGCAAATATCAGCGGGTAAAAATGCTGAAATTAATGCTGGCGTGGTCGAAAAAGTCACTGCTGAGTTGGCTGCTGCTAATATTACTAGCAAAAGCATTGTGCTAGAAAACGAACAAATATTGATTCGTTTAAATGACTCTGATACCCAGTTAGTTGCTCGTGAAAAAATCGAAAAAGCCTTAGGTGATGATTATTTTGTGGCTATGAACTTAGCCCCTGATACACCCGCTTGGTTGGAAAGTTTGGGTGGCACGCCAATGAAGCTTGGCCTTGACTTACGTGGTGGTGTGCACTTTCTGATGGAAGTGGATATGAAATCAGCCCTGGCTAAAAACCTCGAAGATATGGTTGGCGATTTTCGTACTGCATTGCGTGAAGAAGGCATTCGTTATCGCACCGTAAAACAATTGGATGATGGTGTAGAAATTTATTTTCGTGACCAAGAAACCTTAGATTCGGCAGAGTTCTTCCTAAAAAATCGTAATCGAGACTTAGTTTTTGTTGAAAGAAGTGACTTAGTTATTTTTGCCAGTATGTCTGATCAAAAACTAGCTGAGTCTCGCGATTACGCAGTAAAACAAAACATTACTATTATTCGTAACCGTGTAAACCAACTGGGTGTGGCTGAGCCAACTGTTCAAAAACAAGGGCCAGACCGGATAGTTGTACAACTACCAGGTATTCAAGATACCGCCAAAGCCAAAGAGATTTTGAACGCTACAGCTACCTTAGAATATCGTGAAGTCGACCTTGAACATGACGTTCGTGATGCTATTAATGGTCGCGTCCCAGCTGGTTCAGAGTTGTTGAATTATGAGAAAGGTGGCCCACAATTACTCAAGAAAAAAGTCATTGTTACAGGTAGTTCAATTATCGACGCTAACAGTGGTGTGGATCAATATGGTATGCCAAAGGTGTCTATTTCCCTTGACTCCAAAGGTGGCGCCAAGATGCTCAACTTCACTAAACGAGCTGTGGGCAAACCTATGGCAGTGGTCTTTATTGAATTTAAAACCACGGGTGAGCGAGATGCAGACGACAAGCTGATTTTTGAAGAAGAAAGGCGTGTTATCAGTGTGGCTACTATTAACGGTGTATTTGGTAACCAGTTTGAAACCACTGGATTAGACTCACCGCAAGAAGCTTATGATTTAGCTTTATTACTGAGAGCTGGAGCCTTGATTGCACCTATTCAAATTATTGAAGAGCGCACAGTTGGACCAAGCCTTGGTCAAGAAAATATCGATTTAGGTACAAAAGCTATTATTTATGGCTTTATAGCAGTGCTTATCTTTATGCTTATTTACTACAAAAAATTTGGCTTTGTTGCCAACATTGCATTAACTCTCAACTTAGTCATGATTATTGGTGTTATGTCGATGATCCCTGGCGCTACGCTAACCTTACCTGGTATGGCAGGCATAGTTTTAACAGTAGGTATGGCAGTAGATGCTAATGTACTTATCTTTGAGCGAATACGTGAAGAAATTTTAGATGGTCGAAGTCCTCAGCAAGCTATTCATCATGGCTATGACAGTGCGTTTTCAACCATTTTAGATGCTAATATTACCACCTTCCTTGTTGGTTTGATTTTGTTTGCTGTAGGAACTGGTCCGATTAAAGGTTTCTCCATTACCTTAATGATTGGGATCATCACTTCAATGTTCACTGCGATCGTTGTGACTCGTGTCATCGTTAATGCATGGTGGGGCGGTAAACGTCTAACCAAGTTGTCAATCTAGGAGCACCACATGCAATTATTAAATATGAAAAACACCATTGCCTTTATGACGCTGAAAAAACCAGCGGCTATTTTGTCAGTGTTTTTGATTATTGGTTCGTTGACGTCTTTGGCCATTAATCAATTAAATTGGGGGCTAGATTTTACTGGTGGAACCCAGATTGAAGTGGGTTATGCTCAGACGGCAGATTTGGAACAGATACGTAAACAATTGGAAACATCGGATTTTAAAGATGCCGTAGTTCAAAACTTTGGTAGCAGTCAAGACGTATTAATTCGTTTGGCCTCTCGTGAAGGTGTTAAACCTTCTGAGTTAGGTGATGCGGCTATTAAAGTGTTAAAAGAAGCAGATAGCAGTGCAGAAATGCGTGGCAGTTCTTATGTTAGTTCGAGTGTAGGTGACGAACTCACAGAGCAAGGCGGATTGGCCATGCTGGTGGCGCTGATATGTATCCTTATTTACGTGGCATTACGTTTTGAATGGCGTTTTGCTTTAGGTTCAGTCGCCGCGTTAACTCATGATGTGATCATTACTTTGGGGTTATTTTCAGTATTAGGCTTAGAGTTTGATTTAACAGTACTGGCTGCAGTACTGGCGGTAATTGGTTATTCACTTAACGATACAATAGTGGTGTGTGACCGTATTCGTGAAAACTTCCGTAAAATACGCA
This sequence comes from Paraglaciecola arctica BSs20135, assembly GCF_000314995.1. Taxonomy (GTDB): domain Bacteria; phylum Pseudomonadota; class Gammaproteobacteria; order Enterobacterales; family Alteromonadaceae; genus Paraglaciecola; species Paraglaciecola arctica. The sequence goes on along the minus strand of NZ_BAEO01000066.1, from coordinate 307 downwards.
AAGGTGAGTCAGAAGAAATTATTAATATTTCTCTGACCCAAACTTTGAACCGAACCATTATTACCTCTTTGACTACCATTTTAGTTTTGCTTGCGTTGTTTTTTGTAGGCGGCGCGACTATCCATGGTTTCGCAACGGCCTTGTTATTTGGCGTTGTGATAGGTACCTATTCTTCAATCTATGTCGCTAGCCTAGTTGCCTTGACATTAGGTATCAGTAAAGAAGACTTGATGCCCACTGAAATAGAAAAAGAAGGGGCTGACCAAGAACCTATGGTTTAGGTTGCACAAGACAAAAAGCATTTTTC
>NZ_BAEO01000067.1 GCF_000314995.1 Paraglaciecola arctica BSs20135 | reverse complement strand
ATGAACATAGAGTGTTATTTTGTTGATTGATGTTATTTTTTTATTTATGGCTGGACTGATTGGTGGAGTTTTAAACTCCATTGCTGGAGGGGGAAGTTTTATTACATTTCCCGCTCTCGTTTTTGTTGGTGTGCCACCTCTTATTGCAAATGCAACAAATACCTTCTCTTCATCTGCAGGATATATTAGTGGGGTTTATGCATTTAGACATCAATTAAAAAAACATAAAAGAGAAATGCTTTTAATTGGTTTATCTAGCTTAATAGGTGGATCACTGGGGGCTTTTTTGCTGTTACAGACTTCAGAATCATCATTTGAAAATGCTATTCCTTGGTTGCTTTTATTTGCAACATTGTTATTTATATTTGGAGCTAGAGCCAATATTTTATTGCAGTCTTACTCAGAAAAAAATAAATATACACTACAGTTCAAATCAATTTTTCTATCTTTGTCATTATTGAGTATTTGCGTTTATGGCGGTTTTTTTAATGCTGGATTAGGTATTGTCGTATTGAGTTATTTGGCTTTATCGGGTCATAAAAATATCAATGTAATGAATGGGTTAAAGTTAGTGGTTTCTTCTTCAGTATCTATTGCTGCAATATTTTTATTTGTTTTAAACGATTCAATTGCTTGGGTAGAGGGCAGCGTTGTTCTAGTTGGAACGTTATTAGGAGGGTATTATTCTGCTCATATCTCAATGAGATTAAATCAGCTATACATCAGATTTTTTGTGATATTTATGAGTTCTGTTATTACAGTATATTTTTTCTACATGACTTACGCGTAAATTAACAATGATAGAAATTACAGAGATACTCGCTGTAAAAATAACTAAATCAATATATTACACAAACTTCATTGAATTATCGCATCAGTCATCATTATATTTTTGGTAATTGCTTTGGCTTTGGCGATGTCTATTTTTTAAGTGGGTCAGCCACAGAATTTCCCGCGGTTAATAACTATAGTAGCAAGTTGCATTTCTTGCTTTTAATAAATTTAAAGCCCTGACTAACAAAATTACAAAGACATATATGGTCGCTCCCGGTATGTCAACGTATTACCTATCCCTTAGTGCTGATTTTCAGCATTAAATGGCTTGTTTTTTCACCGTAAATATTGCTTATTCAGTTGTAACTTCATTGGTGTGATTGTCTAGCCAGTAGCATACAACAGCCACTTACATTCACTAGGGCGGATGAGTCGTATTCCTTTGACTACTGCTTTGTCATTTTTAACAGCTGTCGTCCGTTTACAATGCCGGTTTTATCGCCGTTATCCACGATAAAATGGCCATTGAGAATCTTATTGCACCTTGAAAAAAATATCATTACTATTGGCATGTTAATTTTATGTTAAATGGATGTTGTTTTTTCCTAACCTTAAATATTATGGAATAAGCTCAAATGGAAAATATTACTAGTGAATTAAAAGCATATATATTGTCAGAATTTTTACCAGGCGAAGATGCCTCTAACTTGGAGGATGATACACCGCTTATTTCTAGTGGCATTCTTGATTCTTTGGCAACCTTAAAATTAGTTGTGTTTTTGGAAGAAAAATACAATGTGAAAATTGCACCTCACGAAACTCAGGAAGAGTACATCGGCTCTATAGCTAACATAGTTACCCTCGTTGAATCCAAACTTTCTGCATAAGTATAATTGCATTTAACTCAATAGATTTAAGGAAAAACTATGGAAAAGGCTACTTCCATTGCATTACAACCAATAAAATGGCTTAAATATATTTTTTTGGTAGTACAACTAGCATTTATTGTTTTTATTGTTCATCGATACGCCATCGAAAATAATGCATTTTTTACCATTATGATTTTTATAAGTGTGGGCTTTATGGTCCATTACTTCATACCCATTCAACATCGAATGTTCAGTTTTGGTTTATTGTCGATGGCAGGTACGGCTGTGATCATGGGCTGGGAGTCCTCGTTATGGATATTTTCCATTGTTGCCGTTATTTTATTGATTTGTCGGTCAGGTCTAAAATTTAGTTATAAAGTGGGCTTAATCCTTGCCGGTTCAGGTGTTTTAGCCGTATTCAGAGCCGATATTATGCCTTTTTATGGACCTGAAGCAATTTGGCCTATTTTGGGTTCAATGCTGATGTTTCGATTAATCACTTTTATGTATGATCTTAAGCATGCCAAAAAAATACCGACTTTTGGTCAATCTGTGGCTTATTTTTTCATGTTGCCCAATGTGGTTTTTCCTCTATTCCCTGTAGTGGACTTTACTAACTTCACACGTTCTCACTACAATGGCGAGCGGCACAAAATTTATCAGGTGGGCGTCGACTGGATCACTAGGGGGATTATTCACTTATTGATTTATCGGATCGTGTATTATTACATGGCGATATCACCCTCAGATGTGGCTTCTCCCAGCGATTTAATGCAATACCTCTCGAGTAATTTTTTGCTCTACCTAAGAGTTTCCGGTCTTTTCCACATCATAGTTGGATGTTTGCATTTGTTTGGTTTTAATCTTCAGGAAACTCATCATTTATATTATTTATCAGCAAGTTTTACAGATTTCTGGCGGCGCATAAATATTTACTGGAAAGACTTTATGATGAAGGTCTTTTACTATCCGATATTTTTCCGCCTTAAGTCATTGGGTATGACTAAGGCCATTGTAATATCGACCATTATTGTATTTTTTCTAACTTTAGCTTTTCACTCCTATCAATGGTTCTGGTTGCGCGGACAATTTCCCATAATCTGGCAGGATGCGGTGTTTTGGGGAATATTGGGCTGTTTGGTTATTATTAACTCACTGTGGGAGCTGAAAAAAGGCAAGGGACAAAACCTAGCAGCAAAAGTATGGTCAGTAAAAAGTTCAGTAATATACAGTACTAAGGTATTGCTCACCTTTACTTGTATTTGTACTTTGTGGTCGTTATGGAGCGCAGAATCCTGGCTTGGTTGGTTATCCATGTTTAAAGTATTAGGGCAATTAACTTATTCCGAAATTTTTTTCGCGCTCGCTATTTTTGCTGGATATTTAATCTGTGGTTATCTATTACAAATATGGACAAGAAAACGTATCGCCGGAGGGAATTATAAGGGGGCGACGGATAGACGTCCTTATACTACTGTGTGTTTGCTTGTCTTAATGTCTGTAATGAGTATTGGTGAAGTATATACAAAATTTGGTCCTGATATCGCTAATACTATTGCGACCATGAGAGCAGGTAAACTGAGTAAGTTAGATACCCAAGCGCTGGAAAAAGGTTACTACGAGGAGTTGGTTAGGGTGAATCGTTTTAATTCCCAGCTTTGGGAAGTGTATATGAAAAAGCCCGCAGAATGGTTGCAAAATCCCGGGGCAGATCTGAAATATTACACTGGTGATTTTATGCAGTATGAACTGCTTAAGTCCACTAGCTCTTCTACTCAATATGGGCTAATGACCACTAATCAGTGGGGCATGCGTGACCAGGAATATCCACTGACGGCCAAACCCAATACGCTGAGGATTATATTGTTAGGGGCCTCTATCGAAACTGGTTGGGGGGTTGAAGATGATGAGACATTTGAAGGAATGCTGGAATCTGAATTAAATCAACTACTATCCAAAGGGTCGAAAAATACAATTGAAATTCTTAATTTAAGTGCGCCAGGTTACAAACCCTTACAGCAGTTACCAGTATTGGAAAAAGCACAAAAATTCCATCCCAATATGATTTATTATGCGGCCTCTGGACGGGAAATGATGCGTGCAGCTTCGTTTTTGCAAGAGTCTGTTAAAAATGCTGTTGATATTCCGTATCCGGGTTTACGGGACATAGTAAGCAAAGCCAATATCACTGCAGACATGGATGCCACTGTTATGGAGAAAGCGCTTATGCCTTATCGAGAAGAATTACTTGCCTGGCTTTATAATGAATTGGCAATAAAAGCCAAAAATATGCGCTGTAAGTTAGTGTGGTTTTTAGTTCCTGGTGTGGAAGGAGGAGACTGGGAGACCACAGCTGAACAAAGCACTGAGCTGGCTCGACAAGCTGGTTTTGAAATTCTTAATTTACACAATGTTTATCAGGGCTACACCGTAAATGATATTGCCTTGGCTGAGTGGGACAAGCACCCTAATAAATTAGGGCATAGGCTGTTGATGGATGGTTTGTTTAAAGAAATTACAGGTTCTCCTGAGCGATATTTGGGTATGAAAATATCAGACTAGTCAAACTTCTGATGGGTCGCTAGCAGATGACTCACGCTAAACACAGAAAATGGAAGCTACACATTTAGGATGAGCCTTATTTTTAGCCATTGCAGTTAAAATTGTTGTTCAGTTAAGCTAACTAATCGGGGCGTCAGGAAGGAGATGAACGCCATATTCACCAGGAATGTATTTGCATAGGAATTGTCATTTTCAATGATTTTTCAGGATTGTAAAACCTGCTTTATTGTTAACCTTAGGTAATTTGAAATAGTCAGAGAATTGCTGGCAAATAGATTATCGTTTTGAGTCTAAAAATAAAATTTTAAGACTCAACTAGGTAAAGTATTATTTTAGCCAAAACGCGCCTTGCTCAACTATAAACCTAACCAACCAGCAATAATATTGCGCTGTATATCAGAAGTGCCTGAATAAATAGTACAACCTGTTGAATCACGAACATACCTTTCATGTTCGCATTCAACCATAAATCCATTACCCCCATAAATTTGCAAATTATCCATAGCGGTTTGCTGGTATGCTTCACTAATAAAAAGTTTAGTCATAGACGCATTGATTGACGCCATGCGCGAATTCTCAAGCGCCCACGCCGCAGACAATGCCATTAAACGGGATGCTTCTATGCGTGTACGCATGGATGCTAAACGATGAGAGACTGCTTGGTTTTTACCTATTGCTTGTCCACCTTGCACTCGGGTTCGTGCATAACTTATAGCACCCTCTAATAATCGTTGCATGGTGCCAACGTGAGCTGATACCAAACAAGCTCGCTCCCAGTCCATTGACTCGCTGAATATACGGGCGCCTCCACCCACGGCTCCCAACATAGCGTCAGCAGGTACAAAAACATCATTGAAAACTAGTTCGCCGATAGGGGACGTGCGTAAACCCATTTTTTCAAATTTCTGGCCTACTTCAAAACCTGGAGTGTCACTTTTCACTAGAAAGGCGGAAATGCCACCATGGAATCCTTTGTCTTTGTCAGTCATTGCATAAACTAGGGCAATATCAGCTATTGGGCCATTAGTGGAAAATATTTTGGTGCCATTGAGCAGATAACCACCCTCAACTGCCTTAGCTGTTGATTTCATAGCGAAAGGATTGGACCCTGTGTCTGGCTCGGTCATAGCATTTACCGCTATATACTTACCGGAACAAAGATCTGGGAGGATTTCATTTTTTTGTTTCTGGCTGCCGTGTTTGTTAATAGGCACAGTACAAGCAAGTAAATGGGCACAAACAGAAAAAACCAAGCCATTGTCGTGACAGCCATAACCAAAAGCTTCCAATGCCATAGACGTGGTTACTGCGTCGTAGCCCATGCCACCATATTCGCTGTCAATCGCCAGCCCGGTTAAGCCCATTTCGCCACATTTATCCCAAAGCTTTCGATCAAATATTTGATCTTTGTCTCTGCTGATGACGTCTTGATTTAATTCTCTTGTTGCGAAGCGTTTAATGGCTTCTATTATCTCGCGTTGTTCGCTGGAAACGGAAAAGTCCATTATATTAATTCCTTTAAAGTTTGATAGTCGATTTTGTCGGTGGATGTTTTGGGAAGTTTATCTAACATTTTAAAGCGGTCTGGCACCATGTAATAAGGCAGATGTTGGCTACAAAATTGCTTCATTTTAATAACTGATAATTTATTTTCTACATTCTTGGGACTCAACAATGCGTATATAAGTAATTCACCGCCATCATCTTGAAAGGCAATGACAGCCGCTTCAGACACATCCTCGTGGCGGTAAAGTACACTTTCTATTTCTCCCAACTCCACACGGAAGCCGCGTTTTTTAATCATCCTGTCTCTTCTACCCAAGTAAACGAAGTCACCCTTATCATCTGTAGTTACAATATCGCCGGTTTTGTACCATTGCTGTCCGGAGACGTCAGTATAAAACGCTTGTTGGCTTTTATGTGGTGAGTTCCAATAGGCCTTCATGACAGAACCGCCGGCGATCAACAACTCTCCTTGTTCGCCATTAGCGACGATTTGATTCTTGCTATCCACGACCAAGGCTTCATCACCGGAGCAGATCTTACCTATAGGTACGGGCTGTTGACGTTCGTTAATATCCTCTGGTGTGACTTTATAATAAGTGCAGACATTAGTTTCTGTGGGACCATATAGATTGTAATAAGCAGGCCCTTTCCAAAAATTAGACAATTGTTGCAACTGTTTGATGGGGAAGACTTCGCCCGCAAAAAACACCATTTTCAGCGCTGAATAATCCTGTTTATCAAGTTGCCCAAATTCAGTTAGCATGTGTAAGATAGAAGGAGTGGAATACCAAAATGTTAACTTTGAAGTTGCAATGAATTCAGCCAACAGCGCTGGCTGTTTACCCAGACTTTCAGTGATGATATAGATGCAGGCACCATGCTTTAATGGCAAATAGATGTCTAATATTGATAAATCAAAATGAAAAGGGGCATGGGAAGAAAAACGATCTGTTGGGGTAGGTGAAAATTCCGTACTACACCAATCGAGGAAACTCATTGCCGATTTATGAGAGTGGGGTACCCCTTTGGGTTTCCCAGTAGAGCCCGATGTATAGAGTATGTAAGCGAGTAGATCTTCACTAAGAGGCTCAACGACATTGTCTGTTGCTAGCTTTTTGTTATTAAAAGTAACTATCACTATATCTAGGCCAAGAGTGGCCAAGGGCGCTATAGTTTCCTCAATTTTGTATTCGCTGGCAGCAAAACCTTGTTCTAAACGGCTTAATAATTCTCGTTCAATTAAAATTGCATCTACGCAACAGTCTCTAAAAATAAAGGAATTTCGATCTGCTGGTCCCGAAGCATCCGTAGGGATATAAGCAGCACCGCATTTTAAAATACTAAATAATGCAACTACTGTGGCGGAAGATTTTGACATCCAAAGTCCGACATGGCTGCCAGATTTGACTCCATGTTCCCTTAATTTATTTGCAAGCTGCTCTGATAGCTCATTAAGTTGTCTATAGCTAAGGGAGCCATATTTCTGATCGAAAACAGCAATATTTTGCGGATAGATTAAGACACTTTTTGATAATAAGCTTATCAAAGGGGGGAGTTCTAACATATATTCACCTAATCCTTTATTAGGGGCTGTTGGCCTTTTTGATATACATCTATAACTTCATGTAAGTACTTAATAGCCTACAATAACATAAACCTAATACCAATTGATTTGCGAAAAAATGTTTAAATAATAAACGATTTTAAGTTCCTTTGTTGGCAAGTTTTATTATCTATCCAGATAGATTTTCTGATCACCTGTTATTATTTGGGCCAATCCATTATATCTATGTGCATCTGAATATCCTTTAACTCTCAATAGAGTCATTTAAGATAAGCAGTTTCAAAATATTCGTTATAGCTTCAGAACAAAGCATCGGCTTCGTTGATTTTGATCTTTGTTGGCTCCGCTACTGCTTTTCCTGCATTTAAAGTTACAGAATAGCTTTTTCATTCCCTAGAGTTTTTTATCTTAGAAAGAGCATTATACACACCTGTAACACCCTTCTCGTAAAGCAATAAAGTATTGCGCCGATAGGCGCTCTGATAATCAAAAGTGACCAAGTTACAGCTAAACCATATAAAAAAGTTGGTTACCTCTAGTGCAATGTGTGATGATAATAATTAGATGCTTATTATGGCTATGGCTATGGCTATGTCTATGTTCAGTATTGGAAAAATATCACTCTTATAAATACTGAGTAGCATTCAGCTGTTGAATTTTATTTGCTAATTCAATAGGCAAAATATGGTATGAAACTAGTTATAAAATGGCATTAGAATTTATTCCAAAAAGGACTGAACCGTATTGGCATAACCATAATGGAATATAAATTGAAGGTTACGAATCCAAAAACGTGAAAAATTTAAAAAAATATGCCAACACCCCCATAATTGGCCCCTTGCTCAAAATGATTAGGGGTTTTGCTGATAATAGCGAAGGCAAAACTGTTGCACGTCACTTTTCCACGCACTTACATCCATTAATCGCCAATACCACAGAACTTTGCAATGAGTCATTTAGTATAAGAAATGACGTTTATTGCGATGAATTAAACTTTTTAGAGACTGGGGGAACTGGTTTAGAGGTTGATGAATTTGATAAATATTCTACCCATTGTTTAATTCAACATATCCCTACAACTCGCTTTTCTGGAACCATCAGAGTGGTTAGGCCTGAAACAAATCAACAATTAATTCCACTTCAAAAGCACTGGCACGCATCAATATCAAAAGACAAAATTAACCCTAATGATTTTGCTTCACATGAGATTTGTGAAATTTCGAGATTAGCTGTTCCCAAAGACTTCAGAAGGAGACAAACAGATAATTTCACAGGAGCCGCAATAGGTGGAATTGATCAGCAAATCTATTCTGAAAATGAATTACGTTGCTTTCCTTTTATTGCCGTGGGCCTATACCTATCTGCGGCCTCGATAGTCATGGAGAATGACATAAAACATACTTTTGTGATGATGGAGCCTAAAATGGCAAGAAGTATGAGCTTTATCGGCATTCAATTCGAACAAATTGGTCCTGCCGTTGATTATCATGGCAAGAGAGCGCCTTATTATATTAACCCTTCGTTATTGTTGGAAAACTTAAACCCTGGTTTTCAGGAGATGTTAAAAGTTATCAGAAAATCCCTTAAACACTCGTCAAAAAAATATAAATCACTTAATTTTTAGATAAAGCTCGCCTTAGCAATGAGGTACAAGCAAGTGTCAAACTTCAATTGTGAAACTGCATTATCCTGAATTCGGGATATCTAGAAATGTTGCTTGGGTAACAATTGACACTTTTTTGATGGTTCTGATATCTATGTGATGGTCAGTATCAGAGGCACTGCAAGCAAGTATATTGATAAGTCGCAACGATCAGTAATAGCTATGTGCGATATCAATAATATCCTGATATTCGTAGAGTTTATGGCCTTTTTGTTTGAAGTCATTGAGTTCTTGTTCTGAGGGGAATGAAAAATAGTTTCCCTTTGATTTTACTGGGTAACTCTCACATTTCCCGGTGTTTTCTATCTTAGTAATGGCATTAACCACATCTTTAACTCCTTTCTCATAGAGCGATAAAGTGTTGTGAAGATAAGACCGCTTATAATCCAACGTTTGTTTACTAATGCTGATGATTGCTCCGCTGTCTATGCCACTGTCACTGATGTAGTGGAGAGTAGTGCCACAGTGAGTATCATCTTGTTGCATGGCTCTGAAGGTTGCCATTACGCCGCGGTATGTTGGTAATTCACCTGAATGTAAATTGATGACACCAAATTTTGGAATATTAATTACTGCAGCTTGTAGGATCAAACCAAATCGAATTGAAACGATAAGGTCAGGCGCAAACTCATTTATTGTATTAATTCCAGCCTGACAATTTATTGAGTCAATATCTGCTACCTCTACCCCAAGTGTTTTGAATCCCGCAAAACTTTGAAACTTTTCAGTATTGAGAGATGGCTTGTTTTGCAGTGCAGGGAAGAGTATTTCGTTAAACAAACTTTCTTCAAAAAAGGCTAAGTCTAATAAAGCTAGCGGTTTGTTTTTACTGTTTTTACCAACAGTCGATGACAGCAATATTTTAAATTTATGCGCCCCGGTCATTGTTTGAAATAGAGTATTCAGGGCGACATTGCTAGCGATGTCTTTGTTGGCTAAGAGTAGAATTCTCATGAGCCGCTTCTTAAAAGTAGAGGGGGAGGGAGGGCTCAATCATCTTTGTCTTCAAAACGGTCATATGACGCATTGTTATCTTTATTAGGTTTAGGCAGTTTTTGATTGGCACTTTGTTTTAACAACAATATATTGCCAATAATTAAACCTAAGACCAAAACAAAAATCACTACAACAATCCAAATATTCATACTAATCCCCTGTTTAAAACAAAGCGCTGATAAATCTCAGGCATGTTAGCAATTATGCTATCTAGCCCAAGAATATCCGACTTTGTAAGATTAGCGAGTATCACTTTTTCATCCAATAACCCCAACATCTTGTCTGCGCTTGCTTGAAAACTTAGATGCCAAGGCTCCCGAGCAATACCGCCATTGTATTGTGCATAAGGTCGGCTAAAACCATATTTAATCGCGTGTTCGTTTAGCCAATTGTTGAGTTGGGTACATGGACCTTGATCGTATTCGCTACAAACCAGTTGAAAGTCATGGTGACTCTTTTCAACCGCATTTTTGTCATACACGTCTAAGTCGCTACCCCAATGATGACGACTGGCTCCAGGTAACGCCGACCATGTGAGGATAGCGAGTATCTTTTCTTGGTCAGACAGAGTCCTAGCATCTAAGATATTTTCATTAGCGTCTAACAAAGTTGCTTTGCCTGACCATTTGTTTTGCCAAATCTGTAATTGCCGGTCGAAGCCCCGGTAACTGCTGACAATTTGTATGTCTACGTTATCTTGTGCCGCTGCCATTTGCATTTGTCTAAATGCCTCACACACTTTAGGTAATAGACGAAAGCCGTTTTGGCATTCGACTAATAGACTTTCATCTTTACCTAAAGTGTGTGCTTGAGTGATCACGCTAACAGCCGTTGTAAGATATCTTGATAAATATCCGCGAGCGTATCGAGATCGTCAATTTTCACGCATTCATCAATTTTGTGGATAGTGGCGTTAACAGGTCCAAGTTCAATCACTTGAGCTCCGGTTGGCGCGATAAAACGCCCATCAGAGGTACCTCCAGCTGTGGACAATACTGTTTCACGTCCAGTGCAACCTTTGATAGCTTGTTGTGTGGCTTCAACTAGTTTTCCAGAGTCTGTTAAGAAAGGTTGGCCATTAAAAGTCCAATCAATATCGTAATCCAGTTTATGAGCATCTAATACTTGCAGCGTTCTTGTTATTAATTGTTGATCTGTTACTTCGGTTGAAAATCTAAAGTTAAAACAGATTTTTAATTCGCCGGGGATAACGTTACCTGCTCCAGTGCCGCCATTAATATTGGAAATTTGAAAACTAGTGGCAGGGAATGAGTCGTTTCCCTTATCCCATTGGGTGTTGGCTAGTTCAGCCAGCGCTAGTGTTGACTCGTGAATAGGGTTTCTAGCCAAATGAGGGTAGGCGACATGCCCTTGAATACCTTTGACAAGTAAATCGCCCGTTAATGAGCCTCTACGGCCATTCTTAACAATGTCACCCACTAGGTCTGTGCTTGATGGCTCACCCACTAAACACCAAGTGATTTTTTCGTTACGGGCTTCTAAGGTATCAATCACCTTAGTGGTGCCATTAATAAATGGTCCTTCTTCATCACTGGTAATTAAAAATGCTATTGAGCCTTTGTGCTGTGGATTCGCTTTTACAAAATTTTCAGTGGCCACTAACATGGCGGCCAAGCTGCCTTTCATGTCTGCAGCACCACGGCCATGAATGTAGCCATCTTTTTCTGTGGCTTTAAAGGGCGGAGTTTGCCAATTCTGTTCTGGACCAGAAGGTACTACGTCTGTATGCCCAGCAAAACAGAATACCGGTGCTTCTGTACCTTTACGGGCCCAAATATTCTTAGTGTCGGCAAAGCTTAGATCTTCAATTTCAAAGCCTAAAGGCTTAAGAATATTCGCCATCATATCCTGACAACCTGCATCTTCAGGGGTAACAGATTTTCTGTTGATCAAGTCTATAGTGAGGTCGAGAGTGCGGCTCATGAGAATACCTCGGCGTATTGATCTGCTTTAAAACCGATAAAATACTTATCGTTATGAATAAGTATGGGGCGTTTGATCATCGCTGGAAACTCAAGCATTAACGCCAGCGCTGCAGTTTTATCCACCCCTTGTTTTTGTTCTTCACTCAATTGACGAAAAGTAGTGCCGCGTTTATTTAACATTAGTTCCCAACCTAAGGCGTGTTCTGTTTGTTCTAGCCAATTTGAATCGAGACCGTCTTGTCTGTAATCATGAAAGGTATAATCAATATTATTTGTTGTTAACCAAGCGCGCGCTTTTTTAATGGTGTCGCAGTTTTTAATGCCGTAAAGGGTGGTCATAATGTCCTAATTAAGTTACTGAAATCTATATACATTAACTATAGCGATAAAGGGGGATACAGGTAAAGGCTGTTGACTAAGCTTTTATGTCCATGACATAAGAAACTAAACTAACTACTGATTGAATAATAGGTCAATTTATTATCTCCAACGAGCCTCTAGATTAGAGCGCCGCGTTTTCTATTGAAGACTGAATTTTATGTCTTAGTCAAAATTTAATGTTTAGCCTTAAGCTTTGATTGATTGCCTAGTCTGGCTATTTCTAAGGTAACTGTTTGTATGTCAGAAGCCCTTATCCTAGACGTTATTTCTGTTTGTTTAGCGTTGATTAAACTAATCCCTTCAATAACCATATCAAAGGCCTTCCACTGCTGTGTTTTTTTGTCGAAGCGAAGAGAAAAGTCAATCGCAATATCAGGAACACTTTGCTCGGTAATTAGCGCCTTGACCACTGCAATATTTTTACCTGTATTACTTTTTGTTTCTGGTTGAAATGTGATTTTTTGATTTTTGTATTGACTCAAAGCATTCACGTAAGTGACGGCTAAATAGTCCCTCATAGCCAATGCAAATTCCTCTCTCTCTTGTTTGCTTATTTCTCTTATGTATTTCCCCAGAATTTTATAAGCGGCGTAACGATAATCTACATGAGGCATGAGGTTTTGTTCAATAATTTCTCTGACCAGTTCTGGTTGGGAGCTAAGGTTTTCCTGTTCTTCCGACAAACGCTTAAATAGGGTGTCTCCCAAACCGACTATCACTTGGTAGGGGGTTTGCTCTTGTGACAATGCTGACTGACTAGTTAATAAAACTACAATTACAAACAGTGTTTTCATAAAACTAAACATGATTTAATTTCCTATTGAATCCGAATAATGAAGACAATAAAGCAATCAAGAGAGTAACTCTGTATCAAATTTGTACGATGTCCCTACAATTTGTTACAAGTCATACAAGGACTGGTTTGTAGTGCGAGGGATGAAATGATTTTTAACTCAATTAGCTATCGAAAAGATTGATGCCTAACTATATATAGTTATACATCACGAAATACCGTATTTGCTGTATCTCTTTGTCACGTGAAGGTGACCGGCCTAGTTTTTATAGAATAAGGTAATGGGCATAAAATGCTGATTAGTTATCTTTTGAACTTAACGAGCAATAATGTTTATGCCTACAAATGCATCCTTAATTCAAGCATTACCTGTTTGGGTTAATAAGTGACAGTAGCCTCGACAGGGAAGGCCAAAACATGTAATTTGTCATTTAACAAAGCTTCGAATTCTTGTCGGTTTTTCGGGCTGGACGGATGTTGCGGCCATACTGCCATTAGCCCGTAAGTAAGATTAGTAGTGGGGTTAAACTTCACTAAATAATCGTGTTGCCCACGATATTGCTCTGATACTTCATTGGTTTGATAAAATATTGCCAAACCTAATTCGTCGCCTTCTGCCGCAATACTTTGTGCACCATAAGTGGCTATCACTTCCCAATTTTTATATTGCTGTTTTATGAAGTGGGTATTGGGGTGGTTCACAAGCCCTGTGACTAAATTATCGATGGGTTCAGATAAGGTAACTTTAACTAAGGTAGTAGGATCGCCTGCATGGATAGTGTAATCAGTGCTTACGTCGACCTTTTTGTTTGCGACTGACCAACCTTGATAATTGACGTTAAAACTGGCACTGAGTTTGTTGTCACCTAGAAGTGTCCAACTTGTGTTATCTACTTCTTGAAAATGTATAACCTCTTCACCCTTTATGCGGCCAAGCGCACCTAAACCTAATGAAGAGCCCACTTTGAGTACATCCGCTCCCCAATCTGCTAATTCGTGGTAGCTGTCATATCCGTCTTGACCCACACCAGCTAGGCCAGGTTTAGCACCAGTTTTTGCAAACACATCAATGCCATTTCGCCAATCTAAATATAAGCGATAGCCAATCAAATCATTCTCCCATCCTGGACCTTCATAACGCAAGTAATAAGAGTGATCGGTAAGTTGTTCAGGGCTTTCGAATTGCTTAACATTTTCGAATGAAAACCCATCGGCTTGGTAAGCTTTTCCTTGCCATTCTCCGCCTGTGCGTACTGATAATTCCGCATAGGCAACGTCTTCAACCAATTTACCGTCAGTTGAAAAGGAAACGGTTTTTTCTTCACCAGGAGCAAGACTCACCAATATATCTAGAGCTTTTTCACCGTTTGCTAATATTCGCCACTCAGAATCTAGTCCTGCTGTATTGAATTGGCTTAATTCTTTTTGTTTATCTGTAGAAAACGTTAAAGACACTAGCTGAGAAATAGCACCGCCATCAGCAGGATTTTTAATTACAATTTGTGGATCTGTTTTAATGTCAGGGGAATGACATCCCACTGCTGAAACTATGGTTGAAACACTTAACGCTAATTTAAATTTATTCATAAAATTCCCCTTGTTGTCAGTTCTTTTAAGCCAACTATGCACTATTATGTTGACAAGTGCCACCGGTAGCATTAATTTAAATAATTGTTAAGATTGTGAAAATCACTATTACTCATGAAAGTAAGACTGGCGTTAAAAAATTAGTTAGCTAGTTATATTTGAATCATTTTATGGAGAATTTATATGCCAAATTTTAGTTTGATTGGCAAACGGGCACTGGTTACTGGGGCAAGCAGGGGGATTGGCCAATCTTTGGCAATTGCACTTGCTGAGTCTGGTGCACAGGTTATCTGTGCTAGCTCAAAAGAAGGTGGTTGTAGTCAAACTGTTGCTCTTATTAATGAACTTAAACAGCAAAAAGCAGAGCAATTATTTGCTGATTTGTCTGATATGCAAGCAGTGCAAAAATTGGCTGATGATGCGTTGGCAATCTTTGGTGGTATTGATATTTTGGTGAATAACGGAGGCACTATATTCCGCAGTCCTGCTGTGGATTTTCCTATGTCAGAATGGCAAAAAGTGCTCACTGTTAATGTAGATTCTGCCTTCTTGCTAAGCCAACAAATTGGCAAAACCATGATTAATCAGGGAAGTGGAAAGATTATCAACACAGCATCAATGTTGAGTTATAGCGGTGGTGTTACCGTGCCCTCTTATACCGCTAGCAAACACGCCATCGCAGGGTTGACTAAAGCCTTAGCCAACGAGTGGGGCCAGTTTAATATCCAAGTTAATGGTATTGCCCCTGGTTATATTCGCACTGACAACACTCAAGCCCTACAAGACGATCAGCAACGCAGTAAAGACATTTGCAATCGTATCCCTGCTGGTCGTTGGGGGGAAACTGAAGATTTGAAAGGTGCAGCAGTATTTTTGGCAAGTGAAGCCAGTAATTACGTCAATGGTCATATTTTGGCTGTGGATGGCGGTTTTCTTGCTCGTTAAATTAAATTATTAAATTTAGGGTTATTAATATGAATATAGAATATGAAGTGCGTTATGCGGTTGGACAAAACGAAGCAAAAAATTACGATACTGAACAGCTTAGAGACGCATTTTTAGCTGATAAGTTGATGCAGGCGGGTAAAATATATTGGGTCTACAGCCATTATGAGCGTTTTATGGTGGGCAGTGCCGTACCGAAGGATGCTCCTTTAGTTTTAGAAACCATTGCTGATTTACTTAAAACTGAATATTTCACGGCTCGTCGTGAAGTGGGAATTATTAATGTGGGTGGTACTGGTAAAGTTGAAGTGGATGGAGTGACCTATGAGTTAGCACGGGAAGAAGCACTATATATAGGTAAAGGCAGTGAAAAAGTCACCTTTACTTCAAATGACTCATCTAATCCTGCGAAGTTTTACCTCAATTCAGCTCCCGCTCATCATGCTTATCCGACTAAAAAGATAGGTAAAAAAGAAGCCAATGTTTTACACATGGGGTCTCAAGCGACATGTAATGAAAGAGACATTAATCAGTTACTTATCAATTCTGTGGTTGAAACATGCCAATTACAGATGGGGCTAACTCGACTAAACCAAGGTAGCGTATGGAATACCATGCCAGCGCATCAGCATGATCGTCGTAACGAAGTCTATTTTTATTTTGATGTTGAGCCTCAGCAGGCCGTTTGCCACATTATGGGGGAACCAAAACAAACTCGACATATTTTTGTTAGCAATGAACAGGCTGTACTTTCTCCTCCTTGGTCTATTCATTGTGGTGCTGGTACGTCTAACTATGCTTTTATCTGGGGAATGGCGGGCGAAAATCTTGACTATGACGATATGGATAAGTTTCTTGCTAGTGATTTACGTTAGTTGAAGGAGTAAACATGCGCCAGATGAATAAGTCTTGGTTTAAAGCCACACTTTTGACACTTCTGTTGTTACTGATTTCTTGTGGAGACAGTGCAAAAAAGAGTGAGCAGGTGTTGTTGCGCCTAGGCCACTCCCTCGATATGCAACATTCTGTACACAAAGCCATGGTGTTTTTGGGTGAACGATTATCTGAATATTCTAATGGCCAAATGACCGTTAAAATATATTCTGGAGGACAGCTAGGAACTGAACGGGAAATGCTTGAACTGCTACAAATTGGTTCACTGGCGATGACCAAAGTTTCAGCAAGTCCATTAGAAGGATTTGCCCCCGCCATGCAAATTTTTAGTATTCCCTATGTGTTTAAAGATAATGCGCATTTTTGGAAAGTACTTAATAGTGATATAGGCACGACTTTACTGAAAGGTTTGGAGTCTTTCAGACTTAAAGGATTGGGGTATTATGATGCTGGAAGTCGCAGTTTTTATACCACTAACAAACCTATTCATACACCATCCGATCTTAAAGGATTAAAAATACGGGTGTTGAATAGTCCAACAGCGGTGAAAACGGTAAGAGCAATGGGGGCGGCTGCCACGCCTGTATCTTGGGGCGAATTGTACACTGCTTTACAACAAGGAGTGGTTGATGGTGCGGAGAATAATCCACCTAGTTATTACATTTCTCGCCACTACGAAATTGCCAGTTATTACTCCTTAGATGAACATACTGCGGTACCTGACGTGCTTTTATGCTCATTACATGTTTGGAATAGTTTAAATGCGCAACAACAAAAATGGCTTGAGCAAGCTATGGCAGATTCGGTCATTTATCAGCGTAAATTGTGGGCCGAATCCACAAGGGATTCTTTAGCAAAAGTAATAGAAGCGGGGGTTAATGTGATATATCCCGACAAGCAAGCTTTTGTGGACGCAGTTAAACCTTTTCATGACAGTTTTGCCAATTCACCTGTGGGTGATCTAATGGCCGAAATTAGGGCAATGTAAAGATGCGTAAATTTATTAAATTAATCGATCAGACCTTAGGGTTTTCACTGATTTGCGCCATGTCTGCCATTTTATTAACGGTTATTTGGCAGGTCATTTCTCGTTTTATTCTCAAAGACCCAGCTTCTGTTACAGAAGAACTTTCGCGGTTTATTTTAATCTGGGTTGGGATCTTGGGGTCGGCATATGCTTATCGTAAAAAATCCCACCTTGGATTTAATCTAATTGTTGATAGACAAACTAAAGCGACTCGCAGGATGCTGCTCACAATAGTGGAAGTGTTAGTCATTACATTTAGTGCATTAGCGTTAATCGTAGGTGGCAAAGAGTTAGTCATCATTACCCTAGAGCTCG
The DNA here is from genome assembly GCF_000314995.1 of Paraglaciecola arctica BSs20135. Lineage (GTDB taxonomy): Bacteria > Pseudomonadota > Gammaproteobacteria > Enterobacterales > Alteromonadaceae > Paraglaciecola > Paraglaciecola arctica. The sequence goes on along the minus strand of NZ_BAEO01000067.1, from coordinate 68,928 downwards.
ATCAGATATCTGCTTCATTGGGAATACGTATGGGGTTCATATATACAGTGCTGCCTATTTCTGGTGCATTGTTTGTTTTTTATAGCCTAATCAATATCTATAACTTATGGATAGCTGACCCTGAGGAGCCTTTATAATGGAAATGACAGCTATTATTTTAGTAGTGGTATTTTTTGCCTTATTGTTAATTAACGTGCCGATATCGATTTGTATCGGTTTGTCTACCATGCTTGTTATGATGATTAATATCGACACGCTACCTGCTTTAGCAACCGTTGCTCAGCGTATGGCTGGCGGTTTAAATAGTTTCGCTTTATTAGCTATCCCATTTTTTGTGTTGTCTGGATTATTAATGGGCAGGGGAGGCATAGCAAAACGCCTAATTGAATGTGCAATGGCTTTGATTGGTGCGTTACCAGGTGGTTTAGCTTTGGTTAATGTTGTTTCTTGTATGTTGTTTGGTGCGATCTCTGGTTCGGCGGTAGCTGCAACATCTGCAATTGGTAGTTTTATGCTTCCAGAAATGAAAAAGGCCGGATATGATCCCAACTTTAGTGCTGCAGTGACAGCTGCCGCATCTACTACTGGTATGTTAATTCCTCCTAGTAATATTCTGATTGTGTATGCAATCGCCAGTGGCGGTGTTTCTATTGCTGCGTTATTTATGGCCGGTTATTTACCAGGGATTATGGTGGGGTTCGCACTAATGTTCGTATGTTACGTCTATGCAAAACGTAAGGGATATCCATTATCAGATAGATTACCTTTGTCGGTTGTTGCCACAAAAGTATTGGCTGCTATTCCTAGTTTATTTTTGATCTTTTTGATCATTGGTGGAATTGTTGGCGGTATATTTACCGCAACAGAGGCGGGGGCAATTGCTGTTGTTTATGCCTTGATGTTATCGGTTGGATTTTACCGTGAAGTTAAAGTCAAAGAGTTACCGGAAATATTATTGAAATCGGCTGAAACAACTGCGATTGTGATGTTGTTGATTGCTGCCTCGACCGCTATGTCTTGGGTGCTGTCTATTGAAAATATTCCACAAACGTTAAGTGCGTTTATGTTGAATATAAGTGACAATCCGATCATTATTTTACTGCTGATTAATTTGTTATTAATTGTCGTTGGTGCATTTTTGGATATGACTCCCGCGGTATTAATATTTACGCCTATCTTTTTACCCGTCGCTGAGCAATTGGGTATGTCACCTATTCAGTTTGGTATTATGATTGTTTTAAATTTATCGATAGGTTTATGTTCGCCGCCTGTAGGTGCGGTATTATTTATAACTTGTGCCATTGCAAAAACAAAACTTGAAGAGATCATCAAACCTTTGCTTCCACTTTATGCTGCGATGTTTTTTGTTTTAATGTTAGTGACCTATTTCTCTTGGTTTAGTGAGGCTATTCCTGCTATGTTTGGCTTTATTGAGCGTTAATATATTACGACATATTTGCTGGGGAATTAGGATTTACAGCTTATTTTGTCGCTGATTTTAGTGGGAGTTATTGCCTACTTTAAGCTAATAGTTAAATCGTATCTGTGTTGATTAATTCACAGGTAGTTAATCATAATGAGTGAATTACTGAATGCAAAAACGCCCCACAATTAACGATGTAGCTAGACTCTCTGGTGTATCAAAACGTACTGTCTCTAGGGTTATTAATGGCGCATCTAATGTGGGGAAGGCCACCCGTGAGAAAATCGATCAAGTCATCAGTGATTTAAACTTCTCTCCTGATAAACAAGCTCGAGGTTTGGCCGCTAATCGCTCTTATTTGTTGGGCTTAATTTATGATAACCCCGATGCAATGTTTATTGATCAAGTACAGCGCGGCGTATTAAAAATTTGTTCTGCGAAAGGATACGAATTGGTTGTACACCCTTGTACTTATCGTAATAGTGATTTTATTGATGATTGCAGTAATTTTGTTAAGCGTTCTAACATTGACGGTGTGATTATACTGTCGCCAGTGTCTGAATCTAAGGAACTAGCGTCCTCGCTCAGAGAGCAAAATATAAAATATGTTCGAATGGCATCGGTGGATTTAGATGATCACGCCAATATGGTGGTATCAGATGATCGCGCTGCGCTAAGTGATTTGGCTCGTTATTTGGTGTCTCTAGGACACAGTAATATGGCGGTAATTAGTGGGCCTAAACAATTTTGCTCATCAATTGAACGTTTAGAAGGGTTTTGCCAAACCTTAAATTTATTGGGGGTAGAGATACCTGAGGAACGAATTATTGAGGGGGAAAATAGCTACGAAAGCGGTATTAGTTGTGCTCGTCGCCTTTTGATACAAAGCCCTCGTCCTCAAGTTATTTTTGCTAATACTGATGAAATGGCAGCAGGGGTTTTAAAAGTAGCCCATGAAATGGGTATCAGTGTACCTGAGCAATTATCGATTGCCGGATTTGATGACAACTTATTGGCCTCTAGAGTGATCCCTTCACTTACAACAATTCAACGGCCAGTATCCGACATGGCCCAACTGGCTGCTAAAAAGATTATTGCTACTATCGAAGGCGCACAGTTGGACATAGAGGATGAATACTTAGTTAAACCACATCTAATTATCCGAGAGTCTACAAGAAGAGTATAAAACTTCCTTTTATTTATTGAATACATTCCATTATTGACCTAGAATGCCACCGGTGGCATAATATTGGGTAGAGGGTCTGAACTACTATTCATTTAACTTTTTATTTTAATTCTTAGGTAACTCATGCAACAGCTGACTCAAATTATTCGTGTTCATCCAAATGACAATGTTGGCGTCTGTACTATGGATTTAACAAGTGGCTTGGTAGATAAAGACTCAGGAATTTTGTTGCGAGACGACGTACCTGCTGGACATAAAGTTGCACTTTGCGATCTTGAGGCTAATCAAAGTGTTTTCAAATACGGTTACCCAATTGGCCAGACTACTCAGGCAATTAAAACCGGTGAGCATGTACATAGTCATAATTTACGTACAGGTCTCAGTGGTGCAGAATCTTATTGTTACTCACCCATTAATAAAACCACTGAAATAACAGAATCAACAGATACGTTTTTAGGGTATCGCCGTGAAAACGGCAAAGTCGGTATTCGTAACGAAATTTGGATCATCAACACAGTTGGATGTGTTAATCGCACCGCTGAACGTATCGCCCAAGAATGTGAAAAACGTTTTTCAGATCAATGTGACGGCTTTCGTTCCTATACCCATCCGTTTGGTTGTTCGCAATTGGGCGATGACCTAAATGATACCCGCTCAATTCTTGCTGCGTTAGCATCCCACCCAAATGCTGGAGCGGTTTTAGTCGTTGGTTTAGGTTGTGAAAACAACCAACTCTCATCCCTAATTGAACAAGTCGATCAACCTGCAAATAGACTCCGCTATTTTAATTCCCAAGAAGTAGTGGATGAAATAGAAGAGGGGGTTCATTTAGTTGAATCTTTGTTGTCGGTTGTTGCCAATGATAAAAGAGAAAATATTCCTGCTCGTGAACTCGTGATTGGTGTGAAGTGTGGTGGAAGTGATGCATTTAGTGGTATTACAGCTAATCCATTGGTTGGACGAATGACTGATTTAATGACAAATATGGGGGGATCAGTATTACAAACTGAAACGCCAGAAATGTTTGGTGCTGAACAGCTGTTAATGAACCGGGCGATAAATGAATCAGTGTTTACAGGCATTGTTAAGTTAATTAACGAATTCAAACAGTACTTTATTGATAATAACCAACCCATTTACGAAAACCCATCGCCAGGTAACAAAGCCGGTGGTTTAACAACCTTAGAAGAAAAATCATTAGGCGCCGTGCAAAAAGGCGGGCAAGCTCAAGTCTGTGATGTGCTTAAATATGGGCAACCATTGCAAACGACAGGTTTATCTCTATTGCAAGCACCGGGCAATGATGCGGTTAGTTCTACCGCACTTGCGGCAAGTGGTGCGCATATTATTTTATTCACCACCGGGCGTGGTACACCGCTCGGGTTCCCTGTACCCACACTGAAAATATCGTCCAATACGAAGTTAAAACAACAAAAACCACATTGGATAGATTTCGACGCAGGTCAAGTGTTACACGGTTTGTCGTTAGACGACTGTGCAATGCGGTTGTACCAACTTTGTCTTGAAACTGCTTCAGGAAAATTGAGCTGCAATGAGAAAAATGGCAGCCACGAAATAGCCATTTGGAAACGTGGCGTCACCCTATAATTAAGAGATTGATATGAAACCAATATTATTACATGAAGATCGGCTATTTCCTGCGGACAAAACTACGCGAGATATCGCCCGTAATCTTTATCAATCTGTTCGTTCTTTGCCGATCATCAGTCCTCATGGGCATACAGATCCGCGCTGGTTTGCGTATAACGAAAGTTTTGGTAACGCCACTGAATTATTAATTCTCCCTGATCACTATGTGTTTAGAATGTTGTATAGCCAAGGTATCTCTCTAGAATCCTTAGGTATTCCAAGATGGGATGGTGGCGAAAGCGAAGCCGACCCACGGAAAATTTGGGCATTGTTTGCCAAACATTATCACCTGTTCCCAGGGACTCCTTCTAGAATGTGGTTAGATACAGTCTTTAAAGATGTGTTCGGTATGACTGATATGTTGTGTAAAGACAATGCGATGGAATACTACGAGCATATTACCAACGAATTGGCTAAGCCTGAATATCGCCCTAGAGCCTTGATGGATCGTTTTAATATAGAAGTGATTGCTACCACAGAAGGTGCCTTAGATCCCCTTACTCATCATGGTGTATTAAAAGGTTCCGGTTGGGAAAAGAGAGTTATCACTTCTTTTCGTCCAGATGATGTAGTGGATGCATCGCGGCCTGATTTTGAAGCTAATGTGCTTAAATTAGCTGAAATGACCGGTGAAAATACCACTGATTGGCAAGGGTATTTACAAGCATTACGTATTCGTCGTGAAGTGTTCCGCAGTCATGGTGCAACAGCAACAGATCATGGCCATCCAACAGCCGCGACTGCCGATTTAACAGAAGTCGAATGTAAAGCCTTGTTTAGCCGCTGTTTAAGTGGGCAGTCCTCTGCACAAGAGCAAGAATTATTTCGTGCGCAAATGTTAACTGAACTGGCCGGTATGAGCGTAGAAGATGGCATGGTGATGCAAATCCACCCTGGTGCATTTCGTAATCACAATGCGAACTTATTTACTAAGTTTGGTCGTGATAAAGGCGCAGATATTCCTATGCAAACTGAATATGTTAATGCGTTGAAACCTATGCTTGATAAATACGGCAGTGATCCTCGCTTGAATGTTATTTTGTTTACCCTTGATGAGACAGTATATGCCCGTGAATTAGCGCCTTTGGCTGGGCATTACCCGTCATTGAAACTAGGTCCAGCATGGTGGTTCCATGATAGTCCTGAAGGCATGTTACGTTTTAGACATCAAGTGACTGAAACAGCTGGTTTTTATAATACTGTTGGTTTTAATGACGATACTCGTGCATTTTTGTCTATTCCTGCTCGTCACGATGTGGCGCGAAGAATCGATTGTCGATTCCTGGCTAATTTAGTGGTCGAACACAGAATAAGTGAAGATGAAGCCGCTGAGTTAGCAGTTGATTTATCCTATAACTTAGCCAAAAAAGCTTATAAATTAGAGAAATAACTAGATGTCGCAATTGAATATTCAATCTCTTTCTCAACTTCCTAAACAGATACGCAAGCCAACCTACGATGTAGAAAACACTGGCCGTGGCATTGTGCATTTGGGCCCCGGTGCGTTTCATCGTGCTCATCAAGCGGTTTACACTGATTTGGCTATGTCTGCCTCAGGAGGTAACTGGAAGATTGATGCTGTGTCTTTGCGTAGCCAAGATCTCAGAGATAAACTTGCTACCCAAGACAATCTTTATTCGCTGGTTATCTTAGATGAAAATCCTTATATTCAGGCGATTGCTGCGTTTAATAATATTTTTGTTTTGGGTGATCAAAGAGAACAAGTGATGTCGTCAATGTGTGATGCACTGACGCATATCATCTCTTTGACCATCACTGAAAAAGGCTACTGTTTAGATAGTGCAGGTGAATTGGATTGGTCTAATTCTGATATTCAAAAAGACAAAAATTCACCGGATAAACCCGTATCAGCAATAGGTTTGTTAGTAGCCGTACTTAAAGAACGTAAAAATAGCGGTGCTGACCAACTGACTATTATTAGTTGTGATAACTTGTCGGATAACGGTACCAAACTAGGCAAAGCGGTAGTCACATTTGCTAATGTTATTGAGCCTGAACTTGGCCAATGGATTGCCAGTAATATTTGTTTCCCCAATACTATGGTTGACAGTATTACCCCTGCGACAAGTGAAGAATTAAAACAGCAAACAGAAAAAGAATTAGGTGTTGAAGATGCTTGGCCAATTCAACGTGAAGCATTTACCCAATGGGTAATAGAAGATAACTTTAGCGGCCCTAGACCCGATTGGGAAAAGGTCGGTGTAACCTTTACCCAAGACGTTTATTTGTACGAAAAGGCAAAGTTACGTGTATTAAATGGTACACATTCAACTTTGGCATACGTGGGTAGATTGTGTGATTTAGAAACCGTTTACCAAGCAATCAGTGAACCTTCTTTTGAAGCGTTTATTCGTAAGCTTTTGGTAACTGAAATATTACCTTCAATTGGTGCAACCCAAGAGATGGATTTAGCGCAGTATGCGGATGATATTTTACAGCGCTATCACAATAAACACATACGTCATTTTTTGTCTCAAATCGCTTGGGACGGCTCACAAAAGTTACCTTTCAGAATTTTGAATACCATCAGGGATAATATACAAAATAAACAAAGCATTTCCCTTTTGTGTATACCTATTGCTGCTTGGTCATTATTTATTCTAAAACAACATTCCCAAGGGCAACAATTAGTCGACCCTTTGGCACCAGAGTTACTTGAATTAGCAGATAAATATTCGACTGAACCCTTGGCCTTTGTGGATGAAATTCTCAATCTGAAAAGTGTATTCGCTGAATTATCGAATAACTCTAATTTTCGTTCGCAGGTTAAACAACACGTGACTACATTAGCGAATATTAATAAGCAAAACTTCGCCCAAATATTAGATGATTTAACATGATTAACTTCTGTGCATTTGCATTTATTTTGACTTCAGTTCGCTTAGGGAAAGATACATTTTGAAAAAAGTCGTAGTGTTTGGTGAATGTATGCTTGAACTTGTTTCTAAACAAGGTGATACCTTACATAAAGGATTTGCCGGCGATACCTACAATACTGCGATTTATTTAAATCGCTGCGCCGCCAATGTTTCTGTTAGTTATTTAACCGCTTTAGGTAATGATTTATTAAGTAGTGAATTATTGTCAAAAATGGACGAAGAGGGCATAAATACTGAATATGTATTGCGCAGTGAAGACCGAAACTTGGGTTTATACATGGTGCATACTGATGCTGATGGGGAGCGAACGTTTACCTATTGGCGACAAAATTCGGCAGCGACCCAAAGCTTAAACTTGCTTAAAGGGCATAAGGTTGAAGCGGACGTTTTTTACTTTAGCGCGATTTCGCTAGCTATTCTAGATAATGACCAAAAAGCTAAGTTATTTGAGTTGATGGGCGAATTAAAAGGAACAGGATGTAAAATCAGTTTTGACCCAAATTACCGGCCAAAATTATGGACATCTAAGATAGAAGCGCAAAAATGGACTGATGCAGCTTATGCTGTGTCTGACTTGGTTTTCCCCGGTGGGGATGATCATGCAGAGTTATATGGGCATATGAATGCCGAGGCTATTTTGCAACATCTAGCGCAATATGAAATCGAAGAAATAGTCGTCAAAAATGGCGCTTCTAGTGTGAATATCTTCATTGATAATAAACTAGATAGTGTGCCAATAGAGCCGGTTGAAAAGGTTGTGGATACTACTGCAGCAGGTGATGGTTTTAATGGTGGTTATCTTGCTGCAAGGTTAACTGGCAGCTCGCATACTGATTCTGCACGTTATGGCGCAAAAGTAGCCGCTACCGTTATTGGGTTTCCAGGTGCGATTATTGACAAACAGGCTTTAGCTACTCACGTTAACCTTATCCAATAAACACCCATTTAATCATCACGCTCAACAATCTTGAGCGTGATGATCGATTTAAATTATAACGAATCCCTGTAAACATACTCTTTTAACGCATGTTGCTTCTGTATTAAATCCCGTACAAAAAATTGCGCTACTTTTGCAGCGCCTATAACATTAAGGTGTGTGTTATCGACTTTACCGTTTGGATAACGCGTATATAAATCTTCAGGTACTTGAATGAAATATTGTTGGCTTTTAGGTTCACCTATTTGTTTAAGAAACTGACAAGTTTGATGATTTAAATCAAAGAAAGAGACATTGTTGGTTTGTGCTACTGTTTTTGCAGCTTGAGCGTAATCTATTAATTTACGTTGCAACACGCCTTCTTTAGTGAAATGGCGACGACAAATAGAGCTAGCTATTAAAGGTGTTGCACCTTTACCACGTATTTCGTTGATGTAGCGTTTCAAGAATTCAGGATAGTCTTTTTCTACAGAAGCGTAACGTTTAGGATCCGTCTTTTTTTGATCATTATGGCCAAATTGAACTAACACAAAGTCACCTTTTTTCAATTCAGATAGTACAACTCCCCAGCGACCCTCGTCGATAAATCTACGGGTACTTCGACCATTGGATGCATGGTTTTTTATCTCTAATTCAGGTGACATAAATGCGGGTAAAAGCTGCCCCCATCCTCGCTCAGGGTAGGCTAAGTTAAGCTTGTCGGCCATGGTGGAATCCCCGACTAAATGCAAGGTTGTGCGAGTGGGGTCTTGAGCAAATACCCCTGTACTGATAACTATCAAATTAACTAGAAAAAGCCAACTTTTCATCCATATTACTCCGTTTTAATTGATAAACACTGTGTCTATAAACGCATTTTATTTCTAAGGATTATATCAATCCACATGTAAGTGTCTACCGGTATCCCGTCTGGGTGAGGTTTTAGAATAAATAATATAAAAATTTTCATCTTTATATTATAACGTAATTTAAGTGAAAACTAAGTAATGAAATGTGTACGTGATTAAATTCAAGCCTTGTTAATTTCAATTAAGGTGTTGAATCATATCGTTTTTTAATTTCATGTGCACAGTTGTTTGATATGTAAAATAATAAGTTGTTATTTCAATTCCATTGTAACAAAACTGTTTAAGAAATGTAAAAACCCCATTGACAAATCAATGCGTAACATTCTATTCTTACCTCGTTGTGCCACCGGTAGCATTTAAGTCTGCTCTAATTACAATAATATAATGAGAGATTCGCTTAAAAGGTGAGTATAACTAATAGGGCACGGTTTATGATTTTTACCGCTGCCAATAAATGATAATGGGAAACCCAGAGAGGAACACACTATGAGAAACCCAAAATTTAAATTAGACAGGCTTTTACATTGCATGATATTGGCAGGAGGACTCTGCAGTTCTCATTCGGTTTTGGCGCAAGAGGTAGCAACTGAAGCTGCGAGTGACGACACTGAAGTTATTGAAATCAAAGGCTTTAGAGGATCGTTAAACCGCGCTCTTTTTGACAAACGTCATTCTGTTAATGCCAAAGAAAGTATTCTAAGTGAAGATATTGGTAAATTTCCAGATTTGAATATCGCTGAATCTTTACAACGTGTACCAGGTGTTGCTATTTCACGTGAAGGTGGTGAAGGTCGTCAGATTACATTACGTGGGTTAGGTCCTTCATTTACCCGCACTACATTGAATGGTATGGAAGTACCCGCAAGCACAGATGGCACAGACTCAGGTGGTGGTGTTAACGGTGGTCGCGCATTTGATTTCAATGTGTTTGCTTCCGAATTATTTAATCGTGTTGATATTCAAAAAACATCAACAGCCTCAATGGAAGAAGGTGGTATTGCGGGGACGGTTGATTTGTACTCGGCTAAACCTATGGATAATCCTGGTTTCCATATAGCGGCTTCTGGTCAACTAGGCTACAACACTATTACCAAAAAGAACGATCCGCGACTTGGTTTTATGATTAGTAATACCTTTGCCGATGATTCCTTTGGTGCCTTGTTATCTGTTTCTCAATCACAAAGAACGGTACGTCAGGAAGGTTACGGTACAGTGCGTTGGACTACGCCAGTGAAAGATGGTGGTGGTTTATTTGCTGATACTTCAGGTACAAATGTATCAGGCACAGCTAGTGGTAGTTGTAGCGATGACGGTGCTGACGTTGATCCAATTAACTGTTTATGGTCGCCTCGTTTACCCCGTCCTGATTTTTTTGGTAACGAGCAAGACCGTTTGGGCGTAACGGGTTCATTCCAATATGCGCCAAGTGATGCTGTATTAATTACCTTAGATACCTTACATTCGTCTCTTGATAACGAACGAACTATGTATAATTTCTTCGAAATGTTCCGTAGTACTTTTGATGAACTAACACCGACTTCTATCACCGTACATCCTAATGGTAAGCAGGTATTAGCCGGTACTTACGATGGTATTAAGTCACGTATTGAAAGCCGTCAGCAGATTTCCTCGACAGATTTCAGTCAATATGTTTTGTCGGGCGAGTTCAACATTAATGACGAAACAAAAGTGACGGCTATGTACGGTACGGCTGAATCTGACTCTCGTTCTGAGCAATATCGTTACAACATGACCAATGATACTGCACATACCTATAGTTTTGATTTCAGTAATAATGAAAACAATCCAGTAGTTGACCATGGTTACGATATCAATGATGAAACTTTCTATAACTTAAGTGATGGGCGTTTACGCGCAACTGATGTGTTACGTGAAAATGATACCGCAAAAGTTGACTTAACTTATCAAGGTGAAGAAGTAACCTTTAAAACAGGCCTTGCCTTTAATGACCGTACTGTTAGTTACGGCGAACAGCAAATTAATGGCTTTCCAGATCAGGATTCAGCAGTCGGTTTTACTGAGTTATTGCCCTATGATGATTTTGGTACCGGTTTTGACGGTGGTCTAGAACGTTTTATCGTAGCTGATTTTGCAGCCATTGAAAGTAGTTTGCTTACCAAAGACTGGGTTGCTCGTGGTGCGCAAAGTTGGGAAGTTCAAGAAGAAACATTAGCCGCTTATATTGAATTGAACTCGGTTTACGAGATTGCAAATATGGAATTACGTTCTAATTTTGGTATGCGTTACGTTGAAACTGATACAACTTCTAGTGGTTTTATTCAGGCAGATATCGTGAGTATTAAAAACGCCTATAAAAATTTCTTGCCAGCCTTAAACTTAGCTTTAGAAGCAACAGATGATGTTGTGGTACGTCTTGGTTTAACTAAAACAATGACGCGTCCTAGTTTGGGCTCTTTAAACCCGGGCAATCCTTCGTTTTCTTATGTAAATGGTACAGTTAGTGCGGGCAATCCATTCCTAGACCCATTTACTTCGAACAACGTTGATGTGGGTGTTGAGTGGTACTTCGATGATGAAGCCTTAATTGCAATGAACTACTTCTATAAAGACATAGAAACCTTTATTACTAGCTCGAGTGAAGAACGATTAGTTGACCCGGCTTATCTACCATTTATCGATGCAGATGCGCAATACGATCCATTACTTGCCCTTGACCCAAGAACGATTCCATATATTCATAATGTACCCGTTAATGGCGAAGGTACTGTGGTTGAAGGTTTTGAATTAATTTATCAACAACCACTAAGCTTCTTACCTGCACTATTTGATGGTTTTGGTGTAGTAGGTAACTTCACACATGTATCTGCCGGTGAAATTACTGGTTTGTCTGAAAATTCGTATAACGCCACTGTGTATTACGAAAAAGACGACTACGGAATTCGAGTGTCTTTGAACAATCGTGATGACTATATTACTGATTATTCAGGAAGCAACGGTAACGTTGCACACGGCACGACAGGGCCAACTCACGTTGATATGTCGGCGTTTTATAATCTAGATGAGAATATTACCTTCACGCTAGAGGTGATTAACTTAACCGACGAATATGAACGTTTATACACAACTGGTGACGGTACGTTAAATCTTATGCGTGAGTATAACCACACAGGACGCCAGTTGTTCCTGGGTGCTCGTTACGTTATGTAATCATTGATTATTATTGCTATATAAAAGCCGCCTTTTGGGGCGGTTTTTTGCATCATAATAGTCAATTTATGAAAGAAATTTTTTAACTTATGTATTTCTCACAAACAGCGGCTGCATTGACTTTCAAGGGAGTGTGTTTGTTGTTTTTTACAGAGATTGGTTACCTATTAATTAAATCTAAAATTGGCGTAATTTTGATGCCTCAACGTTGACATTTGATTTTTACTAGGTCAATATGCCACCGGTAGCATAGTTATTTATTTTGTTAACTCATAGAGGTTTATCATGTTTAAAAAGGTTATTTTGTTTTTGGTGTATATCACGCTCACTGCCACGATTTTCGCTCGGGTGATGGCACAGGACACATCATCAGCATTGGATAATACAGCGCCTTATTCTATTAGGATGGCAGAATCAGAAATGCTACGTTTCCCCAAAGCCTATATGATCGATTGGAAAGATAAACCTAAGTGGGACTATGTGCATGGTTTGAACTTACTTGCCTTTTCAAAGTTGTATGCAAAAACTAAAGAACAACGTTATTTCAGCTATATCAAAAACTATTATGACACCTTGATTTCCGAAGACGGCAACATCAAAACCTACGATATTAAAAACTACAATATAGATATGATAAATGCCGGAAAGGTGTTGTTCTTTTTATATGATGAAACCGCAGATACTCGATATTTAACTGCAGCGAACACCCTAAGAACTCAATTAAAAGATCATCCTCGCACCAGCGAAGGAGGATTTTGGCATAAACTGCGCTATCCATCACAAATGTGGTTGGATGGTTTATATATGGGCGCTCCTTTTTATGCAGAGTACATTATGCGTTTTGGTAAACCTGAAGAATTGGCAGATGTATATTTACAATTTGAGTTGATCGAAAAACATCTATACACCACGGACACCGGTTTACCTCGCCATGGATGGGATGAATCACGTGATATGAAATGGGCGGACCCTAAAACGGGTTTGTCAGACCATCATTGGGGCCGTGCTTTAGGTTGGTATGCCATGGCTTTTGCTGACGTATTAGCGATATTGCCTGCACATGACGACAAGTATCAATGGTTGTCAGAGCGTTTTAATAACTTCATTACACAAACCGTTAAATACCAAGATGTATCAGGCGCTTGGTACCAAGTTGTCGACTTGGGTAAACGTGAAGGTAATTATCTAGAAGCATCATCAACCGCTATGTTGACTTATGCTATTGCAAAAGGTGTCAACCTAAAGGTATTGCCTGCTTCTTATCGTATTTATGCAGAAAAAGGTTTTGCAGCAATTCAAGATCATTTTATAGGTGTTGATCCTAAAACCAACGCTATTACACTTAACAAGGTCTGCGCGGTAGCGGGTCTTGGTGGCAATCCCTTCAGGGATGGTACCTTTGATTATTATATCTCTGAGCCAATCAGAGCAAATGACGCTAAAGGTGTTGGTCCGTTTATGTTGGCCGCATTGGAACTTGATAAATAGTGATCTTACCGTTGACTAATATTACAGCGCTCTGTTTGAGTGCTGTTTTATTGTTAGGGTGTCAGCCAAGGTTAAATAAAGATCAAGAAAATTTATCCGTTGCGACTCAAAAAGGTATTAGTCAACTACTCTGGGAGTCAGATTTAGGTGACGGAAATTACCAGAATCCTATTCTACATATTGATTATTCCGACCCAGATGTAGTGAGGGTAGGGGGTGGTTATTATATGACGGCATCTAGTTTTAATGCTGCTCCCGGATTGCCAATTTTACATTCCACTGATTTAGTTAATTGGCAATTAATTAACTACGCCTTACCTCAACAGGTGCCTTTGGAGGTATTTGAAATACCCCAGCATGGTAATGGCGTTTGGGCGCCTAACATTCGTTTTCACGATGATAAATTTTGGATTTTTTATCCTGATCCAGATTTTGGTATTTATGTGGTTACCGCAACTGATCCCGCAAAAGAATGGTCAAAACCTAAACTTATTCTTGCTGGGAAAGGCCTTATTGATCCTACACCTTTATGGGATGGCGATGGGCAAGCTTGGCTGTTACATGCTTGGGCTAAAAGCCGCGCAGGGTTTAATAATGTCTTGAGTTTAAGACAAATGGCCAAAGACGTGAGCTGGGTGAGTGATGACTATGAACATATTATCGACGGTCATTCGTTACCTGGCTATCGGACTGTTGAGGGGCCTAAGTTTTATAAACGTAATGGTTATTATTATATTTTTGCCCCTGCGGGGGGCGTAGAAACTGGCTGGAAAACGGTCTTTAGGGCGAAAAATATAAAGGGGCCATACGAAACAAAAATAGTCATGGCACAAGAATCTTCATTGATAAACGGACCGCATCAAGGATCTTGGATCCACACAGAAAAAAATGAAGATTGGTTTATTCACTTTCAATCCAGAAAGGCTTATGGACGAGTTTTGCATTTACAGCCTGTTAAGTGGATAAATGATTGGCCGGTGATTGGTGATGATGCCGATGGTGATGGGGTAGGGCAGCCAGTTTATACCCATCTAAAGCCTGCTACTGATAACGCTGGCAAAATTAAACGTCAGCCTACTTCTGACGAATTTGACTTAGACAAGTTGGGCATTCAGTGGCAGTGGAATGCGAATTACAAAGAGGATTGGTATTCTTTAACAGCTAGCTCTGGCAAGTTACGTTTGTTCGGCCAACCTAAAATTAATACCACAGGTGATAATTTATGGATGACACCTTCTTTATTACTACAGAAAAATCCAGCCTTAACTTACGAAGTGATAACCCAAGTAGATTTGGCTAACTCGTCTGAAAAAGCTGAAGGCGGTTTACTAGTGTTTGGTGAAAATTATTCGTGGATCGGAATTAAACCTATTGAAGGTAAACCCCATCTTGTTTATGTCAGTTGTACAGGCGCGCGTAAAGGTTGTAATGAGTCGGTTCATGATTATGGGCCAATTGATGGGGCTACACTAGAACTACGATACATAATGAACGCTGATGCAACCGTTGTATTTAGTTATCGAACTGATTCAAGCGGGCGTTATAAAGTAATAGGCGAACATTTCAATGCTGTTCGGGGGCGTTGGGTTGGTGTAAAAGTAGGACTGTTTAGTGTGTCTACTACGTCGAATAGTGGGACCTATTTAGATATAGACTATATTCGTTTTTCACCACTCCCTAGACGCTAAATAATTTGAATCCAGAGTATAAAAGCCTGTTTTTAGTCGCCTTTTTAAAAATTAGATTTGTAGGAAATTAAATGAATATAGACAGAAGAGCATGTTTAAAGTTGTTTGGCCAAAGTGCAGCTGTAGTGGGGATAGCTAGTTTTAGTGGATGTAAAACGCTTAATCTAGCTAACGCCAAATACACCTATCAAGGTCAAGCTTTAGCGATACGAAATAGAATTATCGCACCATCGTTTCCTGATTATGCCATGAGTATTACAGAACTTGGGGCTAAACCTGGCTTTGAAAATGATAGTTCTGAAGCTATTCGGCAAACTATTGCTAAGGTAGTTAGTGCCGGTGGTGGGACTGTTGTTGTGCCCGCTGGTGAGTTTTATACTGGCCCCGTTCACTTAGAATCTAATATTAATTTTCATATTGCTAAAGGCGCGGTACTGCACTTTTATCCCGAGCCAGAGCGTTATAAACCCTATGTATTTACCCGCTGGGAAGGCACAGAATTAATGGGCCTTTCGCCATTAATTTATGCCTATAAAAAGACTAACGTAGCGATTACTGGCAAAGGGATCCTTGAAGGCGGGGGCAGTGAACAACATTGGTGGCCTTGGAAAGGTCCATGGAAAAAATCTACTTGGGGCGATGACCCGATAGAAAATCAAAAGTTCACTCGTGATGTATTACGTGAAATGGCCGAACAAGAGTTACCTGTAGCGCAACGAGTATTTAAAAATAACTATCTACGCCCACCTTTTATTCAGCCTTATGCCTGTATTAATGTATTAATTGAAGGTGTCACTATAAAAAATTCACCTTTTTGGTTGGTGAATCCGGTGTTATGTAAAAATGTGACGGTAAGAAATATACATTGTGACAGTCATGGGCCAAATTCTGACGGATGTGATCCTGAAGCCTGTACCGATGTGTTAATTGAAAATTGTATCTTTGACACTGGGGATGATTGCATTGCTATAAAATCAGGCCGAAATGCTGACGGTCGTCGAGTGGGGCAACCTTGCGAAAATATCCTTATCAATAATTGCCAAATGCGATCGGGTCATGGTGGTGTAGTCATTGGCAGTGAGATATCAGGTGGAGTACGTAATTTATATGCTCAAAATTGTGAAATGAGCAGTCCTGATCTTGACCGGGGAATTCGTATCAAAACCAACTCTATTCGAGGGGGGCACTTAAAAAATCTCAATTATCGTGATATTCGAATAGGCCAAGTGAAAGAAGCTGTGGTGATAAATTTTTATTATGAAGAAGGGGATGTAGGTAAATTTACCCCAGTGTTGGAAGATATCAATATTGAAAATCTTTATGTTGAACATGCCACACGTGCGTTTTCACTAAGAGGTTATCCGCATACACCTATTACCGGTGTAAGTATTAAAAATTTAACCATTTTGAAAGTAGATAAAGCTTCTATCATCGAAAATGTTGCGACCATCAAGCAAGAAAATATCATGATTAACGGTAAGAAAGTGCTTATTACCAATGGTTAGGATCTTGTGCATTGGTGTATGGCTAATCTTTAGTTTGACTGCATGTAAGTCGACAACCGCTATTAATTTGTTGAATGTGAATGCCATTGTTAGTAGTAAGCGCGTTCATTCGGACTTACCTGTCTATGCTAGCGTGCAGCAAGCATTAGATGCAGCACCTCAAAATGAGCAAAGTTGGCGAATTGCTGTTTACCCCGGTGATTATTATGAGCGAGTGATAATTGACCGTGCAAACCTCACTCTTGTTGGTGCGGGTATGGAGAATACTCGGATTATATATGGTCGATATGCAGGACAAAAAGTATCTGCAGATAGTGATGAAACTTGGGGGACGTTTCGTACAGCCACCTTAGAAGTGAATGCTAAAGATGTAACCTTAAGTCATCTAACAATCGAAAATAGTTTTGATTACCCGGCTAATGAACTATTGGATAAGGTTGATTCTGATAAAGTGAACGGTGAACAAGCGGTCGCTTTGAAGGTAAGCCAACTAACAGACAGAAGTGTGTTTAATCAAATTCGTCTTCTGGGTTATCAAGATACCCTTTATGTTCAAGGTGGGCGTAGTTATTTTAAAGGAGGAGAAATTCATGGCCATGTCGATTTTATTTTTGGCAATGGTAACGCGCTTTTTGAAGGGGTAGACATTATTTCTAGAGCTCGTATGCAACCTAAAAAAATAACTGGTTATATTACTGCGCCTAGTACTCTGATTGAAAATGAATACGGCTTAACTTTTATACGTTGCCGTTTACTCAGAGAAGGTGGGGTGCCAGATAACTCGGTACCTTTAGGTCGTCCTTGGCATCCTACTACTACCTTTAGCGACGGTCGATACGCCAATCCTTTTGCAGTGGGTAAATCGGTATTCATTGATACTTTTATGGATGCGCACATTTCCACCGTTGGGTGGGTCAGTATGGGAGGTACAAGTAAAGATGGTAGTCGTAAACAGTTCAATCCTCTAACCGAAGCGCGCTTTTTTGAGTACAACAGTCGTGGTCCTGGCGCACCCATCAACCCACAACGTCCTCAATTAACCAAGCAAAGTGTTAAACGTTATGATCCAAATAAAATGATCGCAGAATGGGGAAATAAGTCTCCTGAAGTTGGCATAAATAAAGAGTGATATAAAACATGAAACATTGATATTACAGGTGGTGCTGTATACATAAGTTTGTCTGACGACACGTCTAGCCCGCTATATGCTGATACTGGTGGTGGCAGTGGTATCTCTATCGCTGATGTTGAGTGAACTATGACCAACGCTCGATTTTCTTTAGGAGATGCATTAGTTGGTACTGATGCTTCCGGCGATGATATTGGAAGGTGAGGAGTACTGGATTTAAGACAAGCATATAATGTGGAGATTGAAATAATCAGCGTCAGTGATGCTGACAATAATTTTCAAGTTTATGTAGATAACAACACTAGTAGTAAATCTGTGCATAGTGGTAGTTCTAAGTTTAATGCAGAACAAATTACCAGTTTAACGACAGGAACCTTGCTAATAGCAGGACAAATTCTAACATCTCAGTCCTTCTTACAATTACGAACTGAAAGTGGTGGTTCCGTGGTGGTTGGAAGTGTAAAAGTAGTTAATCTATAAATATAATTTAGTTAGACTTTATGTAAAAAATTAAAGGCCTAAAAAATGCCGTACTTAAGTACGGCATTTTGGTTTTTGAACTGAAGTTCAAATATGGCATGCTAAGCAACTGCTTTATTGGATCAGCGCAGTAAACTCAAGACTACTAATTTTTCAGGCAATGGATAATTATATTTTTCGAAGTTGGAGTCTAAATTTTGAATATAAGGATTATCAAGTTTTATTAATGTTCTACTTTGTAAGTTTACTAGCTCAATACTGTCTCTAAAATATTCCTCCCACAGCATTATAAAACTACCATCTTCAAAGGCGATCTTTAGTCCTTTTTCAATTCGATTAGCATTGTTTATATTCTGTTTATCTGTGACAAAAAAACGAGGAAGGGGATAATAAAGTGCGATACAAGGTTCAATGACTAAATTGGGGTAAGTTACACGCTCAATTTCGTATTCGGCCTTGATTTCATTGATCCCTCGAAAGAACAAATCAACTCTATCTAAACTAAGCATTTCAAAGATACTTTTGTAATTAGCAATGGCGTACACGTTAAGACCGTTATGTTTCAAAATGTCAGTGTCCAACCAGCCAATGCCCTGGGCAATGATTGCTTTACTAATACCTTCCTTGTTTTTTATCAGGCAGTAGTTTTTTTTGCGTTGACTATTTGTAAAGGCAACACGATAGCCTGATATACCGCGATCTATTGGAAATTTTATTACATGATAATTTTCGAGCAATTCGTCAGTAACCGAAACCCTAAAAAAATAATTTGAATAGACGTTTTTGTCCATTTGAAGTAATAGTCGGCCCTGATTAATTCCTTCTGTGGTTGCTTGTAATTCAAAGTCTCCGTATTCACTTTTTGTTTTATTAAGCGCTAATTCCAATACTTTTTGCATGTAAATAAAACGCTGATCTTCTTTACTCTCTGGACCTTTATATGTGAATAAATTGCTTTTTGCCATACTTACATTGATTGCAGCTATATACAGAATTGAAATAATTAACGGCTTGATCACGATATAAACCTTGGATTAACTCTGTTCATTTGTACTTGGATAAGTAATATTTAACGTATTCTAATGGTTTTTAGATCAGTCAATTACCAAGCTGGCTATACTTAATATTAACCATACTACTTTGCAGGAGTCTAAGGTAAGTGGGGGAATCCAGCAACTCTTTAGACATAATTTCTCGTTATGTATAACTATTTGGCCCCTTAGTGCATGACTAAATAGTCATTAAACTAATCCAAGTTTGTTGTGATTAAACTATATGTAGGCAGTCATTATTTTATCTTCACCTGCAATAACCTGAAAATAATGCCCTTGGAGGCCTTTTAATTTATCGCTATTGAGTATCGTTATGGGGCATAAAATACTGGGCAGTTGTTTTTTCATTTTAACTAAAGAGAATTCACCGAGCAGTTGTCCTTGCTCAAAGCTTTCACCTTGTTTGACAACTCTCTTAAATCCTTCTCCCATCATAAGGTGGGAATCTATCCCTAGCTGGATTTGTAGCTGTAGGCCATTTTTCGCCTTTAACCTTAATTGGTTCGCCAATTCTGGGAAATGTAGCATAGTGCCAGAAAACGGCGCTAACACTTGATACCCTGAAGGTCTAATGGCAATACCTTCTCCAAACATGCGCTGAGTAAATAATGAATGTGGCACTTCATCCAATGGCAACACTTTACCTGTTAACGCACTAGAAATGTCAATCACCTTTTTATGAGATGGCAGTGAATTTGCGCCTACTAGGCGGCTAAATAGTGCCATTTTATGTGAAATTTACTAAGTTAGTTGCAAGGATTTGATTGTACATAGTCTTGGATTTAGTCTCTGACATAATATAATACTAAGTTGTATTTTTTGAGTATGATAGCAAAACAATCGATAGAATTTACATTAAGATGGGTTTATCCACTGTTCCTGTGGATAACTCTGTTGAGTACTGTTTATATGTTACCTAACTAACTGATGTATATGCATAAATTGCTGTTGGTTGTTAAACACTCTATAATTGAAAGCTTGATTAAAATTACATCATTTAAGGAGATTTATGCAGGTTTTGGATATTTTTGCTGGGAAAAATGCCCTTGAACGTATTAAAAAAGAAGGCTTTAGTGCAGATTTATTTGACTATATGTTGGGCGCATCTGGCGGACCTAAATGGTTTGTATTAGCAGGGCTTGATCGTTATATCTTTCCAGAATTTTTTGCAGAGCGTACTAGGCCTCTGAATATTATTGGTTCGTCTGCTGGGGCGTTTCGATTTGCTTGTTTCGCGCAAAACGACCCTTTGTCTGCAATTAATCGCTTGGCGGAGCGGTATTCCCATACTGTTTATTCTGATAAGCCGACTGCCAAAGAAATAACTGAAAAAGGTAGGGCGCTTCTAAATTACGTATTAGGAGAAAATGGCTGTGAAGAAATTATTAATAACCCAATCATTAAAGCCCATTTTATTGTGGCAAAGTGTAAGGGCTTAACCCAATTTGAAGCAAAATCTATACAAATGACCGGTCTAATTGCCAGTGCTAGTGCTAACGCGTTAAAGCGCAAATGGTTAGATAAATTTTATCAACGTTATTTATTTTCGTCTCCTAACTCAGATTTAAAGGTTAGTGATCCCAATAAAATGCCCTCATATTCAATTCCTCTTACGACTCAAAATTTGCCTCAGGCTTTGATGGCGTCAGGCTCCATTCCTATTGTGATTGAGGGCGTAAAGAACATTACTGGTGCACCTCTTGGCATGTATCGAGACGGAGGCATTATTGATTATCATTTTGACTTAACTTTTGGGCCTCAAAAAGGTTTAGTGCTGTATCCGCACTTTTACTCTAAACCTATACCAGGCTGGTTTGATAAGTCTCTTAAAAAACGCCTTCCACATGCTAGTAGTTACGATGACGTGGTAATGTTGGTACCTTCAGATGAATTTGTTGCTAGTCTACCTTATGGTAAAATACCAGATAGAAAAGACTTTGAAACCATGCCAGCGGCGCAACGTATTGAATATTGGCAAACTGTGATTTCACAAAGTGATAGGCTAGGGCAGGCGTTTAAGGATTTGTATGATAATCAGAAGATTGTTGAACATATTAAGCCCATTAAATTTGCTTGATATAGTAAGATTGAATTTAGTAACGAGGGCTACAAAAAGCGTCAATACCCGATAAAATCCAATTTAAATTAATCGGGTATTGAGTTAAAAAACTAATCCTTTATTAATGCATCCACACAAACTCTGCTTCTTCCTGCTTCTTTAGCTGCGTATAGAGCTGCATCAGCTGAGGATACAAGCTCACTTAGCTTTTGATGGTGGGTTGAACTGGCTAATCCGGCACTAAAACTACAATTAAATGGCTGTTCAGCAATGGTATAAGTGATCTGTAAAAATGCGGTCAAAATGTCGTTCATTTTACTTTCGATGATATTTGGGTCTGTATCACTAAATACCACCATAAACTCTTCACCGCCATAACGGCCCACATAATCTGTGTCTCGTACCGATTGCATTAATAATTGTCCTAAAGAAATCAATACTTTATCGCCAGCTACATGTCCATATTTATCATTTACTCCTTTGAAATGATCTAAATCAATCATTACCACAACAGTCGGTTTTTGTTGTCGCGAAGCAAGTCTCAGCGCATGAGCTGCTGCATCCATGATTTGTCCATGGTTCAGAACACCCGTTAGGCTATCCCTAGATGCAAGGTAGCGAATTTCTTGGCCTCTTTGAATTCGACTGTCAACTTGTTTCACTATAAGGTTAGGTGGGGTGTTTTTAGGGATGACATCATCTGCACCACACTCTAAAACTTCAAGTTTAGTATTAATATCTTCATCTGCTGTGAGAAAAATAATCGGAACATAGTCATATTTTGATTGTTGGCGAAGTAACCTAGCTACTTCGAGACCACTGATGTTTGGCATGTGCATATCTAATAAAAAAACATCAGGATGGAAAGAATCTAATTCAGTCATAATTGATTCGGCGTGATTTATTGCCAACACTTCAACGTGTTCGTCCTCAAGCAATGCTTTATAAAAAATGCTAACTGATGCTTGGTCATCTAAAAGTAAAATTCTATAGGGTCTTACTAAATCTAGTTTGAAGTTTTTACGGATTTTGGACACTAAAGTGGTGATGTTTACCGGCTTTAGCAAATATTCATTTGCCTTAGACCTAACAGCTGCCAGTCTATTTTCAAATGAACTTGAGGAAGATAAAATAAATACGTCTATACCTGAATATCTCAGTTCAGCTGCATATGCAAACATTTCTTCAGATTGGTCAATTGAGTTATCAGTATCAATCAACACTAAATTGAAAGTTTGTTGTTTGAATTCTTCTTGTAGTTGTTTGATTGACTTGCACTGGCAAATGGTAAACCCAAATCCCGCTAAAAGTTTAGCGTGAATCGTTAATGTAGCGTCATTATCATCAATTAACGCAATCTTTATATCTCTATAAGATTGTGTGGTAATTTCTTCTTTATTTTTTTGAGGCTCGCGTAATTCACCTAAAGAATTTGGAATATCCCTTAGTACCAGCAAAGGATTCGGATTGTTTCTTGATGCTTCAATCATGGAATTCATATGGCGATCGATAAAAGGAATAACATTTTTAAAGTTGTTGGTTTGAACTTCGCAAGGTGCAACTTCTTCTTCAATCATACCAAGTCTGTCGCTCAGCGTTATAAAATTTAGGGTGCCACTAGAGCCTTTAAGACTGTGCACTTCAAATCTAAATTGTTTGATTGAATCGCGAGAATGCGACGTTCTTGCTTCTGACCATAACTTAATCAGCACTGCAAGCTTGTCATTAAACTCAGCAATAAAAGTGATACGAAACTCTGCTAGTTTCTGTTCCAACTTAGAACTCATTAGGACCCTTTTAGTTTTTAGTGATTACATTATATTGTTATTTTAAATACCTATTATAACTTATTGATTTTTAATTTATAAGTACAGAAAATTATCAATCTATGCAGGTTTGAATAATGAGCATTACAGCGGATGTTATCCATTTAACAATGCAGATTCAATTCTGAAATAGGCTTCAAGTATGCAGCAATAATGTCCAGTTGAGATTATTTTTACAAAATTTGCAGGGCTGTTTGATGCAGATCAAGATCCCTCGGCGTCATTACGTTCTAATTAGACAATTAAGTTTCTAATCAAAGGGTAAGTTTAATATGCAAAACTATCAAAAAATTTTGGTCCCATTAGATATTTTTTCTGATTACAAAAAAGTCTTAAAACGTGCCTTAAGTCTTGCGCAAAAGCCAGCGCAACTTAGTCTTGTTTATGTCACGTTTCCTCATGTATATTTTGAGTCTTACGGGGTAGGGGTAGGCACAGATTTTGTTAATGACAGTCAAAAAAACGCTAAAGCAACGTTATTAGAATTAGCCGAAAAATATGATATTCCAGACAATCAAGTTTATGCGCCTATTGGTCCCGCGGTTGATGAAATTCATAGTTTGTCTGAAAGTATAAAAGCAGATCTAATTGTTATAGGTACCCATGGTCAAAGTGGTTTGAAGTTGTTGCTAGGCTCCACCGCCAATGGTGTATTACATGGTGTTAAGTGTGATGTTCTGGCAATTAAAATTTAAGGTGAATTTTGCAATTATCCTAACAACAGGTAGTCATGATGATCCATTCCAATTCACGTTACGTGAGTCAAATCACACGAGATACTTTAGCGCTTATCCTTGCTGGAGGTAAAGGTAGTCGATTGTGTGAATTAACTCAGTACCAGGCTAAACCTGCTATTCATTTTGGCGGAAAATTTAGGGTGATAGATTTTCCTTTGTCGAATTGTATTAACTCAGGAATAAGGCAAATTGGTGTCATGACCCAATATAAAGCCTATTCACTAATTCGCCATCTATCACGAGGATGGGGACATTTAAACCGAGATTTAGGTGAGTACGTAGAGTTATTACCTGCGTCCCAGCAATATTCTCCTAGTTGGTATGAAGGTACAGCCGATGCGCTATATCAAAATATTGAGTTTATTCGGGAACATTCACCTAAATATGTTGTTGTGCTAGCTGGTGATCATATTTACAAAATGGATTATGGGGACATGTTAGTCCAACATGTGGAAAGTGGTGCTGACATGACGATATCTTGCATCGAAATGCCGGTTCGAGAAGCGGCAGGATCCTTCGGTGTTATGTGCGTTGATAAACATAACAGGATCACCAATTTCCACGAAAAACCAGATAATCCTTGTCCGCTCAAAGATAAACCTGAATACACCTTGGCCTCCATGGGCAACTACGTTTTCAATACTGAGTTTCTAATCCAGCAACTGTTAGCTGATGCTAAAAATCCGGACTCGCAACATGATTTTGGCAGAGATATTATTCCTGCGGTGATTGATAATAATCAAGTGTTAGCATTTAGATTCCTTTCTGTTGATGGAAATGCTGCTCCGTATTGGCGTGATGTGGGAACCTTAGATGCATTTTGGCAGGCTAACATGGATCTTGTTGCTGTCACGCCAGAATTAAATATCTATGACCAAGATTGGCCAATCTGGACACATCAGAAACAATCCCCTCCTGCTAAATTTATATTTAATGACGATGACGGCCGTCGCGGCTATGCCGTAGACTCAACTGTGTCAGGTGGATGTATTATTTCTGGTGCTAAAATTAGTCAATCTCTGTTGTTCTCTGATGTGCATGTGCACTCCTATAGTTCAATTGAACAATCAGTGGTCCTACCCCAAGTGAATATTGCTAAGAACGTTAATATTAAGCGCGCCATTATTGACGCAGGCTGCCAGATACCTGCAGGAATGAACATCGGTATTAATAAGGCAGATGATATTGCGCGCGGATTTCGCATTAGCCAAAATGGCATAGTATTAGTGACCAAAGACATGCTTAGCTCGGTTGATTATAAATAACTAAGAAAGCCCTTTTGGGGCTTGATCTAAGTATTTTCCGAAATAAATTACGCAAAATAACGAATACCCGAGCTCGCAGCTAATATTTATTCTTGATCTATATCAATGGCAGTTTGCTTTTGACCTATCTATGAGAATTGTAAAATGTCTATAAATACAACACCGCCGCCGTCACTTTGCCAACACTGTGCAATGTCTGGCATGTGCTTTAGTCAAGATAATATAAGTAAAGTAGAGCCAAAAGTAAGATCACATAAAGTTTATCAAAAATCGAATGTGTTATTTGCATCAGGACAGACCTTTGATGCTATTTTTATTTTGCGTAGTGGCTCAGCGAAATCTTCGGTTTTGGCAAATACTGGCCAAGAGCAAATTAGCCGCTTTCACTATCCCGGTGATTTAATTGGCTTGGATGGTTTTGACAATGGATCTCATGCTCAATCGATTAAGTTTTTGGAAACCAGTAGTGTCTGCCGTATTGGTTTAGGAGAATTGGATAGGGCTATGGCAAATTCAGCAAGCATTAGGCACAACATGTTGCAGGGAATGAGTCATGCTTTAAATGATGAAGATAAGTTTTTACTTAGATTAAACCACATGAACTCATCTCAGAGACTAGGTTCATTTATATTGGACTTGTCCTCTCAATTTGAACAAAGAGGATTGTCTGGCAATGTATTTGATTTGAGTATGACCCGTGTGGATATTGCCAATTATTTAGGCATGGCGATTGAAACTGTGAGTCGCTTGCTCACGCAGTTACAAAATGAACAAATTATTGAGGTGGAAAAACGCCGTGTCAGCATTGTGGACTTTGAAAAACTAAACCATAGCCTATTACATGAACGTGAACTCCATATTTTGCCCGCAGCAAAAATTCGTCAAACCAACAACATACAAACGAGGGTTGCCTAGATATTTTGGGTAAGGAGCTAAATAGGCGGATTTTGTTCTTTCTCGAATTCATTAAGGGCTTCCATAGCTTCACAACCATAGACCATGGACGGACTTCCACCCATCAAAATGGCGACACCAATAGCTTCCAATATTTCCTCTCTGCTGGCACCTGCATTTAAAGCATCATGTACGTGAAAACCAATACACCCATCGCAATGTACCGAAATTGCTATGCCTAATGCTATTAATTCTTTTGATTTTGTATCTAGAGCACCTGCAGCAACAGCGCAAGAATGTAATTCACCAAAGCCAGCCATAACCTCTGGTATTTCTGAAATCAGTTTCGCACTAAGCACTTTTAGGTGGTCATATTGTTTAACGTGTCTAGTAGTTGGCATAGTTGTCTCCAAAAAAATTGAAGTTAAGTATGCTTGCTAGCTATAGGTTTATATTGATGGTGATCAAAATCTCTGGTTTTAGATAACACCATTTTGAATGCTACCATTTTGTTCGAATTGACTGATATTCGACAGCGTTGTTTGTGCAATATTAAGCATGGCTTCTTGCGTGAAGAAACCTTGATGGCTGGTTATAATGACATTAGGGAAGGTAGTTAACCTCGCTAAAACGTCGTCTTGTATTCCTTTTTTGGAAAAGTCTTCAAAAAATAAGGCTTCTTCTTCTTCGTAGACATCTAGTCCTAATAAACCTACCTTGCCATTTTTAAGTGAATTTATTATGGCTTTGGTATCTACTAGTTTACCTCTGCTGGTATTTATAATAGTGACGCCGTCGCGCATTTTTGCCAAGGCTTCTTGGTTTATCAAATGATAGGTCTCGGGCGTGAGCGGGCAATGTAGCGAAATGACATCTGCATGACTTAGCAAGTTGTCGAGTGATACATAAGTTACCCCTGACTTAATACACTGCTCATTGTGAACCACATCGTAAGCAATAACCTTGCAACCAAAGCCTAGCATGATGTTGGCAAACGCTTGGCCAATTTTACCGGTGCCGATTATCCCAACTGTTTTACCATGTATGTCAAAACCCATTAAGTTTCGAAGCGAAAAATCGCCTTCACGAATGCGATTATGGGCGCGATGTATACCTCGATTTAAACACAACAACAATCCCACCGCATGTTCTGCAACAGCAAATGGAGAGTATGCAGGAACACGCACTACAGGCAGTGAAAGTTGTTTTGCACAAGCAACATCGACATGATTAAACCCAGCTGAGCGTAGTGCAATGAGTTCAATACCTTTGCTTTTTAGTTTATGCAACACCTCAGCATTTAAATTATCGTTAATAAATGCGCACACCACTTTTTCATCAGTAATAAGCGAAGTAGATTCTAGATTTAAGTGCGACGAAAAATAACGGATCTGCTGTGCAGCATTTTGATTGGCACGATCAAAGTACTCTTGATCATATTGTTTGGTGTTAAAAAACGCTATTTTCACGCGGAAACCTCATATTCTGTTGGCTGAATGGTATTATAAAATTTACCTTAACTTGCACATTGACCTCGATCAAATAAGTAATAGTGGTGCTGAATGGTATGGCTTATCCAGAGTTCAGGTTATTTAGTTTAGGTCATGATTGGTTGTATTTGCTGCATGGAAAATGTTTTGGTCTGCGCGATCAACAGTTTGAATGGAGCAACTATTGTGGCATTGGTAAGTTATGTAACTTGGTATTTAACTTAGCGCCATATATAGACTTATTCTCGAGTGAACATAACCTTTGCATTTGCGGATAATGAAAGGGGGCTTTGAAGCAATTAAATTTAACCGTTTGAAAGTTACATTTAACTGCTTCAATTATCCTTTATGTGGTTACTACACAGTTAAAATGTTTTTATGAGTTCATTAGCAAGATCAATTTTAATACCTTCTTCTATCGAATCTACCAATTGTTCAATAACTTCAATCTTCATTGAACGATCTAAGAAGTATTTTTTTGCTTGTAGTAAATCTTTCTTACAGGCTAAAGGAGCAAAATCCATCGCATCACGTAAGTTGGACTTTTTCAAAATTAACTTACCTTTCTCAAAGACGCACTGTTCATAATGCTTTTTGATTTTAACTAACTCTGTACTATTAAGTGATCCAGCGGAGTTAGTACTCTGATTTGCAGCGCTATTAAATACTACAAGCCCTGCAATAATTCCTACTATCAATTTCATGGAGTATTCCTAACGTTATCTCTACCATAATCAGATTCAATATTATTGTTACTAAAACCTGAGCATTTTTTGATACTTCGCAACACTAATTAATATTAAATCTAAAGCGTGCCAATATATTATCAATGCGTTTTTGCGCTTCGATGGAGTCTGCAGACGATGAGATCGACTTAACTTTTTCGTTGAATATCGAATAAGTATAAGACTCAACTGCAGCCTCAAATTGCATGCGACGCTCGCTTTCTTTGCCATCATTAAACAAAGATGTTTCTAATTTTTCTAAAGGTTTCAGTACTGCCGCACCCATATGAGCAACAATTTGTTCTGTTAATGTCTGTAAAATTTCTGTATCTGTGGATATTTCCATAGGATCAAATTCAATACCCGCGTCACTCACCCCTGCATTTGCAATGTCACTTTCTTCAAGTTTACGTTCGATTGTGTCAACCAGTGTGTTTTCTCCAGTCTGTGCATCGACAACTCTGAAGGTTAATTGCAAGAAGCCCACCTTTTTAGTATCAGTAACCTTGTATTCTCTTACGCCGTATTCTGGCACCATGATTTTTGCTTTTGGAGCGGCTTTAAGTTCTGCGGGACTTGGTTGTGGGTTGACGGCCTTCCAGTTTAGGTAATCGATGTTATCTTCAATTTTTTCACCTACCTGGTAACGTATGGTTTTGGTGCTTGACTCTGTTTTGCCATCCACTTTGTACAATAATACCGAGCCCATTATTGCGTAATCAATGCCGTGTACTCGTCCCATTTCTTTGGCTGAGCTTTCAGATATCACGCCCATTTGACCTAATTTCATTTCTTCAACAATAGTTTTCAGATTTGCTCGTTCCATTATGCTTATGTCATTACTGGCATTATTGAACATATGAGAAATCAGGTTCTGAGTAATAATTACCCCAGAATCACTGCTATCAATAGGGCTAGTAAAGTCGAATATCGCAATTTTCCGTTTAGAGCGAGTGTAAATTGAATCTTCAACTTGTTTTATCTCATTAAACAGCTCTGGGTAATTTGAATTTATTGATGCTATTGCTTTAAGCAAATGCCATGAAACTGCGAAATTACCCTGTTGCTTATAGGTGCCAGCACTGAAAAATGCTTGTTGTGACAAACTGTCACGAAGCTGATCTAATCTATTGTCTTTTGTGACGTTATGAGATTGCAACCTTTTGTAAATATTTACAGCCTCTATAAAACGACCTTCACTAATAGAGTCGATTAATTTTGATGAAAGTTGTTCAGATTCTTTAGTTTTAGCTTCGACAAGCATGTCAGCGCAGTTTTGATTGTTATTTTGATATTCAGTAAGTCGCTGACACTGTGAGATAACGGTCTCCCATTCTTGTCTTTCATAGGCGCTTTGGGCTTTGTTTAAAAAATACGCGGCATTATCATTTTTAAGAACACGTTGAAGTAAATTATTTGCCGCTGAATTGTCGGGAGAAATTTGCAGTAAGTTTTGTAAATTGGACTTTGCAGACTTAAAGTCTTCTTGAGAAATTGCCCGATTAGCCTGATTCATATAGTTTTTATATGCTTCTGCTTCTACTGTATTTAAACGGGTTTTAACGTCTTCATAATTATTAGACAGTTGCGATATTTGTGATAGAAGCCCATGAGCTTCAACCCAGTTATTCTGCTCCATTTGGTATTTTGCATCTTTGTACATAGAGACAACACGTAAATTTAAAGCGTTGTTGCGAACACTAACTTGTTGTTTTAACTTATTAACTTGATCTGATTCGATTTTGTTTTTTTCTAGGCTATCTACAATTTGCTGGGCCTGAACGATATTTTTTTGGCTTGAATCACCTTGTAGTAACTCATTTATTTTTGTCGTTGAGCTTTGCAGATATTGCGCTCTTATTTCTGCTAATTTAGCGGAGAATGTTTTATTCTTGGGATTTTTGGCTATTGCCTGATTAAGGTATGAAATAGCTTCATCGTATTGTTGTGATCCTGCGAGTTGGTTAGCAGTGTTAAATTCTTGTGTTCCATTTGATGTCGTCGAGCCACAACCTGACAGGCCAATCACCACAGCCGATGCGAGTAATGCTTTTCTCATGATAAATCCTCTTTTTATAATGTGGTTTATTTTGCCGATAAAACTATGCT
Source organism: Paraglaciecola arctica BSs20135 (assembly GCF_000314995.1). GTDB lineage: Bacteria > Pseudomonadota > Gammaproteobacteria > Enterobacterales > Alteromonadaceae > Paraglaciecola > Paraglaciecola arctica. The sequence continues at coordinate 38,348 of NZ_BAEO01000067.1, read as the reverse complement.
GTCACCGTGAATTTTTTCAATTGAAAACGGCACTGTGTTTTGCTTTGACATAATGGTTAATTGTTCGAATAGCTGTTCTGGCCAGCCCTGATATTCAATCACTAATTTTGTTTGTTGCTGATCTTGTAACTCGACTGATGAATCTTCAATGCCGACTAGCCAATTTGACATATAGGCCATAATATTATCACTTTGTAATTTGTTTCCTGAAATTCCTACAATGACAGGTTGTTGATGGCTACCCGACCATGCATCATTTGTGTCAATGCTAATGCGTTTGGCAATACGTTGAGCCAAATCTGAGGCTAATTTTTTCATGGCATTGATACTATATGCACCGGCTTTTTGGGCTGACTCCACAGACGTTGAAACAACTATGGCGGTTTGATTTCTAACTAATTCGACATTGGCTAATAGTTGGTTGTTTTTATTTTTATACCTTGATATTCATCGCTGACGACGCTGCTTTCAAGGTTGGATGTAAGTATGAAACTTGCATAAATAGGTGTCTCGACGTCGCTACTAAGTAAAGTAAAGCCAGATTGTAATAGAGCTTTTTTTAGCGCTGTATCAAAGGCATTTTGTAGATTAGAGCGATCACGGCCACTGACTTGGGAAGAACTGAATATAATGCGAGGTTTTTTTAACCAATTGTATCTATTTAGTTGATTGTCCACATGGGCGCGGACCGCTTTTTGATCGATAGTCGCGGCAATATTGACTTTAAATGTATTATCATCGTATTTACTTTCTTCAATAATAACGTAGGAATCTAATTTTCCTTTGGCAGTGGAATATATTTTTTCAGAGGCAATTTTAAAATTGTTGGTTTCAGTTCTGGCACTGATATAAGTTCCGAATAATTGTTCGATCGCCACTCGTTTGGCATCTTCAATGGCAACATTACGTGCATCTGCGATATTATTATTTTCAATGAATCCATAGCCTGTGACTTCTACAGATTTTGCCCAAGCAAATGAAAAACAGATACTTACTAGCAGAACACTCAATAAACGTAAAATCATTTTGAATCAATCCCTTTAAAGTGCACTATAAAACTGAAATGTAGTATTGCTAAAATAACCTAATGTTGCAATGCAGATAAATTAATAAAAATAACTCTTTATTTCTATTATGGGTTAACCACGACTGGGATAATTCAATACTCCAATAAATAGGATCTTTATCCTTAGGTTGGAAGGGGAATTCAAACATCCAGCTTTACTATTATGTCGCTTTAGTAAATTGGTGTAACTGATGTTGAAAATTAATCGTGGCTGACCGTTACTTTAATGATAGATAAAATAATATTGGTTATGCCCCTTAGTAAGGACTTTTTATGAACGATGAACCGCCATTTTATGGTGACCAAATCCAAGGCGATCGAAACTATCAGGAGGATTCTTTTAGTATTAAAGTGTTTGGTAATGAAACATTACTTTTACTGTGTGATGGTATGGGAGGGCATGTGGCAGGGAAACAAGCAAGTTCTCTCGCTGTTGAGGAATTTGTACAGGGCTTTAGTCAACATATAGACTCGCCTAGTTATAAACGTCTAGAGACTGGGTTAACAATGGCAAATTCGGCCATACAACAGAAAGTATCGCAGTCAGCTGAACTTAAAGGTATGGGTACTACACTTGTGGCAGTGCATTTGTCTGGTGATACAATTTATTGGGTGAGTGTAGGGGATTCACCTCTTTGGCTGGTACGTGAAAATAAAATACAACGTTTGAATGCCGATCATTCATTGGCAGGGGTGTTCAAAAAGTTAGTGGAACAGGGGCAAATGACAGCACAAGATGCTGCCAATGATCCGAAGCGACATGCTCTACTTTCTTCAGTGAGTGGCGATGAAATCAAACATGTCGATTTGCGAGAGTCAGCTTTTGAATTGCTCAAAGGGGATTGTTTATTGTTGGCAAGTGATGGTCTTGAAACCTTATCTGATGAAGATATTATTCGTCTGGTTGCTGGCAATGACAAGCCTAAAAAAACTGTTGCACTATTACTCGACGCGGTCACAACATATCAGAAACCCCAACAAGATAACGCAACAGTAATGGTTTATCGTCATGGAATGCCTTCGGGAAAAACATCCAAGTTTTCTTTTTTTACATCGTCAGTGTCAATGCTGTTATCTATGTTTTTAGTGGCTGTGTTATTAATTCTAGGGGCTTGGCAATGGTAAAGCCTAGGTAATGATGCTGATATATACATCGATGACGCGGCCCAATGTAGGAGATAAATTTCTTTACATTACTTAAGGGGATCTGCTTAATATACAATCATAGTTGAGGAGGAATTGAGTCGGTATTATTACAGCCTCAACGAAACGCCGCTTGTTTTTATGTGTTTTAAATATGTCATTATGGCTTAACAACATACCTGTGTAATGTTGATCTAGGTTATTGAATTATATGACACGGGCATAATGTTAGATAACTACTAGGGTTATAGTTTTAATGGAAATTGTTTAATGGAACTGCACGCACTTCAGTCTGGGTACATGTTACATGAATACCAGATTGAAAAAAAACTCGGTGAGGGTGGTTTTGGCATAACCTACTTGGCTATTGATACACACCTCGATATGCGGGTTGCGATAAAAGAGTATCTGCCCAGTGATTTTGCTATGCGTCAAAGCGATACTACTATTGCTCCGAAAAGCCCTGCGCTAAAGGAAGGGTTCGATTGGGGCTTAAACGCGTTTATCGATGAAGCTAAAACTATTGCGCAATTTGATGCACCTAACATAGTTAAGATCCATCGTTTTTTTAAGGGTAACGGTACTGCTTATATAGTAATGGAGTACTGCGATGGCGGCAGCTTAACTCAGCGGATAATGACTAAGCCTTTTAGTGAGCAGGCCACTCGGGCTTTGCTTGAAGAGTTGCTTAAGGGTTTGCAGATGGTACATGGAAACCATATTTTTCACCGTGATATCAAACCTGACAACATTATGTTTCGTAAAAATGAGACGCCTGTTCTTATTGATTTTGGAGCCGCCAGACAATCCATTGGTGGGCAAACTCGTACTGTTACCTCTATGGTCACTCCAGGTTTCGCGCCTCCCGAACAATACAGTCAAAACACCAAATTTGGGCCATGGACAGATATTTATGCTCTGGCAGCCGTCGCTTATAACTGTTTAAAGGGACATAAACCCAGTGATGCGGTACAACGTATGGTTGAGGATGATTATCAACCTCTTAGCCAAGGAACACAGGCTTCAGGGTTTCTTCGCGCAATAGACTGGGGGTTAAAATTATCAGCCAGTCAGCGCCCTCAGGATTTAGCGTCATGGCTTTCTAGCTGGGATAGCAATGTTGTTGCTGACTCTGAGTCATCCGATAACACTGTTTTGTTTTCCTCAGGTGATAATACCGTACTGCAAATACCAGATGTTAGTCACTCTTCAGCACCTCAGGTTAAAGAAGCGACATCAGCGACTTCCGGGGCAGGGCGTTTCAAATTAATCATTATAGTTATTATTACATTGGTCCTGCTTGGTGGTGGGTATTATGGCTTTAACCATTTTCAACAAGAACAAGTCGAGGTAACACCACAATCAATACCAATAGCCAAAGCTTTAGAGCAGCCTATTGCCACCTCACCACAACAGGTACCTGAAACGACAGGACAGTTATGGGTCGCTACCTCCCCAGATAATGCGCAAGTGATTATATTGGATATTGAGTCAAGTTATTCGTCGGGTATGTCACTCAAATTGGGGCGCTATGGTATTAAGGTACATGCAAGCGGTTATCAAGATAAAATAGAATTTGTTGATATTGGTAGTGGTGATAATAATGTGACAATTAAATTAGTTCCTCAAATAGTCCCTCAAACCGTGCAAATACAGAAGCCCCTCGAAACTGGGCAGCTTTGGATAACAACTACGCCCGAAAATGCGCAAATCGTTTTATTGGACATTGACCCAAGCTATTCGGCGGGTATGAAACTCATACCAGGACGGTATCGTATTAAGCTGATGGCAGCCGGATATCAGGATAAAATCGAGACTATTGATGTCGCCAGTGGTAATAATAATGTAACTATTGCGTTAACTCAAAAAGCGCTGAATGTGCCCTTGCCAAAAATGGTCGCAATCACTGGCGGTAGTTTCCAGATGGGATCAGACAGTGGTGAAAGTAATGAAAAACCCGTTCACACTGTCAATATTAAAGCCTTCAGTATTAGCCAGAGTGAAATCACATTTACTCAGTGGGATGCTTGTTTAGATGCAGGGGGCTGTAGTTATAAACCACATGATGAAGGCTGGGGTAGAGATAATCGTCCCGTCATAAATGTTAGCTATAAGGACATTACCGATGAATTTATTCCCTGGTTAAATAGAACCTCGGGTAATGTCTATCGTTTGCCTAGTGAGGCAGAATGGGAATATGCGGCAAGTGCAGGTAGAACATCCAGATACAGTTGGGGTTATACTATTAACTGTTCACAAGCCCGTTATGGGTATCTCTCAGGTGAGTGTAAAAAACGCCAAAATACCGACCGGGTAAAATCATTTTTAGCCAATCCATTTGGTTTGCATGATATGCACGGTAATGTTTGGGAATGGACTCAGGATTGCTGGAATGACAGCTACATCGATGCTCCAAATAATGGTGAAACTTGGAGTAAGGGCGATTGTTCTCAGCGAGTATTGCGTGGTGGTTCCTGGCTTTCCAGACCCGATGCTCTGCGTTCGGCTTACCGTTTCAGAAATTCAACAAAGGTTCGTAATAACGATCTGGGCTTTAGGCTTGTGCAAGAGCGCTAAGTAAATCTAATTATTAGTTTTTGCGTTATTGCATGTTTTTTCACTTTATTCCTTTATATATTTTGCAAACCTCCAAAAGCGGCGCTTAAGGAGGTTTGGGTATAAATATCTTAATAATTTTTAATGAAATGGAGCTTCAAAGCCTTTGGGTTTAACTGCTAACAAGTCACAGCCAACCGTTTCGATGAGCCTTTGTGCAGTGCTACCCAACAAGCCGGTGCGATAGGTGGTACCTAATACTAGAATGCCTGCTTTAAGCTGATCTAAGGTTTTCGGCAATACATCGTCTATATCACCAGAAATAATATGTTGGTTTGCGCTGTTTGGTACATATTCAGAGCATTCTTCAGCAAATTTAACATTATGTTGATTACGTAATTTTTCAAGCACCATGGGTTCATTTTGTTGTTGGTCATAAGAAAAAACATCTGCCCACATGCCACTTTTATCGACTGCCTCAAGTAATATATCCCAATAACTAGGATCAAAGCAGTGTAATGCATGCAGTGGCATTTCTAGGCCTGAAGATATGGCAAAACCTGTTTTAAGAATACTTTTGTCTAACTCACTTTTTTCGCTTAAATTATGTTCAGGATCGATGGCCGCTACAACCGAGGTGTTTTTAGTCCATTTATGGTTTTTAACTAATAATATTGGTACTGGGCAGGCTTTGAGTAAATACCAATCTGTTGGAGTAAATAGTCGCCTGGCTATTACTGTATGTTGATGAGTGGCCTTTATCACTAAATCGGGTTTAAAGTTGTCTACCACTTTTAATATGGCCAGATAAATAGGTGAATACCAAACCACTTCCGTCTCGAAGGTCACGTTACTTTGAGAGTGTTGGCTTATCAATTTATCTAACTTTTTTTGATTGATTTTAATGATCTCTGCCTGAGCTTTTTTTAGTTGTTTAACGCTCAGTAAATTACTAGCCACCACAGAAGGATAATACAGACAGCTTAATAATTTGATGGTAATTGGTTTATTTTTAGCAAATTGTAATGCCTTGCTTAGTGCTAGTTGTTCTTGTTTATCAGGATCGATATCTACCAGTATTTTTTTAATGGTTTGCATGGTGTATTTCCTAACTGCTAATTATAAAGTTGGTTTTAGGGTTAATATGTCACAGTTCATGTTCGCTAAAATATGTTCTGCAGTATTACCAATAAAAGCGCCTGACATACCGGTTCTGCCAACCGTTCCCAAAATTAATAGCTGTGCATCAATTTTTTTTGCTATTTTAGGTATGGCCATTTCCGCAGGGCCTTCAATTACATGATAAGGATTAATAAATAAATCATGTTCTTTGAGCAAAGATTCCATTTTGTTTTTATGGGCATTGCTGAAATCAACCTTAATGCTCTCAAAGTCGATATTAGCCCAACCCACATCCATGCTTGGTGACATGCTGGGAGTCTCAAAAGTATTCACACTGTGTAATTGCGTTTTAGTGACATGGGCAAGCATTTTCGAATATTCGAGTATGCTGTGATTGAGTGCTATGTGTTTTTTATCGGTGGCAGTGGGATCAATAGCCGCTAATATTGGTTTGTTCTGCCAATGTGGATCTCTAACCAGTAAAATAGGTGCTTTGCAATATCGCAGTAAATGTCTGTCAATTGGCATCGCAAAAGGGTTGATATTAGATCTATCGGCTGTGATCCGCTTGATAACCAAGTCGGGCTCAAGTTCATCAACAATTTCTTCTATGGCTTCATGTAATTCTCTATGCCAAGCCACATTAACACTGCAACTGATGCCTTTTTTATCCAAAATATCGGCTAGGGTATCCATATATAAATACCTGTCTGCCATATATTGGTTTTTCATCTCTTTGCGATGTTCACTGGATAACACATCGGTTAATTCCATTACTGGTTCGTAAATGGAGTTAAAAAGGTGGATATGTACATCATTAAACTCAGCAAACTTTAACGCTCGTTCTAATGCCGGGTGTTCAGTATGTCTGCCGCTTATCACCACTAATATTCGTTTAGGTATATTCATTTTTTACCTTTCCAGTTATTCGACTCCTTGAATGCTAACGAGCTATGCTCTAAGCCGCTTGATACAGATCAAATACCCAGATTACAACATTCTATATTGGCCATAATGTGTATAAGTAATAGGTTCAACCTTGTATTTTGGTTGCAAAAAGGCGACTAAATCAATTAATTCTTGTACTGTCATTACATCATTAAATACCCGCATTTTTGAACTACCATCTTCGTTAGTAATTTTTTCGTCAATATAGCGACTTCGAGGCGCTAACTTATGGGAAGGGTTGATAACAGAAGTGACTAACTGAGCATAAGTTTTAACCATAGATGATGTGCCACCTAATGGAATAGGTGTATCAAACTCTTTGATTAATGAATCATCTGCATAACCCTTTAATGAATGGCAAGCCTGACATTGGTATTTCATAAACACCTTTTCGCCGGTTGCCTCATTCCCTGCTGGCAAACTGAAACCTTTAGTAGAATCTGGGCCATAGCTGCAAGCAGCCATAACTGAAATCAAAATAATTGCGGTAAACCAAATTAACGTTTTCATGTTGATGCCTTAATTTTGTTATTAGACTTAGGACTTAGAATTAACATAAATGAAAAGTCAGTTTAAGTGGATAAGGAGGAGGCTTGTTTGTTGATAGGGATCAAACTTTAGTAAGTCAGCAACTATTACGGCACTTCTACTAAGGCCTTTATAATATTTATCCCGAGTTCAGGTTACTTATACTTTAGTCTAGTTTCGCTTAAAGAAATTTCAATTCAATAAGTTAGCCTATAGAGTGTCGACTATCTAATTGACTCAAGACCTAGATTTTATGCAGATTGGAATATGAGAGTGAAAATGCGAGTTCGAATATGCCTTTTTCTAATAATGAGTATTTATGCTAATAATGTGTCTGCTAGCACAGTAGAGCAACTAGAGAAGCGTGTTAAAGAGCTAGAAATTTTAGTCCAACAGTTGTTACAGCAACGTAAAGTAGAGCCAGAAGTAACAGAGTCAAATAGTCCCTCAGAAAATGAATCTACCTATTCCACTGATCCCTTGTCCACGCAAGTACAAAATTTGTCCCTGCAGGTTGAAGAACAACAATACTTAATTGATGAAACCTCACAAGTCCTAGATAGCAGCATGAAATTGGCTGGTTATGCTGACGTTGAATATAAAGGATCGAGTGAAGACGGTGTAAATGAAGAGTTTAGAATGCATCATCTGTCGCTGTTTTTTACTCGGCAGTTTGATAATGATCTTAAGTTTTTTTCGGAAATAGAATATGAAGATGGTCCTAAATTTAGTGGTGTGAATGATGGTTCAGGTGATATGGATGAGTCTTCAGGTACTATTTTCGTAGAAGCCATGAACTTTGATTGGAACTACAACCAATATATTAATTTGCGCGTTGGGCGCTTCTTTACCCCCGCAGGAATTTGGTCTGAAGATCACTACCCACCTTTCGTGGCTACGCAAGAAAGACCTATGCATATCCGTAAAATATTTCCCCAGCTTGTTGATGGTGTGTCTGGTTTTGGTTCAACTTATTTAAGTAACGATATTAGCTTTGATTACAATATGTTTTTGGGTAATGGTGAGTCGTCAGTTTCCGGTAAAAATGATTTGAATAGCAATAAGGCGACAGGCTTCCGTGGCAACTTTTATTTTCCGGTTTTGGATGACTTAACTACTGGCTTTACCATATACAATGACAATGAAGATACGGCTAATGGTAACGCTGATAAGACTGCTATAGGGTTTCATATTAAAGCTCGTTATGAGAATGTTACTGGGCAAATTGAATATGCAAAAGCTGACTTAGAGTTTGCTGACTCAGCATCGGATTATGAGCGAGAAGGTTTTTATGGGCAGATCCTTTATGACCTTGATCAATGGGCACTAGGTTATCGCTATGATGTGTATGATCAAACCAGTCTAGACCTTGATAAAATCAAACGGCATTCACTGTTTATAAATTACCATGTAAACGAAAGTATTACGTTAAAAGGTGAATACCATATTAATCAATATGACGATCCACTGATCGATGATTTTGGTTTTTATATCTTTTCTATTTCAACGTACTTAGGGAGGTAAGTGACGATGAATTATTTACGTAACCTCTTACTTTTTGTCCTAATACCTATCAGTACTGATGTATTTTGTGAACGAATTTATGTAGTTGTGAATGAAAACAATGTTCAGGAAATTGATGCTGAAGTTGTTAAACAAATCTATTCAGACAAAGTTAGTTTTTGGAAAAATGGTGAAGGGATATTAGTATTTGAATTACCCGTTAAGTCAAACGCTAGAGAAAAATTCGCGCAAAACATTCTGAATAAATCTGCTATATCGACCCAAAGGGATTGGTCTAACCGATTTGTTAATAATACCATCAAAAATGAAGTTAAAATGAAACCGCAGCGTCTAGTGGCTAAGTTTGTTAGCTTAAAAGAATCGGCTATAGGTTATGTATCTGAGTCTGAAATAAACAATCTTAATGGTCTTAAAATTGTGATGATCATAGATTGAACTGGATATTCCGTTTAATTTTACTGGTTAATCACAATGTTTAGGGTCATAAGTCAATCCATAGCATTAAAAGTGATTGTGCTTGTAGGCACTGCTATGACGGTTATGTTCGTTATACAATCCTATGTGAATATTTCCAGTTTTCAGAAATTGGTTCACCCGCTTATTATGCGGGATTTGGATAACTCACTACTTCGCAGTAAAATGGTTTTTGATAATATTTATCAGCAAACAATCGAAGACGCGCGCATTATTCGTTCCCACAACGCTCTGACTAATTACCTCGATTATGAACAAATAGAAGACCTGCAAGGTTTAAACGATGAATTGGTTCAGTTAGAACAATTTTTAAGTTCCCTGACCGCCTCTAAACCTCGTTATCACGAAGTTGAAATTATCACCTCAAAAAGTTCTGTAATCCGCCTGCTGGACGGTACAGTGGTTGAGTCTATGATAGCGCCTTCCCTTGATTTTATAGAAAACGCTATTAATAAAGAACATCTCGTATATTTTGAAGTCCTTCCCATAAAAGCTCAGAGCGAGCTTAATAATGTTGTTCTGCTTAACTTAGATTACCAATTTTTGGCAGGTAACGAGTTCATTGATGGGAATGCATCTAAGGTTTGTATACGTATTTCAAATCAAATTAATCACCCCTTAGCAGAATTAATGGCCAGTCTTAAGTCATCCAATATAAATTTATCTGTGTTCTACCAAGGAAAACTTTTAGCTGGGGACATTGCGCAACACGAACCAGACAGTGATTTGTGGCTAAGCAAGCAATTTAACGATGAAAAAACAGGGCTTACTTTAACTGCCAGAATTAAAAAAACTGATGCGTTTTTATTGGTTGATGAAATGCAGTACAACATTATTTTGCTAGCCATATCATTATTGTTAGTGGTGGGGGTGTCACAGCTAGTGACGATTAAACTCTTAATCGCCAAACCACTGAAAAAGATCATTCACTTTATTAATGAACGTGCGCTGCAAAATGAAAATGGACTGATGCACTATAAAACTGACAGTAGAGATGAAATTGGTGTGTTTGCCCAAGGTCTTAATCATATGTTGGATCAAATCCAAAATAGGGAGTTATTGCTAAGAAACAGTGAAGAACGACTTGGTATGGCTTTGTGGGGCAGTGGTGAAGGCTTATGGGAATATAGACTGCTCAATGGATCTATCTTTCTGGATAATATGAGTTGCCGTATTTTAGGTTTAAGTAATAGTGAAATTACCACTGATTTTACAGTTTTCAGCCGTTCTATTCATGGCGATGATAGAGCAAGGGTTGAGAAATATTTTTCAGATTTTGCAAACCATCCTAACGAATTATTTGAGGTCGAATTTAGGGTAGCTAAACAAAAAAGTTATACTTGGCTGCAACTTAGGGGCAAATTAGTTGACAGTAATGATAGTGATATTAACAATCAAACGGTATTGGGTACCTTTAGGAATATTACTGAAAATATAGAATCAGAAGAACAAATTCGACTTTATGCCAAAGCCTTTGATAGTAGTAGTAGTGCGATCCTTATTTTAGATAAAAGACTAATTGTATTAGCCGCGAACGGCTCCTTTAGCCAGATTACAGGTTTTACGCTTAGCGATATAGTGGGACGAGTACCTGATTTTATTATTAATTCCGATAAATCAACATTTAACATCAGTGATTTCACTCACAATATAGATGCGTACGGAAAGTGGCAAAAAGAATTAATTGGTATTAAATCTGATAATTCACATTACGTGCAAGATATTAGTATTAATGTGATTTTGGACTCGGAAAAATTCCCTAGCCATTATGTATGTGCTTTTTCTGACATTACTCAGAAGAAAAAATCAGAAGAAGACTTATGGGAACTGGCTAACCATGACATTCTGACAGGTTTACCAAACCGAGGTTATTTCAGAAAAACCTTAGAAAAAACATTGAATAAAGCGACTCGAACAAATGAAAGTATCGTTTTGTTATTTATTGACCTAGACAGGTTTAAGCAGGTCAATGACACCTTAGGACATGAAACAGGGGATGAACTCCTCATAAAAGTGGCGCGTATTCTTTCTAAAGTAGCCAGAAGAAATGATTATGCAGCTAGGTTAGGGGGGGATGAATTTGCGATTATCTTAGAAGGGATTACTGAGAAAAAGCATATCGACAGAATTGCTGAAAACTTAGTGTTAAAGTTTAATAGTGGGATATTGGTTGACGATAAAGATACTGGAGTCGGTATAAGCATAGGAATTAGTGTCTTTCCAACCGACACAACAAACTCCGATGATTTAATACATTTTGCCGATACTGCTATGTATTATTCGAAAATACACGGTACTAACCAGTATCATTTCTTTAATGCCAGTATGAGTGATCATGTTAATCGCAGAAATTTATTGGAAAATGAGCTTAGAGCGGCTTTACAAAATGGCACTCTTAGTCTCTATTTTCAGCCTCAAATAAATATCGGCTCCGGTGAAATTGTTTGTTTTGAAGCGTTATCTAGATGGTTTCATCCTGAATTGGGAACCATCACCCCAGATGAGTTTATTCCCATTGCTGAAGACGCAGGATTGATTGTGCAACTTGGGCAACAAGTATTGATTAACGCATGTAAACAATTGAAGGTTTGGCACAACCAAGGCTTTGATGAATTAAGAGTAGCGGTCAACGTTTCGGCAAAACAATTTTTATTGTCAGATGTGGCGTTCGACGTAACAAATGTATTGCAAGAATATAATCTCGATGCAAAGCACATTGAACTTGAGTTAACTGAAAGTTTAATAGTTGATGATCCTGACAAAATTATCGGCGTGCTAAATCAACTAAAAAAGCTGGGAGTAAAATTATCAATTGATGATTTTGGTACTGGCTATTCCTCTTTGAGTTACCTCAGTCGCTTTCCACTTGATGTTCTTAAAATTGACAAAAGTTTTATCAATCAGCTTACGACTGACAAAAAAGGAATAGCGATTACCCAAGCCATTATTGCCATTGCCCACAGTTTAAAACTTGAGGTGATTGCCGAGGGTGTTGAAAATGAAGAACAGTTAGAGATTTTGCAAAGGCTTAATTGCAAATATGTACAAGGTTATTATTTTAGTAAGCCAATATCGGCAAATGACACTATAGCGTTCCTTAAAAACCATAATATATTTGATTAAATTACTGACGAGCAAGCTTAATTATAATTTGAGTTAGCAATATGGCTTTCGATATATACGGCCTTGTTAATAGAGATCTCCCCCTTTTACCTAGTCCAATATTACTGTTTGGTGGTGCCCATAGTTTACTTTTTATTTCATATAAATAATGCCAGAAGTAGGCAATAAATTTAAACGAAATTAATCACGAAAAATATTTTATAAGGGGGCTTGAATTCGATTATTGTGCTAATTGGTTTGAGTGTCAGCTTTACTTTCAGCGTATTTAACTCTGATTTTATTAGCACCTAACATACTGTCGTTTAAGTTCTTTACAGCGACTTTTGCATCACCTGGTTTAGGCATTTCAACAAAACCAAAACCCTTTGATAAACCGTTAGATTTTTCTTTAACTATATCGCAAGATTGCACTTTTCCATGTACCTCAAAGGCCGTTTGTAGTTCTTGCTCTGTGGTTTCTCTGTCAAGGTTTCTGATTAATATTTTCATTTAGTTTGTCACTTCTTGGTAATACCTGAAATTAGAGCCTAATGATAACAGTTTAAGGATTACCAAACGATCTGATTTTGGAAACTGATTACTTTTTGGTTTGTGAATAAGTTGTGAATACGTATGTAAGATACTATTAGATAACAGCCGCTAGAGGTATGATTTAGCAAGCTTTATCGAAGGAACCTATTATATGTTTGCAGCAATGTTTGAAACAAAATTAGCTAAGCGTAAAAACACTATTTTGTTTATTGTACTCTTGACCGCAATTACTGGGTGTTCACCTGCACCTAAAGAAGAATTATCGACACAAAAGCAAACAGATAGTATGCCCATTAAAAATCTATTACCTAAAAAGCCACTTGGTAAACCAGTTGTCTACCAAGTGTTTACTCGACTTTTTGGGAATACCAACACCACTAATAAACCTTGGGGCACTATTGAAGATAATGGTGTAGGTAAGTTTAGTGACTTTACTGATACTGCTCTACAAGGCATTAAAGAACTTGGCACCACACATATTTGGTATACAGGTGTGCCACACCACGATCTGATCACCGATTATTCAGCTTATGGTATTACTCCTGATGATCCTGATGTGGTTAAAGGCCGTGCAGGTTCGCCTTATGCGGTTAAAGATTATTATTCAGTCAATCCTGATCTGGCAGATGATCCAGCCAAACGTTTACAAGAGTTTGAGGCGTTAATTGCAAGAACCCATAAAAATGGTATGCAGGTCATCATTGATATAGTGCCTAATCATGTGGCGCGTAATTATCAATCCTTAGCTAAGCCTGAAGGTATGAGGGACTTTGGTGAACAAGACGATACAAGTGTTGAGTACGCCCAAAATAATAATTTTTATTACGTGGTAGGAGAGGATTTCCAAGTACCTTTACCTCTTGATGGATATCAACCTTTAGGGGGCGATGCCAATCCTATGTCTGATGGGAAATTTGCTGAATCACCCGCTAAATGGACAGGAAACGGCTCTCGTAAAGCACAGCCGCACTTCCATGATTGGTATGAAACAGTCAAGGTTAATTATGGTGTTAAACCTGATGGTAGTTACGACTTCCCGCGGCTACCTGAGCAATACATGCAACTGGGTATTAAACAACATGTGGCATTTTGGTCAGATAAAAAGGTGCCTGATTCTTGGCTTAAGTTTCGTGATATTACAGGCTATTGGTTAGACAAAGGAGTAGATGGGTTTCGTTATGATATGGCCGAAATGGTGCCAGTGGAATTTTGGAGTTACTTAAATTCATCTATAAAAATTAAAAAGCCTGATGCCTTTTTATTAGCTGAAGTGTACAACCCTGAATTATATCGCCAGTATATTCAGTTTGGGAAAATGGACTATTTGTACGATAAAGTTGAATTTTACGATAGCCTAAAAGCCATTATGCAAGGAAAAGAAAAAGCTAAAGTGTTACATCATATCCAATCAGGGCTTCAAGATATTGAACAACATATGTTGCACTTTCTAGAAAATCACGATGAACAACGTATTGCCAGTGATGACTTTGCTGGCAGAGTCGGTGGTGCACAAATGGGTAAACCTGCTTTGGTGGTGTCTGCATTGATAAGCCGTTCACCCACTTTGCTGTATTTTGGCCAAGAAGTGGGTGAAGACGGCAGTGAAGACTTAGGTTTTGGTGATCCGTCTCGCACCAGCATTTTTGATTATGGTGGTGTTCCCGCTCACCAACGTTGGATGAATAACGGCAAGTTCGATGGCGGCCAATTGAGTGAGTCTGAACAATTGTTACGCAGTTATTATGTTGATGTGATGAAGATCTCTGCTTTTCACCCAGCCATGTTAGGAAGTTATATGCCAATAAGTTTCAAACCCGACCAAGTTGCAGATGCCCAAACAGGCGAAGTATTAAACAGTCAAACTGGTATTAATAGTGCTGATAAGTTAGTGGCCTTTGTTCGTTATACAGATAATCAACGAGTGTTAGTGATCAGTCATTTTGAGCAGCAGCGCAGCATCAATTTAGCTGTGGTTTTGAATGCAGAACAACTCGACACATTAAAACTGAATACTGATGCCTATGTAGGTGTGGATTTATTAACAGGCACAAAACAAACCCTGATTGTTGAGGATAAATTAGGCGTGATGGAGTTGAGTTTAGCGCCGATGCAATCTGTGGTGATCCAGCTATGAGCCATCAGTCAGCTATTCGAGGGATTTTGTTTACATTCACATTGTTATTGTCCGCCTGTAGTGAGCCAACAAAAACCTCTACTGCAACTGACAATGTACAAGTATTACCCTATCAATTTGTGATGTCCGAACTAGAACGCCAGCGCAGTATTCGCTTGTATTTACCACCTAGTTATCACAACTCTGAAAAATCTTACCCGGTCATTTATATGCACGATGGACAAAACTTATTTGATGACATGACTGCGTTTGCAGGAGAGTGGGGAGTTGACGAGTCACTCAACCAACTCGCTGAAAAGCAGGGCCTTGAGGTGATAGTTGTAGGCATTGATAACGATGCTGATTTTCGCATGAATGAATTGTCTCCATGGGAAAATAAACGTTTTGGCGAAGCCCAAGGTAAACAATATATGGATTTTGTTGTAGAGGTTGTTAAACCTTATATCGACACCAATTTCCGCACCCAATCTGACCGGTTACACACGGCAATTATGGGAAGCTCTATGGGCGGATTGATTTCCCACTATGCCATTCATGCTTATCCAGAGGTATTCAGTAAAGCTGGTATCTTTTCGCCTTCTTACTGGTATTCGCAAGATGTGTTTTCTTTTAGCAAACTTAAAAAAGCCCAGTTAGATGCTCGCTTGTATGTGATGTATGGCGATAAAGAAGGCGATGGCATGATAGCCGATACTGCTAAAATGCAACGACAACTCAGACAACAAGGTCATCCTCGGAAAAATACGTTGTTTAAACGTGTACCTAATGGTGAACACAATGAGAAGTTATGGCGAGCTGAGTTTTCTGAAGCCGTTCAATGGTTATTTCAACAAGAGCCTGCTTTCTAATTACATCCCGTATTTATCCACATTTACCTAGAAGATAATCAATATGTTTTTTATTAAAGACACGATTTTTAGCACTTTTTCACATAAAGCACCCACACTTTTTAAATCAATGACTCTGTTTGTTTTTGTACTTTTTAGTTCATTATCACAGGCCGCAGAATACCAAAGTCATAGGCTTGAAGGTAATAGTCTGGTTGTTTTAACTGATGCAGGAAAAGTATCTGTTACCGCTTATTCAGCCAACTCCTTAGAGGTATTTTATCAACCTAATAATACCAAACAATTACCTTCTTTTGCCCTTGAGGATAGTCAAGAGACTGTTGAATTGGACTTAAAAAACACCCTCAACGCATTACAGCTAAGCACAGGGAAATTAACCGCCATAATCGATAAATCACCTTTGAAAATACACTATTACCAAGGTGGAAAACTACTTGTCGAAGAGGAAGTCGGTTTATTTTTAGAAGATACACAACGGGGTTTCCGATTTAAGCTGCAACAAAATGAAAAGTTAATGGGTGGCGGACAACGGGTGTTAGGAATGGACAGACGCGGGCACCGTTTTCCCCTATATAACAAGGCAGATTATGGTTACACCACACAATCTAATCAAATGTACTTTGGCTTGTCTGCGGTGATGTCTAATCGCCACTACGCGCTGATTTTTGATAATTCAGCTAGTGGTTATATGGACTTAGGCCATACCGAGTCGGATATTATGCAATTTGAAGCCGTGGGTGGGCGTACTGCCTATGTGGTAGTTGCAGGTACAGACTATCCAAATATAATCCAAAACTTTGTAGAAATAACCGGTAAACAACCTCTGCCGCCACGTTGGGCTTTGGGTAACTTTGCCTCTCGTTTTGGCTATAAAACTGAGCAACAAACACGGGATACCGTGCAAGGATTTATCGATCAAGACTTCCCTCTAGATGCGGTGGTGTTGGATTTGTATTGGTTTGGTAATGACATTAAAGGTTTTATGGGTAACTTAGACTGGGACAAGCAAACTTTCCCTACGCCTCAGAAGATGATGGCTGACTTTAAAGCCAAAGGGGTTAAGACTATTTTGATCACTGAACCCTTTATTTTATCCACTTCAGATAAGTGGCAAGAAGCGGTCGATAATCAGGTGTTAGCCAAAAATCATGCTGGTGCCCCCAGACGATTTGATTTCTATTTCGGCAATACTGGGCTAATTGATGTATTTGATAACAACGCCATTGACTGGTTTAACGGCATTTACACGGATTTATTCAAACAAGGTGTCGCTGGTTGGTGGGGAGACTTAGGAGAGCCAGAAGTGCATCCTGCTGACAGTATTCATAACTTCAATGGCTTACAAGTGACAGGCGATGAAATTCATAATGCATATGGGCATATGTGGGCAAAACAGCTTTATGAGAATCAGTTGGCAATTGCCCCTTCGCAGCGTCCATTTATTATGATGCGTTCTGGTTTTGTTGGCTCACAGCGATTTGGCATGATCCCATGGACCGGTGATGTTAGTCGTTCTTGGGATGGCCTTAAACCACAAGTTGAGCTGTCATTACAAATGGGCTTGTTGGGATTAGGTTATACCCATTCTGATTTAGGCGGTTTTGCCGGTGGTGAAGAGTTTGATCAAGAACTGTATATTCGCTGGTTACAATACGGGGTTTTTCAACCGGTATTTAGGCCTCATGCCCAAGATAATATAGCCCCAGAGCCTATCTTTCATGATAAGCAGACCAAAGATATTTTACGGGAATACGTAAAGTTGCGTTATGCCATGCTGCCATACAATTATTCTTTAGCTTACGAAAATAGCCTAACGGGCATGCCTCTAATGCGCCCGGTGTTTTTTGAAGACTCATCAAATCAAAACTTAATAGATATAAAAGATAGCTATTTTTGGGGGGACGCTTTTTTAGTCAAACCTATCACCGAACCTAATCTAAGTGCAATATCTATGGATTTACCTCAAGGTGTCTGGTTCGACTATTGGACAGATAAAAAGTATCAAGGCAATCAGACTATCCAATTAGCTACACAGCTCGATAGATTGCCTGTGATGGTGCGTGGAGGTTCGTTTATCCCTATGGTAGAGCCTGTGCAATCGACAGACGACTACACCACTCAAGCCTTGAGCTTACATTATTACGCCGACCCGTCTATTAAGTCCTCATCTGGCATTATGTATGATGATGATGGAATTGATCCTAACGCCATAAAAAATAAAACCTTTGAAACACTGATTTTTAATGGGCTACATAAAAATGGGCAACTCAGTATTAGTCTAAAACGCCAAGGTCAATATCAATCAATGCCAGCTACTCGATCGTTAACCTTGTTGGTTCACAACTGGAAAACGTCAGCCAAAGTGATCTTAATTAATCAAAAGCCCGTTGATATTGTTGAAGATAAACAAAAGTTTGCAGATGCCAGTGAAGCAGGGTTTTGGGACAAAAAGAGCAAGGTTATACAGCTTAAATTTAATTGGTCTGAAGATGTGGAGCTAGAAATAAAATAGGCGCAGTTCACTGTTTAAAGTGAGTGCGCCTATTGTTTAAATGCTTAGTGTTAAGGAGTGGCCTTAGTCTTGAGCACTTTGTTGGATCATATGTATATCCCGTTGTGGGAATGGGATAGTTAAGCCCGCTTCTTCAACTGCAGCTTTAAGTGCAGGACGTATATCAAAATATAACGCCCAATAGTCATCAGTTTTAGCGAAAGCCCTGACTAAAAAGTCAACTGAGCTGGTGCCTAAATCAACTACAGCGACTACGTTACCTTCGTCTTGTAATACTCTTGGATCCGCTTTTAGTACAGCTTCCATTGCCGCTTTACCTTTTGCAATATCATCTGAGTAAGAAATACCAATAGATATCTCTACCGCTCTTACATCACTTGCGGTGTAGTTGATGATGTTACCGTTAGCCAAAGGACCATTAGGTACAATGATGATGCGTTTGTCGAAGGTAATAAAGGTAGTAACAAAAATACCTATATCCGTTACTTCACCCTCTAAACCTTGTGCTCCAACGTAATCTCCTACTTTGAATGGGCGAAATATTAACACCATGACACCGCCAGCAAAGTTAGACAAACTGCCTTGCAGTGCTAGTCCGACAGCTAAACCTGCTGCACCTAAAATAGCTATAAATGAGGTGGTTTGAATACCGATCATCGATGCTACGCTGATCACCAATAACACTTTTAGTATTACTTCAAAAATGTTGGTTAAAAATTTTGCTAAGGTTTCGTCTGGTAAACCTTTAACTGCACTACGCCTAACGCCATTACTTAATTTACCAATAACCCACAAACCAACTACCAGTACAACTATAGCGAGTATAAATTGGGTACCGTATTCCGTGCCTAAGGTAATAGCTTTGTCATAGAAGGTTTGTAATTGTGTTTCAACTGAATCCATGGTCTTTCCTTTTAAATGATAAAAAATTCTAAGTTACTTGGTTCTACTATTAAATTTGAACAAATTTTTTATGGGCTTTTTAATATTGACAGGATTATTCTAGTGAACTTGCGTCAAATCATGGGGTGATTAGACGAAAACGGGCTTACTGTGATGAGTAAGCCCAAACAAGTTCTACAAAGTTAACTGACTTAATCCCTGCATCAATTGTTGTTTGATTTTTTGACCTTCATCTGTATCTAGATAAGCTTTAGCACTACTGATTACTTTGGTGATCATCTCAGAACTTAAACCCAAAGCTTCGAACTGTTTTTTCAACTCGTTCATTGCTTTTAATGAATCATTGTAGCTAGCAGCTTTGTCCATTAACCCGCCTAAATCATTTCCAGACGCCATTTCACTGATATCTGGCACCGCACCCATTAATGAATCAAGACCTGGCAGTGAATCACTTAAACCACTGAATTGTTCGGCAGAGATGTTTCCTTTGGCATAATTAAAGATTGACGCTAAGCTACCTGTAGCTTGAGATTCATCGATCCCTACTGATTCGCTAACAGAGCTGATCATATCTGCTACGTTAGGCATTGCAGCAGTTGCTGTTTCTGCTTCCATACCAAACATGCTTTTAATCGAATCAAGCCAACCTTCGGCGTGACTTTGTGGTGAGAAGGCAAGGGCGGATACAACAATAAGTAAATAAGAGATTTTCATAATAATTTCAATTTGGTTTGTGAATAACAGCGCTAATAATAAACGTTATTATTTAATAACGTTAATTTATTTATTCCTTTATTCTCACTTTTTTAAACGGGCTTAGTTGATTAGAAGGGCCTATGGCTCGGCAATAGTTATCCAGAATTCAGGTTAACAAGCTGGAGTTTGATTGTAAGTTGCACTCTGAAAATTCTAGTTGTAAGACAATTCTGTGGCTGGACACCTTCAGCAAATTATATAACCTGTCATGGGCGACAGGGTGTATTGAGCAAATTCATTCATATTGACTAAATTAATTCACTGCGCTCACTGTGGTTTAGTTGAAGATCTCAATTTTATCGCCAATTTTAACTCGTCCATCTGCAATCACCCTACAACATACACCACCTCGCCAATCAGGTGTAAGAGCTTCGGTAAGCCCTTGATGTTGGGCATCCATTCTGGGGCAGGGGTCTGTCTCTCGGGTAATTAATAAAATTAGCTGACCTATTTTGATTTGTTTACCAAGCATAGTTGCATCAAAACTAACACCTTCGAGCAACAAATTAGCGCGCCTAACTGTCCAAGGAAGGCTTGTTCCTAATTCATCACAGGCAAGTTGCCATTGTTCCAGGCTGAGTACTGTTACCTGACGTTTGCCAGGTTTACCTCTAAAATCATCTTCTACGCCTGCAACTTTGGAAACCATAGTCTCAACTTTGGTTTCCATTGGCGCTCTAGATTTAGTTCGAAAAGCGATATCCAATAATTGCATGCAGGCTTCCTTTTAAGCTGTAACAGTATCGAGTTGAACAATTTTGTTTTGAATATATTTGAGTCGTAGCCCCAAGGTTACTGCCGCTGTGCTTAGTCCACAGATAAAACCAATCCAAAAACCAGCTGCTGCCATTTGCGGGACTATCCAGTCGGTTAACCCCAATATACATCCAATTGTCATGCCGACTACCCAATAGGATACAAAACTTAAATAGAACATTGCTGTGGTGTCTTTGTAACCACGCAGTGAAGTTCCTGATATTACTTGTACAGCGTCTGAAAATTGAAACATAGCGGCAAATAATAAAAGACTAGATGCTAACTCAATCACAGGTGGATCAATACTGTATAACTTAGCAATAAATTCACTACCAACTATCGTTAAAGTGGCGGTAAAAGCAGCAATGCTAATACCCAAAAAGAAAGCACATTTTGTGGCGATTTTTGCTTGCTCGGGATTTTGCTCGCCAAGTAAATGTCCAATTCGAATACTGGTTGCCATACCAATACTCAAGGGGATCATAAACATCAGTGCAGAAAAGTTTAGTGCCACCTGGTGGGATGCCACCACTATTGATCCAAATGGCGCTAATAAAATGGCCACAGCAGCAAACAATGTGACTTCAAATAGAATGGTCATGGCGATAGGCAAACCTAACTTCAAACATTCCAACATATCTTGATAATGGGGACGGTACAGTTTTGCATACAAGTCATACTTCGCTAGTTTTTTGGATTTGAGTGTATATAACCAAGTAGCAATAAACATAGCTACAAACACTAATGCAGTTGCCACTCCACAACCTGCGCCGCCCATTTCTGGCAAGCCAAATTTACCGTAAATAAGCACATAGTTAACAGGAATATTCACCAATAAACCAACACCCATAATCAGCATGCTAGGTTTAGTAATAGATAAGCCTTCGCAGTAGTTTCTGAGCACTTGATACAAGGCAAAAGCAGGCATCGAATACAGAATATAGTGAATGTAATCTGTGGTAATACGACGTAAATCCTCTTCCATCTGGATATATTGCATTAAAGGTTCAAATACAAAGCCAAACAATACCGCTAGGAGGGAAAATGCCAAGGCAAGCCACACCATTTGATGAGTATAGTTTGCGACTTTATCAATCTGTTTTGAACCATTGAAGCGCGAAATAATAGCTGGTAGGGCAAGGGTTATGCCCTGCACAAACACAATAATGGGTAAGGTAAAACCAAAACCTATGGCCACAGCCGCCATATCGGTAGCTGAATAGCGACCAGCCATAATAGTATCCGACACACCCATCAAAGTTTGGGTGATTTGCGCAACCAGCAAAGGCCACGCCAAATGAACAATTGTTTTTAATTCTTTCTTAAATGCCACAAATCCAACTTCTTATTGTTATTGAAAACTAAAAAAAGATATTCCACCACAGAGGACACAGAGCGCTTCGCTACACAGAGAAAAACAAAATTTCCTTTTTTCTCTGTGCTCTCTGTGTCTGTGGTGAAATATATTTTGCTCGAAGCTTAAAACAGCTGTATATGGACGCTTTCACCCACTTGGACATCCTCCGCATCCTGCTCTAAGACCATATAACAATTAGCATTGGCGATGGAGCTCATGATACCCGATCCTTGTTTGCCATTAGGTTTAACCCAGAGCTCACCTTGATCGTCGCGGTAGAATATACCGCGTTGATAATCTGCTCGTCCTGGTCGTTTACGGATAACACAAGCAGCCTTAGCGACAAAATGTGGTTTGGGTAAATATGTTTGGCCACTTAACTTTTGCAATAATGGTGTAACAAGTTGCTCAAATGTCACATAAGAGGATACTGGGTTACCAGGTAATCCGCAAAACCACGCGCTGCCAATTTGTCCGAATGCAAAGGGTTTTCCGGGTTTAATGGCTACTTTCCAAAAATTAATAGCGCCCAGATTATCCAATATTTCTTTAACGTAATCGGCATCACCTACTGATACGCCACCGCAAGACAATACTAAATCACAAAGGCTGCCAGCTTGTGCAAAAACGGCGTTGAGATCTATTTTGTTATCTTTGACAATGCCAAAATCAAACAAAGTAACGGGGAAAGTATTCAGCATTGCGCTAAGTGCAAAACGATTACTTTCGTAAATAGCACCATCGATAAGAGGTTTGCCTGGGGGGGTTAATTCATCCCCCGTGGCTATAATACCTACTTTAATCAGACGTATGACCGAAATCTCAGCAATACCTACCGAAGCAATTAATGCAATATAGGCAGGGGTAAGTTTAGTGCCTTTAGTTACTACCACTTGGCCTTGCTGAATGTCTTCTCCGGCTTTTCGAACGCTGTTACCCAATTCGGGTATTTGTTTAAAAATAACCGAGTTGTCTTTAACTTCTGTATTTTCTTGCATCACCACTGAATCAGTTCCTTGCGGAATAACAGCACCTGTCATGATCCTGATACATTCTCCAGCCAAAACCTTTTCTTTAAAGGGTTTTCCAGCCAAAGCCGTGCCCACTAATTGTAGTTGGTTAGTATCAGTAAGATCCTCACAGCGCATAGCATAACCGTCCATAGCTGAATTATCATTTGGCGGCACATTAATGCTAGATATCACATCAACTGCTAATACTCTTCCAAGCGCATCTTCCAGTTCTATTTGCTCACTTTCCATAACTGGAATAATGAGATCTAGCATGTTGGAAATAGCTGATTTTATGGGTAAAAGTCCGGGGCTATCGCAGGTTTCGAGCATAAGTTTTATGTTTATCTGTATTAAAAAATGAATTAATGACTATCGTTAAAAAAACGATAAGAGATCTAAAAGTAAAAATACTGGAGTGTTTACCCCAGTGTTTAGCTTAAAGCATATCGATTACAGTTTTTCGATTTTATAACCTTTAGCTTTGAGTTTTGCTAATACGCTATCAGGGCCAGAAAGATGCAATGCGCCAACCAAAATAAACTCTGTGGGTTGGTCATTTAGCATATCAACAATTTTAGGTAACCAATTGTTGTTACGTGTCACCAACAAGTTTTGATAGATCTCAGGATAATCAGCTTTAAAAGGTGTGATGCCTACCTCGGCCATACCTTGCATATCACCTGAAAACCAAGCGGAATGTAATTTGCCAAACAGTTCTGGCATTTTTTCTATTTCTTTTAGGGTGTATTCAATAATGTCATTAGGATCGTCACCGCCCATATTAGCTAGAAAGGCTAGTTGTTCGTTGGGGGTTTCTAGCCAAGCTTGTTCTTTTTCTTGGGTTGTAGCCATATTGGAAAAAAACATATCGACACCTTCACTGGTGTATCCCATAGATTGGAGTTCAATAAAGCTCAATGAAATGGCCAAGAAACTTGGTTTGTAGGAAGCTAAAGCTTGCATGGGTATTTGTCGTGATGATAAATGAATGGCTAGGGCTTTATAGGTCTCTGGTTGCAATACCTTATTGATAGTTGTGCCGTCGCTATACATCATTTTGTACATTATTTTTTGGGCAAATTCTGGCGAATTAGCTGTCTGCAAATCAGTTTCAAAGACAACTTTATCTGATGCTTTGTAAGCCAAATCATATTCTTTTGCTAAAGGATAATCATTAGGAGTGAGAATATGAATGGTGCCTCCAATATATAGACTGTGTTGTTCGTTAGACACTTTCCATACTGAAGCCGCTTGAAGTCCAAGGGTAAATATTAGGCTGGTGCTCAGAGTGAGTGCTTTTATCAAAGTCATTTAGTTACTACCTTTTGCATATGGCTAAAACTATTCAGCAGAATAGCCTTGTAGTGTAGCCGACCGCAACAACATTTAGTTGATTTTTGACGCCCCAACTTGGTGCTGATGCATTGAATAAGAGCAAAATTTCTAGATGACCTAACACAACTCTACTCTAACCGTTTGAATTATAAGACTTTAATAGTTGGCATAATTTCTGTATTAACTAACGCACTAGGCAATGTAAATCATTGCCAAATTTATTTCTCATCTTGTATACAAAAATGTATGCAAGATGACATGGCAAAGAAGCCCATACGTTCCTGAACTGGAATGGTGGGCTTTTTTTTTGCGCTCAAAAAATACAGAAAAATGCAGAGGTGACTCATGTCGAACTTAAACAATGTACACAACGGGAATAACATGCGAATAGTAGTAGTTGGCAATGGCATGGTGGGTCATCATTTTGTTGATCAACTGATACAAGAAAACAATGCAGACAATAACACACAGTTAGATGTTGTGGTGTTGTCAGCAGAGCCAAGGCTTGCCTATGACCGCGTACATTTATCTGAGTATTTTTCTGGCAAAACCGCTGACGAATTAGCCTTAACCACACCAGAATATTATCAAGAGAACAATATTAAGTTTGCCTTGAATGCCAAGGTTATCAATATTAATAAGTTGGCTAAAACAGTCACAACTGAAGCAGGAGAGGTGTTTGAGTATGACAAGCTGGTGTTGTCTACTGGGTCTTATCCTTTTGTACCGCCCATTCCGGGTAACGATCAGCCTCATTGTTTGGTATATCGTACTATTGAAGATCTCGAAAATATCAGTGCTTCATCTGCCGTCAGTAAAGTGGGTGTGGTAGTAGGTGGTGGTTTATTAGGTTTAGAAGCGGCCAACGCTTTAAAAGAAGCAGGTTTACAAACTCACGTAGTTGAATTTGCCCCACAGTTAATGGCCGTGCAGGTAGATAACGGTGGTGGCCGGGTATTACGCAGTAAAATTGAAGATCTTGGCGTACAAGTACATACTCAAAAAGCCACCCAAAGCATTGAAACAGGTGAAACTTGTCGCTACAAAATGTGTTTTGCAGATGGTGAAGTATTAGAAACCGACATGATCTTGTTCTCAGCAGGTATTCGTCCACAAGATACATTGGCCCGTGAATTTGATATCGCCATAGGTGAGCGCGGCGGAATAGTGGTGAACGACCAATGCCTAACCAGTGAAGCTGATATCTACGCTATTGGTGAATGTGCATTATGGAATAACTTTATTTTTGGTTTAGTGGCTCCTGGTTACACTATGGCCAGAGCTGCAGCTAGCCATATTATTGGTGGTGATGTGACTTTCCAAGGTGCGGATATGAGCACTAAACTAAAACTAATGGGCGTTGAAGTAGGGTCAATTGGAGATGCGCATGCTAGAACAGCAGGGGCATTGTGTTACACCTACGAAAACCAGCCACTAGAAGTCTACAAAAAGATTGTGGTCGATGCACATCAGAAAAAATTATTAGGTGCTGTGCTTATTGGCGACACTAGTGATTACGATACTTTACTGCAATACGCATTAAACGATATTGAATTACCGGAACATCCAGAAAGTTTAATTCTACCAGCAGGTGCTGACGCAGCTCCGGCTCTGGGTGCTGACGCATTACCAGACACCGCTACTATCTGTTCATGTCACAACGTATCAAAAGGCGACATCATTGAAGCCTTCGATACCGGCAGTTGTAACTTAGCGGATATTAAATCTTGCACTAAAGCCAGCACAGGTTGCGGCGGTTGTACGGCATTACTTAAAACAGTTGTCGATAGCGAACTAACCAAACGTGGCGTAGAAGTGAAGAAAGATATCTGCGAACACTTCGCGTATTCACGACAAGAAATGTTTCATTTAGTCAAAGTGGCTGGCATCAAAACCTTTGATGAATTGTTAGAAAAACACGGTAAAGGTTTAGGCTGCGAAATATGTAAACCAGTGACCGCGTCTATCCTTGCTTCAGTTTGGAACGATTTTGTACTCAAACCTGATCACGTCAGCCTGCAAGACACTAACGACACTTACCTAGGTAATATGCAAAAAGACGGTACTTATTCAGTGGTACCGCGAATAGCTGGGGGCGAAATCACCCCAGAAAAACTCATAGTATTAGGCCAAGTCGCCAAAGATTATAAGTTGTATACCAAGATCACTGGCGGCCAACGTATTGATTTATTTGGAGCCCGAGTTGAGCAACTTCCCGCTATTTGGAAAACCCTAATCGATGCTGGTTTTGAAACAGGTCATGCCTATGCTAAATCACTTAGAACGGTTAAGTCATGTGTAGGCAGTACTTGGTGTCGTTATGGTGTGCAAGATTCAGTAGGCCAAGCCATAGAGTTAGAAAATCGTTACAAAGGTTTACGAGCACCCCACAAAATTAAATTTGGTGTATCAGGTTGTACCCGTGAATGTGCCGAAGCCCAAAGTAAAGATATAGGTATTATCGCCACCGAAAACGGTTGGAACTTATATGTGTGTGGTAATGGTGGCATGAAACCTCGCCATGGCGACTTGTTTGCTACCGATTTAGACACTGAAACCTTAGTTAAATACATTGACCGCGTGCTGATGTTTTACGTTAGAACAGGGGATCGATTGCAACGTACGTCGGTATGGTTGGAAAATCTAGAAGGCGGCCTTGAGTATTTACAACAAGTGGTGATTGAAGACTCACTAGGTATCTGCGAAGAACTTGAAGCGCAAATGCAAAACGTGGTCGACACCTATCAATGTGAGTGGAAAACCGCCATCGAAAGCGAACATTCTCTTAAACGTTTCCGTCAGTTTGTAAATAGTGACAAATCTGATTTGAACATTGTATTTGTTGAAGAGCGTGAACAAATTCGCCCCGCAACAGAGTCTGAAAAAGAAGTCTTTAGCCAAACACAAAACAGTGAATTAAAAGAAACCGAACTTGCCACAGAATTGGTCTAAGGAGACATATTATGAGTACTTCAAATAATTGGGTAACAGTATGCAGCGACACAGATTTAGTCTCTAACTCTGGGGTCTGCGCTTTATTAAATGACCAACAAATTGCTTTGTTTCAAATAAAAGTCGGCAACGACATACAAATATTCGCAGTCAGTAATTGGGATCCTATTGGCAAAGCCAATGTGTTGTATCGAGGCTTATTGGGCTCTGTGGAAAACGCTAAGGTGATCATTTCACCACTTTACAAACAGCGTTATTGCTTAGATTCAGGTCAGTGCCTAGATGACGATACCATTAAGTTGCTTGTTTACCCGGTGCGTATCGAACAAAACCAAGTACAGTTGCAGTTGGTTGACTAATTGATGTCTTCTAGTCGTCCCATGCTTAAAAGTAATCCATGCAAAGCACCATCTTTGCTTAGCACGACTTGTCCTTACTGCGGAGTGGGCTGTGGCGTGGATGTGCAAATTAATGCTGATAAAAAACTGACAGACTTAAAAGGCAGCAGCGATCATCCGGCAAACTTTGGGAGTTTGTGTGTTAAAGGCAGTAAATTACTAGAAACCAACTCAGCCTCGGGACGTTTACTTAGCCCGATGGTTGACGGTGAAAAAGCCAGCTGGGATGACGCAATTACGCAAGTTGCGACTAAGTTTAAGCAGCTTATTGCAGAGCATGGCCCCGATTCTGTGGCGTTTTATGTATCGGGGCAATTGTTGACCGAAGACTATTACGTTGCCAATAAATTAATGAAAGGTTATATCGGCAGTGCCAATATCGATACCAACTCGAGATTGTGTATGTCGTCAGCCGTGGCCGCTTACAAACGCGCTTTTGGTGCCGATGCTGTGCCTTGTTGTTATGAAGATTTAGAACAAACCGAATTATTGATATTGGTTGGCTCTAACGCAGCTTGGACCCACCCAGTATTATTTCAACGTATCGAACGAGCTAAAAAGCTTAACCCTGATATGCAAGTGGTCACAATTGATCCACGCAAAACCGCTACATCTGAGTTGGCAGATATGCACCTAGCGATTAAGCCCGGCAGCGATGTTGCCTTGTTTAATGGTTTATTAGCATATCTAGCCGCCCAAGATGTATTGGACATCAATTATATCTCAGCCTATACCCAAGGCGTGGCGCAGGTATTAAATAATTGTGCTCCTTGGACCATAACTAAGGTCGCCCAACAATGTGACATCAGTGAATTAGAGTTACTGAGTTTTTACAGACTATTTAGCCAAACCGACAAAGTGGTGACTGCCTACAGTATGGGGGTGAATCAATCCACCTCTGGCACAGACAAAGCTAACAGCATCATTAATTGCCATTTAGCCACTGGTAAAATTGGCCGTGAAGGTTGTGGACCGTTTTCGCTAACGGGTCAGCCAAATGCTATGGGTGGCCGTGAAGTGGGTGGCCTAGCTAATATGTTGGCTTGTCATATGGATATTCACAACGCCGAGCACCGCAAAACAGTGCAAACCTATTGGCAGTCACCAACAATTGCCACTGAACATGGACTCAAAGCAGTAGATTTATTCGAAAATATTCACAATGGTAAGGTCAAAGCTGTTTGGATCATGGCTACAAACCCTATGGTGAGTATGCCTAACAGACAAAAAATTGCCGAAGCTCTAAAAAAATGTGAGCTAGTAGTGGTCTCTGATTGTGTCGCTAAAAACGATACCCTAGATTATGCCCACATTGCATTACCGGCAACAGGCTGGTCAGAAAAAGATGGCACAGTTACCAATTCTGAGCGGCGTATTTCTCGACAACGTGGTTTGTTACCTGCTACAGGCGAAGCGAAACACGATTGGAACATTATTTGTGACGTCGCTAAAGCCATGGGTTTTACTAGTGGTTTTAACTTTGCATCGCCCAGTGAAATATTTGCTGAATACACTGGTCTAACTCAGGCGGATAACAATGGAAGTCGTGGTTTAGACCTGTCTGCACTGTGTGATTTAACCGAAACCCAATACAACCGTTTAAAACCAGTGCAATGGCCGGTAAATAAATCTGCACCTTATGGAACGAAACGATTATTTAGCGATGGAAAATTCTATACCCAAAGTGGTAAAGCACAGTTTGTGGTCACCGAATTCACTGCGCCACAGCAACTGACAAATAACGATTACCCTTTTGTGTTGAACAGTGGCCGAGTGCGAGACCAATGGCATACCATGACGCGCACCGGCAAAACGTCTGAGTTAACCTCACATGTTAACCGCCCGTATTTGGCTGTTCACCCTAAAGATGCCGCAAACTTAACCCTGAAAAATGACGATTTAGTGAGTCTTAGCGCAGCGCATTTTAACAACGCAGCGCATTTTAATGCTGAAAAATCTCAAGTATTATTGCCAGTAGCCATTGACAATAATCAGCGCCAAGGCGAAGTGTTTGCGCCCATTCATTGGAGTGCTAGCAATGCCTCTAGTGCCAATATTACCGCCCTTTATACCGACGCAAACGACAAAATATCAGGCCAACCTGAACTCAAACATGCTGCGGTTAAACTTCAGAAAGTTACTTACCAACATTATGGTCAACTCTTTATTCAGCAAGCGCTTAATGTTGAGTTGTTAAGAAAATATTTCGAATATTTTGTCACTAGTCCTGTCGAGAAAGGTCACTTAGTATTTTTTGCCACAGATCAAGATCCAGTAAATATTAAGCGTAACCTGCAATTACAATTGCCACTGTATGACGAATGGATTAATGCCACAGGAACAGACTTAAACAGCACCTGTGCTATGCGCCAAGGTGTGATGTCATTGATCATGTTTATTTCGCCTAGCAACATTGAAGTCGATCCTAGCTGGATCAATAGTTTGCTCAACAGCGAAAATGTCACCTCTGAGCAGCTTCATGGTTTACTTAACATGCAACCTGATGAGCAATTCAAACAAGGAAAATTGGTGTGTAGCTGTTTTAAAGTCGGCGAAAACACCATCATTGACGCAATCAAAACGGGTTGCGACTCAGTAGACAGTTTAGGTAAACAGTTAAAATGCGGTACTAATTGTGGCTCATGTAAGTCTGAACTGAGCCAAATGCTTAAACAATATAAACCCAATAATATTGTCATCGAACAAGACCAACTAATTGCCTTGGAGGCCGTATCATGAGCACAGAAAAAGCATTACTTTCTTGGAGCTTAACGGGATTACTTCATTTTTTGTCTAACCATAATGTTAACCCCAGCAATGTATTGCCTAATTGGTTAAACCGTTATGTCACCCATAAGTCGCGTGTTCAGTATCCTAAACGTGCCGACAAAGGCCATGTTTATTTGATTGGTGC
This sequence comes from Paraglaciecola arctica BSs20135, assembly GCF_000314995.1. GTDB lineage: Bacteria > Pseudomonadota > Gammaproteobacteria > Enterobacterales > Alteromonadaceae > Paraglaciecola > Paraglaciecola arctica. The sequence continues at coordinate 7,455 of NZ_BAEO01000067.1, read as the reverse complement.
TGGGCCGGGAGATGCAGAGTTATTGACTTTAAAAGCCCACCGCTTAATTCAACAAGCCGATGTGGTGATGTTCGATTGGTTAGTTAATCCAGACATTATTAATATGATCCCAAGCCACGTAGAACGAGTGTTTGTGGGTAAAAAGTGCGGGCAACACAGTATGCAGCAGGCTGATATTTGTCAGTTGATGGTAGAAGTGGCGCTAACAGGTAAAAACATTGTGCGTTTAAAAGGTGGTGACCCAGCCATTTTTGCTAGGGCCGCAGAAGAATGTGACATATTAGCGAAGCACCACATCGACTTTGCCATAGTGCCGGGCATTACAGCTGCATCGGGCGCTTCGGCTTATGCTGGTATTCCTCTTACCCATAGAGAATGTGCGCAATCTGTGCGTTTTATAACTGCGCATTTAAAATCAGCCACAGAAGAACCTAACTGGCAAGCGCTGGTGGCGGGTGCAAGTGGCTCACCTTCTTCTTCTAGTGGTGAAACACTGGTGTTTTACATGGGGCTTAAACGTATCGGCACTATTATGCAACGCCTCGAAACCCATGGGTTAAAGGCGAGCACACCAGTTGCAGTGATTGATCAAGCTTCAACTGCACAACAACAAGTGTGTATTGGTACTCTAGAAAATATCGCCCAGCGCGTAGCCGAACAAAATTTTCAAGGGCCAGCAGTGACTATAGTGGGTGAGGTGGTGAATAAACGCCATAAAGTAAACTTATCGCTGTTATCACAATCAACTGCCGATTTAAGCGTCACAGCCTAATTAACCAGAATTTAGGTTAAATAACCTAAGCATTGGATGTATACAATGCTTTAATAAATCTGTACGTAAAGGCGTTTTTACCGTATAGAACTCAAAGGCTTCGCACACAGAGAAAAAAGACCTAATACAGATGGCCGCTTTGGCTTTCCTCTGTGGCCTTCTTTTCCTCTGTGGTTAATGTTTTTTGCTATTTTGCCGCGTTATTCAAGGTAGAATATCCAACATACCAAATAAGAATTTTAAGTTATGTCAGACACTCCTATAGAATTTAAAGACTTTATTCGCATAATTGGCCGTGGCCAAAGGGCAGGGCGTACCTTAACCATGCTCGAAGCCGAGCAGGCCATGAGCATGATCATCAATGGTCAAGCCACAGCCGAACAAAAAGGTGCGTTTTTGATGTTGCTACGGGTTAGAGAAGAAACCCCTGAAGAATTAACCGGTTTTAGTCAAGCATTCCGTGCCCATACGCCTACTAGTATTACTGAATTATCCGTTGATTTAGACATGGGCTGTTACGCCGGTAAACGGAGGCACCTACCTTGGTTTTTATTAGCTGTTATGTTGCTGGCCAAAAATGGCAAAAGAGTATTTTTGCATGGCACCCACGAACCAGACTCAAAACGTTTATATCTAAAAGAAGTCTTACCACAAATTGGTTTTGAAGTGGCACAAACCCCAGACCAAGCAAAGGTGGCCTTAGATACCTTAGGTTTTGCCTACATGGATCTAAAACACATTAATCCGCAACTCGACGGCATTATTCAATTGCGGGAGCAATTTGGTTTACGTTCCTGTGCCAACACCTTAGCCAGAATGTTAAACCCGTCAAACGCAGCACATAGCCTGCAAGGTATTTTTCACCGCAAGATAGACGTAAAACACCGCGAAACAGCAGCTTTATTAAATGATGCCAATGTATTATGTTTTAGAGGCGAAGGCGGGGAAGTGGAATTTAACCCCTTACGAGATGTCACCCTGCATCTTAGTCGTAGCGCACAGCAATCCAGCGAAGAAGTAAAAGCCACCTGCGAAACCTTTATAACCAAACCTCAAGAACTTGATGCTAAACAGTTAATAAGTATTTGGAACGGTGAGCTTGACGATACCTACGCTAACTATGGGGTAGTGGGGACCTTAAGTTTAATGTTGGTGTTAGTGGATAAACTTGATTGGAATGTGGCTTATCAACAAGCCCAGCAGATGTGGCAAGGGCGTGATAAAACATGGCCTGTGGCTTTACCTAAATATAATTTAGCAGCTGAAACTTTTGATACTACGGGTAAACATTATGCACACTAAAGTCTAGACAGTGGACTCACCACCGAGTTACCGCCTCGTTGCAAAATGTGGGTATAGATTTGAGTGGTACGTAAATCGGCATGGCCGAGTTGATCTTGGACTGTGCGAATGTCTGCGCCGGATTGGAGTAGGTGGGTGGCGAAACTGTGACGTAAGGTGTGTGGGGTGACGTGTTTTTGAATTTTTGCTTTGAGAGCTGCACTACGAACACATTTTTGCACTGTAGTTTCATCACTGTGATGCCTTCTCAGCAGTTTACTTTCTGGATCAATTGACAGTTTTATACTTGGAAATAGGTATTGCCAAGATAAAGTTTTAATTGCGGTTTGATACTTAACCCTTAGCCGATTAGGTAAATAAACACCTGCGTAATCAGGATGAGCGAGATCAGAGTTTAAATATTGTTCAACCAAAACAATTTGACTACGCAGTGCTGGGTGAAGTTCAGGTGCCAAGGTGACCACTCTATGTTTGCCGCCTTTACCATTCCAAACTTTTATACATGAAAAATCAAAATCTACATCTTTGACTCTTAGGCGTACAGCTTCCATTAATCTCAATCCACTTCCATAAAGTAGAGATACCAGCAATTTTTGATTTGCACTGATGAAGGAAAAAAGACTTTTTACTTCATCATGTGTCAACACAACAGGTAACTTAGCTTGACGACTGCTCTTTACAAAATTCAATTTAATATTCAGCGGTTTATTGATAATGTCTTTATATAAAAAGACTAATGCATTCAATGCGCTAGTCTGGGTGCTTGGCGCTGAATCCAATTTGATGACTAGATGATTTAAGAATTGCTCGACTTCATTATCGCCCATTTGTGCAGGATGCCGTTTTTGATGAAAGCATATGTAGCGGTAAATCCAATGAACATAACTTTCGATAGTCTTTTTGGCGTAATGCCGTTGATACATGCATTCTGAGATGTGGGTTAAAAAAGGTGATTTTTCATTTTTTTAATATTAATATAACTGTAATTATATACAGTTATAGTTTCTAACCCGTATATATGCAAGATCACGGATAATTGCCGTATTTTTACAGTGGCGCAACTTTGATATTGGAAGAACCTTATGTGTTGTAATAACTTAGGCTCTATGCTTAGAATAAGGTAAAACTTATATACGGATAAAGTCCGTGTTTAAACACGGACTTTATCTATTTATTAATATTGTTAGGCTACTGTGGCGCATCGTGTATATACGTTAAATATTTTAAAGGAAAGTTATGACTCTTGTCGTTTCTTGGACTAGAAAAACCAATACTGGCCGTGAACTCTGGGTTATGTCAGATAGCAGGCTTAGTGGAGGTAAATGTTGGGATTATGGTCCCAAGGTATTCGGAATAGGCCGCAGTGATGCTGTTATGGCATTTGCAGGGGATACAGCGTGGACTTATCCATTAATTGCACAGGTTACATCTTATGTAGAGTCATTTGTTAACTTACGTGAGCGGGCAATAGATTTTATTGATGCGCAAGAAAAAATAATTCAGATGCTTAACAAATCACTTCATTTTGTCTCTGACGCCGCCTGCGCATCAGAAGAAGTACCTGAGTGTACATTCATTTTTGCAGGGTACTCCGCTAAAAAGCAATGCTTCATTCTTAATAAAATAATTTTTCATCCTAAGCTTAAAAAGTTTGAAATAAGGCGTGGTAAAAAAGTCAATGACGAATTACTAGCTGTAATTGGTGATCAAGGACCTGTCAGTGAAATTTCTAGCCGTATATCTCAAATAGAAAAAAATCACACTGATACTGACTTTAAACTTGGTATGGTTCCTTCCGAAGTATTTTTCGATATTTTATCATCTGGTCAATTTCGAGAGATCGGCGGAGCCCCGCAACTAACAAAGATATACCAGAATATGAACCAAAAACACTTCGGTGTTTATTGGCCTCCTGAATTACCTAACGAAGAACAAAAAATCTATCTTCGTGGTCGTGAGTTAGGCAAATACGAGGTGCTAGACCACCCATGGGTATTTGCCCCATCAGAAGGTAGATTTTACTGGCATGATTTTTCTCCTGATGAGATGAGAGCTAAATCAAATGCAGAAAAGGAACTAGTCTCTTTGCAATCTAGAAAGTAGCCTAACAAGGCATTTAGACGGAACAAAAACAGTGGGTTACGTTTCGCTTCGCTACACATTTTAACCCACTATTTTTGTCCGCTTAATGCGGCGTTAGGTAACTAAGGGAGTTTTGTTGTTTTGAATATAATCCGATTCATCTTTGTGTTCCTCATTAGCGGTTGCGTGTCGTCAGAAAATCAAGTGATTGGCTATCTTGGTTTCGTTGATAATGATAAATGGGCAATTCAATTTAACGATTGTTCAGTAATTTCATTTGAGCAAGCACAGCAATATGTCTGGTTTGATCGAGAGCTGAATTCGATAAGTTGTTACACGTTAAATGATAACGACACATCAACAATAAGAAACAAACCAATCCGAGTTTACTCTCAACCCAGCAAGGCTTCGGAGTATAAAGAAATATTAAAATTCAGTGAGCTAACTGTTTCAAAATCTGGCTGGGGCACTTTTCCGAGTGTCTATAAAAAGGTGAATTCAAATTGGTTCAAAGTTGCTGATGGTTGGGTTCACTTGAGTTCCTCTGACAAAGCTTTCGCTAACTTCTATTCAGGTCTTCAAGATGTTAAAGGAAAAAAAGAGCACGATGCATATTATTTAAATCATTAGCAATGGTGTTCGAGGGTACTTGCCTAACAAGGCTATCAAACGGACACGTACAGTTTGCTCGCGCTTCGCGCAGTTTAGCAAATTGTACTTAGCCGCTTATAGCGGCGTTAGGTTTTACAGGAAGTTTCGAGAATATGTCTAAGTTTGGAAGAAGTATAAGAATATTTTTAGCTGACGGTAGTCCTACTGGATTGCGCCATGTAGAAATAGCTAACTGGTCAGGTCAAGCTTTAGCTTGTCCCCGAAGTCGATTTTCGGAGCTAGGAAAATGGGAAGAGTCAAAACGACCTGGCGTATATTTTTTATTTGAAAATTCTGCAGGTGATAACAATGTTGCATACATTGGTGAATCTGAAGACGTATTTAAAAGACTTGCAGATCATGACCGTAAAAAAGAATTTTGGAATGAGGTGATAATCTTTACAAGTAAAGATGAAAACCTAACAAAAGGTCATATTAAATACCTAGAGGCAAGGCTCGTAGAAATCAGTAAGTCAGCTGATAGATATGAATTAGAAAATAGTAATACACCCACCAAATCTAATCTTCCTCGCGCTGACGCTGCGGCAATGGAAGAGTTTGTCGATAATATTCGTATTGTTTTAGGTAGTTTAAGCCATAGAATTTTAGAGTCTGTTTCTTCAGGGGCTGTTCAAACTATTGTTGAGCCAAAAGAAGACTCTCTAATAAATTACCCATTTAGCTTTAAGGTAAATAAAGTCACCGCACAAGGCAGAGTTACAGATGATGGCTTCTTACTTTTACAAGGTTCGCAAATCGCACATAAATCTTCACCGAGTATGCCGGGTAAAAATTTACTCATTAAACAGCAAATGATCTCTGATGGTCTTCTAGAAGATAAAGGTAGTTTTTACCTATTGCTCAAAGATAAGCTAATGAGTTCATCTTCATATGCAGCCGCATTAGTTGCAGGCAATAGTCGCAGTGGTCCACAGAGTTGGAAAACTCCTGAGGGTGACTATTTAAAAGTAATCGAAGAGCGGTTGGTAAGTAAAACCTAACAAGAACTTCAAACGGAAAAAATACAGTTGGCTGTTTCACTTCGTTCACATTATAGCCAACTATATTTTTCCGCTTAAGTAGGCGTTATGTGTATATGTTAACTGATGGAGAGGTTTTTGCTATTTGCAATTTATGTAAATAATCTTGAGCAAGCTCTAAGTTGTCATTTGATATACCACGTTGCTGATTAAATTCCATTTGCCCTTTTATCGACTCGAACATATCAAATTTTTCATTCATGATTGCGTCTGATTTAGTTGCATTCCGTAGTGTACCATTATCATTTACTAGTATAAGGGCTTGTGCACCAAAAGTCGCACTAGGTTCATCGGGAAATAATGCACCAGATAATATGGCAGCTTCATTTCGAGACATATTACTTGGGTCTATATATTGGGCTAATTCATGTATAGAGGATACTTCTTGCGCAACCATAGCACTTTGGGTTTTATTGTCCGGCAAAGAATTGCCGGTTTTATATGCTTCTTTTGCCGGAGCCATATAAGTAGTACTGGTAATTTGCATTTTAGCCTCTAAAATAATAAGTTTTCAATTATCAAGCGAAATTTGTGCCAACAGTGTTGTGAGTGTTCTGCTAGACACACATAACAAGAAAATAAACTAGGAAAAATAGAGTTTGCCGATTTTTTGCAAAGAACCGCAAAAAAGCGTCCAACTCAATTTTCCTGTTATTTAGGCGTTATATGGCAAGGAATGTACGTTGAATAAATTCACATGGGGAGCAATTTTTGTTTCTCTCATTGTTCTGGTGGGTTCTGTGACAATCGCATTTCTCCCAACAGCACATGAACAGTGGCGTTCGGTGAAAATGGAACATTTGGCAAGTGAACCCACTGAAACACTCATTACTCTCGAAAAAACTGCTCTTGCGGGCATAATTAAGATAGTTTCAACTTATAACAATCAATATGTTGGGAACGCAGAAAGTCGAATTAGTGATTTAAAGTGGGTCATATCGGTTCAAGGCATATGCATCTTATTTTTAATTGCAGTTCTGTTTTTTTCCAAAAAGAAACGGCAAATTAAACATGTGTAAATTGCCATATAACAAGCCAAGTCAGCGGGAATTTTACTCGCTGCACAACGCTCATAAAATCCCCTGCTTGGGGCGTTATGTACCTACAAGGATCCCGTAAGTGACTAAGTCTGTAGCAATTACAATTAATGAAGAATTTTCGAGAGTTAAGTTTCTCAAAAACAGAACACCTGAAACTAACGATGAGGAAACAAAAGATGCTTTTGCTTTGTTATCCGAATATAGAGATGGCGGAATATATGTTGCTCACTACTCAGGCTTTAGTGAATGGGAAAGACACTTAAATGGTGACGAGTTCGTTCAAATTTTAGGTGGGGAGACTATGTTGATTCTTCTGGAAGGTAATCAGGAGAAACGTAACAATTTGTCATCTGGTCAAATGTTGGTTATTCCAAAGGGTGTTTGGCACCGCTTCGAATCAGCTAATGGTGTTAAGGTAATGACTATAACGCCGCAACCAACAGAACATAGTACCGAGCGGCCAATCGGTACATAACACATATGAGCCTCCGGTCGGTCAATAGGTATTAGTCATCTTTTGATCACTTTTTCAAGATCAATCCAAATCTCTGAGCTAAGCCGTATACTT
>NZ_BAEO01000068.1 GCF_000314995.1 Paraglaciecola arctica BSs20135 | reverse complement strand
GCACACAGGCCATCAACGCATTCGAGGCATGGGTAAAGCAAAAGCACTTTTACGCTGCGCATAACCTAATAAGCAGTTAACTTATCACCGATAAGGCACAGTTGTGCTCACAATCCCGTTAAATACCTATTATTCCCACCAAATAGGCTGAAACTAACCCTCAGCTTCCACACCTCAATCAATCCAAGTCATTTTCACGCTCAAAATCGATATTGAATATTTTGGTTAGTCTCAAAATCTAATTATGGGTGGCTTGATAAAAAATGATGGGTGGTTTGATAAAAAATGCGGCTTGATAAAAAATGCGTATTTCGTTAATTAATCGGATTTAGCTTATCTATGTTAGTTACTTGATATGACTAGTCATACTTATTTAACTGCTATTTCGGGTATATCATTGAGGTCGCTTGTACTTTAGGGCTCTATTCTAAACAGAGATGCTAAAAGACAGTTTTTGTTAAATCACTATAAATATTTAATTAAATTCTGTCGGATGTATCAGTGATTTTTGATGAATATTTGAGAGATAGGTAAGGTGATTTTGTGGTATTTACATGATCCTCTAATGCAAATATTTGATTAAATTAAGAAGGGGGTCGGTGTGAACGTTACAACTTCAATTTTTTAGTATTTAAGGATCCTGATGTTCAACTATGAAGAAGCATTTTCGCGAAATATAGGTTGGGTTACTAAAAAAGAACAGCAACAACTTAGAAATTCTAAGGTTGCCATTGGTGGTTTGGGTGGAGTGGGAGGTGACCACGCAATAGTATTAGCCCGCTTGGGCATTGGAAATTTTCACATCTCTGATCTAGATGATTATGATGTCGCTAATTTTAATCGTCAAGCAGGTGCCAATATGTCAACTTTGGGGCAACCCAAGGCTGCCGTTATGGAAAAAACTATCAGGGGCATCAACCCTGAGGCTAACATAAAAAACTTTGACTCAGGAATTAATGAAGGAAATATTGAAGCGTTTTTAGAAGGGGTCGACATCTACGTTGATAGTCTAGATATTTTTGCTTTGGAAATTAGACGCAAAGTTTTTCGTCGATGTTATGAAAAGGGAATTCCAACGATAACCGCAGCGCCAATGGGAATGGGGACCGCTTTTTTAGTATTTATGCCTGGGAAAATGTCTTTCGACGAGTACTTTTCAATTGTTGATGCTGCAGCAAATGCCAGTGATGATGAAAGAGCTCAAATTTTTAATGATAATATTATTCGCTTCGTTATTGGCGTTTCTCCTTCGGTGCAGCAACGTCATTATTTAGTTGATAAGTCATCGGTTAACTTCCTTAAAAAGAAAGTTCCGTCAACTTGTATGGGGATTTCATTAGCTGCAGGAACGCTTTGTACCAATGTATTAAAAATACTATTAAAACGTGGCAAAGTAATTCACGCACCCCATGGCATGCATTTTGATGCATACAGAAATAACTTGATTAAAACTTGGCGGCCTTGGGGTAATCGGAGCTGGCTGCAACGTTTTATGTTTTGGCGTGTTAAGCAACTATTAAAGGCAACAACTAACTAGTGGGTTTCATATGCAGAAACTCCAAATGCACTAAACAGGCACCCTTTGCGGGACGATTCAAATCTTAGGATTTATTATATGAAAGTGCGCTTTAGCCTGTAAGGCTTTTGTAGACTTAAATCCTATTCGCGCCAAGATGGATACCACACCAGAAACGTCAAAACACACCAGTATTCAGCAACGTATTCACGCTCTCATCAATGGAAAGCAGACCCTTAGTTTCATGCGTTTCATGGGGAATCACAGACAAAACATGCCAAAGGCATTACCTATAGCTTGATTGATAACTGTGAATTAGTCGATTGCACAGGCCGTTGTATTCGAGATGATAAAGCCGGCTACATAAAGCATTCCAACAGCGCTATTCTAGAGCAGTTGGGCCTCAACTCAGAACAATGGGTAACACTAAACACAGAGTTCGAACAACACTTCAGCGCACACACTTTCAACGCTTCCAGCACTACCTGTGCTCAATGGTGTTGTTTGAAATTTGAATTGGCGAATTATTTAGTTGCATTCAATAAGCCAAATCCCCAATAGGCCTGAATTTCTTATTTTTTAAAACTCAATAGTGGAATATACCGATCACTTTATGCTTGTTGATTAGACCGAATTGCGTTGGGTGTCTTCATTAATATTCAGTGATTGGTTACTGAATTACGTTGGGTGTCTTCATTAATCATCTTCATTAATCAGGATTAGGTTAGTGACGCCTTTGTCGATTAATACAAACAAAGGCGAAGTTACTTTCAACGATTGGTGATCGCCACAAGCGATGAGTCTTCTTCAGTTTTCAAGCCATCATTGTTGCTCAGTATGTTGTGCTGATTAACTATCTTCAGGTTACCTGCCACCATATTTTGGAATTGACGAAAATGACTGGCTACATCTAAATCTTCGAGGCTCGCCTCTAGGTTTCCCTGAACATAGTGCATCACTGCACGGTTATTATAGGAAACAACTGATGCTTTACCTGTGTTAACGGCTGCTTGGCAGTATTGGTTTGCCTGTTGCATATTGTTAATGGCTAAATGAGCGACGCACAAGTTATCAAGAAGTGGTTTACGTAAAGACTGGTTAGAAGTTTTGACTAAAGCCGCTTTGCTTTTACGGATACCCTGTGCAAATTTTCCTGACTCAATTTCTCGTACACCTATGACCTCAACTACGCTGGTTTTTACTTTCAGTCCTGAAGCTGCTGTTGTATCAGTTGCCGATGCTTGGCTAGCTGACATTATCGTCAGCAAAGCTAAGGCCGCTGGATAGTATGATTTGATTGCAATTTTCATAATGACCTACCTTTTTTGTTTGCTTGAGTGATTAACGTATATCTGTTAGTGATTTATGATTACTTGTGCTACTTGCTTGTACCCTTTGTGTTTGATGAGTATGGTGAACCGGTAGGGAATATTCCTGAGGAACAACAGATAAAAAGCTGATGAAATGGTGATGAAAAGCCGATTTTGGAGGTTATATACCCATACTAGGAAGATAATTGTGTTGGACCAGATAATTGACTGAACAAGTGCTACCTGAAAATAGTTATTTCCGTTTAGGTGACTACTACATTGATGTGGGCGATCATAGAGTATTTTTTGGTGAACAAAGTCGTCACTTAGAGCCAAAAGCCATTCATGTTCTTTATCAGCTTGCTTTGTTTGCCGGCGAGACTGTTAGTCGACAAGAATTAATGGAGAAAGTATGGCATGGACGTGTGGTGATGGAGGATGCTCTGACACGGATCATCTCGCAGCTTCGCCTGACCTTCAACGATAGTAAAGCTCGCCAGATAATTCATACTGTGCCTAAAAAAGGTTACCGGTTGTCAACAGACGTCACTTGGTTGAGTAGACAAGAATTTATTAAATTCAGCACAAAACACAGCAAAAAATCAGGGTTAATCTCATCACTTAATAAGGGCAAAGTTGCAGCACTTATAGTGTTGAGCTTAATGCTTGCTCTGTTGATCTTTGTTTTATTACCGAAAACTCCTGAGAATCAAGGATCTACGCCAGAGGTACTTACTCAGAATATTGAAAATAACCACACAAAGACAGAAACGGTCATCGCTTTTTTACCATGGCGCAATCTTACTGGTGATGCTAGCAATGATTATTTGGCTGAGATGCTTCCAGAGGAGTTATCAATCGCTCTGGCTAAGTCAGATAAGGTTACCGTGTTGGCACACTATTCTTCTATTGCCCTTGCTAGAGACTCTGGTGCGTTAGATTCTATAGTTGAAAAATTGAATCTTGGGTATTTGGTAGAAGGCAGTATTACTGAGGCGAATGAGCGCATTCGGGTCTTAGTGCATTTGGTCGAAAAGCAAAGTAATAAGGTGATTTGGTCACAAGTGTATGAAGATAACATGCAAAAACTGCTGACCTTAAATTCTAAGGTAATCGCAGATATAAATGCGCAACTGTTTGGGCAAAGCGAACAAGCAAATTTTACAACAGTAAGCGGAAATGTGGATATTAATGCTTACCGAGCCTATCTTCAGGGCAATTACTGGTGGATGAATGGAAAAACCAGCGAGTGGTTTTTTCAAGCAGAAGCAGCATTCTTAAGAGCAACTCAACTTGCCCCTAATTTTGCTGCGGCGTTTGGCAGTTTAGCGTTTATCTACGCAAGATATAATTATCATGACATCTACATGGAAAAGGCCGTTGCGGTAACAAAGGCTAGAGTGGCTATTGATACAGCCTTACAACTTGATCCTAATGACATTAACGCGCTTCTTGCTGGGGCATTGTTAGCGATTGAAAATTTTCAGTTTGATGCAGCCGAGCAATTAATCAATAAAGTATTAAGTGTAGATGCCTCGAATACCAGAGGCCTATATGTTTATTCAGAGTTGGCCTTGGCCAAAAATCAGTTTGATGTGGCACTGATTTATGCTGATAAAGCGCTGCAAATAGATCCTCTTTCACCTTGGATAAATGTAAACAAAGCTATTGTGCACTTTTGGCGTAATGAGATGCCTAAAGCATTAGCATCAGTAGACCACGCCATCGATATTGATAGTAATTTCACCTGGGCTTATGTATGGAAAGCCAAAATACTTAGTCAAAGGGGACAGCTTTCAGAGTCTATCGAGGCAATGAAAGTTTGTTTAGAAATTGATGATGGCTCGCCAGTAAATAGCATCTACTTGGCGTTGCTATATTCCAAGGATTCTATGCCTGAGCAGGCACAAAGATGGTTTTCCCATACCGCGTCACTTTATGGTGATTCCCCCGACGCTAGATTTTGGCAAAACTATTTAAGCTTGATTACACAAAAAGAAAACCCTGATATCGCGCGACAATTAGTCAATCAAGTCACCTTAAAAACCACTCGGTTTTTTAGTTTGGTGCCTTTGCAAAAGGCCTTGCTATCATCACACCCCAAACTGATAAAGCAAGCCTTGCCTCAGTTCCTGTCACTTATTCAGGCTCCTAATCAATCGGGTTTTTGGGTCAACCATCATAATCAATTTAGTGCCTACGCCGCCTTAGCATTGATGCAGCAACTAGATAGTATTCAACATGAACAAAAAAAAGCCTTGCTGAATGTTCAAATTAAGGCATTTGAGAGTAAAGTAGCTTTGCAACTGCGAGCAGATTTCCATTAAAACGAGTTTGATATGTGGGTTAACTAATTAATCATTTCGTACTAATTTCGGACAGTATAGTTAACCCAATAGGTATAGGAAGGTTAATAGAAATTATTATCCTCATTTTCAAATGTAAAGAAAACCTAAGAGTATTTTTATTTTGTTTAAGTCAGTTGCCTAACTTTTAAATGCTAAAGAATAGATCCCCGTGATTACAAATAAAATGGTAGTGGTTGTTTTGTAATAGCGACTAAGGCCATGTAAGTAATACAACTAAGTGCTAGTAATAAAAACGAAAATCTAGAAACCACACTCTTGTCGCCTTTTAAGGCAAGTGCCCCACAGAGTATATAGCCAAATAATCCGATTATTTTTGCGCTGAGCCAATGATTTACAATGGGATATTGTTGGATCATCAATATTAGCGTGATGGCAGTTGCTAATAAAAATGTGTCGATTACATGTGGGGTAACTTTGGCCCACTTTTTTTGTAACCATTGTGCCTTTGCAGATACCGCAATAACACGAATAATTAGAAAACTAACGCTGATTACAACTAAGGTTAAATGGGAATGTTTAATGATTAAATACATATTAGATGACTCATTTTACTTTTAGAGTAGGAATAATCTAGACACCCAATTACAGCGTGTTTAATGACATGTTTTATATTAGCTAACTGACTTCTTACTAATAGTTTATCAGAGGATTTATCTAATGGCTCATTTTAAGCTTCGTTGTTTCTAGAATTAATAGGTAACAGAAGCACCTATATTTCTGGGAGCAACAACTGAAACTTAGCCATCTTGGGGATTAAGGATCCCCATTTTTAAAGGCTAATAAAAACACGGTTATTTCCTAAGCTTTAAGGTATTTAAACAACCTCGGATGCTCTGTTATGCCGCGACCACGTGAAAATCAGATACCCCTTATTAACATTGATTTTCACGTTGTATTCACAGTTCATTTATTTATAAACTTTGACGATTATGGGCTTTGGTAAAATCCTGCGCTGGCCCTACCGGTATAATCCCTGTGGGGTTAATTGTAAGATGACTGCCATAATAATGTGTTTTGATATGTTCAAAATTCACGGTTTCGGCAATGCCTGCAACTTGATACAACTCTCGTACGTAGTTACTCAAAGCTGGGTAGTCTGCAATTTGCTGGCGATTGGTTTTAAAGTGGCCGAAGTACACTGCATCGAATCGTATTAAGGTCGTAAATAAACGCCAATCGGCTTCAGTCAATTGCTCACCTGCCAGATAGGGTTGTTTAGATAAAATATCTTCAACCCAATCGAGTGACTCAAATAACGCCTTGAACGCTTTTTCGTATGCTTGTTGCGTAGTGGCAAAACCAGAGAGATAGACGCCATTGTTAATGGTGTCATACACTCGTTTGTTCACAGCATCTATTTGGCTACGCAAGTCCTCAGGATAATAATCACTGTGATTACCAGTTAAATGATTAAAGGCAGTATTAAACATGCGAATAATTTCTGATGATTCGTTGCTGACAATCGTTTGGGTGTGTTTATCCCATAAAATGGGCACTGTGACTCTACCTTCATAATTCGGATCTGCCTTTAAATACAGTTGGTAGGCATAATCAAAGCCATACAATGGCTCCCTAAGCTCCCAACCATTTTCTAGCATAATAGGCTCGACAGCCGTGACATCGATGTATTCTTGTAAACCCTTTAATGCTCTGAAAATAAGTGTTCGGTGCGCCCAAGGGCAAGCCAAAGAGACATATAAATGATAACGACCTTTTTCAGCTTTGAAACCTTGCACGCCATTGGGGCCGGCTTCACCATTTGCGGTTATCCAACTTCTAAAACGACTGTCTTGGCGGCGAAACTCGCCGCCGCTGTTTTTAGTGTCGTACCACTTGTCGACCCATTTTCCTTGTTGTAGTAAGCCCATTATGCGACCGCTAAATCTTCGTTGGTTTGCTCATTTTCTAAAAAACTGTCAATTTGTAGTTTGCCCGATTCGATGATTTGTTCAGGTGAACCTTTTGAACCACCGGCATCAATATGTACTACTTCTTTAACCCCTATAAAATTACAGATATGTGCCAAGTAATCACTGGCAAAATCCATATCGCTGCCTACAGGGGTACCGCCAGTAGCAGTAATAATGAATGCTCGTTTAATATTCAATAATCCCACTGGTCCCTGCTCGGTATATTTAAAACTCACACCAGCTCGGCATATAGCATCGATCCACTGCTTTAACGATGCAGGTATACCAAAATTGTACATCGCCGCGCCAATAACTAGAGTATCGGCATCTTTTAGTTCTTGGATCAATTGATCGGACAGGGCCAAATGAGAGTGCAAACTGTCCCGTTGATCATCAGATGAACCATGTACACCCATTAGATCTTGCGCGCTAATTGGAGGTAAAGGGTTAACAGCCAGATCACGGTGCACTACCCCTGCGTTTAATTCATTCACTAGGTACTGCCCAATTATGCGAGTATTCGAGCCTGTTAAGCGGGCGCTAGTATCTATATGTAATATGCTCATTGTATTCTCCAGATAAGTTTCGATTAATAGTTACGATTAAGAGTTAGGTTTATTGATTGCTAAATTTGTTGTGTAATAGATTGTCCAAGCTCAGGCTTCCTGCGCCTCTAATCGCTAAACCCACGCTTATAACTAACAACGCCAAACCAAATTCGTAACCGCCATTGGACATAAACAGGCCGTTTTGAATATGCACTGTGCAAATTGCTACCAACATAGTTACGGCTAAAACCACTGCAGTAGGGCGTACCAATAATCCTGCTATTAATAACAAACCACCAAAAAATTCAGCACCACCTGCCAAAGCTGCCATTAAAGTACCGGGAGCAAGACCTATTGATTCCATCCAACCTGCCGTGCCTTCTAAACCATAGCCGCCAAACCAGCCAAATAGCTTTTGAGCGCCGTGAGCGGTAAATATGATCCCTGCACCTATACGAACCGGCAGGGTATCTAGACCCAATTTTGTTGAGGTTAATGTATTGATAAATGTTTTCATTTTGTTGTTCCAATAAAGTGTTTAGGTAACTGATGGGGCCATTGTACTGAGTTGAATATTTGGAATAAGGGGGTAAATATGTTTAATATGTTCTAATTATTAGAACAATGGGGCGTTGATGCAGTGGCTAGAAATCCAATTAGTATAGAGGTGCTTGAAACTCTTGATGCTATCGAGCGGCGTGGCAGTTTTGCAAAAGCAGCAGAAGAGCTGAACAAAGCCACTTCTGCCATTTCTTACGCAGTACAGAAACTTGAAGAGCAACTTGGGATTTCGTTATTTCAACGTTTGGGTCGTCGTTCAGTTTTAACCCCAGCGGGGCGTTTGATCTTGGCCGAAGGCAGAGAAATTTTGCAAACTACCCGCAGGTTGGCTGACAAAGCCAAGGAAGTAGCAACGGGGTGGGAGCCTCGGATCAGTATTGGTATTGAATCACTGCAGTCTTATGTAGATTTTTTTCAAGTAATAAGTGCGTTTTTGCTGGAATTTCCAACAGTCGAAATTGATATATCTGAATGTGTATTAAACGGCGGATGGGAAGCGTTAGAGCAAGGTAGAGTTGACTTGTTGGTAGGGGCTCCGGGGCCCGTACCTTCGCTAAAAGGTTATAGAGCGGTTGTTATTGAGCGTGGTGAATTAGTACCTGTCATTGCAGCTAATCACGCCTTAGCAAAACAGTTAGATAATAAACAAAATACAGAGAGATTGTTGGCACAGCTTAGGCGTATTGTTATTCACGATACGTCATTTAGCGGAATAACACGCAGTGAAGGGTTAAGCAGTGATGGTCAGATGTTTTATGTGCAAAACATGGATCAAAAAATACATGCAATATTGGCAGGTATAGGTATTGGCAATATACCAAAACATCGGATCCAAGGTTATCTTGATAAAGGCATTCTGTTACCTCTAGGCATACAACAAAAAGGCGGTGTAGAATCCTTTTTAGCTTGGAAAATTAATAATAAAGGCAAAGGGTTAAAGGTCATCACCGATAGGTTTATAGCGCTGCAATCAAGCAAATAAATAGCCTATACCCAAAATCATTGGGATTGCACCGAGGCGGCAAATGAATGAGATCCCATGAGCTTAGTACACTAAGTGATTGGGGCGAAAGAATGTAGCCAACAAAGGTGCAGTTTCAAGGATGAAGGGTTTACAAGCTAACAACCATACCATCAGTTGCAAGGTATATCGGCCCAGGATACTTTTGGCTAATGATGCTTTTTGTTTCTTTTTGAACGGCTAAGGTGCGTTTCATAAAATGTGATAACACAAGTTGTTTGATTTGGGCTTTTTTAGCTATCTTGGCTATTGTAGATGGTGTCATATGTAGGTTGATAGCTGCACCAGAAGCATTATCGGGTACCGCATTATTGGCTACTAATATATCGGCCCCAT
The DNA here is from genome assembly GCF_000314995.1 of Paraglaciecola arctica BSs20135. Classification (GTDB taxonomy): domain Bacteria; phylum Pseudomonadota; class Gammaproteobacteria; order Enterobacterales; family Alteromonadaceae; genus Paraglaciecola; species Paraglaciecola arctica. Next base: position 87,921 of record NZ_BAEO01000068.1, on the reverse strand, counting down.
TAGCGAATGCACTAAGCACATCAAATTGATTATTCATATCGCCAGAAAACACAATACTACATCCAGCCAGCTCAACTCGCCAAGCGACAGCCGCTACTGGACCGTGGTGCACAAAAGTAGCCTTAGCTTTGATGTTGTTTCCAAGTGAGTAGTCAAAGGTCTGTCCTATTACTAGTGGAACATCTGTTGCAACAACCTTGTAGTCAGAGTCATGGCGTTTGTTGACATAATCTTTTAGGTACGCAAACGCACCTTTGTCACCCATTAATCGTTGCAGATAGTCACTAGTTGAAGGCATTAGATCGTTTGCAGCTGGGCCATAGAGGAGGAGGTTAGTACTTCTTGAAGTAAAGTAACTACCTTTAATAAACGCGGCTAAGTCAGCACTATGATCGACATGTAAATGAGTCAGTAAAATACCCTGTAAATCTTCAAACTTAGCGCCACTTCGCCCATATTCAACACTTGAACCCGCGCCAGCATCTATGAGTACGCGGGCTTTATTCTGATACCAAATTAAATAGCCGCTGGAATTTCGGCCATCGTCAAGTTCAGGGCCACCAGAGCCCAAAACTTGTAATTTTATTTGGTCAGTTTTGCACTGGTTGGCAAAGCTGCTGCTGCTAAACGTCATTAATAGTAATAACACTGTCAGTATTGAGACCTGTTTAAACATGACTCTTTTTCTCCTAGTTAGCGATAGCTTTGCACTCAGCTTATTGTTAATCGATTATATCATCAGCCGGCACATTGACCTTAGGAAAAGATCTAACTTTCAAAGGTTTAACGGGATCTTTGTTAATCTTTTTCTGAAGTAATTTAATTGCCGCCTGCAATTGCGCATCTTCACCATTAAAAGTCGCGTAGGGTAAATTGTCGACTTCGATATCTGGAGAGATACCTCTGCCTTCTGTGATCCAGCGGCCGTCTATGGCGTAAACAGGATATTCGGCTACTCGAGACATACCTCCGTCTGTTTGTCTATTACGACCACTTAACCACACACCTGCGCCTGCTGTCTGTTTACCAATTACTGTACCGAGCTTTAGGGCTTTAATACCAGCGGTAAAGGTTTCTCCGTCTGAATAGGTAAATTGATCTGCCAATACAACTAAATGTCCTCTGAAGGTTTGTTGCATGTTAGTAAAGGATTCGCCACCGCGCACTTGCCAAAATGACCAAGCTCTTTTGAGTAGTTTTTCTAATATCCAGCTATCGACATTGCCACCATTATTACGTCTGACGTCAATGATAAGTCCTTGCTTTTTATATTGCGCATAGAATTCTCTAGCAAAATTAGCCACGTCACCAGCGCCCATTGCACGTAAATGTAAATAACCTAACTCATCATTAGCTTGATGCACTTTTTGTTGATTCTGCGTCACCCAATCGAAATAACGATTGTAATAATCGTCTCTAGTTGAACTGGGTTTGACTACAGTTTTTAGTTGCTCTGTTGCTCGAGTTAGACTCAGCAATACTTGTTTTCCAGCTTGATTTTGTAGCGCCTTAGCAATGTCGGGAATGGTTTGTATACTTTGACCATTAATGGCGCTAATGATATCGCCTACTTTAGCGTTAACACCGGGCTTGGCTAGTGGCGATAGGCGGCTGATAAGTTCAGGGTCATTGCTATAAATATGTTCAATTTTCACGCCTTGTTTATCCTGAGAATATTCTGCGCCTAAAGTCGCAGCTTTGGCGGTGTTGTTATCCTTTGGCAAGTCGCCACCCCGCACTTGGGAGTGTAAGGTATTTAATTCGCCCATCATTTGTTTAAATATATCGTTTAACTCATTACGATCGGTCAAACGTGCTAACAAAGGTTGATACTTTTGTTTGACTGCAGACCAATCTAATCCGCGCATGTTTTTATCGAATAACGAATCACGATGCATTAACCAGGCGTCGTGAAATATCTGCTGCCACTCTTGCTGCGGGTTGACATGTAACTTCCAGTCGGAGGTATTTACTTTAGTGTCTTTTGCGGTACTTGAAAATTTGGCGTTAGCCGATACCAGATACATGTCTTTTTTGCTGCCCGTTTTCTGCAAAAATAGTGTCTGACCATCGTCAGACAAACCAAAAGACTGCACCGATCCTAAGAAAGTACTAGATTTGCTTTTAGGTTCTATTTTTATCGATTTTAATTCTGCTTGGCTGTTAGGTTCGGTAATTTTGTCCAGCACATATAAGAACTTTTTGTTTGCTAACATTTTTGAGTAGTTACCAGATGCAACAGGAACTTGCCATAATCTGTCGTTAATGTTTTGCCAATCCACAGCGATTTTTGGCTGGTCTGCAGTGGTTTTTTCTTCCGATGAATCTGTATCTTTCTGACCATCAGCTTGGTCTTTTTCATTATCTACTTCGGGGTCTTTTTGTGTATCTAGCCCATCGAGTTCAGTAGGTTGTTCGAATGGAAATTTTGCTTCTTCTTTTAAGGCAATAGCAAAAATTTCTGTTCTTCTATCAAAACTTGCGCCCATATTTCTGTCTCCCCAAGGTGAATTAGGGAAGCTGTCAAAGTGACGGTCAGATAAAAAATACAACCAATTTGTATCGCTAGAAAATGCCGGTGAAAACGAAGCATACTTCTCACTTGTAAGAGTCTGGTGTTTGTTGTTTAAGGTATCAATGAGCAATATTTGGCTACGCTCTGCTTTTACTTCCGTATAAGTGATAGCGATAAGTTGGCTGTTGCTAGACCATGCCAAAGAATCGATGGGAAAATTACCTACACTATTTGAGAGTACCTTTTCATTTTTTTTGCTGGCTATATTTAACAGCCACAAGTCACCGTTTTTATCATCATGGGCGATAGACTTCCCATCAGGCGATAGGTAAAGATCCCAGCGAAATATTTTGCCATCAAAGGTTAATTGTTCACCACCCTGTGAACCATCAGCAGGATATTGCCAAATTTCCATTTCGCCGCTGCTGTCGTTTAGAGCATAAACTGACTTTTTGTCGTGACTTAATAATGCCTTGCGGGTTCGGGAATCTTCGGGAGTCGCAATTTCAATTAATCTTGACCCATCAGTGGCGGCAATAGCAACTCGTCCTCGGGCTGTTAATAACACTTTTTTAGTATCGCCAGCTTGTTTTGCCGAAGTGAGGTTCTTCAAAGGGTCATTAACCCAGTGCTCTCTTAACTCTGGGAAATCTGAAGTAAGTGCGATATCCACCACTGAACTTTGCCCACTTGAGATATCAAAAATTTTAATGTCGGCACCTAGTTGGTAAACAATTTTATTGTTGTTTAGTCGAGCGGTTCTGACTTCCCAATCTTGATATTGAGTATGTTGTTGTTGATCTCGACCATTAAGTTTCATTGACCAAATATTGTCGCTGCCGCTTTGATTGCTAATAAAATATAAACGCTCGCCAGATATCATAGGGGTACGAGCCGAACCTTTATGTTTTACGGTAAGTTGAGTCGCTTCTTCATTTGATCCTAACTTGTACTTCCACAGCTCTCCTTTTGCGCCTCCTTGATAAGCGCGAGCATTATCATTGGATATTTGTAAGCCAAACTGAGTGAAAAATAATGTGTTGCCATCGGTTGTTATTGTACCTTCCACCGCATCAGCCAAGGGAATAGTAGTAGTGATAAGGGTAACGGGGTCAACTTGTTTGAGGGTCCAGTTTCCGGCAGGACCTACTCGGCCATTATAGCTATATAATACTTTTGAATCGGCGCTCCAACCCTGCACTTTCACCCTAACGTTTTCAAATGTAATACGTTTGGCTAAACCTCCTTGAATAGGCATAACATGCACTTCTGATGCGCCCGAGTAATTGGCTACAAAGGCTACCCAATTGCCATCAGGAGAAATGCTGGATTCTATTTCTTCAGCAGGGTGTGTGGTTAAGCGCTTGGCATATTTTTCACCTAATGTGGTTGTCCATAAATCACCTTCAGCGGTGAAAACCAAAGTGTCATTATGTAACGCGGGATAACGGTAATAACCTGACATGGCTAAAACAGGTTGTGTCACTAGCAGTAAATATATTAAAAAAATCGAGCGCATTTATTGGTTCCTTTGGGTTGGTGGGCGAGTCCAAACAAATTAATCATTTATTACGAAATTATAAAATAGAAGCTCAGTTAATAACAAAGAAGTAAACATGTCTATGATGATGTTACAATTTCCATCTTCGAAAAATGCGGTCTTAATAAGGTTTATCAATAGTTTATGTCGTCGTGGAAATGCCCCTCTTGCGCAAATGTGCTGTTTCTTAATAATAAGTCCTGGGCTTGTACAAATGGCCATAGTTATGATGTGGCGAAAGAAGGCTATGTTAATTTATTATTGGCCCAACATAAAAATAGCAAACAGCCTGGTGATAACAAACAAATGGTCAATGGTCGCCGTGCTTTTTTAGAGCAAGGCCATTATCAGCCTTTAGCAGATGCCATTTCCGAAATCTTTAAGCGGCATCTCACAACACTTGCAGATCAAACTGAAGTGAGTTTTTTTGATGCTGGCTGTGGTGAAGGTTATTACATGGATCAGGTGAGTCAATCTAGCAATCAAGTTGACATTAAAATTGGGTTTAGTGGCTTAGACATATCTAAGTTTGCGGTGCAAAAAGCCGCTAAGAAATACCCCAAAAACCATTTCGCAGTGGCGAGTACTTTTCAATTACCACTTGAAAATAATAGTCAGGACACTGTATTGCAAATCTTTGCGCCCAGCAGTGAGCTCGAAATTCATCGTGTATTAAAGTCCACTGGCATATGGATTACAGTTAATCCCGCCGCGAATCATTTATATGAATTTAAACAGGCTTTATACGACAATCCTACTGAGCACAAAGCAGAGCAGCTAACGCCAGATGGATTTTCTTTAGCAGAACAGCTAAATGTAAGTTTTGTTATGCAACTCACCGAACCAGATCAAAGGGAAAACCTGTTAATGATGACACCTTACTACTGGTCGGCAACTGCTGAGAAAAAGCAGAAGTTAGTAGATAACTTGCAACAATTCACTACAGATTTTGATGTTTGTGTGTATAACAAACAATAGGCTTAAGTCTAGAGTCGACAAAGGCATGAATAAATAGGTGTTTTATGAGTGATGAAGAACTAAGCCCTTTCTGGGTGAACACCAACGAGGGACAGTATCAGGTGGTAGACGGCAGTGATCGCACTTGGCTGGAAACCTCTCATGCCGCGACTGCTGAACATTATGTGGATTTACTGAATAAGGCTTTTAAATCTGGATTTAAAAAAGGTTTCCGTAAAGCTCGTGCTGCTGAGTAAAAACCTATAGAAAAAACATAGCAGGTTTAACTGCTATGTTTTAAAGCCAAGTTACTGACCAAAACGCTCCTCAGCTGCAGGTTTGTTATCAACAATACTTTCTATGCGTTCCAAAACCTCTGGGGTTAACTTATCAAGAGCATTTACCGCGCTTAAGTTATCTTCTAGTTGAGACAATCTAGACGCACCTAAAATAACCGTACTAACATGCGGATTCTTTAAACACCAAGCAATGGATAAATGCGTTAGGCTGATACTTAACTCATTAGCGAGTGTGGTCAGTTGTCTAATTTTAGCGAGCTTTTGTTTGCCGTCTTCGCTGGTCCATAAATCTCGCAGCCATTCATAACCCGGAAGTTTTAAGCGACTGTCATCAGGAATGCCATCGTTATACTTACCCGTTAACAATCCGCTAGCTAATGGTGACCAGATTGTGGTGCCCATGCCATATTGTTCATATAGCGTAGTAAACTCACCTTCAACTTTATCGCGGTGCAATAAATTATATTGAGGTTGCTCCATAGTGGGTGGGGTTAAATGCTCTTGACGCGATATAGCATGGGCTTGGGTAATCTGCTGTGCCGACCACTCTGACGTACCCCAATATATCACTTTACCTTGCACAACTAGGTTGTGCATAGCGCGCACTGTTTCTTCAATGGGAGTATCAATATCGGGGCGATGGCAAAAGTACAAATCTAAATAGTCAACATGTAAGCGTTTAAGCGCAGCATCACATGCATCTCGCACGTGTTTAGCGCTTAAGCCCATTTGCATTTTTTTGTCGCCTCCCCAAAATACTTTAGAGGAAACTGCGAAGGTATCACGTGCTAAACCTAAGCCAGAAATTGCATCGCCCATGATTTTTTCTGATCCCCCAGCTTCATAACCTTCGGCATTATCAAAGAAGTTAATGCCGCCATCGTAAGCGGTCTTTAATAGTTTTTTTGCATCTCTAATATCAACTTGTTTGCCAAAAGTAACCCAAGAGCCCAATGACAAAGCCGAAACTTTTAAGCCTGCTTTACCTAAACGACGATATTCCATTTATATTTCCTCATATTTTAAATTAATATTCAGTTGTTCTTCCTAAGTATCACTATTTGGAAAACAATATTGATAACTTTGTGAATTTTTATAAATAACTCTATTTTATGCTCGATAGTATTTTTATTCCCAGTAGGGTGCATCCCCAAATTGGTCAGTAAAATAATCGATGAAAGCTCTCACTTTAGGGGCAAGTAACCTAGAGCTAGGGTAAACGGCCCAAATGGCCGTATCACTTACCAGTGGGTAATCTTTAAGGATTTGGATAAGTTCTCCATTTTGTAAGTGTTTATAAATACTCCATCGAGAGTTGATGGTAATTCCCAGTCCATTAATACAAGCGTCACGCACGGCTTCGCCATTGTCGGTTCTGAAGTTACCTTTAGCTTTAATGTTTACTTGTCCTTTTGGTGTTTGAAATGCCCAATCATCAAGCCCCATTAAGGTAATACATTGGTGGGAGTTTAACTCTTGGGGAGTGGCTGGCTCTGCGTGTTTTTGCAAATAACTTGGCGATGCACACAAAATCCTATTATCAGCTGCTAATTTTCTCGCAATTAAACTGGAATCCTTTAATTGAGAATTACGAATCGCAATATCAAAGCCACCTTCAACTAAATCAACAATAGTATCTGAGAGTTTTAAATCGACATTTAATTCAGGATAAAGTGTTAGAAAGTTAGTGAGTGCAGGCAATATATGCATGCGTCCAAAAGACGCTGGTGCAGCAACACGTAATGTTCCTATTGGTGAAGCGTTACCGGCACCAACCGACATTCGGGCTGCTTCAATGCTAGATATCACATCTTCGGCGTAAGGAAGAAAGGCTATTCCTTCTTCGGTAAGTGACACTTTTCTTGTGGTTCGATGAATTAAACGTACACCTAGGCCTGCTTCTAATTTATTGATATGCGCGCTAGCGACCGCTGCTGATAGCCTTAATTCGCTTCCTGCTAAGCTAATGTTATGGGTCGCTGCAATTCTAATAAAAAGTTTAAGGTGTTCAATATTCATGATTATCAACATAATCTATAAAGTGATTCTTCTTTCAAGTCTATTATCAAGGTATTCAATAGTAAATATACTGACTTCATTAAATCATCCAAATTAATTAATGAAGGAAATCTCATGAAAGCAATGATCATAAAAAGTTTTGGCGGTTCAGACGTTTTTGAACTAGCTGATATAGCAAAACCTGAAATAAAAGCCGGCCATGTTTTAGTCAGTATTGCAGCAAGCAGCGTAAACACAGTAGATACAATGATCCGTTTAGTGGGTGAAGAGTTACCTCTGGCTCCACCATTACCAGCTGTTTTAGGCATGGACTTTGCCGGAACGGTTGAAGCGGTTGGTGAAGGTGTGACTCAGTTTGTAGTAGGAGATGAAGTATACGGCTGTGCTGGTGGATTAGTTGATTTACCTGGAACCTTGGCAGAATATATTGTGGCAGATGTTAACTTAATTGCTAGAAAAGCAAAAAACTTAAGCATGCGTGAAGCGGCTGCCATTCCTTTAGTGGGCATTACTGCTTACGAAGGTCTAATGCGCGCTAATACCAGTAAAGATCAAACTGTATTAGTACATGGTGGTTCGGGTGGTGTAGGCCATATTGCTATACAACTAGCTAACTACATGGGTGCTAATGTTTTTGCTACAGGTGGTGGTGATAAACAACTCACGTTAATTGAAAAGCTTGGCGCAAAGGGTATTAATTACAAAACTGAAGCTGTTGAAGATTACGTGGCTAAACATACAAATGGAGCTGGTTTTGATGTGGTATTTGACTCAGTTGGTGGTGCAAATATGATTAATTCATTTAATGCAGCAGCGTTAAATGGCCAGGTTGCATCAACCGTTTCTATGGTGGAATTAGATTTAAGTGTGGCGCATTTTAAAGGGCTTTCATTACATGTTGTTTTTATGCTTATCTCTATGTTGCATAATTATAAGCGAGAAGCTCACGCTCAGATCCTTAACAAATTGACTGAAATAGCAGAAGCGGGTGCTTTACGTCCAGTGTTAGATGAGCAAACTTTTAGCTTAGAAGAAGCAGGTCGTGCGCACGATCGTCTTTCAAGTGGTCAAGGCATGGGTAAAGTGGTTATCGATATAAAATAACGGGATAAAATGCTGTCTTCGTTAAAAGAAACTAGTTTTGACGAGATTAATCGAGGTTACAATCATTTTTTATTGCAGTTTAAAGGAGGCATAACATGGCAAAAACAATCTTAATTACAGGTGCAACAGACGGTATTGGTTTAGAAACGGCAAAACTGTTAGCGTCTAATGGCCATGATTTGTTAATACACGGACGTAATAGTGAAAAGTTAAGCTCAGTAAAAAAACTCTTGTCTGCAATACCTAATGCAGGGAGCATCAAAACGTATTTGGCAGATTTATCTGAATTTGCGGATGTTTCAAAATTAATTAGTAATATTAAGAATGAATATAAACATCTTGATGTTCTGATTAATAACGCGGGCGTATTTAAAACCAATAACCCCATTACGGCTGATGGCCTAGATGTACGCTTTGTGGTGAATACTATTTCCCCTTACCTTCTTACCCAAGAACTTTTACCGTTACTTGGGCATTCAGGGCGAGTTATCAATCTTTCTTCAGCCGCTCAAGCACCGGTCAATATTCAGGCATTACTTGGTAAGGCAATACTTACAGACATGGAAGCTTATGCACAAAGCAAATTGGCTATTACCATGTGGAGTAAAACGCTTGCTGATAAAACTGCCGGAAGAGGGCCTACTGTTATTGCTGTTAATCCGGGATCTTTACTCGCCTCAAAAATGGTAACAGAAGGGTTTGGTGTTGCAGGAAAGGATTTAAGTATTGGTGCAAAAATATTGCAACGTATAGCGCTAGAAGAGGGAATTTCTGAACACTCAGGTGAATATTTTGATAACGACAGTGGGCAGTTTTCGCCTCCACATCCAGATGGGCTTAATGTTCAAAAATCAAAAGAAATTGTAGACGTGATAGAAAAAATTATAAATAACCGATAAAAATGCTGTTACTTAAAATACAAAAATTGATTGGGCATTATTTTCTAGATTAAATACTTATTCTTTAGCTGATCTGTGGTTTGATCATCTTCGAAGAAATAGGCATGCAAGCTTTGGATTTCTTGAACTTTTTGCTGGTATTGCTGTTTGTCTAACATTTCATATAACAGGGGTAACAGACGTTTTATATAGCGATAACACTGTTTTCGCCAAACACTGGCAAGGCAATTATCACACATAGTATCTATCAAAGTGTTGAGTACGCGCATATGTGCTTGTTGCACTGCGGATATATCAGAGTACTTTTTAGCCCGCTCCAATCCTAAGTGTACGTAGCAACTAATGATGTCTTTGTTAGTTTCGTAATCGCCATAGCGAACCGACATTTCTACAGCAGAAAAAGTAAAACAATACGAATAAGACATAAAACGCCATAATGTAAATGATAACCGTTATCATTTACATTATGGCGCTTTTAATATGATGTCAACACAGAAATGCAAAAATAGTGTGAAAGTTCATCTATTTCTGAGGCACCACATGCAACTAAGTTAGGCTCTTAAAGCAAGAGCCTATTGATGAATTTAGAAAAGCTAGTTCAGATTATTTATAAGGTTTGTTTGAACGTTTAGCTGAAAAGTGACTTAGATGTTTAATCCCTTGGCTAAGAATATTGGTATTTACTTGGCTAAAGGCTTCGTCGCCTGTATTTAAGTCAAAAACACGCACATTGCCATTGCTCATTATCTCAATTCTTTGTTCATTGGTCAGTAACAATACTTTGCTGCCTTGAGTACTGACAATATAGTTGAGTTTACTTTTTTGAGTAAGAGTATCTCCAGTACTATATGTTGTGGTTTGTGCCGCACAGCCCATTAAATGTAAGGCTGTGGGGGCGAGGTCCTCTAAACTAGTCATAGATTTATTGACGCTAATATTGGTCAGTAATGAATTGTTTAACGGGTTTTGAGCAACGAGGTTAGTAACTATCACCTGATATTGCGATAATACGCTTTCTGTTAAAAGCTCATTTAATTGCTCTGCTTTAACAAAACCGACAGATAAATTACTCGATGCATTGAATAGGTTTTGCTTAAATTGCTGCCAATTTTGCTGATAAGTCCTGAGCTGTTGATTCTTAGTATTGTCGAGATACAAAGATACATTTAGTCCCAAAGAGCTGGGTATTTGCAGTAATAATGGCGAGTATTTTTGCAATGCATCGTGATACAACTCAGGTAATCCATATAAAACAGTTGTGATGCCATACTCTAAAGATGATTGCAGTAGATAGTGATGCTCAAACTTTGATAAACCTACTATAGAAGTCGGCATTTCTCCTGCCACCAGTGATAATAACAATACTTTTTTGCTGCTATCTACTGAGCAGTAAACTGGATCCGCTGGGTAGGTAATGCCATTGATGGTTTTATTGAACTGTAGTGCTTTGCGTTGCTGATAGTCTTCAATGTCAAGCAAACTATATTTGGCCATCAGGGTTTTAGCGGTAGCCGGATAGGATAAGGGAAACATATTGTCTTGTTGCACAATGGGCTGATACAGCTTAGCATCAGCCCATACATGTAAGGCATGGCTGATAACAAAACAGCTGACAAAAAAGCTACTAATAGGTAAACCTAATTTGCGTTTTTGTAATCTGCCGATACGTTGCCATAACGCATTCGCAACAATTAATTGGAATGACAACCAGACAACAAACAATAACAGCAAAAATCCCCATTGCTGCCAACCAAACTGAGCCATCGCGGTTTGTGTTTCATTGCGGATAAGCTGGGCCGAGTTAATACTCAGGTGCACGCCATATTTGTTATACAGTAGTGCATCAAAAGCCAATAAGGCTAAACCTAACGCCGCTAACACTGAACTCAACACTTTGACCGCTTTTGCGTTAGGAACTAAGTAACAAAGTGGTAAAATGAGAATAACAAAACCAAAAAAGGTCAAAAATCCAATATGACTTATCCAATTAGTGAATAAGTAAAAGGTTCCGACGGCTGAACCAGGAGCCGGAGAGTTAAGAATATAAATGGCGGCAATGGTCACCGCAATCACAATATTAAGCAGTGCAAACCAATGACCCCAATTAACTAATTGGGTTACTAATTTTCTGCGCGGGGTTTCAGCTAGGATCATTTAACCTGTCGACCTTTTTTTATTTTCCATTGATACTTTTTAATAGCACTTGTGTAAACTGTTCGGCCATTTGTTGGCGCTTGTTTTCTGGAACTTGCTGGTGGAAAATATTAGTTATGACATTACCTAACACCATAAGTGACAGGTCTCGATTCGCTTTATTTTTCTCAATAGCAATAATGATGTCATGCATTATGGCTTCAAATTGGCTGTCAGAGTATTTGGATTGTTGTGGCATGTTGCTTGGCTCAGAAATAATAACACTGTGTATTTGAGCGATAATAACAATGGTCTAGATAAAATGCGAATAAAGCATCGAGGGTGAGTTGAATTTTTGTATATCGACGAGATACAAAAAGACCAATATGCTCAAGTTAGTGACTAAATTTAATTGATTTTTGTTAAGGAAAAAATGTGAGTGCGTTGATCCATCACTTTGTTGTACACCAATTAGCCGTTAACCAACAACAAGAACTAACCCTAGTTCCAAGAGCGAGTTGTTTTGATGTAAGCCCCGAGATAGAAAACTTGGCGCAACAAATCAATCATGCTTTTAATACTAAACCCGGTAAAGGGGTTGGCGCCTTTGTCGCTGAAAATGTTGAGATAGTCAGTGTAAGTAGAGAGCCATCAGCTAATGAAGAGCCCTCAGCCGGTGAAGAGCCATCAGCTAACGAAGAACCGCAAGTTCTGACTCCTCACGCCGTGTCATTTAAAACCTTGTTAGAAGATTTGCAGTCTGAAAAACATGACTTCGTTGAATTTAGTATTCAAGCCAGCGAGTTGTTGAAAAAGTCTTTAATTGATACAGGCACACTTGAAACTGGCTTTGTGGTGTTTAGTCATTACCAGTTTCTAGCCACTGATTATTTGATGATTGCGATCATCAACACTAAACAACATGTTGAAATAAGCAGAGATTTAGAGCTAACCAGCAGTGACCATTTAGATTTAGCTAAAATGCAATTGGCGGTTAGAATTGATTTGACACAATTAGCCGTGACAGCGGAACAACTTCGCTATATCAGCTTTATCAAAGGTCGTATGGGACGTAAAGTGTCTGATTTCTTTATGCATTTTATTGGTTGTGAAGAATTAGTTGATATTAAACAACAGAATAAGCAGTTATTAACCACTGTGGATGCGTTTTTAGCTGCTGAACAATTAGATCCTCAAGAAAAACATCAAGCACGAGAAACAGTTTCCAATTATTACAAAGAAAAACTCGAGTTGGGTGAAGATATTCAAATTCAAGAACTGGCTGCCAAACTACCTAGTGATCATGTTAGCTTTGAGGAATTTAACCAAAGTGCAGAATTGCCAGTAGAAGAACACTTTCAAGCTGATCGCGGCGTGTTAAAAACCTTAGCCAAGTTTAGTGGTCAAGGTGGTGGTATTTCCCTCAGTTTTGAGCGTAAGTTATTGGGTGATAGAGTGAGTTATGATGCCGGTTCGGATACTTTGATGATCAGAGGCATTCCACCAAACTTGAAAGATCAACTTTTGAAATCACAAAGCTGACTTCTGACTAGTTATCTTTATAATACAACGATAGTTTTAGAATATACCCATAAACACTTTACACAGAACAGGACATAACCACTTTTTATGCAATTATTTGTTAATGATTTAACCGTAATGGACTTCTCTTATCTTTGCCCTGAGCGTGGCATGGTAGGAGAAAGCTGGATAGTAGACGTGATCCTAAGCGGTGATTTGAATGAAGAAAGCATGGTGTTGGACTTTGGTAAAGTTAAGAAACAACTGAAACAGCTTATTGATGAATACATAGATCATAAGTTATTAGTGCCAGTTGAACACCAATACAGCCGTGTTAAACATGATGAAAAATCGGACCGAGTTAAAGTGGACTTTATTCGACCAGATGGCAAGTCGATTCATCTAAATTGTCCTGCTGAAGCTTATGCCTTTGTGTATTCACCAAATGTCACTATGCCTTCGGTGAGTGATTATCTTAAAGACGTTATTGCCACTCATTTGCCAGAAAACGTTGCCGGTCTTGAACTTAACTTGAGGGCTGAAGTGATTAATACACCTTATTATCACTACACCCACGGCCTTAAAAAACATGATGGCAATTGCCAACGTATCGCCCATGGTCACCGCTCTAAAGTGGTGGTGTTTGAAAATCAGCAAGAAAGCACCAAATGGCAACAATACTGGGCAGATCGTTGGTGTGATATTTATATTGGCTCGACTGAAGACATAGTTGATATCGGCGAAACCGTTTTCTCGCTTCCTGATGATGATGCCACGCAACATTATGTGTTCGCCTATGAATCGTCACAAGGCAGGTTTGAATTGGCTATTCCAAAAGCGGAATCAGAAATGTTAGATACTGATACTACAGTTGAATGTTTAGCGCAGTATATGGCAGATGAACATAAACGATTACAGAGTAACAGTGACTTCAAGGTTTTAGCTTATGAAGGCGTGGGTAAAGGAGCGATAGCTTTTGCTTAAGTTTCTAGCCACATGTTTTTTTTGTTTGTTGTCCTTTGGGGTTATCGCTAAAGACCTCCAGTTAAAAGGCAAAATGACCCAAGGGAGTTTGATTCGAGGCCAAGTTCCAGTTGGTCATCAAGTTTGGCTAAATGACACTGCAATAAAAATATCACCGGAAGGGTATTTTACTTTTGGGTTTGGTCGCGATGCCGAGTTAACCCAGCAACTCAAGTGGTTTGATAATCAAGGAGTCCAGCACACTCAATCTTTGCAACTTCAAGCTAGAACATACGATATTCAGAAAATTGAAGGCATTCCCAGCAAATACGTCAGCCCCCCAAAAGAAGTCAGTGCGCGGATCAAATTAGATAATCAGCAAATAGCTAAGGCTCGTTCATTAAACGCTGAACGTACAGACTTTTTTCAAGACTTTATTTGGCCGGCCGCAGGGCCAATTAGCGGAGTGTATGGTAGTCAGCGAGTTTTTAACGGCACCCCTAAACGCCCACATTTCGGCTTAGACGTAGCCGGCCCAACAGGCACTGCTGTGTACGCACCGGCCGATGGTATTGTGACCTTGTTTGTGCCAGACATGTATTACTCCGGTGGCACCATGATCATCGACCATGGCCATGGAGTATCTTCTACTTTTTTGCATCTAAGTAAAGGCCACGTAAAAGCCGGAACTAAAGTCAAACAAGGTGATTTGGTTGCTGAAATTGGTGCTACAGGGCGTGTGACTGGCCCCCATTTAGACTGGCGAATTAATTGGTTTAAGGAAAGACTCGATCCTGCTCTTTTAGTGCCTAAGCGTTAAACTACGGCTAAAAGCCCGTTTATTAGTAAAAAGCTCAAAATTTACTCTCGCGTTTTCTTTTAACATCTGTATAATTCGCGCCCTGCCCAGTTGCCCCCGCTTGTGGGAAAGCGGATGAATCATACGACTCGAAGGGGTCAAGGTATTGATTTTTAGCGGTTTTGTGTAGCAGTCGGTAGTTAAATGCCGGACATGAAACCAACGTAACGATTATTTATATATTTCGGGTAATTTTAAAATGAAAACTTTTGTTGCAAAGCCAGAAACGGTAAAACGTGAATGGTATGTGGTTGACGCCGCAGACAAAACTCTTGGTCGCTTAGCGACTGAGATTGCTAGCCGTTTACGCGGAAAGCATAAGCCAGAGTACACACCTCATGTAGACACTGGTGATTACATAGTTGTGATCAACGCTGAGAAAATCACTGTTACTGGCAATAAAGCCAAGGGCAAGATTTATTATTCTCATTCTGGTTATCCAGGCGGTCTTAAAGATACAACCTTTGAGAAGTTACAAGCTTTCAAACCAGAGATGATCATTGAAAAAGCGGTTAAAGGTATGTTGCCTAAAGGTCCTCTTGGACGCGATATGTTCCGCAAAATGAAAGTCTTCGCTGGTCCTGAGCATACACATGCTGCTCAGCAGCCTCAAGTCTTAGACCTTTAAGGAGCATTACAGATGGCAGATAATCAATATTACGGCACTGGCCGACGCAAAAGTTCTACCGCTCGTGTTTTTCTTCGCGCAGGCAGTGGCAACATTGTAGTAAATCAACGTCCTCTTGACGTATTCTTTGGTCGTGAGACTGCACGTATGATCGTGCGTCAACCGCTAGAATTAGTTGAAATGACTGAAAAGTTTGACATTTACATCACCGTTGCCGGTGGTGGTATTAGTGGTCAGGCTGGTGCAATTCGTCACGGCATTACACGTGCCTTGATGGAATTTGACGAAACTCTTCGTCCAGCATTACGTAAAGCGGGCTTTGTTACTCGTGATGCACGTAAAGTTGAACGTAAGAAAGTTGGTCTTCATAAAGCACGTAAACGTCCTCAATTCTCAAAACGTTAATTGTTCGACGACAGTCTCTTTACAAAAGACATTTAAAAAAACCCAGCTTTTGCTGGGTTTTTTATTGCTTACGATTTGTACAAAAAAACATCATCTCTTCAATATTCTCCTAAAAACACCTTAAGTATCAGTAATTCTTCATTTTATTGACGATTTCCTTGTCTTTTATGTGGGTTTTCTTTTATCATTTTCGGTTAATAGAAAAACTTTATTTTTTGAGTCAAATATCATTCAAAAATTAAAGTGTCAGCCATATTAACCCTCGGAGATTAGTGGATGAGCAATGTATCTTTAGATGCGCATGATTCGTCTGAAACCGAAAACCAACCAACCAATAGTAATAGACGCCGATTTTTAACGGTTGCGACTTCTGTTGTTGGTGGTGTCGGTGTAGTCGGTGCTGCAGTGCCTTTTATCGCATCCTGGAACCCTAGTATCAAAGCGAAAGCTGCTGGTGCTGATATCGAAGCTGATATCAGTAAAATCGAACCAGGTCAGTTGATTCGGGTTATTTGGCGAAGCAAACCAGTTTGGATTGCGCGGCGAACACCTGAATTATTAGCGTCCTTGCTCACTCATGACGATCAATTAAAAGATCCTAACTCCGATGAAGAGCAGCAACCTGAGTTTGCTAAAAACTCTTATCGTTCTTTGAAAGAAGAATATCTAGTGTTAGTAGGAATTTGCACCCATTTAGGTTGTTCTCCACAGCATTTAAAAGATGGTGCTTTCGCTGAATACGTAGAAGGTGTAGAAGAAGGCTTTTTCTGTCCTTGCCACGGTTCTAAGTTTGATATGGCTGGTCGAGTATTCGAAAACGTGCCAGCGGGTTTGAATTTGGTGGTACCGCCTTACATGTTTATTGACGACAATACTATTTTGATTGGTTCCGAAGAAGGGGCAGCATAATATGTGGAAAAATTTAATGGACTGGGTTGAGTATCGTCTTCCCATAATGCGCGTTGCTAATATGCACGCCATTCAATATCCCGCCCCTCGCAACATGAACTTTTGGTACATGTTTGGGTTTTTAGCGACCATAGTGTTAGTGAACCAAATCGTCACAGGCGTATGGTTAACTATGAGTTTTACACCTACTGCTGAAGAAGCATTTGCTTCAGTAGAATACATCATGCGTGATGTTGAATACGGCTATATACTCCGCTACATGCATAGCACAGGGGCATCGGCCTTCTTTATTGTTGTCTATTTGCATATGTTCAGAGGCATGATTTACGGCTCTTATCAAAAGCCTCGTGAGCTATTGTGGTTGTTCGGTATGTTTATCTACTTAGCGCTTATGGCAGAAGCCTTTATGGGTTATGTACTTCCTTGGGGACAAATGTCCTACTGGGGCGCACAGGTAATTGTATCTTTGTTCAGTGCTATTCCTGTGATTGGTCCTGACTTGGTTATCTGGATCCAGGGTGACTACGTTATCTCTGGGGCAACACTTAACCGTTTCTTTGCTCTGCATGTTATTGCACTGCCGTTAGTTATTGTGATTTTAGTGTTCTTGCACATAGTGGCATTACATGAAGTTGGCTCTAATAACCCCGATGGAACCGACGTTAAGCGTAAGAAAGGTTCCCTTAAAGATAGTGAAAAAACCAACTTCAAAATCCATGAATACTATACGGATAAATACGACATCGTTGACGATATAGTACCGTTCTTCCCCCATATAGTGTTGAAAGACCTTGTTGGCTTTGCATTCTTCTTACTGGCATTCTGTTACATCATGTTCTTTAACCCAGAGATGGGCGGATACTTCCTTGAGCACCCTAACTTTGAGATTGCTAACCCGTTGAAAACACCAGAACATATCTTTCCTGTATGGTACTTCACGCCTTTCTATGCAATTTTGAAAGCTGTACCCCATAAATTGGGTGGTGTTATTGCTATGTTTGCAGCGATTATATTCTTGGCACTGTTGCCATGGCTTGATAGAGGTAAAGTGAAATCTTGGCGTTATCGTTGTGGTTTACATAGATGGAACTTGATGATTTTTGCTGCGGTATTTATTTTCTTAGGTTATTTAGGTGGTACACCTCAAGAAGCTTGGAAAATTACTGCATCACAAATTTTGACCATCATGTATTTTGGTTTCTTTGTATTGTTATTTATATATAGCAAAAATGAACGCACCAAGCCTGTACCAGCGAGGATCACAGAATGAAAAAGTTAATTTTTGTATTGTCCTTGTTGTTACCTATGGGGGCTTTTGCTGCAGGCGGCAATGTTCACTTAGATAAAGCTGAATATGACTTAACCGACAAAGCCTCTTTGCAAACTGGTGCTAAGTTGTTTATGAACTACTGCTTAGGTTGTCATCAAACCCAATATCAACGTTATCAGAGAACTTTCGATGACTTAGATATTCCACTTGAACTTGGCAGCGCGAATTTGCAGTTTACTGGTGAGAAGCCAGGTGAACATATTAAAAATGCTATGCCAAGCGAGTCAGCAGCTAAATGGTTTGGTGCGCCGCCTCCAGACTTAACCTTAGTTGCCAGGGTTCGTGGTGCAGATTGGATTTATACTTACTTAAGAACTTTTTATGCTGATGAAAGTACTAAGTTTGGTGTTAATAACCTAGTGTTCCCAGATGTTGGTATGCCTCATGCATTGCAAGAACTACAAGGTGTACCAAGAAAAACCACTGAAAAAATGTTGGTAGACGGTGTGATGGTCGACCGTTATGTTGGCATTAAAGCTGACGGTAGTGGTGAACTAAGTGCAGCTGAGTACGACACAGCAGTGTTAGATTTAGTGAACTATTTAGTGTATATCGGTGAACCTTCGCGCTTACAGTCAGAAGCCATTGGCCGTTGGGTAATGATATTTTTACTGGTACTGCTAGTGTTAATCTATTTACTGAAGAAAGATTATTGGAGGGACGTACACTAATTCATAGCACTTTTATATTGAATTTAGTGTATAATCCGCAAAATTTTTGAGAGGGGCTATATATAACGTATATGCCCCTTTCTTTTCCGTTTTTAATTAGCTGGTTGACTTACTAATCGCTAGTAAAAGAACAAAAGCATAGATACCTAAGACGCTATCTTAGACACTATGCGATTATGTATGACATTTAGGAGATATATAGATGGCTGTAGCCGCCAATAAACGTTCAATCATGACGTTGTTTTCAGACACGATAGATATATACAGTCACCAAGCACGTATAGTGTTAGCCGAGAAAGGTGTTGGCGTAGAAATCAGTTTTACGGTCCCTAATGAGTTGCCAGAAGATCTTCTTGAACTAAATCCTTATGGTACTGTGCCTACTTTAATTGATAGAGAGTTAGTTTTATATAACTCGCATATCATCATGGAATATTTGGACGAGCGTTTCCCGCATCCACCTCTTATGCCTGTTTACCCAGTTTCTCGTGGCCAAAGTCGTTTGACCATGCACCGTATTCAAAATGATTGGTACACATTAGCTGAAAAAATCATGGCGAAAAAAGGCGATTTAGAAGCGACTCGTAACGAACTACGTGAAGCATTTTTAGCTTTAGCGCCATTATTCGCTGAAACGCCCTATTTTATGAGTGAAGAATTCAGTCTAGTTGATTGTTACTTAGCACCCTTATTGTGGCGTTTACCTGCATTAGGCATTGAATTGACTGGTACCGGTAGTAAAGACGTGAAGGCTTATATGAAACGCATTTTTGAAAGACCTTCTTTCATCGCGTCATTGACGGATCAAGAACGTGAAATACACAACCCACTATAACGGGTAGAAGTATATGACACCTAATCAACCATACTTATTACGCGCATTTTATGAGTGGATTGTGGATAACAATCTCACGCCTTACATAGTCGTAGATGCGCATTATGCTGGTACTCAAGTGCCGCAAGAGTTTGTCCAAGACGGTCAGATAGTGCTCAATGTATCTCCGTCTTCGACTGGTAATTTACAGATAGGTTTAAGCGACATTATGTTTAATGCGCGCTTTGGTGGCGTGCCAAGGAATATAGTTGTTCCTTGCCCAGCAGTACTTGCTATCTATGCTAAAGAAAATGGCGCAGGTACGGTATTTACTGTTGAAGAAAACATAGGTTCATCAGAGGTGTCGGAGCAACCCGCACCTCAGAAAACTGCACCAAAACCCAAAAAGGGTAAACCTACATTAACAGTTGTTAAATAACTGAACTTGAAATGGTTTGAACAAAAAAAAGCGCCTATTGGCGCTTTTTTTATTGAAACACATTAATTTGTTATCTCTGCCAAGTAACCTGAACTCGGGTTAAGACGTGCCGCTTGCTCTAAAGTAATTATAATAAAAACAATAAGTTAGAAAGTTAATGTTTATTTGGCTGCTTATTTAATGCATCCAATGCTGATATTATTGTGTTTATCAAGGCGAGCTTGTGAAGGAATAGCCACCTATTGAGAACAAGTTCAACGAAGATAGACGCAATAATTGCGGTGCTGGACGGTATGGCTTATCCCGAATTCAGGTTAAGTATATTCAAATGCCTTTATGACTTGTTTTACGCCATTGATATTACGAGTGATATCTACTGCAATATTCGATTCTTGTTCACTGACCAATCCCATTAAAAACACCTCTCCGTTTTCAACTTCTATCTCAATGTGCAGACCATCTATGCGTTTATCGGCAAGCAATTTGGTTTTTACCTTTGAGGCTAGCCATGCATCATTCGCCACTACACTTGCTGGTATAGGTGAGCCTAAACGAATTTGGTTGTGGAGTTTTCTAATGTTTTTTACTGCTGAAGCAAGATTCTGTGCCTGTTGGATCAGCGCTTGTGTCGGGGCTTGGCCAACTAATAGGGCGGTACCATTAAATACTTGCACTGAGATGCTGGTTTGTTCGTGTATTGCTAGGTCTTTAGACAAGGCATTAGATATACGACCCGCTGTTGTTGTATCGTCAACTTGGGTGCCTATTGTGCGTCTATCGTGTGCCACAGATGCGGCACCAACACCAGCACCTATGATTAATCCTGCACAGCTTTGTAATAATAAGCTTGCTGAAAGTACTAACGGTAGACAGATGTTTTTTGAATTAAGCATGTATTACTCCTGAAAATTTTCAGGGAACAAACAATTGTCTATCCCCTCACAAATACTATGTACCACTAAATAATGGACTTCTTGAATACGTGCAGTACGATTCGACGGTACACGGATTTCTACGTCATGTTGGCTTACTAAACCCTCCATCTTACCTCCGTCCATACCCGTTAAGGCCACTATCGTCATATCACGGCTAAGGGCAGCTTCCATGGCTTTGATCACGTTATGTGAATTACCACTGGTAGATATAACAAATAAAATGTCGCCTGCTTGGCCTAAGGCGCTAACTTGTTTTGAATACACCTCTTCAAATGAAAAGTCATTAGCTATTGAAGATAATGTGGCTCCATCTGCAGTCAATGCTAATGCGGGGAGGCTGGGTCTTTCGCGTTCAAATTTATTCAATAATAAAGATGAAAAGTGCTGGGCTATGACTGCCGAGCCTCCATTACCGCAACATAATATTTTATTGCCATTTATTAGTGCATTAACCATCATATAAGTGGCGTTAGAAATGGGTTCGGGTAACAACTCAATTGAGGCAATTTTGATTTGAATACTTTCAGTAAAATTGGCCTTAATGCTTTCTAACATAACACTCCTAGGTAAGTTATTTCTGAGATTGGTGCGCTCGGATTAAACACTTTTTAACCAATTGATATTTTGCTGTTTCTGGCCATTACCCTCAATACCCACTAAGTCAATTCTATGTGGGATAATACTCGGGTTGAAGCCTTTTTCTTGCATATAGTGCATGGCTGCAGATTCAAACTTGCGCTTTTTGCTAGCATGAAAAAACTCTATTGCTGAGCCGTGTTGACTCTTACTACGATATTTTACTTCAACAAACACCAATTCATCACCATCTTGCATAATTAAGTCTATCTCACCTGTTCGGCACCGATAATTTTGCATTACAAATGTAAGACCTTGCTGCTCAAGGAAGGTTCGAGCAAAACGTTCTGCCTCACTGCCAATTAATGGGGAGAGTGCTTGCTTAATCCATTGCAAGTAATTTTACTCGGTTTTGAGCGACTTGGGCCCAAGGTAAACGTCTGTGTAGCACTCCTTGCTCGTCAACATTGATTTCGCCGGTTAAGCCGTGACTGACAAGTTGCGGAAGCGTTTTTAATCGACGTAAATTCGGCAATAAGTTGTAGGCATCGAAACCCATTGCAAATAACCTTAATAGGGTGTCTTGTCGTTGTGGCCAAAGTTGTTTGGTTTGATTAGCCAAGGGTTGCCAACTATGCTCGGGTAACATCCAAGGCATGTCTGCGAATGTGAGATTACGCAAATCTCTGAGACTATTGCTATTCAAATCAACGCTATAGCTTCGTGAAGAAGCAAACACTGATAGTGATTTTCGAGCAAATGCGCTAAGGCTGGCTTCGATAATAGGATTCAATAATGCCGTTTGTTCAGGGTTGGCAAATAATACTATGGAATCGATATCTCGACGATTTCTTTCCATCCCAAAAACTTCGACATCTGCCAACACTTCAATTTGATTAATGCGTTTTTCGCTTTGGGTTACATCTAACATTTCTGATACACGAATACGCATGTCTTTATTGTCGGTGAATATTGTTAGGTCTGGCTGAATAGCGTTGGGTTTTTCTTGCCAAGCGGCAATAAAGGCCGCAGCCATTCTTTGGGTTGTAGGGTTGTCTGCAGCGAAGACAATAGGTCTCACTAATTGTCTTTGTTGTATTTGTAATGCCAGTTGTTGGGCTTCGTCTTCAGGTGCTAATGAAAAGTAATAATGTTCTGGCACAGCTAAAATTGGCTCTGATATCTCATCTAACTGCACTATTGTCGGCGTATTGGTTTTTAACTCCACTCTGTTTAGTGCCAAAAGTATTTTATCTGAGGGTAAAACGGCGGTTAGTTCAGTGATTTGTTCTTTGACCAATGGACCCAAAACCACATCAAAATCAGCTACAAGTGCATTTAGCTGTTGTGCTGTTTTTAAGGCAGAGTCAAAAAAACGAATTTCACGGTATTGTTGGCTGTTGCTCTGAGTTGTTTCGCCAAACTCAGTAGAAGCAGTAGGATCAAGCTCTGCTGCCGCTAAATTTTCTAGATACGCGGCTAATATTCCCTCTTTTATGGCTAAGCCTTGATTCGCTAGTCTGCCCGTTAATGGCAATAAAACCGCGATCCGTCTCGCCTGTATAGGTGATTCTATTAACGAACTTTGTATTTCTTGCGGGAGACTAGTGACTAGTGGGTGCCCTAAATGCCTACTCTGCCAATTGACTAGTTGCTGCTTAAATACCTCAGGCTCTAACGCAAAACGTTTTACTATTATGGCTAGTTGCAGCCAAGGTTGTAGTGTTGTCTCAGTTAATCGCGCCTTTTCTAACTCAGTTAAATCTAGTTTGTTGAGCCATTGCCAGATTGTTTGGGTTTTTTGCAGTTCTTCAATGTCTGTATCTTGTAATGTTATAGCGGCTTTCAACCATTGTTTTTTATTAACCTCAAGTTGTGCCTGTAACGCGGCTACGCGGGCTCGATAACCATAAGCATCAGTCAAATTTGCTAGTATGCTTTCTACCTTATCAAAGGTCTTGTCAGACAGAATCAAGTAACACTCAGCTAAAATCAGTTTACCATGAGTGAGTTGGCGATTGTCTTGCAACTCTGGCTGTAGAACTTGAAGTATCCTAATGCTCTTCTGGCATTGATGTTCTGTCTGCAGGGCTTCGGCGGCCTGTAATAGATAATCATTCCGTTGGTATATATCATTGTTTTTTGCATAAATTTGTTTGGCTTGGGTTAGATAATAACCACTGTCTTTCGCCACTCCGGATATCTCTTTCGATGCTTTTATGGTGATTTTTTGGGTTTGCTGAGTAGGACTGCTAGTACAAGAAAAAAAACTAAAAATAGCGATACAATATACAATTAACGCTCGAAAACTCATCGCTGATATCCATTAAATAAAGTGATTATACCCATGATAGTTTATAGTAACGGACATAAATATCTAATGCTTTGTTATTAAACTTATACTTGGACAAAGGTTAGATTAACGTTGTATTTTTTGGAGAGTAATCATTGATTGAGTCAGGTACGTTATTTATCGTCGCTACGCCTATTGGCAATCTGGAAGACATCACCCTTAGGGCTTTACGCATCTTGGCCGAAGTAGATTTAATCGCTGCTGAAGATACGCGGCATAGCCAACGTTTATTGCAACATTACGATATTTCGACGCGTTTAATCTCACTGCATGATCATAATGAATCGCAGCGGGCTATACAGCTTATCGAAAAAATAAAACTCGGCCAAAATATCGCCTTGATTTCTGATGCAGGTACGCCGCTGATCAGTGACCCAGGTTATGGTTTGGTTAGTCAGTGCAGAGAAGCTGAGGTTAATGTGGTGCCATTACCGGGACCGTGCGCGGCCATAACCGCTTTGTGTGCTGCGGGTTTGGCTACAGATAGATTTAAGTTCGAAGGATTTTTACCCGTCAAAGCAGTTGCTAAACAGCAGGCTTTGCAGCGTTTATTAACTGAAACCAGCACTAGTGTGTTTTATGAATCGCCCCGTAGAGTGGCCGGCACTGTCAAACAGATAGTAGCGGAGTTGGGTGAAAACCGAAAAATGGTGGTGGCAAAAGAGCTAACTAAGACCTTTGAAACTTTTTATTCAGGAAGTGCTCAAGCTTGTTTAACTTGGCTTGAGGCTGATGCTAATCACCAAAGGGGCGAATTTGTTTTAATGATCGCCGGTGAAAAGCAGGATCAGACTGATGTGTCAGCTGATGCACTTAATTTACTTAAACTATTAGTCAAAGAGTTACCTCTTAAAAAAGCCGCTGCTGTGACGGCGGAGCAATTTGGCTTAAAGAAAAATCAGCTTTATCAACTCGGATTAGATCTTAATTTATGAGGATGAAAGGACTTGTCTCGACCGCTTTGTGGCTGTGTCTGTTGATTTATTCAGGGCAGTCTTCGGCAAAGTGGTTTGAAGATAAACAAGGGATTATGGGCACTAATATTCACGTAGAGCTTTGGAGTGATTCTGCGCAACAAGGTGAAGCTGCAATACAAGCTGTGATGGACGAAATGCAACGCATTAATCAGTTAATGAGTCCATATATTGAAAGTAGCGAGCTGAGTAAGCTTAATCATCAAGCCTCTGCTGGTTTTGTGCCTGTTTCTAAAGAGTTATTTGAGCTTATTGCACTTTCAGTTGAACTTGCAAAGGAGACCGATGGTGCTTTTGATATAACTTTCGCTAGTGTGGGTTATCTGTATAACTATCGAGAAAGTCAAAAGCCACAGCAAAGCCAGATTGCAGCCTTGTTAAAGGCTATAAACTACCGCCACATTAGGTTTAATCTAACAGAACAGAGTGTTTTTTTCGCCCATCCCAATGTGAAGATTGATTTAGGAGGGATTGCTAAAGGTCATGCAGTTGACAATGCAATTGAAATATTAAAGAAACGTGGCATTAAACATGCTTTAGTGACAGCAGGCGGTGATACAAAATTGTTAGGTGACAGGCTCGGAAAACCCTGGATGGTAGGTATTCGTGACCCTCGTGATAAAGATAAACAGGCCGTGGTTTTGCCATTGGCGGATACAGCGTTATCCACCTCTGGTGATTACGAACGTTATTTCGAACAAGACGGGAAACGCTATCATCATATTTTATCCCCAAAAACAGGTACTTCGGCCAAAGAAGTGCAAAGTGTGTCTATTATTGGGCAGCGCAGTACATTAAATGATGCTTTATCTACAGCAGTGTTTGTATTGGGGGTGCAAAAAGGTATGGACTTGCTGAATCGAACTCCAGGATACGATGGCATTATTGTCGATAATCAGCGCAAGTTGCATTATTCCAATGCATTGGTGCAGTAATTTCTAGCATTTTATTTTTTAACAATTAACTGATGAGTAGTCGTATTATGAATAAACTCACAGGCCATGGCAGAATTAATATTCCTAATATTATTGATGTTGAAGCCAGTGGTTTTGGATCTTTAAGTTATCCCATTGAAGTGGGGGTCATTAATCAATCAGGTAAAAGGTTCTGCGGCTTGATTAAACCACAACGCGACTGGACGCACTGGGATAAAAAAGCTGAATCATTACATGGTATTAGCCGCAAACTACTAGCTGAAAAAGGTTTGCCAGTACAAGAAGTCTGTCGGCAACTCAATCAGTTTTTGGCAGGTCAGGTGGCATATTCAGATGGCTGGGTGGTAGACGATACTTGGTTAATTAAACTTTTCAACGCGGCTAAAATGACCATGCAATTTCATGTCAGTTCACTGGAAATGATTTTAAATGAAGTACAAATGCCGCTATGGCATGCAACCAAAGATAGATTATTTAAACAAATGAAAGAGCAGCGTCATAGGGCAAGTAGTGATGCAGCGCTAATCCAAAACACTTTTGTGACAACCCAAAAAATATGTATTGAAAACGCTAATCAATTACGGGCTTCTTAATTTGTATAAACCAAACTAGTAATTGTTGGAACTATCGGTTATTTTATTTAACATCTTGAAATCATGATAGATATTTGTGCTTCACAAGATAAAATTACAGATTCAATACAGTGAAATAATGCAACAAAATACAATTATCAATACACAATTTAACGTCAATATTCTCTGGCTGCTAGTTATCTAAAGCAGTTAGCGTTGTGCTGGCTGCTTATATTGGCAGTCAGACAAGTCTTCTACACTATTTTCATCTGACTCTCATATAAAAAACACAGCCACTTGGCATTTTTACTATGGGAGAACGGCTCACAAGCCCGAATATAATTTATGGTTACACAGCAACAAAAAGGTATTTTCTTTGTCGTGATGGGGACTTTATTGTTTTCTAGCAAAGCCATTATCGTAAAAATGTTATTTCAAATTGGCCTTGGCGCACTGGAATTGCAAACATTAAGGATGTTGTTCATTTTACCATTCTACCTAGGCATACTTTATTGGACAGTGTCGCGCCGAAGTTGGGGAGTAACAAAAAAAGATGTGTTAGGCGCAGTCGCAGCTGGAGTGGCTTGTTACCACATTGCCAGTTACCTTGATCTACAGGGGCTGTTATATATCAGTGCAGGTTTAGAACGGATGATCTTGTTTTGTTATCCTGCGATATCGATGTTATTTGCTTGGATTTTTCTAAAAGAAACTGTCTCATCTCGCTTATGGTTAGCATTGTTGGTGGCTTACAGCGGTATTGGTTTATTCTTTTTTGCCGATTTAAGTTTTGGTGGCGACGACCTTTGGTTAGGCAGTTTGCTGGTGTTTATTGCTAGTATTTTTACTGCTTGGTTTATGATTGCGAATCAAATTTATTCTCGGCGCATTGGCAGCCAACGTTTTACTTGTATAGCAATGATTGGCGCAGTAGCAACTATGTTAATGCATGCTA
The DNA here is from genome assembly GCF_000314995.1 of Paraglaciecola arctica BSs20135. Lineage (GTDB taxonomy): Bacteria > Pseudomonadota > Gammaproteobacteria > Enterobacterales > Alteromonadaceae > Paraglaciecola > Paraglaciecola arctica. The sequence goes on along the minus strand of NZ_BAEO01000068.1, from coordinate 60,616 downwards.
CCGCAGTGGGTGTGCAAGACCTAAGTACTTTTACTAGACCTATGTATGCAGGCGCAGCAGCTATTGCTATTTTTTGTACGCTTATCCCATCATTTTTAGTCAGTGCCGGCGTCAAAATCGTAGGGGCGAGTAAAGCGGGGATTGTTGGAGCTGTTGGGCCTCTGATGACAATCATTCTATCGAACTATTTGTTGCAAGAACCACTAGGTTGGATGCACTTTGTTGGATTAATACTGGTTATAATGGGGATGCGCTTGTTAAAATAACAAGACCAACAATATGAAAATGGCAACACCTGTGACTGAAAATATCTGTTTGAGCGAACAGTTGATAGACAATATAGCAGATGCGTTGCAACATCATGGCTATATTCAGCTAATAGATTTTTTACCTGCTTGGCTGGGTACTCAATTGCAGCAAGAGGCAATACGATTATCTGCTATTAGTTTTAAACCCGCAGGCATTGGTCGCCAAAATGACCTGCAGCTTAATGCACAAATAAGAACCGATTCAACTTTATGGCTCGATGGTCATTCAGTACAACAAGAGGCTTATTTGCAATCTATGGAACAATTACGGGTAGGTTTAAATAGACGTTTGTTTATGGGCTTATTTGATTTTGAATGTCACTTTTCTCATTACGCAGAAGGTGACTTTTATCGGCGGCACCTAGATGCATTTAAAGGTCGTAGCAATCGTATATTGAGTACTGTGTTTTATTTAAATGACAACTGGCGTAAGAATGATGGTGGCGAGTTACTTTTGTATGCCGATGAGCAACCGTCACCTTTGCTTGTTGTGCCGCCGTTGTTTAATAGCTGCATCATATTTCTTAGTGATGTTTTCCCCCATGAAGTAATCACTAGTCATTGTGATCGATACAGTATTGCTGGTTGGTATAGGCTGAACAACAACTCCCAGGATCATCTGGATCCCAGCCAATAAGCTAGCCTTATAAATATTCAATTAAATCATTCCAATATCAGAGCTTTCTGATGCACACCATCAAAAATTTTTAGCAACCTCATTAAACATTATTCGTTTAATTCTCACTACCTTTTTTGCTGCTAATCAAAATACCCTTGACTATGTTACCTCACTGATCTTATTATTAGTGCAAATGATAGTGATTCGTATTTAGATTAAATGAAATTGACACCTTTAGTACTTAGTTTAGCTTTTTGTTGCATGGTTGATGTTGCTAGATCTTCGACAATGGAACAAATAGTAGTGACTGGCACTCGCTCAACTATATCCCAATCTCAAAGCCCAGTTTCAATTGACGTTATATCTGCGGTGCAATTGCAAAAACTCAGTCATGGCACCTTAGCAGGAGCATTGAATTATATTCCTGGAGTGGTCGCTAAGCGCAACGCTAAAGACGGATACACAGTGCAAATGCAGGGCTTTGATGAAAACCATGTATTGATTTTGTTGGATAGTCAGCCGTTAATTTCTCCCACAGGCTCAGCCGTTGATTTAGATCAAATTGGTGTGGTGGATATTGAACGAATTGAGGTATTACGCGGTGCAGCTTCAGTTTTATACGGTAGTTCTGCCATGGGAGGGGTGATCAATATTATTAGTCGTAAACAGTCGAAAGATCATCTTAAAGTAAAATATCAAAGCAGTAGTTATACCAATAACAATATTGATTCTGCTGATGTTGGTCAGCAACTTCAACTAGATGCCAGCCAAAACATACTTGGCTGGCAGAGCAGTCTTAGTCTACAAAAAATTGATGATCCTGGATTTGATTACGATACTAAAACCGTCTCTCAAAGTGCGCCAAGTACTGATAAACATTTTGTGAACTTACGCTTGTCAAAACAATTTGAAGATTCACTAGAACTAAGCCTTAAAGCTAGGTATTTCAGTGATGATAAGCAAAAACAGCGTTACGTTATTCCCGGTCAGGCAGGTGAGATCAGTTATCTTTCGCAGGTTGAGCAGTGGCAATACGATCTGGGACTTAATCAAGGAGAATTTTGGCGCGTTCAAGGTCGTTATCTTAATCATCAAGAAACCAGTGGAGATTCAAATTCTTTGCGAGATGCTGACATAAAGTTAGCGGAGATAGATAGTCAGTATCTATGGAATATTTCAGAAATTGAATTGGTATCTGGTTTTGTATTGCACCGTGATGAGTTGTATCAAGTGAAACAAGCTAGTGAAGAGGGCACTTCAGGAACCGTTGAAATTGATGATAAAGCACGGGACAGTATTGAGGGTTACAGTCAATTAAGCTGGCAAATTGCTGACCATGAAGTGTTAGCAGGTATCCGTGCCCAGCATGATAGTGAATTTGGTTGGCACAGCGCTGCCCGTGTAAATGTCTTATTCAGCTTTGTTGAAACTCAGCAACAGCAATGGCAACTTCGAATGGGCGTGGGGCAGAGTTACCGTGTACCTACATTAAAAGAACGTTTTTATATTTTTGACCACAGTAATTTAGGATACATGGTCTTAGGTAACGACCAGCTAAAACCAGAAACCGCAGTGAGTACTAACTTAGAGGCAACCTATCTCAATCAACTCAATAGCTCAAAGCAACAGCTATCATTAAGTGTTAATGCCCATTATGCCAGAGCCAAAGACTTTATCGAAACGGTGACAGATGTCGACGCATCTGCGGCTTCCGGCTTACTTATTTCTCGCTACAGTAATGTTGAACAAGCTGTGATGAAAGGGTTAGATCTCTCAGCAAAATTATCCTTGGGCAAAGTGAATTATCAGCTAAGTTACAGTTATTTACATGCCACTGATCACAGTGGTGAGCATCTTAGCGACCGTCCCACTCATCAAATCAAAGCTAATTTGGATTGGCAATTTCCATTCGATATTCATGGGCTGATTTATCTGGTGTATGAAAATGGCAGTTACCCGACAGAACAACAAGTAGGCGTAGAAAAGGACGCTTGGAGTAGTTTGAATTTAAGCCTTAGTCAAAGTTTAAATAAAAATTGGCACTGGATCGCTGGTGTCGACAACGTATTTGATAACCATCAAAACACAGATGCTATTGCAGCGGGGTTACTCGATGTTAGACCGCTGTCGAGTAGACGGGTTTTTGCTGGTATCTCCTATCAATTTTACTAAAGGAAAGTTACAACAATGAAGAAATATACCATTCCAGCGCTAAGTCTATTAGCCATAATGAGCGGCTGTGGTAGCTCAAGCTCTGATCCAGTTGATGAAATTGAAGTTATACCTGAGGTGGAAGAGGTTGTAGAAGAAGGTGTGATTTTTGGACCATTCAGCACAGGTACTTCGTCAGAGCCAAAGAGTGTTTATTTCGATTTAGAGACAGGTGCTGTGCTTGAATTAACCGATGAAGCTGCTGCAACTGACAGCCAATGGGATATAGCTTTTAAGCGTACAGAAGTGTCTTTAAATACCCATACAGATAACACTGTCGGAACCTATTTTAGTACTATAAATAGTGACTTTTATGATGATGCAGGAAATGCCATCAGTGACATGTTTTTAAACGCCACGGCTGATGCTGAGTTAGATAATTATTTGGCTGTTGGTGTTATAGATTTACCCACTGAGGATGACTACAGCTATGATTCTGAAGAATATATCGTAGGTGACAAATTTTATAATTATGATCTCACTACTCACCAAGTCAGTGCTGCGGATGATGTTTATTTTGTTGTTAGTTCTGACAATGCCTACACTAAATTTAGAGCCAAATCCCTGACAACTTCTGGTCGTACTTTGGCCACTATTACCCTTGGTATACAGCACCAAAGTGCCTTAGACGGTGAAACTGAGTTTGCAGAAGAATTCGAATTAGAGTTGGATGCAGTGAGTTGTGATACTGGGATATATGTAGATTTTGATCTTGCAGAACCTGTCAGTCAAGATGATGCCTGGGATATTCAATTACCTTGTCTCACAGATTCAGGCGTTACAGGCGCTGACTTTCAAATATTCATCGCTGATGAAGCTTCGGCACTTGTTGACACAACAAACAGCTATCTTGGGGTCGATAGTGAGGCTGAACAATATTATGGATTTAAGTCGAATTTGACTGAAGTGAAAGCATTTACCGCAAACCCTTGGTACCAATACAACCTCAATGATGGGCATTTATTATGGTCACAATATGGTGTCTACCTCATAAAAACCAATACAGCTAATTACAAGTTACAGGTCACTAGCTATTACGATGAAAGTGGCATTTCTGGAAACTACAGCTTTCGCTTTGACGCGATATCCACTGACTAACTAAAGGCGGGTTGTTCCCCGCCACTGCTGAGAAATAAACTATGTACAAGTTAATACTGATTTATGCACTAGTTACTGGTGTCGTGAATGCAGCTACAGATGCCCCGAAACGCATAATAAGTTCAGGTGGAAGCATCACCGAAATTATTTATGCCTTAGGTAAGCAGGAACTGATTGTGGCAACCGACAGCACCAGTCTTTATCCCATGGCTGCAGTTAATTTACCTAAACTTGGCTATTTTAGGCAGTTAAGTACTGAAGGGGTTTTAAGTTTTCAACCTAGCCATCTTATTGGTGCCCATGCGACTGGCCCCGCTAGCCTTGCTGGGCAACTTGAAGCTGCAGGGGTGCAAGTTAATATATTGGGAGAACAAAGGGATTTGGCAGGTTTAACGCAACTCATTGAGCAAGTTGGCAAGTTACTGGGCGCTGAGAATGACGCATTTTTATTAGTCGAAACCATCTCGCAACAAGTGACAGAACTTAAACTTCGGCAAAACACTGATCCTTCATTAAGTGCCTTGTTTGTGATGTCTGATAGTGAAAGAGGATTAACAGTTGCGGGTAATAATACTGTGCCACAAGCCTTGTTTGATGACGCAGGCATTCATAACGTTGCCGCTAAATTGACGGATTACAAAGTGATGGACAACGAGTCTATTTTGGCTGCAAACCCAGACTTGATTTTTGTTGCTAGTCACAGGATTAAAGAGCCAAAAGCTATAAAAGCACTTTGCCAACATCCAGCCTTAAAAGCCACTACAGCAGGTAGAAATTGCAGCCTAGTTGTGATGGAAAGTAGTAATGCCTTAGGTTTGTCGCCCCGATATCCTCAAGCGCTTGCCACTATCATTTCGAGTATAGAGTCGCTTTATGTCCGCAGATAGTCTGTCTGTCACCCTGCATGCTACCTTAACTCAACGCCATAAAAAGTATGGGCGGGGAATCTGGCTTGCAGCAGGATTGGGAGTGTTTTTGATACTAGTTGGTTTACAGGCTGGTAGTTTTGCCCAGTCATCTTTTGACATGTTGCAGATGTTGATTAAAAAAATCACCTCGCAAGACTTAACCCAACAACAAGATATCCATTGGTACATCTTTTCCGAGTTAAGAGCGCCGCGCATGGTAATGGCGATATGTGTGGGAGCACTATTGGCTATGTCAGGATGTGCCATGCAAGGCTTAGTCAGAAACCCATTAGCTGATCCAGGATTAATAGGTATTTCGGCCGGAGCAGCCGCAGCGGCAGCTACTACTTTAGCCTTGGTTAATCATTTTCCTGAACTAGAAAAAGCCGGGCAATATCTAGTGGCCGGCAGTGCGTTTGTAGGGGCATTACTTGCAGTATGGATAGTCTTACTGGTTGCTAAAACCCCCATGGGTACGGCTATTTCGTCCTTGATTTTGGCAGGTGTAGCGGTGAATGCTTTAGCGGGCACTCATATAGGTGCAATCAGTTATATGGCAAATGATGACGCACTGCGGCAAATCACCTATTGGACAATGGGCAGTTTAGGTGGGATTGACTGGCATAAAGTATCATTTGTCGGGGCCTTAAGTGTGCCTGCAATTGGGCTGTTTTTACATCTACGCAAGTCATTGAATATGCTGGCATTGGGAGAAAATGAAGCCCAATGTATGGGGCTCGCGGTAGCCAAGCATAAACGCCTGACTCTTTGGTTGGTGGCTTTTTCAGTGGCTTTAGCGACAGCACTTTGCGGTATTATTGGTTTTGTTGGATTGGTAGTACCTCATATTGCTCGCACTTTGTTTGGGGCAGACCACCAATATTTAATGCCCGCTTGTGGCGTGCTGGGTGGTGTATTGATGTTGGTAGCCGACATTATATCGCGAACCTTATTCCCTCCTTTAGAAATTCCCATAGGTATAGTGACTTCTGCCGTGGGTGCTCCTTTCTTTTTGTATTTATTAGCTAAGGGCAAGGCCGAGCATGTTTGAAATGAAAGACATATTTCTAAATTATAGGGAAAAAAGCATTCTTCAAAATATTTCTTTATCACTCAGTAGCGGAGATTTTGTCACTGTTATTGGAGAGAATGGTTGCGGTAAATCTACCTTACTACGTTGTGTTGCGGGTCTGCATCAACAAACTAGTGGCAGTATTATGTTTCAACAAAGAAACTTGGAGCAATGGTCAAATAAAGCCTTGGCAAAAGAACGTGCTTTTGTGGCGCAAAACAACCAGGTGCATTTCGCTTTTTTAACTGAAAATCTCTTAAAATTAGCGCGTTCAGAACAAGTAGAGACTGATAAACAAAGCACTTTGCTGATCTGTGAATTAGCCGAAAAGTTAAGTATTAGCCACTTGTTTGGACGTGATGTGCGTACCTTATCAGGAGGTGAACGTCAGCGGGTGTTTATCGCTAAAGCTCTGTTGCAGTTATTGCCAAGTAATAAACCAAACAATCACCAGTTAGCCTATCAAAACAAGTTGCTACTGCTAGATGAACCGACCTCTGCCCTCGATTTTCGTTTTCAAAAAGCCATGATGGATCTAGTTCAAGAGTTCTGTCAAAAAGGTTTAGCTGTGGTTTGTGTTAGCCACGATATGAACTTGGTGTTGCCCTATGCGAGCCAAGTTGTATTGCTTGCCCAAGGCAGGTGTTTAGCTAAAGGCGAAGCTAAAGATGTCATCACCACAGAAAATTTATCCGATTGTTTTGGTGTCACCCCCAAACTTATTCCACAAATAGGCTCAGTGCCTTATATCACTCATTAACTTTTATTAGGATTTAACATGAAAAAACAAGCCTATATATTTGATGCTAAAACCCTAGTGCGTCAACAACATTCAGCTGTGCTAAGCACTCATTCCCAGTCGGTAGAGGGTTATCCATTTGGTTCGATAGTGCCTTATTTTATGACGCCAGAGGGAGATTTGATTATATACATTAGTCAAATAGCCCAACACACTCGGAATATTAAGGGTAATCATAAAGTGTCTATGACTGTATTTGATAACTTGGCTGATGACTCTCAAGCTTCTGGCCGAGTGACTTTGCTTGGCGATGCTCATTTAATTGAGGATGAATCGCTGAAGGCTCAATATTTCTCTCTATTTAAGCAAGCGGAGGCCTACCAGCAAACCCATGATTTTATGTTCTATAAAATTATTCAAAAGCGGGTCAGGTATATTGGAGGTTTTGGAAAAATTCATTGGATCAACCAAGAAGATTGGCAACTAGATGTAAGTAATTGGCAACAAGCCAGTAAAGGCATAGTGGAACATATGAATAAGGACCATCAAGAAGCCATGCAATTGATCTTAGCTCATCAGTTTAATATCGAAGCCCAGCAAGTATCTATGCTGTCAGCATTTTGTGAGGGTGTGCATTTACAAGGGGATAATAATATTTATTATTGGCCATTCGACAACACTTGTTTGACATCGACTCAAGTGCGCGAACAACTGGTTAAGGCGACACATGATGCTAGGGCAGGGTTAATCTCTGTAGCCTCTTAAAAATTGGGCTATAGCTTTACTTCAATTACCAGAAACTTAAAGCCCAAGTTAATGACTTGAGCTTTAAGTGGTTAAGTCATTATTCTTGTTTGAAAGTTAACCCAGCATTCGCCACTAGGCGTTTAATCAACTTATCACCCATAGCTGGCGCTGATGTCCAAAAACCACCTTGGGTTTCGGTGGCATCTTTGACCAAACAAATAGCTGCTTCGGCAATAACTTTTGATGTTGAACCGTAACCTGGATCTCTGTCGCCTGTTACGGCAACTTTGATACTGTTACCTTCTGCGTCTGATCCAACATAAAGTAAATCGTAAAAGCCATTCTCGCGCTCTTCTTTGCTTGGGCCTTCACCTGGTTTAGGTCCGCCATCTCCGCCCATGCTTTTGTCATTTGCCATAGCGTTGGCAATGGCCTCACCTTTTTCACCAGGGCCGGTCATAAACATCTCGTCATACACAAAATCGTCGCCATATTCGCTGTTCAACAAAAAATTAGAACGTTGTACGTTGCGGGTATTAATGGCTGCCATCACAAAAGGGGTCACCCAAGTGCCTAGGTCTTCTTCATAATAAGGTTTATTACCAAAAGGTTGTTCGGCTCCAGTAAATCCAGGTGTGAGAGAAAATGGATTAAGAAGTGCTTTCATTTTAGCAGGATCTTTTTTGGCTGCTACTAGAGTGGCTTTAAGGCTAGCTGCCGTACCTCCCGAAAAGGTTCCTTTCATTTTTCTAACGCGACATCTTACTCTGGGCATAGGATGACCAAATTTTTCTTTGGCCAATTGTTGTAAGTGATACACACCTAGGTCAGATGGAATTGAGTCAAAACCACATGAGAACACTATACGTGCGCCACTGGCTTTAGCCGCTTCTTGATGGGCTGGGATCATTTCGCTCATCCATACCGGCTCACCACATAAGTCGACATAATCTACTCCTGATTTAGCGCACATTGCCACCAAATCAGAGCCGTACAATTGATAAGGACCTACAGTTGTTAATACCAGTTTGGTATCGTCCAACATTGCTTGGATTGTGCTTAAATCTTCTGAGTCGGCCACAACTAAAGGGGTATCAGAAGGCGCGCCTATTTCATCTCGAACCTGCGCTAGTTTTGCAGCACTTCTACCTGCCATGGCCCATTTTACTGAACTATCGCCAGCATATTGTTTAACCAAATATTCGGCAACTAATCGGCCTGTAAAACCAGTGGCTCCATAAATAACAATATCGAACTTTTTATTTGTACTCATAACACTCTCCAATTACTTTTGTATGTTGAGTGTAATGGGGATCATCTATAATTTTAATTTATTTGGGTAATGGCTAACTATATCGTTTATTAATGAATAGCTAGCTTCAGAGTAAAAAAAAACGAGCCATTAAGGCTCGTTTTATATTCAGAATATCGACTAGATAACGCTAGTTAATAGTTTTCTTAAGCTGTAACAATCTTACAAGCATTGGTGCCACCGACAGTTTCCATTACATCGCCATAAGTCATAATGAATTGATCACCAGGCTCTACAATGCCTTTTTCTAATAGTACTGCTACCACGTCGTCTTTAAGTTTACCCGGGTCGCTGCCTCTAGAGTCAAAAAAGACAGGTTTAACACCGCGATATAAAGCCATTTTGTTTAAGGTACTTTCGTGTCTAGACATCGCATAGATAGACAGTGAAGTAGTGATACGTGACATTAATAATGGTGTGCTACCACTTTCAGTTAAAGCCACTATAGCCTTAATTGTACTTAAGTGATTCGCTGAATAGACCGCGCTTAATGCCACTGTTTCGCTGACAGAGTGAAAAGCTTCATCCATTCTATGTTTTGAGATAGTTACACTAGGATGTGTTTCTGCACCTACACAAACGCGCGCCATCGCTTCTACTGTTTCAACTGGGAATTCACCAGCCGCAGTTTCGGCTGACAACATTACAGCATCAGTACCATCTAATACTGCATTGGCTACGTCCATTACTTCAGCACGAGTTGGCATTGGGCTGGTAATCATCGACTCCATCATTTGTGTGGCGGTAATCACTACTTTATTAAGCTGACGGGAGCGAGCGATAAGTTTTTTCTGGACACCCACTAATTCAGCATCACCAATCTCCACACCTAAATCACCACGAGCAACCATTACGGCGTCAGATGCTTCGATAATGTCATCAATGGCTTCGTCTGAAGCAACGGTTTCTGCACGTTCTACTTTTGCGCAAATCATGGCATAACAACCCGCTTCTTCAGCAAGTTGACGGGCATATCGCAAATCAGCACCTGAACGTGGGAAAGACACGGCTAAATAGTCCACGCCAATTTTGGCTGCAGTAACTATATCTTCTTTATCTTTAGCCGTTAGTGCTTCAGCTGACAAACCACCACCTTGGCGGTTAATGCCTTTATTATTCGATAATTTGCCTGCAACAGTCACTTGGGTATGTACTTTATTACCTTCAACGCTAGTTACTACTAATTGAATACGTCCATCATCAAGCAATAATAAGTCGTCTTTTTTCACATCTTGAGGCAATGCTTTATAATCGATACCTACTGCTTGTTGGTTTCCATCTTCTTTGCCCATGTCGGCATCAAGAATGAAATGGTCGCCAATTTTTAATTTGATAGAACCGTCAACAAATTTAGATACGCGAATTTTAGGTCCCTGCAAATCGCCCAATATGGCAACGTATTTACCTAATTTTTTCGCTGCAGCGCGAACTTTGTTTGCTCGGTTAATATGATCTTCGGCTGTTCCATGGGAAAAGTTCATGCGAACCACATTGGTTCCAGCTTTAATAATCGCCTCTATTTGCTCCACGGTATCTGTGGATGGACCTAAAGTTGCGAGTATTTTTGTTCGTCTTAACATAGTTTGGGTACCCTGTTGTTGTGGCGCGTTGGTTACCTATCTTCGCAGTACATGTTGCTTAGAATGGACTAAATTCACTAAATTAAACTTAGTCTCTATAGGGCGATAGTTGTTTTTGTATTCATTTATAAAAAGCAAAATAGTTATAAATAAACAAATCTGTAATTTTATTACGAAAATGGTAGTGCAAAATGACCGAAAAGTGAAATTATTCTAATAAAAAAGAGCCTTTTGGCTCTATTTTATTAAAATAAGCTAGGTTATTCGTTTAATCACTGCGTTTATCAAACCTTGAACCGCGTAATGTGTCTTTCACACGTTTAAGGTTTTCTCTGAATTTATTGCCTCTTCTGAGCGTAAAACCTGTGGCCAATATGTCAATAAGTATCAACTGCGCAATCCTTGACGCCATAGGCATATACATATCAGTATCTTCTGGGACTTCAAGGGATAACACTAAATTACATTCTTTGGCTAGAGGGCTGTCTTTAGAAGTAATGCCCATGACGGTAGCATCATTTCCTCGGGCTATTTGGGCTATTTCCACCAAACTTTTGGTTCTGCCAGTGTGAGAAATTAATACTACAACATCACCTTCACCAGAATTCATACAGCTCATTCGTTGCATGATAATATCTTCGAAATATATGACAGGGACATTAAATCGAAAAAACTTATTTAACGCGTCGTGGGCTACCGAGGCAGATGCCCCTAATCCAAAAAAGGATATTTTTTGGGCTTGGGTTAATAAGTCTACCGCACGGTTAATCGTGGCTATATCAACCGATTGCCGTGCAACCTCAAGTGAGGCCATAGTGGATTCAAAAATTTTATGAGTATATTCTTCAGGACCGTCGTTTTCTTCAACATGACGGTTTACATAAGGTGTGCCATTCGCAAGGCTTTGGGCTAAATGTAATTTAAAATCGGGATAACCTTTGGTGTCCAATCTGCGGCAAAATCGGTTCACTGTAGGCTCACTAACACCGGACATCTTTGCTAGAGTTGCAATGCTGCTATGAATAGCGGTTTGTGGATTTGCTAATATGACCTCAGCTACTTTGCGCTCAGACTTGCTAAAAAGAGCATTATGTTGGGTTATTTTTTCTAGAATATTCATGCGCGCATCAAAAACTTCATTATAATGGTTCCACTCAAAGGTCGATATTAACCTTGGCTCATTAAAGTCAGAATACTATAGTTGTAATTTTTTAACAGGAAATCTTTCGGTTTAATGGACTAAAAACCGTCATGTCAGCAGTTTTAGCGGCAAAATCTTAGTGAAAAGTTGTAAAATTACTACATTTAATGTTAAATTTTACGTTATGCGTTGTTGATTGGGTTGTAACTGCAATTTGTTATGACAATTAACACTATCAATCTCAATATTAGTAGGCAGAAAAAATGGTTTTGGAAAATTCATTCGAACCTTGTGATTTCGTGTTGTTTGGCACACAAGGTGATTTAGCCAGACGTAAACTTTTACCTTCTTTATATCAACTCGAAAAAGCTGATCTAATGCATGCCGAAACAAAAGTGATCGGCGTGGCGCGTCAAGATATTAGTCAAGTAGAGTATGTTGCACTTGTAAAAGAAAATATTGAAAAATTTTCTAAAGAGGAGCTATGCCAAGAGACATGGCAGCGATTCTCTGAAAAATTAGATTATGTGCAAGTCGATATGAAAAATATAGATAGCTACAAAGCATTTAAAGATCATGTCGATCCCAAACGTATGATGGTTTGTTATTTTGCAACGCCTCCTTCAATTTTTGGTGACATATGTCTTGGGCTTAAAGCAGCAAAAATTATCGATAAAAGCATGCGAGTGGTCTTAGAAAAACCCATTGGACACGACTTAGCGTCATCTAAAAAAATCAATGACCAAGTCGCTGAGTTTTTTGACGAATCTCAGATTTACCGGATTGATCATTATTTGGGTAAAGAAACAGTTTTGAATTTGATCGCGTTGCGCTTTGCTAACTCGATTTTTGCCACTAACTGGGACCATAATTGTATCGATCATGTGCAAATCAGTGTCGCCGAGTCTGTAGGTATTGAAGGCCGTTGGGGATATTTCGACGAAGCAGGGCAGATGCGTGACATGGTGCAAAATCACCTACTACAAATTTTGACGCTGATTGCCATGGAGCCACCTGCTAACTTAGATGCAGACAGTATTCGCGATGAAAAACTCAAAGTACTTAAATCATTACGTCCTATTAATGCGAGCAATGTGCGTCAGAATACTGTTCGTGGTCAATATGTAGGTGGCTTTGTTAAAGGTCAAGAAGTGCCAGGTTATTTAGATGAGCCTGATGCGAATACATCCAGCGAATCGGAAACCTTTATTGCTCTAAAAGTTGAATTGGATAATTGGCGTTGGGCTGGCGTGCCGTTTTATTTACGAACCGGTAAACGACTACCCAATAAAACCAGTGAAGTAAATATTTTCTTTAAACGTCAACCACATAACTTGTTTAAAGACAGTTTCCCGGAGTTACCAGCGAACAAACTCACCATTCGTTTGCAGCCAGACGAAGGGGTTGAAGTCACTGTCATGAACAAAGTGCCAGGACTGACTGGAAAGAGTTCAATGGATTTACAAAAATCTAAATTGAATTTGAGTTTTTCTGAAACCTTCAAAGATGAACGCATAGCAGATGCCTATGAAAAGCTGTTGTTAGAAGTCATGTTGGGTAATCAGGCTTTATTTGTTCGTCGTGACGAAGTAGAGGCCGCATGGAAGTGGGTAGATGGTATCCTAGCTGCTTGGAAAAACAGCAACGAACCACCTGAACCTTATCAGGCCGGTACATGGGGGCCAGTAGCGTCAATCGCGTTACTCGCTCGTGAAGATAGAGCTTGGTATGAAAGCCGCATGGGGAAAAAGTAATGGCATTAACGCAATCTAAATTTAGAACAACCGAACAACTCAATACTGCATTAGTTCGCAAAATCACTAAGTTACTTAGGGATGGTATAGAAGAAAACGGCCGAGCAAGCCTAGTAGTGTCAGGTGGACGCACACCAGCAGAGCTTTTTAATGCTTTGTCTAAAGCACATCTAGAGTGGAACAAAGTTGATATTAGTTTGGCTGATGAGCGTTGGGTAGATAATACCGATGATGCATCTAACGAAAAAATGCTGCGAACTAAGTTACTCATCAATAATGCTGCAAATGCTAATTTTGTACCGTTAAAAACCCATCATGGCGATGCCAAAGATGCAGTATTAACGTGCACCGATAATCTACAAAAAATGCATACTCCTTTTGACGTACTGATTTTGGGTATGGGTGAAGATGGTCATACGGCGTCATTGTTTCCTTGCTCAGAGCAAATTTCTGAAGGCTTGGATCTTGAGTCTGGCAATGCATATATTGCCGTTCAGCCTACCACCGCACCAAATCAGCGCATGTCATTAACTTTGCCAGCCTTATTAAACAGCAATCAAATATTTTTACATCTCACTGGTGAGAGTAAAAAGGACGTGTTAGATAAAGTTCTGTCAGATGACGACGCTATGGTTATGCCAATTCGAGCCGTCATCAACAACGCTGATGTTGAGCTTGTGTGGGCACCCTGATTAAAAATTTTTTATAGGAAAAATCCATGAACCCTGTTATCCAAGAAGTCACGGACCGAATTATACAGCGCAGCCAAAGTTCGCGTAAAAGTTATTTAGAGAAAATTGAAAGTGCGCGTTTGCAAGGTCCACATCGTGGTGTGTTGTCTTGTGGTAACTTAGCTCATGGGTTTGCCGCTTGTGGCACCGAAGATAAAGCTGATTTACGTAGCATGACCAAATCAAATATTGCGATAGTGTCATCTTACAACGATATGCTCTCAGCTCATCAACCCTATGAAGCATTCCCTGCTAGGTTAAAACAGGCTATTAGTGCTGTTGGAAGTGTCGCCCAATTTGCTGGTGGTGTACCTGCTATGTGTGACGGTGTTACCCAAGGTACACCGGGAATGGATTTGAGCCTGATGAGCCGTGATATTATTGCCATGTCTACGGCTGTTGCGCTTTCACATAATATGTTTGACGGTACCTTGATGTTAGGTATTTGCGACAAAATTGTCCCTGGGCTATTGATTGGTGGATTGAGTTTTGGTCACTTGCCTACAGTATTTGTCCCCGCAGGACCAATGCCTTCTGGTATTCCGAACAAAGAGAAAGCCCGCGTTCGTCAGCTATATGCTCAAGGCAAGGTTGGCCGTGAAGAATTACTGGATGCTGAATCAAAATCTTATCATTCAGCTGGCACTTGTACTTTTTATGGTACCGCTAATAGTAATCAGCTGGTCGTGGAAATCATGGGTCTACACCTTCCTGGTTCTTCATTTGTTAATCCAGGCACACCATTGCGTGATGCATTAACGGATGCAGCAGCTAGACAAGTCACTCGTATTACTGATTTAGGTGATGAGTATCGCCCTATTGGTCATATAGTTGATGCCAAAGCCATAGTGAATGGTTTAGTGGGGCTGCTGGCTACAGGTGGTTCAACAAATCACACTATGCATTTAGTCGCAGTGGCTAAAGCGGCAGGATATATTATCAACTGGGATGATTTTGCCGATATTTCCAAAGCTGTACCTTTGTTAACGCGTATTTATCCAAATGGTTCCGCCGACATTAACCACTTTACCGCTGCAGGCGGTATGGCGTTGTTGATCAGAGAATTGTTAGAAGGTGGATTGTTGCATAATGATGTGCAAACCATATGTGGTCAAGGGTTAGAGCAATATACCAAAGAACCTATTTTAGATCATGGTGAACTAGTTTGGCGTGACGGACCAGCGGAATCATTTGACAAACAAGTGGTAGCAACTGTTAGTGAACCATTCAAGGTCGATGGTGGTTTATCTGTATTGAGCGGCAATTTGGGCCGTGCAGTAATGAAAACTTCTGCTTTACGTGAACCCCATTGCAAAATTAAAGCGCCGGCTGTGGTATTTGAAGACCAGTTTGAATTACATGCGGCGTTTAAAGCCGGTGACTTAGATATGGATTGTGTGGTTGTTGTGCGCTTTCAGGGACCATCTGCTATCGGTATGCCAGAATTACATAGCTTGACGCCGCCGCTAGCCGTATTGCAAGACAGAGGGTTTCACGTGGCCTTAGTGACTGACGGACGTATGTCTGGTGCTTCGGGTAAAGTGCCAGCTGCCATCCACGTTACACCAGAAGCAATTAAAGGCGGTATGTTAGCCAAAATTCAAACCGGAGATATGATCGAATTAAACACTCAAACCGGTGCTATGGATGTTTTGATAAGCGCAGAAGAGTTAGCTAACCGAGAAGCTAAAGTTACCGACGTTGCTAAACATCAAATTGGCATGGGCCGCGAAATGTTTGCTGGGTTACGTACTACGTTAACCGGCGCAGAGCAGGGTGCTTGTTCGTTGTTTCACGGTCAGGACTAATAAAATGTCAAAGTTTGTTGCGGATGTAGGCGGTACTAATATTCGTTTGGCACAAATTGAGAATGGCTCACTGAGCCATATCAAAAAGTATTTATGCAGCGACTATAAAACCATAGGTGCTGCTATTAATGCGTATTTTGCTGAATTTTCTGATTTGAATTTTACAGCGGGTTGTTTAGGTGTTGCTTGCCCAGTGAATGGCGACATGATTTCTATGACTAACAATCCCTGGCAGTTTTCTATCTCGCAATTACAAACTGAACTAGGCTTAGATTGGTTAGGTGTGATCAACGATTTCACCGCTGTAGCCTATGCAGTGACTGTATTGAATAATCAACAGAAAGAACAAGTTGGCCAAGGGCAGGCAAGGGAATTAGATAACATTGCGGTATTTGGTCCCGGTACTGGGCTAGGAGTGAAACACTTAACTTATACCTCTGACGGTTGGCTGGCATTGGACGGTGAAGGCGGACATGTCGATTTCGCACCCGTGGATGAAGTGGATATCGCTATATGGCAATTTTTAACTGAAAAATTTGGTCATGCATCTGCCGAAGAAGTGATGTCTGGACGTGGTTTGGTGCATATCTATCAAGCAATTGCCAAACACCAAGGACTATTAGCTCCATTGGATGATCCAGCGGATATAACTGAACGAGCTCTTGATGGTGGTTGTGCATTAAGTGTGGCTACATTGAATCAATTCTGCAAAATATTGGGTAGCTTTGCAGGAAACCTTGCCCTTAATTTAGGGACACGTGGTGGCGTGTATATTGGAGGTGGCATTGCCCCCCGTTTCACCAATTTTATTAAACAAAGTGATTTTCGGGCACGTTTTGAAGCCAAGGGTCGATTTCGTGACTACGTAGCTGGCATACCGACTTTCATTATTACCGAGCCCGATCATGGTTTGATTGGTGCTATGGCTTATTTAAATCAAAATTGTAAAGGTTAAATGCAATGACAAAGAATTGGAAAATGACATCAGAAGAAATATTCAACCAAGGGCCTGTTGTGCCGGTATTGGTAATAAAAGATGTTGCACACGCTGTGCCATTGGCTAAAGCACTTATCGCTGGTGGTATTCGTGTACTTGAAGTTACTTTACGTACAGACGCTGCTTTAGAAGTGATCGCTAAGATTGCTAAAGAAGTACCAGAAGCGATTATTGGTGCAGGTACAGTGACTAATCGTGCTCAGTTGCAACAAGTCATCGATGCGGGTGCTAAATTTGCTATTAGTCCAGGGATGACTACAGATCTTCTAAAAGCTGGTAATGAAGGTAGCATTGCCCTAATCCCTGGCATTTCATCTATTTCAGAATTGATGACAGCTGTAGATCATGGCTATACTCACTTGAAATTTTTCCCTGCCGAAGCATCAGGTGGCGTAAAAGCCCTTAAAGCAATAGGTGGTCCATTCCCTGATATTAAGTTTTGCCCAACAGGTGGTATAAGCCCAAGTAACTATAATGATTATTTGGCTTTACCTAATGTATGTTGTGCTGGTGGTTCATGGTTAGCGCCTGAAGAAGCCATGATCAATGGTGAATGGGATAAAATTACTGAGCTTGCAAAACAAGCGGTAGCTGGCGTTAAATAAATTTAATTCCAGTAATGTTTAAAAAGCCGCGTAAGCGGCTTTTTTATTGTCTATGAAAAAGTGTTAATGCCGTACTTATTGAATCAAAATAGTTGCTTTAACTATTGCCACTTCTTCGCTAGTTTTGCCACTTCTCGACCCTAGTTTTTCGATACTTTCAAGCACTTCCATGCCCTTTACAACTTGACCAAATATAGTGTGTTTACCATCTAACCAAGGTGTAGCCGTGAAGGTTAAGAAAAATTGGCTGCCGTCGGTATTGGGACCCGAGTTAGCCATACTCAGCATCCCGCCTTGAGTATGTTTGAAGTCATCACTAAATTCTCCAGCATATTTGTAGCCCGGATTTCCCCTGCCAGTGCCTATTGGATCGCCGCCTTGAGCCATAAAACCAGGGATAATACGATGGAATATGGTGTTGTCGTAAAAACCTAAAGTGGTTAAATATAGTGTGCTAGACACGTGCATGGGGGCTATGTCTGGCATAAGTTCGATAACAATCTCACCTTTATTAGTGGTTAATTGCCAGAGGTAGGTTTTATCTTGGCTAAAAGTAAATTCGCTGGGTTGCGGTAAAGTTGTTTTCCAGTCTTCTTGGGTTTTATCAATCTTTTGTTGGTCGATAAATTGCTGTGCATCTTTGATGGCTTGGTCTTGGAATAAGTCGCAACCAGATAATATGCTGCTAATAAAAAATACAGCAAAAAGCTGTATTATGCGGGTCAGATATAAATTCATTACAGGCCTAATTTATGAGTGTTTAAACCGCTAGCTTAAACACTTTAGATTTGCGTTGAAAGTTGTAAAGCTGTTTTTTCTTAGTTGGCAATTCGTCTAAGCTAATTTCAACAAAGCCTTGTTCTTGAAACCAATGGGCGGTCACAGTGGTGAGTACAAAAATGAAATCCAATCCTTGTTCTCGTGCTTGTTTTTTGATGGCACTTAATAAGCGTTCGCCACGATTGCCGCCTCGATAGTCGCTATGAGTGGCAACACAGGCAAGTTCACCCATTCTTTCTTCGGCATAAGGATAGAGCGCTGCGCAAGCTATAGTCATTCCGTCTCGTTCAATCAAGGCAAATTGTTCAATTTCTTGTTCAAGATGTTCTCTTGAGCGTTTAACTAAAATACCGTTTTCTTCTAAAGGTTTGATTAGTTTAAGGATCCCACCTACATCCTCTATATTCGCTTGACGTAATTGCTCATACGATGTTTGGGATATGAGTGAACCTGCGCCATCACGAGTAAATAACTCTTGAAGTAAGGCTCCATCTTGACGATAACTCACAGTATGGCAACGACTTATACCTGCTTGCAAACTAGATATTATGGCTTGCAATGATTGTTTCTCAGAGGCGTAAAACGGCTCATTCAACATAGCGTAGAGTTCGTCTAATTCTAAATTTCTTAACAGTCTGCCATCTTTGCTTACAATACCGTCTTGGTGGCTAAACAATATGAGTTTGTCGGCTTTAAGTGCAATCGCAGCTTTAGTTGCCACATCTTCATGAGATAAATTAAAGACTTCGCCAGTTGATGAGTATCCCATTGGTGATAACAACACTATAGATCCATCATTTAAATGGTCGTTAATGCCATCGACATCAATACGGCGCACTACACCGGTATGTTCAAAATCCACGCCATCGCGCACACCTATAGGCATAGCAACCACTAGATTACCTGAACACACTCGGATATGTGAGCCGTGCATCGGTGAGTTGGCTAGTCCCATTGTCAACAGAGCCTCGACTTGGGAGCGTAGCGATCCAGCTGCGTCTTTGACACATTCAAGGGTTTGTTTATCGGTGATACGAATATCTTGATGAAAGCGTGTTTCTAATTTTCGTAATGCGACTCTTTGATCAATTTGTGGCCGCGCACCATGTACTAAAACTAAACGTACACCTAAGCTGCTTAACAAGGCAATATCATGAATGATATTGGCAAAGTTAGCTTCTTCTATGGCTTCACCACCAAACATCAATACAAAGGTTTTACCCCTGTGGGCATTGATGTAGGGTGCCGAATTGCGAATGATTTTAACACTGTCAATGTGTGAAACGACCACAAATTAATCCTTACTTATTTTGCGCTATTTCAGCGTCTAGAGCTTTAGTTACTGGATCAATACCTGTGCCACCTAGAATGCTGCGTTTATCGACTAAATAATCGAGTTGCAATATTGCGTAAACATCGTCTTCAATTAAGTCTGAGAATTGTTGTAATTCAGCAATGCTTAATTCTTCGATGGCTTTTTTCTTCTCTAGCGCGGCTAATACTACTTGACCCGAGATGTCATGGGCGGTTCTAAAAGGAATACCTTTAGCTACAAGATAGTCGGCTAATTCAGTGGCATTGGCATAACCTTCACGGGCGGCTTTGGCACAACGCTCTGAATCTAACTTGATACTGTCAATAACTTCGCAAGCAATACATAAACAGATATGCCACTGAGTCACAGCATCAAGTAAACCTTCTTTGTCTTCTTGCATATCTTTGTTGTACGCAAGTGGTAAACCTTTCATGGTAACTAACATGCCCTGCAAACTGCCAAATACCCGGCCACATTTACCACGCATAAGCTCAAGTGCATCGGGGTTTTTCTTCTGAGGCATCAATGATGAGCCAGACGTTACTTCATCACCTAAAGTAATAAATCCAGCTTCACCAGAATTGAAGAAAATCAAATCTTCTGCCATACGCGACATATGCATCATGCTAGTGCTGGCAGCAAATAAAAGCTCCAACACAAAATCACGATCCGATACCGCATCTAAGCTATTTAAACATGGGCTATCAAAACCTAATTCGCTGGCAATTTCATAACGGTCAATGGGGTAGGTGGTACCCGCTAATGCGCCACAACCAAGAGGTGACTGGTTTAAGCGCACTCTTAAGTCACGTAAGCGGCTAATATCACGTTTAAACATTTCTACATAGGCTAAACACCAGTGCGGGTAGCGTACTGGTTGAGCACGTTGTAAATGGGTATAGCCTGGCAAAATAACGGTTTTGTTGTTGCTTGCGGTACCCACTAAAGACGCTTTAACGTTTTCTAAATCGGCAACTAACAGGTCAATGTGTTCACGTGTCCAGAGTTTAAAATCTGTTGCCACTTGATCATTTCGGCTACGACCTGTGTGTAATTTGCGAGCAATATCACCAAGTTGCTCAATCAGCGTGGCCTCAACAAAGCTGTGAATATCTTCTTCACTGCTTGCATCAAAGTCCAAAGTGTCAGCCTCTGCTTTTACTAACAATGCTTGCAGAGCTTGTTCAAGTTGCTGTTGTTCGTCTTGGGTTAATACTCCGGCTTTATAGATGGCTTTTGACCACGCAATAGAACCACGGATATCTTGACTGGCTAATGCACGGTCGAAGGGTAACGAATCGTTGACCCTTCTAAACATTGCACTACTGCCGTCTTGAAAACGCCCGCCCCACAAACTCATTATTCGATACCTGTATTTTTAAAAGCTTGGCCTTTTTTATTCATTGCTTCAATACGGCTAGATAAGCTGTATAAACGGATGAAACCTTCAGCGTGGCTTTGGTCGTAAACGTCATCTGCACCAAAAGTGGCAAAGTCTTCAGAATACAAACTGTTTGGAGATTTTCTTTGGGTAACAGTGGCCTGACCTTTGTACAATTTCACCACTATTTCTCCAGTGACTTTTTGCGCAAAGCTTGCAGCACCGGCTAGAAGTGAATCGTTTAAGGCTGTGAACCAACGACCGTCATACATAACATGTGAATACTCAAGACCAATCTGCTCGCGATATTTAAGCGAGGCTTTATCTAATACTAAACATTCTAAGGCTTTGTACGCTTTCATCATCACTGTGCCGCCTGGAGTTTCGTAACATCCACGAGACTTCATGCCTACTAAACGGTTTTCAACAATATCGATACGGCCAACACCATGAGCTGCAGCAATTTTGTTAAGTTTCATTAAAACGCCATAAGGAGTTAATGATTCGCCATTTACCTTAGTTAACTTGCCTTCTTCGAAGCTAAGTTGAACCCGTTCCGGTTTATCTGGCGCGTCTTCTGGATCAACTGTTAATGTCCAGATCCCTTTAGTGGGTTCACACCAAGGATCTTCTAACTCTCCACCTTCGTGAGAGATATGCCAAGCGTTTGCGTCACGGCTATAAATTTTAGTTAAAGAAGCTGTGCATTCAATATTACGTTCGGCTAGGTAATCAAGAAGATCTTCACGAGATACCATGTCCCACTCACGCCAAGGAGCTATCACCGCCAATTGTGGTGCAAGAGCAGCAAATGTGCCTTCAAAACGAACTTGGTCGTTACCTTTACCAGTACAACCATGACAAAGTGCATCCGCACCCACTTTAAGGGCAATTTCTACTTGGGCTTTAGCAATGATTGGACGAGCCATAGAAGTACCAAGTAAGTACTCACCTTCGTATACGGCCCCAGTAGTAATGGTTGGGTAGATATAGTCAGATACAAACTCTTCTTTTAAGTCGACTATGTAACATTCACTTGCGCCAGTAGCGAGAGCCTTTTCACGAAGTCCAATTAACTCCTCTTCACCTTGACCTACATCAGCCGCAAAGGCGATAACTTCACAGTTATAGGTTTCGATTAACCAAGGAATGATAGCGGACGTGTCTAAGCCACCTGAATATGCCAACACTACTTTTTTGAATTCTTTTGTTGCCTGAATAGCCATGATTTTTCCTGTTAAAAGTAATTGCTAGCTTCGAGCTAGCACATTACTGCATTAATTTAATCTGATCTAATAAAGTGATTGACACTCTATCTACAATATTTTTTACAATCTGCTCGTAGCTCGTAGCTCGTAGCTCGTAGCTCGTAGCTCGTAGCTCGTAGCTCGTAGCTCGTAGCTCGTAGCTCGTAGCTCGTAGCTCGTAGCTCGTAGCTCGTAGCTCGTAGCTCGTAGCTGTTTTTAATTTCTTGGTTCGAAGTCTTTTGCTAACAACTCGACTAAAATCGCATTTTGACCATGCATTCTATTTTCTGCTTGTTGCATCAGCAATGATTTTTCACCATCAATTAAGCTGCCACTGATTTCTAGATCGCGATGGGCAGGCTGACAATGCATGACATAGTCAGCGCCAGTTGTTTCCATTAACGCTTCTGTTATTTCGTAACCAGCAAAGGTGTCCTTTATTTCTGCTAAAGGAGTGTCGTCACCCATTGATAACCAAGTATCGGTGTACAGTACTTGTGCGCCGTTGGCTGCACTCATATCTGTACTGATAGTTAACTTTCCGCCGTATAGTGCTGCTCGAGCTTCGGTTAACTCAACTATTTTAGGATCGACTTCGTGACCTTTAGGTGTAATAACAATCACTTCGCATCCAAGTGCGACACCAACCAACATCAATGAATGAGTAACGTTATTACCATCACCAATATAGGCTAGTTTTACCTTGCTTAAGTCATCATAATGTTCACTGATGGTGAGGTAATCAGCCACCGCTTGGCAAGGGTGGTATATATCACATAATGCATTAATCACTGGTACTTTGGCTGATCCAGCTAATTGTTCCAAAGTACTATGGGTAAACACCCGAGATACAATGGCATCTGCCCAACAGGCTAGGTTTGCACCCATATCTTTAACATCTTCTCTGCCAGCCAATTTATTTGATTGGCTATCTAGATACACCATGTGGCCACCTAACTTATTGATACCAATGTCAAAACTAACACGGGTTCGCAACGAAGGTTTTTCAAACAAAGCAACAACCGACAGCCCTTCTAAAGCTGTGCGATAACCCGCAGGATTATTTTTGATGGTTGTAGCCAAGGCTAATAAATTGTGTAATTGGTCCGCGGTCCAATCTTTAAATGAAAGGAGATCTTGTTTCATAATCAAGCCTTGTAACTAGGTGTTTTTATTTCGGGGGAGATTTTGCTGCCTATCGCTTCTTGTTGCAACAAACCGAGTAACTTTTCTGCATCTTTCCAACTAGCAATAGTGACGCTGCGGCCTAAACTATTGGCTGCGGTTAATGCTGCTTGTACTTTAACTATCATGCCGTCACGAATGACGTTTTGTGCGATGAGTGTTTCAATTTTCTCAAAATCTAATTCACTGATTAGATTCTTATCGGCATCTAATACGCCAGGTACATCAGATAAAAGTAATAATTCAGCATCTAACAACTGGGCAATCACTGTGGCTGCTTGATCTGCATTTACATTAAGTAAGTTACCTTCTTCGTCAGCTCCAATGGAACTGATAATAGGTAACATATGAGTGGCTGCCAATGCTTTCAATAGGGTTGCATCACCTGCTTTAACTGAACCAACAGCTCCGAGTTCTTCGCGCATAACTGTGGTATTACACATTTTTCCATCCAACAAACTAAGACCCACGGGGCTAATGCCTGCTTTAATGGCTAATCCGCATAGCTGTTTATTGGCTGTACCTGCAAGAGCGCCTGTTATATAAGGCATGTGTTCTTTAGGGGTAACGCGTAAGCCATCAATTTTTTGGCTGCTAAGATTAAGGGCACTAAGTAACTCTTCGACCATAGCTCCGCCACCGTGGACTAACACCACAATATAACTTTTTTGTAGCTCGCCAATAGTTGTTAGCAATTTCAGAGCTGCATCTTGGTTTTGCATAAATGCGCCGCCAACTTTGATCACTAATATATTTTTATTACTCATGGTTAGTTTACTAGCCCCATATGAGATTCAAAACCAAAGCGTAAATTAGCACATTGTATTGCTTGAGATGCAGCACCTTTTAATAAGTTATCAATGGCACTTACCACAACAAGATAGCCAGTTTTAGGATCTAACTTCCAGAATAGGTCACAGTATGGAGTACCTGCTACGTCATCAATTTTAGGCCAACTGTTTCTTAGCCTTACAATGGGATTACCTTGGTATGCTTGTTGAAAGGCGTCGGTAATCTGTTGTTCGCTAACATTGGCTGCGGTTTTTACTGTTATTGTTGCCAGTATTCCACGCTTAAAATTACCTAAATGGGGAGTGAAAATAACATCAGTACCTAAATAGTCAGCAATTTCAGGTTGATGTCTGTGCCCTAGTACCCCGTATGCCTGCAAACTCACTTCTGTAAAACTACTGTTCAGCGAAGCTTTTCTACCTGCCCCTGATACGCCAGATACTGCGTTGATAATAGGAAAATGTGTAGAGTCAATTAAAGCATTTTGTTGTAAAGGTTTGAGAGCTGTTAAAGATGCAGTTGGGTAACAACCCGGCACGGCGACCAAGTTAGCGTTACTTATTTGTTCTTGATGCCAATCAGCTAAACCATATACTGCGTCTGCTAATAGTTTGTCAGCATGGTGTTCGAAACCATAATATTCTGCAAACTTGTGTTTATCTTTTATTCTAAAGGCGCCTGACAAATCCATGATCACCGCTTTTTTGCCACATAGCTCATTCATCCATTTATGGCTTGCTTCGTGAGGTGTCGCTAAAAATATTAGATCGAAGCTTTCGGATAAGGCAGATAAGTTATCTTCATCAATTGGTAGCAGAGGTAAATCAATGGTGTTAAAAAATTGTGGATGAATAGTGCCTAAAGACTTGCCTGCATCCGCACTATTAGTGGAAACATACAGAGCGGCTAATTCAAATTGACTATGACGATGAACTAGTGCGGACAATTCAGCACCAGCATAACCACTGGCTCCGATAATACAGGTTTTGATCATGGGGAATTTCTCTATAAGCTCAATGTGAGCAGTGTACTAAATAATGAGGATAAAAATAAAAAGCACTCTTTGCTTTAAACTATATAATTTAAAGCAAAGAGTGAGCTATACGCTACAGAGTCGACTATCGTCGATACAACACACTGGCGAAGCTAGGCAGGGAAATAAAATAGGATGTTATTTTTTCAACGATTGAATACATATACGTTATCTAACCAAAACAAGTTAAAGTAATAAACAATTACACGAATCGATAATTTTATTTATCAGTCGTATCTGATTGGTCCATATAATGCCATGCGTTATATATTTATGCAATAAAAGTGAATAATTATTTAGTTGGGTGGTTATGCCAAATTTATCTTTCTTAGAACACTATGAAGCTATCATTAAAAGTCCGTCTATTAGCGCCTTTGATGAAAAAATAGATCAAACAAACAGGCCTCTTATTGACATCCTATCAAGTTGGTTTAGTGAGCTTGGATTTACAATAACTATTCAACATGTACCCGGAACTCGGAATAAATTTAATATGTTAGCCAAGATTGGCAGCGGTGAAGGTGGCTTGTTGCTTAGCGGTCACTCAGACACAGTGCCCTTTGATGAAGGGGCCTGGCAATCCGATCCATTTAAGGTCAAACAAGCAGATGGCAAGCTTTTTGGTTTAGGCAGTTGTGATATGAAAGGTTTTTTTGCTTTTATTCTTGAAGCCTTAAAAACCATTCCATTAAATAAATTGAAGAAACCTTTGTATATATTGGCCACGGCAGATGAAGAAACTTCTATGGCTGGGGCGCGATTTTTTGCCCAGCAACAACTTATAAAACCTAATATGGCGATTATAGGTGAGCCGACTGAACTAGTACCAATTTATAAACATAAAGGGCACATCGCACAAAGTCTAAATATTCAGGGTAAGGCGGGACATTCAAGCGATCCTGATAAAGGTGTCAACGCCATCGAGATTATGTATCAGGCCATTGGTCAATTGATGGATTTGCAGAGTCGATTAAAAGGTCAGTTTCATGATGACGATTTTAGTGTGCCCTATGTGACCATGAATTTAGGGCACATCCATGGCGGCGACGGTGAAAACCGTATTTGTGGGCATTGTAAACTCAATTTTGATTTGCGTGCTGTACCTGAATTAAACGATCAACAAGCCCTTGCCATGATTGATGAAGCATTGGCTCCAGTATTCGCTAAATATCCTAGTCGTTTAAGTTTGGATTTAATGTATCCCACAGCGCCAGCTTTTGCTTGTCGTGATGAACAAAATATTTTGGCTTTGGCAGAACAACTTACAGGTAAAAAATTCCAAAGTGCCAACTATGCCACCGAAGCGCCATTTATTAATCAACTAGGCTGCGATACCATCGTTTTAGGTCCTGGTAGTATTGACCAAGCCCATCAACCTGATGAGTATATTTCTCTGGATTATGTCGATCCAACAGTGCATATTTTGCAACAAATGATTAATAAGGTGTGTTTATAACACTGCTTCTGTTGTTCAGTTTATTTTCTATATTTGATAAAGGTTTCATACAAGATGCAAAAAACTATCGCACTGGTTGCTC
Source organism: Paraglaciecola arctica BSs20135 (assembly GCF_000314995.1). GTDB lineage: Bacteria > Pseudomonadota > Gammaproteobacteria > Enterobacterales > Alteromonadaceae > Paraglaciecola > Paraglaciecola arctica. The sequence continues at coordinate 33,715 of NZ_BAEO01000068.1, read as the reverse complement.
ACGACCATAGAAAGCCAGATTTAGTGAAATGGTCTTTGGCCCACAAAGCCAAGTTAAGCAAACATAAGTTAGTCGCAACAGGCACCACAGGTGGTATCTTACAGAAAGCATTGAATTTGGATGTGCATTGTTTTAATAGTGGTCCATTAGGTGGGGACCAACAAATAGGCGCTTTAATAGCAGAACAAAAATTGGATTGTTTGGTCTTTTTTTGGGATCCCCTCAATCCTGCGCCTCACGACCCTGACGTAAAGGCGTTATTAAGAATGTGCTCTGTGTGGAATATCCCTGTTGCTTGTAATATGGCCACAGCAGATATGATAGTTACCTCGCCTTTGTTTGTAGATGACACTTATCTCAGAGAAATACCGAATTTCTAATATAGTTGGGCACTATTTCACTTTTGGGTAACCCGAATTTGGGTTACCCAACTAAAGCAGCTAGATCACGGGTTTTTTGCCGTTGTTATGGTTAATAAGTGATTTAATGCAGAAATTATAAAAGTAGTGCTATGAACTGGAGATTGTTCATAAAAACTCTCCCAAGCATGGCTTTTATATTCTTGATAGTTATCTTGTTTTTCAGGGTATTGGGCAATATAGGCTAAGTTAACTGCGTGACCAATAGTGACGTCGATAATAATGGCATCGTCAATTATGAGTGTAGGATTTTGCTCAAAGAAGCTCGATAACGCATTCAATGTTTCTATACTTAATTGACGATATTCAGCAGCTTGAATGTTGTTGAACATATGCTCAATTAACAGTGCAAAAGCTTTTTCACCTTGAGTCATATCACTTAGCACTAAACTGCTATTGATACGATTTCGTTTGTCCATCTGATTACCGATCACTAAGCCACTGGTATGCTGTAATATTCGCCAAATTTTGCTTAAAAAGTCGGATGAACGACGGTCAATTATGCCTTGGTGTTGACGCCAAGCTAACCAGCCCTCTGTTGGTGTGTCTAGTTGTTCTAAGCCTAAATTTTGCTGCCAACTTAGTTGCTCGGTGTCGCCATGAGCATGTAATGCCTCCATTTTTTGCGGTAAATCTGCCAGATGTTGATAGTTTTCTAATACCGCCTCTAATCTAGATTGTACTTCTGAAGGAGGCATATCCATTAAAATTTCGTAAGCTTCATCAGTGTGACAGTTTTGTGTGCGCGCAATTTGACTGGTTAGCAGTATGATCAACAAGCTCGCTCGAACAGTCTGAAGTTCACTAAATAACTCAGGGCGTGCCTTAATTAATATACCTAGATAGAGTAATACCTCCTGAGTCATTATTTGGTCGCGCACGTCTTCACGGCAATATTGTACAATACGTTGCATCAGCTCCCCATCACCTATGGGACGGGTAATCAAAGATCCATCGTGATACGACCGACCTACCTGAATAAACTTTTGTGCAACCAGTAAATCACCAACGGCTAAGCCAATATCACCATCAATTTTGCCTTGCAGTCCTGTCGCTTGCCTTAACACCGACCAAAGTCTTAAACGGCCTGCTTGGGTATACACTTCTTCAATTAAGTCACGCAAACTTCGCTGTTGGTTATATATGTGGATCTGCGCATCAATGGTATTGAGTTCTACCAGTTTAGTCAGCACGGCAATCTGTTCATATAAATTGGTGGCCGCATTTAAACGAGCTTCTAAGGCGCTTACATTTGTTTCTAGAGCTATAGCTATTTCGTCTCTTGGCAACAGTTGTGTATGTTCCCCTGCTAAGGTCAATACACAGGATTGCAACAACAGATCAGCTAATGGTGCCTCAGGCAATATGACATCTTTTAAGTGTTCAACATGTTCAACTGCCGCTGTATTAATTAACTGGGCCATTAGGCCGTGTAAAACTGGAATGCCCTCTACTTCGCCACTGGCAATCTGTTTCATCAGCTCATAAAAGGTACTGCGATCTGTATCTAATAAATTGTGTGTAAGTAAAACTGTGACTGTGGGCCTGCCCACTTCAGTCCAGTTTCTGTGCAGGTAACTTAGCTCAGACTTAAAACGACGTACCAAAAATTCAATATCGTAACTTAGGAAAAAATCTCGCTGAATAAAAGAAGGTGTAAGACAAACGGATCGTTGTTTACCCATCATATACACGCGACTAGTAGTTAAGCTTTTGAGTCGCCTAGGAATGCGGCCAGATAAGCCAAGCTCATCACATTGACCAATCCGAGCATGCATAGTAGCGATATCTTCAGGGCGATAAACTTGTACTGGCGAAATATCTTCAAGGGTTTGGGTAAGCACACCGAAGCTTTCGAGTTCTTGTTGTAGAGCTTGATCCTCAGCTAAAAAAACAAGTTGCACCACAGGTTTTTTAGGTACTTTGGTATGTCTGCGCCCTAAAGGATCTAAGTCACCGGGACGGAGCAGTTCGTCCTCGAGTAAACAGCCAAGTATGTATAAACTTTGTGCCCACACTAATGGCACGTTATCGTTAGGAATACGCTGTTGTGAGCCTGGTTGTTCGCGCTCTTTGTCCACAGAATCTTTTGGCACGAAATATAACTCAGGTAACAACTTTTGACCGTTTTGTTTTACTAACACGGCATCGAGACGTTTACGATAATCAGCTATCTGTTCACGATCATCACGAAAAAGAGCATCTAAATAAAGATAGGTATAAAACAATGGCCATTCTGATTCAATGTGTTCGAACTGCTTTAGCTCTTGTTCTTCGTAATGCAAACGTCCCTCATCTTCGAGTGCAGTTTGATGGCCATCCCGTAAAAAACGTTTTAGCCCATATTTGCCCTGTAACTTTTGAATAATGTCGTTACGCACTTTATTCGCTAGATCTGGGTCGTCTACTGCAAACGCTGGATAACCAACAATGCTGAGTAATGCTGCATCGGTTTCCTTGGTGTTTGATTCACGGGGTAACATAGAAGTAAGCGTAATATTAGACTGCGCGATGTTATCTGGAATAACATGAATGACACTGGCTCGTGATCCTTTGGCCCCTAAAAGGTTAAAGCCAGAGAGTGCTTCGAGTGCGGCCTTAGCCATACCCAATGAGCTGGCATTAAGCTCTACATTACCGCTATTACTTTTAGCCCCTCGCTCCCAAATACCAAAGTCGGGCGTGCGATAGGCTCGTTCAATGTAATACACTAAGTTTTGTACAAAACTGACTTCTTCATCGGTCCAAATTATTTCTAAACCTGAGGCAATCATCTGTGTAAGAGTCAGTAGAAAAACTGAAGTAGCATCAACCTGTAAATGCCCCCATTCATCGTCACCTACTACGCTGTCACCTGTTGCAGTATCATATTTCGCATGCAAGGCGTCTATTGGCTGGCGCGTTTGTTTAAACTTTTCTACTTTTGAAGATTGCGCCATCATTGAGCGCAATAATGCACGCATCAATTTTACTGTACGTTGTTGTAATTCGAATCCTCGTCCACCATCATCATCTAGATTACGGTAGGCCAAAGCTAGTCCCCACACCGCTAAAATACTGTAAACGTTGTCACGTACCCAAGCGTCTTGGTAATTTCCATGTACAGTCACCGCTGTACTGGCAGGAAGTAATCCTGATATAGGATGTTGTTTGTCCAAAATGACCGATTTCGTTTGGCTATAATATTGGTCAAGACGAGTCCGTAATTCGATGTCTTGCATAATGGCTCCTTATCGCCCGAGTATGTAATAAAAAAGCTCAGATTTACTCGTAGCCTAAATTATTGATCGCTAATGTAACTGGTAGCTAGAGTTTTTTATTTTCTATCTAGTATGCAATAAACCAATTAGGCGAAATAACATAAGGCCATGTTTTCAAACAACCTAAAAAGATGAGTTTGGGAAAGTTTAAATATACTTGTGCTTTACATGCATGATTGGAGTTTTTAAGACTACACTCGATATTATTAAAAAGCCCCATACTACTTTAAATATGGGGCCTTTGTTGTTTATTTTGTGTTGAGTAAAGGTATTATTTTTGCTTACGTCTGCTCGTCAACATCCCTGCCATTGAAAACAATAGCAATAACAATATAGATGGTTCGGAAACGGGCTTAGCGGCATTTATATCGACGTCTAGTTGATATGCATATTCATTAAAAGTATCAAATAAACCTTCGCTACCTCCTAAGGCTAAAGTGTAAAAGCCAGCTTCAAGACTGATATTTGTCAGGAAATCTGCCGCTCCAGGAACAAACGGGTCGCTACCCGTGATATAGGTTAGGTCTGTGTCAAAATCGGAAAAGTCACTGCCGTTATTAAATATTATGGCAAAGTCATTCACTACTGTGCCGCTATATAGACTTAAGCCAAAATCAATGCTTGCGTTTAACACTATATCAACCAAAGACGATTCAGTGACCTCAAATAAAATGAAATCCAAACCATTGCCAAAGGTATCTTCGAGTAACCACGCTGTGTCTCCGGTTACGCTGTCTGTTAAATTACCACTAAGAGGTAAATCAATGATCGATGCTTGGCTTAAATTAGTTGCACATAACATGACCAATGCAAAGACTGTTTTAGATAAATATTTCATTTTGATTCCTTAATAAGATGCGCCAGCACTAAGGCTGGCGCTAAATGAGAAGTTAAAGTGCACCATTTTCCCAGGGGCCGGTGATTGCAAATGTCACTCCTGGAGATTGCACATTAACGAATAACCAGCGTCCATAAAAGCAGGCTCCAGCCCACTCTTGACTAGTAAAACTTCTGCGGTTTGAGCCATCTGTTGAGGTACCTACGCTGTCCCAAAAGTTACTTTGAGTGCCAGGGTAAACTGCGTCTATGGTGGCTAAGTCACCTGCATCTAATGCGATATTGTTTTCAGCGAATGGAAATGTTTCTCCGCTTTTAGTCAAGCCGATAAGACGTTTAGGATTGGATCTGCCATCTTCACATAACAGCATATTACCCCTTGGGCTAATAGCGATGTTGTCTGGGCCATCTACTTGAGTTTCGGCGTTGGTTGATTCAAATATTATGCTTAGCTCTTGGCGTCTGGGATCAAAACAAAAAACTTGTCCTAGTCCAGCGGCACCACCTGAAGTCGATACAAAATAGATCCTTCCATCGTCATACCAGCAACCTTCACCTCGTGCGATAATTGCCGCATCAGACGCTTGGCTATAACATCTTTCACTCATGGCATCTGGATCTGGCACTTCTTGCCAAGTAACATCCCAAGTTGTGCCTTCTGTAAGGCCACCACGTAGATCTACTCTTGAAGTACTGTTAAGTACCATTGCATAAAGCTTGCCGCCAGATTTTAAATCACCCCATTCACCAGCAGGTTCAAACTTATAAAATGCCGACGAGCCTGCATCTTCGGTTTCGTAAACAAAACCAGTGGCAGGATCAACTGCTGCAGCTTCATGAGAAAAACGTCCCATCTGAGTAATGGGTTGACCATCCGATATGCCAAACCCAGGTACTTCAAACACATAACCATGGTTGAGCCCTTGTGGACCCTGTCCCCAGTTGTGAAAGGTTTCTTCGCAAGAAAGCCAAGTTCCCCAAGGTGTTGGGCCACCTGCGCAGTTTCGAATTGTGCCACCCAGACTGTTGTATGAAGACAGAAACTCACCTTTTAACACATCAAACATAATGTTTGTTGTGCCACCATTTTGAGCTTGGTTATAGATCCCTCTGCCGCTTGCTGGTGATGAAGGAAAACCTTCTCCTTCAGAACATTCGTGATTACGCACAAGGGCTATGATATTACCTTTGGCTGCGACTACGCCCATACCATCATGATCTGTAGGTGTGGGTAATCGATCCGCTTGAATTTGACCGGTCCAACCAAAGGATGTGTATTCAAAACCTTCAGGTAACGATAATAATGTCAGACCTGTTGCTTTATCAACTGTAGGTACTAACTCACCATAAGAATTGCTGAAAGGTAAGCTGGCTGCGTTAGTACGAGTCGATAGCGCTACAAAAGCTGTACTAGCAGCGGCAATCGAACCACCTTTTAATACTTGTCTACGGCTAAAAACTGGTTGAATGGGTAAGTCGATATTACTTTTAGATATCGGAGTGTTCATTTTTATTCCTTACTGTTTGATAAAGGTAATTAACATATACAAGAAGGTTCAACCTTGGGTTGACAGCAACCTAACGAGATCAAAGTTAAAGGATTAAAGTGACAGTTTATGGCAGTTTTTTTGACAGTTTTGGTAAGCATTCATGGCAGTTTAATGGCAGAAAAATGACAAAAGGGTAGGTTTTAACTTTCACATTTATTGCAAACTTAGGAGTGGGTCGTTTTATCTCTTAGAGACGTGGCAACTGTTTTTTCGTTCCAGTGTATTAAGCCAATAGATAATTCATATAGTAATAACACAGGTATACCCAGTGCGATCTGCGAGATTAAATCTGGTGGGGTAAGGCATGCCGCCAATAGAAAAACCACTACTACAGCATGACGTCTATGTTGACGTAAGGTTTGTGCAGTAATTATTCCAGCTTTAGCCATTACTAGCAATAATACTGGTAATTCAAAACACAACCCAAAAGCCAAGATAAGTTGGATGACTAGCGATAAATATTCGCTGACTTTCGCCTCTAGTTGCACTTCAATACCAGTATTTTGTCCTGGGGTTTCAAAACTAATAAAAAACTCCCACGCCAGTGGCATTACCAAATAAAAAGCTAAGGCCGCTCCACCAATAAATAATATTGGTGTTAAAGCAAAGAGTGGAAATAAACTTTTCTGTTCTTGCTCATACAAACCAGGGGCAATAAAACGCCAAACTTGGATCAGGACCAAGGGAAGCGTAAAAAAAACCGCACTAAAAAAAGCTAGCTTTAAATAAGTGAAAAACGCTTCATGTAAACCTGTGTATATCATTCTTCGTCCACTATCTGGGCCGAATATGTCGACTAAAGGTTGTTGTAAAAATGTGTAAATTGGCTGCGCAAACCAATAACTTATAGCGAACATCAAAAAGAAAAATCCTAAACAATACAATAAGCGTTTACGTAACTCAGTGAGGTGAGTCAGTAACGGTGTTTTGCTTGGGGTATTTGCGGCTAATTTCATTTTTTTATCTCTGAGTTGCTACCCCTTTCATCCATTGCTTTTTTTCGTTGTTCTCGCATTTGCTGGTGATCGCTGGCAGGCAGTGAGCCAGGAATAAAATCGTCGGGTAAATTTTGTACTTCAGGTGGCAGCAGTGTTTGCCAGTTATCCTCTTGGTAGGCTTTACCATCACTGATATCGATCTCTTTTTCTAGCCGCGACAATGATCCTTTGACTTCATTAACCATTTTTTTTCCCTTGGCCATGACCCGTCCTATTCCTTTTACAAAAACAGGTAAATCTTTTGGGCCAACTACCACAAGTGTTAGTGCTGCACAAAAACCAAGCTCAATCCAACTTAAATCAAACATGGCGATTTACTTTGGCTGACTAATAGGTTTAGTCGTCTCGGCTGATTTTTTTGCGTTTTGGGTCTTGCTCTCAGTCGCAATCGATGCGTGTTCGTCTTCCTCTTGCTCCTTAATCCCATGTTTAAAGCTTTTTATCCCTGCAGCTAAGTCGGTCATCAAAGCGGGTATTTTTCCTCGACCAAACAGTAATATAAATAACAAACCTACAAGTAATATTTGCCAAATACTTAAGCTCATTTGCACTTCTCCAAGTCAATTTCGGCTAGCTTAGCATTGTATATATTGCCAAATAGTGAATGAAATATGATCCTATTATGACGGTGCGTTTAAGGTTACTAAACTTAACGAAATAGAACTAATGCCCAGAGGATTTTCTATGAGAAATGGGATGAACTTTTTGATTGGAATGATGGAATTAAATGACTGAAAATTATTAGCAGCCATAAATAAAACAACCGCAGCTAATGCGGTTGTTTATGCAGATAAGTGTTATTTTTAAACCGATTATTGTCTATTTTTTTTGTTACCCTTTTTGCCTTTTTTATGGTGTTTGCCTTTTCCTGATTTTTCCAAGGCTTTGGCTTGCTGTGCGGGCGTCATAATATTCCAAATATCATGTTTGCTTTTGCTTCTTAATAGCCCCATAGTCACAAAATCAGCTTGATACTCAGAGTTTAGAACTTGCCAAGCTTCAAGGCTAAAGTTCGGACTTTGGACTAGCGCTCGCTCTGCTTGTTTAAAGGTTTTAAGCTTAGCCTTAATTGCTTCGCCACTTTCTTTCTCTGCCGTTTTAATGGCTTTTACAGCTGCAAGTTGCTCTTCGGTAAAATCAAGACGTTTGAGTTTATTGCCTTTACGTTTGCCTTTTCTTTCACCTTTAGAGCTTTTCGCGTCATGTTTGGCCATGCGAGTTTCTAGTTGGGCAACAAATTCAGCTTGTTGAGTTTCAGTTAACAAATTCCATACTTGGTTTTTGTTGATAGCACGTTGTAGTGCTTTTTCCTGCTTTGCAGCTTGGTTTTGGGTAATGGCACTTTCGACAGCTGTTTGATCCCATGCAGTCGATTGTATAAGATTGCGCAATTCTGTTTGTGGCGACTTAGCATCAGTAAGGAACAGGTCTCTGTCTTCACGGCTTTGTTTTAATACCTGTCTGATATCTTGCTTTTGGGTATCGGTTAGAGATAACTCAGACAATATTTGGCGCATGCCATCATTTTTTTGGTGGTGGCTTTTATGAGCAATAGCAGGTACTGCTGTTGCAAGGGATAGACAAAGCGCAATAGGTGTAAGTGTTGTTTTAACTAATGTTTTAAATTTTGACATTTTTTTATCCTCTTTATTAACTACCTTCAATGAACTGCCAACAAGTCTAGCGAATACAATGCAAAGAAACGCAAAGGGAATGTAAAGCTTGTGTAAATGCATAATGTTGCACAGTATTCACAGGGGCGCACTGAGTTATAGTGTAGCTCCAGCTAAAAATACCCAAGGGAAGATATGTCGGCTAAAAAACTATTATTGATCGATGATGATTTAGAGTTGACCGAATTACTTAAAGAATACCTTAGCCCGCAAGGCTATGAATTAGATGTTGCCCACGACGGAGAAGCTGGTCTGAGTTTAGCGACCTCAAACAAACACTACGACCTTATCTTGCTGGATGTCATGTTACCTAAACTGGACGGCTTTGAAGTATTAAAAAAATTGCGCACTAGTCATCTCACTCCAGTATTAATGTTGACAGCTAAAGGCGACGACTATGACAAAATTTTTGGTCTGGAAATGGGAGCTGACGATTATTTGGCGAAACCGTTTAACCATAGGGAGTTATCGGCAAGAATAAAAGCTTTGGTTCGCAGAATGGCTTTGTTACCTAGTGGTAGTGTGCAGCAAAATTTAAAGTTAGGTGATGTGGTTCTTTCACCCTCAGCACAACAAGTGTTTTGTGCTGACAATATTGTGGAACTAACTGGCACCGAATATTCTATTTTGCATCTGTTGATGATTAACCAAGGAAGTTTAGTCAGTAAACAGGACATCAGTGAAAAAGTACTAGGAAGAAAACTTGCTGCTTTTGACCGCAGCATAGATATGCATGTTAGTAACCTTCGTAAAAAATTAGCTGTCTTTAGTCCAGAAGAAAAAATCAAAACTCATCGTGGGGCTGGTTATCTGTATGTGGTGCCCGCATGAAGGGATTAAGTCGTTTTAATCCAGCTAAAAGTTTATTTTTTAGAGTGTTTTTATGGTTTTGGTTGGCTGCTTTGTTGATTTTTTTAAGTTCAGTCTGGTTAGCTAAACAACTTGACTCAGAAGCCAAATATCAGCCATTGAGTCCCCAGCAGCACAAAGATTTAAATACCTTGACCCGCAAATTACAAAATCAAATTGATAAACGTAATGGCAATGTCGAACTTAAAAAGTTACTTGATCACGTGAGTGCTCGAAATCGCTTCGGTTTGATTTTAATTGATCCATCCACAAGAGAAATTGTGCATAACATAATTCGCAATAGACGCCTCAAAAAAGAAATGTTTGACGATTTTAACCAGCAAAGTGCACCGTTAATGTTAGAGGTGCAAGGTATCACCTTTGTTGGACCAAGTATGGTAAGTGCTAATCAAACCGACTATATGTTGTTTTTGGTTAAACCAAGGCCTGGTGGGAGTTTTCGGGTCATTCAGCATGAATATCCAGAGGTATTTATCACATTTATCATCTCCTTTAGTTTGGGATTGTGTTATTTATTTGTGCGTGGATTACTAAATCCTATTGCGCAACTCAGTCTCGCCTCTAAACGCATGGCGACGGGGGAAATGGGAGTGCGAGTGGGTGCTGCTAGTGCGCGTTTAGATGAAATTGGCCAACTTGGTCGTGACTTCAATTACATGTCTGAACAAGTGGAGAGTGTGCTAAATAGTCAGAAAAGGTTACTAGCTGATATCTCACATGAGTTGCGTTCACCTCTTACGCGTTTGCAATTATCTATTGGTATTGCGCTGCAACAAAATGAGACTGATATGTCAGCCAATATGCTTTCAGCCTTGGAGCGGATTGAAAAAGAAGCGCGGCAAATTGAAGATATGATAGCTCAAGTATTGTTGTTATCTAGGTTGGATAATCAACTACCAGTCGAAAACTTACAGTCTGTTAGTCTTGAGCAAATAATGACGCCCATTATTGCCGATGCACGATTCGAGGCTGCGCAAAAAAATAAGGAGTTGTTTTATCAAGCTGATGAAAACGTTAGTTTGCATGCAGATCCGCAGTTATTGAGTAGTGCTATAGAAAATATTCTACGAAATGCGATCCACTACTCTAATCATCACATTCAAGTCAAAGTGTCGGTACAAGACAAACACCTTGTATGGGAGATAGAAGATGATGGTAATGGTATTGAAGAGAGTCAACTGGATAGAATTTTTGAGGCATTTTATCGTGAATCAACCGCACGAGATAGGAATAGTGGCGGAGTAGGTTTGGGATTAGCTATTGCTCAACATGCGATAGGGAAACACCAAGGCTTAATACAGGCAAGCAATAAACCTCAAGGCGGATTACTGGTCAAAATAAGCATACCTTTGGTTTGGGCTCAATAAATTGCATCCAAATATTTGTCATTATGAATAGAGTTAAATCTTGTGGTTTTTATTGCAACATACCCAAAGTTGCAGTTACCTTTTATTCTAAACGTCATTAAGTGAAAGAAGGCAGCAAATGTTAGTTGAGAAAATCATGACTAAACCAGTGGTGACTGTGACAATGGATGATACTCTGCGACAGGTTAAACATATTTTTGAAAATGCCAAATTTCATCATTTGCTGGTGGTAGATGAAGGTAAATTATATGGTGTGCTATCAGACCGAGACTTACTCAAATCCATTAGTCCTTTTATCGGAACAGTACAAGAAACTGTCCATGATAAGTTTACCTTGAATAAAAAGGTACACCAAATCATGAGTCGAAAACCTATTACTTTGACTCCTACTGCTGATGTATATGAGGCGATCGGTTTATTTAATCAACACAGTATTTCTTGTATCCCCATAGTGAATGAACAGGGCGCCCCAATTGGGGTCGTTAGTTGGCGTGATATCCTTCGAATCATTGAAGCTAATCATAATAAAAAACTCAGCAACGCGAAATGAGCCAGTGTTAGTGCCTGAAATCTAAACCCTAAGGTCTGGTTTAGGCTGGGTATTTTATATCAAATTTAAATGTAGGATTTTTACATGTCTCAATACGTCTTGTGCTCCGAAGTTGACTTAGAATCAGTATATGCAACCGCTATTCAAGCATTCTGGCAAAACCGTGTTCAACACCAAATGTTTGCAGGAGTGGGAAACGTGGATATTGCATACGCCTATGTACTGCATCCGCAGGCACTAGGAGCTATTGTGATTTCATCTGGGCGTATTGAAAGTTTAATAAAATATAAGGAACTGGTGTACGACCTCTATCAAAATGGTTATTCGGTGTTTATTCATGACCATAGAGGGCAAGGTTTATCAGGGCGTATGTTGGATAATCCTCAAATAGGTTATGTGGGCAATTTTTCTGAATACGTGGATGATTTTAAAAAATTCGTTGATAAGGTGGTTATTAAAAAGACTGATCACAAACCAAAATTGTTGTGTCATTCTATGGGGGGAGCCATTGGTGCTTTGATGGTTTTGCGCTTTCCTGAGATGTTTGAAAAAGTGGCGTTTTCGGCGCCAATGTTTGGTATTCGTCCGCCTTTACCTAATTGGTTCGCTAAGTTATTGCTCACCCTACACGCCACATTTAATAAAAAAAATGCTTATTTTTTTGGCCAAAAAAATTATGACAACCAACCCTTTGCCGCTAATGAGTTAACGCATAGTGGAATCAGATATCAAATTTTTCGTCAAGAGTATCAAGAAGTACCACAAGCGCAGTTAGGTGGCGTTAGCGGTCATTGGTTAAAAGTGGCGGCACAGGCGATGGACGAAATAGAGCAAAGTGTGCATGCTTTTCCGATCCCCGCCTTAGTTATTCAAGCTGGAGCAGATCAAATTGTAGATAACAAACGACAGAGTCGAGTGGTAGCAAAAATGGCAAATACTAAACTTAAGGTGATTGATGGTTCCAAGCATGAATTATTAGAAGAACGGGATAAATATAGAGTCACTTGTGTAACTGCAATTTTAGACTTTTTTAGGGATTAATGGCTGCTATTTTGTCCAACTCTAAGGCCTCTTGTTTTGCGAATAGCATTTTAGCAAATATCAAATTACACTAATAGCGTCATATAAAAAGTCGGTACCTTATGCCCCAAATAAACATTACACGTGATGATTTAAATTATTTGCAACGCGCCATAGAACTAGAAGCTGGGCGTTCTGAAGTATTACGTAGTGTCGCTAGGGGCGATAGTATTGAAGTGGTACTTAACTTGTTATGTGAAAAATCAGAAATTTATAATCCTGAAATGAAAAGTTCAGTGTTATTGCTCGACTCTGAAAACGCTACTTTACATCCTATAGCATCTGCTTCTTTACCAGCTGATTATTGCGAAGCAATAAATGGTGTGGAAATTGGAATGGGAGTTGGCTCCTGTGGCACGGCGGCTTTTTCAAAAAAACGTGTTGTTGTCACAGATATTAATAGCGACCCTATTTGGGCGCAGTATAAAGATTTAGCGCTCAGTGCCGGTTTGCAAGCTTGTTGGTCTGAGCCAATTATGGGGCACAATGAAAAAGTCTATGGTACGTTTGCAATGTATTATGAGTATCCAAATACACCTACAGATGAAGATCTTGCGTATATCGAAACCTGTGCAAATCTAGCGGCCATTGTGTTCGAAAATGATAGCTCTAGGCAGAAGCTATTAGATGCGAACAAACAATTGAGTCACACAGTAGATGAGCGTAATACCCAACTGATTGAAGCGAACTTGCGCTTGTCCCAAGTATTAGAACAACAAACAATGGCCAATAAACGTGATGTAATCGCCGAAAAAGCCAATACGACTAACATGTTGTTAATGGGGTTTGCTCATGAAATAAATACCCCGCTGGGTGTAGCTATTACTTCTAATTCAAGTAGTGGTCGAATTGTTCATTCGTTTTCACAAGATATCGAAAATGGCAAATTGACTAAAAGTAGCGCCATGCAAACCCTAAGTAGGTTGTCCGAGTCTATTGATCTAACATTCAATAATTTGACCCGTGCATCAGACTTAATTTCTCGATTTTCCGAAATTGACACCAAAATCATAAGTGATCAGGCATACAATTTTGAGATGCAAAAATTTATCGACCAATTCCGCGCCCATGCGCAACTCAAGTATCCGCAGATTATCTTAGAGTGTGAAGTTCAAGATGGCCTGATTTGTTATTCACGTTCTGCATTTTCACAATTACTGGCACAATTGCTTGAAAATTCCGTTATCCATAGTTTTGAGCATCAGGGGGGCAAAGTATTTATATCAATAGTGCAAGATGCTGAAAATATTCATCTGGGTTACCATGACAACGGCAAAGGCATAGACAAACAACAAGCGAAGAAGATTTTTCAACCTTTTTTCTCTACGCAAAGAGGCACTGGAAAAATTGGTTTAGGTTTAAATATAGTGAGCAACATAGTAAGTAATATATATAAAGGTCAGATTGAACTAGTCGACTCACCTATTGGGGTTAGATACAAAGTGACGATCCCATTGAATATCAAGCAAGATTAACATTTATTGAAGTGACTATATTCGCTGAAAAGTGAATAACGAAAAAAGCGCTAATAGCTAAATCAATTAGCTGATTTTTGTTAGTATCACTTTATCAAACATAACCGAAATTTTATTCATGCTCGATATCGTTCTATACCAACCTGAAATCCCTCCAAATACAGGCAATATCATTCGTCTATGCGCAAATACTGGTTTTGCCCTGCATTTAATTGAACCTTTAGGGTTTGATTGGGATGACAAAAAAGTGCGGAGAGCTGGCTTGGATTATCATGAGTTTGCCAAAGTACAACGTTATCCAAATCTTGAGGCTTATATCGAAGCTCGTTCACCAAAGCGGATTTTTGCTTGTACAACCAAAGGTAAGGCGTTTTTTGCAGAGGCCAGGTATCAATTAGGCGATGCATTATTATTTGGCCCAGAAACCCGTGGCTTACCCGATGAGGTTATTCAGTCTCTGCCACCCCAGCAGCGAGTGCGAATTCCTATGCTGGCACAAAGCCGTAGCATGAATTTGTCTAATGCCGTGTCAGTATTTGTGTATGAAGCTTGGCGGCAATTAGAGTTTAAAGGGGCGGTGTAACCCGAGTTCAGATTAATTAGGAGCTTATTTTTTAAGCTCCTAATTAAGATTGCTTAGATATATGCGTATGCGTCACCAAATAAAGACGTTATTGGTAACCCTTGTTTAGTGAAGTCATCGCGCACCACTTTGGCCATTTCAAAACGCCCGGCTACATACACTTGATAAGCTGCTAGGTCTGGCATGTCATCGAGCACGGCTTGATGTACCCAACCTGTTCTACCCGCCCAATCTGTTTCTGGGATCTCTATAACCGGGATAAAGGTAAAAAGAGGGTGTTGTTGCGTAAGAGTGATGAGTTCGTCGAATGCATACATATCACTTATTGTGCGTGTTCCCCAATATAAATGTACTTGTGCTTCTAACGGTTTACTAAGTAGTTGTTGCAATATAGACAAAGCATAGGAAAACCCCGTGCCTCCAGCTAATAAAATAATATCTTGTGCATCGGTTTGACTAAGAAAAGCTTGCCCTAATCCACCTTCAACATTGACTAATTTATCTTTGAGCATTTTTTCGATGACTTGCCCTGAATATTGGTTGCCAGGTTCAGTACCTATATGCAACTCGATAGAGCCATCCTCACGTGGAGCGTTAGCGATTGAAAAGGGGCGTTTGTCACCATCGCCCATCACTATTTGTAAATAGTGGCCAGCAATAAAGTTAAAAGGGGTATCTGGAATTAAAATAATACGTTTGATTGTATCTGTAAGGGCTTCAATCTTTTCTACCTTACACTGAATTATTTGCATAGTGTTCTTCTGGTTAAATTAGTGCTTCTTGAATATGATTATTTGAAATAACCTTTGATATTCATCTGTTTGGGCTTTAGTCTCAGAGAGATTATACCCAAGCTACTTCTAAATGCACGTCGCAGCGGTAGTTTGGGTATATAATATATGACTGATTTTATAGGAGTTATAATTAACTGAAAGTGCTAGGTTTTAGCGGGAGTTCTGTAAATGAACGTCTTGTTCTGCTTGAATCTAATCCGAGCCCTCTGTGTTTACGGGAATTAGGGCATAATTTATGAGGAATAAAAATGACATTTACGTCTGATATGATTGCAGAGCTGAACTTATTATTGAAGTTTCCTAACAAGAGTCTGATGCAAGGTTTGAAAATTCATCATGACGCAGAACCAGAGGTGATTGCTGCCGCAAAAAGGTTGTTCGACAAAGGCATAGTGACTTTACCAGATGGCGGGTATTTAACCGACTTAGGTCATGATTTATCTGAGCATGCTCAGGTTGTGAAAATAGCATTGACGAATAAATAATCCTTGCTAGTAGAACCATTAAACGTACAAGTGATTAGGGTCTAATGGCCCTAAATACTTATAAAAACACTTTTGTTGCCGATACAAAAGAAATCGTAAAAGTTAGATAATTTGTTATGCATCTATTCAAATCATTATCATTATTTTGTTGTGCCTTATTTTTTGTAGCTACGACTAACGCAGCGGATGAAATTAAAGCCGTTCAGTTGTATTCACAGGATGAGTTACTGGGCTTAATTAATAGAAATGAACATTTAAGCCGAGTGGTATTAGATGATTGTCAATTGGTGCAAGATATTCAGGCACGTGCAGAAATACTAAAAATTCCTAGTTATCAGTTTTTGTGGGGCGATATGTTGGCTTGGGGTGTCTGCGTGGACGCAGATGCAGAGCGGGGCATTAACTATATGCATCAAGCTGCTGAACAGGGTCTTGCAGCTGGATTAGAACAATTAGGCCGCTATTACTCTCAAGGTAAACTTGTGCAACAAGATAAAGAAAGAGCGGTTGTTTTTTTACGTGAGGCTTCTGTACTTGGAAACCTAAAAGCACAAATTCAATTGGCAGAGTTGTTTATTGAAGGATATGGAAGCCCTTACGACTATGAAGACGCTTATCATTGGTTGTACAACGCGATTAGCGCAGATAAGGCAACCCACGCTAAAATCGCTAATTGTATGCAAGACTTAGAGAAACTGATGCACCCCAAAGCAGTACGTAACGCCAAAAGACCACTTAATTCTTAACTATCCATATATCCTATTTGTAGCTCGCCTTTCTTAAAAAAATTCACAACTTTAGTGGACGTGACACCTCTTAATCCGAGTTCAGGTTATCTAAACAAAAGCAGCACAAGGCAAATATATTCGAATTACATTTTTTGAGATGCAAGAGGATTCGTTTGAATTGAAATGGTCAAATGATGGCAAGAGCAATTGGTTAGAGGTGCATCGAATTCATGGAAAAAGAGTTAAATAAGGCAGTATCTGTTAAAAAGTCATATTTGGTTGTGTTCATTTAGTTATACTCGACTTAATTAAATTATTAGTTAGGACTCTATGAGCGACGACCCATTTTACCAACGCGAAAAAGAAAAATACGAAAAGCCTGTTGCTAGCCGTGAATATTTACTAGAACTTTTAGTTAAAGCTAAAAAGCCTTTGTCTTTCCTAGAATTTTGTCAATTGCTTGATGCAAAAGATGAGGATAGTCGTATCGGTATTCAGCGTCGCCTTAGAGCAATGGAGCGTGAAGGCCAGGTTGAGTTTAATCGTGACAAAAAGTACGCCAAGCTTAAAACAGAAGATCTTATTCAAGGTCGAGTGATAGGCCATCGCGATGGCTTTGGTTTTTTAAAACGCGATGATGGTGAAAAAGACTTATTTATTCATAATGCACAAATGTCCACGGTATTACATGGCGATGTGGTCTTGGTTAAAGAAAGTGGCACGGATAATCGTGGTCGACGAGAAGCCAGAATTGCCAAAATTGTTGAGCCTCGCACTGAGCCTATAGTTGGTCGTTACTTTTTTGAAAATAATGTGGGTGTGGTCATTCCCGATGATAGCCGAATTAACCACGAAATAATGATACCCAAAGAGCAAACTAACGGTGCTCGTCAAGGGCACATAGTTGTGGTTGAAATTGTGCAGCGTCCTCGTAAACGAGTTAATGCTATCGGTAAAATTATTGAAGTACTGGGTGAACATATGGCTCCCGGTATGGAAATCGATATGGCGCTGCGGACTTTTGATATTCCTCACCATTGGCCAAAAGGTGTCGATAGGCAAGTGAAGGGACTAAATGAACAAGTTCCCGAAGAGGCCAAGGAAAACCGCATTGATTTAAGACAATTGCCACTGGTCACTATCGATGGTGAAGATGCCCGCGATTTTGATGATGCTGTTTTTTGTGAACCTTTAGATGGTGGTGGTTGGCAACTTTGGGTCGCTATTGCAGACGTGAGTTATTATGTGCGTTCAGGTACAGCCCTTGACAGTGAAGCTCAAAATCGAGGCAACTCTGTTTACTTCCCTGAACAAGTTGTTCCAATGTTGCCTGAAGTATTATCTAACGGATTATGTTCACTTAATCCCCAAGTTGACCGTTTATGTATGGTTTGTGAGATGACCATCAGCAAAACGGGTAAGCTGGTGGAGCATCAATTTTACGAAGCTGTGATGAACTCCAAGGCAAGATTAACCTACACCAAAGTGTGGGACATCTTGAAGGAACAAGGAGCGCAAGGCAATCCTGAATTGCATAAACGTTATGCTGAGCAAGTGCCGCACTTGAGGAATTTGCACGATATGTACCGTGTTTTAAAGCGCACTCGTAAGCAACGTGGTGCGATTGAGTTTGAAACCCAAGAAAGTAAATTTGTATTCAACGCTCAGCGTAAAATTGACAACATCGTCCCGGTAACACGCAACGATGCGCACAAGCTAATTGAAGAATGTATGATTTTAGCCAATGTGTCTGCAGCGCAAACCTTAACAAAAAATAAGGCTGAGGCCTTGTATCGTATCCACGATGAACCAGATTCTGATCGCCTAGGTGCATTTTTGTCATACTTAGCTGAAGTGGGTATCACTCATGGGATCGGCAAGGAAGTATCCCCTCAAGATTTCACTGATGTGATTGAAAAAATTCAAGGGCGACCTGACCAAGAACTGATTCAAACTATGTTGTTACGCTCGATGAAACAAGCGGTATACGATCATGAAAATATTGGCCACTTTGGTTTGGCATTAGATGCCTATGCGCACTTTACCTCGCCTATTCGTCGCTATCCTGATTTAGTTGTGCATCGAGCCCTTAAAGGTATTATCGATAAACAACAGCAACGCAAGAGTAAATCAGGCGGAAAAGCCTATACCGCAGATGAAGTGGAAACTTTAGGCGAGCAGTGTTCTATGACCGAACGCCGTGCAGACGATGCTACCAGAGACGTATCCGATTGGCTTAAATGTGAGTTTATGTTGGACCATGTGGGTGATGTGTTTGAAGGTGTGATTGCTTCGGTGACTAACTTTGGATTTTTTGTGCGTTTGTCCGAGTTTCATATTGATGGTTTAGTGCATATAACATCGTTAGAGAAAGACTATTTTCGCTATGATGAAGTTAAGCAGCATTTAATTGGCGAGAGTTTTGGTACGGTTTACCGGTTGGGTGATCCTGTTGAAGTGAAAGTTGCCTCTGTTAACTTAGATGAACGAAAAATTGACTTTGTATTGGATGGCGTAGCAGGTAAAAATATTAAAAAAACAGCTGGCAGAAAACCGTCTAGGGCTAAACAACCAAGTAAAAAAGCGAAAGAGTCTGCAAGCAAGGACAAAATCGCAAAACCAGCACCAGCAAATAAATCGACCAAGAAGCCAGCGACTAAAAAAAGTCGCCCAGCATCAAAGTCGAAAACTGCTCGAAGTAAACCTACAAGCTCATCCAGAAAGGGGAAATAAAGCATATGGCTCAACAAGAATGGTTATATGGTATCCACGCCCTTGAATCAATTATCCTGCGTGAACCAGAGCGCTTGATTGAACTCTTTGTGTTAAAAGGTCGAGATGACAAAAGTATTCATGACATTGTTAGCCAAGCAAGAAGCCTTGGTACTTCAGTGCAATTTTGTCAACGAAAAACATTAGATGATAAAGTCGACGGTGGTCAACATCAAGGTGTGGTCGCAAAAGTTAAACCTGCGAAACAATATAATGAAAATGATCTGGCTGCGATAGTAGAGTCAAGTAAATTGCCATTTTTGCTTATCTTGGATGGCGTGACTGATCCCCATAATTTAGGGGCTTGTTTACGTACAGCGGATGCCGCCGGTGTGGACGCAGTAGTGGTTCCTAAAGACAAATCAGCTGCCCTTACGCCTGTGGTGCGAAAAGTAGCTTGTGGAGCAGCTGATGTTATCCCTTTAGTACAAGTCACCAACTTGGCTAGAACGTTACGAGACTTACAAGACGCAGGGGTGTGGATAGTCGGCACTGCCGGGGAAGCAGAAAATAATATTTATGATTGCAAATTTAACGGTCCAATGGCCCTTGTTATGGGCGCCGAAGGTAAAGGCATGCGCCGTTTAACTCGTGAACATTGCGATGAGTTAATTAAACTACCCATGGCAGGCTCTGTTTCAAGCCTTAACGTCTCTGTGGCGACCGGGGTGTGTTTATATGAGATTGTTAGACAAAGAGGCTAGGTAGCCGATAAAAAGGGAATGCCTTTAGGGTATTCCCTTATCTCTTCAAATAAATAAGTGTTTATCCTATTCACTTAAAATGTTTTGGCTAGTAGCTTCTTGGCCTCTTCTCTATCGATGCAGGCACGCAAAGGTTTTAGAGTAAATTTCTTTAAACTTGTAATGCGTTCCTCGCCTTGCCAAATTTGACCATTTTGTGATACTTCAACTCGGCAACTGATGTTCTCTGCACCCTTATCTGCACCCTTTGTATAGAATATAGTTACTTGTTCTGAGCGATCTACTAGACCTTCGTATGGATATCCATTTTGTGTATACACTTTTTCTGTTGGATTAACTTCAGCTAAACTACTGGTTGATGTGAAAAGTAATATTGATGCAAGTGTTAATATTTTACATATGCTTGAATTCTTGATTAGTGGCTTATTCATTAGTGTTCTCCTGTTAATAGAGATATGAATATAGGTATGTGTAGAGCGTCAGACAAACGATGAAAACTTATATATACTTAAGAACAACTTAAGTTTGGAGCTTGGCTTGAAAAAATTACCACCGTTGAATTCATTACGTTATTTCTTAGTCGCCGCACAGAATTTAAGTTTCAAAAAAGCCGCTGAGCAATTATTTGTGACTCAGGCAGCTATAAGCCAGCATATTAAAACCTTAGAAACCCATTTAGGTGTACAGCTTTTTATTAGAGGGACGCGACTAGTGTCTCTAACAGAAGATGGCAAGCGTTTAATACCCCATATCCAAGCAGGTTTTGATCACTTTGCTAAAGGTGTTGCACTTTTAATAGAAGACGCCAATCCCGATGTGTTAAATGTGACTGTGGTGGAGTCATTGTCAACTCGATGGTTGGTACCTAGATTGCAGTTTTTTCAGGAGCTGCATCCCGAAATCAGAGTTCGCCTCGAACCTTGCAATCAATTGAGAGATTTTTCTGGTACCGATATTGACCTTGCTATTCGTTTTGGTGAAGGCAACTATGCTGGACTTGAAAGTCGATTTCTTCTTAAAGATAAATACGTCTTAGTTTGTCACCCAAGACTCATTCAGCCCAATATTAGACCACAAGACCTGTATAAACTGCCGTTATTGGAAGAACGCGGAGCTATTACTGGGGAGGCATGGCAGACCTTTTTGGCAAAACATAAGCTTCAAGAACAAAAATTTAATAAGATCCTAGAAGTCGACGATTCTACCGTGACCATTGTCGATGCAGCCTTAGCTGGACAGGGGTTCGCAATGTTACGCTACAATTTGATATATCAGCAAATTCAACGTCAACAATTGGTCTCACTCTTTGACTTCAGTCATCCAAGTGCCTATTCCTATTATCTGGTTGCTCCTAATCATCATTTTAGTAAACCCAAAGTGCAGTTATTTGAAAAGTGGTTAAGTGAAGCGCTCGAAGATATTGTGTAGCGTTGTTGGGTAAGGTTTTATCCCGGAAGCATAAAGTTGTTGATTTAGCGCTGTTTATTTAATAATCAGTATTGTTAAAAACATGTTATCTATGATTGATCTATTTCTTCGTAGTCGTTATAAAGAGATAAATCAAACCCTATTTTTGGATATCAAATGTCATTAAAGTCACCCTTGGAAATGTTTTATCACTGGGAAGAGACCACTCCAGATTCTATTTATCTAAAACAACCCATAAATGGTTCGGTGCGAGACTTTACTTGGCGAGATGTTGGTGATCAAGCTAGAAGAGTTGCGGCAAGTTTGCTCGCGATGGAATTACCCTCAGGCAGTAATATCGCCATTTTGTCAAAAAATTGTGCAGAGTGGTTTATTACTGATTTGGCCATTATGTTGGCAGGTCATGTATCTGTACCTATCTACTCCACTGCTGGCGAAAAGACAATCCGTTATGTTTTGGACCATGCTAAGTGTCCAGTGATATTTGTGGGTAAGTTGGATGACACCGAAAGACAAGTTGCGGCTATTGAAGAAGGGATAATAAAACTAGCATTTCCCTATCCAAATATTCCTGCCGATAAGCAGTGGGACGAATTATTACAAAGCGCCCCATATATCGACAAACCTATTCCCGCTTTAGATTCTGTGATGACCATAGTTTATACCTCTGGTAGTACCGGTAATCCAAAAGGTGTAGTGCATAATTATGAGTCCATTTGCTGGGCGGCATCGAATTCATTGGTGGAGTTAGGTGTGGATCAAAACGATCGTATTCTTAGTTATTTGCCCCTTGCACATATTACTGAAAGAGTATTAGTTGAAATTGCTAGTTTATACGCGGGTATGCGGATTGATTTTATTGAGTCACTAGATACATTTTCTCGTGATGTTAATGCAACACAGCCGACTTTGTTTCTTTCTGTGCCACGGCTATGGACACGTTTCCAAATGGGCGTGTTAGCCAATATGCCACAAAAAAAGCTCGACTTATTATTACGTATTCCAATTGTGTCAGGGTTGGTTAGTAAAAAGATACGTACTAAATTAGGTCTCAATAAAGCAAGACTTTGTGCAAGTGGTTCAGCTCCTATCGCTGTGCCTACACTAGAATGGTTCAGAAAAATAGGTGTCAATATTGCTGAAGGCTGGGGTATGACTGAGAACAGCGCCTATGGCACTTCTAGCGTGCCTTTTCGAGCGGACAAAATAGGCTCTATAGGGCGTGCGTATTCAGGTGTGGATATACGTATAGCGGAAGATGGTGAAATTCAGGTTAAGGGACCTTGTAATATGAAAGAGTATTATTTAGAGCCCGAAAAAACGGCAGAAGTGATGACTGAAGATGGATATCTGAAAACTGGGGACAAAGGTTCTATAGACAGTGATGGTTACATCACAATTACCGGCCGTTTAAAAGAAATTTTTAAAACATCTAAAGGTAAATATATCGCACCTGTCCCTATTGAGTCCAAATTGATGGCGAACTCTTCTATTGAACAAGTATGTGTTACTGGCTCGCAGTTAAAGCAACCTATCGGCTTGGTCGTTTTGTCTGTTGAAGCCCTTAAGTTAGCAACAGAGGAGATTGAAGAAAGCCTGTTGGCAACGTTAAATGAAGTGAATGCAACACTCGAAAGCCATGCCGTACTTGATTGCCTAGTTGTTATGAAAGATGAGTGGACAGTAGATAATGGGCTTTTGACTCCTACTCTAAAGTTAAAGAGGCATGATCTGGAAGAATACTATGACAGCCTTATCAATGGAGAGTTACAAGGGAAAATTGCGAGGCAATAGTGAGGTAAATCCTAGTAGAGAGCATTGTCATTATTCGTTCGGCGTATCAAAGCAAAGATTCTTTAAAGAGTGTAAAGCGCCGAACTTAGCTTAATGTAATCCATGCTATTAGCGAATAATTTCGTTAATAGTATGGACCACCCTTATGATAAAAAACTTCTTAACATCAACTTCCCTTCTTTTGCAGAATATCGTTATAAACGTGAAGAACTTGAAGGTCATTTCTGATTATTCGCAACATCAGTCATCAATGAGTCAGGGAGTTATGATTTATATATGAGCGCCGCAGGGGAACCATTTAGTGCAGCCCACTCATTAGGCACTATTAACAACTGAGTGATTTTTATAAATAATTACGAAGTTCGATAATAGCAATAAGACACAAATCCTACTCGATAGAACTGAATTACTAGGTATTAATGAAAAAGTAAAGCATATCATTACAGTTGAAAAAACAGATGATTCAGCCACAGGTTTCAAAATTTCGATACTTAAATGATCTTAACTTGACCCTAAGAGGCCTCTTCTGGGGACTTTTAGTTATCTATTGAAATGTGTCGAGCCTTGAAATTACGGCGCTCCATACACTTGTCATAGGTAAATGGCATCCTAATAGACATACCCCCATCTTTCTCATTATTATTTGCATATTCCACTATCGCAGCATTGGGTTTTCTGTTAGTATTTCGCGCCCTTTTAACTGGGGTATGTATAAAAAAGCAGCTGAATGCTGTTTTTTTGCAGCTAAACGACTCGGAAGAGTCTTAATTTTAATAGCGGAGCACTAACATGATCCAAATGCAAACTAACCTGGATGTTGCCGATAATTCCGGCGCTCGCAGGGTTCAGTGTATTAAGGTTCTTGGTGGCTCGCATCGCCGTTATGCACATATTGGTGACATCATCAAAGTTACTGTTAAGGAAGCAATTCCTCGCGGTAAAGTAAAAAAAGGTGATGTACTAACTGCAGTGGTGGTGCGTACTAGAAAAGGCGTACGTCGTCCTGATGGATCTTCGATCCGTTTTGATGGAAACGCAGCTGTTTTGCTTAATGCAAACAAGCAACCGATTGGTACGCGTATCTTTGGTCCGGTTACCCGAGAACTTCGTGTGAATAACATGAAAATTGTCTCGCTAGCCCCTGAGGTATTATAAGGAGTCACGATATGGCTAATAAAATTCGTCGTGATGATGAAATCATCGTTTTGGCTGGTAAAGATAAAGGAAAACAAGGCAAAGTGCTTAAAGTTCTTCCCGCTTCTAACCGTCTAATCGTTGAAGGTGTGAGCATGATCAAGAAGCATACTAAACCTAACCCTCAATTGGGTGTGGCTGGTGGCATTGTTGAGAAAGAAGCATCGATTCACGTATCAAATGTAGCGATCTACAACTCGAAAACGGGTAAAGCAGATCGTGTAGGTTTCCGTCTTGAAGGTGAGAAGAAAGTACGTTTCTTCAAATCAGACGGCGAACTAGTTTAAAAAATTGGAGAGTACGATGGCGAAACTGCATGATTACTATAAAGACACAGTTGTAGCGGAACTTGCTAAGCAGTTCAACTACAAAAGCGTCATGCAAGTCCCTCGGATTGATAAAATCACTTTAAACATGGGTTTAGGTGAAGCGGTAGCGGACAAGAAGGTATTAGAAAATGCCACGGCTGAAATGCAAGCAATTGCAGGTCAAAAGCCTATTGTAACCGTTGCTCGCAAGTCTGTAGCGGGTTTTAAAATCCGTGAAGGTTATCCGATTGGCTGTAAAGTAACCCTACGTGGTGAACGTATGTGGGAATTCTTTGAACGTTTAGTTTCAATAGCAATTCCTCGTATCCGTGATTTCCGTGGCTTAAATCCTAAGTCATTCGATGGTCGCGGTAACTTTAGCATGGGCGTTCGTGAGCAAATTATCTTCCCTGAAATCGAATTCGATAAAGTGGATAAGATACGCGGTATGGATATTACTATCACTACTAGCGCACAAACCGATGCGGAAGCACACGCTTTATTAAGCGCGTTTAACTTCCCGTTTAAAAAGTAAGGTGTAGGGTTATGGCAAAAGAATCAATGAAAGCGCGCGAAGTAAAACGTGCGAAGCTAGTTGTTAAGTTCGCAGTAAAACGCGCAGCGCTTAAAGCAACTATCAGCGATGTCAACTCTTCTGACGAAGAACGTTGGGACGCTGTTCTTAAGCTACAACAACTGCCACGTGACTCATCTGTAAGTCGTAAGCGTAATCGCTGCAACATTACAGGTCGTCCACATGGTTTCCTACGCAAGTTTGGCATGAGTCGTATCAAGTTGCGTGAAGCAGCTATGCGTGGCGAAGTGCCTGGCTTGAAAAAAGCCAGTTGGTAAGGGGTAGCTGATATGAGTATGCAAGATCCTATCGCGGACATGTTTACACGCGTTCGTAACGGCCAGATGGCTAGCAAAGTTTCTGTAATTATGCCTTCATCTAAAGTTCGTGTTGCAATTGCAGGCGTTCTAAAAGAAGAAGGTTATGTAACAGACTTCGCTGTTTCTGGTGACGTAAAGCCGGTATTAGAAGTGACTTTAAAGTACTTCGAAGGCAAAAAAGTAATCGAGAGCATTGAGCGCGTAAGTCGCCCTGGTCTTCGCATCTATAAGAAAAAAGATGAGTTGCCAAAAGTAATGGGTGGTTTAGGTGTGGCTATCGTGTCTACCTCTAAAGGTGTGATGACTGACCGTGCAGCGCGTAAAGCGGGTATGGGCGGTGAAATCATCGGCTACGTAGCGTAAGGGGAATAATATGTCACGTATAGCAAAAGCTCCTGTTGACGTTTTATCTGGTGTAGAAATTTCTATCGCTGGTCAAGAAGTCACAGTAAAAGGTAAAAACGGTACGCTAGTTCGTGTATTTAATGAAGCAGTTGAAGTAGTACAAGAAGAGAATCAGCTAGTTGCTAAGCCTCGTGAAGGCAAAGTAAATGGTTGGGCTCAAGCTGGTACAGCTCGTTCTTTGTTAAACAACATGATCCTAGGTGTATCTCAAGGTTTTGAGAAAAAACTATTGTTGAATGGTGTTGGTTACCGTGCGCAAGCTCAAGGTAGCAAACTAAATTTAACTCTGGGTTTCTCACACCCTGTAGCATACGAAATGCCTGATGGTATTTCTGTTGAAACTCCTAGTCAGACTGAAATCATCGTCAAAGGCGTTGATAAACAGTTGATAGGTCAGGTTGCAGCTAACATCCGCGCATACCGTCCGCCAGAGCCTTATAAAGGTAAAGGTGTTCGTTACGCTGATGAAGTTGTGCGTCGTAAAGAAGCTAAGAAAAAGTAAGGAGTTAGTACGATGGATAAAAAATCAGCTCGTTTACGTCGCGCTACTCGTGCACGTAAAAAAATTAGTGAATTGGCCGCGCATCGCTTGGTTGTTAACCGCACACCGCGTCACATATACGCTCAGTTAATCGCACCTAGCGGTTCTGAAGTATTGGCGTCGGCTTCAACAGTTGAAACTGAACTAGCTGGTAGCCTTAAAGGTACTGGTAACTCAGCGGCAGCAGCGGCTATTGGCAAAGCGATCGCAGAACGCGCTATAGAAAAAGGCATCAAGAAAGTTGCTTTTGACCGTAGTGGATTCAAGTATCACGGTCGAGTTAAAGCATTAGCTGACGCAGCCCGCGAAGCTGGCCTTCAGTTCTAGGAGTTAATTATGGCTAAAGTAGAAGTTCAAAACGCTGGTGATCTGCTAGAAAAGCTAATCGCAGTTAACCGTGTATCTAAAGTAGTTAAAGGTGGTCGTATCTTTAGCTTTACTGCTTTGACAGTAGTAGGTGACGGTAACGGTCGTGTAGGTTTTGGTTACGGTAAAGCACGTGAAGTGCCTGCTGCAATTCAAAAAGCTATGGAAAAAGCGCGTCGCAATATTGTGAACGTTGATCTTAATGGCAATACACTACAGCACCCAATAAAAGGTCGTCACTCAGGCTCTAAGGTCTACATGCAACCAGCATCTGAAGGTACTGGTATTATTGCCGGTGGTGCAATGCGTGCAGTTCTTGAAGTTTCGGGTGTACAAAACGTACTTTCAAAATGTTACGGATCTACGAATCCAATTAACGTTGTGCGTGCAACTATCAATGCGTTGACAGAAATGAATTCGCCTGAGTCAGTTGCCGCTAAGCGTGGATTGTCTGTATCGCAGATTTTGGGGTAATTGATCATGACTAAAATGATTAAAATAAAGCAAACAAAAAGTTCTATCGGTCGTTTACCTAAGCATAAAGCTACGCTTACTGGTTTAGGTCTTCGTCGTATAGGTCATATTAGTGAGCTAGAAGACACCCCTTCTGTCCGTGGCATGATCAACCGTGTATTTTACATGGTTGAAGTAGTGGAGGAGAAATAAATGTATTTAAATACTTTGGCTCCTGCACCTGGAGCGAAAAATTCTGGTAAACGTGTGGGTCGTGGTATGGGCTCTGGTCTTGGAAAAACTGGTGGCCGTGGTCACAAAGGTCAAAAGTCTCGCTCAGGCGGTTCTGTAAAACCTGGTTTTGAAGGCGGGCAAATGCCAATCCAACGTCGTCTACCTAAGTTCGGTTTTACTTCTCGTAAATCTTTGGTTTCTGACCAAGTTACGTTAAGCGAAATCGCCAAGGTAGAAGGTGATGTGGTATCACTTGAAACTTTAAAAGCAGCAGGTCTTGTTAAGAAAGAAATGTTGTTCGTTAAAGTTATGAAAAGTGGTGACATTTCACGTGCCGTAACTATTAGTGGTTTAAAGGTATCAAAAGGCGCTCTTGAGTCAATCAAGGCGGCTGGCGGTAAAGTAGAGGAATAGGCTAGATGGCTAAACCAGGACAGGATTCAAGCGCCAAAGGCGGCTTGAGCGAGCTTAAATCAAGATTGTTGTTCGTACTTGGTGCGATCATAGTTTTTAGGTTGGGTTCTTATGTACCTATTCCTGGTATTGACGCTGCGGTGTTAGCTCAGTTATTTGAGCAACAGAAAGGTACAATCGTGGAGATGTTTAACATGTTCTCCGGTGGTGCTCTTGAACGCGCGTCAGTTCTAGCCCTAGGCATCATGCCTTATATTACAGCTTCCATTATCATTCAGTTGATGTCACATATGCATCCACCGATGATGGAACTTAAAAAGGAAGGTGAAGCAGGGCGTCGTAAAATTAGTCAATACACACGTTATTTTACGTTGGTGTTGGCCTCTTTCCAAGCAGTTGGAATAGCGACAAACTTACCAAACCTTATACAAGGTTTAGTAATTAACCCCGGCTTCGGTTTTTACTTTACAGCATGGATTAGCTTAGTCACGGGAACTATGTTCCTTATGTGGTTAGGTGAACAAATTACAGAGAGAGGTATTGGTAACGGTATCTCTATTCTGATTTTTGCCGGTATTGTATCTGGTTTGCCATCAGCATTAGGTAATGTTGCTGAGCAAGCAAGACAAGGTGAATTGAACTTATTGTTCTTGATGTTAGTGGGCGTAATCATTATTGCCGTCACTTACTTTGTGGTATTTGTAGAGCGTGGTCAGCGACGTATCGTTGTTAACTATGCAAAACGTCAACAAGGTCGTAAGGTTTTTGCTGCACAAAGCACGCATTTACCTTTAAAGGTGAACATGGCTGGTGTTATTCCTCCTATCTTTGCATCAAGCATAATTTTGTTTCCAGGCACCATTGCAAATTGGTTTGGTCAGAATGAGTCATTATCTTGGTTACAAGATGTGGCCCTACAGTTGTCCCCTGGACAACCTTTGTATGTGATGTTGTATGCTGCGACGATTATTTTCTTCTGTTTCTTCTATACTGCGTTGGTGTTTAACCCTCGCGAAACGGCAGATAACTTGAAGAAATCTGGAGCTTTTGTTCCTGGTATTCGTCCTGGCGAACAAACATCTAAATATGTTGATAAAGTTATGACACGCCTTACTTTGGCAGGTGCACTTTACATAACCTTTATATGTTTAGTGCCTGAGTTCATGTTGATCGCTTGGAACGTTCCGTTCTACTTTGGCGGTACATCACTACTTATTATGGTAGTGGTAATCATGGATTTCATGGCGCAGGTGCAGACCCATTTGATGTCAAATCAATATGAGTCTGTTCTTAAAAAAGCTAATCTTAAAGGCTATGGCCGCTAAGTTAGCGATTTACGGAGTGATGAAATGAAAGTTCGTGCATCAGTCAAGCGGATTTGCCGTAACTGTAAAGTCGTTAAGCGCAACGGTGTTGTGCGTGTGATTTGCAGTTCTGACCTTAAGCATAAGCAAAGGCAGGGTTAATCGAGTGGATTGGGGGTCGTCTAGATACACTAGCGCCTCAATCCTTATTTGCAATTTAGTTATTGGGTAAGTATCCTATCGGGCTTTTTAGGCTAATGACTATAAATTATAAGGAGTACTGTTAATGGCCCGTATCGCTGGCATTAACATCCCTGAACACAAGCATACTGTAATTGCATTATCTGCAATTTATGGTGTTGGTTCCACACGTGCTAAAAGCATTTGTGTAGCGTCTGGTGTTGCAGAGACAACCAAGATCAAAGATCTTAGTGAAGAACAGATTGATAAACTTCGAGATGAAGTTGCAAAATTCACAGTTGAAGGTGACCTTCGCCGTGAAGTATCAATGAGTATAAAACGTTTGATGGATTTAGGTTGCTACCGTGGTATTCGCCACCGTCGTAGTCTTCCTCTACGTGGTCAGCGCACTAAAACTAATGCGCGTACCCGTAAAGGTCCTCGCAAAGCAATAAAACGATAAGCGGGGGATATTATGGCTAAAGCACCAACCAAAACGCGTAAGCGCGTAAAACGTCAAGTTGCTGATGGTATGGCTCATATTCATGCCTCTTTCAACAATACAATAGTGACTATTACTGACCGTCAGGGCAACGCTCTGTCATGGGCAACTTCAGGTGGTTCTGGTTTCCGTGGTTCACGTAAATCAACTCCCTTTGCTGCTCAAGTAGCTGCTGAACGTGCTGGTACAGCCGCTCAGGATTACGGTTTGAAAAACATAGAAGTGTTCGTTAAGGGCCCAGGTCCAGGTCGTGAATCTGCGATCCGAGCTTTGAACGCTGCTGGTTATAAAATCACTAATATTACCGATGTGACACCTATACCTCACAACGGTTGTCGTCCACCGAAAAAACGTCGCGTTTAATCGACGGACAGTTGGAGAAAGATCATGGCAAGATATTTGGGTCCAAAACTCAAACTTAGCCGTCGCGAAGGAACAGATTTATTCCTTAAAAGCGGCGTTCGAGCAATCGAATCTAAATGTAAAATTGATACCGCACCTGGTCAACATGGCGCCCGTCGTGGCCGTTTGTCTGATTACGGTGTTCAGTTACGTGAAAAGCAAAAAGTACGTCGTATGTACGGTGTATTGGAAAAGCAATTCCGTAACTATTATAAAGAAGCAGCACGTTTAAAAGGCAACACAGGTGAAAACTTGTTACAGCTTTTGGAGCAGCGTCTTGACAATGTTGTATACCGTATAGGTTTTGCTAGTACTCGTGCTGAAGCGCGTCAACTAGTTAGCCATAAAGCCATTTTGGTTAACGGTAAAGTTGTTAACGTTCCTTCTTTTAACGTTACTGCTGATGATGTAGTTTCTGTTCGTGAGAAAGCGAAAAAGCAAGCGCGTATCGTTGCTGCATTGGAACTAGCTGATCAGCGTGAAAAACCAGTTTGGATTGAAGTAGATAACAAGAAAATGGAAGGCACATTTAAACGTGTTCCTGAAAGAACTGATTTGTCTGCAGATATTAACGAACAGTTGATCGTCGAACTTTACTCTAAGTAAAGCTTAAAGAAGAGAGGAAACAATGTCGGGTTCTGTAACTGAGTTCTTAAAACCAAGATTAGTTGAAATTGATAACGTCTCGTCAACTCGCGCAAAGGTCACACTTGAGCCTTTAGAACGTGGGTTTGGCCATACGCTAGGTAACGCGTTACGTCGCATCTTATTGTCGTCAATGCCAGGATGTGCAGTGACAGAAGTTGAAATCGATGGTGTGTTGCATGAATACAGCACCAAAGAGGGCGTACAAGAAGACGTTATCGAGATATTGCTTAACCTTAAAGGTTTAGCCGTACGTCTTGAAGGCAAAACTGAAGCAACACTAACTCTAGTGAAATCCGGTGCGGGCCCAGTATTAGCTGGTGATATCCAGCATGATGGCGATGTGGAAATTGTTAACCCTGACCATTTGGTTTGTACTTTAACTGGCGAAGCTGAACTTAGCATGCGTATTAAAGTAGAAATGGGTCGTGGTTATGTTCCTGCATCAACTCGCCGCTCTTCAGAAGAAGATGATCGTCCTATTGGTCGTTTATTAGTGGATGCTTCATATAGCCCTGTTGATCGTATATCTTACAATGTTGAGTCTGCTCGTGTAGAGCAAAGAACCGACCTTGATAAGCTAATCATTGATATGGAAACAAATGGCACAATTGATCCGGAAGAAGCAATTCGTCGTGCAGCTACTATTTTAGCTGAACAATTAGACGCATTTGTTGAACTTCGTGATATTTCTGAGCCAGTTGAAAAAGAAGAAAAACCGGAATTTGATCCGATTTTACTTCGTCCTGTTGATGACTTAGAGCTAACTGTACGTTCAGCTAACTGTTTGAAAGCCGAAGCCATACAATATATTGGTGACCTAGTACAACGTACCGAAGTTGAGTTGTTAAAAACTCCTAACTTGGGTAAAAAATCTCTTACTGAGATTAAAGATGTGCTAGCTTCTCGTGGACTGTCTCTAGGCATGCGCTTAGAAAACTGGCCACCAGAGTCAATCGCTGAAAAAGATTAATCAGGTTTTCGAACCTGATTTGTAAAGAAGGATAAAACTATGCGCCATCGTAAAAGTGGTCGTCAGTTAAATCGTAACAGCAGTCATCGTCAAGCTATGTTTAAAAACATGGCTGGTTCTTTGGTTAAACATGAGTTGATTAAAACTACTCTACCAAAGGCGAAAGAATTGCGTCGCGTAATTGAGCCTCTTATCACACTTGCTAAGCAAGACAGTGTAGCTAATCGCCGTTTGGCAATGGCTCGTACTGGTGACAAAGAAGTTGTTGGTAAATTGTTTAACGAACTAGGTCCTCGCTATGAAGAGCGTCCTGGTGGCTATATTCGCATTTTGAAATGTGGATTCCGTACTGGTGATAAAGCACCTATGGCCTACGTTGAATTGGTTGATCGCCCTGAAGTTGAAGCAGTCGAAGAGATTGAAGAAACAGAAGCGGAATAAACAACCGTACTAAATAAAAAAGCCAGACTGATGTCTGGCTTTTTTATATCTAAAGTAAAGTTATTCCTTATTATCTAAAACTTGAGAAAGCTCTTCAGTTGTAGCCCCACCTTTAATCGCATAGGCTTCAAGTTTTTCTATATCAATCCCAGAGTTTTGTGCAGTTTCAATAATCCTTTTTACGTTTTCTCTCTGCGCACTTGATTCACGAACGGCAGTAGTGATGACCATTTCCGCATCATTGGGAAATACCGCCAGTAATGCTTCAACTACATATTCCCCAACAAAAGGTACCGCACCTATAGCTGACTGCAATATCTCTACAATTTTACTTGGATGTTCTTTAGCGAGAGATTGCACAATATAGTCTGCTGAATCTGGTTCAGTTATCACTGCTATTCTTACAATTTCATTTAGTTCTTCAGGAGTCGAATGTGCAGCTGCTGTAACGACAAAATCAATATAACTTGGATCTGCATTAATAGCGGTCTCTACAATACTTGTACAACTACTGATACCTTTACTGAGCGCTATAGTTACCACTTCTTCAGCTAAGGTTGGTTGTGCAGATATTGCTGCGTGAATGATTTCTTTATATTTTGATGGATATAGATCTAGTGCAGTGTCTACTATGGAGGCTGCTTGTTGGGGGTAGTGACTTACTATGACCTTAATGGCTTTACCTATAGTGACATTTTGTTCTACTTGTATTTGTAGAAACCTTTCATTAATTTGATTAGGTTTGCTTTTGTCCATGTCCTGGTTGGCAGATGCGCCATGCATATGCACTAGTGAACTAAGTGTTAATGCTAACCCTACTAATTTTTTCATGTTTACTACACCATAACGTGATTAAGCAATAATGTAGGACACCATTACCGGAATTAAATTCAATCTAACATAATTGTATGTACTTTATACATCTAGGTTGAAAACTATGCAGTTAAACAGAAAAGTACTAATTATTTGAAATTAGGGGTTGCATAGGAATCTGTTCTCTCTATAATGCGCCCTCGCTTCAAGGGAGACCACTTAGGACTCTCGCAACAAACAAGGTTTTACCGAATTGTTGCATGTACTTTAAAGGTACAA
>NZ_BAEO01000069.1 GCF_000314995.1 Paraglaciecola arctica BSs20135 | reverse complement strand
TAGGCGGTTTTTGTTTAGAGCCAGCCGCGATTAAGTGATCAGTCTTATAATCAGCCACAACGTTATATGCATTAATAGTTACTCCATAACAGACTAACCCGCACGCCAGTGAAGTATATAATTTTAATAAATTCATTATTTTCTCGCAAAGTAATATTTAGGAAAATAAATATTACTTCACGACAGAACAATTTTGTTATTTTTTTATTGATTAAGCACTTAAGATACGTGTTTTTAAAAGTTTGTTCGCTTCATTGAAAACAGCCCATAGTATAAATGTAGCTATTATTTGCATAGCGAAAGGGTAACAAACATAAATGACGGTTACTTTTAATTCCAATATATGGCGTAACAAATACTCTAAAATGTTGAGTGTTTCAAACACAATAAATATACGGGTAGCCTGATAAATGATCCAATCTAGATTAATAGAATTCGCTTTTTTATTGAAAATGCTATAACTCAAATTTATTCTAGAAAATAATAAAAATCTGACCACCATACTTTGTCCGATGAGGATATTGTACCAATATATTTCTGGAGTGAATTGATAATCAGATGCAAACCAATATAACTCAGCGCTAATCGATAAAACTAAACAAGGGAGTGCAAGCCTCGACATGGCGTCATATTTTAACTTGTAAAGTACTATAATCAAACAGCTATAAACTGCTACTTTCGAATACCAAATATCTTGTGAACTAAACCAGAATATTTCTTCAAGTATTCTTTCAAAAGCTAATATAAATACTATGCCTAGTACATCGATATTTTTTCTACAAATAATACCAGTGAAAATTAAAATGAAAATAAACAAACGATCGAAGGCTTCACCATTACCAAAAGTAGCAATACCAAGAAACACAAAAAGCCCTCCGAAGAGGGCTGTGAAAATCTGGGGTAGGTAGGCTCTTATAAACATAAGCCTAGACTAAAACAAGATCAGTTTAAGTTAAAGCCAAAATAATCCATAACTGTAGAGAAAAAAGATTCACGAGTTTGATCAGATGCAGTCTGGCGACAGATAGACCACCACTTATTCACAACACCAACTCCGATATTGTCCATGGTTTCAGGTTTGTCATTTTCGATAGCTGAGACTGTTTCACGGCTTATGCCTACTCGTTGAGCAAGCTCTTCTTGAGTATAACCCGCTTCTTTGCGCAAAGATCTCAGTTGAGCACCACTAAACATTTTTCTTCGTGACATGTGAAGTCGTTTCCTAATGGTAAACTATGAATGTTACAGGTTAATAATCCAACGGTAAAAAACTTACCTAGCGGGAATATAATTTAAACCAGTGTATTAGTAAATAGAAAGGTTAATAACAAATTGTATTAAATTATCTCTTTATTATAATAAAAAAATATGATTTCAAATCAAACTACTTACTAATACTAATCAGATCCGCGACTTTTTTATTGGAGTCATATACAATGCGCGACCAAATTATTTAGTAACCCGTTCACTTAAGAGTATTCCATGTCTTTCCAACAAGAAGTTGATAAACGCCGCACTTTTGCGATTATCTCTCACCCCGATGCGGGTAAAACCACTATTACTGAAAAAGTATTGTTGTTCGGTAATGCCTTACAAAAAGCCGGTACGGTAAAAGGCAAAAAGTCTGGCCAACATGCTAAGTCGGATTGGATGGAAATGGAAAAAGAACGGGGTATTTCTGTTACTACCTCTGTTATGCAATTTCCGTATCGTGAGTGTACTGTTAATTTATTAGATACGCCTGGGCATGAAGATTTCTCAGAAGATACATATCGTACCTTAACCGCAGTCGATTCTTGCTTGATGGTAATAGACGCGGCCAAGGGCGTAGAAGCTCGAACTATAAAATTAATGGAAGTAACGCGTTTACGTGACACACCCATTATTACCTTTATGAATAAACTCGACAGGGATACCCGTGATCCTATTGATTTATTAGATGAAGTTGAAAAAGTTCTAAATATTAAATGTGCCCCTATTACTTGGCCAATTGGCATGGGCAAAGAGTTTAAAGGTGTATATCACTTACTTCGAGACGAAACCTATCTTTATAAATCAGGTTTAGGACACATGATCCAAGAAGTGCGTGTTATTAAAGGTTTACATAATCCTGAATTAGAAGACGCAATTGGTAATTACGCCGAAGAAATTCGCGACATGCTTGAACTGGTGAAAGGCGCATCCAATGAATTTAATCATGATGAATTTTTGGCCGGAGAGTTAACACCAGTGTTTTTTGGTACTGCTATGGGTAACTTTGGT
Organism: Paraglaciecola arctica BSs20135; assembly: GCF_000314995.1. Classification (GTDB taxonomy): domain Bacteria; phylum Pseudomonadota; class Gammaproteobacteria; order Enterobacterales; family Alteromonadaceae; genus Paraglaciecola; species Paraglaciecola arctica. The sequence continues at coordinate 67,006 of NZ_BAEO01000069.1, read as the reverse complement.
GTTGATCATATGCTTGATGGTCTGGTTGATTGGGCTCCATTGCCGCAAGGCCGTGAAACCAGTGACAGAAAAGTCGAATCAAGCGAGCAAAAATTCAGTGGTTTTGTGTTTAAAATTCAAGCCAATATGGATCCTAAACATCGGGACCGTATCGCCTTTTGCCGCATAGTTTCGGGAAAATACGAGAAAGGCATGAAAATGCATCAAAGCCGTACAGGTAAAGATGTACGAATTTCAGATGCCGTGACTTTTTTAGCCAGCGACCGAGAATTGCTGGAAGAGGCTTATGCGGGTGACATTATTGGTTTGCATAATCACGGCTCTATGCAGATAGGCGATACTTTTACCGCAGGCGAAAAATTCCGTTTTGCTGGTATTCCTAATTTTGCACCAGAATTATTTAAGCGTATTCGATTAAAAGATCCACTGAAACAAAAGCAGTTGCAAAAAGGTTTGATCCAATTGTCTGAAGAAGGTGCGGTGCAAGTATTCAGGCCTATTCAAAATAACGACTTGATAGTGGGTGCCGTAGGAGTCTTGCAATTTGATGTGGTTGTAGCCCGTTTAAAAGGCGAATACAACGTAGATGCAATGTATGAACATATTAACGTGTATACCGCGCAGTGGGTGACATCTAAAGATCCCAGAAAACTCGATGAATTCAGACGCAAAGCAGAGGCAAATTTATCTTTAGATGGTGGTGATAATTTAGCTTATATTGCGCCTACTAGAGTGAACTTGTCTCTAGCTAAAGAACGTTATCCTGAAATTGAATTTCATACGACCAGAGAACACTAAGGTATTTTTATCAGCCGCCTGAAGCATTTTATACACAAGAGCAGACATGAACTTACACACATTATTATTAGCAAAATTTAAAGCCGCGCTCATTGCCATTGGAGCACCTGAAGGTACTCCTGCTCCCCTTAGCCGCAGTACCCGTGTCGGTTTTGGGCATTATCAGTTTAATGGGGCTATGGCATTGTCCAAAGTGCTCAAACAAAACCCAAGAGATATTGCGCAAAAAATTGTCGATGTCGTTGAGTTAGATGACATAGCCGAAAAGCTCGAAGTAGCAGGACCAGGTTTTATTAATATTCATTTAAAACCTCAGTGGCTAGCCCAACAACTACAAGCGGCTAACGCTGATAGTCGTCTTGGTATCGAAGCCGAACAACAACAAACAGTAGTTGTGGATTACTCTGCACCTAATCTAGCTAAAGAGATGCACGTTGGTCATTTACGGAGCACTATTATTGGTGATGCCGTAGCTAAAACGCTGGAATTTTTAGGGCATAAAGTTATTCGCCAAAATCATATGGGAGACTGGGGAACACAGTTTGGTATGTTAATTACTCACCTCAATGATAAATTAGCAGCCGATGGTGTAGCAGAAACGGCCCTATCTGATTTAGAAGACTTTTACCGAGCTGCCAAAGTACGTTTTGATAATGAGGACGGTTTTGCAGATAGAGCCCGTGAAAACGTTGTTAAATTGCAAAGTGGTGATCCTGAGTGTTTATCTTTATGGAAAACCTTTGTAACTATATCTATTGCTCACAGTGAACATGTGTACGACAAGCTTAATGTTAGCCTTAAACGCAGCGATATAATGGGTGAAAGTGCCTACAATAAAGATTTAGCTGCAACAGTAGCAGAACTTAAATCTTCTGGCATAGTGGTCGAAAGCCAAGGCGCACAAGTTGCATTTTTACAAGAAATGGCCGACAAAGAGGGCAATCCAGCTGCTTATATAGTGCAAAAGTCTGGTGGTGGGTATTTGTATGCGACCACCGACCAAGCCGCTATTCGTTATCGCAATGGTGTGTTAGGCGCTGATCGCACTTTGATTTTTACTGATGTCCGTCAAGCCTTACATTTTAAACAAACAGAAATTGTTGCCCGTAAAGCAGGGTTTATCAAACCTACTCAAACTTACGAACATTGTCCATTTGGTATGATGTTAGGTAGCGATGGTAAACCTTTTAAAACTCGTACTGGCGGCACAGTGAAGTTGGCTGAACTATTAGATGAAGCCATTGAACGTGCTGAAGTACTGATCAACCAACGTGAATCCGACTTGTCAGCGCAAGAGCGCAAAATTATCGCTGACAAAGTGGGGATTGGCGCTGTGAAATACGCAGACCTCAGTAAAAACCGTACCACAGATTACATTTTTAACTGGGACTCTATGCTCAGTTTCGAAGGTAATACCGCGCCTTATTTACAATATGCTTACGCCCGCGTACAAAGTATTTTCAGAAAAGCTCATGTAGATGATGTGAACTTACAGGCAGATATTCAGCTTGAAGAGGTTCAAGAGCAACTGTTAGCCGTTAAGTTAATGCAATATGTTGAAGCAATTAAACAAGTTTCCAGCGAGGCTACCCCTCATGTACTTTGTGCTTACATCTACGAGTTAGCCAGTTTGTTTATGAGTTTCTACGAAGCTTGTCCAATATTAAAAGAGGGCATAGAAGAACAAACTAAAAATAGCCGTTTAATGTTAGCGCAATTGACAGCTAAAACCTTGCAGTCAGGTTTGGACTTGTTGGGCATTGAGACTATGGAGAAGATGTAAGCTTTTTAGCTACGAGCTACGAGCTACGAGGAAAACAAACAACCCGCCAAAGGCGGGTTGTTTGTTTTTACATTATATAAAAAATTTCAAATTAACCTTAGTTAATCTCGTGTATGGTTTATCCATTAGTATCAAATAATAACTTAGGTAATTAATATGGTTAAAATTCTAGCCTTTGCTGGTAGTGGTAGAAAAGATTCAGTCAATAAAAAAGTGGTAGCTATTGCCGCAAAAGGTGCACAAGAGGCTGGCGCTGAGGTGACTATCATCAATCTTGAAGATTTTGTAATGCCTATTTTTAATGAAGATTTAGAGGCAGAACAAGGTATGCCTGTTGCAGCTCAAGCCTTCAAAGAATTACTGATTAATCATGACGGTTTTCTAATTTCATCTCCTGAATACAATAGCTCCTACAGCGGCTTATTTAAAAATGCGATTGATTGGGCCTCCAGACGTACTGGTGATGAAGCTCCTATGGCAGCTTACCGAGGCAAAGTAGCCGCGATTATGGCTGCATCACCTGGTGGATTGGGCGGTATGCGGGTATTGGTCGTACTGCGTATGTTGATGGAAAATTTAGGGACTATGGTGTTACCTAATCAAAAAGCGGTCAGTGGCGCATTTGCTATGTTTGATGGGGATGGCAATATTAGCGATGAAAAAACCGAAAAAGCGTTAAAGGCTCTTGGCAAAGAATTGGTCGATACTCTAACCAAGTTAAAAGGTTAAATTAAAATAGGATTTCCGTAGGTCTTGGCCACTATATTAGTGGCTCGGATATATTGGTCTATTCGGTCAATAAAAACTCATGCTCTGGGTCAACAATTAATCGCCCAGACATGGCTTCTCTGCCAAGCAGCATCAGGTATTTCATTTCAGAACGGTCTGTAAGAGTAAGCTCAATTCCCCATTGCATACCGGCAATTGAAATGTCGGTTTCGATTACGTAGCGTGTTTGTTTTGTAGCATTAGAACTCTTAACTTTACGTACACTTTTAACTTTGGCTTCTCTTTGCATTAATTTGCTTACGTCATGTGAGTCGGGGTGGATATCAAATCGAACCCATTTTTCCTTTTCTTTTTTAAATTTGACGATATTATCCACATGCAATGAGGATGTTGTTGCTCCGGTGTCAACTCTTGCTTCCAATCCGTTTAGTTTAAGTTGAGGTAAATCACATAGTTCAAGTGCACCAACTAAATGCTTTTTATTCATCTAAGTTACTCTTTAATCAATAATAGTAGGGTCTTCTAAAACCAAGTCGTCTTGCAGGTTGTCTTGTAGCAGTCCTAGGTGTTCGGCGACTGAATCAGGTTTTCTAAAATAAGCAATGTGATACATGGCTTCCCCCTCTTGAGTTAAGGGAATATTTTGTTTGCCTATGACCACACCTTCTTCAGGGCAAAGGACTTTGCATAATTCAGTTCCATAGGGGTCGGCAATTATGGCCAATACGCCACCTTTATTGACATGATCACCTAATTGCGCAACATGGTTAACAAAGCCACTTTCAGTAGCACGTACCCAGCCACTTTGACGTGCAACAAACTTTGATATTTTATGACCTTTGCGTTTGCGCTTATTTAACATGCCGATTTCACGCATCACGTTAATCACACCTTTGACCCCAGCTCGTATGGAAAACTCATCATATCTAAGAGCTTCTCCAGCTTCGTAAAGGAGTACTTTTACACCTAAGTCTCCAGCTGCTTGGCGAAGTGTACCTGGCCTGATGTCGGCGTTGAGTAAAACAGGTAATCCAAAAGACTCTGCCATAGCTAATGTTTCTGCGTCGTCCAAGTTGGCTCGGATTTGAGGAAGGTTACTACGATGAATAGCGCCTGTGTGTAAGTCAATGCCAACGTCACATTTTGAGACTATTTCATTTACAAATAGATGCGCTAGTCTTCCCGCAATGGAGCCTTTGGCGCTACCAGGAAAACTGCGATTAAGATCTCGTCTATCGGGTAAATAACGACTCTGATTTAATACCCCATACCCATTTACAATAGGTACTGCTATAAGTGTGCCTTTTAGATACTTTAGTGATTTGTGTTTGAGCAAGCGATTGACAATCTCAATGCCGTTTAATTCATCACCATGCACAGCGCCGCTGACAAATATAGTTGGCCCATCTCGTCTGCCGCGCTGAACATGCACTGGCATTGACATCCTAGTATCCGTATATAAAGGTGGCATAGGTAATTCAATGCGTTTGGTTTCACCACGTTTTATGGTTACGCCACCAATTTCAAGATCTTTCATTTAGCCTTATCCTTTAGTTTTATTAGGTTGGCATTTTTTCGATAAATTGAATGACCATCCATGCCACATCTTTGCTATTACTGTTTTAATATCTTCCCATTTGGAAGATGAATTAACCGTAACTATTACTGACGCCTTGAGATAATCAGTAAGTACAATAAAAATGTCTTGTTTAGGTTCAAGTTAATTGATGACAACAGCCGCACCACCTAATTTTCTAGGTTTTGCATATTACGTGCAGCTGTGGCTTAACGTAAAGCGTTATTTTGATTAGGATACGAATCAAATTAAGCTAAGAACTATTGTTGTGTATACTCTGGGTTTTGCGCACCTCATCAATCCAAAGATCAGATATGGAATTTATACAAAATATTTTTGAAAACAAATTAATTTTAACCTTCTCAATCACGTTTTTAGCGCTGCTGACGAAATACGTTCTAGTAAAATTGGTACGTAAACAAGCTAAAAATAAAGGTGAAGACCGCAGAGACTTAGTTAACAACGTTAAGAATTTTCTTAATTTTGTGCTCATAGTGTGTTTATTTAGTCTTTGGGCGGAAGAGATGCAAAAGTTTGCATTTTCAATTGCGGCTTTTTCTGTGGCTATTGTGTTGGCTACTAGGGAATTTATTCAGTGTATTATTGGTTTTTTCTATTTAGTTTCAACTCGGCCATTTCGCATCGGCGAATGGATTGAAGTTGAAGATTTTGTTGGTGAAGTTTCTGCGACTGATTGGATCAAAAGTACCTTATTAGAAGTGGATATAAAAACTTACGAGTACACAGGTAAAACGTTGTTTATTCCGAACAATAAGTTGATGACCAGCCCTATTAAGAATCTAAATTTTCTAAAGCGTTATGCGACTCACCATTTTGTGATTGTTCGTGATCAAAGTGTTAATCCTTATGGCATTATTCAAAAGGTAATCAAAAATGCCAAGGTTTACTGTGCTGACTTTCATGAAGTGGCGGTACGTTACAATCAGATGTTAGAAAGACGACTAGATGTGAAAATAGCTGGTCCTGAACCACAAATTAAAGTCTCTACATCTGAGATAGGCGACAACGTTGTGGAAATCACTATATTTTGTCCAACAGAGCTGGCAATAGAAATTCAACAAGCGATAACTAAAGATTTTATGCGTTACTGGTATGCTGAGAAAAACAAAATTAAGCAAGACTAATCTAGATGTTTAGTCTTTTAAAAGTGACAGCAAATGCGGGATCCGCCCTATACCTAAAACTTTACCGAACCCAGTTCGGTTGAATGTAATTTGGAAATTAGATGAAAAGACGATTAATCGCTCTTATTGTGTTATTGGCAATATCTTCTGCCTTACAGGCTAGTCAGTGCAGCGGCAATTTTAGCGATGCTGCACTACAGACATTGAAAAATGAAAATTTTGTAATTGAAGCCACTGAAGATAGAAACAAAACAGCTGTAAAGTTGTTGTTATGCCTTGGTTCGCCGGATCCTAAAGTGCGCGACGGTATTGTATACGAAGCGACAAGTGAGTGGTTACGAGGCAACTTATTAGACCAAGTTACTATTAAAACAATGTTTGATTTTCTCATCAATACATTAGAACAGACCAATCAAGATCCCTTAAATTTCACGCAACCTTTTGCGGCTTTAGTATTGTCTGAAGTGCTTCGAGTTGACCGTATCAAGCCCTACCTTACTGAAAATGAACTGCAAAAAGCGATAAAGGTAACAACCAGCTATATGGTTAATATTGTTGATTATAGAGGGTTTGATGATCTACAAGGTTGGCGACATGCAGTTGCCCATACTGCAGATGTGATTTTACAACTTTCATTGAATAACAAGGTTTCAAAAGTACAACTCGGGCAATTGTTGGATGCGCTTAAATCCCAAGTATCACCACAACAGCCACACTTCTATGTATTTGGAGAGCCAAAACGTTTGGCCATGGCATTTATTTATATTGTTTTACGTGGCGAACATACTGAACAAGAAGTGGCGAGTTACCTTGAGAGTGTTGCTAGCCCAGCCCCTTTTAATGACTGGCAGAGTGTATACAGTGATAAAGAAGGTTTAGCAAAATTGCATAATACTCGAAACTTTATTTATAGTATTTTTGCCATATCGGCACGAAGTGAAAACTCCGCATTAAAATCAATGCAGCCAAAACTTGCCGAACTCATAAAAAAAATAGGCTAAGAGTTATATTCGTATGACTTAAATGATTAATTTATAGGGTAGTTACGCGCCATATACTGTCATTCTATGGGAAAATCCGTTAAAATCCGCGTCCTTTAATTTCGAGTTTACCTGTATTATTTATGTTTGAAATCAACCCTGTACATAATGCCTTAGCGGATATAAGACTACGTGCCGATTCGCTTCGGGGGTATCTTTGACTATGATCAGAAGAAAGAACGTCTTGAAGAAGTTAATCGCGAATTAGAAAGCCCTGATGTATGGAATCTGCCTGAGCGTGCTCAAGCTTTAGGTAAAGAAAAAGTTGCCCTTGAATTGGTTGTGCAAACCATTGAAATATTAGCTCAAGGTACTGATGACGTCGAAGGTTTAGTTGAATTGGCAGTTGAAGCCGAAGACCAAGATACTTTTGATGAAGCAGAGTCTGAATTAGCCGAGTTGATGAAAAAACTCGAAATACTCGAGTTTAGACGTATGTTCTCAGGCCCCAATGATGCTAACCATGGATATATTGATATTCAATCAGGATCCGGTGGTACCGAAGCGCAAGATTGGGCTAATATGCTATTACGCATGTATTTACGCTGGGGTGAAGCCCACGGATTTAAAACCGAGTTGATTGAAGTGTCCGACGGTGATGTAGCCGGTATCAAAAGTGCCACTATTAAATTTAGTGGCGATTATGCCTTTGGTTGGATCCGCACAGAAACAGGCGTTCATAGATTAGTTAGAAAATCGCCTTTTGATTCTGGCAGTCGCAGGCATACATCTTTTGCCTCTGTTTTTGCCTATCCAGAAGTGGATGATGATATTGAGATCGAAATTGATCCCTCAGACTTACGAATTGATACCTATCGTGCTTCGGGAGCAGGTGGCCAACACGTTAACCGTACCGATTCGGCGGTGCGAATTACCCATGAACCCACTAACATAGTGGTGCAGTGTCAAAACGACCGTTCGCAGCATAAAAATAAAGCACAGGCCATGAAACAGCTAAAGGCCAAGCTCTATGAACACGAAATGCATAAACAGAATGAAGAAAAACAAATTATGGAAGACGGCAAGTCTGACATAGGTTGGGGCAGCCAAATACGCTCTTATGTATTGGATGATTCACGGATTAAAGATTTACGCACTGGGGTAGAAACCCACAATATACAAGCCGTATTAGACGGCGATTTAGACAAATTTATTCAAGCCAGCTTAAAATCTGGTCTGTAATTACCTAACGCAGCAAAGAAATATCAGGAAAGTTGATGACCGAACACACACAAGATGAAAATAAGTTGATTGCAGAGCGCCGCGCTAAACTTTCTCACATAAGAGAAAACTGCCAATCCAATGGTTTCCCCAATGACTTTCGTCGTGAATTTTACAGTGATGAATTACAGCAAGCTTTTGGTGACCATGAAAAACCTGCTTTAGAAGAACTAGGTAAAGTAGTGAGTATTGCTGGACGTATCTTAGCTAAGCGTGGACCATTTTTGTCACTACAAGATATGACAGGTCGCATTCAGTCTTATGCTTCCAAAGATATCCAAAAAGATATTAAAGAACGTTACGGTAGCTTGGATATAGGCGACATCATTGGCGTAAAAGGTGAGTTACACAAATCCGGTAAAGGCGATTTGTATGTGAATATGACTGAATACCAATTGTTGACTAAATCATTGCGTCCATTACCTGAAAAATTCCATGGTTTAGCCGATCAAGAAACCAAATATCGTCAGCGTTATGTGGACTTGATCACTAATCAGCACACTCGCGATACTTTTATGATCCGCAGTAAGATAGTCAGTGGCATTCGTAACTTTTTAATCGAACGTGATTTTATGGAAGTGGAAACTCCCATGTTACAAGTGATACCGGGCGGTGCTACAGCTAAACCTTTCACTACTCATCATAACGCTCTTGATATCGATATGTATTTACGTGTGGCTCCAGAGCTTTACCTTAAGCGTTTAGTTGTGGGTGGCTTTGAGCGTGTGTTTGAAATCAACCGTAACTTTAGAAATGAAGGTCTGTCTACCAGACATAACCCAGAATTTACCATGTTAGAGTTTTATCAGTCTTATGCTGATTATCATGACTTGATGAATCTCACAGAAGAAATGTTACGTAAAGTGGCGCAAGACGTGTTGGGTACAACTATCATTAAAAACACCACTAAAGACGCTGAAGGCGAAGTAGTTAGCGAAGTAAACTATGACTTTGGTCAGCCATTTGCTCGTTTAACCATGAACGAGGCAGTAATCAAATACTGGCCAGATGCTAACGTTGATGCCATTAACGATCCTGAAAACCATTTAGCTGAGCTTAAAGTGATGGCTAAACAGCTTCACATCAAAGAGCCTGAGGTTGATGGCATTTGGGGCGCAGGCAAATATTTGTGTGAAATTTTCGAAGCGACAGCCGAAGAAAAACTCGATCAACCTACTTTCATCACTGCTTACCCTTGGGAAGTCTCTCCACTAGCACGTAGAAACGATAACAACAGTTTTGTTACTGACCGTTTTGAGTTTTTTGTGGGTGGCCGTGAACTGGCTAATGGTTTCTCAGAGTTAAATGACTCAGAAGACCAAGCTGCACGTTTCCGTAAACAAGTTGAAGAAAAAGACGCTGGCGACGACGAAGCCATGCACTTTGACGAAGATTACATCCGTGCCTTGGAATACGGCTTACCACCGACAGCAGGTGAGGGCATAGGCATAGACCGTTTGGTGATGTTATTTACCGACAGCCCAACCATTAAAGATGTGATTTTATTCCCACATATGAAGCCTGAAGTACCAGCAGAATAGCTTACGGGTTATAGATTGTAAAAAGGACACTTAGGTGTAATGCCGAACAGTTAAAAATATTTTAGCGATCGGTTGAGCGATCTTTAGAACAGTCCAAAATCCGATATCAGTATACTGTTATCGGATTTTTTTATGGAACTCTCAGAAGCGCTCACCCTTACATCAATCATCGTCTCACTGAATTCAGGTTATTGTCAGACGTATTAGAGCCTGATGTTATCCAATCTTGTCTCAACTCCAATGGTGTTAATAGTGTTGCTGAAAATGAAATGAATTTAGCCGCAAAACTAGTCGATAAGGTGCCAGATAATAACCTCCCTTCTAAGCGAAGTTATTCCGATGTTTAAAGGTATCTAAAAACTGATACCTTATCGCCAAAAGCAAAGATGCCGTTCACCTTATGTGAACGGCATTACACCAATAGGCGGATGTTTTGGCATACGAATTGGAGTTAGTCGTTTCGGGTGATGGTTATAAACTGATCTAGGCTTAAATCGTCTAGTTGGCTTTGCTGACCGTCTGGCCAGACTATCCTGACTCGTTGCAAACTTGTTGCTTGCGCCAATCCAAAGTGTGCTTCAACAGGATTCTGAGATACGTAGTTACTGCCGGCTCTTAGTTCTCTCATTTGTTCAACACCGTCAGTTGTTACATAGATACGGGCACCTAAAGCTTGAGTATTAGCTGACTTTTCAAGCAGTTTAATATTAACAAAGTGGTTGTTGCTACCTGAATTACATAATAACTTCGGGGCTTGATTGTAATTAGCCGTGTATAAATCAATATCACCATCTTTATCATAATCAAAACAGACTAACCCTCGGCCCATGGCTGTATCATCAATACCAAGATCCAATGATGACTCAGTAAAAGTGCCATCGCCATTAGACATAAATAAGCGAGAAGGGTCTTCCTTAAACCTAGGATCAATATTACTACCTTCCATGCCATTAACATGGAATATGTCTAAATGTGTATCATTATTAAAATCGGCAAAACATGCGGCCCATCCCCAGTAACCATCGCGAACCCCAGCGTCATCAGTTTTATCAATAAAAGTGCCATCACCTTGGTTTTGATAGAGACGATTTCCTGGGGTTAATGAACCAAAATGTTTGACTCCGTCTTTAAAGGTAATGGCCGAAACAAACCAGTCCAAATCACCATCGTTATCATAGTCGCCCACGGCGGATCCCATTCCGGCATTATCACTGATCACGTCTCTGTCAGTGTTATCAGAAAATGTACCATCTTGATTGTTATTAAAAATACGGGTGCGGTGGTTGTCTGATACCAGCAGCAAATCTTGCCAGCCATCATTATCAATGTCGGCAAAAGTGGGAGTAAAAGATTTGTCTCGACTACCAAACTGCTGCATAACCGTTTTTAAACCCACTTGGGCACTTACGTCAGTAAAGGTATTATCACCATTATTGCGCCAAAAATAAGCGTAGTGGTCGCTGCTGACACTACTCCAGTGGGTAATCACCAAATCGAGATCATCATCCTTGTCATAATCTCCCCAAGTCGCGCCGAAGTTGTTGCCGGGTAAAACCAAACCTGAAGTTTCAGTGATATCTAAAAATTTGTCGTTTCCTCTGTTTAAATAAAGTTTAGGATCAGAGCCACCCACACTACCAACAAATAAATCGAGTAAACCGTCACCATCTAAGTCACCAAATGCAGGACCACTTCCTTTGGCTAGTAAGTTTACTTCTGCAAACTCTGCCATATCAGAAAATGAGCCGTCTGCCATATTTTTTAATAGTAGGTTTTCTCGACCATCACCGCCAACGGCATACAAATCGACCCAGCCATCGTTGTCAAAGTCTCCAGCTGCCACGCCCCCAGACATACTCAATATACCGTCACCATTAGGCATTGAATGACTAAAATTTAGTCCTGCTTGAGTTGATATATCGGTAAAACTTAATTCAAGCGTATCTACGCTAGGTGAATGACAGGCATGAGTGCTATTCCCTTGGGCAGACGTTGAATCAACTATTACTGGCACGCCGCTGCGCAGTTCAGGCTCTGGAGTCTTTATAACAGAAGTGGGAGTATCTTTTGATGAGCCACCACCACAACCGAGTAGCAAAATGCCAAATATGGCAGTGGATAAGGTTGATTGTTTAATTTGATTCATATTTATTACTACTAATAGTGAAGATCTAAAAATGTTTTATGATCATTAAAGTTAAGACTAGAGCGTTGAATAAAATCATCAACATAATCAAGGTCGTATTTGTGCGCCACATTATCCTGTGGCACGTCGCTCAATTGTTCAGGAAATATTCCATAACCTGACAAAATACATAACCAAGAAAAAGGTGGGTAGTAACTTTGTATCTTGGCTTGCTGGATGGTTTGGGTGATATCTTCTGCTGCCATCCAACCTTTGACTATGCGTTTAAGTTGATTTGAAATATGTGGGTTGGCAGAATTTTCTCGCCAATAATCAGTATCGTCTCTGGAGCTCAATCGATAGTGAGCCACAATATAATCGCGAATACCTTCAAAACGTTGATTAATCTGTTGGTTAAATTCATCTTGGTGGGTGTTAGAAAAGTTACTTTTTTCGTTAGCTTCAATAAAACCTTCTATGGTTTCTTGCACAAAATGTAAGGCGGTGGCTTCAAGGGGCTCAATAAACCCTTGAGATAAACCTACTGCTAAGCAGTTGCGATACCAGTGTTTTTCTACCCGTCCCACTTTCATCTTTAGGTGACGGGCTGCAACCTCGCTATCTAATAAGTTTAGTTTTGTTCTTAGTTCAATCTCAGCTTGTTCCGCGGTGCAATGCTGCGAGCTATACACATAACCATTTCCGACTCTATTGGTAAGCGGAATATCCCATGCCCAACCATATTTCATTGTGGTGGATATCGTTTGTGATCTGAGTGGCTGGCTAGTAGGCGAGGGGATAGCGACAGCACTGTCGTTAAACAGATTATCTTTGAAACTCACAAAAGGTACTTTGAGCGCTTTTTGAATCAAAACACCATTAAAACCAGAACAATCAACAAAAATATCACCGATGATTGTATTGCCATCGTCTAGCTGTAGATTGGCTATATCGCCATTGGTTTGCATGCCCACATTCAACACTTTGCCTTGAATGTGTTTAACGCCTTTGGCTATCCCTTTGTTTGCTAAAAACTGACCTAATAAGTTCGCATCAAAATGATAGCCGTAACCAATAGGAAAGGGGAAATTGTGATCCGGAATAGGCGTTTTGTGCTGCTCAGCCAATTTAGCAGACAAATAAAAACGGTCTGGATGACAATCAACGTTAATCCCCTTACGCCTATGAATACTGTTATAAAACAACGCGGGTGCTGAAAAAGCATCAATTCTAGAAGCAAAAGGATGAAAATAACTCTCAAACCCAGGGCGAGATGACCAACCATTAAAGCGTATGCCATTTTTGTAGGTGGCGTTACAAGCTGGCATCCACTCATGCTCTTCGACCCCAATTTGGTCAAAAAAGGATTTGAGCTGCGGAGTCGAACCTTCGCCCACACCAATAGTGCCAATAGCAGGTGACTCCACTAAGGTAATTTGAATACCTATTTTTTGCCATTTGGCAGCCATTAAGTTAGCAGCCATCCAACCAGCCGTGCCGCCGCCTAGGATCACTATATGTTTATTGGCAGTAAGAGTTGTGTTCATAGTCTCTGCAAAGGATTTTTAAATTAAAGGTAAACTAATTAGAACTGAGTTTACACATTGGGTTAAAGCCTCATTTATTAAAAAGCTCTAACCCAATATTTATGCTCGAAAATAAACAAGAGCCACATATTGTGGCTCTTGTTGTTTTTAACTAACAATTAAAAGTTGTAGTTAACACCGAAGTAAGTGGTACGGCCAAAATATTGGATAGTACCAGTACGGTTTGTATCACCAAAATATGAAATGTTAGGTTCATCAGTTAAGTTGTCAACAGATACTACAGCTTGCAAATTCTCTGAAAAGTTATAAGACATTTGCGCTGAGTAAATTGTTTCCTCGTTAAAATAAGCCGATTGATCACTTCCAATGGCAATTTGTCGACTTAGGTATGGTCCACGATGACGAACACTGACTCTTGCATTCAGTTTTTCATCATAATCATAGAATAATGTTCCACTGAAGACTCTATTCGATAAACCTTCCAGTGGTGCATCTTGTCCAGCTTCCCCAGGTACTGCTGATGGACGGGTAATTTCACTGTCTGTGTAGGACCAGTTGATGTTTATACCAAGTCCTGACCACAAGTCAGGAAGGAAATTAAAGGTTTGTGTATAGGCTACTTCAATGCCGCGCATATAACCGCCTTCAGCATTATTTTCTGCGTGAGTGTAATCACCATCTTCAAACTGTCTAGGTACGCCATTAGTATCAAATAATGGCGGTATTTCGATGCCAATTTGAGCCAAATCGAAATTTTTCTCGGTTATTTCACCAACAAAGTTTGTGATGTCTTTATTCCATAATGCAACCACAAATGCGCCATCAGTTTCTGTGAAATAATGCTCATAGGAAATATCGATTTGATTCGCATAAAACGGGCGTAAAAACGGGCTAGTAGAGCTATTGTAATCGAGAAATTCTGTGCCTTCTCGTTCATTAATACTCACACCACCACTTAATGCTAACTTATTCATATCTGGACGAGCTAACACCTTGGCCGCAGCAAAACGGATTAATTGCTCGTCATTTAAAGCAAAGGTTAAGTTTAATGAAGGTAAATAATCAGTGTAGGTTGTACCTTCAGTACCTCGGACATAATTAGTGCTAATTAGGCCATTGTCATCGGCAATAGGATCACCGTTGCCTGGACCTACATCGATTAAACCTGTACTTAATTGTTCAGTTTCAACTGCACGAATACCAAAATTACCTCGTACAGGGAAATTGCCAAGTTCTGTATCTATATTGGCTTGAATGTAAGCAGCAGTGACATTTTCTTCAATCACGTTATTTTGTGTTAAAGTCCAAGCATTATTCCAATCTGTTGTAGGAGTTTGGTCAACGTTTGGTATCCAACTATTCAATACTTGTTCAACATCTAAGGTAAGGTATTGTGGCATGTTATTGAAATCACCACCTAAGGTAGACACTGTTACTTCGTCAGCAGATAACTGATAAGGCTGGAAGCGTTCTACTTCAATAGTATTGCCGTCAGCATCTTGTCCATATGTAATATATTGTCCGTTTCTTGCGGATTGGTCAGAAACACCATATACAAATCTACCGCGCTCCAATGTATATTCACGTTTTGAGGAACGAATACCGGCTTCAATTGATCTGATAAAGTCGTTATCCACTTGATATTGGAAGTCAATTCTAATGGCATCAGACGAGTTTGACTCAATTCGTGGGTAAGCCTCAGCAGCTACCACCATCATATGATTAACATCAGTAAAATCACGATTAAAGCTAACTGTAGGGGACTCTAAACCATTTAATTGATATTGAACCACTAAATTATCATCGATGACTGGCGTATCAATGCTTGAATCTTCAAAGTATGCCATACGCATAACTCTGTCTTTACTGTCTTCATCACCCTCTGAATGGGCAATATCAACCGTCATAGACAAGTCATCATTAATATCCCATTCACCTTTTAAACCCCAAGATGAAACGGAACTTTCTGTAGTGGCATCATCAGCTTGCGATTGCACCCGAATGCTACCCACTTGGGACGTAATATAAGGTGGCGCATCAACCATATTGTTAGGATCACGAGAGAACGTGCCTCCTATAAGGGCATTGCCAGCTAATACTGCATCAGTTAATACCCCCGCGTTCGGATTGCCTCCTAAATTGGCTAATCTGACTGAGGATAATCCATCGACTCTTAAGCCGCGGTCAAATTTTTCTGAATCAAATTTTGAATGAAAACCATCAAATTGGAAACGAAGATCATCTCTTGGTGCCCAGTTTAAGGCAACAACAAAGGCGTCACGGGAGTCTTCACCACCACGATCATGTAATTCAAAACCATCAGACATAAAAAGTTTTTCAGGTAAACCGTCATAAATCCCGCCATATTCTGACGACAAAGAATTGTTTAGTTCATCACTGTATTCATCAAACTGTAAGCTAATAAATTGATTAGCTATGGTGGGTTGTCTCATCATAGCCACACCCACTGAGACGCCAACTGTGTCATCAAGTAATTTGGCTTGATAAGAAGCGGTAATACGCTTACCAAATGAATCTAGGTATTCACTATCTGCCACAGCATTGTTGGTATTGCCATGGGCCGAAATACGGAATTTTTGATCTTCGTCATTATCTAGGGCACTGGCTGTTTTTAGTTCTACTGTACCGGCGACACCGCCTTCAATGAGTGACGCTTTTTGTGATTTATATACTTGCGCTGCTGAAATTAGTTCAGATGGAAATTGATCAAACTCAACCGAGCGACCACCTGCAGAAGAAACTTGTTCACGACCATTTAGTGTAGATAAAACAAAACCACCGGATAAACCACGGATGTTTAGTTCACTTGATTGTCCATCACGGCGCACCGATGTTACACCCGGTAAACGTGTTAAAGCATCGGCTATAGATACGTCAGGTAAACCACCAATGTCGTCGGCAGATATGGCATCCACCACAGTGTCTGCGAAACGTTTAGTATTTAAAGACTTAATAACGCTGCCTCTAAAACCTTTAACTTGGATTACTTCCAATTCACTTTCTTGTTCAGCCACTGCATCAGTTTCTTGAGCAAAGCTCGCGCTAGCATGCAAGGTAAGTCCTGCTGCCAAAAGGCTGAGCGTCATTAGGCTCGGTTTAAATTTTTTCATTATGTGTATTTCCTAGTGTGTTCTAGTAACTTACAGACCAGACACCTTTTATATGTAGCGTCTTTGTGAACTGTAAAAATATTCGATAATCCATATCTAATTTAGGAAGTTTTAGGTGTAACGTGACGATGATAATGCTAATAGCTCGGGGCCCAAATACAACCTTTTATTAACATGCGAAAATGCCAAAATGGCGCTTAAATTAGAGTTAATTTCAATTATTACCTTAAAAAACAACTGGATAGGTGTTTTTGTGCGTATCTGCTGCAAATTATGAATACGTATTCATAAGCCATGTATTTCATTTACAACATATTACAATTAATCAACAATAGCCTTGCTCGAATGATAGTAGATGCGAATTCCTACACTGAGCATGATGGTAAGGACTCCTGGAATAGTTTTTTGATTACGTGACAGTGTCATTTTAATAACTAGAGAAATAACCATCGAAGCTATTAGCTTTTACAGGCTAGCAGCTGAGTAACACACTTGGAGAAACCATTTATGTCTATGTACATGAAGAAACTTTTAACTACTATGCTGTTTGCATTATCTGCAGCAGTATTGTCTAGCTGTGGAGGTGATCAAGTAGGATTGACCGGCACCGCAGATACCTTATTAATATGTAAAGCCCCCGAAACGTTAACCGAAGACGGTTCGGCATGTGAACTTGTTATTGTGCCTTGTAACTATCCTGAAGTACCTAACGATTTGGGCTTGTGTGCTATGGATACTGGCGCATGGCCAGATGGCACCAACGGCATCACTATGCCTGAGCCTGAGTACGTCCCTAAAGATGGCGAAGTTGTTCTATATTACGCACTAAAAGATGAAGAATATACAGGTTGGGGCTTACATGCCTTCAATGAAGGACAATGTACTTCATGGGCAATGTTTGATGCACCAGGTGGTGATGATGCGGTAACAGGTACAAGTTGGGGTATCCCAATTGATCCGGTAGGTGTTGATCCAAATTTTGGTGTTTACTGGGTTATGGATACAAAAACTAATCCTAATTGTGGTAACTGGATCCCTTATAATTTTGATGCAAGTCTTCAAGTTCAATTTACTGCCATTGCACAGCTAGCAGACGAAACTGTTAATCCAACTAATCGCTTCTTTTTACTTGAAGGTTTAGACCTTGTTTTTCCTCATCCACGTACCTTTGATTCATTAGTGGTACCAGGTGGCTCAACACTTACTTGTGACGAACCACTGATATTGAACGAGACGGGCGATGCATGTATCGATGACCCAACTGCCTTAGTAACTTTTGTTCCAGGTGATGCAACACTTTATTTGAAAGGTTCATTTAACGGTTGGCTTGGTGACGAAGCTACAGATGAAATTAAAGCTGAATACGTATTTGAATATGCTGATGGTGTTTATACCATGGTTGCTTCATTAACAGCTTCAGCAGACGACTATAGCTTTAAAGTTGCAGATGATCTTTGGTCAGAGCCTACTTCTTTTGGCGCGGCAGCTACTGAAGAGCCAGTTGTATTGGGAGAAGATAAAACCCTTGTAGTGGGAGAAGATGTTAGTCAAAACATAACTTTTACTGTATCAGCAGACGCTAATTATCAGTTTATCTTTAATGCGACCGACCCTGAATTACCTGTTTTAACTGTCATAGAAGTGCCTCTTAAAAAGGTTATGTACGTAAAAGGAACCTTAAACGAATGGAGCAACACTCAAGCTATGGTGTATGAAGGGCAGAATATTTACACTTCTGTTTTCACTTTAGCTGAGACTGATTACGAATTTAAAGTGGCCGATGCAACCTGGACTGATGATACTAATTTTGGTGCTGCGTTAGGTGACGAAATGCTCGACCTAGATGTGTCAAAAAGTTTAGTGTTTGGTGAAGGTGTTGCACAAAACATCGCTATCACTATTGCCGAAGCGGGTAATTATAAATTTGTACTTGATGCTACTTCTTCTGAAGCGCCGATATTAACGGTCAGCACAGCTGTGCCTTACGGTAACAATGCATTGTACCTAAAAGGGACTATGAACGATTGGTCACAAGTTGAAGGTTTTGGTTTTGGTTATGCCGACAACCACTATATTTTGGCAACCTTGTTAGATACCGCCACTCATGAGTTTAAAATTGCTCCAGATGATTGGAACGATGCAGCTTCTATAGGTGGCTTACCTGAAAATAACCTAATTACCCAGGATGAAGCACTTACAGTAGCGGTAAAAGATGACGGTGGCACAGAAAACTTAAGGTTTGTAGTTGATGCACCAGCTATGTATCAGTTTGATATTGATGCGACCGACAAACATGCACCGGTATTAGTGGTAAGTGAATACACACCTTTTGCTGCCAGAACTTTGATGCTTAAAGGAACTATGAACGGTTGGAGTAACGACGCTGCCTATGAATTCACTTATGCTGCAGGTATCTTTACCCTAGAAACTACTTTAGACGCGGCAACTCATGAGTTTAAAGTGGCTTCTGCTGAGTGGGAAGATGATTCAACTATTGGTGGATTGCTTGACATGAATGTAGTGTTAGCTGCCGAGCCGTTAACTGTTGCCATAAAAAATGACGGCGGTACGGAAAATATAAGATTAGAGGTTGCTGAACAAACAACTTATATCTTTACTGTCGATGCGACCATAGTTGGCGCACCGGTATTAACGATAACCGTTAAGGAATAATCGTTAGCTGATGTTTTTGTAATTGACAAAAATAAGTGTAAAAAAAGCCGCGAGATTATCGCGGCTTTTTTGTATGTGTTGTCCCATCCTTGGCTACTTGAATACCTTAAAACTTAAGATAAAGCAGTGTTTTGCTACTTTTTAAAGATGGCGGCCTAACTAATTATCTTCAACATTTATTCAGCTAAAAATGATTTTAAAGGTGTAATAAATTTATCGAAACTTTCAATATGTGGTAAATGACCAATATTTTCTATTTCAACTAATGTGCTATTAGGGATCGCTTGTTGGGTGGTTTTACCCAACTGTTCATATAACCCCATTGTTTTTCTCACCTCTTCAGAAACCAAAGGTTTGCCTAGAGCTGTTCTGTCTCTGGTACCGATAATTAATAAGGTTGGGCTTTGAATGTTTTTAAATTCGTAAACAACAGGTTGGGTAAAGATCATGTCGTAAGTTAAAGCTGCATTCCATGCAATCTTTTGGTAATCAGAGTTAAGATTCCAACCAGCTAAAAGATTAACCCACTCGGCGTATTCTGCTTTCCATTTGCCGTCATAATAATTGTTAAGTTGATAAGCCTTGATGCCTTCATAGGTTTTTTTCATCTCTAATTGATACCACCAATCAACAGTCTGATAAGGCACCAACAATTTCCAATCTTCTAAACCGATTGGATTTTCCAAAACCAACTTTTCAGTGGTTTCTGGATACATAAGTGCAAACCTTGCCGCTAGCATCCCCCCCATAGAATGCCCTAAAATGGTTGTTTTTTTTATATGCAAAGAATCTAAAAGCGCTTTAGTATTTGTCGCTAATTCTTGAAAAGAATATTGAAAACTATCAGGTTTAGATGATTTTCCAAAACCAATTTGATCCGGCACTATCACTCGATAACCTTCCTTTTTTAAAGCATCGATTGTTGTTTCCCAATAAGCTCCATTAAAATTCTTACCATGCAGAAGTACTATGTTATGGCCGTTATTATTAATTGGGTTTATGTCCATATAGGCCATTTTAAGTTTTTGTTGTTGTGTGTTAACAGTAAAATACTCAACCGCATGTGGGTATTGGTAATTACTAAGCATTAAGTCTAACCATTGCAACTTACTTTCTTGAGCGAAAGAAGAGCAACTAATTAGCATTAAAAAACATGTGAATATACATTTCATTTTGTACTGTTTTACCTTTTAAATTTTATTGAAAATAAATTAATATTTTAAGTCTATCGAACTTCATTTTTACATGGGTATTTTATAGCGCTTTTTCCCGTAAAACTATTCATTGAAGCATCAGCATTTTTTAATGTTTCCCAATGGACGACGACTAACCATTAACCGTTTTCACCCTTGGCTGTTTCTCTGGAAATAAAGCCCGCTTGTTTTTACATGCTCTTTTTCTACTACCAGACTGGAAACTTAAACCTTTAGGCTATTATGCCGTACCTTACTGTTATTACGATTTTTAGCTGTTCATTGTTAATTAAATTATAAAAAGGTCTCCTAATTCTACGTTTTAAGTAGCCTTGTTTTACTTCAATTTAGGCTAGGAACTAAATGTAGTCAGGTTAAAATTAAATACTAATGACCGCTTTGGAGGCATAACCTGTTTACTGACTTCAACTTATTCAAATGGTGAACTAATGCCTAAAATTCTATTGAATGTCAATGAGTCCAACTAGCAGTAGTGTTAAAGCGGATATCCAAATGGTGTTGGTGGGGGCTTTATATATTTGCCTTTATAAAAAAGAATCGAGGTTCTTTTTTTAGATTTTCATAAGCTGTTCTCTTTGTAAAATAACTTTGTCAACCTTGAATAGTCAGCGCTATTACCTTAACCTTTGTTTTTATTGAACGTTCAATTAATAAAAATACCTGAAGTTACAATCATAGCGATTCTTCGTATGCTCGTTAATAGACTCAGGTGCTGAGCTTCGATTACAAGCTACTGCTATTAATCTCATTAGCAAAAAAAGCAGGCTTTATTGTCTGCATAAGGTAAAGAATAATGATAAAACCGTTTCGCAGTTTCCCCTTTGTTTGTGCCCTAATGTTAGCTTCTGGTTTGGCTGTCTCATCGCAAAGTCATGCAGCTGTCAGTATTATTCACGGCAAAACTATCATCCCGGGTGGCAACGCGACTTCTGAGAAAGACTTAACCATTAGAAATGACAAGTTGGCGTTTTCTTTAGCGTTAGGTTCAGCGCCTCCTTGGGGGGTAGCCCGTGGTTGTATTGTGGATATTGCCAACGTTCGAAAGGATGGATCTTTAAGTCATGATCGTGTTGCCTTTGCGGATTTTATGCCGAACAACTGGTCAAGCTGGCCGAACACTTATCAAAAGCTCGATATCATTAAAGATTCTAAGGACGAAGCGATAGTTAAGATTACTCGGGATTTTGGTGAGGTGGTCATTAGCACTGTTTATAGCCTAGCAACTGGTTCTGATCTTATTCATGTTAAAACCACGATGACCAACGAAGGGGAAGCATTAGCAGATATGTTATCCGGTTACGCATTGTGGCCCGATGGCGGTTATAAGTTTGCCGTACCCGGTTATGCGGGAAAAGTAGAGGCGCTAGTGACTGAGCCTTTAGCAGACCGTTTTGTTGGTTATGGCGCCGATTGGGCGGTTGCCTTGCATGCACCTTATATGACAGAACTGAGATATCAATCGCGGGATCTCTACACAAAACATAGCTTGAAAAAATCACAATCCATGTCATTTGAAGGTGACTATCAAGTGCTGGCCAGTGGCGACCTTGCGCCTGTGGTTAGTGCCGAGATTGAGCGTAAAAATCTGCCAGCCGGAACATTAACAGGCAAGGTGAAAACACAACAGGGTAAGTCTGTGGATGAGCCTGCTCTTGTAGTGCTCAAGGATGGTGTGCCATACATTTGGGCACTGGGTAAGAATGGCCAATATAAGCTTGACCTACCTGTGGGGGATTATCAGGTATACGCCACCAGTAAAGGTTATTCAGACAGTGCAATACAAGACATAAGTATCAAAAATGGTGGCTCGCAAAGCCTTTCATTTAGCGATCTTTTGGCCCCAGGCGAAGTGAATATTCAGGTAACAGACGCTCAAACAAGAGCGGCATTAGACGCTAAAATTCAGATTGAAAAAGGTGCTAAACCTTTGATTGAATTTTTTGGTGCAAAAACCTTTTTCACTGAGTTAACTAGTGTTGGGCAGGCAAAATTCACTTTGGCCCCTGGCGATTATCAGCTTAAAGTGTCTGCTGGTGGCGATTTTTTAGCGAAACCTGTATTGCTTGATGTCAGCGTTGTTGCCAATAAAACCAGCCATCTGGCCAGCGTAATACCGGTTAGTACTTATCCAACACAACAAGGCTGGTATGCCGGTGATTTGCATCATCATTCAGATGTACTGGAAGGTTCGACATCACCAGAGTATCTAGTGCGTTCGCAGCTGGCTGCGGGTCTAAATGTTACTTTTGTCAGTGATCATGACTCCATCAGGAACCATGGGACTATTAAAGCGTTATCGGATAAACGTGGCATACCCTTTATTCCATCAATAGAATTCTCGCCATCTTGGGGGCATTTTAATGCTTTCCCCATTGATATTGGCGCACAACTATCGGTAGATCCTGGGGTGGATGATATCCATCAGATCATTAAAGATGCTAGGCATATGGGAGCAACAGTAGTTGCTTCTAACCATCCCTACATTCCTTATGGTTATCTAAGCAGTCTAGAGAAAAATACTGCAGTGGGTGGTTTTGACCCAGCCATTGATCTGCTCGAGATAAATGCAGTAGTGGATTATAGGCAGGTAGTTAAGAAAGCGCGCCAGTTATGGTCTGCAGGCCTACCTTATTATTATACTGCTGGTTCTGACACCCATGATGTGTGGAATGAAACCAGCGGGCTTAACCGTATTTTTGTATATACAGGCAGTAAACCAAACGCTAAAGCCTTTGCTCAGGCGATGAAAAATGGCCGCTCTTATGTGTCGTTTGGTCCAATAATCTATCCGCAAAATGTGATGTTTGGCGACACCATAAAGCTAGCTAAAAATCAGCCGCAATCTATTAGTTTTGAGCTGTTATCAGTCAATGGCCTTAAGTCTGTGCAGTTAATTGGCAATGCAGGTGTGATCAGTGAGCAAAGCTTAACTGGCGAGAATGCCTCTGTGGTATTTGATTTACCTCTAAAATCAGGATGGCTAAGTTTAGTTGTTGAGGATAATAAGGAACACAAAGCTTTCTCAAACCCTATATGGCTGCAGTTGGTGGATAAAACACAATTCTGATGTGTGTTAGTTAGTGTATTAAAACAATAGAAGATCAAATAAAGAGGGCATGTGTGAACATGCCCTCTTTTTTTTGGGTGATTGATAAGCTGTTAATAGGTCATGGACTTGTCTGCCTAGACTCAAGTGCCTTAATTTGGCTGTCGCCAAAATTTTGAAAAATAACAATAAGAGAATATTGCTGCTTGTCGGTAGTTCAAGCCGTTCAAGTTCAAACAGAATGCATGATTTTTATGTGGCTATTTTATTTTAAATTGAACGTTCAATTAATCAAATTTGATATTGATTGAACAATCAATTAATATAAACCCTGAAATCACAATTTACCCAGTCTTGAGGATCTGCACCCACACATAATAAACACACACAAACTAAACAGGATTTTCTATGAACACTAATGTGCCCATGAAGCAAAGTTTAATCGCACTCTCTGTGCTATCTGCAATATCTATTACCTCGTTACCAGCAATGGCTCAAGAGGATCAAGAATCACAAGCTAAAACCGAAGAAAAACAACAACCAATGGAATCCATTGTGGTTACTGGCCGCAGTGTTTCTTACGCAAACGCCGCATCTTCTGCTGAAATGAAAAAACAGCAAACTCCTATGACAAGTGCTTTGGCTTTGATCGATAACCTGCCAGGCGTATTGGTAACTGAAGGTGACCCCTTTGGTTCCGATGAATGGTCAACAAGCATTTCAATCCGCGGCTTTGAGTTGAATTTAGCATCCCAGCAAATAGGCATGACAGTTGATGGCATTTCTAACGGTAATTCAAATTACGGCGGTGGTACTAAAGCCAGCCGTTATATCGATACTGAAAATTTACGCGCCACAGAAGTATCTCAAGGTACCGCCGACATAGGCAGTCGCTCAAACGAAGCACTGGGCGGTACGCTAGATTTCACTACTATACTTCCAGCGTTTGATGAGCAACTTACAGTCAGTACCACTTTAGGTGAGTACAATGCGAAAAAAGTCTATGTTCGCTACGATACCGGTGAAATCGCGCAAGACACTTTTGCTTGGTTGTCTATATCAAGTCAACAAAACGACGACTATATGGGCGGTTCAATAACGAACTCTAGAGATCATGCTGAAGGTAAAATAATCAGTCGCATTGGTGAAGTTAATTTAACCGCTTATATCAGTTATGACGACGCTCAGGAATATACTTACCAGCGCGTCTATGGCTTAGCACAATATGAGCAAAACCCAGATTGGGATGGATTAACTGAAGTTTGGACAGGTGTACCTTATCAAGATCAGGTCTGGCGTGAAGGTTGGATTACTGAGCGTGAAAACCTGTTTACTTATGTAAAAGCAGATTTTACTTTGGGTGATGTGGATGTTAGCTCTAATGTCTATTACCACGAGAACGAAGGCGCAGGTAAATGGATCCCTTATTACATGGTGGATGTTATCGATGACGGCGCCGGTAATCCTAACTCAGAACTAGATGCTTCTAGCACCATATACGGCGGTGCATCTCAGGGGCTCATTTATTTTGTTGACCGTGCAGGTCAGTCACTTTCACCTATTGAAGGCTGTGCCAGCTCTATCGGCTTTCCTTATGGCGGAGCCGGGGCAGCTCTAGACCCAGGTTGTTACGAGCAAGGTGCTATGCCTGTCAGTTCTAATCGTCACACTCATTACAACAAAAAGCGCTACGGCATAAATGCTGACTTTAAATGGAACACTAGTATCGCAGGTATGGAAAATACAGTACGCGGTGGTTTCTGGTATGAAGATTATCAGCGTGATGAATATCGTGACTGGCATAAAACTATTGATGCAGCATCAAGCCCTAGAGCAGAGAACAATCCTTACTGGGTTCAGTATGATCGTGAGTTCCCTGTAGAGACTTTGATGTACTACGTTGAAGACGAAATAGATGCTGGTTTTGCCACGTTCCGCCTGGGTGCAAAGAAGTTTAATGTTGAGGTAGTTAAAGAAGATCAATTTACGCCTGCTAATGACTTGAACGTATCCTCAGACTCCGACGCCTTAATTTCAGCTGGTTTTGTTGCTCCTTTACCGTTGCGTGGCCTAGAAGTGTTTGGTGGTTATGCAGAAAACTTTGCCGCCATTAAAGATGCTGTGTTAGAGCGTGACGATACTGATTTAAGTTTAGTTGAACCTGAAACTGCGGATAACATTGACCTTGGTCTGCGTTATTCAAGCCCAGGTTTTAATGCCAGTCTTACTTATTACAATATCAAGTTTGAAAACCGTATTACTTTTGTGAGTAATGAAGATGTTAATGGCATTGACTTCTTAGAAGCCGCTGCAGGAGGATACATTAACGACGGTGGTATTGAGTCAGACGGTATCGAAGCTTCAGTTGATTACAATTTCAACGACAATTTTGGTATTTACGTTTCTTATACAAAAAATGATGCTACTTACACGGACGAAGATTTCCGCGGTAATACTGTGTTAGGTAGTGCTAAAGACATGGCTGTGATTAGCTTTGATTATAGCAAAGGTGATTTATACGCTGGTTTTAGCACTAAGTACGTAGGTGAGCGCTACTTAGACCAAGCAAATACCCAGAAAACTGACTCTTACATAGTAAGTGATCTGTATATTGGTAAAACGGCATATGATATTGGTGGAGCTATCGACAGTATTGAGCTGAGCTTTACAGTAAACAACGTCTTTGACCAAGATTACCTTGGCTCTATAGCGCCAAGTGCAGGTTGGATTGGTGCACCACGTATTGCGGCGCTTAACGCTAAATTCGTCTTGTAACAATAGGTTAATAGGTCACATGCAATAATATTGTATGTGACCTACTTTATGTTTGGAAAAAAAGGCAATCGTCCATGCTGAGATTATTAGCAATTTTTATTTTATTGTTTAGCGCTGTGGTCTGCGCCAAGGCACCAAGCCGTATTTTGTTTGGCTCTTGTTCTCATCAAGATAAAGACATGGCTATTTTTAATAGCATTATAAAAGACAACCCTGAGGTGTTTATTTTTCTTGGGGACAATATTTATGGCGACACTCAAGACATGACAGTGTTGGGCAACAAATATCAAAAACTGGGCGCTAAGCCGGGTTTTAAAAAATTAAAAGAGCAGGCAGAATTAATCGCCATCTGGGATGACCACGATTTTGGTGCTAACGACGCGGGTAAGGAATACCCCATGAAAGAAGCCTCTCGAGCACTTATGCTGGATTTTTGGCAAGAACCTGAAAACTCAATCCGCCGTACTCGTGAAGATGGTATTTATACTTCTTACCTATACGGAGAAGGGCAACAGAGTATTCGTGTCATTTTACCGGATCTGCGCTGGAACCGTGATCCCCTGTCTCATGTATCTCCCGAAGAATATGCGAGTGAACGTAAACCCAACAAAATGGGTCCTTATAAAGCAAGCAGCGATATAAACGCCAGTATGCTGGGTGAAAAGCAATGGTTATGGCTCGAACAAGAATTACAAAAACCAGGTCGGATAAAAGTTATTGGCTCTAGTGTACAATTGTTGGCAGACTTTACCGGTTGGGAATCTTGGGCAAATTTCCCTGCTGATCGCCAGCGTTTGTTCAAGCTTATTAAGCAGCATAAAGTCAATGGTGTTGTACTTATAAGCGGTGACACCCATTGGGGGGAAGTTAGTTATTATGATCAGGATCTTGATTATCCCTTATGGGAAGTTACCTCATCAGGATTAACAGAAGAATGGAAAAACGTTAGTCCCAATAAAAATCGTATAGGTCAGTTTACCAATAACGTAAACTATGGGGCGCTAAATGTGAATTGGCAAAAACAAGATCCAATTATAACCCTAGGTCTATATGATGAGGCGGGTGACGTTGTAAACGAACACAGGTTTAGGCTGTCATTGCTTGAACCTTATTAACAATACCAACTGTGTAGGAAATATATGCCAAAAGTAGGAATTGAACCGATGCGTCGTCAGCAGTTGATCGATGCCACTATTGAGGTGATTGCAGATGTAGGTCTGCGTGGTGCTACCATTAACCTTATTTCTCGTCGCGCTGGAATGTCATCAGGCATTATCAGTCACTATTTTGGCAGTAAACAGGCGCTTATTGAAGCGACTGTGCGTTATCTATTAACTGGCTTAAAGCATGCACTGATTGAACGCGTAAGCCCCACGACAACACCAGAACAAAGATTAATGCTGATTATTGAAGCAAATTTTGCGCGGTTACAGCAATTAAGTGATACCACCAAAACCTGGTTAAGCTTTTGGGCACAATCGATGCACGACGTTGAATTACATCGTTTGCAGAATGTAAATAGTAAACGACTATTAAGTAATTTAGCCAGTTCATTTAAAAAACTAATGGGCGATGACGACGCCAAACTAGCAGCTCAGTTATGTGCCGCAATGATCGACGGCTTGTGGTTAAGGGCAGTACTGAGTAAGTCTGATCAAGATCAATTTAATCACAGTGAGCAATTAGCTAAAAACTACGTGAGTTCACTTATCAAACTGTATGGAGCTTAAATTGACGATACCTGTTTACCAAAATTTTATTAATGGCAAGTTTTTAGCCAATCAAAATGGTGCCACCTTTGCGGTCACAAACCCTGCCACTGATGAGGTGATTTATCATGTTGAAGTCGCTGATAAATTTATTCAAGACGCCGCCATTCAAAGTGCAAAACAAGGTTTTGCTGTCTGGTCGGCACTGACGCCTATTGAACGTAGTCGTATTTTATTAAAAGCCGTGACTTTGCTCCGTGAACGTAATGATGAATTGGCAAAAATTGAAGTGTTAGATACCGGTAAGCCCTGGCAAGAAGCCGAGTGTGTGGATGTGCAAACTGGTGCCGATGTGATTGAATACTTTGCCGGACTTGCTCCTGCACAAGTGGGTCAACAGCAAATGGTTGCCGAAGATTTTTACTATACCCGTAAAGAACCCTTAGGTATTTGCGCCGGCATTGGTGCCTGGAATTACCCATTACAAATTGCTTGTTGGAAGTCAGGTCCCGCACTAGCTGCGGGCAATGCCCTTATCTTTAAACCTTCAGAAGAAACCCCTTTAGGCGCGATAAAATTAGCAGAAATTTATACCGAGGCAGGTGTGCCAGCTGGCGTGTTTAACGTTGTGCAAGGCGCGGCTGAAGTAGGGCAGTGGTTAACCCATAACCCTGATATCGCAAAAGTATCCTTCACCGGTGAAGTGGGTACAGGTAAAAAAGTGGTCGCCAGTGCAGCAGGTTCACTTAAAGATGTCACTATGGAGCTTGGCGGTAAGTCTCCACTACTGGTGTTTGATGATGCAGATGTATCACAAGCGGTTAGCGCAGCCATGTTGGGCAACTTTTACACCCAGGGTGAAGTTTGCACTAATTGCACCCGTATTTACGTGCACAAAAATATCTATCAGCAATTTATTGAAGAGCTTAAAAGCCGCACCGAACAAAATATTATTGCCGGTGATCCCCTTGATCCACAAGTTAACTTTGGTGCGTTAATTTCAAAAAAACATCAAGATTTAGTCATGAGTTATATAGATAAGGGTATAGCCCAAGGCGCGACACTTTTAACCGGTGGTAAAACCTTAAGCCCTGAGTCTGCACCAAATGGTTATTTTGTGGCACCCACTGTGTTTATCGACTGTACCGATGACATGACTATTGTCAAAGAAGAGATCTTTGGGCCTGTTATGAGTGTCTTGGTGTTCGAAGACGAAGACGATGTTATTCGCCGTGCTAACGACACCCATTTGGGCTTGGCAGCTGGAGTGTTTAGCCAAGATATTAAACGTGCTCACCGAGTTACCCATAAATTACAAGCCGGTATTTGTTGGATCAATAGTTATGGTAATTCACCAGCCGAAATGCCAGTAGGTGGCTATAAGCAGTCTGGTATTGGCCGCGAAAACGGCATCGAAACCCTAGATCACTACACCCAAACCAAATCAATTTATGTGGGCATGAGCAACATAGAGAGCCCGTTTTAATGGTTGTAAATACATATGATTACATCATAGTAGGTGCAGGCTCGGCCGGTTGTGTGTTGGCCAATCGACTATCTGCAGACAGCAGTAATAGTGTTTTATTACTGGAAACTGGTGGTAGTGATAAAAGCATTTTTATTAAAATGCCAACGGCCTTATCCATTCCCATGAATTCTGATAAATACGCGTGGCAGTTCCATACACAACCAGAGCCATACTTAGATAGTCGTAAAATGCATTGCCCACGGGGCAAAGTGTTAGGCGGCTCATCGTCGATCAATGGCATGGTATACGTGCGTGGTCACGCTAAAGATTTTGATCAATGGCAACAGCACGGCGCTGAGGGTTGGGATTATCAATCTTGTTTACCTTATTTTCAAAAAGCGGAATCCTATTATTTAGGCAAAGATAACTATCGTGGTAGTGACGGCCCTTTAGGGGTGAATAATGGCAATGAAATGGCCAATCCACTTTATAAAGCCTTTATTAAAGCCGGCCAGCAAGCTGGTTATGCCAGCACTGACGATTACAATGCTGCCCAGCAAGAGGGCTTTGGCCCCATGTATATGACAGTAAAAGACGGGGTACGCAGCTCGGCAAGTCGCGAGTATCTTGACCCGGTTAAGTCGCGTAGTAATTTGACCATAGTCACTGGTGCTTTAGCAGAAAAAGTCGTGCTAGAAGGTAAAAAAGCCGTTGCCGTCGAGTACAGTGTTAAGGGCAGTAAAGTAACTGCCAAGGCGAGCAAAGAGATAGTACTAAGCGCGGGACCTATTGGCTCTCCGCATTTATTACAGCTTTCAGGCATAGGTGATAGCGATACGCTAAAAGCCGCCGGTATTGATGTGAAACATCATTTACCTGGGGTTGGGCAAAACCTGCAAGATCACTTAGAGTTTTACTTTCAGTATAAGTGTAAACAACCCATCACCTTAAATGGCAAGCTGGGTTTGATTTCCAAAGGCTTGATTGGTGCCCGTTGGTTATTAACCCGCAGTGGCCTAGGCGCGACCAATCATTTTGAGTCCTGCGCCTTTATTCGCTCAAAACCAGGGGTTGAATGGCCTGATATTCAATATCATTTTCTACCAGCAGCGATGCGTTATGACGGTAAAAGTGCTTTTTCCGGCCACGGTTTTCAGGTGCATGTTGGGCATAACAAACCCAAAAGCCGCGGTGCGGTGACCATTCAGTCAGCGGATCCAAGCGTGGCGCCTAAAATTCAATTTAATTACTTACAACATCAAGATGACATTGAAGGATTTAGAGCCTGTGTGCGTTTAACTCGTGAAATTATCGAGCAAAATGCCTTTGATGAATATCGCGATGGTGAAATTCAACCTGGTAAAGAAATACAAACTGATGAGCAAATTGATGCCTTTGTGCGTCAGTCTGTTGAGAGTGCCTACCATCCTTCATGTTCATGCAAAATGGGTGAAGACGATATGGCTGTAGTTAACTCACACACCCAAGTCAGAGGGCTTACGGGTCTGAGGGTAGTGGATTCTTCTATCTTTCCCACCATACCCAACGGTAATTTAAATGCACCAACCATTATGGTGGCAGAAAAAGCAGCTGACCTAATTTTAGGGAAGCCAGCACTGAGTCAATCGCACGTAAGCGTTGCCATTGCAAAAGATTGGCAAAGTGTACAACGTAGTTCAAAGATCTAACCTGGCCACCTACAGTACATAGATGCTGTGGGGCTTGCAGTGGTGCACACCATAAATTGTTTATGCTGTGTTAATGCGAGATAAAAAGCACTGGGAAATAATGAAATATTACACTTTATTTGGGGGCAGGGGATTATGACCTTATGGCTTAATGCTGGCATCATCTTCACCCTATTGGCAATAGTGGTTATTTTGTTCAAGTGGGGTAATGTGCGCTGCGTAGGTGTTACACCTGTGAGAACCTTTACCTTTATTGCTATTTTATTTACCTCAGGCCTAGATGTTGGCTTGATTATGTTCCCCCTTACTGAGTTTGCCGGTTATGCAGATTTAAAAAGCAATCCAGAATATAGTTTTGCCAATCCACTAGCCATTGAATTTGCCTATTGGGGTTTTCTGATCTGGGGATTCTATTTTGTTACCTGCTTCTACTTTTGCGTGATAGAACCTAAGGTAAAATTTTTCGACATTCCTTGGGTAAAATTTATCAATAATGTGGTCATTATTGGTACCTGTGCTTTTACTGCCTTTCTTCTACTCTCAAATCTACCTTGGTATTTACCTGCCATTGGTGATGGCGAGTCTATTGTTCCCAGCTTCTATTTAATTGTTCTGGCTGCCATATGTTTTGCTGTGTATTCAAGCACCGACATTAAATACGTGCGTTTTCTAAGTATCTCTACCACCTGGTTATTTATCGCATTAATTGGCTTTATGTGGCTTGGCGCTTTTATGGGCGGCGACAGTCAGGTATCAGCATTTACCGATAATTTAGCGCTGATAGGCGGCTATTTTGGCAATATTAATGACTTTGTTTTGCCACTCAATGCTTACCATGAGTTTTACTTATTTTGGTGGTTTGCATGGAGTATTATGATTGGTCAGTTTACCTCCCGCTTTGTGGGTGGGTTAAAAACTTATCAGTTGTTAGGTGCTATGTTGATTTTTCCTTCAATTCCCATTGCGGTTTGGTTTAGCGTACTTTACCAATACCACGAAGCAGGTATTCCCACAGCGGGCTTGAAAAACTTTGCCATGGCCTTTGTAGGTATAGTGTTTGTGATCAATTCACTCGATTCGCTGATCCGTTTATACACAGATAACTTAAATATGACGGTTAAACGCTTTGGGAAATTTAATTATATTGCGATAAATGTTGTTGCACTTGCATTGTTAACCCTGTTATTTAAATTGGAATTTTTAGAAATTCAGTGGGTAGGTGCATTAGTGATTGGGCTGTTCTTTGCTTGCGCGATATTTATTGCATACAGCAAATTTAAAACGGTACGCAATATAGTGAGTTCCCCTGTAGACAACAAAATTGACTACACAAAAATTGAATCATCTAGCTAAAATATTGCCAATCGGAGTGATCATTTAAGACTGCTTTTGCCGCTGGTTCGCTCTGTTTCCAGTGGCAATTTACTTTTATCAGGCTTTTGATTTTGGCACTTATACCTACTATTTTATATTCAAGTTCAACCGTTCTGGTCTTTTTGATTTCCAGTTAATGAATAATCATTAACTGGCGTTTTTGCATGTAACTTTTTTACAACATGTTTTTAACGAGTTGAATACGTATGTAGCTGCTGTTCTGAGCGTAACTAAACCCTTAGCATATAGACACTGACAGGTATGTAAAAAGGGCAACGTTAAATGAGCCAATCCAAAATATTACTGCAATTATCTCTCTCGACCATGGCGATTATGATAGTTGGTTGTGGAGGAGGTGGAAGTGCCAAACCTAACCCACCCGTGGTTGCGCAAAATAACGCACCGACCATCAGTAATTTCTCTTCTGAAATAAGCACTGCAAATCCATTCGAAGTGACTTTTTCTTGGACTGTCTCTGACGCCGATAATGATGCATTATCTTGTGTATTAAGCCCAGGAAATGGCATTTCAGATATCCCAATAAACGATTGTTTAGCGACAACCTCAACCCTTGTTAGTTATACCCTTGCCGGCACAATAGACGCTAGTTTAACAGTCACCGACGCTAGTAATGCTTCTGCTAGTCAGAGTGTGTCGTTGACCTTGGAAGCTAGCAGTGGTGGCTTACCACAACCTATTGTGACGGCTGGTGATAATGAACTGGTGGTTTTTTACAATCGTCCTGATGAAAATTATCAAAGTTGGGTATTGCACTTATGGAATAACGACAGTTGCGATGCCTACGCAGATTTTGCATCTGGCGGCGGTACTGAATGGTCGGTAGGCCAAGCCCAAAGTGGTATTGATCCTAATTACGGTGCTTATTGGGTATTGCCATTAAAGGCAGATAGTAGTGATTGCGCCAATTTTATTGTGCACAAGGGTGATGAAAAAGACGTAGGTGATGCCGATCATCGGGCTGATTTAACTGGCGATAGAATGTTCTGGACGTTATCTGGTATAAGTGAACTCTATCCTGACGCGACATTGTTTCCTTCTGGCGTATTGATTTTTGATACCGCTGCCCATTGGGTGGATACTCAAACAGTCTTTTGGGATGTTAATGGCAGCGGCGTTGCTAAAGTTCGCATTTATAGCTCAGAAGCAGATGACTTAGGTTATAACGGGGAAGTGGGGATCGCAGGAGATGATTTTGTAGAATTTACTCCGCAAACAGGTGGTACCCATCCGTCAACTGGCCTGCACATGCCAAGATATCAAGACTTAGACGCCTATACTGCTGACGCATCTTCAACAACTGATATTAAACAAATGCTGAAAGGTAAATTGTTAGCCATTGCTTATGATAATAGTGATGCGGTTGTCGCAGCTACTTATGTACAAACACCGCGAATATTAGATGCCATTTATACTTCAGGAGCAGACGATGCGAATGAAGCGCCGTTAGGTTTGCAATATGACGCAAACGGCATTAGCTCAAATGTATGGGCGCCAACTGCTCAACAAGTTAATATCAACATTTATGATGTCAACAAGGTATTGCAGTCTAGTCAGGCTATGAGTTTGGATAATAATACTGGGATTTGGACAATTGATTTGGATAACAGTATGGATAGGCAGTTTTATCGATTTGAACTGACGGTTTATCATTATATCAATCAATGTTTTGAGACATTAGAAACCACAGATCCGTATGCAGTGTCTCTTTCTACAAATGGTCATTATTCACAGTTTGTAAATTTAGAGGATAACAATCTAAAACCCCAGAATTGGGACACCCATGTTTCCCCGAGTATTGTTGATCCTGAAGATGCGATCATTTACGAAGGGCATATCCGTGACTTTAGCATAAGAGATGAAAGTACTAGTGTCGCAAATCGTGGTAAATATCTGGCCTTTACTGAGCAAGATTCACTTCCAGTGACTCACCTTAAATCCCTTGCTGATGCTGGTTTAACCCATTTTCAAATGTTGCCTGCTAATGATATTGCCACTATTGGTGAAGACTTAACTAATAGAGTGAATATCAGCGACACAGTTGCAGACTTATGTGCACTAAATAGCACTGCGCCAGTTTGTGGTGTAGCGGATAGTTCATCGACCTTGTTATCTGTATTTGAAAGTTATGATCCTAGTACCTCAGATGCACAGGCCTTGGCCAATGCAATGCGCGGTTTAGATAGTTTTAACTGGGGATACGATCCCAAACATTATTCGACGCCTGAAGGCAGTTATGCGTCTGATCCAGACGGGACTGTACGTATTTTAGAAATGCGTTCCATGATCCAAAGCTTACATGAAATGGGCTTACGAGTGTCTTTAGATGTGGTGTATAACCACACTAGTTCATCGGGTTTATTTGAAAACTCAGTGTTAGATAAAATAGTGCCTGGCTACTATCACCGCAGAAATCTCACTACTGGAAGTGTGTTGCGAGATACTTGTTGTGAAGATACCGCGCCTGAACACACCATGATGAACAAACTTATGGTTGATTCGCTAGCGCTGTGGACCCAAGCCTATAAATTTGATGCATTTCGCTTCGATATCATGAGCAATAATTCTGCAGACTCCATTCTCAATGCTAGAGACGTAGTTCAAGCACTAGACTCTGATAATTACTTTTATGGAGAAGGCTGGACTCGAAACAACAACGGTTACACTCAGGCCAATCAAAACAATATGGCAGGCAGCCAAGTCGGCACATTTAACGACCGCCCCCGAGATATTATTCGTAGCGCGTCTTTGTTTAATACCTCAGGAAGTTTGGACGATCAAGACATTATACGACTAGGTTTAGCTGGCACCTTAGCTGACTATGTTATGCAAGATAAAAACGGCAATGTGAAATCAGGCAGTGCGTATTCGGCTAAGCCTGCTTATGCAAAAGATCCTGCTGATGTGATTAATTATGTGTCTAAACATGATAACGAAACCTTATGGGATCAGCTTCAATATGGTTTATCTAGTGACATGTCTATCGATGATCGTGTACGAGTACAAAACATCGCCGGGACTATTCCACTTATCAGCCAAGGTATTCCTTTCTTTCAATTGGGTGGAGACCTGATACGTTCAAAATCAATGGATAGAAATAGCTACGATGCCGGGGATTGGTTCAATTGGGTAGACTTTACTAAAACCTCAAATAACTGGAATCTAGGTTTACCGCTGGCTGAAAATAATCAAGAGCGCTGGACTACTATTGGCGACTTGGCTTCTAATGCTGAAGCACAAACGAGCATAAGCCACATTGCTCTTTCTTCATCGGTATTTAAAGAGTTTGTGACTATTCGTCAATCAAGCAAATTGTTTAGATTAACCAATACCCAGGATGTTATTGACCGTGTAGGGTTTCACAATACAGGCGTGAGTCAAACTCAAGGCTTAATTGTGATGAGCCTTGACGATGGTGCCGGTCTAGAAGACTTGGATGTAAACCTTGATGCAATAGTTGTGATTATTAATGGTACGTCCAACGAGCAGTCACATAACATTCTAACAGCCACTAATTTTGAGCTTCATAATGTGCAACAAGCTTCAGCAGACTCTACTGTGCAAACAGCTAGTTTTGTCGCCGGAGCCAATAGCGGCACCTTTATTGTGCCAGCGCTAACAACTGCTGTTTTTGTTAAGCCGCAAGTGGGAGCTCAAGGTGTTGGTTTAGCTGCAGATGTTACTGTCAATCAGCCTGATATTGCACCTTATGGTGAAACCAGCATTTATCTTCGTGGTTCAATGAATAATTTTGGTGATGACGGGCTAGCTGCGGTAGACAGTTTTTCCTATGTTGGAAATGGTGTGTATAACCTTGATTACCTGCTAGACGCTGGTACTCAAAGCTTAAAGATTGCTAACGACGATTATTCTCTGGTAAACCTTGGTTTTAGTGATGTGCAAATCTATTCAAACTCAGTTACGGCTAGTGCTGACGCAAATGGCAATATAAGTTTTACGGTCAGTGCTCAAGGTAACTATAATTTTCGGTTAGATGCCTCGCAACAGACGCCTGTGTTGACAATCAACAGCGTATCGCCAACCGTTAATTGTTCTGCTTTAGACAATTCAGCACAAGATATTCCCTTTAACATAGCTGGTGGCGGGCAACTCTATGTGCGTGGTAGTCATTCAGCTTGGGGCCCAGATGAAACTTACAGGCTGCATTACAAAGGCAACAATAGCTACCAAGCAGTGGCGGAATTTAGCGGTGATTTTCAGTTTAAGTTAGCTTCTGATGATGCTAGTTGGACAACACAACTTTGGGCACAAGCTGCAGACGGCAATATTTATAGCGAAAACTTAGCGGTTGGAGTTAGTTATCCTGTGGCCTACGATGGCGCGGGCGAAAGTAACAATCAAACTAGTTTAGCCGCTGGCACTTATAGCTTTCTTTTAACCTTAAACGCAGCAAATCCTAGTAAAAGTACTAATGTAGGCAACCTAATAATTCAGGAATGTTTAAATTAACTGTTTTAGTGACTTCTGCACAGTTAAAATTATGCTATTGGCTCGATGGGGTTAAATAACCAGAGTGCTGGTTATTTAAGTAACTGTTCCATTAATTCAGGTAGTTCATCGGGATGCTCAACAATATAGTCGGGCTTGATCCCTAAGGTTTTATCAAAGGATTGATTGTGGCGAACCCAAACTGACTTGATGTTACTGGCATTTGCACCCCCAATATCTGGCGTGAGTCCATCGCCGATATGTATCACTTCATGGTTTTCACAGCCAGCTAATCTTAGGGCTTTTGCAAAAATTGAAGGTGCGGGTTTTTGTTCTACTTCCTGGCCACCAATAATTATATGGTCAACATGTTGCTCAAGAAGTATCCGCTGTACTTTGGGAACCTGAGAAAATTCCGGACCATTTGTAATGACCACTAGTGTCATGCGTTTTCTCATATCCTTTAGAAACTTCTCTATACCTGGGAAAAAATCAAAGGCCGCTAGGCGTTCTTTATCGAAACAGTTTTGCAGCAATTGGGCGTCATCTACGGTAACTGCTAGTTGCTGCATATCGACCAGTAAATCCTGGATCAATTGCACCCGAAATACATCTTCACTGTGCTGCTCAATAATTGGCATATATCTTTGTTGCTGAACTGGAGTCCACTGCCGATAAATGCCTTGTACGTAACGTTCAGCGAATTGTTTGCTATCCAGAGAACTGCCACATATAGACTCCGCTTTTTTAGCAAGCTGCTGTTTAGCTATATTGTTAGCCTTGTGCGTATCGCACAGTGTTTCGTCCATATCTAGAAAAAGCGCTTTTAGCACGGGTACTCCAATTTAAATAATGTGGTTTTAGTGGGGCGACAGATTACAGTAATATCGATATAGGATCTAAAAACCTTGCATTAAAAAACGCACCGTCAGCCGTCTTTTAGTTTGCAGCAAATTTATATCCATTTATGTTTTTTGAAAAACGCCAGCATACCGCAAATCATTAATAATATAACGACCCATACAGCGATGTATCCGTATTCCCATTGTAATTCTGGCATATTGAGCTTGCTCACTAGAGGATCAAAATTCATACCGTAGACTCCCACAATAAAAGTCGGAGGAATAAATAAGGTGGCAATGATGGTGAGTACTTTCATGACATCATTTAATTTTAAACTTACACTGGTCATGTACAATTCCATCAAACCAGATGTCATCTCATGATAGGTTTCCAATAATTCCATAATAGAAATTACATGATCATGGCAATCTCGGAAATGCATTTTAGTTTCAGGCGTAATTTGGGTGTTTTCTTCATCACGGAGTATTTCATTCACCATCTCCCGTTGAGGCCATAGCCGCCTCCTGATTAATAACAACTCTCTGCGTAATTTATGCACTTGGCTCAACACATTTTTGTCTGGTGTATCTAACAGTTCGTCTTCAAGTGTCTGAATACGCTCAGAATAAGTCTCTAACAAGGGGAATCCGTAATCTATGACTGTGTCAATCAGGTTGTAAAACAAATAGTCAGCTTTACGCCGCCGTAATTTGCCCACACCACTTTGTAACCTAGTCACTATTTGCTGAAATGGATTAAAGTCACCCGAGCAAAAGGACACCACAGTATTTTGTGTTAAAAATAAGCTGACTTGCTCAATGTGCACTTGATTATTGTTATGTACAGGTAAACTCAATATGGCAAATATTTGTTCTTCATTTAACTCAACTTTGGGTCTTTGCCCAGAATTGACTACATCTTCTATATACAAATCATGAATATCTAAGCCTTTAGCAA
Organism: Paraglaciecola arctica BSs20135; assembly: GCF_000314995.1. Classification (GTDB taxonomy): domain Bacteria; phylum Pseudomonadota; class Gammaproteobacteria; order Enterobacterales; family Alteromonadaceae; genus Paraglaciecola; species Paraglaciecola arctica. Next base: position 28,156 of record NZ_BAEO01000069.1, on the reverse strand, counting down.
GGGTCACTAAGGCATCATGAGTTGGGTCACCTTGCACATGTATCCAAGTCACATTGCTATTTTTAATAAAAGGTCGGCAATCATGTACATCAATATCGTTTTTTACACTAATGGCACTGGCATCGTAGTCGAGCAAGTCAAGTGAAAACACATCACTTACCGGCTCAGCAAGTTCTCCAGGGCGAGTGCCGGGCTGATGATAGCGTTTATTAAACAGTTTCATTTTTGAACCTTAAAAATAAGTAGTGTGTTTCAATTGGATGCAAAATAGACAAAATTAAAGTCATCAAAACAGCAGTAATTCCCGATTGTAACTGGTTACTTCAGATTTTAATGCATACAAATAAAAGCAGTTGATGATATGCAGAACATTTTGAGTAGAGCTTAAAATTAAACCCTATCAAATTATTGCGGTAATCGAAAACGAGCTTTCTCGTTTTCGATTAGATGGACCCATGGTTTTTACAAGTTCGGTCTGAAGTCGTCAACCTCCTGTTGCTGGTTGACGGGGATTTTTTAGGAAAATTTGCTGTAGTTATACAAACCCATCCGATGTTATGGTTTTGCCGGTGCACCTTTAATCAAATTTATAATCTCTGAATTGCCGCTGTGTTCTGCCAATTTAATGAGGTAACTTTTTTGTATTTCGTCAAATAGTAAATTAGTCAAAAGCGCTTTTATTCGCTGCACTTTGCCATCGGCGATTGCTGTTTTCAAGGCTTGCATGTTCGACTCAGGATCGTGTTTGAGTTTGCTGTTATCGTTGTAGTCAGTCATTGTTTTTCCTTGTTATACTTTACGCATTTCCTTATCAAGCATGTTGATCATCGCCATTATTTTAAAGTGATGAGTTTTTACTTCATGATGAAATTCTGAGTGTTGGGTGTGAATTTTGCGTTCTTTATTATGCACTGCAACTTCTTTCTCATCTGCAACCTTGAAAACTTCGCTACTTGGATCATGCTCAGCATTTGCCATGATTTCTTCATGTTTGTGGTCTATGTTAGCAAGTGCCTGAATGACTTGGGCATGCTCAAACAGTGATGTCGATTGCTGTTTTAATGCTTTTTCTATATCCATTAGTTTAGTCAAAGCTTGTTCGTGGTCTTTTTTCCAAAACTCAATTTCATCTAGCCATAAAGCATGTTCAGAAGCCCATTGATTATGTTCCTGATGGGCACCGAGATGTTCTGCAGTTCTGACTGATTGAGCTTCTTCTTTAAGAGTTCTAGTAAACTCCATTAGCTCCGCTGAATTTGTCTTAGCTATACTTTGTAACTTGCTCCAAATAGAATTATTTACATAGGCAATATCAAACTGAATTTGGTCTTTATAGGCATCAGTGACACCTTCAACTGTTTCACCCCAAAAACGTAAATTATCTTTTAAGTATCTGCTCGCATGCTGAATTTTTTCTTTACTTAATTCCGATGCATCTTCGAGCTTTTCTTCTGCGGCCTTAAAAGCCTGTTTCAAACTTTTACCTTCTTGCACCACAAATGCTTCGACACTATCAACCATTGCATGGTAGCTAGCTTGTAATTCTGTTGGTTTTTTTGGGGTTTTCATGACAAGTGCCTTTTTAAAATTCTATATGAACTTGAATGATAATCACCCAATCCACTGTCAGATAATATTCGGTATTGTACCTAATGAATTGTGGACACTACTTAATGGGATTGCTGATGATTGTTTATAAACCAGAAACTGCTTGTTTATAATTGCAAATCTGAGAGGGGGTAAGCTATTAAATCGCTATTCATGTTGGGACACTTTTATACCTAACCAAAAGTATATTATTTAAAAGCCATCAAGATCCATAAGTACGCAAAGGCTACCGTTTTGGTATTTTTGAGTGAATATATGAATAGGTCGACTAAGGGTTTTCCACCTTAGTGTAAGTGTAATCTGCAATATCTTTAATACAAACGCAAAGATAAGCTGCGTCATAAAATTGTTGTAGAACAAGGACAATCAGTAGTGGCGTTTTTGCTTAATGTCATGTCGGATGGCGCATCGGCTGAAATTTCAGTAGTGGGCAATGAACGATTAATTGGTATTGCGGCTTTTATGGGAGGAGAAAGTACCCCTAGTCGAGCTGTAGTGCAAAGTGCTGGTTTTGCTTTAAGCTTCCCGCTAATGTACTTAGTGAGGAATTTAACAGCTTAGCAGATATGCGAATGATACAGCTGCGCTATACCCAAGCTCTGATTACTCAAATGGCCCAAACTGCTGTTTGTAACTAATAGCTTTAAACAGCACCAAAAAGCCTGGGGTAAAATTGCCATTGTTACGGATAAAGAATGGATAAAATCGGCTTCTGATATTTTTAAATTTGCGATTCCGTGCCCCCTCAAAGTTTTCACCAATAGCCAGTATTCCGAAGCAGAAATATGGATCGCGGCTTAAAGAAGCATATGGTTTTTCCATCCTAAGGGGAAAGTCCTTTAGTCGCCAGCAAAGGCTTTCCTCTCCTTTATATATGCTTTGGCATTATTATTTCATCACTGTATCCAACTTTTTTTGGCACTGGTGGCGTAACTTTGATGTACATCAAAACAAAGAACTACAACAGGTACACACTGTAGCTATTGCAAGGTGATTTAAGTCCTAAAATTATTCGGTGACAACACACCGAAAGCCTAATTTTCAAAGGTGAATTTTGAGTGATGTGCTGCAAAGACGCTTGCAGAAAAGCGTGGATTCAATTTAAAAATAGGTGATGAAATGTCAAACAAATATATTCGCTGGTTCGAAGAAGTTGGTATGGACGATGTCCTTCAGGTGGGCGGAAAAAACGCGTCACTCGGCGAAATGTATCAACAACTGACCGCTCAAGGTGTGCGGGTGCCAAATGGTTTTGCTGTTACCGCTGAGGCTTATCGCCAAGTACTGGATGCTAATAATGCTTGGCCGCAACTACATGAGGCACTTGACGGGCTAAACCCGGATAATGTTAAAGATTTACAAGCCCGAGGCGCTAAGGCTAGGGCTATTGTTGCAGCCTGTGAATTACCTCAGGATCTTCAGACTGAGATCATCGACCACTACAACAAGTTAAAAGTGCAATATGGTGATGATGTATCGCTGGCAGTGCGCTCTTCAGCTACGGCAGAGGATTCTCCTGAGGCTTCATTTGCTGGTCAGAACGACAGCTATCTTAATATCAGTGGTGACGAGGCATTGCTCGACGCTTATCTTCGTTGCTTGGTTTCTAATTTCACTGACCGTTCTATCCATTACAAGTACGATAATAAATTCGACTACTTCAAAGTGGACTTGTGTGTGGTGATCATGAAAATGGTGCGCAGCGATATTGGCGCTAGTGGTGTGATGTTCTCGCTGGATACCGAGACAGGTTTTAAGGATGTGGTTTTTATCAATGCCGCCTTAGGCTTGGGCGAAAACATCGTGCAAGGCACCATCGACCCAGACAGTTTTTACGTTCATAAACCAACCTTTGAAAAAGGCTTTCGCACGGTACTCAAACGCCGATTGGGTAAAAAAGAACTTAAGATGATTTTTACCGATACCCTTAACACTGACAGCATAGCCGTTGAGTACACCTGCAATATCGACACAACAAAAGAAGAGCAAGGGCATTTTTCGATTTGTGACGAAGACGTTATGGTTCTCGCTGACTATGCCATCAAAGTAGAAAAACACTATTCCCAAAAGCAAGGCAAACATAAACCCATGGATATGGAGTGGGCCAAAGATGGTCTCGATGGCCAGATCTACATGGTGCAAGCTAGACCAGAAACAGTGGAGTCTCAAAATTCAGGTAATATATTAAAAATCTACCACCTTAATAACTCCTCAGCCATTCTCGCCAAAGGTCAGGCCGTTGGGACTCGCATTGGCGCGGGCAAAGTGCGGGTGATCAATAATGTGAAAAATTTAAGTGACTTCCAACCGGGCGAAGTACTAGTGACAGATACCACAACCCCAGATTGGGAGCCTGTTATGAAAACTGCAGCTGCGATTGTTACTAACCACGGCGGTCGAACCTGTCATGCGGCAATTGTTTCTCGTGAACTTGGTATTCCCGCTATAGTTGGCACCGACAATGGTGCTGAAATACTCAGCAACGGCCAGGAAGTCACAGTGAGCTGCGCCGAGGGCGAAATTGGTAAGGTCTTTGAAAGTATTCTCGAGTTCAATATCGAGGAGACAGACCTGAGCAATCTAGCACAGCCAAAAACCAAAATTATGATGAACTTGGGCAACCCCGACCAAGCCTTTAGTTTCGCTTCATTACCAGTAGACGGCATTGGTCTGGCACGAATGGAGTTCATCATTAATGAATACATTAAAGTCCATCCGATGGCGCTTATTCATCCAGAAAAACTCGATGAACAAACGCAACAATCCATAGCTGAACTTAGCAGCGCCTTTGCAGACCCAGTAGACTTTTTTGTTAAGACGCTTTCTGAGGGTGTTGCGACCATAGCTGCTGCGGTTTATCCAAAGCCCTGCGTGGTGCGCATGAGCGATTTTAAAAGCAACGAATACGCCACTCTGCTGGGCGGTAAACCGTTCGAGCCTGTCGAATCCAACCCCATGATTGGTTTTCGTGGTGCCGCTAGATACAGTCACCCTGCCTATGCTGAAGGTTTTGGTTTGGAATGCGCCGCGATGAAACGAGTGCGGGATGAAATGGGCTTTGATAATGTGATCCTGATGATCCCTTTTTGCCGTCGTATTGATGAAGGTGAAAAGGCATTAGCTGTAATGGCTAAAAATGGCCTTAAGCGTGGTGATAACGGTTTAGAAATCTATGTGATGTGCGAAATCCCCAACAATGTCATCCTGATCGACGAATTTTCTAAGTTATTCGATGGCTTTTCTATCGGTTCGAACGATTTGACGCAACTTACCTTGGGCGTAGACCGAGATTCAGAAATTGTCGCTTTTGATTTTGACGAACGCGATGCAGGTGTTAAACAGATGATAAAGCTGGCAGTTGAGGGCGCACGGCGCAACAACAAACATTCAGGAATTTGTGGCCAAGCACCATCAGATTATCCGGAGATAGCGGAGTTTTTGGTCAAGATTGGCATCGATTCAATCAGCCTGACACCTGATACTGTTTTAAAAACAATTCGCCAGGTCGTTGAACTTGAAAAACACCTGAAGTCGAGCAAAAAATGAAAAAAACGCCAGTTTTACTGATCATCTTAGACGGCTTTGGGGTTAACCCTAGCCGGGCTCATAATGCGTGGGCACTGGCAAAAACACCTCATCTTGATCATTATTTTGCTACTTGGCCGCATACTGTATTGCAGGCCTCTGGCGAAGCCGTTGGTTTACCCGATGGTCAGTTTGGTAATTCCGAAGTAGGCCATTTAACTCTTGGGGCGGGGCGGGTATTAAAACAAGAATTACCCCGTATTTCACAGGCCATTGCCGATGATGATTTAGCAAATAATACTAATTGGCAAACTCTACTCGAGCATTCAACACGTCTTCACTTAGTAGGACTCGTCTCAGATGGCGGTGTACATTCTCATATTGAACATCTCTTAGGGCTTTTGCCGCTGATAGTAAAAGCTGGAGTCGAACCTGTGATTCACATGGTGTGCGACGGACGAGACACGCCACCGCGCTCGGCACAGTCGTATTTGCGACAAGTAGAAGATAAACTGCAACAACTCGGCTGCGGCAAGATTGCCACGATAAGCGGTCGCTACTTAGCCATGGATCGCACCAGTCAATGGGATCGCACCGAAAAGGCGTGGTCGGCAATGGTAACAGGGCAGGGCTTACATGCCGATACCGCAGAGCAAGCCATTAAAGAAGCCTACCTGCGGGGCGAAACCGATGAGTTTATTCAAGCCACTATCATAGGCGATTACAAGGGCATTACAGAAAACCAAGCTGTATTGTTTTTTAATTTTCGTAGTGATCGTATTCGCCAGTTAACTGCTGCTGTTGGCCTAGAAAAGTTCAACGATTTTGATCGTGCCGAAGTGGGCTGCCGTGAAGTGGTTTGTATGACCGAATACGACGCGCAGTTTCCGTTCCCAGTATTATTCAAACCACAATTACCACAACAAGTATTGGCACAAGTCATCAGCTCCGCAGGCTTAAAACAGTTTCACTGTGCCGAAACCGAAAAATATCCCCACGTTACTTACTTTTTTAATGGTGGTATCGAAACACCTTTTGCTGGTGAAAGCCGCGAAATTATTCCCTCGCCGAATGTCGCAACTTACGACCTAAAACCAGAAATGAGTGCGCCAGCAGTGGCCGACCGGGTGATTACAGCTATTGAGAGTGATTCCTATCAGTTTGTACTAGTGAACTTTGCCAACACCGATATGGTTGGCCACACTGCAGTGCGGGCGGCGGTTATCAGCGCTGTGGAAACCGTTGACCTGCAGAGTTCTCGAATTATACAAAGCGCGTTACAACGAGGCTGGCGCATAATGCTTAGCGCAGATCATGGCAATTGCGATGAAATGGTTGATCCACAAACCGGGCAACCTCACACCCAGCATACTGCATACCCTGTGCCTTGCCTGTTAATAGGTGAGCCAGACGTGCGGCTGGGGATCGGCCGCAGCCTTGCTGACGTAGCGCCAACCATACTCGAATTACTCGGACTGCCTCAACCTGATGTAATGACTGGCCGCAGCTTGTTACTGCGTTGAATTAGGAAACAATATGTCCATAAATACCCGCTCCAGTGATTCTTTATATAGTGCATTACCAACTGAGGTCGATGGTTTTAACGACCTTGCTGAGTTGGCACTTGATTTACGCTGGTCTTGGAATCACGCTACCGATGATATTTGGAAGCAACTCAACCCAGAACTCTGGGCGCTTACCCATAACCCTTGGGGTCTGCTGCAAACGGTATCTCGGGATAAAATTCAGAAAGTCACAGCGGATCCTGCGTTTCGCAAACGCATCGATGCGTTGTTGCAGCAAAAACGTCAAGCAGCGGAGTCGCCAGCTTGGTTCCAGCAAAGTTATCCCGGATCGGCCCTCAATACTGTGGCGTATTTCAGCATGGAATTTATGTTGAGTGACGCTTTGCCTATCTACTCCGGGGGCTTAGGCAATGTTGCGGGTGATCAGCTTAAAGCCGCCAGTGATTTAGGCGTTCCAGTGATTGGGGTGGGACTGCTTTATCAGCAAGGCTACTTTCGCCAGCTCATCGATATGGAGGGCAACCAGCAAGCCGTTTATCCTTACAATGATCCAGGACAATTGCCGATCTCACCTTTGCGTCACGCTAACGGCGAATGGTTGCGGTTAAAACTCAATCTACCTGGACATCCTATTTGGTTGCGTGCCTGGAAAGTTCAGGTAGGACGTACAAAATTGTATTTATTGGACAGTAATGACACCGCAAATTATCCACCGTTTCGTGCCATCACCAGTGAACTGTATGGTGGCAGCGCGGAAATGCGTTTGATGCAAGAACTGGTGCTGGGTATTGGCGGCTGGCGATTGCTTAGTGCCTTAGGGATAGAGCCTGAAGTGTGCCACTTAAATGAGGGGCACGCTGCGTTTGCCATATTGGAGCGGGCGCGGGAATTTATGGAGAAAACCGGGCAGCCTTTTGCCACAGCATTGGCGGCTACACGTGTAGGAAATGTATTTACTACGCATACGGCAGTAGAAGCCGGTTTTGACCGTTTTTCAGCTGATTTGATCAAACATTGGTTAGGTGAATATGCCACCACAGAGCTGGGTATTTCAACCGCAGAATTATTAGCTCTGGGAAGGCAACCCCAAGCAGAGCTAGCCGATGACTTTAATATGGCGTATCTGGCGATACATGGCAGCGGTGCAGTGAATGGCGTAAGCGCGCTGCATGGAAAGGTTAGTAGGCAACTTTTAGCACCTTTATTCCCTCGCTGGCCCATAGATGAAGTGCCAATCGGACATGTGACTAATGGTGTGCATACACCCAGTTGGGATTCTGCCGCTGCGGATGACCTTTGGACAAAAGCTTGCGGCAAAGAGCGTTGGCTTGGTACCACTGAAACCCTATGCAAATCCATTCGAGATGTTTCAGATGAGGATCTTTGGCATTTTCGAACCGATGCTAGCCACAAATTTGTCGAATATGTACGCGAGCATTTATCGCAACAGTTGGTTGCCTCAGGTACCTCTCCTAGGACAGCTGCAGAGGCGCAACATTTGTTTGATCCCAATGTGCTGACTTTAGGGTTTGCCAGACGATTTGCAACCTACAAACGACCCAACTTATTATTGCATAACCCAGCGCGCCTCCAACGTTTACTGACTAATCCCGAGCGGCCAGTGCAACTTATTATTGCTGGTAAGGCTCATCCAGCCGATGAGGATGGCCAAGCATTAATAAAACAATGGATAGAGTACATTCGTCAGCCACAGATCCGCCAACATGCAATTTTTCTTAGTGACTACGACATGTTTTTGGCCGAACACTTAGTCGCCGGAGTAGACGTTTGGCTAAATACCCCGCAGCGCCCTTGGGAAGCGAGCGGCACCAGCGGTATGAAAGTGCTGGTTAACGGTGGTATTAATCTATCTGAACTCGATGGCTGGTGGGCTGAAGCCTATAGCCCCGATATTGGCTGGGCTCTGGGTGATGGTAAAGAACATGGTAATGATCCTGCTTGGGATGCTATTGAAGCAGAAGCCCTTTATGACTTGCTTGAACAGCAGGTTATTCCAGAGTTTTATGACCGTGATGACAAGGGCACTCCCGTTGCGTGGACGAGGCGGATGCGCGAAAGCATGGCACGCCTGACCCCGCAGTTTTCGACTAATCGCGTGGTGCGTGAATATACCGAACAGCGTTATCTTCCTGCCGCAGAAGCGTTTCGTTTACGCTCACAAGATAATGGAAAACTGGCAGGGCAGATAGCTGATTGGCAGCAAACATTAAGTCATTGTTGGCAAGGATTGTTTGTAGACGGCATGACAGTCAAGCAGGAAGGAGATCAGTATTTATTTTCAGCTAATGTGTTACTTAACGGTTTAGCACCAAAGGATGTAAAGGTTGAGCTCTATGCTAATGCCGTGGATGGTAGTAGTACCTTGCGACAATCAATGGATTGTGTGCACATACCTGACGATCCCATGAGGGCTCACTTGTATCGTAGTGTAGTACCTGCGAGTCAACCTTTAACAGAATACACCTTGCGAGTGTTTCCCTTTAGTGATGACGTATCCATACCTTTGGAAGTCAATCATATCTATTGGGAACACTAAGCCGTTGTAAAAAAATTTCTACGGTGTTGCTAGAAGTAATATTGTAAATCAATCAATCGCGGATAAGGAGCCGTTATGTCTCAAATACATGATCATCGACAACATCGAGTGGGTTGGCTAAGGGCGACAGTGTTAGGCGCTAATGACGGAATTGTATCTACTGCAAGTTTAATCATTGGTGTGGCTTCGGCTAATTCTTCACATGTGGCCATAATAGTCGCAGGTACAGCGGGTCTAGTGGCTGGGGCTATTTCGATGGCCGCGGGTGAATATGTATCAGTTTGTTCTCAGGCTGACACTGAAAAATCTGACCTCTTGTTGGAACAACAATCCCTTGAAAGTGATTATGAGTCCGAAGTAAGCGAGTTAGCCAACATCTATCAAGAGCGTGGAGTCGAAAAAGGGTTATCACAAGAAGTCGCGCGGCAATTGATGGCCCATGATGCAATTGGAGCACATGCTCGCGATGACATCGGGATTTCGGAACAAAGCTCGGCACAGCCAATTACCGCCGCTTTGGCTTCGGCGCTGAGTTTTACGCTAGGTGCACTATTACCCTTATTAACAGCGTATTTTTACCAAGGAGAAAATTTGTCTTTGGTTGTCGCCTTATTATCACTGGTTTTTCTTGCGATGTTAGGTGCCTTGTCCGCCCATTTGAGTGGTGCAAAAATGCTTACGGGCATAGCTCGGGTAAGTTTTTGGGGAAGCCTAGCAATGGTGACAACCGCTCTAGTGGGCATTGTTTTTGATGTCGCTGTCGCCTGATAAATGAACAAATATGCCAAAAGTCCCTATGTGGAATGACAATTTCTATGGAAACAGCAACAATGAATTCAGTGGTACCAACAGCGAAGGATAAGAGCACTAATTTTGGTGCTGTGGTGGCTATACGTGGCAGTGTAGTCGACGTACGCTTTGATAAGGCGTTACCTCCGATCCATTCGAAGCTAACCATGGGTGATAACCAGCAAATTGTTATCGAAGTATTGGAACAACGTGATGATAAACATGTTCGTTGCATTGCATTAACACCAACCCAAGGTTTAACTCGGGGAATGCTTGTTAAAGACACTGGTGGGCCCTTATTAGCACCTGTTGGCAAAGGCATTATGGCGCGTATGTTTGATGTGTTTGGCAATGCCATTGACCGTGAAGGTGATTTGCACGATGTTGAATGGCGTTCAGTACATAATGCACCTCCATCCTTGACACAGCGTTCCACACAAGCAGAAATATTTGAGACAGGTATTAAGGTAATTGATGTACTAGTGCCGCTGGAGCGTGGTGGAAAAGCAGGTTTGTTTGGTGGCGCAGGTGTGGGTAAAACGGTGTTACTCACTGAAATGATCCATAACATGGTGGGTAAACATAAAGGCGTTAGTATATTTTGTGGTATTGGTGAGCGCTGTCGAGAAGGCGAAGAACTTTATCGTGAAATGAAACAAGCAGGGGTATTGCCCAATATGGTGATGGTTTTTGGGCAAATGAACGAACCACCGGGTAGTCGCTTTCGAGTTGGTCAGGTGGCGTTGACCATGGCCGAATATTTCCGTGATGATGAACACCGTGACGTATTGTTGCTAGTTGATAATATTTTTCGCTTTATTCAGGCCGGTTCAGAAGTGTCGGGTTTAATGGGCCAAATGCCTTCGCGACTTGGTTATCAACCCACAATGGGAACTGAGTTGGCGGGCTTAGAAGAACGTATCGCCAATACCGAAAATGGCGCTATTACTTCGATTCAAGCAGTATATGTGCCGGCAGACGATTTTACTGATCCGGCGGCGGTTCATACCTTCTCTCATTTGTCGGCTTCAATAGTATTGTCACGACAACGGGCCAGTGAAGGTTTGTTTCCTGCCATCGACCCCTTGCAGTCTAACTCGAAAATGGCCACGCCTGGCATAGTTGGCGAACGTCATTACCAACTTGCGCAACAAGTCCGTAGTACGCTCGCCCAGTATAGTGAGTTAAAAGACATTATAGCCATGCTAGGCTTGGAGCAACTTTCCCCAGAGGATCGAAACGTGGTAGGGCGTGCTCGGCGTTTAGAACGTTTTCTTACGCAACCGTTTTTTACCACTGAACAGTTTACGGGTCATAAAGGAAAACTGGTCAGTCTCGCCGATGCCTTGGATGGATGTGAGCGTATCTTAAAAGATGAATTCAAAGACTTTCCTGAGAGTGCACTTTATATGATTGGCGCTATCGATGAAGCCAAACAAAAAGCCGCATCATCCTTAAAAACGAAAAAACAGAATGGCCAAAAAACCACAGATTCAACATCCAGCGATAGTATCGAAACGCCAGCTTTAGAAACGCTAAAATCGGAGGTTACCGATGACACAAATAATGATGCATCTTAAGATATTGTTGCCTTCTCAAGTTTTGCTCGACAAAACCAATGTTATGCACCTTGTGGCAGAAACTAATGAAGGCGCTTATGGCTTTTTACCGAATCGACTCGACTGCGTGGCGGTACTTACCCCTGGGATCCTAACCTTTACAGACCTAGATGAAAGTGAAGTCTTCGTTGCCGTGAATGAAGGCGTGTTAGTTAAAACAGGACTTGATGTGTTGGTTTCTGTACGTAGTGCCTTGATTGGTAGCGATCTTGATACATTGCGTATCGCAGTAGAGCAAGACTTTCTGGCCTTAGATGAGCAAGCACAACAAGTACGAGCGATTATGGCAAAGTTGGAAAGTGGTTTTCTACATCGTTATGTTAATTTTCAAAAAATATAATGAAACATAAAAATCTAAAAGATACAGACAATGCTAAATCACCTATAGCTGCACAAGTTGGTGTAAAAGCGGCACGAAAAATAAAAGCGCGACGTAACGCTGAACAAAGAGTCTGGTTCGGTTTAGGCATGATGGGACTAATAGGCTGGTCAGTGGTGGTGCCAACTTTGCTTGGCGCTACTTTGGGTATTTATCTTGATAATCATTATCCAAGTGAAAGATCTTGGACTTTGGCGTTGTTAGTAGCAGGCTTGGCAATAGGTTGTTTCAATGCATGGCACTGGATTGCAAAAGAAGATCAAGCCATAAGTGATGAACAAAAAGACCTTGATAAGGAAGAGTAAATTTATGAGTTTTCTATTGGTATGGTGTATTGGCTTAGGCCTGGGTGGCATGTTTTTTGGCGGCCTGTGGTGGACAGTTAGCAAAGGTGTTTTGTCGGCCAACCCCGCACTTTATGTATTAACTAGCTTGTTATTACGTATGGGACTTGCCCTCAGTGGTTTTTATTTAGTATTAACGAGTGACTTAGGTGAACCGTCTTGGCAACTGTTGTTGCTGTGTTTATTCGGTTTTTTGACTGCCCGTTTATTAATTACACGTTGCACCCGAGTGGCATCAGTAAAAGCTATTAAGGCCCCTAAGGAGTCTCCCCATGCACCTTAGCCCTGATGTGGTTGTTTATTGGCAACTCGGATTTTTCAAAATCAATGCAACCATAGCCTTCACATGGGCGTTAATGTTGCTGTTGACCTTAGGCTCAGTGTTGATCACTAGGAACTTATCAACCGATTTAAAGCGTTCTAGGTGGCAAAATTTCTTGGAAATAATCGTCACTGGTATCGAACAGCAAATAACAGAAATAGGCCTACATAATGCAAATAAGTATTTAGGATTTCTTGGCACCTTATTTTTGTTTTTAGTGACAGCCAATATTTGCACCATTATACCTGGCTATGAACCACCAACTGCTTCGTTATCAACAACGGCAGCATTGGCCTTAACTGTGTTTATAGCGGTTCCAATGTTTGGTATTTCCGAGCAAGGCATGGGTAATTATCTGAAATCTTATATGGATCCGACCTTTATTATGCTGCCATTTAATATCATCAGTGAAGTATCACGTACGCTGGCATTAGCGGTACGTTTGTTTGGAAATATGATGAGCGGCGCGATGATTATCGGTATCTTGCTAACCATTACGCCTTTTATTTTTCCAATCATAATGACGGCACTAGGACTGTTAACTGGCTTAGTGCAAGCTTATATATTTACCATTCTTGCAGCTGTCTACATTGCGGCTGCGACTCGTACACGAAAACCTAAACCTAAACCGCAGTCTGATCCAGGGCCGGTGCACTAATGAATATAATTGATTTAAACAACCAACCTATATGGGAGAAAACATGGACAGCATGACAATGATAGCAGTGGCTTCGATAATCATTTCGGGTGTCACCATCAGTTTTGGGTGCCTTGGGCCGTCACTTGGTGAAGGGCGCGCGGTAGCCACGGCATTAAGCGCTTTGGCGCAACAACCAGATGCGTCAGCAACTATTACACGTACATTATTTGTCGGCCTAGCGATGATCGAATCTACTGCGATTTATTGTTTTGTGGTATCGATGATCCTTATTTTTGCTAATCCATTCTGGAATTACGCCATTGCCCAAGCCGCAGGTAACTAAACGATGTTGATTGATTGGTTCACCGTGGCGGCACAGGCTGTTAATTTCCTGATTTTGGTGTGGTTGCTGAAACGCTTTTTGTATAAGCCAATCCTGGATGCTATCGATGCTAGAGAGCAACGCATTGCTGCCGAACTGGCCGATGCGGCTGCGAAACAAACTGAAGCTATAGCAGAGCGCGATGCATTTCAGCACAAAAACCATGAATTTGACCAGCAACGAGCCAAGTTGATGCAGCAGGTCAACCAGGATGCTGAAGCCGAACACCAGCGCTTAATGACAGAGGCGCAACAAGCCGCCGAAGCCTTAAGCGTTAAACACCAGCAGAGCATGGCAAGGGATGCCCGTAACCTTAAACAAACACTGAGTCGTAAAGCAACAAATGAAGTATTTGCCATCACGCGCAAAACCTTGAGTGATATGGCAAATACCAGTTTAGAGCAGCAAGTTGCAGAGGTTTTTATAGGCCGTTTGAATGGACTGGATCTACAAACAAAAAACATTCTTGCAGAGGCGTTAAAGACCACTTCGGCATCTGAGCCCGCTGTGCTACTTAGTGCATTTGAACTAGATGAGATCCAGCGTACAGCCATTCAAAATGCGCTCAATGTCACTTTTTCAGCTGATATTTCACTGCAGTTTGAAATCTCAGAGGAGCTTATTAGCGGAATCGAACTCAGAGCCAAGGGACAAAAATTAGTTTGGAGTATTGCCGATTATCTTGAGTTGTTAGAGAAAAGTATCGAGGCACTTATCAAAGAAAAAATTCAGCCAGAAAATACAGCAAAACCAATGGCTAAAACTGAAATATCATGAACAATATAAGCCAGAACTCTGCTATAGAAACTGCTCGCCTCGAAAGTATATTCGACAGCGCATTCGCCGATATGCACCAAGCTCGCGAAACATTTATTCCACAATTAATTATGTACGAGGTGGGTATTATCACTAACGTTGCCACCGGTATTGCTAAAGTGTCGGGACTGCCTGGAGTCGGCTTTGAAGAGTTGATTATGTTTCCAGGCAATGTACTTGGCATTGCCTTTAACGTGGATGCTGAAGAAATTGGTGTGGTGTTGTTGGGTGACTATTCGCACTTAGAAGCGGGGGATGAGGTGCGCCGTAGTGGTCGCGTGATGGATGTGGCAGTTGGGGAAGAATTGTTAGGCCGAGTGGTGGATCCCCTTGGTCGCCCACTCGATGAGGGGGGAAGTATTGAAACCAGTGTTCGCCTGCCCATTGAACGTCCGGCGGTGGCTATTATGGATCGAGCACCCGTTACTGTGCCGTTACAGACTGGACTGGTTGTGATTGATGCGATGATACCAGTGGGGCGTGGTCAGAGAGAGTTGATTCTGGGCGACCGACAGACAGGTAAAACGGCCATTGCCATAGACACTATTCTCAATCAGCGTGATAAAAATGTAATTTGTGTTTATTGCGCCATAGGTCAGCGCGCTTCTACTGTGGCAAAAACCGTGGATATATTACGGCAGCAGGGTGCACTGTCTTATACAGTTGTTGTGGTAACAGAAGGTAACGAACCACCCGGCTTGCAATATATAGCGCCTTACGCGGCCACCAGTATTGCTGAATACTTTATGGAGCAAGGCCGCGACGTATTGATTGTTTACGACGACTTAACCAAACACGCCCGAGCCTATCGCGAACTTTCGCTCCTGCTTCGCCGTCCACCGGGGAGAGAGGCATTTCCGGGCGATATTTTTTATATTCATTCACGCTTGCTGGAACGTGCTACTCATTTATGTAAAGAGCGCGGTGGCGGATCGCTGACCGCATTGCCCATTATTGAGACTGAAGCCCAAAACATTTCGGCGTATATTCCAACCAACCTGATTTCTATTACCGACGGCCAAATTTACTTATCGCCATCGTTATTCGAATTGGGAATTTTGCCTGCTGTTGATGTAGGGAAGTCAGTTTCTCGTGTTGGCGGAAAAGCTCAGCATGCGGCGTTTCGCGCTGTAGCAGGAGATCTTAAACTGGCATATGCACAATTTGAAGAACTAGAAACCTTTGCTCGCTTTGGTGCTCGTATGGATGAAGACACACAAAAGTCCATTGAACATGGTCGTCGCATTCGCGCTTGCCTTAAACAATCAGAATCGTCACCTATACCCGAGCCTGAACAAATTATTCTGCTGTTGGCTTTGACCTCGAATTTATTTGATAACATCCCACTAACACAGATGAACCAAGCGCAGAAAACTTTGCGCAAAGCCGCGGTTAACCTGCCACCGGCCTTGTGTGAGCGCTTCGCTAGTGCCAAAACATTAAGCGATGAAGATCGCCTTAGTATTGTTGAACTAGCGACTAAAGCACTCTATGACTTTCTACCTGAGACTGAAACTGAGCCACAGCAACAAAAGGCTAAGGCCAGTCATGATAAAAAAGTTGCTACTAAAGTAACTGCTGCACAAGCTAAGAATGTGTCCGAGTCTAAACAACCATGAGCGAAACTGCGGCCAGTCTTAGTCATAAGATCGACAGTGCCAGCGATCTTAAAGGTGTGGTGCGTACCATGAAGGCGCTCGCAGCATCTAGTATTAGTCAATACGAACAATCGGTAAGTGCGCTAACTGATTATTACCGCACGGTTGAGTTGGGATTGAGCGCGAGTTTCCGCGCTTCTGAGCCTGGCATGTCAGCTGTCAATACAGCCTCGAACACGATTCAACGAGACACTGATGTGATTGGAGTCATTGTATTTGGTTCCGATCAGGGACTAGTGGGGCAATTTAATGAAGATGTCGCTGACTTTGCTATTAAAACCCTTGCTACTCTAGAGGGTAAACCAAAGGTTTGGGCTGTGGGTGAACGAGTATATTCTCGACTTGCCGACGCTGGTTTGGAGCTGTCCAAAGGATTTTCTGTGCCGACCAGCGTTAATGACATTGCCGGATTGGTCAGCCAAATTCAAATCAATAGCGAAACACATGCGACTCAAAGTGGATCTGCAAGTGTCTATGTTTTCCACAATCGGCCTAAAACCGGGGCTTTATATCAGCCCGTATCGCAGCGATTGTTGCCTCTCGATAGACAATGGCAACAATCTCTGGCTCAAATTCCTTGGCCCAGTAAACTTCTGCCAGAAATTTTAAGCAGTCAGACTTCAACAGTGAGCGCATTGATCCGCGAATATGTTTTTATATCATTATATCGCGCATGTGCTGAATCACTTGCCAGTGAGAATGCAAGCCGACTTGCAGCGATGCAGCGCGCAGAAAAAAACATCGACGAATTACTGGAAAACCTTGAAAGTGAGTTTCACCGCTTACGTCAAAACTCTATTGACGAAGAACTCAGTGATGTCTTAGCGGGATATGAATTGCTAAATTATTCACCCAAAACATGAGCGGTTAAATCATGCTAGTCGAGTGGGGAGTTATACACATGACTCTAAAAACTCCCTAAATAAGGATATTAAAACTTCCATGTTTTAAATCAGATCACGGGCATTCATTAGCTTCACGCAAACTTATGCATTAGATGCCTGATAAATACTGTCGATAGACTCATTGATGGTTGACTCAAATTCATCGTCAGACATTAGCTCGAATAGCTCTTCAGATAAGGCTCTTGAGAAACTCGCAATCATGCCTTTGTTTTCTGATAATAGTCGGTTGGCTTTTTCACGACTATAGCCGCCAGACAATGCAACCACTTTTAATACTCTGGGATGAGCAATTATTTTGTCGTAAAAACCAGCGATTTTGGGTAGCGATAATTTTAACATTACTTGCTGATCAACGGGTACTGCATCCAATTGCTTTAACAATTCTCCACGAAGTAATAATTCGGCTGCACCTTTTTCTGGACTATAAATATCAATCTCAGCTTCGATGATAGGCACTAAACCTTTGGCTAATATCTGCGCCGCAACGGCAAATTGTTGAGCAACGATTATGTGAATGCCGCTATTATTTGCCAATTTAATGACTGAACGCATTTTGGTACCAAAGACTTTTTTATCGACAGCTTTGTCTAATAAATCATTCAAGCCGCGAATTGGCTTCATCAACTGAACCCCGTTATGCTGCTCTTCTAAGCCAATATCTACCTTTAAAAAAGGCACAATATGTTTCTTTTGCCACAAATAATCTGCAGAGGCTAAGCCTTCGATTTCCCTGTCTAAGGTATTTTCAAACAGGATCGCAGCTAAAATCCTATCACCAGAAAAGGCTTCGCTAGTCATAATACGGGTGCGCATTTTATGCACTTTTGTAAACATTTCTTCATCACCAGAATATCGGTTTTCTGGAATACCATAACGACGCAACGCTTCGGGTGTACTACCGCCGCTTTGATCTAAGGCGGCAATAAAACCTTTTTCAGTTTGTATCTTTTTTAACATATCTAAGCGAACTTGTGATGCCATTGATAGTTTCCTTATGCCAGAAATACTTTAGCTTCTAATAATGAACCTCAAACCATAAGATAGATACTTAATCAGCAATATCGTATATATCTTCTAGGGAGAGGGTGATGACGCGCCCAGAAAATGCCCCCGGTTACTTCTAGAAATAGAAGTTGTCGTAGAATAATCATCTGAAACTTACTGTAATAAAAATATTTGCTGTGGAATGTATCGAATAGCAACAAAGAATATCCTGCTTTGCCCCTCAAGTGCCGTTATAGATAGCTTTTATGGCGCGATCGAGATAATAATGAAAATGGCTCTTGAAGCGGCGTGTCGCCAATGCCAATATGGTTGGTCGCAAGCGTCGCAGGTTTTCTGTAGCCTTGTTACAGAGCTTACATAATTTAATAGTATCTATCCCATAGTTAGCAAAAAAGGCGAGAAATATGAGTACTACATTGATAGTCATTTTGGTTGTTGTTGCGCTGATCGTTTTTTACGTGATCGGGATATTTAATAAACTAGTGGCGTTGAAAAATCGCTACCAAAACGCTTTTGCCCAAATTGAGGTGCAATTAAAGCGGCGTTATGATCTGATACCTAATCTTATCGAAACTGCCAAGGGTTATATGAAACATGAAAGTGAAACCTTGGAGGCGGTGATCCAGGCGCGTAATGCGGCGCAAAATATGTTGGCCGCTGCTGCAGCCGCTCCAGGTGACGCCGATGCCATCAAAGGGCTAAGTGGTGCCGAAGGTAAACTAGCTGGCGCCATGATGAATATGAATATGGTGATGGAGGCTTACCCTGATCTCAAGGCCAATCAGAATATGATGCAACTAAGTGAAGAATTAATCTCTACTGAAAACAAGGTTTCTTTCTCTCGGCAGGCCTTTAACGACCAAGTGATGGCCTACAACACTTACAAACAATCGTTTCCTCCCGTTTTGGTAGCCGCTCGATTTGGTTATGGACAGGATGCAACCTTGTTGGAATTCGCAGACTCTGCAGCTATACAAGCCGCGCCAAAAGTTTCGTTCTAGTGATAACTTTTTATAGCAGTATTTAAAATGAATTTCTTTGAATCACAAGACAAGGTGCGTAAAAACACCTTCATTCTAGCGCTACTATTTGTGCTGGCGCTGCTCAGTTTGATCCTTATGACCAATTTACTGGTTATGGGGGTCTTTGGTTTTTTGAATAGCGAGCAACTGCAAAATGGCGGGAGTTTGCTCGAGCAAATGGACTGGCAAACTTTCACCACAGTCAGTGTAGGTGTTGGTATTTTGGTTGTGGCTGGCAGTTTGTACAAAATAATGGTGCTGTCGACCGGCGGCAAAGTTGTTGCGGAAGCGTTGGGAGGGCAATTGATCCCACAAAACACCAATGATCCCAAACAGCGCAAACTATTAAACGTGGTAGAAGAAATGGCCATCGCCTCAGGCACGCCACCACCACCTGTGTATCTGCTTACCAAAGAATCAGGGATCAATGCTTTTGCGGCTGGTTTTTCGCCACGAGATGCTGTCATTGGCGTAACTCAGGGCACAGTCGACCACCTCAGTCGTGATCAGCTACAAGGCGTTATTGCCCATGAGTTTAGCCATATTTTTAATGGTGACATGCGACTCAATATTCGCTTGATCGGCGCGCTAAATGGTATTTTGATAATTGGACTTGCTGGCTATTATATTTTGTATGCTTCGTCTTTTTCGGGGCGAGGGCGCAGCAATGGTAAAAACGCCGCTGGAATATTAGCTCTCGGTGTTGGACTGATGGCGATAGGTTTTGCTGGCACTTTTTTCGGCGGCTTGATCAAGGCTGCGGTGAGCCGACAACGGGAATACCTTGCCGATGCCTCGGCTGTTCAGTTTACCCGTAACCAGGACGGCATAGCGGGCGCATTAAAACGGATCGGTGGGCTCAAATTCGGTTCAAAACTCGAAAGTCCCGCTGCACCTGAAGTCAGTCATGCCTTTTTCGCTCAAGGTGTTTCAGGATTTATGCAAGGCCTAGCCGCAACGCACCCGCCGCTAAAGCAGCGCATTTTGCGTATTGATCCCCAGTGGGACGGTAAGTTTGATAGCTCCGACAAAATCGATTCAATTCAGGAGCCTAGCTTGGGGCAAAGGCAAAACAAAAAAGAAAAGTTAACAGGTCAACAGATTGTCAACACAACCATCCCACTAGTTGCGGGAGCTGCCATAGCCCATGTCGCTAAATCCATTAATCAAATAGGGAGTCCACAAGCAGAAACAATTGAACATGCTCGTTCGCTTTTATCAGAACTGCCATTAGCCATCAAGGAAGCGGCTCGTGAGCCCTATGGAGCCCGTGCGGTTATGTATTCATTGGTATTAGATCTGGGGCAGGTGGTGCGGGACAAACAACTGTCGCATTTAAAGCTAAATGCCGAGCAAGATGTATTTGTTTTAACCCAAAAACTAGCGCCAAAGCTGACGGGTCTGGAAACTAAATTTCGTTTGCCACTCATCGATATCGCTATACCTGCGTTGAAACAACTATCACTCAATCAATATCTGGCCTTTAGGGATAATCTAAGCAGCTTAATTGCAATGGATTCGCGGCTCGACCTGTTGGAATGGTCGTTACAGAATATTTTGTTTACCCATCTAGATGGGCAGTTTTTGAAACCAGAGCGCTCAACAACAAGTTATTCCAATATCAAGCAGTTGCAGCAGGAAACAGAGTTGATCCTCTCGGTTCTGGCTTATGCTGGCCAGCAAGATCCAAGTGATATTGAAGCAGCCTTTGGCGCCGCAGTACAGATCCTGGATATTGGTAAGCTGCAATTAGTGGCAAAAAATGCCATTCATCTTGCCGATTTGGACCGTGCCCTGCGAGAATTGGAAAAGCTCAGACCTTTGCTCAAACAGCAACTACTGAAGGCCTGTGCCGCCAGTATTGAACGTGACCAGAAAATAGCACCTATTGAAGTCGAGTTATTACGCGCTTTTGCTGATGCTCTGGGTTGTCCAATGCCATTAATCGCTCTGTCGGCGTAGCCATTAGTAAAGTGATTATTTACTAAAACTGTGGAGAGAGGTTGATTCACGTTTCACTAACCTAGGTATGTATTTATAACCGCTGCTAATTTGCTGTGCAGTAACGTCTTTAATATTTCCTAACGCCAGTTGTGCAGCAAATTCAGCCATTTCTTCAATGGGATAATGCAAGGTTGTTAACTTAGGTCGTGAGTATCTAGACAACAACACATCATCAAATCCAATGACTGAAACATCTAGTGGCACTCTAAAGCCATTGTCTTCTAATGTGGAAATGGCACCAATTGCCATTGCATCGTTATAAACAAATATAGCGTCGAATTTAGTATCGCTTGCAAGAAGCTTTTGGGTAGCCATTTCGCCACCTTGTAAGTTAGGTTCATCTTCAACAATATGTTGATTTAACAAAGATAAACCTGACTCGGTAAGTTCATTTTTAAAGCCTTTAAATCTTAGGGCAGGATCGTCAATTTGATATTTGCTAGAAATACAGGCTAATTGCTGGTGGCCTAAAGACATCAAATGCCTAGCGGCAATTTTGCCACCTTCTTCATTATCTAACCAAATACATCTATCTGCGATTTTTTGAATAAATCGGTCAATTAGAACTAACCCAGGCACTTTGTTTGCGAACTCTATTATTTCTTCGTCGGACAACTTTTTACTGTGAACCACAATAGATTCACATCTACGCTCCAATAAAAGTCTAATTGCTTGGCGTTCTGATTCTTCAGTGATTAAACCGGTACTCAGAAGTAACTGCATATTGTTTTGTCGGGCAACTTTATCCACACCATTGGCAAGTGATGCAAAGAAAGGATCGGATAAATCAGGGATAACAACGCCCAGTGTTTTACTTTTTTGAGTGACAAGTGCTCTGGCATTTTCGTTAGGGCGGTAACCTAATTCCGCCATAATAGATAACACTCGAGCTTTGGTTTTTTCGCCAACCTTGGGTCCGTTATTTACTACCCGGGATACTGTAGCAATTGATACTCCAGCCTCTCTCGCGACATCTTTTATGGTAGACATTATTTACTTATTAGGAATATTTATAACTATAGTATCTTGTATCTATGTGCAATTAAAGTCTAAACGTTTACATTTGTGTGCAGTCCATTAAATAAAGGCTTTAAGGCGTTAAAATAGTAATTAATCTAAATTTAAATTTATTATTGCAGTCAAGAGGGTAAACGTTTACCCTGTGTGTAAATGTTAAGTGAAAATATCAAAGTAGGTAACTAGCCATGAGTGAAATTTTTGATCCGACCGAACATCCACACCGTCGATATAATCCATTAATTAATGAATGGGTATTAGTGTCTCCGCACCGTGCTAAACGCCCTTGGCAAGGCCAAGTTGAAACCTTAGATGAAGATCAGAGGCCAGCCTATGATGAAACATGCTTTTTATGCTCAGGAAATACTCGTATTAACGGTGAAGTGAACGACGAATATAAAAATACCTTTGTATTTCCCAATGACTTTGCCGCGTTAAAAGCCGATACACCGGTTTTCGCAACTGATGATCCATTATTTAAAATGGCAACAGAGCAGGGCGAAAGCCGCGTGATATGTTTTTCTCCGGATCACAGTAAAACCTTACCGCAACTTAATGTTGAAGAAATTACCGAAGTGGTTAAAACCTGGCAAAGCCAATGTGAAGAGATAGGTAAAACTTACAACTGGGTGCAAGTTTTTGAAAACAAAGGTGCAGTGATGGGGTGTTCAAATCCACACCCACATGGACAAATATGGGCTCAGCAACAACTACCTACTTTAGTTGAAAAGAAACAAAATGCGCAATCTGCCTACTTAGCAGAGCATGGTACAAACCTTTTACAAGATTACGCCAAACGAGAATTAGGATCTCAAGAACGTGTGGTTGTCAGTAATGATGATTGGGTTGTGGTTGTTCCATACTGGGCAGCATGGCCATTTGAAACCTTGTTATTACCTCGTTTTGCTATTCAGCGTATGACTGACTTAACGTCACAACAACAAGTGTCGTTAGCAGATATTCTGCAGCAAATCACTATTCGATATGACAACTTATTTAATACCTCATTTCCTTATTCTATGGGCTGGCATGGCGCACCTTATGATGGCGAAGCGCATTCAGAGTGGACACTTCATGCAAGCTTTTTTCCACCATTGTTACGTTCTGCAACAGTACGTAAATTTATGGTTGGTTATGAAATGATGGCAGAGGCACAACGTGATCTCACCGCAGAACAAGCAGCAACAAGATTAAAAGATGCGTCTTCATTACATTATAAAGAACAAATCACGGAGCAAAAATAATGAGCCAGTTTGAATTAGTCAGTGAAATGTATAGAGCTCATTTTGGTACTAAACCAGCACTCATCACTCATGGTCCAGGTCGTGTCAATTTAATTGGTGATCATACCGACTACAACGACGGATTTGTATTACCTGCAGCTATTAACTTTGGTACTGACATCGCAGCAACAAAACGTGATGATAATCTTGTTCGTGTATTAGCAGTAGATTGTAATAATGAAAGCGTTGAATTTTCGATAGATGACATTAAGTTTGATGAAAATAAAATGTGGGTTAATTATATTGGCGGTACATTACTGGCGTTAATGAAAGCATACCCAAGTATCACAGGTGCTGACCTAGTGGTTACTGGTAACGTTCCTCAAGGTGCTGGACTGAGTTCATCTGCTAGTTTTGAAATAGCAGTATTGAAAACCTTTGCTAGTTTAAATGCAATTGAATTAGATGGTATTCAAGCTGCACTAATGGGACAACAAGCTGAAAACAACTTTGTTGGTTGTAATTGCGGCATTATGGATCAGCTTATTTCAGCACTTGGTAAAGAAAATAATGCCATGTTATTAGACTGTAGAAGCCTGACTTTCCAACATGCACCTATTCCAGAAAACATGGCCTTGTTGATTGTTAACTCCAATGTAAAACGTGGGTTGGTTGATAGTGAATATAATACCCGTCGTCAACAGTGTGAAACTGTGGCCAGTTATTTTAATAAGCAGGCATTGAGAGACGTTACCTTAAAGCAGCTCCTAAGTGCCGAAAACGAATTAGACGCCGAACTCGTTAAACGTGCCAAACATGTTATTACTGAAAATACTCGTACAGAATCCGCATTAACTGCACTGCAAAATAACGACATGGCAAAAATGAGTGAATTAATGGCCCAGTCCCATAATTCCTTAAGAGATGACTTTGAAGTGTCAACACCTGAAATCGACTACCTAGTTGAAATTATCGCTGCTGAGCTAGGCGCTAAAGGTGGTGTTCGCATGACTGGCGGTGGTTTTGGTGGTTGTGTTATTGCTTTAACACCAAAAAATTTGGTTGCACAAGTTAAACAAAAAATTGTAGCTAGCTACCAGCAGCATTCTGGATTAAAAGCAGATATGTATGTGTGTGTTGCCACAAACGGTGCGTTTAATCGTTAATCCAAATCACTCTAGGTAAATGGATGTTTAATAACAAAAAGGTCATAAAATGAAAGTCTTAGTGACAGGTGGAGCAGGGTACATTGGCTCCCATACTGTATTATGTTTGTTGCAAAGCAATCATCAAGTCATAGTGTATGACAACCTTTGTAACTCAAGTGAAGAGTCATTAACACGGGTGCAAAAACTCACTGGTAAACAGCTCGAGTTTGTTGAGGGTGATATCCGTGATACGACTAAACTAGATGCTGTTTTTGATAACCATAAAATAGATGCGGTGATTCATTTTTCAGCATTAAAAGCAGTGGGTGAGTCTGCTCAAATCCCACTTAGTTATTATCAAAACAATGTTCACGGTTCAGTTTGTTTATTGGAAGTGATGCAAAAACATCAAGTTCAGAATTTTATCTTTAGTTCATCTGCCACTGTGTATGGTGAAGAAAATGATATTCCTTATGTAGAAACCATGAAATTAGGCACACCATCGAGTGCTTATGGCGCCAGCAAAGTTATGGTTGAGCGCATCATGGCAGATCAAGCCTTAGCGAATAACAAATTTAGAGGTGTATCACTGCGTTACTTTAATCCTATTGGTGCCCACCCAAGCGGCATAATCGGCGAAGATCCCAAAGGCATTCCAAATAATTTATTACCATTTGTGGCACAAGTCGCAGTAGGTAAAAGAGATAAGTTAAGTATTTTTGGTGACGATTACGATACTGAAGATGGCAGTTGTGAGCGGGATTATCTACACGTTATGGATTTAGCAGAAGGGCACGTTGCAGCACTAGATTGGTTAAATGCTAATAGCGATTTTACTGGCGTTGAAGCCTTTAACCTCGGCACAGGCAAGGGGATTTCGGTGTTCAAAATAGTTGCTGCGTTTGAAAAAGCGGTGCATAAAACCATTCCTTATCATGTATCTCCTAGACGCTCAGGTGATTTATCTGCATTTTGGGCCAATGCTCAAAAAGCCAGTAGTCAACTCAATTGGCAAGCTAAGCGTTCACTTAATGACATGATGGAAGATACTTGGCGATGGCAGTCGAATAATCCTAATGGTTATGACGTTTAATGAAAGACGTTATCTCTAAATTTTGTCTTTTCTTAAACTAGTGGGATCGGCCTAAGTTAGGATTCAGTTTGTATGCGCCTTCAGAAACAGAAGGAGTGTTGAGTCAAAAAACATCGCAAGGCAAAGCGATAAAGCTAAGCAGATCTTGTTCCGCTTTAGTGAAATTACAGATATTATAAAAACTCAACACGCTCCTAACTATAAAAGAGAAACATTATGAATAAACTAATACTTATTATTTTGGCTATATTTTTACCACCTATTGCGGTTTTTCTGAAAAGTGGCGTAGGAAAAGATCTACTTATAAATATACTTTTGTGTTTGCTTTTTTATGTACCAGGCATCATCCATGCTTTATGGGTTTGTACTAAATAACCAGTGTTCATATATGGTCTCCTCCCGTACTGCAAGGTTTTTCATATTGATAACAGGGACAGGATTGCTGTCATATATACGGTCTTTGATTAGTCTTAAGACTATGACCTAGTTGTAAAAACGCGCTTATTGTCCTAATCAGGTTATCGGTATCTGCTTACCGCTGAGTTCTACAGGTTTTCAATATGCCGGTTTGACCTGTTATATCATCTTTATGTAAAACCAAGGCAATTCGTGGTGAGTGTTACTTTTTTGCCTGCTTTTCTAAGAACTTAGCTAGACATCCTTCTTTATATCTATTGGTACTAAAGGTAGCTGTACTAAAAGTAAACTGTTCTTATGGGCTTGCTTTTATATTTAGGACAGCTATCATCTCGAATCGACTAAGAGGTAATAATGTTAAAAAATAACAGCAGTAAATTTATAAAGAGTTACGTACCCACCTTACCAATTTAAGCCGAGTGTAGTCCTTACGCTCGGCGCATACCCCGTGTTTATTCATTTATTTTAAAAATCAGTCCGGTTGGAGAATTCGCCGTGCTTATGCATTTGTTCAGGTCTAGCAAAACCTCAATTTGCCGTTCAAATTCGATGCTTCTGAAAGCTGAGTATCGGATACTGATGGATCCCATTGAACTGTGTTTGTTGTTGGGACGCTTGGAGTTTTGCGCTAACCAAACCTCGCGTCTAGAGAATCGAGTTCGAATTGGAAGTAAAGTTATATTAAAAAATATTGCTACTGAAGAATCATTAGAGTTATGGATAGTTAACCTAGAAAAAGCCAGCCCGTTAAAAGGCCTTGTGTCTTTTACTTCGGCAATTGGCGCAGCATTATTGGGGCTTCGATGCGGAGACCTGGCACAAGTGAACACCCCTTATGGAGTGCTTAAATGGCAGCTTATTTCAGTGAATAACTACAGTGAGAATAAACAAAATTAGAAATATGTTCATCATGGATACGTTGAGGGCAGGCCCAAGGGGGGATTTTTCCTAGAAAGGATGTAAAAACAGTTAATGGGGATGGATACTTTTTTATGCTAAGTGCATTCATCAATAAATAAAAGGGGAACGTAGAACTAAGCAAAATAGTCTATTACATTAAGGGGGCTCTGCTGAGTCCCTGCTTTCTATTAGAATTCAATATGAGAGGTTATGAAAATGCAACCACATATCATTATTTCAAGTGCTGATTTAGCGGCGGTTGAGTATCAACTTGAGCGTTCTAAATTGCCTGCAGATTATATGTTCGCCATTGAGAATGAACTCGACCGAGCGACGATCGTCTCCAGTAAAGATCTACCACATAATGTAGTCGCTATTGGAAGTCAGGTCACCTTTGAAATTTTAGATACACAGCGAAGGTTTACTAAAACTTTATGTTTACCGACAGACACTAATTTATTCGAAGATAGCATTTCTGTGTTTGCACCCATAGGTTCGGCGTTACTGGGGTTAAGTAAAGGGCAATGTATTAAGTGGCAAACACAACGAGGGCCGCGGACTGTTGAAATCGTCAAGGTCAAGGCAAAAAACCTTAACCCAAATCTATACCAATGAGTAACAACTTAGTTAGACAAAACTTAGCTATGATTGGGTGCTTTTTTATTCTTGGTGTTTTTTTGAGCTGTCTGTTTAAAACAAAAAAATGAACCTCAGAGATGTCAACTTAGCTAGACACCCATCTTAAAAAGCAACTTAGCTAGACACCCATCTTAAAAAGTAGCAAAAATACTGCTTTGTTCTAAACTTTAATATACTCAAACAACCACGGATGGTCTGCTATGCCTCTGCCACGTAAAAATCAAATTAGTTTAATCGATACCCCTTATTACCATTGTATTTCCCG
Organism: Paraglaciecola arctica BSs20135; assembly: GCF_000314995.1. Lineage (GTDB taxonomy): Bacteria > Pseudomonadota > Gammaproteobacteria > Enterobacterales > Alteromonadaceae > Paraglaciecola > Paraglaciecola arctica. The sequence goes on along the minus strand of NZ_BAEO01000069.1, from coordinate 353 downwards.
TTGTGTTCGTTATTCTTTTTTGTGCGGTGAGGATAAGTTTACGGGGCAAAGTTACGAACATCGCCGTGGTTGGGTCGAGAAACGTTTGTTGTTTCTTGGGTCAGTATTTTCTATTGATATTTGTGCTTATGCAGTGATGAGTAATCATACCCATGTTGTTGTTTGTGTGGATAAAGACTTGGCTGAGAGCTGGTCAATGGATGAAGTCATATGGCGCTGGCATCAAATGTATCAAGGCACACTGGTTGAGTCAAAAGTACCAAAGAGGGGATACACTCAGTAAAAGTGAGTTTTTCACCTTAGAAGAAACCGTAGGGATTTACCGCCAACGTTTATACAGTATCAGTTGGCTC
>NZ_BAEO01000070.1 GCF_000314995.1 Paraglaciecola arctica BSs20135 | reverse complement strand
TGTGCCAAAAGCGGTCATAGCCGAACCGCTCAGTGAACGATCCCAATTAGCAGTAAACAGACGGTGAGGATTTTTAAGATATTACACCTCGCTGACGACGCAGATATTGAAGATATTACACGTCATTCCCTCGGAGGAGGGAACCCACTAACATTTACCGTGCAGCCAATTTAAATCGTTTAAAAACAGTATTATATTAGTGTATTTCAATCAATTTTAATTTTGGAAATAAGATACTTTATTGAAATCTACAGATGTTGTTGGAGGTTCCCGCCTTCGCGGGAATTACGGGGGATAAACGGGAGGATGTTACCGACTGCTTTCTCAGTTTTGCCGTTACTCAAGGACTCATTGTTGAATATTGGCAATATGTTCATTGCAGTCTGTCAATTCGATGAAGTTCTATTCATAATCATTGGTAGAGCGAGTGGCGATTAATCCAGAAATGCTTTATTTTCTCGCTTTTGTCTTTAATTCAAAATCAAATTCTTGTGCAGAAATCACTAGCCCTTCTTCATTTTCGCTCGGGAAAACTGCGATGGCCACGTCGTCGTCTTCTAACCCTTGGGTCCAGCGGCTATGCCAGGTTTTTAAATCAATCGCCTTAGGCTCACATTCAGACCAATCACCCGTTGCCCATGCTTTAGCAAAATCCTCGTTTGGCCATACAGGTGTACAATCTTCATCTTCGGTATTGAGCATTACGCAACCGTCTTGGTCTGTCAGGATCCAAACTTGTTTATTTAAGATACATTCTTTTACTAAGTAGCTTAGGCGTTGTTCTGGTGTAAATTGCGCAATATTGTCTAGGGGGTCTGACATGAATGCTCCATATAGGGTTAGCATGAAAATGAAAAGACTAAAGCAATGCTTTGTTTTAGTCTTTAGTTGTCGCTAATTCTCAACCATAAAAGGAATATTTGCATTACCTACTTTGTTTTTTCCGTCGTAGGCGTAGTTAAATAAACGATACTCGCCGATTTCATTAGGGGCGTTAAAGGTCATTTCAACGTAATCTGCTTGAACCTCAGATTTGAGTATTTGTAATGCCAAGGCTGCCGGTTTTGCTTCAAAATGTCCCCCTTGACTGCGAGTCTCCACTTCTTTCATCAACACCCATTCATGAGTTAATAGGTCGCCATCTGGATCTGATACTTGTACTTTGACTACGGCAGGTTGTCCGGCTTGCAAACGCACATTTTCAACGGCTTGTTTATTATTGATCGTGATAGCTTTGGACAATGGCGCACGGTTAGCTGGGTACTGTCCTGTCCACATCCGAGTCAGTTCGTCTATGCGGGCTGTTTGTTCACCCGATTCGTTAAACATGCCATACCAGGTAGGGGTGCGTTCTTGTTTCTGGCCCCAGAAAAACGCAAAGGAACCGATGATTTTACCGGTTTTATCGTCAAGGATGACATCTTGCATACGTTTGGCCATACCTGCCGCTTTAACTGCACTGGGCTCTTCAATTTCGCGATCCCATTCAGTGGTGGGTAACTCCCAATGTCCCATAGGACCAAACTCGGTCACCATGTAAGGTTTGTCTAGGTTACTTTCGGCGATGCTTGCGGGTAACCCAACTAAATCTCCATAATTTTGCACGGACAAAATATCGATATTGGGTGCGTATTTTATTACTTGGGCGATATCGTTTGGCCTAGCACCGGCAAGACTAAAAGTAACAGGGTGGTTGGGATCATTTTTATGAATATAATCAATGATGTCACCCATAGCTTCATAAACCTTAGTGTTGACTTGTTTTAACTCGCCTGCTTCGTCAAACAATAAATTAGGTTCATTGTTAATCACCCACATCAGTACATTAGGATGATTTTTGTATTTTTCGATGGCAGCAGTAACACGTTCAAATTGCGCTGCTACGGCTGCTTCGTCGTTGTAATCAAAGCCTAATAACTCTTTACCTGTCTTTATGCCTACTGCCATCATCAGTCCGAGTTTTTCTGCTATGGCTAATTCTTGCTCTATATGGTCTAAGTCCCAAGTTCGAAAGCTATTACCTCCCGCTTCTTTTAAGGCTAGGACTGTTTCATTGTTTTTGTAGCCCAACCCAACCCCTTTTACATTAAAGGGTTGACCATTTACGGTTAGGGAATATTGATTATCTAGTTTGACTACTTTTACAACGGCAGGGGATTGAGTCGAGCTATTACAAGCTAGTAATGGACTGCTTAGAGCCAAAAATAATAATGAAGAAAATAAACGAGAGGTCATAAAAACATGTGATTTCATATTGTGTCCATAAATGACTAAGTTAGATGGCTAAATAAATTGTATTCTACATATTGTCGCATTGAGCGCAGAATCAAAGTGTAAATCGGCCAATCGGGTCATTGTTAGGACTAAGCGGATGCAACAGGTAAATTTTTGGAATGGTAATAAGTCTCCAGCAAGGCAGAATTACGAATTAGCTTTACTTGAAGCCTGTCTAAATGTGACTAATCAAGAATATGGAGCTGTGGACGTACGAGTCGATAACACTGATTACCCTAGTGCCGATGATGAAGCCAATATCTTTGCTAATGGTGCCGATATTTTGGTGACAGTGGCTGGAAATGTAAAATTTGAAGACAAACAAAAATTGGTGATCCCTGAACCACTCACCAAAGGATTGTTAGGTTACCGCTTACTTTTGGTGACAGACGGATCATTAGCAAAGTTCGCTCAAATCAACAAACCCCAACAGCTCCAATCGTTATCAATTGGCATTCCTGAAACTTGGGCTGATGCGGACTTATTTCGGCATAATCAATACAAGGTTAATGAACAGGGAAGCTTAGACGATTTATTTTTGCTATTAAAAAATGCTACTTTCGACTATGTCGCTTTGGGTGTGAATGAAATCGAAGAGATATTTAATCATAATGCAGTGCCTATAGGTGGTATTAGCATTGAGCCATCTTTGATGCTTTATTATCCATTTCCTTTAGTGTTTTATGTCACACCGAATAAACCTAGTTTGGCTCTACGTGTGAAAAAAGGACTCAACGAGATAAAAGCTAGTGGGGAGTTTGATACGCTTTTTGAGCATCATCATGGTGATGTGGTGCAACGCTTCAATTTACGGGATAGGAAAATATTTACCTTAACTAACCCAGCATTACCGAATGAAATGCGTCATTTTTCTGGTTCGTTATTGGACTAGTTGCGCCAGAAAAATATCAACTCTGCCTAGCCATTCAAATCGAATTTATTGGGTTTGTACTCGGTAATACCCATTAAAATGGTCACCTGAAGGATTTCCCTTAATAGCCTTTGTTAAAATCTAAAAGGTGTTGAAGGGTTAATCCATTGATATATCTACGATAATTTTCGCTGAATATGGGGAAAATGTCTTCTGGTAATGATTCTGCAGCTGTGTGCTGGGTAACGTAGATATTGTCTAACTGCCAATATGGGTGATGCTCAGGCAATGGCTCATGCTCAAATACATCTAACACTGCCGCTTGTAGTGCCTGATTTTTTATTGCATCGATTAAGGCGTTGTCCACTATTGTTGTACCTCGCCCCGCATTGATCAATACGCAGTGTTGCGGCAAATAAGATAAAAACTTTTGGTCGATAAGTCCGGTCGTTTCGCTGCTTTGTGGTAATAGGCATACCAAATAATCCAATCCAGCTGCAAACGCTTGTGTGTCGTCATAAGTGTAATATTGATCAATATATTCGCAGTTATTAGTGGTTCTAGTATAGCCACGTGTTTTCATTGAAAATTGTTTAGCCATCTTCGCTACTGCTTGACCTATATCCCCGACTCCCATTATTCCTAAGGTTTTACCTGCTAATGACTGATAAGTCGGCGCTGCCCATATTTTGTGTTTCTGTGCCTGATTAAATCCAGCCAAATTACGGGAAAAATATAGCAGGTAAGCAAATACATATTCTTGCATCGCTTGTTGAAATACACCTTTTACGCCACAGAGTTGATAGTTATTTTTATCTAAGGCAAAAAGGGCCGCGTTGCCAGCCCAAGTAGATTGCAGCCATTTTAGGTTGCTGCAGCGGTTAACTACTTGCGCGGTTAAATCCGGATCACCAAATAATATGTCTACCTGTGAATAATCAAAGGACTCGGGAAGTTTGTTGTCTGCCAATATTAGCGCTAGAAATGGCAACTGCGCCTCTTCAAGCAATGTCATGTAGAGCGTGGTATCACGACTCAAAATAGCTAAGTTATGCATAGATTAAATAGTTACCATGTAAAGATTAAATTACTTGTTTTGGGTGTTTTTAAAATTATATTTGTCATTTATGTCTTATTTTTGAATTAAATTCGGTTTACTCTTGAGTTGTCAATTCCATAATCCACAGAGACGTTAACATGAGTGCTACCAATATAACTGACCAAGCAAAAATATTATCGCCAAAAAGAAACACCACACAGGCTACTACAATTGATGAGCTAACAGACGAACAATTGGCGCATTTTGGTATCGACAAAAATAGCGAGTATGGGCAAGCTTTGTTTAATACGGCCCAGCATTTGTATTACACCCAAGCCAATATGCAACAACTTTGGAAGATCACCAGCGATACCCTTGAAGGTTTGAGTAAAGAAAATAAAGTCGCCTATTTTAATGCAAAAAAGTTTTTGTCTTTTCAAATTGCCAAAATCCTCGACACCTTGCAAAACCCTTTTCGCGCGACTTATCAAAGTTTAAGTAAACAATCTGGCTCTCAAGTGAGTAAAAGCCATTATCCATTGTTCGACAATGTCACTGCGTTGTTTTCAGCCACTCCAGTAGTTGTCAGAACTGCTACCTATGTGTATGCCTGTACAGAATGGGTAGATGATGCCTTTCAAGGCAAAGAATCAACTCATCAGATTTATTCGCGCTTACTCAATCCAACTAATATTTCATTAGCCAATGCCATAGTGGACTTAGAAGCCGGACCTTATGCTGCAGATTATCTCGCATGGAACTTTAACTCGGGTATGGCTGCTATTGATGCGCTGTTATCTAATGTTTTAAGCCATGGTGATGTGTTAATTGTATCCCGTAATGTATACGGCGGAGTGTATCAACTATTACACGACTTTTTTGCTCGTGAAAACCGTTTAAATGTTCAACTTGAGTGGTTTGATGGATATTCAGCCGAAGAATTTTCTAGTTTTATGCAACAAACCAAAACTAAACATTCTAAACGTCTCGATGGGGGGAACGCTTTGCATGTGTATATGGAGTCTCCCTGTAACCCTCATGGTTATGTGCTTGATGTGGCTGGGATCAGCAAAATTGCTCATGCATCTGGCCATGTCGTGATGTTAGATGCCACACTCGCCACCCCCATTTTACATCAACCATTACAACGTGATGATAAAGAAGAACGCCCAGATTATGTGATGCATAGTTACACCAAAGACATTTGTGGTAGCGGTGCAACCACGGCAGGAGTGGTGATTGGCGAAGCCTATCGCATGTTCCAAGGTAAAGGCGATTGTGTAAATGGTTATGATTGGTCAAAAACCATGTTCTGGGATGTGTATTACATTAAGGGCGCTTTTTTAGACTCTGAAAAAGCCTTTGATGTATTAACCGGTATGAAAACCCTCGAAATGCGCATTATGCAAAAGGTGATCAATACTTTTGTATTTAGTCAATTTTTAGCTTCTCATAAAAGCTTTAACGTTAATTGTCATGCGATAGAAGGTCACCCCAACGCAGCATTAAGAGAGGGGCAAATGCGCCACGGTTGGCCATGTGCTCTATTTACTGTGGACATGCAAGGCACTGATATTAGTCGCGATACCTTCGTGCGCTTTTTTGATGCTCTTGAACCGGCTTTTAGCCATCAGGTGAGCATTGGTCAGCACAATACTATTGTTTTATGCCCAGCATTAACTTCTCACAGTGAGTTAGACCCTGAGGCGCAAGCCAAGAGTGGTATCTATCTGACGACTATGCGTATAGCAATGGGTACTGACAATGTGAAGGAGTTGATTGCACATTTCATCAACAGTGCTAGGTTGCATATTGACCCTGCTATGCCGGGATTCAGCGATAAATTTATGCCAGCCGATGAGATTGACGAACTCTATATGAAAACTAGCCTTAGAGTCAGTCAACAACATTATGCTAGCGGTGCGTCCGTAAAAGATATGCTGGGTTAAATATACCCGTCTCCCTTGAAGTTGCAGCGTTGTTGGCTGCTCTCACTCACCCCAATCACTTAGTACGCCTAAGCTCATGGGGCTGAGTTCGATTGCCGCCTAGCTGCCACTCCAATGGCTTTGGGTATATGTATTACTGGCTTTTTGTAAGAGAGCCAACATTGCTGCGATCAAAGTCTCCTTCTGCGGTATATTCAGTAATATTAAACTGCCAAATATCACTAGCCAGTGTAGTAGGTGACCAAATTTGGGTAAAACTCTCTGAAATAAGAAGTAATTGACCATATGTTACTTCCCATTGCAAAACTACTTCGCCATTAGCCAGAGCGGTGCCGTCAGCGTTAAAGGTGACGCTAAAACTATCCTCGCCGTTAATACCGTCGAAATCACCTATCACATCATCAGTGTTTAAATAATCTTGGTCGGTAGTGGTATAACTATTTTTAATAAAACGAACACCATTTTCATCAATCGACGACAGTACATCACCTTGCACATTGGTCAATGCTCGGCCGACCTCTTCAGTTGTTTGCTGCACTATAATTCCATCAACATATACATTTTGTGAATGTACGATACGTAATCTAGTCTCTGCGTCATAACTGTAATCTTGCATGATATACAAATAACTAATCCCAGCAGGTAGCTCACCATTCCAGCTGGTTAGCCAAATCGTCTTATTGTCATCGAGCGTAATTTGCATTGATAAGTCATTGCTGAAATTTGTATAATCTAGATAAAAACCGCCTACTATTGGATTGCTATCACTAGTTAGGTGTGGCGCGTTGAACGTATCACTGCCATCATTAATCGCTAATGTATTTTCAGTAGCAGTCAATGTGGAACTAAGCACTGCTTGTGTATCAAGTGGTTCTTCAAATTCATCATGTAAACCAGAGTCGCCATTTGAATCTTCTGCGGTCATATAGTTCAAAACGCCTGTAGATTGATCCCATGAATAAGTACCTATTTCATAACCAATCTTTCCATCACCACCTTCTTCGGCTTCAGTTGTAATATGTACATAATGCCCTGAACGTGTAAACGTGAGTACATCACTACCAATTTTCCATGTACCAACAATATCCGACTCACTTGTTAGGCTGTTGTCATTAATTATCGAGCTAATGGTTTCGGCAATAAGGGTAGGGCTTTGTGTTATAACATCTTGCTCAAACGTGCTGGCTGTTGCGTTGTCACTTACTAAATCTAATGTCGTGGATACGCCGCTGGGTAGACTAAAATCATTATCTGTAAGAATAATGTCGATTAACGCCGCTAAGGTGTTTTTCTGTTCGTTATCAATTCCACTAAGGGCTGAAGTTAATTCTGCATCTGTTATAAAAGTCGTACCATCACTAGTCAACAATGCGTACTCTGCAGTTGTGACATTGGTTATGTTTACCCCGAAATTTTCGTCTTCGGTTAAAATGTTGTCGCTGTCTGCTTGTTCGATTAAGCTGGCAAGTGAGCCAAGTTGAGAGACAAATTCGACTTCTGGATTGATACTGCTATCACCTAGCACTGATAGCAGTGCTAGGTGACTTTTTAATGATTCATCAATCATAATCGCTATCGAATACGTTCCATTTTCGTCTACCAGCGATGAAAATACTTGTTCACCAATAGTCACTTCTACATCAATGCCATCGGTAACTGAGCCTGTAATAGTCAGTAACGATTCTATAGGGGTAATGGTAATCGTGACACTTTGAGTCGCGGTTGCACCGTCATTATCGGTAATAAGTACATCAAGTGTCAGGCTAACATCGCTATCTGTATCAGGTGCCGTAAAACTCACCGACGTAGTATCATCTCCAGTGAGTGAAATATCGCTTGAGGTGGTTGACCATTTTACGCTGCTAATACTGCCATCGGCATCCGACGCGTTTGCAGTAAGGGTTAATACTTGTCCTTCCTGAACGGTGTTTTCACCTGTAATAGAGACAGCCGGTGCGCTATTAGTAGTGTTATCAGTAGGTGTCGGTTCAGGATCAGAATCACTGCCACAACCAAGTAATAGGCTACCGAGCAACATATTACGCAGTAAAAACGTGCGTGAGGATATGTGTTTCATTGTAATTTTCTCCGTAAGTGTTCAAATTAATTTAGTCAGTGCAACTAATGTTGAATATTTTTTATCTTTTGGCGGGCTTAAAACGAACCTCTTGCTTTAAATATTCATAGTGGAATAGAAGTGTTATCTAATTGGTAAGTTTGCGAAATACGCAAATTGCGGTATTTTCAGTTTGGCTATCTAGCTGTCATGCTGGGTCATAAAGTAATAAAATGGAGTTTTGGGGGGGATGGGTGATTTGAGAATATTGGTAGGAGATGATCATAAGGTGATATTTGATGGGATTCAGTCGATGTTGGAAAATACAATATCAGTGACTGAGCTACAATACGCTGCTTCTATTGAGCAAATAGGAGAGCTATTAAGCCGTGAATATTTTGATTTGTTAGTCTTAGATTTGAATATAAATGGAACCAATTCACTTGATCATATGAGTTGTTTTTTAGAATTATCACCTCAGACCAAAATTCTTGTTTTTACGTCTTATGGCAACAAAAAATTTATAAATAAGGCTAAAGAAGCGGGTGCACTAGGTTATTTAGTTAAAAATACCGGCCAGCAGGAATTCTGTGGGGTAGTTAATAAAATTTTGGCTGGAGGAATCGATTTTCCACAGGAAGTCACCGCTGACTATAAAAGTAATATAGATCATGTGCTTAGAGTTAATACACTAGAGGGAGTATCCCAACGAGAAAATCAAATTATATCTTTGGTGCAGGATGGAAATAGCGATCAAGAAATTGCCGATATATTATTCATCAGTTACAACACCGTTAGAACTCACAAAAAGAATATTTTCAAAAAACTAGATGTACGCAGCAACAATGGACTGATCAAGCTTTTACATCAGAAAAGTATGGAATTTTAATCTGATGAATTTGTATGCCTTGTTTGTAATATGTCAACATCTGGCTATTCAATAGCTGTAATCGCCAGTGGATCCCTTGTAATCCTATACCTGAATTTTTTCCCATCATAGCGTCATAACCTTCCCCATTGTCCTTTACTTGCAAACACCATTCAGTGCTTGTAGTGGTAAATTGTATCAGCACTTCTGTACCTTCAGAATGTTTCAGAGCATTGTTGATCAGTTCAAGACAAATGAAATATAATTCCCGCTCTACATTTTTTTTATGAACGGTACTCTGGTCATGCTCAAAAATAATTTTTAGGGCTTTTTGTTCGATATTGAGCGAGTCAACCACCTCTTCAATAGCATCAATAAAACCGTATTTTTCAAGTATTATTGGACTTAAATTATGTGCGTAGTTGCGAATGTCTTCGGCTATTGTACTGACTGTTTGAATTAACTTTTGTTGTTGTTGCTTATCTTGAGTGGCGAGCACCGAGAGTTGCATTTGTAAGGCTGATAACTTTACACCTGCACCATCATGAACTTGCTGAGCTAGGCGACTTCTTTCAATATGCTGACCTTCTAGAAAATTTTCTGCACCTTCTACTATGGCTTTATTTAATGAGTCAGCTAAAGATCTATTGCGGCTGCGTATTTGATAAAATTCAATACCCACTAAACTCGACAATATAGCAAAGTCAAACACCAGTGCGCCCAGCATTATTTGTTCTTGGGCAAAGTCAATTATGGGTTCACCAATCTGTTCAAAAAAGAATACTAACGATGCAAGTGCAACCCCACTGATAGCCAATAAGAAAAGTAGGTGATTTATTTTGCGTTGTGTCATTGTTAAATAAATTGACAGCAACATTAAATAGAAAAATTGTGCTCCCATAGGTAACTGTAAAACCAATACGTTAAAGTGCGTAAGATAGGGGCTTTGTAACCAAACTAAAAAGTAATAAGCAATGAACAACAAAGCATTTAAAAACACATACAAGGTGAAAATGCGGTGAAAAGTTGAAATAGTGGAATGTCGTTTTTTGTTTAAATCAAGGCTGGCGTAAGCAAAAAACATTAAAGATACACTGGCAATCGAAGCAAAGATGGATCGAGAAAGACTATTGAAAACAGCCATGTTTGGCCACGAATGTTGAAAGCCCATTCCTGAATTGCTGTAGGCTAATAGCGAAAAGCCTACCACATAGAACAATAGTGAAATATTTAGTAGGGAAGGTTTACTGAGAACTATTATTAACAGCAGCAATACTACTAAGCTATAAATGCCAAAGTATCCCCCCAATAAAGCAGACTCATTGCTAAGGGTACTAAAAAAACCTTCACCCGTATGTATGGCAATAGGAAACTTTATCGATTCATTAAATTTATCCGTATGCAGCAAAAATGAGCGCATTTCGCCGGGCATCAATTTAGTTTCAAATGCAAAAAAACGATAATTTATTGGTCTACTGTCGAAATTCAGATAATCCCCAGTTTTACCTAGGCTGGCATAGTCAAAACCATTACCAGTGTATTCAAAAACCTCAAGATGATTAAGATGGGCGTTGCGTACCTCGATAAAAATACTTTTAGTGACAGTGGTCTGATTTTTAACATTAAATTGTGCCCAATAATAATGAGGGCCACCGGGGAAAACCAAACCAACAGAAGGTGTCGAAAATAATCCCTTTTCGGCAGCTGAAAGCGCTTCTTGAAAGCTTATATCCTGCTCGGTTTGTAACACTTGAACTTGATAACTCAGGGGAATAGAAGTGAAATGTTCTGTTACCTCAACTGGAGGTACATTAAATGCACTAGTCAGTAAAAAGAATAATGGCATTAACAAGCTGATATCCTTGTGATTGTAAGTATAGGTAACCTCGAATACACGGTTATACTAGGTTACTATAATGGCCAGATGTATCATCATTAATTCACTAAGTGCCTGATAATCTGATTTTTATTTGCTTATTATTAAACTGTACTATCACCACGTCAACTTTCATAATCAAAGATATTTTCCAAATATTGATGCTTGTTTACATCAGATGCCTTGATTGTTGTTGTCACCAATAATTCTGTGTAATAAATATTGAATACGAATGTAGATTTTTCTTTCTTCAACCTGAATTTAAATTACTAAGGAGCAAGTTTTGTCAAAAATTGAATTTCCTGCACAGCAAAAAGAACAACTTATTCAAAAGTTACAAAAATACATGAGCAAAGAATTGGATATAGAGTTAGGCCAATTTGACGCTGACTTTCTTTTAGATTTTATTTCTAAAGAAATGGGGGCCATTTATTATAATCAAGGTCTCTACGATGCCCAAGCAGTGTTGGTTGATAAAATGGAATCAATAACTGACGCTATTTATCAGCTAGAGCAGTAGTCATTTAGGTTCAATTTTAATCCTTTCACTTTAATGGTGTATTGTAACAACCTAAGCATTTAGTAACATTTTCCCTGCCTAATTACTGATTTTCGCCATGATATTGCTGCAAAAAAAGTGTAAATTGTGCGAACTTAAATTATCGCGGATTAATCATGGCGTTTACCCTCAACAAACTTAGACAGCAACCAGCATGGATTGCGTTGATTATCTTTATTGCTCTTTGTTTATGGGTTGCCTCAGGTATGCTGAAAGAGGAAAACGAAGATGACTCCGCAAAATCTAAAAGTACCGAAATACCATTGGTTAAAGTCACGGTAGAGCATATTGCTGCTGATGAAGTTACTCGTGAAATAAGCTTGTACGGAAGGACCGAACCTGATCGGATCGCCACCTTACGCACCGAAGTAAAAGGCTTAGTTAAAGAAGTGCATGCGCAAGAAGGTGATCGTGTCAGTAAGGGCCAAAAAATTATAAGCCTTGAAAAAAGTGAATACGTTAGCCGTTTACAGTCTGCAAAAGCCATCTTCAAACAACGTGAAGTAGAGCTTAAGGGGGCAGAATCTCTAGGAAAGCAAGGTTATCAATCGCAAACCGCCTTGGCTCAAGCTAGCGCTAATTTAGAGATGGCTAAAGCAGATGTGGTGTCCTATGAATTAGCCGTATCTAGGTCAGAAATCACCGCACCTTTTGATGGCATCATAAACCAACGATTTGCCGAAGTGGGTGACTTTCTTAAGGATGGAGATAATGTTGCCATCTTAGTCGATTTAGACCCTTTAGTGATCAGTGCCAATGTAACAGAGATCAATGTTCAAGATCTTAAAGCCGGTCAGAAAGCGACTAGTCGTATGGTGTCTGGCGATGTGTTACAAGGTAAAATTCGTTACATCTCCAGTATTTCCGAACTTGGCACCAACACCTTCAAAATTGAAGTGGAAGTGCCTAATCCTGATTTTACTCAAATGGCTGGCATGAGCACTGAGTTAGCCTTACCCCTAGAAACAACTTGGGCCATGCGTATTTCACCAGCGGTGATGGCTTTGGACGAAGAGGGCAATTTGGGCGTTAAAATTGTTGTAAATGAACATGTGAAGTTTGTGCCTATCGATATTGTAAAAAGTGACAGCCAAGGAGTGTGGTTGTCTGGCATGGGCCAACAAGCTGACATTATTACCCTAGGTCATGGTTTTGTGCGAGACGGTGACAAGGTTGAGGTAGAGCGCATTGATGCAAGCGGCAATTTCTCAAATAGTCTTTCTTCTAAGGCTAACTAATGAATAATCTAATTTATGGCGCTTTAAGCCACAGCCGTACTGTGTTGATGGTATTTGTATTGTTACTGGTTTCGGGTGTGGTGACTTATTCGAATATCCCCAAAGAGTCTAACCCAGACGTGCCTATCCCAGTGATCTATGTATCTATAGTACACGACGGTATTTCCCCAGAAGATTCTGAGCGTATGTTAGTTAAACCCATGGAGCGCGAGTTGCGATCTATTGATGGTGTTAAGGAGATGCGGGCGACTGCTGGTGAAGGTTTTGCCAGTATCACCTTGGAATTTATAGCCGGTCTTGATTCTGACGCAGCCCTTGCTGATGTGCGAGACAAAGTCACAGTCGCCAGAGCAAAATTGCCATCAGAAACTGAGGAACCCACTATTCATGAAGTGACCATGGCAGGGCAACAAGCTGCGGTGACTGTGGTGTTATCGGGACCTGTTTCAGAAAGAGCGTTGGTCACAGTGGCACGTGAGCTAAAAAACCGACTTGAAGGCATAAGTGAAGTACTTGAAGTGGAGATTGGCGGCGACCGCGAGGATATAGTAGAAATAGTGGTCGATCCTTTGTTAATGGAGTCTTATGGACTCGATCAAACAGACATTCTTAATTTATTGTCTCGCAACAACCGGCTTGTTCCAGCTGGGACTATGGATAATGGCAAAGGTAGCTTTGCGGTTAAGGTGCCGTCTATTTTTGAATCAGTAAAAGATGTCATGGAGCAGCCAGTTAAAGTACAAGGTGATAGTGTTATTACCTTCCAAGATGTGGCGCAAGTTAGGCGTTCTTACAAAGATCCTAGTAGTTTTGCACGCTTAAACGGTGAATCATCTGTTTCACTCGAAGTGAAAAAACGCCCCGGTGAAAATATGCTGGAAACCGTTGCTAACGTAAAAACCCTAGTCACAGCCGCTCAAGAGTCAAGCATTTGGCCAGCCAGCATTAATGTCAGTTACACAGGCGATCAAACCATTGACGTCAACATGATGCTAAATGATCTGCAAAATAACGTATCCAGCGCCGTCATTTTAGTGGCAATTGTAATTGTGGCTATTTTAGGCCTACGCACCGCATTTTTAGTGGGTGTATCTATCCCCGGATCTTTCCTGACGGGAATTCTCATTATTTCTTTGTTTGGTTACACCTTAAATACAGTAGTGCTATTTTCACTCATTATGGCTGTGGGTATGTTGGTAGATGGCGCCATAGTAGTGACCGAATATGCCGACCGCTGTATGAGTGAAGGCATGGATAAAAAAGTGGCCTACAGCAAAGCCGCACAACGTATGGCTTGGCCTATTATTGCTTCTACTGCCACCACCTTAGCGGCTTTTGCACCTTTGATGTTCTGGCCGGGCATGATGGGTGAATTTATGAAATATTTACCCTTTACCCTGATTGCTGTGTTGTCCGCATCTTTACTAATGGCGCTCATTTTTGTACCTGTGTTAGGTGGTGTTTTTGGCAAGCCTAGACATGTTTCTGAGTTCGACAAACAGCAATTACATGAAGCTGAAAATGGTGATATCAAAAACTTACAAGGTTTTACGGGCAAATATATCCGTGTTCTCGCGACAGCTATTCAACATCCGTGGAAAATATTATTAGCTGCCATAGTGGTGGCCTTTTTATCTTTCACTGCTTATGGGTTATCAGGTTTAGGTACCCAGTTTTTTCCTAATGTTGATGTGCGTGGTATCAATGTCACAGTGCGCAGTGCCGGTGATTTGTCGATATATGAAAAAGATCAAGTGGTGCGTAAAGTTGAGGATCGTCTACTTGATATGCCAGCCATTGAAACTTTGTATGTACGTACCGGAGGTCAAGACCAAATAGGGTATTTGCGACTGAATTTGGTTGATTGGCATATACGCCCTCATTCAGATGAAGTGCTTAAAGAAGTCCAAACTCGCTTAAAGGGTATGGCAGGAATGGATATTGAAATTTCTCCTGATCAAGGTGGCCCGCAATCAGGTAAAGATTTACAGATCCAGTTGTCATCTCGATTTCCTGAATTGTTAGATGAGGCAGCCCACAAAATTCGTACGGTGTTAGATAATAACGATAAGTTTACGTCTATCAGTGATACCGCCTCTAAACCTGGAATTGAATGGCAACTCAAAGTCAATCGAGCCGATGCCGCGCGTTTTGGTGCCGATGCCACGCTAGTGGGCAGCACAGTACAATTTCTCACTAATGGTTTGAAAATTGGCGAGTACCGTCCTGATGATGTGGATGATGAGTTGGATATTCGGGTGCGTTATCCCCTTGAATCTAGGTTTATTGGCAAACTTGATGAGCTTAGGATGAAAACCGCTGGGGGCATGGTGCCCATCTCCAATTTTGTAGAGCGTACCGCTAAACCTAAAACTGACCTTATTAGGCATATCGATAGCCAAAGGGTGATCACAGTGCAAGCAAACATGGTACCCGGAGAGTTATTAAGTATTGAACTCCCTAAATTGCAGGAACTGTTACCGACACTGGGGTTAGATCCTCGGGTAAACCTAACAGTAAAAGGGCAAAATGCAGAACAAGATGAGTCGACCCAGTTCTTAGAAAAAGCATTTTTAATTGCACTGTTTGTGATGGCAATTATTCTGGTCACCCAGTTTAATAGCTTTTATCAGGCATTTTTAATTTTAAGCGCAGTATTATTTTCTACTGTAGGTGTGTTCCTGGGTTTACTTATTTTCCAAAAACCTTTCGGCATAGTGATGTCTGGTATAGGTGTGATTGCTTTAGCGGGCATAGTGGTGAATAACAATATTGTGCTTATCGACACTTACAATATTTTACGTAAAGAAGGTGTGCCTGCTATGGAAGCCATTTTACGTACCGGTGCCCAGCGCTTGCGCCCGGTATTAATGACCACTGTCACCACCATTTTAGGTTTGTTACCTATGGTGGCAGAGATCAATATCGATTTTATTGGCCGCAATGTGGATATCGGTGGCCCATCAACAGAGTGGTGGTCGCAACTTGCTACTGCTGTGGCTGGTGGCTTAGCATTTGCTACTGTTCTAACCTTAGTACTGACCCCTTGTATGTTGGCATTGAAGGCTAGAAGGGAAGAACAAAAAGTTACAAGAGTGGTGTTTAATACTGAACAAGATGCGATCTAATGTTTGCTGCCTTGGATGAGTATCTGCGTTAGCTGTATTTAGAAGATCAAAACAATGTGATTTAGTGAATAGACATTTTTAACATGTAGCCTTTGCTTCGAAAAGTCACTATATGATTACTATTGCTGCCAATTACAGCCAGTTTTTTTCTAACTCTAGCCACTAAATTGTCTAAACTGCGCCCCTCTATGTCCCGTTCATTGGGCGGCAAAATATTACTTATATTCTTTCGGTTGCAAATTTTACCATGATGAGCGATTAAATATGCCAATAAGTCGAATTCAACTATACCCAATTCAATCTCTGATAATGTGCCAGTAATCATCCTAGTTTCAATGTTGATGGAAAAATCTAATAGCTTCAGTTCAGACGATTCTTCTTTACAGTCTAGAGAATTATAATTAAGTCGGGCTAACAGTGCTTTAGTTCTTAACAATAATTCGGTTTGATCTATGGGCTTACATAAATAATCGTCAGCCCCTAATCTCAGCCCCTTTATACGGTCTTCAACTTCTGATTTACCAGAGATAAAAATCTTACCTAAATGAGGTTTTGAGCTTAATTTTTCGAATAGTTGATAACCACTTTGTTTAGGTAAAACAATGTCGCAAACTAAAACGTTTGTATCGTTTGTTTGAATAAATTCGAATGCAGACTCGGCCGTTTCAAAGTCATTAACAACAAACCCTTGGCCCACAAAAAAATTACGTAAAGACACACGTAATAAAGGGTCATCTTCCACCAAAGTAACGTGAAATACTGGCTGCTTAGTCATTATGAACCTCAAAATAATGCATTAGATTTGTAATTGAAATATCAACTAATGGATTTATGCTATTCAGAATAAATTGTTTTCTTTCAAACGAGCTGACATCAAGTTGCTGTATTGCTTTTGCCAGTTGTAACATACCAAACTGACCTATATAACTGGTCAGTTTATGCAGATGTTTGTCTATTAATTTTTCATCATCTAGTTCCAAAATCGTAGACAGTGAAGTGCTTATGTATTCTGGTAGTTTCTGTATCTCTAGATTCAGTTGCTGTTTGCTCAAATTTGATTGTAAAAATATGAACGGACCACAATCAAAAATCACGGGTTTTGCAGATGTCCCTGTTGATTCAGCAATATTAAAGGTCTGTGACTGACTGGCGCTTATGGCCAAGGCAAGCGTGTCTTCCATGATAGGCTTTTCGACCACGCTGGAAACGGGTAATTGATTATAAATGGCTTTATCTTTTGGTGTTACCGCTGCAGTTAAAACAATGACAGGTGTATTGATATTCCATCCTTGGCTTCTAATTTCTGATAATACCTCAGTACCATGACAATCAGGCAATTGCATGTCCAGTAGTATGAGATCAAATTGAGTATTAATACACATAGCGATGGCTTGCTGCCCTGTTGTTGCACAATGCACAGAATGTTGATTTTTGACTAACATTGCTGTTACGACATCTATATTTAATTGCCCGTCCTCTACTAATAAAATATTTAATGCTTGCAACAATGCATTGGCTGGCTGTTTAGTAATGGGATTGGGTGCCCCTTTGTCACATAAAATGGAAAACGCCATTTTAGTTCCTACATGTAATTGGCTGCTGACTTCTAAGGTGCTATCCATAGCCTGTAATAGTTTTGTGGTTAACGCCAATCCTACGCCTGAACCTTGTTGTTTTGAAAGTACTTGCTCAGCACGGGCAAAAGGCAACAACAGAGAACTTTGCTCTTCCTCACTCATACCGCTGCCAGTATCACTCACAGATAAAGTAATTAGATATTGGGCGTTTATTTGTTTTTGATAATGGGCGTGGATTGTAATCGTGCCTTCATCTGTGTACTTGATGGCATTATCAACAAGGTTAATCAGTATGCTGTGTAGTTTATCTGCGTCAATGAGTAAAGACTCAGGAAAGTCGCTCGGTGCAGTTATGTTTAATGTTAAGTCTTTGTTTTTTGCCATAGGGGTGAGCAAGTGACTTAATTCGCTAATAAGGCTCATGACATTGATATTGGCGGGTTTTAAGTGGATATTTTTACTTTCCGAGACCGCATACTCTAAAATGTTAGTGCTTAATGTGGCCAAATTATTGCCTGACTTAATTATCGTATTAAGATCATCAATTAAGGACTTATCGTTAACTTTGGGTTTCATCAATTGGGCTAAGCCCACTATACCGTTTAAAGGGGTTCTTAGCTCATGACTTAATGTGGTTAACATATTATTCTTTAATTTCACTTCTTGAGTCGCTGTCAGCTCTAATTTTTTGACGTCTAGCTCTCTTTTTTCATAACATAAAATAAATACGCTTAAAGTGATGGCACTAGGAACAAAATAGGCAAGAAATGGCCCAAAAAAGTTGCTAATAGACAGTTCGTATAGTTTTACTGTTACGTCAAAAATCCCCAGAGTTAATAGCCTAACAATGACCACAGCGGCAATAAATAAACAAATAAATCCATATATTTTGCTGCCAATAGTTTGCTTGTCGGATTTTAAAGAAAAAGCACAATGACCTGATAAGCAGATAAATACAAACGAGTAAGCGTAAGCAATATAAATTCTTGCGATAATGTTAGGTTCAATATAAATGAAATATGAAAATACGGGGATAAATGTACAAGTTGTTAACAAAAAAATCTTCCAATTCTTATTTTGTTTACCAAAAAAAACTCTTGCCCCTAAATAAATCAATAACAGGGACCACATACTAATACTGTTACTCACAAGTATGCTTATCCAATTCGGAATGATATCCCTTAAGGCTGTCAAAGCTGTTGAGATGGGTTGTCCAATTACGGCTAATAACCAAAGCCCTATCCCTGGCATATTCGGGTTTAGCCGCCATACCAATATGAAAAATACAGAGCTAACGATACTCGCTAAAATTGAAGAAAAACTGAGGATTTGTAAATCCAAATTCATGGCGGGTAACTCATAATGTATATGCGCTCTATCTGATAAATTTAAGACGGTGTGATTTGGGACAGTTAATACATTAAAAAGCTTTATATATCAAATCACTAAACCAACTTCGATAGCGGTTACACAAGGTTACATAGTGGGGGTTTTTCGCACATTTCACTCCTTTTCTGAATGATAAGATCTAATCAAGTTTAAATTTTCCATCCATGGGCTTGAGGTTGTTGCAGTGAAAAATAAAATGAGCGGTGTTAGTGTTTTATGTCAAATATTGCCTAGAGGGCGAGCATTGTTTGCAGCCTCTTTGCTTTTGTTAAGTCTAACAGCAGCAACAGCTAATGGCGCTATTAATAGTGCTCCGCAAATAGTGACGGGGGATAAATGGCAAAGTGTTGGCGCGGCAGGCTTCTCGTTAGGCTCTGCTGAATTCACCGATATTGCCTTTGATAGCAACGATGTGCCCTATGTGGCGTATGAGGATGCTGGCAATGACTATAAAACTACAGTGAAGAAGTTTGATGGCAGCGCTTGGATGGATGTGGGCGGTGCGGGTTTCTCGGCAGGCATTGCTTACAACACCAACATCGCTTTTAACAGTCACGATGTGCCCTATGTGGTGTACAAAGATGGTGGCAATAGTAGTAAAGCCACTGTGATGAAGCTTGATGGCGGCACTTGGGTGGATGTTGGCACCGCGGGCTTCTCGTTAGGTGTTGCTAATAATACTCATATAGCCTTTGACAGTAACGATGTGCCCTATGTGGTGTATCGGGATTATGGCAATGACTCTAAAGCCACGGTAAAGATGTTTGATGGTAGTGATTGGCAAAGTGTTGGTACTGCGGGGTTCTCGGCTGGTGCTGCGAATGACACCGACATCGCCTTTGATAGTAACGATGTGCCTTATGTGGTGTATGGGGATGGTGGCAATAGCAGTAAATCCACGGTGATGAAGTTTGATGGTGGCTCTTGGGTGGATGTGGGCGCGGCGGGTTTCTCGGCAGACTTTACCCGATACACTAACATCGCCTTTGACAGTAATAACGTGCCCTATGTGGTGTATCAGGATGGTGGCAATGATACTAAATCTACGGTAATGACATTTGATGGCAGCACATGGGAGAATGTGGGTACTGCGGGCTTCTCGGTAGGTAGGGCTCTTTTCGCTGATATCGCTATTAACAGCAACGATGTGCCCTATGTGGTGTTTCGGGATGTAGGCAATGCCAATAATGCCGTGGTGAAAACGTTTAATGGTAGTACTTGGGTGGATGTTGGCACGGCAGGTTTTTCGGCTGGTACTGCTAGTTATACTAGCATCGCCTTTGATAGTAACGACGTGTCCTATGTGGTGTACAAGGATGATAGTAATAGCGACAAAGCCACGGTAATGAAGTTTGATGACATTGTTTTTACTGGTTTTGATTTAACCCTAAACGAAGACATTACTACGCCAGTATCTTTTTTCACTGGTTATCAAGTCAGCGATGAAGAAGGTCAGGATGTGACCTTAACGGTGAGTTTGGCTAATACAGCCCAAGGTCAACTAAGTTGTGGTTCAGTGGTAACAGGATGCAGTGTAACAGGGGGCACTCTGACCTTAACGGGCACGGTTGCCGAGGTGAATACTGCGCTTACATCTTTGACCTTTTTACCTGCTGCCAATGTCAGTGGCACGGTAAACCTTACGGTTGCATTGAGTGACAGCGGTGGTGCGTCTATGAGCCCCGTGAGTACTAATATTACCGTGACTAACGTCGATAATGATGCACCAACGCTGGACATCAACAGCGGTTTAACGTTGGATGAAGGCAGTACTAAAGCTATTACCGCCAGTGTATTAAGCAGCAACGACCCAGACGATACCCCAAATGGCCTAACTTATACTATTAGCACTTTACCTGCCTATGGCACTTTGTTTGTGGATGTTAATACTAATGCTCAGTTAGACGACACAGAAGCACTGGCAGTCAGCGGCACCTTCACCCAGCAAACCATTATTGATGGGCAGTTATATTATCAACACGGTGGCGCGTCTACCTCTGTCAGCGATAGCTTTGTGTTTGCTGTGGCCGACGGCGGCGAAGACAGTGCCGCTGGAGTAAGCAACCAAACCTTTACCTTAAACATGACCCCGGTGAATGATGCTCCGCAAATAGTTGGGAAAAAGTGGCAAAGGGTAGGTGCGGCGGGTTTTTCGGCAGGCGTTGCTGATTTTACTGATATCGCCTTTGACAGCAATGATGTGCCCTATGTGGTTTATAAGGATGATGGTAACCACAATAAAGCCACGGTGAAGAAGTTTGATGACGGTACTTGGGGGGATGTTGGCACCGCGGGCTTCTCGACAGGCATTGCTAATTACATCCAGATCGCCTTTGGCAGCAATGATGTGCCCTATGTGGTCTATCAGGATGGTAGCAATGGCGATAAAACCACTGCGATGATGTTTGATGGTAGCACTTGGGTGATTGTAGGTACGGCGGGTTTCTCTGCAGGTATGGTTGGTCGCACCGATATCGCCCTTGACAGCAGTGATGTGCCCTATGTGGTGTATCGGGATGAAGGCAATAATAATAAAGCCACGGTGATGAAGTTTGATGGCAGCACTTGGGTGGATGTTGGTGCGGTAGGCTTCTCGGCAGGCACAGCTAGCTACCCCCATATCGCCTTTGACAGCACCAATGTACCCTATGTGGTGTATAAGGACGGTAGCATTGGTACTAAAGCCACAGTGAAGAAGTTTGATGGCAGCACTTGGGTGGATGTTGGTACGGCGGGCTTCTCGGCAGGCACGGTTAATTTCACCGGTATCGCCTTTGACAGTAATGACTTGCCCTATGTGGTGTATGGGGATGGTGGTAATGGCACCACGGTGAAGACGTTTGATGGAAGTGCTTGGGTAGATGTGGGCATGGCGGGTTTCTCGGCAGGTACTGTTAATTACACAGATATAGCCTTTGACAGTAACGATGTGCCCTATGTGGTGTATCAGGATAGCGGCAATGGTTATAGAGTCACGGTGAAGAAGTTTGATGGCAGTACTTGGGTAGATGTTGGCATGGCGGGCTTTTCGACAAACACGGTTGGTTACACTCATATCGCCATTGGCAATAGCGATGTACCCTATGTGGTGTATAAGGATGGTGGCAACAGTTTTAAAACCACTGTGATGAAGTTTGATGTTGGTGATTTTGCTGGCACCATAACAATCTCAAAAGACGCAGGCGTCGCCGTGGCCATTATGGATGGTTATCGTATTGACGATGAAGAAACCGACGATGTGACTTTAAGCATCAGCTTGGCTGATGCTGCTTACGGCACCTTAAGCTGTGGCCTGGTGACTGGTTGTGAGGTCGCAAATGGTACGTTAACCCTTAGCGGTACCCTCAGCGCAGTGAATGCGGCGCTTGGTTCGCTTACTTTTATGCCTGCGGCGGGCTTAAGTGCAGATGTGAACCTTACTGCTTCCGTGACGGAATTCGCCGATACAGGGCCGGTTATTGTTGTTCCACCTGTCGTTGTTGTCCCACCTGTTACCAACACTGCGCCGGTCATTAGCGGCGCACCTGCAACAGCGGTTGCACAGGGGAGTGCGTACCGTTTCACCCCAAGTGTGTCGGATGCCGATGGTGATACCGTGACTTTTAGTATCAGTGGACAGCCAAGCTGGATGCTTTTTGATACCGCCACGGGCACATTAACAGGGACACCAGGTAATGCTGATGTAGGCATTACCTCTAATATTGTTATTACGGTAAAAGATAGCGCTAATGCAACAGCTAGCTTAAGGGTCTTTAGCATTCGAGTGTCAAATACCAACGATGCGCCAGTCATTAGCGGCACACCCGCAACAACAGTTGCAGAGGGGAGTCCTTACAGTTTCACTCCGAGTGTGTCAGATGCCGATGGTGATACAGTGACTTTTAGTATCGGTGGGCAGCCAAGCTGGATGCTTTTTGATACTGCCACTGGCAGACTGTCAGGCACGCCGCAACAAGATGATGTTGAGCTTAGTAGTCATATTATTATTACGGTGAACGATAAATCAGGTGCTGATAATGCAACAGCCAAGCTAAGTTTCAGTGTGGCTGTGAGTAATGTTAACCAAGCGCCCAAAGCCGTGGCCGATAGTGCTGAGTTTAAGCTGAATGACAGCAACACTTATACCCTAGATGTATTGAGTAATGACAGCGATCTGGACAATGATAGCCTGTCGATTAGCGGTGCCAATAGCAGCATAGGCACAGTGAAGGCGGAGGGCGTAAACCTAACATTAACAACCCAAGCCGGATTTATCGGTCAAGTGCAACTGCGCTATACCATCACCGATGGTCACAACACCTTCGCTGACACCACGGTAGACGTATTAATTAAAGGTGATTTAAGTGTTACCGCACCAGTCATCACGGTTCCAGACGATATGGAAGTTAATGCAACTGGGCTATACACTAAAGTTGATTTGGGTGTAGCAACAGCAGTTAATAGCCAAGGCCAGTCTGTGCCAATCTCATTAGTGGATGGCCAGCCGCTATTTAGACCAGGCAACAACATAGCCTATTGGCAAGCAATCGATCCAAACACGGGCTTAACCACCATCGCGAGTCAGCAGGTTGTGGTACATCCCATTATCTCATTAGGTAAAGATCAGGTTGTGGTCGAAGGCAAAGCGGCGAGTATCGACGTGATACTCAATGGAAAGGCGCCACGTTACCCGGTAATAGTCACCCTTAATATAAGCGGCAGCGTAGATGAGAGTGACTATGTAATTGATAATCAACAAGTGACAATTGAGTCGGGCACCCAAGCCAGAGTGATGATTGATATTATTCAAGACGATTTAATCGAAGGCAGTGAAACACTGACGGTGAGCCTTGACGAGGGGAATCTCAGCAGCAGATCGAGCCAGGTTATGACTATTGTTGAGATGAATGTGGCACCTGTTATCAGTTTGAGTAGTGTGCAAAATAGTCAAGCTCGGCAGGTGGTGACTCCTAGTGGTGGGTTAGTGATCATCAGTGCAAGCCTAGTTGATGCAAATGAGGATGTGATGAGCACTCAATGGGTCTATGACGCTGCCCTTAACATCCGCGAGACAGATGCGCACACTGTCGAACTCGATCCAAGCGCATTACCTGCGGGGATTTACAGCATTGGCGTAACGGCAACCGATGAGGGAGAAGGTCACTTAAGCACCACTCAAACCCTTTATTTAGAAGTGCTTGATACCTTGCTTGAGCTGAGCGATGTTGATTCTGATGGCGATGGTATTCCTGATAATGCAGAGGGATATGGTGATAGTGATCAAGATGGTATTCCCGATTTCCAAGATACGATAGCCGAATGTAACGTAATGCCTGAACAAGTCTTAAACCAAAACGCTTTTCTAGTGGAAGGTGAACCAGGGATCTGTTTACGTAAAGGTAATACCCTTGCGGCTGGTGAAACCGGCGGTTTACAGCTGACCGATAAGGATATTGAAACCAGTGTTGGTAAGGATGCTGAGGCAGTGATAGTGGGTGGTATATTTGATTATATCGCTAGCGGTTTGCCGCAGGCAGGCCAGAACTATCAAATTGTATTGCCTCAAATACGCCCTATTCCTAGTGGCGCGATATACCGTAAATACAGTAAAAATGCTGGCTGGGGCACCTTCATTGAAGATGCCAATAATTACCTGCGCTCTGCGGCTGGTGAACCTGGGTATTGTCCTCCACCGGCCAGTAGTGCTCAGTGGTCTGAAGGTTTAACAGAAAGTCATTGGTGTGTGCAGTTAACCATTGAAGATGGTGGGCCAAATGACAATGACGGCATCGCCAATAGCACAATTGTTGATCCCGGTGGCGTAGCTGTATTGTTAACAGACAATTCAGTACCTGTGGCCCAAGGGGATATCGCCAGAGTTAAACGTAATGAGACCATCATCATAGATGTGTTGGAAAATGATTCTGACGCGGATGGCGATAATCTGACAATTGGTGTGGTCACCGCCACGTTTGGAAATGTCACTATCACCGCTGAAAATCAATTGGCTTATCAAAGTAAGGCTGACTTTATCGGCCAAGATAAGGTTATTTACAGCGTATCAGATGGTAACGGTGGTACGGATAGTAGTACTGTTAGCATGACGGTTTATGCGAATGACGCGCCCATTGCCCAAAATGACAGTGCCAATACTAATGATCGCACCAGTATTATCATTGATGTGTTAGCCAATGACAGTGATGTTGATGGCGATGATTTAACCATTGTCAGTGCCTCGGTGGATGAAGGCAGCGTTATTATCAATCAAGACAATACCTTAACTTATAAACCTTCTAGTGGATTTTCCGGTTCGACCACCATTGATTATAACGTTGATGATGGGCAGGGGGGGCAAGCTAGTGCAACGGTGACAGTTGACATAAAAGCGTATCAAAGTGTGACGGTGAAAAATAAATCAAAGGGCGGCAGTATAAGCCTAATGATAATCGGACTGATGGGGCTAGTACTCTACCGTCAGCGCCGCAGACTCCTAATCAGCAAAAAGGGAATGATACACAGTGCGGCGGCTGTTACCGCTGCAGTAAGCATGAGCCTTGCGGCGGCTGAGACGCAATGGTTTATGGCCGGCAATATTGGACACAGTCAGGTGAAAGGAGCATTCACTCTGCCTGCCAACACAGAAATTAATAGTCAAACACGGGATGACAGCGGCACCAGTTACAGCATTGGTGGCGGACTCCGCTATGTCGACATTTCGTTCATACTCAGTTATGAGCACTTAGGTGAAGCAGCAGCTAGTTATACTGGGGAGGTGTTGAATGCTCAACAATACCATCAAATACTGGCGAACACGGGCCCTAAGTTGGTCGAAGGAATTAGCCTGCAAAGTCAATACTCCTTGTGGCAACACCAAGACTTCAGCGCATCAGTAGGTATGGGGTTGCTACATTGGAAATTAGATTTCCGCAGTGAGCTTAATGGCAGTGTGGCAGTAACCAGTGATAGTGATACCAACCTATTTTACACTTTACAGATGGGTTACCAACTAGCAGACAATATCCAAATGACTGTAAAAGCCACCCGTTATAATCTGTCAGTGAACAATGTTAATAACCTAGCGCTGGGATTAATTTATCAGTTTTAGCTGAGGGTAAACTAAGGTATATCATAACTCGATTTAATGTTGCGAGACGATGACAAGAACGAAATTGAGTGTCTGACAATAATGCTGATACCTTGTATTTGGGTATTAAATGACTGTTGTCATTAAACCGTCTCAAAAATGAAATAATTTATTCAAACTGCGATGTTAGCTTAAGCCAAACCCGTTGGCTTAAGCTAAACATATGCAATTCAGTTACATCGCTTATTTTGTTTTAATTTTATTTGGATGTTACCTAGTATCGAAGGTCTTCATCCGTCTGCAACTTTCTCGAGCTAAACATCCGTCTCTTCGAGGCCACAGTAAATGGTCTAGGCGTATAGCCGCTAAAATCCCATTTTTCACTTATACAGACTCTGAGTATTTTAGTACTGATGGTGCGCCGCATAATATTGCTCTGCTCAGACGAACGGGCATGCAAAAATTACAAGATAACCTTGCAAAACAATCTGCAAAAACCTTGGCTTATTGTGAGTCAATTGAGCGAAGTATTTCAGATGTACGTTTTACTAGTCACTACCGTATTCCCTTCCCATATCGAAAGCAGTTAAGCAAAACATTCAAACTCGGCTCTATTGCTGATGAAACCAAAGGCTGCCAAATAAAAGATTTGGATGATAACTGGCGTTATGATTTATCCGGCTCTTATGGTGTGAACCTGTTTGGTTATGATTTCTATAAAGAATGTATGGAAATCGGTGCCCAGAAAACCAAATCATTGGGTCCAGTACTTGGCGCCTATCATCCTGTGATTGGCGAAAATGTGGCACAAATTAAACAAATATCGGGATTAGACGAAGTTTCCTTTCATATGTCTGGTACCGAAGCTGTTATGCAAGCCGTACGTTTAGCACGGTATCACACTGGCAAAACACATCTTGTGCGCTTATGTGGAGCTTACCATGGCTGGTGGGATGGCGTGCAACCGGGCATCGGCAATAGTCGTAAAACCCAGGATGTGTTCACCTTAGCTGATTTAAGTGAGCACACTTTGCATGTGCTTAAAACTCGCAAAGATATCGCTTGTATATTGATTAACCCACTACAAGCCTTTCATCCTAATGCCGATTCAGCATCAGACGTAGCGCTGATTGCTAGCGACCGAAACACCCACTTTGATAAAGCTGCCTATAGCCAGTGGTTAGGCAAAATAAGAGATATCTGCACCCAGAAAAATATCGTACTGATATTTGATGAAGTGTTCACGGGTTTTAGATTGAGCTATCGCGGTGCCCAAGGTTTCTTTGGGATCCAGGCGGATATGGTGACCTACGGTAAAACACTAGGCGGTGGTTACCCCGTAGGTGTGTTAGCGGGTACTCACTCACTTATGAAGCGTTTCAAAGAAGCTAAACCAGTAGATGTGTCATTTGCTAGGGGCACCTTTAATTCTCATCCCTATGTGATGGGAGCAATGAATGAATTTCTCAGGCGCATTCAATTGCCTGATATTCAAGCTATGTATCAAACTTCTGAACTGCTTTGGAATGAACGAGTAGCCCACTTTAATCAGCGATTATTAGCAGAACAACTGCCTCTCAAAATTACCAATATGCATTCAATATTATCTGTGATTTATACCCAACCAAGTCGTTACAACTGGATGTTGCAGTTCTACTTGCGGAACGCTGGCCTGGAGCTCAGCTGGACAGGTACGGGCCGGTTTATCATGAGTTTTAATTACACCGATGCTGAATTTGAACAGGTGATTGATTGTTTTGTTAAAGCAGCAAAACAGATGTTGCAAGATGGATGGTGGTGGTCATGTGATGGGCTGACGAATAAAGCCATCAAGCGCCAATTTTTAGGGGATATGTTGGGGACCATGCTCCCCGTTTTACGCCCTTTATTGCCAGCGCCGCTGAGCAAACTTAAAGGCTCGATTAATCCAAGCAATGAGTCTTTAGCAGCAAGAAAATTTGTAGCCTCGTCAGATAACAACACTAGTCAGGTAGGTTAAATATGTTTAAAGAAAAAGTTAAAGATAAAGGACTAGAGCAGAGTTTTAGGCCGGCATTAAACGTTGAATTTGATGTTTTTTTACAGCAGCAGAGCCTCAGGTTTGCCCCAGAAAATTGTCTTAAAATTGACTTACATTGCCATGACCATAATAGCGATGTGCCCGATGAATTATGGGGGCGCATCCTCAGGTTGCCAGAAACATGGTTAAAAACCAAAAAGTTAGTCAAGTTGCTCAAGGAAAACGGCAGCCAAGTTACAACCATTACTAATCATAATAATGCCCGTTCTTGTTGGGATCTCAAGGCTAAAGGCATAGATGTATTGGTTGCAGCGGAGTTTACCTGCTTTTTCCCTGAGTACGATTTATTCATTCACGTCTTAACCTATGGATTTAGCCAAGAACAGGAAGTCATACTCAATAATAAACGTCAAAACGTGTACGATTTTTTACGTTATACAGCGGCTGAAGATCTGCCTGTTATCATGCCACACCCTTTATATTTCTATACCCGCAACGAAAAAATAGACTTAAGTTTGTTTGAAAAGCTCGCGGTGATTTTTGCACGTTTTGAAGTGTTAAACGGGCAAAGGGATCTGTGGCAGAGTGTGCTGACTCTTAATTGGGTACAAAGCCTCAGTCCTGAAAAGATCCTCGGTTATGCCAAAAAACACAATTTGGACCCCGCTGATTTTGGGGTTGATCCACACAAACCCAAAGTGTTGACTGCCGGCTCAGATGACCATACTGGTATTTTTGCGGGGCAGTGTGGCTCTTATTTATATATTGAAAACTTAGCTGAACGTCTTAAAACCACACCCGCTTCTGAACTGGCATTGGAAGCACTGAGAAAGGGGGATGTCGCACCTTTTGGTCAAGTAGGTGAAAATCAAAAGCTCAATATTGCGTTGCTCGATTATTTTTCTCAGGTGGCGACTAAAATCAAAGATCCTGGATTGTTTAGGATCATGCTGCACCGTGGCTCTACATGGGACAAAATTGGCTGTTTTATGGTGAGTAATCTGTTGTTAGAAATGCAAAAACATAAAAAAACCATGAAATTTTTCTCTTTTGTGCATGACGCACTACAAGGTAAAAAACCTAATAAATTACTCAAATGGCAGGTGTCTAAAGACTATAAATATTGCATTAACCAGTTAGAAAAAATAGCTGACAGCAAAAAAGACGGGCCTGAAGCATTCACTGAAACCGTTAACCTTGCCATTAAAGACTTATTTACGCATCTCAATCGACTGATTGCACAAAGAGTGGAATCAGCAATTAAAGATAATAATGGCATTCGTTTGGACAGTTTCTCGACTGAAGAAATCACCCGTAAGTTTGAAATTCCTAGTCAACTTACTGCGCTATTTTTGGGTGATGGCAAACGCCAAGACAATATGAGTAATATTCGTGTTGAAAAGCTACTAGATAACTTGTCTTTTCCTTTTCTAATCAGTTTGATTTTAGCCGGATCTACCTTGGCTTCGACCCGAGTGCTATATCAAAATCGTCAGTTGCTCAATCAATTCGCCCAACATTTAGGTAAAAATCAACACTCAAACCGAGCCCTTTATCTCACTGATACGTTACTTGATAAGAACGGTGTATCTGCATCCTTATCAGGCAAACTTAAAGAAATTCAACGAGCTGACTTACCAGTCGATTTTTTGATCTGCCATGCAGATCTCGACTCTGCTCCACATTTACATGTGGTACGGCCCATTACTGAATTTGAAGTACATCGTTATGGCGAACAAAAAATTCGTATTCCCGACTTGATGGAAATTGCGACTATTTTTTATGACGGTGGTTACGACAGAATTATTTGTTCAACTGAAGGGCCAATGGCCGCTGTATCACTGTTTATTCAACAAATGTTCAATGTGCCTAGTTATTTCTTTATGCACACGGATTGGGTGGATTTTATTAAACATACAACCGACTTAAATCAACACGAAAGAGATCGTGTCAGACGTTTAATGCGCGCCTTGTACAATAGATATGATGGTGTTTTTGTGCTCAACAGTGAGCACAAAGAGTGGCTAACAGGTTATGAAATGCAGCTTGAAGAAGACAAAGTGTTTTTGACTGCGCATCACACTCAGCCTCGAGATCTAGGCATACACAAAATTAGCAAAGCGAGCATTATCCCTGGAGCCAATAATGATACGCCGGTGTTGTTTATTGCCTGCAGAATAAGCAAAGAGAAAGGGATTTTGGAGTTGCCTGAAATTGTAAAGCGCGCCAAAAAACATATCCCTAATCTTAAAATTGTGGTGGCGGGTTCAGGTCCTGCAGAACAACAACTTAAGCAAGCATTGCCAGAAGCCATATTTCTAGGCTGGCAAGACAAAAAACAATTAGCGGCCTTGTATTTAGGTTTAGATTTATTTGTGTTTCCGTCACGCTTCGATACTTTTGGAAATGTGATTTTAGAAGCGTTTGTGCATGGTATGCCCACTATTGCTTACAACTGTAAAGGCCCGAAGGACATTATCCAAAATAACAAAAATGGTTATTTGGTGGGAGACATTGCTGAAATGAGCGACAAAATTGTTGAGTATTTTTCAAGTCAAAACATACAAAGCAATATGCAACAACATGCTTTGCAACGGGCTGCCGAATATCAAGCTGAACCTATCATGCAGCAATTTTTGCAGGATGTTGGTTTAGAGTTACCTATTATGTACAACAATCAAAAAACGGTGGCCTAAACGTGGCCACGGGTGTGCAAACTTTAACTAAACGCGAACAACTTAATTTTTTGTTAACCAACCGTATTCCAAGAAGATGGTTAACACTATTTATGGGTTGGTATAGCCAAATACAAAGTCCTTTATTAACCAAGTTCTCTATCTGGCTGTGGTCACTATTTGCCGAAGACTTAAGGCTTGAAGATGCAAAAAAGCAAAAATTCACTAGCTTAGGCGAATGTTTTACCCGTGAGTTAAAAGACGGATTAAGACCTATCGCCCTGCACCCTGAACGAGTGGTAAGTCCATGTGATGCCATTATCGGCGAATACGGTGATATTCAAGGGACTCAAGTTTTTCAAGCTAAAGGGTTTCCTTACGATATCAGTGAACTCATTCCCGACTTCCTGTTGAATCATAAATACCGTGATGGCAAATACGTGACCCTACGTTTGAAATCTAGCATGTACCATCGATTTCATGCGCCCATTGATTGTTCTGTTAGTAAGGTTACCTACATATCAGGCGATACGTGGAACGTTAACCCTGTTGCCCTCAAACGGGTGGAAAAATTGTTCTGTAAAAACGAACGAGCAGTAGTCGAACTACAAACTAAGCATCCAACCAGCAGCATTACATTAGTGCCCGTGGCGGCTATTTTAGTGGCTAGTATGAAGTTTAATTTTTTGCCAAAAGTCTTAGATTTAAAATACCACGGACCAAACAATATCCCCTGTGATGGGCAATTTAAGAAAGGTCAGGAAATGGGCTATTTCCAACATGGCTCCACCATTATTTTATTTGCCACCAGTAATTATCAGTTTTGTGAGGGCATTAAAAAAGGTATGTCCATAAAAATGGGGCAACCATTATTAACAGGGCCTTTAACCAATTTTCCATAACACTTAAACGGCTTAAACAGGCTGTTGATTTTACTTTGACTAACTAATAGGTAACCACATGACTTTTTTTGAAGAAATACAAAAACAACGTTGGGATGATCACCGTTATTATCACCATAATAGAATCAACCAATTTTTACATTTACTCAGTGCCAGTTGTTTTATTGTGAGCTATATCTTAGTGTTTTATTACCCCGCAGCAGCCGCTTTAGTGGGCTGGTTATTGGCTATGGTGTTACGCCAAACAGGGCATTTCTTTTTTGAACCTAAGACCTATGACGAAGTAAACAAAACCACTCACCAATATAAAGAAAGCGTTAAAGTGGGTTACAACCTACAACGTAAAGTGGTGTTGTTATCCATATGGGCGTTGGTACCTATAGTGTTGTTTTTTGAACCCTCATTTTTTGGAATATTTAGCGCGGCAACTGACTTTGCAGGATTTATCAATAACATGGCGATTATTTGGCTAGTGGTGGGTTTAGGTGCAATAGTGTTTAGAACCGTACATTTATTCAAACTGATGGGTGTGCAATCTGGCTTGGTTTGGTTTAGCAAGATAGCCACCGACCCTTTCCATGATATTAAGATTTACCATAAATCTCCGTATTATATTTTGAAAGGCGAAATGTACGACAACATGGACGATTGGTACGAAGAAGCATCGTTCGAAAATAAGGCCTAATCGTTGATAATACGTAGGTAACTAATAGGCAGATAAAAAACCTATGTCATGGTTTTTTATCTGCCTAGTTAATCTTTTCCACAAGTAATTTTAGGGGCTATATTTCTCCGCCTACTCATACACTCTGGAACCTGTCAACCTAATGTTTTTTCAATATGTCTTTTATGCGTTTGTTCTATAAGCTTATGTTTTAATTGAAAATAATGGTGGATTAATATAAGGAGAACGGATAGCATCATTTCACTGTAAATAACAATTTTGTAGAGAATGATATCTTGGATAAGACGTTGCATTTCATGAAAGAAAAATACCTAACAAATGGTAATTACTTATTAGGTATTGTCACAGTACTCGCATTTGTTATGAGTGCTAATGTTACGGCTAGTATTGCTGATTTCACCGATGACTTTTCAAATAGCACCTTAATTGACAGCGCAAATACAACGGCTAATTTGTCGACAGAAGAAAAAACATTGTATTTGGCTTGGTCAAAACAACAGCAACATAGACTATCGAACGGAAGCGAAGCAGGCACAAACGCCGGCAGTGAAGCAGATAATACCTATGTTATCGCCTTAGGGGATGTGGACGGCGACGGCGACCTAGACCTTGTGGCTGGTAATGTTTTCAAATCAATAAATTATACCTGAATGATGGTAACGGCGGTTTTGCGGTAACAGGCACAGACATCGGCAGTGAAATAGATAATACCCGTGCTATCGCCTTAGC
>NZ_BAEO01000071.1 GCF_000314995.1 Paraglaciecola arctica BSs20135 | reverse complement strand
CTCTTCTAGATAAGGTATTAGCAACCTGTTCAATAAACGAATCATCACCTAACGCCCATGCCTTATTTGTTGCATCGCGAATAGCCTGAATTGTATTGTCAGATAAATGTGAAAGAAAAAGGCTTTGGTAAGCAGACTTTCTTTCCGCTTGAGTATTTCCTAACGCCAAATACAAAGGGTGCGGTGTCAGTAGTGCAATATTGCTATCGCCCGCATTACCTTGATAACTTGACCATGGATACGCAGCCGGATGTTCAACCATCCTAGCTCTAACAGGGTTCAATTCAATGTAACGATAAAGTGTTAATAGGTAACTTTCAGTGTCTACTAACGTCGATTTAAAACGACCTTCCCACAATGTTCCTGTTCGTTGATATGTTTGATTTACGTACCTTACGTAATATCTTCCTAAATTTTGCATAACTTGACTGATCCCATCAATCGAAGGAGCTGTCATTAATAAATGAACATGGTTAGTCATTAGAACAAATGCATGAATGGAAACATTATGCTTAGTAGCGGAATCCTTGAGTTTATCTAAATAAACTGTGTAATCCTGCTCAGCAAAGAAACACGCTTGGCGATTATTGCCTCGTTGAATTATGTGCTGAGGACAGCCCGCGATGGATAGTCGAGGTAGACGAGCCATTTTGTATTCCTTTACATTCTTTGGGTATACAAAGTCTAATTCATAATTCCGTTTATTCAATTCCGACTACTTTCAACGAACCTGACCCCGCAGGTTTTCGTTGAATTATGTGCTGAGGACAGCCCGCGATGGATAGTCGAGGTAGACGAGCCATTTTGTATTCCTTTACATTCTTTGGGTATGCAAAGTCTAATTCATAATTCCGTTTATTCAATTCCGACTACTTTCAACGAACCTGACCCCGCAGGTTTCTATTTTTGTATTCCTTTACATTCTTTGGGTATGCAAAGTCTAATTCATAATTCCGTTTATTCAATTCCGACTACTTTCAACGAACCTGACCCCGCAGGTTTC
>NZ_BAEO01000072.1 GCF_000314995.1 Paraglaciecola arctica BSs20135 | reverse complement strand
CTATTTAAAAATGGCTGGGGTAGCTGGACTCGAACCAACGAATGACGGGATCAAAACCCGTTGCCTTACCACTTGGCTATACCCCAATAAAACTAGTAAATTTGTGCTTGGATCTGGCTATGTAAAAGGGATGTGTTAACCCCATTTGCAACAAAGCTTGTAGTGCCTTTTGGCAATAAAGCTTGAACATCTAACGCTTCCTGATGATGCTCAAATATTGCAAATACACATGCGCCTGTACCGGTCATCCTCGACGGCGCGTATTCTAACAACCAGTGTAATGCTTTTGCAACATTCGGATAGCGATCACAAACTAATTGTTGGCAATCATTGTGAGTGTTTGCAAAACTATAATCGCTAAAATCAATTTTTGCTGTATTTCTAGGCAGTTCAGCCAAGGAAAAAATCTCAGCAGTCGACACATGACTATCGGGAAATAATATTAGATAGGTTTTTGTTGGTAGGCTCACTGGTTGCAGTTTTTCACCTACACCTTCAGCAAAGGCTGTTTTCCCCTGTATAAAAATAGGTACGTCTGCACCTAAGGTTAAGCCTAGTGCGGCTAGTTTTTCCGCAGATAAATGGCAACCCCATAGTTTGTTTAGCACTAACAAAGTGGTTGCGGCATTCGACGAACCTCCACCTATGCCACCGCCCATAGGTAATCGCTTTCTAAGATGAATAGTACAACCCAGACCATTAGATTGCGTAGCTGGCAAACTTTGTTTTAATAATAACGCAGCTTTAATAATCAAATTATCTTCATCCACCACACCAGAAATGGGATCCGCTAGAGTGATTTTTCCTGAAGCATTAACATCGAAAGCTAGCTCATCACCATAGTCAAGGATTTGAAACAAACTTTGTAATTGATGGTAGCCATTTTTGTAACGGCCATTAATGTGTAAAAACAAATTAAGTTTGGCTGGGCTCGGCCACCAGTTTTTAATAGGGTTATTCATGCAAATCCCAGGTATTAATGCGAATTAACAGCTGACTATTGTTAAGACTATTGTTAAGCACCACTTTATGGGGCAACCATACTTTATCTACTAATTTATAATTGTCGTAGTTAATTAGCCAGTTTTCGCAATTATCACAGATAGGTTGCAATTGGCTGACCCATCCTTGTTCACTTGTTATCACTTGATCCTTGTTCTGATGTTGTCCTTTTATCCAAAAGCGTAATTTTTCTACTGGTATTTGCCAGCCTGTGACACGCCAAATTAAATGACTAGCGTCAGCATCTTGGTAGGTCTCATCATCAGCAACCAAGGTGACACCCTCGTCATCGCCCCGCATATTTAGCAGTGAAGTGCCTATAATAGAGGTCATGTTTAGCTGATATTGATCTTGGGTTTGCTGCCATCTAAAGTTAGCACTTTGTTTCTTTTCGGGACTTTTAAAGCCGAGTTTACCCTTTATCAGCCAGTGATCTTGTTGTTCTAACGACAATTGATGAGCTGCAGAATTTAAACTCACTGTTGGTTTAGGGGGTGTGGCACAACCAGCCAGATAAAAAATAAGGATAAAGGCAGAAAAAGTTTGTTTTATATAGGGGCAACTAGCTAACACTGTTTGAATAACGCTCTATAAATAGAAAAATTTATTGCGGCAATAGAAACATACAAGTGACATCGCTTTCAATAGTTTTACCTTTTGCGTACAATGCCGCCACTTAATTGGCCCATTGTTGTAGTTTACCTAATCACTCCATGACCCTAATTGCTTTTGGTATTAATCACAAAACCGCCCCAGTTGAATTGCGTGAAAAAATAGCCTTTTCACCCGATGCAATAGTGCAGGCGCTGGCATCTTTGCGACAAGAAACGGGCGCAACCGAATCTGTGATTTTGTCAACTTGTAATAGAACCGAGGTATATGCACAGCTAGAAGATATACAGACAAACAATATTGCCACTTGGCTAGCTCATTTTCATGGTGTCCAAGCAAAAGAATTACACGACAACAGTTACCTTTATACCGAGCAGCAAGCAGCCAATCATATTATGCGGGTGGCATGTGGATTGGATTCCATGATGTTAGGTGAGCCACAAATTTTAGGGCAAGTGAAACAAGCTTTTACTGATGCCAAAAATTCTGGGGTGATCAAGGGAGATTTTGAAAGGCTGTTTCAACATACTTTTTCAGTGGCAAAAAGGGTGCGCAGTGAAACAGATATTGGTGCCAATGCTGTGTCTGTTGCTTATGCGTCTGTGCAATTAGCTAAACATATATTCTCATCACTGGAAAAAAGTAGGGTGTTATTGATTGGCGCTGGCGAAACAATCGAACTTGTGGCCAAACATCTCTATGAACATAATGTTAAATCACTCACAGTAGCAAATCGTACCTTAGCTCGTGCCCAGAAAATTGCCGAGCCTCTGAATGCTTCTGTATTAACCTTGGCGCAAATCCCTCAGCATTTAAAAGATGCTGATATCGTCATCAGTTCAACCGCCAGTCAGCTACCCATTTTAGGTAAAGGATTAGTGCAAAGTGCGTTAAAAGAACGTAAGCATAAGCCTATGTTTTTTGTTGATTTAGCGGTTCCTCGTGATGTTGAAGCTGAGGTGGGGGATTTGGATGATGCCTATCTTTATACAGTGGATGATTTACAGCAAATAGTAGAAAAAAACTTGGCTAATCGACAAGATGCAGCAGCACTTGCGGATGAAATGGTTGAACAGCAAGTACAACAATTTATGCGTTGGCAACAAAGCCAGTCATCAATTGATGTACTAAAAGGGTTTCGTGATCAAAGTGCGTTGCAGCGAGATACCTTAGTGAGTAAAGCACTAAACCAGCTAGCGGATGGCAAAAATGCTGAACAAGTGGTCATTGAACTTGCTAATAAATTAACCAATAGTCTTATTCATGCCCCAACCAAAGCTTTAAAAAATGCGGCCAGTGAACAAGATCCGCAACAACTAGCATTACTAATTGATGCATTAGCGTTAAAAAAATCAGATAATTAGCGGATAACCTAGTCCGCGTACAGGAATATAATGAAACAATCGGTTCAACGAAAACTAGAAGTCTTGGATGAGCGCTACGAAGAAGTGCAAGCCCTATTGGGTGAAGCTGAAGTCATTGCAGATCAAGACCGATACAGAGGCTTAACCAAAGAGTACTCACAGTTAGAAAGTGTAGTGAAGTGTTTTCGTGATTTTCAAATAGCTCAACAAGACTTTGAATCTGCACAAGAAATGATGCAAGAAGATGACGCCGAAATGCGCGAGATGGCTCAGGAAGAATATAAGTCTTCTAAACTAAGGATCGAAGAACTCACCCAAGAGCTACAAGTATTATTACTACCAAAAGATCCTAATGACGAAAGCAACTGTTTTGTGGAAATACGTGCTGGGGCAGGGGGGGATGAGGCCGCTATCTTTGCTGGTGATTTATTCCGTATGTACAGTCGTTATGCTGAAAAACAGAACTGGAAAGTAGAACTAGTTACGGCAAATGATGGAGATCATGGTGGCTATAAAGTGGTGATTGCCAATATTATTGGTGTTGGCTCTTATGGCATTATGAAGTTTGAGTCAGGTGGACATCGTGTACAGCGTGTGCCCGATACTGAATCACAAGGGCGTATTCATACTTCAGCTTGTACTGTAGTGGTGATGCCTGAAATCCCTGAATCTGAAGCCATTGAAATCAATAAAGCCGATTTAAAAATAGATACCTTCAGAGCGTCTGGTGCCGGTGGACAGCACGTCAACAAAACGGACTCTGCAATTCGTATTACCCACAATCCATCAGGCATAGTGGTTGAGTGTCAGGATGAACGTTCACAGCACAAAAACCGTGCTAAGGCGATGGCGATATTACAGTCTCGCTTGACCCAATTAGAAGAAGATAAACGCCAAGCAGAAGAAACCTCTACCCGTCGAAACCTAGTGGCTAGTGGTGACCGTTCGGAACGTATTCGTACTTATAACTTTCCTCAAGGACGCGTCACAGATCATCGGATTAATCTGACTTTATATTGTTTAGACGATGTGATTGCGGGCGAACTGAATGCAGTGTTAGAGCCAATCAGACAAGAACATCAAGCCGATTTGTTGTCTTCACTTTCTGACGAATAAATTCTCTTGGATAATCTGTTATTGACCATTGAACAAGCATTATCTTGGGCCAAGGAGCTGCTCAGTGCACATAATGTGAGTGATGATGGTCTGCATGATTCCGCGGCTATTGACAGCAAAGTGTTGTTGGCCGCCAGCATACAGCGAGAGCTGGTTTACCTGCACACTTGGCCCGAAAAGCGGTTAGATGAATTGCAGATGAAGGTGTTTAAAGAATACATTACGCAAAGATCCTTAGGCCATCCTGTGGCACATATTATTGGCTATAGGGATTTCTGGTCATTACGTTTAAAAGTCTCTGCCGCTACCTTGATCCCTCGACCTGAAACCGAGCTCTTGGTTGAAATTGCCTTGACCCTTAATTTAGCTGAGAATTCAGTAGTGTTGGATTTAGGCACAGGAACTGGTGCTATCGCTTTGGCATTAGCATCTGAAAACCCCAATTGGTTGGTAACAGGTTTAGATAAAAGCGTTCAAGCAGTCGATTTAGCCAAAGATAATGGCATTATGCATAAACTCGAACGAGTTAACTTTATTCAAAGTGATTGGTTTTCTGCCGTTGAGCATAAACAATTTGATCTTATCGTAACAAACCCGCCTTATATCGAAGACAATAACCACTATTTACAGCAAGGTGATGTGCGCTTTGAGCCAAGCAGCGCCTTAACGTCAGGTGTAGATGGCCTTGATGATATTCGCTTAATTGTTTCCCAAAGTAAGCAATATTTGGCTGATAACGCTTGGCTGGTGATTGAACATGGGTATCAGCAAAGTGATCAAATAATGGATGTTTTGCGGGCAAGTGGTTTTAAGAAAATTCGCAGCGAACTCGACTTGAATGGCTTGCCACGTGTTACCTTGGGGTGCATTTAAATATATACCCAAAGCGTTCCATTTTATACTCCCGCTGAATCCGTAATTTTTAGGTAGAAGGGGTATGATTTTTATTTTTATAATGGATTATTCATCTCACTGAGTTGTTGTTTTCATCAATAAGTTATAACTTAACATACAGTTTTTACAGGTTAATGTTAGCTTTAGCTTATTACCAAGTCATTGTTTTATAGGGAGGTGTTATGTCTGACGAAATTTTTTTTGCCGAAGATACAGATGATGAAATTGAGTGGCAGGGTAAATGGAAAGTCTTAATAGTTGATGATGAGCCTGAAGTACATGCAGTGACTAAGTTAGCCCTTGGTGATTTTGTATTTCAAGAAAAAGATCTTGAGTTTATTAGTGCGTTTGATGGTGAACAAGCGAAAAGAATGTTTCTTGAGCATGATGATATAGCAGTAGTGCTGCTCGATGTGGTCATGGAAACAGATGATGCAGGTTTAAAAGTCGCTGAATTTATTAGGAATGAAGTGAATAATCACTTTACTCGTATTATTTTACGTACAGGCCAACCAGGGCAAGCCCCTGAGCGTGATGTCATCATTAATTATGATATTAACGATTACAAATCTAAAACTGAACTGACTGCTCAAAAACTCTTCACAGTGGTTATTTCTGCCCTTCGTTCTTATCGCGATATCATTGTTATTGAAGAAAATAGACAGGGTTTGGAAAAAATCATCTCTGCGTCGGCTGATCTTTTCAGTATTCATTCTCTAGAAAGTTTTATTGAAGGCATAGTTCAGCAATTGGCTTCGTTGTTAGGAGGGACCAAAGACACGGCTTATTTAACATCGGCCGTTGTTGGTCCTAAACCAATAGAACAATATAACTGCTCCGAACTTTATGTGTTTACGGGAAGAGGTGAGTATCAAAATACAGAAGGTAATCGACTCGAGGAAGTAATAAGTGGCCGAGAGTTGCTTTCTTGTCAGCAAGCTTATGCAAATAAAACGATGATCTGTGAAGACGATTATTTGGTGGTTTATTGTGACAGTAAAACTAAAAAAGGTTCACTTCTTTACATGTCGGGTTTGCCGAGGAAACTGACTGAAACGGATAAACATTTAATCAAAATATTTTCCCAAAATGTACAAATTGCATTCGATAACGTGTTGTTAAACAAAGATATTGAAGATACGCAGCGGGAAATTATTGAGCGTTTAGCAGAGTCTTTGGAAGAAAACTTTGGGAGTGTAAATCATACTAAGCGAATGATTAAAATTTGTGAAATTTTAGGCCGTGCTGCAAATCTGTCTAAAGAAGATTTAAAGACGTTATGCTTAGCGGTTCCATTACATGACATTGGTAAAATTAGAATTTCAGATCATATCATGTTGAAGTCAGGAAGCCTTGATAAAGAAGAAATGCTCCAAGTTCGTAATCACGCAGAGATAGGTTACAACTTATTAAAAGATTCTAATCGGCCACTTATTAAGGCGGCTGCATTGATTGCCCGTGACCATCATGAATATTGGAATGGTAAAGGTTATCCAAGAGGTAAATCTGGCGAAGGTATTCATATATTTTGCCGGATCACCAGCCTTGCAGATGCTTTTGATGCGATGCGAACTAAGCGCAGTTATAAAGAAGCATGGCCGTTAGAAAAAGTGATGGAGGTGATAGTTGCTGAGAAAGGTCAACAGTTTGATCCAAAAATGGTAGAGCTTTTGCAACAAAATATCGAAGAGATAGAAAGTATAATGCAAAGCCTAACTAGCGAAAGTTAAGTTATTGTCACCCTAAAATTTAAGGTTTATTAAGAATGTACGAAATTGTTAAACATATCCATCTAACTGCCATTGCTTTAAGTGTGCTGTTGTTTTTATTGCGATTTGTGCTTAACGCGATGCAATCACCAATGTTGCAAAAAAAGTGGCTTAAAATCCTTCCGCATATTGTGGATACCTTGCTTCTGGTTAGTGCAGCAATATTATGCGTATTGCTTAAGCAATACCCATTTGTCGATGCATGGGTCACTGAAAAGTTATTAGCTTTGGTCATGTATATATTTATGGTTACTTTAGCGTTAAAACTTGGCCGTACAGGTTTTATGCGAGGCATAGGGTTAGTGGGAGCATTAAGTTGGATTGCGTTCGCTGGCATGGTCGCTGTGAGTAAACAACCTATACTCTTTTAAGTTAACCCATAAATTAAGCCATATATTATGAATTAACAGTGACTTAGGTTTTTTTATGAGATTTAGCAGCTATTTCCAGTAAAGGTTAGCCCACTTAAACCGATAAAAAGGAGTGAGTATATTTAGTGGGGTTAAGTAATTGAAAGAGTTAAAACAGGCTATCTCTAAGGGTGATTATTTGATGGCCAGTTTGCAGCTAGCTAGCGTGTTTCAACCTAACAGTTGTCAACCCGATGATTATCTAGGTAAAGTTGCATTGTGGATTGAGCAAGCTAAAGCATTTATTGGTTCAACAGAGACCACTGCAAAAGATTTTAAACAATTTATCCAATTTTTTTATGTGCAACTCGCTTTCAGTGGCGATGAGAAGAACTATTTTTCTTGTCAATACAGCTTGTTAGATCATGTCCTTGATTACCGTACTGGTATTCCTGTTAGCCTTGCTATTGTGTTTCAATCTATGGGCAAAGCGCTGGGTTTTGACGTTTGTGGTGTAAACTTTCCGGGGCATTTTTTACTGAAGTGCCGTTTTAGTCATCACTGTGATATTTATTTAGATCCCCTAAATGGTAAACAACTGAGTCGGCAAGATTTGGAATCTCTATACTTTTCAATTTTAGAAAAAATAGAAGATGAAAAAATGCCACAAGAAGCCTTAGACGAAGCTAGCTGTGACGAGACTATTGTTAGATTACTGCATAATTTAAAAGCTTCATACATCAACGAAAAATGTTATTCAGAAGCGCTAAAGGCGGTAGAGTTATTAGTCAATTTGTGCCCTAACGATCCTTATGAAAGAAGAGACAGAGGGTTTTTATTACACCAATTGGATTGTACTCAAGTGGCTATTGCTGACTATCAATATTTTATTCGTAAGTGCCCTAAAGATCCTGCCACACAGTTATTGCAAGCTCAACTACAGCAATTGAGCGAATTAGTCCCAGACGTTTTTCACTAATATAAAAAAAGCGTTTTCTACTTTAGTACTTTGTAGATAGCTTGAGTCAATTGGCTAAGCTGTTTCTGGTCAATAATATAGGGTGGCATAATATACACAAGTTTACCGAACGGTCTGATCCATACACCTTGTTTCACAAAAGCTTTTTGTAACTCCGCTACGTTTACTGCAGATTTACATTCCACCACTCCAATAGCACCTAACACTCGAACATCATTTACTGCTTCTAAATCCATACAAGGTGCCAATTCTGCACGGAGTTGCTTTTCAATCTGGGTCACTTGCGCCTGCCAGTTATTTTGTTGAATGATCTTTAAGCTAGCATTCGCTACTGAACAGGCTAGAGCGTTACCCATAAATGTTGGGCCATGCATAAAGACACCAGGCTCTCCTTGGCATACACCTTGGGCAACATCCTCAGAACAAATAGTGGCGGCTAAAGTCATATACCCCCCAGTTAAAGCTTTACCTAAGCACATTATATCTGGGCTGATATCTGCATGTTCACATGCAAATAACTTACCTGTGCGGCCAAAACCTGTGGCAATTTCGTCACAAATTAGCAGTATGTTGTAATCGTCGCAAAGTTGCCTGCAGCGCTTTAAATATTCGGGATGATAAATTCGCATACCGCCGGCATTTTGCACTATAGGCTCGATAATAAGTGCCGCTAGTTCATTGTGATGGGCT
Source organism: Paraglaciecola arctica BSs20135 (assembly GCF_000314995.1). Classification (GTDB taxonomy): domain Bacteria; phylum Pseudomonadota; class Gammaproteobacteria; order Enterobacterales; family Alteromonadaceae; genus Paraglaciecola; species Paraglaciecola arctica. Next base: position 77,048 of record NZ_BAEO01000072.1, on the reverse strand, counting down.
TGAATAAGTTGCTCAAGGGGCTTGATATCATCTTCATTCCACTGTTTATCAAAGCGAGTTTGTGGTGCTGGGGCAAAAATTTGTTGAGCTAAGGCATCGGCAAATAAACTGTGCATGCCATTAATGGGGTCGCACACCGACATCGCAGCAAATGTATCGCCATGATAACCATTACGAGGTGTTATAAACCTGTGTTTATGACTATTGCCCTGACACGCCCAATATTGCAATGCCATTTTCATCGCCACTTCAACTGATACCGAACCTGAGTCTGCCAGAAATACACGATCTAGACCTTGGGGCGTGATATCCACTAATGTGCGGCATAAATCGATTGCCGGCTTATGGGTTAATCCACCAAACATCACATGAGCAAAATCATCTACTTGACTTTTAACTGCATGATTGAGTTCAGGGTGATTATAACCATGAATGGCCGTCCACCAAGATGACACCCCATCCACAAGTTTTTCCCCTGAAGCTAGATGAATATAAACCCCTTCAGCTCTTGTCACTTCATAACAGGGTAGCGGCTCAATTGCTGAGGTATATGGGTGCCAAATATGTTGTTGATCGAATAGTAGATTTTCACTGCTCAAATTTCACTCACTTGTAAATGTTTAATATTAAATTAAGTTGACAATGTTGCCGCGCGCCATAGACTAAGCGCCTTGAATCATTTAGTAAAGTCTGAAAACCCAAGGTTACACAATGTCCTTAAACAATACGTCTTTAAACATTTCCTCATCACCCAATCAAGCAAGTATTCGTCATGACTGGACAATTGAAGAGGTCAACGCCCTTTTCGCACTGCCATTTAATGACTTAATGTTTCAAGCGCAAATTATACATAGGCAAAATTTCGATCCTAACCAAGTGCAAGTAAGTACTTTATTGTCGATTAAAACCGGCGCTTGCCCAGAAGATTGTAAGTATTGCCCTCAAAGCGCTCGGTATGATACAGGCTTAGAAAAAGAACGCTTGATGGAAGTGGAAAAAGTGATCCAACGTGCTCAAGAAGCCAAACAAGCGGGTTCTACCCGTTTTTGTATGGGCGCGGCGTGGCGTAATCCCCGTGACAGAGATATGCCTTATGTGATCGAAATGGTTAAAGAAGTCAAAAAACTTGGTTTAGAAACTTGTATGACTTTGGGCATGTTAACCCGTGATCAAGCGCTTTCTCTGAAACAAGCTGGCCTCGATTATTACAATCACAATCTTGATACCTCACCAGAGTTTTACGGCGATATCATTACCACTCGCACCTACCAAGATAGATTAGATACGCTGGATAACGTCAGAAATTCAGGTATGAATGTTTGCTCTGGTGGTATAGTGGGAATGGGTGAAACAGCATCTGACCGTTCTAGTTTATTGGTGCAGTTAGCTAATCTTGAACATCACCCAGAAAGTGTGCCAATCAACATGTTGGTTAAAGTTAAAGGCACTCCTATGGAAAACGTCGAAGACTTAGATTATTTCGAGTTTATTCGTACTATTGCCATTGCTAGGCTGATGATGCCTAAGTCTTACGTGCGTTTATCAGCTGGTCGCGAGGCGATGAACCAACAAATGCAGGCTATGTGTTTTATGGCGGGTGCTAATTCCATTTTTTACGGTTGTAAGTTGCTAACTACTTCTAATCCTGAAACTCACGAAGATGTGACTCTATTTAAAAAGTTAGGGATTAATTCAGCGCAAACTCGTGACTATTCAGATGAAGCTCATGAAGCCGCCCTTTTAGAGGAAATTGATGGTGATTTTAGTGGTAAAAATGGCGAAAACTTATTTTACGATGCGTCGACTAAACAAGCTGAAACTGCAACAAGCTAATGGCATTTGATTTTATCGCTGCGGCCTTAGCAAAGCGCCGAAATGCAGGGCTTTTACGTACTCGGCATACTGTTGACTCAGCTGCAGGACCAATGATTGAAATTGCTGGTCAACACTATATCAATTTTTCCAGCAATGACTATTTAGCCATGCGCCGTTCAAGTGTAGTTATGCAAGCCTGGGTCGATGGTATAAGCGAATATGGCGGCGGCAGTGGCGCATCACCTTTAGTGACGGGGTATACCAATGCTCATCAGGCTTTGGAAGAATATTTAGCCTCTGAACTTAAACGCGACAAAGTGTTGCTGTTCAATTCTGGTTTTGCGGCTAATCAAGCCGTTTGCCAAGCGCTTTTTAGCCAAAGTAATATAAAAAATAACGACCTGATTATTGCCGATAAAATAATGCATGCTTCTTTTATTGAAGGTGCACAAGCATCAAAGGCCAAGCTAACTCGTTTTAAACACAACGACATTACACACCTTCAAAGGTTGTTAAACTCCGCTGATAAACAACAAGCTCAAAATACCTTAGTCGCCACTGAAGGTGTTTTTAGTATGGATGGTGACGAAGCACCCTTAGGGCAAATTGTCGCTAGCATTAAACAAACCGAAGCTTGGTTGATGGTAGATGATGCTCATGGTTTTGGTACCTTAGGCAAGCACGGTAGGGGAGTGATAGAAACCCATAACTTGTCTCAACAACAAGTGCCAATTTTGATGGCAACCTTTGGCAAAGCGATAGGAACGGCTGGGGCATTTGTTGCTGGCAGCCATGACTTTATTGATTACCTGATTAACTTTGCCCGGCATTATATTTACAGTACCGCTATGCCTGCAGCTCAGGCCTATGCCACGTTAATGAGTTTACAAGCCAAACAAAGTGCCGATCGTCGAAACATTCTTGTCGAGCGAATACAAGAGTTTAAATTCTTAGCTAATAAAGCCGGGCTAACATTAATGCCCTCGAATACAGCTATTCAACCCTTATTAATTGGTGATGCACAACAAACCTTAGATGCAAGTGAAAAACTCAAAGCATTAGGTTTATGGGTAACAGCTATTCGTTATCCCACAGTACCAAAACATACTGATAGGCTGCGGATTACGTTAACCGCTGGGCATGACTCTCGCGATATTGTAGCCTTAGTTGATGCTTTACAACTTGTTTTACTCAATGAAAAAAACACTTGAGTGATGTCTGAAATCTCCATCGTCAATCACAATAAAATTCGTATTGCCCAGCAATTTAGCCGTGCGGCTGATACGTATAATTCTGCTGCTGATGTACAACTAGATATCGCCTTTGACGCTATGGCTTATGTGCCGCTTCGTTATAAAAGTGGATTAGATTTAGGCTGCGGAACAGGGCGTATTAGCCAGCAACTTGCCACAAGGTGTGACAAGTTAGTGGCTATGGACTTAGCTTTTGGCATGTTGGCTTATGCTAAGCAAAATAGTCTTCGGGACGACGCATCCATTTGTTGGTTGCAAGGTGACGCAGATGCTATACCAATGGCAGATAACTCGGTTGATATGGTGTTTTCGTCCATGGCTTTACAATGGTCTGAGGATCCGCAAAAAGTGATGTCCGAAATAACACGAGTAATGACATCTGGTTCCAATGCTGTGTTGGCCATTATGTGTGACGGGTCATTTAATCAATTGAACGACAGCTGGAAAAGTATTGATAGTCAGCGCCATGTGAATAACTTTGCAACTGCTCAGACTTGGTATGATGCGGCAACATCCCAAGGACTGCAGGTGAGTATGAAACAAAAACAATACGTAACTTGGCACGCAAATATTCGACAATTATTGTCTTCAATCAAAGCTATTGGCGCTAATGTTTTACTTACAAACCAAAATTTAACAGAACAATCAAAACCTGAAATAAAAAACGTTTTTAATCGGCACAAGTTGCAACATCTTGAAATTTATTATCGGCAAAAGTATGCTGAAAATATGCAACTTCCTCTGACTTATCAGGTCTGCTTCTTACACTGCAATAAATAACGCCGATTCGTTGTTAAATAGGATTCTCATGGGACATCTATCAGTTAAACGCCGCGCGTTTTTTGTTACGGGTACAGATACCGAAGTTGGCAAAACATTCGTTTCTGAAGCACTGCTTATTTTACTCAATAAAAAGGGTTTGCTGACAGCTGCTTACAAACCTATTGCTGCTGGCTGCGAACTCACCCCTCAAGGCTTACGTAATGAAGATGCCTTGGCTTTGCAAAAACATTCAAGTATTGATTTAAGTTATGACGAAGTTAATCCCATTGCATTTGAAGCCGCCATCGCGCCGCATTTAGCCGCTCAGAAGCTCAGTACGGACAACACAGCTCAGCTAATCGCAATCGACACAGTGCGTGAAGGGTTTGTTTGTTTATTACAAAAAAAACCAGATGTGTTGATTGTAGAAGGCGCAGGGGGCTGGCGTTTACCACTGGGCATTGATTTTGAAGGCAATCCAAGATATTTGTCAGAGTTCGTAGTAGAACGAAACCTATCGGTGATTTTAGTTGTGGGGATGCGTTTAGGTTGTTTAAATCATGCAGTGTTAACCGCTGAATGTATCCGCAACGATGGCTTAAAAATAGCGGGCTGGGTGGCTAATCAAGTTGATCCCAATATGCCTTATCTGGACGATAACATTGCTAGTTTGAAAACCCTTTTAGATGTGCCATTTATAGGCAGCTTACCTAGATTAGAAACACCAGCGGATGCTGGTGCGTATCTAGATTTATCTGTTTTAGATTTGTAGCCTAGGATTGTCACCATTTCAAACCAAAAACAGTCCAAGGACTAGGATGTTGTTTTATAAACGTCGTAATTAACTTTCTCTAGATTGGTCAGTTTGAGTGCGGCTCCAGTGCTAACCAACATCAGAACTTGCCAATAAAGACTGTTAAATAATGCCTCCCAGTCATCCAAAGCATAATGATCTACACTCCTGTTTAGAATAAAAAATACACTCACTAATATGCTGACCGATGTGTAAGAATGGAAAGCGGCTGTTGTCATTATGTGACGGTCTTTAGGTGATTGGTGCGGATCTAACTTTTTGCCATGAAGTAACGTATAACCCAGTCCAACAAATAGCCCGTTACACAAAAGCATAGAGCCCATTAATACCGCTACATCAAAGGAAACTTCGAAATCATTAAAGCTAAAAATAATGTAACTACAAACAAAAAACATAATTACCGCAGCATAAAATCGAACTGGTGATACATAATTAAATAGACTTCTGGGATTAAGGTCTGCTTGGCGTTTGGTTGCGGAATTCAAATTACGCATTAACTTGAATTGTTTCAAAGCTGAAATTTCTATGATAAAGAAAGGAATAGCTTGCAGCAAACCGTAAGCCATAGGTAATAAATTTATTTTATTTAATTGCATGGTGCCATTAAACGTACCGACGAAAAATACTGTTAGTAGTAACACACCAATAACCAATATTGCGCGATTCAGCACTTTAAACGTCACTTTACCTTCTAATGTTTTTTCATAACCCTTAGGATAAAGCTTCTTATGAGTCTCAAATGGACAATGTTTAAATACGAAGTCCATCCGTTCTAGGATTCGTTTAGGATAATAACAAGAAATTAGTAGTATTTGGCTAACAAAAGCCAAGTAAAATATGAGTTCAATCCACATTATTGTTTCCTCTAATATATAAAAGTATTTGCTCTAATTGGCTTAGTAAAAAAGTTATTTTATTTGCCATTTAGCACATTGTTAAAAGTAATACGCATCTCAGAGTCAGTGACTCCAGCGTCCCTCATTGCTAGGATAAATTCTTCAAATTGAGATGTTGCCCAAGCTTTGATATCTATCTGGCAATTATCTTTTGCCTCTGGGTGTACAAAGGTCCCTCTATATCCTCTGCTCTGGATCACCGCATCCCTTTCTAATAATTTATATGCTTTAGCAACAGTTTTGCTGTTTACATCTAAATCATTCGCTAGTTGCCGGATAGAGGGTAGGGGATCACCGGGTTGAATTTTTTCACCTGCTACAGCTTGTTTAATTTGTTCCACTAACTGAGAAAAAATGGGTACAGGATCATCAATATCTATGATTATTTGCATTGGAATTTAAGTGCTCCATATGTTCCATGTGTGGTAATGGTACAAGTGAGTTTTAAATAGTGCAAGTTTTATTCAATATTTAGTTTTATGTTCTTGAAACTGTAGTGAAGTTTGGAGGGGAGATGAATAAATATGCACTGTAGGGACGTGAACGCCTATGGGTATTTTTGTGATCTGGCGAGCACAGCTGTGCTTAGCATTTTCAAACGAATTCCTTTTCGTCTGATTTATTTTGTAAAAGCTTAACTTAATCTTTTCTCTGGATTACCACCAAATTGAATACAATAAAGCTAATGCTATAACTATTCCAAAGGCTGCAATATTAAAGCTCTTTTCTGTTTCGAAACTTACGTCACTTAAACTAACACTGGTATCTGTAGATGGTTTTGTTTGGCCAAAGAACAATGAAACCGTAACCATAGTGGCCAAACAGATAAAGAAGACTAATCCCATTCTGTCCATAAATGGTAATTCTGGCCATAATATACGCAAGGAAAAAGAAAATATTGCTGAGCCAATCGCAGTAGATAATGCACCAAGAGATGTGGCTTTTTTCCAAAACATACCTACCAGAAAAATAACCACAATACCTGGAGTAAATACCCCTGTAAATTCTTGAATATACTGGAATGCTTGATCAAATTTGCCTAATAAAGGCTCCGCCATAAATAAAGCAATAATCAAAGAGGTTAATGTGGCTATACGGCCAACTTGTACGTAATGATGCTGCGTTTTATTAGGCTGCATAGGACGATAAATGTCCATGGTAAAAATCGTCGAGATACTGTTTGTCATTGATGCCAAAGACGAGACTATGGCGGCAACCAACGCAGCAAATACTAGGCCTTTAATACCAACAGGCATTAACTCCATCATAGACGGATATGCTTGATCTGAGGCTGATAAATTTGGATAAAGTATTACGGCTGCAATTCCCGGTAATACAACAATAATTGGCATTAATAATTTTAAATATGCTGCAAACGCAATGCCCTTCTGGGCTTCTTGGATGTTTTTTGCAGCCAACGCACGTTGAATAATGTATTGATTAAATCCCCAATAAGATATGTTCATAACCCACATACCACCTACCAGTACTGAGATACCTGGTAAGTTTGTGTATTGAGAGTTATCAGGGGATAGAATCATATCGAAATGACCAGGTAATTCAGTGGTCAAAACCCCAAACCCTGCTAGCATCCCTTTGCCATCGGAAACCGCATCTAAGGCGAGATAACTTAATAACAAGCCGCCAAAAATCAATAAAACAACTTGAATTATATCGGTATACGCAACCGCTTTTAATCCACCATAAAGAGAATAAGCAATTGAAAACGCCGCCAAAAATAGCATGCCATACCACCAATCAACGCCCGCTACTGTTTCTATTGCTAATCCTCCTAACCACAGAACCGCAGTTAAATTAACAAAAATGTAAACAACTAACCAAAACAAGGCTAACGTGGTTTTTACACGATGGTCAAAGCGTTGTTGCAAATATTGTGGCATGGTGAAAATGTTATTTTTCAAAAAAATTGGCAATAAATACTTACCCACCAATATTAATGTTATTGCGGCCATCCATTCATAAGATGCAATCGCCATTCCGACTACAAAGCCAGATCCTGACATACCTATAATTTGCTCTGCTGAAATATTTGAAGCTATTAGTGAAGCGCCAATTGCCCACCATGGTAACGACTTCCCGGCTAGAAAATAATCTTCTGTATCAGCGCCCTCTTTTTTGTCACTGCGAGAGATCCATAATGCAACACATAACAAACCAATCACATAGACAACAAATACGCCTATATCAAACATTGCTAATTTCATAAGTTCACCTTGTTTTTTTGTAATTAAATTCAAACACATTACATATATGAATGTGGCAGTTAGTTAACATGAATAAGTGCACCATCAACGGCTTTTAGTTGAAAAATATTAGGTTTTTGGTGAGTGATTTTTGGGTCATGTTGTTCATCTAACAAATGGGGCCATACATAATAATCGTGAGGGAATATGAGCGAGATGTTACTTTTGAAAACATAGTTTTATAAACAAAAGTGTGTTTGTAATTTGGATTGATTTCTAACACGCGTCACTGAAATTCTTATGTAAACCATACAACAAGAATATAATGATACTATTTATAATACAATACGTTCATTTAATAAGGTCATTAAAAAGGCCACTTAAATAAACTTTAAGTGGCCTTATCAAATTATTTTAGAAACAAACAGAAAGTGAGTCGTTAGGATTTATTTTCGAGCGCGACTATCTGAGCATCGACCAGTGCTATTGTTGCTCTTTGTGTCACCATTGCGGCATCAAATGCGGCTTGTGAGTTTCCATTTTTAATGAATTCAAAAATCTCCACATGGGCTTGATATTCATCTTCTGTGACGGCTATCATTCGATTAGTGAAGCGAATATTAACTTTTAGTGCAGTGGTTATAAAGTTTATCAACTGCTTAAAAAATGGATTATTAGTTGCCGAAATCACACTTTGGTGAAATTCAATATCAGCTTCATGGGTATCATCTTGCCCAGTGGTGGCATCCTTCATCCTAATTAATGCATTTTCAATGTTAATTAAATCATCTTCACTAGCATTTTGGGCGGCCAAATAAGCGGCTTCCGCTTCGATAGCTAAACGCAATTGTAAAAAATGTCTTAACAGATAAAGATCTGGCCTACCTAATAGGATCCAATTAAGTACATCCGCATCAAATAGATTCCAATGTTTAAAATCAGCAACTGTTATTCCTTGCCTAGGCCGGGAGCTGATTAAGCCTTTCGCCGTTAGCATCTTTACTGCTTCTCTGGTTGCCGTTCGACTAATGTTAAACTGTACACATAGATCAGCTTCAGAAGGTAAACGTCCCCCTACAGAGTATATTCCCTCTGTAATTTTCCTACCCAAATCATGAACCAGTTGATGAGTTAGGTTTCGATGTGATGATTCCATACTTCGATGTTTTCTAAATTTTAATTAATTGTATGATAAGTGAGTCGCATCAAATACACTAGTATTGATTTTGTACATATCAAAAAGAGTTGTATTTTTGGCAGTTTACAAATTGTTTATTATGAATATCAGGATTAATTTCTAACAATACTTAAAAATCTCTTGCTTCTAATTTCTTTAATTGTATTATAAATACTATTGTTATTTTGCTTAAGATTTATAATGAAATCAATACGACTAACCATCATTATTTTGACGCTAGTATTTATTCAGCTAGGCGTTAATGCCCAAGAACGGGAGCCATGGGAAGATCATCAGGTGTTTGGGATAAACAAAGAAGCGCCTCATGCGACACTTTTTCCTTTTAAAACCCCACAAGCGGCGTTACAAAACAAAAAAGAACTAAGTAGTAATTTCCTCTTACTCAATGGTGTATGGAAATTTAATTGGCAAAAATCCCCTATAAATAAACCTAAGGGCTTTGAACTGACGGGGTTTGACGATAGTGAATGGTCTAGAATTCCTGTACCTGGGAATTGGGAAGTTGAAGGTTTTGGGTTTCCCATATATTTAGATGAGCGTTTTCCTTTTACCACCACATGGCCTGATGCGCCAAAAGACTATAACCCCATAGGTTCATATCGTAAGCCTTTTAACTTACCTAAATCATGGGAAAACAACCAAGTGTTCTTACATATTGGTGCAGCTAAATCATCGTTAGATGTGTGGTTAAATGGAGAAAAGGTGGGGTTTAGCCAAGGCTCCAAAACACCTGCAGAGTTTGATTTAACCCCTTACTTAAAATCCGATAACAATTTGTTGGCCTTGCAAATTCGTCGCTGGACAGACGCCAGTTATTTAGAAAGCCAAGATATGTTGCGTATTTCGGGGATTGAACGGGATGTGTATTTATATGCCACTCCAAAACAACATGTCTTTGATTTTCACGCTAAACCTACGCTAAATAAAAACTACCGCGAAGGCACACTGGCTGTCGACGTTACCTTAAAAAATTATGGGAAAACAAAAACTAGCCAATCGGTTGAGCTGCAATTATTAGATCCCCGTGCAGATATGCAAGTTGTCTTTAAGCAACAACAAAAAGTAAAAATGGCGGCTACTGAAACAACAAAACTATCGTTGAAAGGTAAGGTAAACGCTCCAGCACTGTGGTCTGCAGAAACACCTAATTTATATACGCTATTGATTAACCTAAAAGATGAGAACGGAAATATTATTGAGTCAATCCAAGATGAGATTGGTTTTAGACATATAGCCGTGGTTAATAGTCAACTCACCGTTAATGGAAAAGCGATCACAATACGTGGTGTAGACCGCCATGAAACAGATCCACAAAATGGCCATGTAGTGACCAAAGCGTCAATGGAACAAGATATTAAGTTGATGAAGCAATTTAATATTAATGCTGTTCGTTCAAGCCATTACCCAAATGACCCTTATTGGTATGAGCTTACGGATAAATATGGCTTATATGTAATAGATGAAGCCAATATTGAATCCCATCCATTGGCCATCAATGAGAAAACCCAGATAGGTAATGAACTTTCTTGGTTACCTGCTCACTTAGATCGCACTCAGCGTATGTTTGAGCGCGACAAAAATCATCCTTCTATCATTATTTGGTCATTAGGAAATGAAGCGGGTGAAGGTAAAGTTTTTGAAGCAACCTATCAATGGCTTAAAGATAATGACAGTAGTCGTTTAGTACAATATGAGCCTGCCGGAGAAGAACATTATACTGACGTATTTGCGCCTATGTATCCTTCTATTGAAAGGTTGGAAAAATACGCTAAGTCGAACCCAACTCGCCCAGGTATAATGATTGAATACGCTCATGCGATGGGGAACTCTGTGGGTAATTTACAAGATTACTGGCAAGTCATCGAAAAATACGACGTTCTTCAAGGTGGCTTTATTTGGGATTGGGTTGATCAATCACTTGAATATACCAACGAAGACGGCGTTAAATATTGGGCCTACGGTAAGGATTTTCATCCTGATTTGCCTAGTGACGGAAATTTCTTAAATAATGGCTTAATGGATCCTAATCGTCAGCCACATCCACATGCTTATGAAGTAAAAAAAGTGTATCAAGCTATTCGTTTTAGCGAGAAAAACCTGAATAAACAAGAATATATAGTCGAAAATAGATACGATTTTATTGATATTGCGCAATATGATTTGTATTGGAAAGTTAAGGCCGATGGTGAGTTATTCGCACAAGGACAACAAGCATTGCCGGCAACAAAGCCAAGTCAAAAATCAACAATTAAGTTGTCCCTCCCTCAGCTACCCAAAAGTGATGATAAAGAATATTTTATCACCTTAAGTGCTGTATTACGTGAGCCTCAGGGGTTGTTAAGTGCGGGACATGAACTAGCTTATGAGCAGTTTAAGTTGCCCATTAAACAGCGACATAAACAAGCTGTAGTAAATGCAGCGCTGATAGATATTAAACAAGATAATCAACATACTTTAATATTTGATAATGGTGATACCCAAATAACCTTTAATAAAAATAGCGGATGGCTCACTGGTTACAGCCATTTAAATACTGCATTAATCAAAACACCATTAGTGGCTAACTTTTGGCGAGCGCCAACGGATAATGATCTTGGTAACGGTATGCAAAAATGGGCGGCGATGTGGCAAACCGCCAGTGATAACTTAATACTAGAAACATTTAAAACAAAAAAAGTGGCTACGGGTTATAAGGTTGTCGCGCTCTATAAAAATAGTGCTTTCAAAGGTCATTATCAGGTTGAATATGATATTAATAATGATGGCCAAATACATGTTGAAAGTCATTTAGATATAGCCAAGGGGCAAGAGTTACCTAACATTCCACGTTTGGGTATGCAGTTAACTATGCCTGGTGAATTCCAAAAATTGTCATGGTTCGGTCGTGGCCCTTATGAAACTTATGCTGATAGAAAAACATCCGCAAAAATATCTTTATATCGATCCTTGGTCAAAGACCAAATTCACCATTATTCTCGTCCGCAAGAAAATGCTAATAAAACCGATGTCCGTTGGATTGCGTTAAAAAATGATGATGGCTTAGGATTGCTAGCGGTAGGTGATGAAGCCCTTAGTACTAGTGTTTGGCCTTATAAACAAAGTGATATCGACTTTATTGCGGGTAAAGATGGTTCAGAATCAGCTTCAGGTTTAGTTCCAGTTACCACCAAACACGGTGCTGAAACTCCCATAAGAGATTTAGTCACGGTAAACATCGATCATAAACAAATGGGTGTGGGTGGAGATACCTCTTGGGGGCGCTTAGTGCACCAACAATACACAATCCCGGCTAAAAGTTATCAATATGGATTCACCATGGTGCCTTTTAGCCAATCAACAACTAATACAGCGGCACTCGCTCGTACTGTGAACCTAAAATAATCAAAGTAATGTAAAGGCAGCTTAATCCAATGTTAATTAAGCTGCTATGAGGCAGATATGACAACAGCAAAAACGCCAGAATTTTCAAATGCCCAAGTTATTGAGCTACTACTGCAACAGTATAAATTATCAGGACAGTTGAAAAAGTTGCCAGGTTATTGCGATCAAAATTTGTTGCTAAACACCGATGACGGCAAACAGTATATTGTTAAAATAGCCAATGCGGTTGAGCCAAAACTTGAGCTTGAAATGCAAAACGCAGCCATGGCACATTTAACTCACAAACAATGTGCTGTGCCCTGTGCTGTAAATAATATTCAGGGTGATAATATTTCAATCATCACTGATGTTAGTAAACAAAGCTTTTGTTTACGTGTATTAACTTTTATCCCCGGAAAATTTTATGCTGATGCTAACAGCAATACTCATAGTAGGGCGCTTTGGACTGATTTAGGGCAGTTTATCGGTAATATCGATTTGGCTTTGGCAGATTTCCAACACCCAGGTGCGTTTCGTTATTTAGATTGGGATTTAGCCCAAGGTTATCGTGTTTGTATGAGTAAAAAACATTTACTCAACCCCCAACAAGTTAACTTAGTAGACAAGTTTCTGTCGCTTTACCAAACACAAACCATGCCGGTGTTGTCTCAATTACCTCAGGGTGTTATCCATAATGACGCCAATGATTACAATTTGCTTATCGATGATATAAATACCCCAAATAAGATATCAGGACTGATCGATTTTGGTGACATGGTTCACAGTCATATCGTGAATGAATTAGCCATTGCTTGTGCTTATGCCTTAATGGGCGAAAAAAGCGTACATGAAGATATACTTAGCGCTTTAACTTCGATTGTTGCGGGATATCATAAAATTCGTCCTTTATTGGATGTCGAGCTAGAAGTGTTGTATTCGCTGATCGCCCTTCGCTTGTGTACCACAGTGTGCAACGCAGCATTAGCCATACAACAACAACCTGACAATGAATATTTATTAGTTTCGGTACAGCCCGCGTGGCAGTTGCTTGAGCAGTTAAGTGCAGTTAATTCTTATGCAGTATTATGCCAGTTACGCTTGGCTTGCCAGTTGCCAGTTGATAGCGGTCAATCCGCTGCTGAGATTATTAATTATCGTAAAAAGCATTTAGGTAAAACACTCAGTTTAAGTTACCAGCAGCCTTTAAAAATGGTGCGAGGGCAGGGCGCTTATTTGTTTAATGAGCAAGGTGTGCCTTATCTAGATATGGTTAATAATGTTTGTCATGTCGGACATTGCCACCCTAAAGTTGTAGCTGCTGGTCAGGCTCAATTGGCCAAATTAAACACCAATACCCGTTATTTACATGACAACATCGTTAATTATGCAGATAAATTATTGGCTACTATGCCGGATAAACTGTCGGTATGTATGTTGGTTAATTCAGGTAGTGAAGCAAATGAATTGGCTTTTCGTTTAGCCCGATGTTTTACCAAGTCCAGAGAGTTACTGGTAGTTGACGGCGCGTATCATGGCAATACTAATGCTTGTATTGAAGCCAGCCCGTATAAATTTGATGGACCTGGCGGCGAAGGTGCTCCCGCATACGTGCACAAAGTGACTCTACCGGATCCTTATCGCGGAGAGTTTTTAGGCAACAATTCAGACGCTGCAACGGCTTATGCTAATAGTGTTAAAGAAACGATTGAGCAGCTTGCACTAAATAACAAAAAGCCAGGTGCGTTTATTTGCGAATCACTGCAAGGTGTTGCCGGGCAAATCATTATGCCTGATGGTTATTTGACACAAGTGTATGCTCATGTCCGCGCAGCTGGTGGGGTCTGTATTGCTGATGAAGTGCAGGTCGGTTTTGGCCGTGTTGGCTCACATATGTGGGCATTTGAAACACAAAATGTTATCCCTGACATTGTTACTTTAGGTAAACCTATTGGCAATGGTCACCCGATGGCTGCGGTTATTACAACCCAAGAAATTGCCGATGCTTTTGTTACCGGTATGGAATATTTTAATACCTTTGGCGGCAACCCGGTTTCTTGTGCCATTGGTATCGCTGTGCTTGACGTTATAGAACAAGAACAGTTACAAAATCATGCATTAACGACAGGGCAATACTTCCAAGATCAATTAAATAAGCTTAAACAACGATTTGAGCTTATTGGTGATGTACGTGGTAAAGGTTTATTTATTGGTGTCGAATTAGTTGAAGATCGTACTACAAAACAGCCCGCAACAGATAAAACCTCTTGGTTGATTGAACACTTCAAACAACATCATATTTTGCTTAGTACAGAAGGCCCATTCTACAATATTCTAAAAATAAAGCCGCCATTGGCATTCAATTCTGGTGACGCGGATAAATTTATTAATGTGCTTGAATTAGGTTTAGCTGTACTGAGTCACTAATCATTATCTTCCGATCCGAAAAGGATTAACCAACATAATAAATAGGACATTATGAACTTTTTGAAAACTTTAGGTATTAATGCCAATAACTATGGCGCGTCAACAGGGCTGAAATGGTTAAGTACCTGCGGCAATGGACAATTTGATATTTCATCTCCTGCTGATGGCAAAGCCATTGCCAGTGTTTATCAATGTTCAAAACAAGACTATGAAGATGTCATTACTACTGCGCAAGATGCATTTAAAGTATGGCGTAAAGTTCCTGCTCCTAATCGCGGTGATATTGTTCGACAAATAGGTAATAAATTACGGGATTATAAACAACCACTTGGCGAATTAGTTTCTTACGAAATGGGAAAGTCGCTGCAAGAAGGTTTAGGTGAAGTGCAAGAGATGATCGATATTTGCGATTTTGCTGTAGGTTTATCTCGTCAACTTGATGGGTCGACATTACATTCTGAGCGCCCTCTGCATCGTATGTATGATCAATATCATCCTCTTGGCATCGTTGGTGTTGTTTCAGCGTTTAACTTTCCCGTTGCCGTTTGGGCATGGAATGCAATGATTTCAGCAATTTGTGGCAATGTTACCGTTTGGAAACCGTCTGAGAAAACCCCACTAACGGCTATTGCTTGTCAAAATATATTAAAAGACGTTTTACAACAAAATGACTTACCGGAAGGCATTTTTTCTATTGTGATCGGTGAAGGCGACGTAATAGGCGAAAGCATGTTGCATGATAAACGTGTTCCTTTAATGTCTGTAACTGGTTCAACTCGCGTTGGTCGCCATGCAGGAGCAAGTGTTGCAGCTAGATTTGGTAAATCTATTTTAGAATTGGGCGGTAATAACGCTGCTATTTTTACGCCTAATGCCAATCTAAAAGTTGCCATCCCTGCAACTGTTTTTGGCGCCGTAGGCACAGCAGGCCAACGTTGCACTTCAACTCGTAGAGTTATTATTCATGAAGATATGTACGAACAAGTTAAAGAAGTACTGGTAAAAGCTTACAGCGGTTTAAAAATTGGCAACCCTATGGACGAAAACAACCATGTAGGCCCATTGATTGATAAACAAGCCGTGAAAATGTTTACTGAAGCATTAACTAAAGCTCAAGCTCAAGGTGGAAAGTTGCTTTGTGGTGGAGAAGTGTTATCAGGTGAAGGTTATGAGTCCGGTTGTTACGTTCAGCCAGCAATAGTTGAAGCTGAAAATCATTTTGATATGGTGCAACATGAAACATTTGCCCCGATCCTTTATTTAATGAAGTATTCCGGTGAAGTAGAAGATGCTATCGCAATTCAAAATGATGTAGTGCAAGGCTTATCGTCCACCATTTTTACTGACCATTTGCGTGAAGCTGAGATCTTCTTGTCTCATTGGGGTTCTGATTGTGGTATTGCCAATATCAATATTGGTACTTCTGGTGCTGAAATTGGTGGTGCTTTTGGTGGTGAAAAAGAAACCGGTGGAGGTCGTGAGTCAGGCTCTGACGCATGGAAAGCTTATATGCGTCGCCAAACCAACACCATCAACTATTCTACTGAACTACCCTTAGCACAAGGTATTAAGTTCGACATCTAAGCTACTAAATTTTCATTGAAATACCATGCTCTAAACAAGCCGTTTAGACTATGGTATTTTTGTATGAGCAGTGTGTCAGACAAACTTGCAGTCTTGGCCTTGTTTAGTATCTAAAAATTCAGCTTAGGATGGCCATATTATTGGCATGATAAGCGCCATCAGATTAAAGAATTATCGCTATTCAATTGTTATCTTTGTTCCTCATGAAGCTATCAGAATGAAGAACAAATATAATGCCGCTTATCATGTGTTGAAGTTAACGAATAAAACTAAGCTTTATCGTTATTCAAAAGATTCAGTACAAGGTAGATTAATTATACAACTTCTGTTTCTAAGCTATTGATGCTTTTTTTACTAACTTCGATTGTCGTTGCCTCTTTTGCAGGCACTACCAGTGCCTTTACTTTGAAACCTATCAACGCACAGGCAATACCTATGATGGGAGACAGCCAATTAAAGAAACAATACATGGCATATTCAAGAGGGTTAATCAGTAATACTGACTGCATATAAGCGGCACACGTATTCCATGGAATAAGTGGAGAGGTTACTGTTCCACCATCTTCCAAAGCTCTGGACAAGTTTTCAGGGGCTAGGCCCCGTCGTCTATATTCTTCTTTAAACATTCTACCAGGCATAACTATGGCGATGTATTGGTCTGCTGCGATGCAATTAGTGCCAAAGGCAGTGACTATAGTGGTTGAAATTAATGCACCAGTACTTTTCGTAACACTCATTAGGCTTTTTACAATACGCTCAAGTAACCCTATTTTTTCCATGATTGAGCCAAATGTCATCGCCGATATAATAAGCCAAATTGTATTTAACATTGAGCCCATACCACCACCACTTAATAATTTATCAATCACCTCATTACCTGTATTTAATGTTACGCCGGCATACATTGCTTGCCACACAACTTTAATATTGGTTTCTATTAGTGATAAACCATCGTGTGCATAAGACAAAATTAAATCTTGTTGAAACAGAACTGCCCATATAGCCCCCATAATTGCACCAAGACCAATGGCTGGGAAGGCTGGGATTTTTCTTACCGCAAGGGTCAAGGTGAAAACAAGAGGCAGTAATAAATACCAAGCAATAAAAAATTCATTTTCTAAACTAACAAGTAATTGTTCAATTTGTTTTGAAGAGGCATGTTCACCACTATTGAGCCCTAAAAAGAAAAATATCACTAAGGTAATAACAAAGCTTGGAATAGTACTCCACAGCATGTTTTTGATATGCACAAATAAATCGGTGCCAGCAATGGCAGGGGCAAGATTGGTTGTATCTGATAAAGGCGAGAGTTTATCACCGAAGTAGGCACCACTGATAATAGCGCCTGCAGTGATGGGACCCGATGCACCTATACCTGTAGCGACCCCCATCAATGCAACACCTATGGTCGCTGCGACTGTCCAGCTACTGCCAATGCACAGAGCCACTAATGCACAAATTATGCTACAGCTAATGTAGAAGTACTGTGGCTCCAATATTTGTAAGCCAAAATAGATCATGCTTGGTACTGTTCCTGCTAAAAGCCAAGTGCCAATAAGTGACCCTACAGCGAGCAAAATTAATATGGCTCCTAGGGTTAAACTAATACCTTTTACAATTCCTTCTTCTATCTCTTTACGTTTGTAGCCATTTTTTAGACCGACCAGCGTTGCGATGCCAGCACATAATAGTAATGCAATTTGGTTGGGGCCGGAGGATGAGTCATCACCAAAAAAATAAACCGCTAAAAAAAGCAAGATAAGTAACACCGAAATAGGTATAAGAGCATCAAATAAAGTCGGTTTTTTTGGATGAGCTAACATAAAGTTTCTGCCGTTTTTGTAGCGTTATAAACGAAAATGGCTATTAAATTAAAATTTAATAGCCATGGGAGTTACTTATTTTACAAATGGTTATGTGATCCAATCGACTCACCAAGAGAAGTCAATGTACTGAGCCATTGACTAATTTGCTCAGGCTTATCAGGTGCCGCACTCACTCCCGTGGGTATTTTACCTTCGAACACAGTTTCAATCGCTAGACTTACAGTTAAAGAAACCAGTCGCGCCATAGCTTGTCCGTCTTCGTTACCTTGGCTATCTAGATGATAACTTTTATGCCAAACAACTTTACCCGCTTGTTGAACTTCTAATTCAACACACATAACCACTCTATCAGCTTCACCTTGCTGATAACTGTATTTATCTTCAAGCTCTTTACTAATGGCTTGTAAACGTTGTTCACCATTTACACTATCCAAATTTTCTATTTCATCGAACAAAGGGCGCCACGCTGATGACCAGCCATTTAATCGTAATGTACCACGAACGAACTGCTGTACATCCCAATTATCTTGAAAGTGATATTGTTTCAGAAACGGTAAAGAATCTCTATTAGGGTAAGCTTGGAAGGTTTCGTAACCATGGGATAATAATGCTTTATATTGAGATAACGCATACCAAGGTGCCGTAGAATTTTGTACTTCACCGTTTTCTCGCCATTTAGCCGGTGATTTTAATGCCTTTAACACGCCTAATGGCGACCAACTAAACTTATATTTAAATTCGTTGGCTACTTTAGGGAAGCCGCCGCAATATGAACGAAAGTAATGTTGGTTGTCAGGGGAGAACTGAGCGCTTTTTTTGTAATCATCCACTAGTAAATGCGCTAATAAGTGATCTATGCCTGGATCTAATCCCACTTCGTTAACAAAACATAGGCCAGCGTCTTGCGCCTGCGAATGTAAAGCTTGCATCTGTTCAGATATATAGCTGCTTGAAACAAAGTGGGCTTTATGTTTTAAGCAAAATTCAGCCACTTCAATATGCAAAGTGGCTGGTAACATAGAAACAAGTAAGTCTCCAGGTTTTACAGTTGAAGCAAGTGCTTGCCAGTCTAATTGGCGAACATCAATTTCTATTTCGTTATTTGTTAGTGCACTTTTTGCTTTATCGAGACTACGATTCCAAACAATAATCGCGGATGATTTTTTCGCCAATGCAATGATACCTGGTGCTGAAGACAGTCCCGCACCTAACCAATGTATAGTATGAGTTGTAGTCAAAATTAAAGCTCCCTTATTTTTTGTTCAAACAAGGCGAGTGCGTTTGGCCACACTCCTTGTTGCGTATCGCGTAATGTTAATAAATGTGTTAATAGTTGCTGGCCATAATCCTCACTACTTTCTTTAGGAAGTAATGAGGGAAGATGATCAATAGCAATTAAATCGAGTACCTTATCTTGGTTAAGACGTAAGCAAGGAGATTTAAAGGTTGTACACTGATGATATATTGGCAATGGATTGTAGCTACCGTAAGGATCACAGCTAACATCAACAATCACTGACAATTTACGTGATGATTTATTTAACAAATCAGTGGTGATAAAAGGTGGTAAATCTTGGTTAACCAGAACACAATTGACAAAAATATCTTGTTCAATAATTTCTTTAAATGGACCTCCTGCTTGTGTTTCAGCCATATCCCACTCAAGTACTTCTAAAGCGAGTTCTTTGGCTAAATCTGCGGCACCAGAGCCACTTCTTCCTTTTGCTCCCATCACTAATACTTTAGGTTTTATCAAGCAACTACTGAGGGCTTCTTGCAACGCTAGAATTAAGGCTTTTTTATTTTGATAAGAATTCAAATTTTCTAATGGGGGAGCTATATCTTTTTGCTGATTTACCCATGCCAAAACGGCAAGCGCTGCCCCAGAAAAACCAGCCCAATAGCCAAAGGCTGCTACCCTTCTATTATTTTCATCTAATAAAAACTCTAAATCATAGAGTTTCCCAGCGCCCTTTTTAAAGCGTGTAAGCAATGTTTGCCATCCAGCTTGTTCTTTATAGGCATGGGCAAAATAGATGTGCCGGTGAATTAATGGAAAGTCATCTTCTGGTAACTCTTTTAATCCTAAAATAAACGCTTCTTTGGGAGCATTTATCCAACTCCCCTTTGGCACTATTTCTAACGGTAGATTTTCATATAAAGATTGTTGAAAAATATTTTGAGAAGATGATTCAATGGATACTTTACATCCCGCATTTATCAATTGTTCAGCACATCTTGGTGATAATGCTGTTCTTTGTTCATGTGGTTTAGTTTCAGCTCTGAGCCAAATATGTGTCTCTTGCATAATACGATTCAATTGAACTATTTATGTAGTACTAAACGTTCAGATTCGCTCCCTGTTTTAATAAAAAACGAGCAACTTCATTTGCTCAAAAATGTAAGACAATTCCATTATCTACTGCTGGTAGAAAAATCTGTAAGTAGCAATTTTTGCTATTACACGACAATCTTCAACCATGGTAAGGTGTGAAAAATCATATTGCAATATTTATCATACAAATAATATTAGTGGTAATGGCAGGGGAATAAACATTATACTATTTGAATAATGCAATTCTGGTTCGCTAGCGCGGTTTACTTAACCTAATCATAAAGTTAAATATTAAATGATGACAAAATTAAAAATTGGATCACCTCAATTAGTTACTTTATTACTATTGTTTTTTTCTATCGTTTCAGGCGCAGTAACATCTACAGGCGCCTTCGTGGAAAATAATAATGGCACTGCAAACATTCACTTATCCACCTTTATAAAAAACGCAATTGATCGCACAGGAACGCCAAAACAACATAAAGATTACGATCAATATAAAAATCAGAAGTTTAATCCGTTTTTTGATTTTGGCGCATGGCATGGTTTTTTGCTGCCAGAGAATAAAAATCACTATGGGGCCTTTACAGGTCCAATGATCATTGCCCAAGAATATGGATTATATATTGCGGAGAGTTTAGAAAAACTTAGCATTATTGATGTTAATACCAATAAAAAACTTCGTTTTGAAGACGCTATAGTTAACAACTATTCTCAACCAGGTGCTCTGATACAACAATATACTTTTAAACATATATCGCTGACTATTACCTTGCGCTTTGTGAGTAACAGAACGGCACTTATTGAAACAAAAATAGATAACACTTCCGGCGAAGAACAAATATTTAAGCTAGTTTGGCAAGGTGAATTGCTCTCCCAATGGGACGATAAAAAAACCGTTGAACAAGCTTTACCTAAATGGGGCCGGGCAATTACTAATGATGCTAATAGTATATTTTATCATTTTGATGAAGTTCGCTCTCAATGGGATATATTAACCAGTAAAACCTCTAGCTATCAAATATCTCGTTCATTACCAACAACAACAAAGGTTAACCAAATTGGGCTGAATTACCAAAGCGCAGCTCATGTGAAATTGTCCGCACAAAAATCAACAAAAATTTATACAACGCAAAGCTATTTTCACAATAATCAGGAGGCTCAGAAAGAGCAGGGACTAATATCTTCGACGCTATTATCTCCAGAAAAATATCTAAACGCCTCTATTGAACGATGGGAGCAATACTTTGCAAAAGGTTTGCATGATGGCATTGGTCAAAGAACAGAAAAGGAACAACTGGTTGCTACAAAAGCAATAGAAACTTTAATTGGAAATTGGCGAAGTGCCGCTGGAAGCATACTTCATGATGGTGTGTCTCCTTCAGTAACCGCTAGATGGTTTAATGGTTTTTGGGCCTGGGACAGTTGGAAACATGCCTATGCCATGGCACATTTTGCTCCTGATATTGCTAAAGCCAATGTCCGCGCTATGTTTGATTACCAAATAAAACCTGATGATAAAGTAAGATCCATCGATGAAGGTATGATTATTGATGCTATTTTTTATAATAAAGATCAAACACGCGGAGGTGATGGTGGTAATTGGAACGAAAGAAATACTAAGCCACCCCTTGCTAGTTGGGCAGTATGGGAAATATACAAAGAAACCAAGGATTTAAGTTTCATCCAAGAGATGTTTCCAAAATTAGAAAAGTATCATCAGTGGTGGTATCGCAATAGAGACCACAACAATAATGGTTTAATTGAATATGGCGCGACTAAACACCGTTTTCATAATGATAAAAACGGTAATATCAGTTTTAGCGTGCAGTACAACAGCTTGCCTAATAAAAAGGAAGTTGATCTAGCTCAATGCCAAAAAGCGCCAGACAATTGGTATCAGTGTGCAGATATGGCCCTATATCATAAAATTATTACTGAGGGGCATTACGATAATATTGATATAGGTGCTCAACATGGTACCGCATGGGAATCGGGTATGGATAATGCCGCTCGGTTTGGTTTTATTAGTTCAGAACAACTGATTGAATATGCCCAACAACACTATCAAGGTAATGTTGAGCAAGCTCGCCAAGATTGGCAAGTTTTATTCTATGAAAATAGAACCAAAAACGGCACTTTATTAGGCTTTTCAATCAATCAAGAGTCGGTTGAATTAAATACCTATTTAGCCCATGAAAAAACACTATTGGCGAAAATGGCGAATTTACTTAAACATCCAAAACAAGCCGAAAAATATCAACAATCCGCCATACAGTTATCAGCACGTATTAATCAATGCTTTTTTGATAATGATTCTGGCTTTTATTATGACCGTTCCTTTTTAGCATCAGATACAAGTAACATAGATGGCTGTGTTGGTAAGTTATTAACAAAACGAGGTAAAGGTCCCGAGGGTTGGAGTCCGTTATGGGCTAATATCGCTGACAAAGAAAAAGCAGCTAAAGTTAAAAACGTTATGTTAGATCCATTGGAATTTAATACTAAAGTTCCACTAGCAACCGCTGCAAAAACTAACCCTGCATATGATCCTGATATATATTGGCGGGGACGTGTTTGGTTAGATCAAGTCTACTTTGGTTTAATTGCTTTAGATAACTACGGCTACCAAAATGAAGCAAAACAATTAGCTGAAAAATTATTTGATAATGCACAGGGCTTAAGTGGGAATAGCGCAATTAGAGAAAATTACAATCCTGAAACGGGTGATGTTCAGGGAGCTAGCAACTTTAGTTGGAGTGCCGCACATCTGCTTATGCTGTATCAGGAATTTTTATCGAATAAATAGACGTTGTATTTTAACTAATGTCAAATAATAATATAAATACTACAATGGTATGGCGTTGAATTTATATTATGAAAAAACATTTTTTTCTATTACTCACTTTTTTTATTCCACAAATAATAAACGTTAGTTGGGCATTACCATCAGTTACTGAGCAAGTTATTCAGATTAAAAATGAAAATATAACCTACTCCATAACTATTGCTGATGGCCAACTACTGACAGAAGCGCTAGCAATAAACAACAATATCCCACCCCCTGTTGTTACTAACGCCGATTTTGCACTTGAAATTGTTTGGGCAGATTGGTTACCACCGGGCAAAAGCAACCACGGTGATAACCCTGCTAATTTATCTAAGAAAGACTTTGAATTTGTTAACCATTCCATCAATAAAACCCTTGATGGAGGGGAAAGATTAGAGCTTAATTTCGCAGGAATAAACCAACACTTAACATTACAGTTAAGCTATCAAATATTGCCTAATACCTATTATCTAAAACGCAGTATTTTGATTAAAGATCCTATTTATCACAAACATTTATTACACCTAATTAAGCCATTAGATGCCAATCTGATCTCCCACAATACAAGTACTACTGACATCGTTAATCAAGGCGGATTTGGCCAGCCTGTAGGGGTTGCATTCAGTCAAAATGGTTTGTTTTTTGGCTTAGAGTATCCAGCAGGCACAAATACTATTGTTGCAGATAAAAGTGGCGATTTTCGGATGTCTAGTAAACGCTTTGTTGGTCAAAAACTATCGGCTAAAGGTTATCAAAGTAACCCTGTGGTGATCGGGTTAACACCTGACAAACTTGTTAAACACGGCTTTATGGGATATCTGAATGACATAAAATCACAACCGCTTAAGCCGTACACCTTGTATAACAGTTGGTATGATTTACGTGGCAGAGGATACACAGTGGGCCAATATGTTGAGTCATTAGCTGATATCGATTATATGAGTGAAAGTAACGTTAATAGACTTTACGATCTCATCAAGAAAAAATTTATCGACCCCTATGGATTGCCTTTAGATGCTTTTGTTCTTGATGATGGTTGGGATATTTATGGCAGCGACTGGAAAATACGTCCTGATGACTTCCCCGACGGCGTTTCCAACCTAGTAACTAATTTAAATAGGAACCAAACGGATTTGGGCATGTGGTTTGGGCCTACTGGTGGTTATTCCGATCGTATGCAGCGCATAAATTGGTATCGAGATAATGGTTTTGAAGTAACAGGTGAAGAAAAAAAATGGGGGGGAGCGCAACTTTGTTTAGCGGGACAACGATATCGTCATGCCTTTGAGAGTCGTAATATTGAATTTACCCAACAGGGTGTGAATTATTATAAGTGGGACGGTATTCAATTTTCGTGTAATGAAACTGACCATGGCCATCCAATAGGTTTATATTCACAAACAGCAGTGCTTGATACCGTAATTGATGTTATCGATAAGGTCACTGAGATTAATCCAAATGTATATCACAGTATTACTTCTGGAACTTGGCTAAGTCCATGGTGGTTAATGCATGCTAATCAAATATGGATGCAAGGCGAAGATTATGGTTATGCGAGTGTGCCATCCATAAACCGACGAGATGCCTCAATTACCTATCGAGACAGTGTTCTGTATGATGATCTCAAGCATAAAAACTTATGGTTTCCAGTTAGTAACATGATGACTCATGGAATAATTAAAGGGAAACTCGAAAATTTACATGTTAATGAACCACTAGATAAATTTACCGATAATGCCATGTTGTATTTTGCTCGCGGCGTTTCAATGTATGAGTTGTATACCAGTCCAGATATAATGAGTGATGACGAATGGCGTGTTCTTGCCCAATCAATGCTTTGGGCCAAACAAAATTTTACCTTATTAATGAATACAGAAATGGTAGGGGGCGATCCAGCTCAAGGCCAGGCATATGCATACGTTCATTTTGACAAAAATAAAGGTATTATTGCAGTTCGTAACCCCGCACATTACCCACAAAAAATCAGCATAAACTTATCTCCAGCAATGGGCATGTCTAAACATTCAGATCAGTTATTACTAGAAAAAACCTATCCTTACCAGTATCTATCAAAAGACAGCTACCAAGATGGTGATACTATTACCTTAGATTTAGACGGTTATGAAACCAGCATCTATGAAATTTATGCTGCTAAAGATAGTCAGCAACCATTGTTAGCTGGTGTACCGTTTTATTCAACACAGGGCAGTAACGGGGACTGGAATATTCATTATTTTGCATCTCAATTAAAACCAGAATTATTAAATATTGAGCAAATACATGCAGTTTCACAAAATGGGCAAGCACTGGACTTAAATAACATACCCGCAGTAAAAAATAAGCAATCTGACAAACTTAAATATCGTATTTTACAACAATCTGCTTCGCAGTTAATTATTGAATTAGATGCCGGTCAATCAACTGAGTCGGTTGAAATTGGCCTGTTGTTAACCAATAAAGATTTAGTTGCAAGCACCTTACCTTTACCTAAAGTCGAACTTGATAAAAAAGCCCTTACAATGGCATTTGAAGGCACTAAGGTTGATAAGGACTTCATTGAGCCAAAACAGCAATCAGGGTGGTATTCAAGCCATTTACCCTCTGGATCACGATCAAATAAGCTAATTGTGACCTTACCAAAAGACTGGCAAGGCAACCTTGAGTTGTGGGCCTTCACCGAAGTGGTTAAGCCTTATGGATCAATAAAAATAAACATGAAAAAACCATCAAATATTAAACGACAACTACCGCCATCAGTAATAGGCAAGGGCAGCTTCAAAGAAAGTTACAAAATGGCTGATTTGAAATTTACTGGCGTTAGCCAATGATCAGCAGGGTTTCTTAATATAAAAGTATCTTATTTTGCGTTAGAAAGTTGATAGGCAAATTGACACTATCCTTATAAAGTAATATAAATGATATAAATATTTTTAAATTATTTGGACCTGCTAGTGCTTAAATCAATTGTTATCGTCGGCGGGGGAAGTGCGGGCTGGATTACTGCTGGATTATTAGCTGCTGAGCATGCAACTAAAGATAATCAAAGAATTACCATCACGTTAGTTGAATCTAAAAACATTGGTACTATTGGGGTTGGCGAAGGTACTTGGCCAACCATGGTGGGCACATTAAAAAAAATAGGTATTGCAGAAACTGACTTTTTACAATGTTGTAATGCCTCTTTTAAGCAAGCTTCCAAATTTAAACAATGGGTTAGTGGCGAAGAGTCTGATCAATATTACCATCCATTTTCAATGCCGCAAGATTTTGACAAAGTCAATCTTGCGCCTTACTGGCTTGCCCAAAAAGAGCGTATTCCTTTTGCTCAAGCTGTCAGTTTACAAGCAACCCTGTGCGATAAAAAACTAGCACCTAAGCAAGTAGAGTCACCCGACTATGCGACTGTTGAAAATCATGGTTATCACTTAGATGCTGTGAAGTTTGCGGCTTTATTGACACAGCACTGCACAACAAAACTAAATGTAAAACATATAGTTGACGATGTGATAGCAGTACAAGCAACGGATAATAATGATATTTCAGCAGTAGTGACAAAAAATCACGGAGCGATTGCTGGGGATTTGTTTATAGACTGTTCTGGGTTAGCTGCACTATTAATAGACAAACATTATAAAGTGCCCTTTATTAGCAAGAAAGACATACTTTTTATCGACAAAGCCCTCGCAGTACAAGTGCCTTATAGTTCAGAAAATGCACCAATTGAATCGGCCACCGTTTCTACTGCGCAAACAGCCGGTTGGATTTGGGATATAGGTTTGCCCACACGGCGAGGGGTAGGTCATGTTTATTCCTCCAAATACATTTCAAAAGACGAAGCATGTGCGCAATTAAAAAATTACCTAAGTAACGATGTTGCCGATGTAGAAAAACTGACATTTAGAGAGCTCAATATTTCACCTGGATACCGTGAAAAGTTTTGGGTTAATAATTGTGTTGCTGTAGGTATGTCTGCAGGTTTTATTGAACCACTTGAAGCTTCGGCTCTGGTTATGGTCGAACTTGCCGCTTTGATGATCTCAAAGCACTTACCCGCTTCACGCAAAGCCATGGACGTTGTGGCCAAAAATTATAATGAGATTTTTGTATTTCGATGGGAACGCATTATTGATTTTCTTAAATTACATTATGTATTAAGTAAACGCACAGATAGTCAATTTTGGATAGACAATAAAAAACCAGAAACAATTCCTGACACACTTAAAGATTTACTCACTCTTTGGCAAGAGCAAGCTCCTGGTAATAATGGTTACTTAAGCCCTTATGATTTATTTCCTGCAGCCAGTTACCAATACATACTCTATGGTATGGGATTTACTAGCCAGCCTAACTTAATTGATAGTTCGTCGGAAGCCTTTGCACTTGCTAAAAAAAGCTTAGAAAAAGTACAAGATAGAAAAAACAATATTCCCAAACTGTTACCTAGTAATAGAGATTTGTTAAATGAAATAGCAAAAATCAAACCCAAACAGGTGATACAGCAAAATTGGGTAAAAGTTGATCTTTTAACATCGAATGAGTTAGCCAAAAATTTCCCTTTATTCCTAAAAAAAATTGATACTCAGTACGTGTGTATTGCTTTGCTTGGTTTTGAACAGGCTGAAAATTTATATGCTTTGCAAGATGATGCACAGCTACTAGAACAATCTAATATTTTGCAAACAAGTCACCAACACAGTGCACACCAGCAATCGTATATTGAGCAACTTGTGCAACATGATCTTATTGAGCCAGTACAACTAGACATTACATTTAATAATAACCAATCAGTTGTTGTTTCTGAGTTATTCACCATTAATCAGCCCCACCTGAAAAAAATCACGGCATCAGAGATAAATGAAACACTTTCTGAGCGTGCATTATCACTAGCATCAAACCTAATCGAATCACTAAATAACATACCAATGTTAATTGCTATGAAAAATAAGTTAATTTGAATAAAAGTGGGTTTTAACAACAGCAAACATAAAAAATAACAAATCCTTAATAAATCATTTGAATATTATTTCTATTTATATTATAAATACTACTCTTAATTGTATTATAAATAATATCTTAGTTTACACGCTTAATATATTTACAAACCCTAATAAAAAAAATCTCAGAGGACACAACATGAAGCCAGGTAAAATATTCAAATTGAGCCATTTATCAGCGGCCTTAATGATAAGTTTAGGAATAAGCTCATACGCATTAGCTGCAGAGGAAGTTGACGGTCAAAATGCGGATGATGACGTTGAAGTCATCAATGTAAGCGGTATCCGTTCAAGTTTAATTAATTCACGAGCTATCAAACAAAGTGCCGGTAACGTAGTTGATGTTATCACTGCCGAAGACATAGGTAAATTTCCCGATCAAAACGTTGCCGAATCTTTACAACGTATTACAGGTGTTTCAATCGACCGTGTGGGTGGCGAAGGTCAACTCATTACGGTTCGTGGTATGGGGCCAGAATTTAACTCTGTGTTATTCAATAACCGTACGTTAGCTACCACCAGTGGTGGCCGTGCGTTTAGTTTTGATATATTTGCATCTGAATTAATTAGCGGCGCAGAAGTTCATAAAACACAATCTTCAGCCTTACAAGAAGGCGCGATTGGCGCAACGGTAAATATCACGTCATTAAGCCCATTCGATATTCCTGGCTTTAAAGCTATAGGTAGCGTTAAAGGTCAATATGATTCAATGACCGGCAAAACAAAACCTCAGTTCTCTGGTTTATTCAGCAATACTTTTGATGATGATAAATTTGGTGTGTTATTTTCATTCTCAAGCAGCTCAAGAGAAAGCCGATATGATGAAGCCAATACTGCGTATTATCGTAAAACTAATGAAGTTGTTGGCCATGAAGGCACACAACTCTATGTACCAAGAAATTACGACCAAATAGCACAAACTGAAGAACGTGATCGCACCGGTGGTACACTGGTATTGCAGTATAAACCTGCAGAAAACATAACATTAACGGCTGATGCGCTTTACTCTAAATATGACGTGAAATACCGTCAAGATGTATTAGCTCATTGGTTTACAGATGATAACATTAGCAACCTTTCAATTGACAGTAACGGTACGGTTGAAAAGCTAGATGTTACGGGTCATGCAACTGATTCATTAGTGCGTCAATCTGACAGTACCAATGAATTAAAAGCTTATGGATTTAACCTAGAATGGGACGTAACTGATCGATTCAGTGTGGTTGGTGATATTAGCTATTCTGAAGCAGAAGCCGATCCTAAAAAAGGATGGTCAGATACTGTAGCAGGAAAGGTTGGTAATTATAGCTATGATAGATCATCAGGCGATTTATTACCTACCATGACTTTTGAACCTTTTAAAGAAGGTGATCAACTTTATGCTGGTTGGGCAAACTTGCAGGGTAATCGTATTAAAGATGAAGTACTAGAAGCAAAAGTTGATGCGAACTATATTCTTGATGCTGGACCATTAGTTGCTATGGACTTTGGTGCTTTTTATTCAGATAGAACATTAAGCGATACTTTTGCCGAAACTCCGGGTTCTTTACCTTGGATCTATGGTGATAACAGTTCTAAAATATTCTTGCCTTCGTCATTATTTACTAACTATGATTCAGACGGTTTCTTATCAGGCGGCTCGGGTAACCCTACACAGAATTGGCCCACATTTAACTCCGATGACTTATTAGCATGGTTAGCTACTGACACTGCAATTAACCAATTAGACGATCCTGAAGCTGTTCGAGCATTATATGCTAAAGGTGGTCATAACATAGTGGATTCAGCATCGGCATATGAAGTTAATGAGTCTCTTAAAGCGATTTATGCGAACTTTCATTTTGAAGGCGCTATAAGTGATATGGATTGGGCTGTTACTGCTGGTGCTCGTTATGTTGAAACAACCAGTACCTCAGAAGGTAAGCAAATTTGGCTTACAAACCTTATTGAGTCACAACAACAACCTAATGAAGTGATTGCCGTTAAATCAGAGGATTACTTACCCGTTAATGTTGAGCATAGCTATAAAGATTTTCTACCAAGTATTAATGCAAGGCTAAATATAACTGAAGATATGGTTGCTCGTTTTGGCTACTCAAAAAGCTTAACAAGACCTGACCTTAGTGAGTTATCCCCAATAACCAGTTATGACGGTGGTAAAATTGACGACTTACGAGGATCTGGAAGTAACCCTAAACTATCGCCTTATGAATCTACCAATTTAGATCTTTCATTAGAATATTATTATGATGAAGGCAGCTATGCTTCTATCTCAGGATTTAAGAAAGATGTTGATGGTTATCTTTCAACTGAAGACGTTATTGAACAAATAACAGTACCTACTGGTACATATGATTTCAAAATCACTCGTAGTGTTAATACAAACAGCACTAAAATTGATGGTCTTGAATTAGCGGTACAACATATGTTTACCAGTTTGCCTGGACCTTTTGACGGTTTAGGTGTTATTGCAAACATGACATTTACTGATAGTGAAGCTGCGGCTGATGAAGAGGGTAGAGTATTACCGCTAATCGGTCTGGGCGACTCGCAAAACTTGATTATATTTTATGAAAAAGATCAAATTCAATTTCGTGTAGCTTACAACAATCGTGATCGTTTCATGCAAGCCAAACCTAGATCTAATCGCGATGCACATTATGTAGAGGATTATCATCAAATAGATGTTAGTGCTAGTTATGATATTAATGACGCTCTCACCGTTTTCTTCGAAGGGATTAACGTCACTAATGAGCTTTATATAAAGAATGCTGAATTTACCAATCAAACATTAACGGTAACCGAAACTGGTCCACGTTACTCACTTGGTATTAGAGCTGTTTTCTAAATTGAGAATAAAGTAAGTTTTATTTACTTTAATGTAAAAATAAAAGAGAGCATTTTTGCTCTCTTTTTAATTTTAAAATAAGAGTATTTCATGAAATATCCCACACGATTAACCCTTTTGTTATTAATCTTTTTGTCTTCGTATGCTGTCGCTTCTAACACACAAAATCCGTGGGTGTTAACCGCTGACACTCAAAAAGACTATATGGCGCCAACGCTTGCTAATGGCATGATCGGCGTTAGAACCTCTTCGTCACCATTAAATAAAGAGCAAATTTTACTTAATGGAGTGTTTGATAAATATGGCACTGATAATGTCCCTAGTTTTTTACCTGCACTTGAGCCTTTAAGTGTCGACTTGATTATTGATAACCAACAATTAACTCGCAGCAAAAAAATACAGCAGTGGCAACAGCAACTCGACATGCAAAAAGGGATGATCACCACCGATTTTTCATTTAATAAAGTGAATGTTAAACATCAACTATATGTATTGCGTCATCTGCCGCATAATATTTTGCAAACATATCAAATCATTGCTACTGACGATGTCGATGTCATTGTTAGAAATTCCATAAAAACACCTAAAGAATTAACCCCAACAGGTGATAGCTTCAAAGTGTATAAACGAGATCATGTCAAAATACCTTTACTCGTATCAGAAGCGACTTCTCCATCTGGGCGCACCACCATTTCTGCGGCAAATACTTATACATTTGATGGTGACGCCCCAGTTATTAGTAACCATAACGTTGCCAAAGGTAATAATCGTTCAGAGTTTACAATCAGCCTAAAAAAAGGCCAAACCTATGGATTTTCGATTATTAGCGCTATTACCTCCTCTGAGCACTATCAAGATCCCACTAACGAAGCTGAAAGGTTAAGTATTTTTGCAGGCCTTGCAGGAAAAGAGCAACTCATAGCTGGCCATGAAAAAGCATGGTTGAAACTGTGGCAAGGTGACATAGAAATATTGGGGGACATAGAGGCCCAAAGAGATATTCGCTTCGCTTTATTCAACTTATATTCTTATATACGTGCTGGCACCGATTATAGTCTGCCTCCTATGGGTCTTTCGAACATTGACTACTATGGGCATATCTTTTGGGATAGTGAGTTATGGATGTTACCGCCTCTTATGATGTTACAGCCAGAATTGGCTCGCTCAGCACTTGAGTACCGATTTAATCGCCTGTTAGCCGCACAAACCAATGCTAAGGCTCATGGCTTTGATGGTGCAATGTTCCCATGGGAATCGGATAATTTAGGCCAAGAGTCAACACCTATTTGGGCATTAACGGGCCCGTTTGAGCATCACATTACCGCAGTTATTGGTATTGCTTTTTGGAATTATTATCTCGTTACTCAAGACCAACAATGGCTGTCTGAACGCGCCTATCCAATGTTAAGTGAAGTGGCTGATTTTTGGGTAAGTCGCGTCACAGAAAATCAAAACGGTAGTTATAACATTAACAATGTGGTTGGTGCAGATGAATACGCTGAAAACATTGATAACAATGCTTTTACTAATGGTGCTGCCATTTCAGTATTACAACATGCAATTTCTGCCGCTAAAAAATTGGGATTAAAACCTAAACCTATCTGGGAAAAAGTAGCGAGTAACATTGTTATCGAAAAATTTGCAGATGGTACCACTAAAGAATACACCACCTATGATGGGCGTATTGTTAAACAAGCCGATGCTAACTTATTAACGTTTCCATTAGGACTTATCACCGACAAAAAAATTATTGAACAAGATCTTAATTATTACACGCCACGTTTTGATGAAAGTGGCCCGGCGATGACCCACTCTATTTTATCCATTATTGCGTCTAAATTAGGGCAGAAAGAAAAAGCTTGGCGTTTGTTTCAACAAGCTTATCAGCCAAATAAACGTCCTCCCTTTGGTGTATTAGCAGAAGGCGCTTTTGATAACAATCCTTACTTTGCAACCGCTGCTGGAGGCATGCTGCAAGCTGTTTTAACTGGCTTTGCTGGACTAGAAATAACTGAGTCAGGTTTGATACAAAAAACACCGCAACTACCTAAACATTGGAAAAAGCTGACAATTAAAGGTGTTGGCGCAAATAAGCAAACCATTGAAGTTAAATAATCAATCGGTATTTACCAATAGATAATAACCAATAATAGTGAATCATTTACATGTCTACTTTTAGAAAATTTAACTTCATAAAACTTGTTTTTACAGCGGGTGTCATGCTGACATCAGGATCTACTGTTAGCAAAACGACAGATAAAAACAGTTACCAAGATATATCATTACCAGTAAATGTAAGAGTAGCTGATTTAATCTCGAAAATGACATTAGCAGAAAAAATCGAGCAACTTAGTGGCATTGGTTTTGACACTAGAGCAAATACTCGATTAGGCATACCCGCAGTGAGCATGGCTGATGGCCCTGCGGGTGTTAGAAAAGGTAATGCTACGGCATTTCCGGCCCCTGTATCTATGGCTGCCAGTTGGGATCCTGAACTGCTTGAGCGGATCGGTAAAGTGATTGGGCAAGAAGCTGAATCAAAGGGAATAACTTACATGCTTGGCCCTGCAATCAATATTCATCGCCATCCTCTAGGAGGTCGTAATTTTGAAAGTTACGGTGAAGACCCCTTTCTAGCGGGAGAATTAGCCGCTGCATATATACAAGGCTTACAATCCAACAAAGTATTGGCTGCGGCGAAACATTTTGCCGTTAATAATCAAGAATGGAATCGCAGTACTATTGACGTACAAGTCAGTGAAAGAGCATTACGTGAGATTTATTTTCCCGCTTTTAAAGCTGCCGTGCAAAAAGGTAAATCACAAACTGTGATGACCGCTTACAACATAGTTAATGGTACTTACTCAAGTGAAAACAACTTTTTACTTAACCAAGTACTTAAAGACGAGTGGGGTTTTGAAGGTTATGTTGTTTCTGACTGGGCGGCAGTAAAAAGCACAGTAGCCACAGCAAACGCCGGATTAGATCTAGAAATGCCATTTGGCGAATATTACGGTGACAAACTATTAAATGCCGTTAAAAACGGGCAAGTATCTGAAGAGGTTATTAACGAAAAAATTCGCCGTATTTTCAGCGCTCGTATGACCGCTGGTATCTTTGACTCGTCATTACATAAAGACCCTAGTGTTATTGATAAACAATCTCATAAAGACCTTGCTAGGGAAGTGTCAGAACAAAGCATTGTGTTACTAAAAAATGACAAAAACATTTTACCGTTAAATAAAAAAACCATAAAAAAAATAGCCTTAATCGGTCCTAATGCTATTGAAGCAGTAACAGGGGCGGGTGGTAGTTCTATGGTGGTTCCCACCTACAGTGTTTCCCCCTTTGAGGGCATTCAACAACTTGTTGGTGATGACATTGAACTTATTGTTGCTGCTGGTACAGCAATCGCTGATGATATTTTGCCGATCAGCAGCCAATATTTGTCCCACACGATTGATGGCAAAACGGGTGCTAAAACAGAGCAAGGCTTACTTGGTGAATATTTTACTAGCACCGATTTAAGCGGTGAGCCAGTGATGACCAGAACAGATCAGCACATTAGCTTTTTTTGGTCTTACAGCGCACCACATTCAGCATTACATGCCCCTGATGATAACAATCACTTTTCTATTCAATGGAGTGGTCAAATACATCCGCCTAAATCGGGAGATTATACTTTTACCTTGATGCATCCCAATGGCGCTCGGTTGTATATCGATAATAAATTGATCATCGATAAGAAAGCCCATCAAGGTAAACAAAAAGTACATGATGGTGTGATCTCACTCAATGCTGAGCAATCATATGATATTAAAATAGAATATTTTCAGTACTCATGGGAGTCAGGGGTTAAACTTGGCTGGACTATTCCAGGGCAAAACTTAATGGATGAAGCGATAGCGGCAGCTAAAGAAGCCGATATTACTATTATTTTTGCAGGTTTATCTAATCGCCATGAAGGTGAAGGTAATGACAGAGAAACACTGGATTTACCCAACCAAGACAAATTAATTAAGACCATCAGTGCGGTAAATCCAAATACCATAGTTGTATTAGAAACCGGTACCTCTGTCTCCATGAATACATGGCATAATAAGGTTTCTGCGATTGTTCAAGCATGGTATCCAGGACAAGAAGGTGGCAATGCCATTGCAAAGGTCTTATTTGGTGAGGTTAATCCTTCTGGCAAGCTGCCCTTTTCATTTATACAGCAAGAGTCCCATTCTCCTGCCTTTATTGGCTATAAAACGCCAGATTTAAAAGCCCGTTACGATGAAGGTATTTTTGTAGGTTATCGCTATTTAGATAAAAATAATATCGACCTGTTTTATCCCTTTGGTCATGGCTTATCCTATACGGATTTTTCCTATGCCAATTTTTCTGTGCAAAAGGTGACGAATCAATCATACAAGGTGAGTGTGGAGATTAAAAATACGGGTACTGTTGTAGGAAAAGAAGTTGTACAACTTTATGTGCATGATCATAAAAGTGAGTTGCCTCGTCCAATTAATGAATTAAAAGCCTTTAACAAAGTCACATTAGCGCCGAATGAATCTAAGGTTGTGGAATGGACTTTAAACAAAGAAGCCTTTAGCTACTTTCATGCACAAAGAAAAAAATGGATTGTTGAACCGGGTACTTTTTCAATTGTGGTTGGATCTTCATCAAGAGATTTGAGGTTAACTAACAAAATTACAATTAATTAGGATCTGTAAATTCTGCTCAACTTTGCGTCGATACAAAGTTGAGCAGAATTTGAAATGTCATCTTGAAGTCTAATCATTACCTGTATTATTAATAAGTGTCAGGTTAGTCGTATTTTCGGTGAAAATTTTAGGCTTTGAGTTGTTAATGACATTATTTTTAATTTGCACATTATCCGAACAGCAGACATATATTCCTCGATTACCCACGCCCTCAATTCGGTTACCTTCTATTGTGAGATTTTTATGAACACCCGATATCGATTGATTAGACTCGGTTAGCACTGCGATACCTGATGCATTCCTATAAGTACCATCGCCATAACCACTAGACTTAATGACGTTATTTCTGATGATGACATCTTGTGTGCCTATTGATTCCATCCAGCCTGTTGCAGTATCGATTAGAATGCCTGTGCCAGTTGTTGAATCAAATGTATTATTTTCAATTAATGCCCCCCTAGATTGAAACAAAATACCGCGAGCTCTAATATTTTTAACCGTATTATTGGCAAAATGTAAGCTTGCCGTTTTAGTTGCATTAGCAAGTAAGTTGTTTGCTAAAAATCCCTTAGGTAAGGGCTCGCTAAATTCAATAGATATTTCTCTATTTTCATGAGCTGTGACTTTTTTGATAATATTTCCACCAATAATCGACAGATTACTGCGGTTTATATATTCCATTTTGTCACCAACAGCAGGGATATCAACTAAATGGTCTTGAGTGTTAGCTTCCAGATACGTCACAATATTATGCTGATCAATTATCTTTTTAATTGACAGATAAAAGCCATGCACATTGGTTGCATCGTCGCCCATTCCTTCAAAGTAACTATTTTTTATCGATATTTCACCAGTACAACTAATAAAGTGAGTGGCATCGGTATTAGTCGACATTAGGTGATCTTTTTCAGGCTTAACACTCAATTTGTTAAAACTGACATTATGACAATTGTGACCAATGACCCCCATGCCAGGAGCCGACAAAATGGTGACATTTTCGAAATGGATATTTTGGGTATTAACAAGGTGTATGGCTGGGCGATAATTACCCACATGCCTAACAATTAAACGATGGCCTACAGGTAACTTTCTATCGCTTTTAAATGATAATACTTGTGGTGAAACAAATGTCATTGGCTCTTTAATACGCCAATCGTCAAAAACGCCTAATTTTTTTGTTTGCGGATTATAATCCATATACGCCCAAACGGGTTCACCACCCACCACTGGGAATATTTCATCAAATTCGACCGATACAGTATTGCCGTCAGCAATCAATACTGTGCCAATAGAAAAGAGAGGCCTCTGCCATTTTATTGTAAAGTTTTTTAGGGTGATGTTATGGCTAGATATCAGTTCGATTGCCTGTGTCAAACCATGAAAAACAAGGGTTGAACCTTGACCATCTATGGTTAAATTATTCAGCTCATTAAAGGAAATTGATTTGTTATAACCTTCAGCGCCTAAGCCCCAAGGAGTATCAAAATGCAACTTAGATGACATCAATAAATCATAGTCTGCCATCGCAGTGGCCGATTTAAAATGATATATACCTGGCTCAAAAACTAGCTTGTTAGCATTACGCTTTTTGGCCGCGCTAATTGCATTTCTGAGAGGTTGGGTAACATCCTCCACGCCAGCAATAACATTATAATCAGACACTTTAATAACGACATCACTAGTAACCGGATTATTCCCCTGCCAAGAGCATGAGAACAAAAAAATACTTAGCCAAAAGTAGGTAAAAAAACGTGCATAATTCATTATAATAATTAAAACCTCAGTTATTAACATCGACATAATCATAATTAATTACATCGACACTGTTTGGGTGAAAATTTAAATATCTAGGTAACTGACTCCAGATACCTAAATATTGCTGTGTAATTAGAAAAGGGGTTTGCTTACTCTTTATTCGCTTGTGGAAACACAGTTAGTCTCAACTTGGTTGCCCCATAAGGGATTAACGTAATCCACTTTTTTTCAGTCGATAGTCGTGACGCAAGGCTTGATTGTTCTGGTAAGTCTGGTGTTAATAAAAAATCTCCTTCAACATCTTTAACATTGACATTCCATTTCTGAACAATCCCATTTACTTCAGTAGGCCAATCGTCAAGCTGGTTGACCTTGGTTGTGGTTTTATCTACTAATTTTTTAGTAATAGGCAACGCATAAAATAACGATGTCATTTATATGTCCTCATCAATAAATCGCGCCAATTATTTGGTTTTATGCGAGGCGTTTTATTCGATAAATATTGAAATTAATTGCATCTTAAATCTATTTATATTATTAATAGTATCATGGTGTCGATAATTGATTTTTACAAAATGAACTTTTTTCTTAAAATGTTAAACCGTCCGAAAGTAGCACTATTTTTGCTCTTTATTAGTTTACAATTCCAAGCTGTTGCTGGTGATATAGAGGCCGCCAAGTCTGTTCTGTCTCGTACTTTAGGGGACGACATCAGTGAACGCTTTGTACTCAAGCTAACCAAAACTGTTGATCAGCAAGCCAATGACCAATTCAATGTTTCAACCAGCGATAATTGTGTTTTTATTGAGGGAAATAGTCCTGTTGCCTTAACTCGGGCTAGTTATTCGTATTTAAAGCAAGAACACAACAACTTGTTAAGTTGGTCAGGCGAGAACTTTCACTTACCCACAACACTTAGCCCTTTTAATAAAAGTGAGTCTACTCCTTATCAATACAGATATTATTTTAATGTAGTGACTCATGGTTACAGCACGCCTTATTGGGATTGGTCTCGTTGGGAAAAAGAAATTGATTGGATGGCTATGCATGGTATGAACATGCCGTTAATTGGTGGTGCTCATGAAGCGATTTTGCATCGGGTATTTAGAAAATTAGGTTTTAGTAAGCAACAGAGTTATCAATACTTCTCTGGCCCTGCGCATTTTGCTTGGAACCGAATGGGTAACCTCATCACTTGGGATGGCGGTGATAAACTACCTGAAAGCTACTTCGACGAACAAATTGCGCTTAATCACAAAATACTTAAGCGTTTGCGTTCATTAGGCATGACGCCAATTGTGCACGCTTTTGCCGGTTTTGTTCCTCCAGCGACGAGTGAACTTTTTCCAGAAGCTCAAATTAGGCGTTTAAGTTGGGGCGGCGGTTTACCCGAATCAACTTACGGATACCTGCTTTCACCTGAAAACCCATTATTTGTAAAAATAGGCAAAATGTACATTGAAGAATGGCAAAAAGAGTTTGGTAAAAACGAATATTACTTAGCTGATAGTTTTAATGAAATGGATGTACCGCCAGCCGATACCGAAGCCGAATTATTAACTGAGCTTGCAGGTTATGGTGATAGAGTTTATCAGTCAATTAAGGCTGCAAATCCAGATGCAACTTGGGTTATGCAAGGATGGACTTTCCCTTATCATAAAGATGAAAA
Organism: Paraglaciecola arctica BSs20135; assembly: GCF_000314995.1. Classification (GTDB taxonomy): domain Bacteria; phylum Pseudomonadota; class Gammaproteobacteria; order Enterobacterales; family Alteromonadaceae; genus Paraglaciecola; species Paraglaciecola arctica. The sequence continues at coordinate 37,769 of NZ_BAEO01000072.1, read as the reverse complement.
TAGACAACTTTTTTGGACCCCAGAACGTCTTCATGCATTAGTCTCTAAAGTGCCCGACGACAAATTACTTATTCTCGATTTAGCCAATGAATATAATAAACTTTGGTGGAAAATAGATCCTTCTTGGAAAATGTATTCAGGATTTTTTAACAAAAAGTGGATCTATTCTTTTATTCCAAATATGGGTGGAAAAACACCACTCAATGGTCGTTTCGATATATACGCCGAATTACCTATTGATGCCCTTAACTATAAAGATAAAGGTAATCTTATCGGTTTTGGCTTTGCCCCAGAAGGGATTGAAAATAATGAGATGATTTATGAGCTACTGACCGATATGGCTTGGCAACGTAAAGCTATCGACGTAGACCAATGGCAAGCAAAATATGCGATGCAACGTTACGGCGCTTACCCTGGATCATTAGAAAAAGCCTTTAGTTATTTGAATAAATCAGCATTAGGCTCTTTTGTTGATCATCCGATTCACCGCTTTCAATTACGCCCTTATCGAAATCCTGAAGGGGTTGAAGATCATGCCACAGTACATGAGTCTGAAGACTTTATAAAAGCAACCGGTTTGTTTTTACAAGCCAGTGAACAGTTAAAAGACAACAAGTTATATCAACACGATGCCATGGAAATAACGACCTTGTTTCTAAGTTTAGTAACAGACAACCTATTAACTAAGTTTTTAGCTAAAGACGTTGAGCAACGTGACTACAGCGTATTGGACGAAGCTATATCTGTGATGCACACCATGGATAAACTATTAGCAGAGCACCCAAATCACCAATTAGTTACTTGGGTCGATTATGCTCGCACCTGGGGAAGCACTACAGCAGAAAAGGATTATTATGAATCTAATGCTAAACGCCTACTCACAACCTGGGGTGGTGATCCTGTTAATGATTATGCGGGGCGAGTGTGGAGCGGTTTAATTGGCAATTATTATGCACCTCGTTGGCAGTCTTATCATGACGCGGTTAAAAACAACCAAACTTTCGATGTGCGTCAATGGGAAGAAAACTGGGTAATGACGCCATATAAGAACACCAGTACGGCTTATCAAGATCCCGTAAGAGTCGCTCAAGCTATGTATTTTAAATACAAAAATTATTTAGTGTCTAAGTAATGAATTTATCAGTGAATACACTCTTTTTATGCTTAATGTATGTAATGGTATTCACCAGTGGATCTCAAAAAGCTTATGGGAGCGCGCAGCCTTACTGGGAAAACCCAAGTGTATTTAGAGTGAACTCCGAGTCTCCAGTTACGGATTTTACTCCTGCCTCGACTATACAAAAAGCTAAGCAGAATAACGGTTTGGACTCTGATCGGGTTGTTTCATTAAATGGCGAATGGGACTTTCGATTATTTGCTAATCCGTTTGAAGTTGATGACAAAATATTTTCCAATAATATGGATAACGATTGGCAAAAAATAAAGGTTCCAGGCAATTGGGAATTACAAGGTTATAGCTATCCTATTTACCGCAATGTTGATTACCCGTTTGAGCCAGTTAATCCTCCTTTTGTGCCTGCAGATGATAATCCTACAGGTGTTTACAAAAGGACTTTTCAACTGGATAGAAACATCACAGAGCAGCAAGTTTATCTTGAATTAGGTGGGGTTTCTTCAGCATACTTTTTATGGGTAAATGGAGAAAAAATTGGCTATGCCGAAGGAAGTAAAACCGCCGCAAGGTTTAATATTACTTCTGTTGTAAAAACAGGAACAAACCGCATCGGATTAAAAGTACTTAGATGGAGTGATGGGAGTTACCTAGAAGACCAAGACATGTGGAGTTTGACTGGTATCGAACGAGATGTACGATTAATTATTAGGCCAAACAACCATATCAAAGATTTTTATGTAAAAAGTGCTTTAGACAAGACTTACCAAAATGGCATGTTTGAGCTGAGTGTTGAAACCAAAAACACCTTGAGAAAGGCGTTTAAAGGTAAACTTATAGTTCAATTAGAAAATGCATTAGGACAATCTGTTGCTCATTTTGAGAACATAATCACACAGAAAAATTTAGACGATCCAGTTTTTACATTTAAACAAGTAATTAAAAACGTAAAAAAATGGACGGCTGAAACCCCTTATCTTTATAACCTTTCTATTGTGTTAGAAGATGAGCAGCAAAATTCGCTAGAGGCCGTTGCATATAATGTTGGGTTTCGTACTGTAGAAACCAAAAACGGACAGTTGTTGGTTAACGGCGAACCGATAATTATAAGGGGTGTTAATCGCCACGAGCACAGCCTTGAGTCTGGACGATATGTGTCTCACGAAACCATGCTAAAAGATATTAAATTGATGAAGCAACACAATATTAATGCGGTTCGAACAGCACATTACCCGAATGATCCATATTGGTACTACTTAAGTGATAAGTATGGCATTTACTTAATGAGTGAAACCAATATTGAAACTCATCAAATACGCTCACAGCCAAACTCTCCTGTTAAAAATGCACAGTGGTTACCTGCATTTATGGGTCGCACTCAGAATAATATAGAAATCTATAAAAATCATCCTTCAGTTATCGCTTGGTCTCTGGGTAATGAAGCGGGTAACGGCATTAACTTTCAACATACTTTTGATTGGATAAAGAAACGAGACCCTTCACGCTCCGTGGTGTATGCAGGCAATATCCGTTATAAAAGTTCACATCTAGAATTTGGGAAATGGTCTTATTCAGATTGGGCTGCCCCCATGTATCCAAGTATCGAAGAATGTGTTGGTTATCTTGAAAAAGCGCCAGAAAAACCGTTGATTTTAATCGAATATGCCCATGCTATGGGTAATAGTGTTGGTGAGTTAAAGGACTATTGGGCTGAAGTAGAAAAACACCCAGTGTTTCAAGGCGGCTATATTTGGGATTGGGTTGATCAGTCTTTAATAAAACATGACTCAAAGGGAACACCTTATTTTGCTTATGGTGGTGACTTTGAACCTAAAGGCTTTAATACAGATAGAAATTTCGTTATTAATGGCTTAGTTGCTGCTGACCGAAAATTACACCCACATATTTATGAAGTAAAGAAGGTTTATCAACCGGTAAAAGTACTGCCAACAGATTTAGCCAATGGCAAAATAACTATAAACAATAGGTTTGATTTTACCAATTTATCCGAACTAGACATGGTTTGGAAAATTCAAAAAAATGGCGAAATAATATGGACAAAATCTGACACCCAATTAGATATTGCCCCACATGCAAACTCAAGCATATTGTTAAATTATCCAGAACTAGTTAAGGATGGCAGTGAATACTTTTTAAATGTGTCATTTCGACAAAAAAATAGCAGCGAATTGTTGCCCAAAGGCCATGAAATTGGTTATGCCCAATTCAAGTTAGAGCACCTATCAAATGTAGCTCAATCCTTAGAGCTTCCCAAAGAAGGCACGCAAATCCAGTTAGAGATACAAAAGAGAAGCAACAGCATTAATATTCAGTCAGCAACTGTCACTTGGAGTATTGATACTGATACAGGATATCTCAGCCAAATTATTAAAAATAATATGCCTATTTTAAAAGCACCACTGCGTCTTAATTTTTGGCGACCACCAACAGATAACGACAACATAGATATCAGCGGTGCCAAAGTATGGGAGTCGCTAGGATTAAGTGACACTTCAAACCAAGTACTTGATACAAAGCTTTCTGGTAATACCATAAACATAACGAGTGAGATCCTGAATAGGCAAAAAATAAAACTGTTCGATGCAAAAATCAGTTATGAATTTTTTCAAAATGATCAGGTAAAAATTACGACAGATCTTAGCCCTACAAACGCAGTTAAAAGCATGGCTAAAATTGGCTATCAGTCTAATTTAACCAGTGATTATAGTAATATTTCATGGTTTGGTGCTGGTCCGCATGAAAGCTATATTGACCGTGCAGAGTCAGCCTTAATCGATGTATATACTGACAGTGTAGAAAACATGTTTGAGCGTTATGTAAAACCTCAAGAATATGGCAACCGTACAGGTATTCGGTGGGTAGAAGTTGGCAATGGTAAAGATTCCCTTAAGTTTTCGGCTTTATTGAACACCATGAATTTTAGTGGCCGTCAGTATGGGGATAACGATATACATCAATCTGGACATATTAATGAATTAAACAAGTTAGATACCACAGTGTTTAATTTCGATTATAAGGTTAGGGGAGTAGGCACCGCAGCCTGCGGGCCTAATTTAGCTGAACAATATCAAGTACCGATTACGCCATTACAGTTTAGTTTTCTAATAAGTGCTGAGTAACCTACTGAGATAGTTAATGACTTTAATGCTCTCAGTCTTTTGGCTGAATATTGATAAACTCAACACCACGCAGCATTGAAAGCACTAATTCTTTTGCGTCGAATTTTGTTAGGGCTTCATTTGCACCGACTTGGTGAGCTTGGCCAACGCTAATCTCACTCGATAACGAGGTATGAAGAATGATATAGGCAGCTGCCAGATCTGGCGAATTGCGCACTTCAAAGGTTAGTTCATAACCATCTAATCCTGGCATCTCAATATCGGAAACTAACAGATTAACTGGATGCCCATTCGAGGCTTGTTCTCGCATATACAGCAGTGCCTCTTGACCGTTGTCTGTCACATGAAATGGTACATTCAATAACTCTAAAACATCGGTTAGTTGCCGCCTAGCTGTTAATGAATCATCAACAACCAAGATATTCATTGGCTTAAGTTGTTCCCGCTGAAAATCGGTAACCACCGCTAGTGCCGCACGGGGATCTGCTGGGAAGATTTTATTTAGCAGTAACTCAACATCTATTAGCTGGATAAACTCGTCTTCAATTTTGACCGTCCCAGTAATAAAAACTCCGGCTCCCAGTTTTTTATCAGGCTGCTTGATTTCACGCCAATTGGTCTCAACAATTTTGTCAATTTGGCTAACAATAAATCCAACTGTTCTTCGTTGGCAATCGGTCACAACAATAAAAGATTGTTTGAGTTTACTTTCTGGAATTGGGCCAAGCCCTATCACTTCAGCCATATCGATCACTGCGATAGTTTGATTGCGTATTGTTAATACACCTTTGACTCCTGATTCTGACCTAACCATTGATGTTACAGGTTTATACGGCACAAGCTCTTGGATCTTTAATGTACCCAAAGCAAACTGACGGCCATTTTTTAGGCGAAATAGTAATAGCCCTTGTGAGTAGTTAGCTTTAGAGGCCACAACTTTCTCCTGTGAATAAAATAATGAATAAGTGCAGGTCGATTCGACCAAAATCAAATTAATATGATTGTACCGTTAATTCACCTAACATCGGCTTTGCGGACCAAAAAAAGCAAAAAAAAAGCCTGACATAAAATCAGGCTTAAAAAGAGAACACACATGAAAACTGTATATTCAGAGGGGTGATAAACGCATAAGTTCAATTTACAGTTAATTATTTCTATAAAAGTTATGACAGTGCGTTTTTAGTTCATCAGGTTAATTACCAGATAATTAGATGGTAATTGCCAGATAAGCTATTCGTTGTTAAATACAACGCAGTCACGACCTTTTGCTTTAGCCTGATATAGCGCCTCATCTGCACGTTGTAGCCAAGTATCTAGTGTTGTTCCTGGTATCCAGGGAGCAACACCAAAGGATACCGTTATCTCTTCACCATTCGGTGTTTTCAAGTTTTTCTTAATAACTGTTCTAAGGTTGTCAATAAACGTCTGTTGTTGTTCTTCGACCACAGGGATTAACAGTACAAACTCTTCCCCTCCGAATCGATAAAGCCGATCATATTGACGAATGTGCGATGTGGTTATCTTTACAAACTCTTTCAGCACTTGGTCCCCAACTGCATGGCCGTATTTATCGTTCACCGACTTAAAGTAATCTAAATCTAAAATCGCTAAAAACTGTTTAATGCCGTTGCGCTCGGAGTTGGATAAGGCAGCTTGCATATCTGTACTCATGGCTCGGCGATTAAATGCACCTGTTAGTGCATCAACAGTATTGAGAGTTTCCAGCAAGCGAAACTGTTTTAAACTGTGGTTGGCATAAACAAAGGCGCTGATTGATAGTATTAGTATTGTCACAATGAAGGAATCCATTGAAATAATGTCAAAAATTTCGGCCATAGCTACCAGTGATATACCGGCTACGACATTAATACAAAAAGCTTCAATCGGCTTAACTAGAATAAAAGTGCTGGCGAAAACAGGATAAACCCACAAAAAGCTATTTATTCCATTCGCGATCGCGATAACTACCGCACCACCATTAATAAATATTGCCAATATCGCGCCCACAAGCCGTATTTTTTTGGAATAATAGGCATAAGCAACTAGTACTATGAGGCCAAGTACTAGGGCCATATCAATGATTGATGCTGTTAAATTTCCATCGAGATAACGTATAACCGCAAATGGAAACACCCCGAGCACAGCGATAGTGCCGAGTAGCAACAATAACGACAGTTGATATCTTTCCTGTAACTGATTAATCATAACGTTCTCATAGTAAAATTAATTAATATGCCTACTATATAAAAAGGCAGTTTGGTCTTTATGAAGGAGCATATTTTCTTAATGATAGTTGTATTGCCTTCTATTAAGAAAAAGCGGCTTCTTTGACATAAAGGGAGTCTTTATATAGGTCTTTTTAATGTAGCGCGACTTCTTTGTTGCATTTTTTGGTACTTATCATTGCAACCCTCTGTTGTGCAAATTTGGTTGCGTTTTTAAGTTTTTCAATCTTAGCAGGGGAGTTATTTTGTGAATTCATTAGGCTGGGTGATATAAAAACAAAAAATAGACTTACTTCTGGCAAACTGTAAAGTAGTTATAGGTCTCGTTTTACCAAAATCTAAAACATTAATATGTTCCCATAAATTAAGGATAAACAATGAAAATATTTTCTCGATTTTGTAAATCAAACCTCATCAGCCATGGGGTGTTGTTAACTTCATTACTCACTAGCTACTCGGTATTAGCCAATACTAAAGTTATGCATATCGGTAGCTTACTTGCTGAGCCGGGTAAGACTGTCAAAACCAAACAAACTTTAGTATTAAAAGATGATGTGATCACTCATATTATTGATGGCTATCAGGATCCTGCTAGTTACGGTGAAGATATTGAGTTAATTGATCTGAAAAACCGTTTTGTGATGCCAGGTTTAATGGATATGCATGTACATTTACAATTTGAGTTGGGTCCAAAGAACGATAACGAAAGTTTAAAAATGTCAAGCCAACTAGTGGAAATGCGTTCGTTAATGTTTGCTATGCGCACCTTAAAAGCTGGCTTTACTACAGTCAGGGATGTTGGCTCTTCTGCTCAGGAAATGTATGCCTTGCGTGATGCGATTAATAACGGTTGGGTAGACGGACCACGTATTGTTGCTGCGGGTGGCGTTGGTATTACGGGTGGCCATATGGATGTAAGTGGCGTCAAACCGGATTTAATGGAACTTTATACCGACTCAAGTATTTGCGATGGTCCTTATGATTGCCGCCGGGCAACTCGTGATGCGATTAAGTACGGCGCTGACCTAATTAAAATTACTTCTACTGGTGGAGTGTTAACCGACCGTGCTACTGGTACCGGCCAGCAAATGGAAATGGACGAACTCAAAGAGGTTGTACTCGCCGCTAAACGAATGGGGCGTAAAGTTGCCAGTCATGCCCATCAGGAAGACGGTATTATTGCCGCCCTTGAAGCAGGGGTGGATAGCATTGAACACGGCAGTTATGCCGGAAAGGCTTCGATTAAATTATTTAAGAAAACCGGCGCCTATCTAGTGCCTACTTTATTAGCGGGACACACTGTGCTGGAGATGGCCGAGAATTCTGATTTTATGAGTGATGCCATCAAAGAAAAAGCTCGAAAAGTAGGAAATGAAATGCAGGGCAATGTGGGCCGTGCATATAAAGCGGGTGTGAAAATCGCCTTTGGTACCGATAGTGGCGTGTCGAAACACGGCATTAATGCTTATGAAGCCGTACTAATGGCAAAAGCAGGCATAAGTAATATGGACGTGATTAAATCAGCAACAATTAATAGCGCAGATTTACTTGGAATGAGTGACAAAATTGGTACCTTGGCAGTAGGTAAACAAGCAGACATTATCGCCACTGATGGCTCACCCTTGGATGATATTGAGCAACTACTAGATGTCGATTTTGTTATGAAAGATGGCAAGGTTTATGTGAATAAATAAGGCTAAAGTGTCAATTAGGTAAATTAAAAACTGATGCTTGGATTGTGGAGTTAAGTAAGCTGTGGGATCTACTAAATTCACTAATCATAGACAAGCCTTGCGTTGAGGGTAATTCATAAGCATCGGCTTTGCCTACTAAAATTAAGACGGAACAGAATACAAAAACTGGCAAAAAAAAAGCCTGATGGATAATCAGGCTTAAAAAGGGAACACACATAAAAACTATATATTCAGAGGGGTAATAACAGCATAAGTTCAATTTGTTGTTAATTTTTTTCAAAATCTTTAACTTTCCTAATACCAATAAAGAATAGCAACGCCACTGCATTTTTATATAGAAGTTTTGGCACAGATCTGGTGCTAGTTTTTATATCGGCCATTCATCTGCTTCATTAAAGGTTCTTGGCTGGTTCTGATAGGGCTTAGCATGTTTCATATATCCATCATGTAAGCTATACGAACGGATCTCCATTTTACCCCATGCTATTTTTATAAACTTACTCATAACTGAAGTTACGCGGGGATTCATCTCAGGTTAATTGATATTGTCCAAGCAGTCTGTTGACAGAGTTAGCTATGGCCGCTTCCTCATCAGTTGCGACAACAACAATCCTGACCTTACTGGTCGAGGTAGCAATATCAATTACCGGCGATGCTGCGGTTACACGAGCATCTCGGTTGCGATCCTCATCCAGGCTTGCCCCTAGGTAGTTGAATTGTTGTGCAATCCGATGCCGGATCAAGACGCTGTGTTCACCAATCCCGCCTGTGAACACAATAACATCGACACCTCCCATGACGGCTGCGTAAGCGCCCACGTATTTGCGCGCACTATGTGTAAATACTTGAATAGCTAGAAGACAATTTTCATCACCATTTGCAGCTCTTACTTCAATCTCACGCATGTCATTAGTACCCGTCATGCCAAATAAACCTGACTTTCGATTGAGTAGGGTGTCCAGCTCATCCGCGGTATCAACACAGTCTCGAAGTAGCTGGATCACGATCCCGGGATCAAGGTCACCACTTCGGGTACCCATAACCAAACCCTCAAGAGGAGTCATGCCCATACTGGTTTCCACACTACGACCGCCTTCGATGGCAGTCACGCTACAACCATTGCCTAAGTGGCAAGATATGATACGCAGTTGTTTTATCGACTTATTTAAGGCTGATGCTGTGGCACGTGATACATAATCGTGGCTAATGCCATGGAAACCGAATCGACGTAAATGATAGGTCGAAGTCACCTCATTTGGCAGTGCATAATGCTTGACGTGCGCCGGCAAGGTTGAATGAAATCCGGTGTCAAACACCGCTATATGCGGGCAATGTTCAAGAACCTTCCGGGCTGCACGTATACCCGCCAAACAGGCCGGATTATGTAACGGAGCCAGTTTATTCATTGATTCAATAACCTGTTCAACCTCAGTAGAAACAATAGTTGGTTCGACGAGCGCCTCACCACCGTGTAATACTCGATGCCCCACCGCAGTAATGTCGAAGAGGTTATATCCACAGTGGGAGAGGGCAGCAAAAATCAGCGTCAGAGCTTGGGCATGAGTCTCGGCGGAAGCGTCGGATGATTCCTTACCCACACAAAGCTGCGGATTCGAGCCACCAATGTCGTTGACGCGAGCATCAAGCAAGCGGACCAGTGATTGATCGTTAAACAACGCAGCCTTAATTGAAGAGCTGCCACTATTAATTACCAGTATTGTCATTTACAAGTTCCTGCAATGCCTTATTGGATGGTCTTGCTCGTCTTAGCCAAATCCTTTCTCCAAATGGTATTAGTGTTTCAGTGTAAAGAAGAATAGTTAAACCACGCAAAGGTTGATATTAGGGATCCCCACATACAATTACGGGTTGACTACAGAAGCCCTGCTATTCCAACTTACTTTGTTGCTGAACCGGCAAGGGTATTTCTGAAATGAGCAGGTAGATAGAGAAAACCTAGCATTGATAGGTTTAGTAAGTGGATCAATGAAATGGTTTACAAACAACAACTTCTAACTGGGTAATAAAACCTGTCAAGCCAGATTTAGCTTAATACATCCCCACAACAAGTGACGCTTCAACTGCCAGCAAAAATAACCTTACGTGTTAGCCGATGAAGACTACGTAGTTTTCACAATAGCGGATAGTTAAAAAAACTCAGACACTAATAACAACAACATTAACCTTGTTTTCTGGAGTCTATTAGCATGTTCACAAGATCAATTTTTATTGTTGACCTAGTTACAATAGCTCTCTTTTCACCTGTGCTTTTTAATAGTCAGGTGGCCAGTGCTGCAGACGCTTTAGACGCAAAGGACTATGAATTTTCGGCTACTGCCACTATCGCATCAGACTATATGTTTCGCGGTGTTTCACAAACCTTAGAAGATCCTACTGTGCAAGCCAGCTTTGATTTTTCTCACGTTAGTGGTCTGTCTGCAGGTGTGTGGAGTTCCAATGTCGATTTTCAGGATCGGGGGGTATCGGACGATCAAGCTGATCAAGAAATTGATATTTATCTAGGTTATGGCATCGATATAAACCAAGACTGGTCGGTAGATGCGACGGCTATTCGTTACATTCTTCCTGGTACTGCCAGTGATGCCGATCTCGACTGGAACGAATTATTAGCTAGTGTAAATTTCCGCGATAGAGTCAGCTTTATGGTGGGCTATTCGAATAAGGTTTTTAACATCGATGAGACGGGTATTTATTATGCTTTGTCCGGTAATTTACCACTGGCTTACGACGTGGTCCTGACTGCATCAGTTGGTTATTACGATCTTGATGAGGCATTAAACGACAGCTACCTAGACTTTAGTCTCGGCGCTGAAATCAGCAGTGGTATTTTTACTTCGCGAATAGCCTATATAGATACAAACGGAGCGGGATCTGACTTATTTGGTGATATCGCTGATTCCCGTATTGTTTTTAGTGTCACTGCAACTATGGGTAATTAACTGTGATTACAGCATTAGAGTACAACCTTGCTGTAACTGGTTTATTCAAGCTCAGTGGCAATAGCGTTCAGAACGACTCATCCCATGATGCGATCACTACTAGGTAAGGCGATATTGAATGCAACAATTCAAGCAAGATAATTCGGCTGATATCGAACGGATTATTCAGGAATATGTACCAGGTAAACAAGTCACACTTGCGCATTTGTTAGCGAATCCGACTGAAGAACTTTGCAAAAAAGTCGGAGTAGAACATGCAGAAGCGATAGGGATTTTGACCTTAACCCCAGGTGAAACAGCAATGATAGCCGGTGATGTTGCAACTAAGTTTGCGTCAGTAGAAATTGGTTTTTTAGATCGTTTTTCAGGCGCCTTGGTTTTGACCGGCAGTATTGGTGCCGTGTCCGAAGCTTTGGATGCGGTGTTAAACACCTTGCAAACAATATTGGGATATAGGGTATGCCCAGCGACCAAAACATGAAGCGGCTGACGCCACTAAAAACGTTGTCTGATTTTGTGGTAATTGGAGAAGTGGGGTGTGGAAAAACCGCCTTGATGAATGCCTTATTAGAAAATGGCAACGTGCGGCGCAAAACACAAGCCGCTGAGTTTCATCAGCACAATGTTATTGATACTCCTGGGGAGTTTGTTGGGCGGCCAGCCTACTACGGCGCATTACTGTCAACGATTGTAAACGTGACTACGCTGGTTTATTTACAAGCGGCGAATAAAGAATATTTTTCGATGCCGTCAGGTTTATTAAGTGTTTATAGCAATAAACGTGTCATTGGTGTGATTAGCAAAGCTGATCTACCTGATGCAAATGTTAGTGGCGCCCGTCGATTGTTGAAAGAAAACGGTATTCCTGAACCTTATTTTGTTACTTCTGTTGTTAATAACAAAGGGATCGCAAGCCTTCGCTCACATTTGCTTGCGTTGCAGGATATTCCGCTGGTGACAAGCCCGTCTCAGCAACAGATTAATGTAGCGTGAGTGATGGCATTGGTCTCAACAATCTGTGAAAAGGTATAACACATGAAAGTTTTAGTAACAGCTCAGGATATTGTAAAACTTCACCGCAACGGTGAGACTTTGCTTGAAATTTTGCCGCGGGATACGATTATCACGCCTGAAGCGCGAGATGTTGCTAACAAGTTGGGAGTGAAAATTTCTGAAGAGGCTAATTTATCTGAAAAGACTAATATATCTGAAGGTTCTCGTTTAGCTGAAGGCTCTCATTTAGCTAAAGGCTCCAGTTCAACGCTGCAGCAATCAGCAAACACCGTGCATCAGATCAGGGAAGCGATTGAAGCAAAATTACCAAGCGGTAAACACACCCCAGCTTTACTTGAACAGTTAGTCAAAAAAGCCATAAAAGAGTTGCAGCATGATGTTCCTGACCCGCAGTGTGAAAGAGACGTTGCCGAAAGTGGTGTGGTTTTGGTGCGTGGTAATTCCGTGCAGTTTGGTGAGTTTGATGGTGCACCGGGCAAGTCGATTGGGATAACCGATGTTATCGGTACCGGCGATAATAGTCCTATTGCAGCGGGATTCATGCAATGGGAAAAATCCAGTTTCCCCTGGACCCTGACCTATGACGAAATTGATGTGGTGCTCGAAGGAGAGTTACACATTCGCTGTGACGGGAAAACCTATATCGGAAAGCCGGGTGATGTGTTTTATATTCCCAAAGATACCGCCATAGAGTTTGCTACTCCAAGCAAAGTCCGCTTTGTTTATGTTACTTACCCAGCCGATTGGTCGGGTGATCAGGTGCCTGCGTGAACATGCCAACTTTTATCACTGAATCTTGGCTGAGGCAGGAGTTTGGTTTAGCCCATGGCAGTGAAATTCATCTGCCATACAATGCCAAACTGACGCCGTCGGCAAGTCAGTTACTGAATGAACGAAAAATTCGCATCAAATATATTGATGATGATGGGCGTGTTTACCTTGAGGGAGAACCAACAAAAACTGAGCAACATTTAACGTCGGTGCATCCGTTAACCGGTGGTAATCAGCAGCCAGAAAGTAAATGCGTAGTCTGCAGCAGTGAGGTTGAACATAAAACTGAATTATTGACTTTACTTGACGACAAAGTATTGGTTCCAAAAACACATCCGCGAATTCGTTTTCGTGGCAAGTTGGACACCTTGATTGCACAAACCATTGTTGTACAAACTCAGTTTGATGCAGTAAAAAAATACCCGCTGCTACATAAGTTATTGGCTGATTTACGCTCGTATATGGGCAATGTTTTACGTTGCGAAGTTACCGGGCTGACATTATCTGCATTAAGTATGGGGGACTTGGATGACGATGCCATTCATACCATGTCACATCAACCTCTTAAATATCTGGGCCATGACCATATTGTACCTGAACAAAGTCATGGCAATAATGTGGCACTGCTTAATCTGCTGCGAGCCTTGGTTCGCGAGGCAGAACTAGAATCGGTCAAGGCCTTTATCACTAACACTTTTGAACTCACTCGACTAGATATAGTACAGGGTCTAAATCGTCTTAGTAGCGCGTTATATGTTCTGATGTTACTCACAGTATTGAGTGAATCTGGCGTAGAAAATGTGCTTAACGGAAAGCCAGCCCAATGAATGTATTAACGCAATGTAGAGAAAAATGTAAACCATCTTTAAAGAAGATTGTATTTGCTGATTCATTGGATATTCGTCTAATTCAGGCCGCTAACGAATTACAAAAACAGGGATTAGCTGAACCAATTCTTATTGGTAACCCCTTCGAATTACGGGATTTGGCCCACCAAACAGGTGTGGTAATGCCTACTTTAGCCGTGGTTGATCCATTGCAGTCTCACTATCATTCACAGTTTGTTGATACCTATCTCGAGAAAAATAAAAAAGCCAATCGCGATAGCGCTCAGAAGGCTATGCGTAACCCCCTGTTTTACGCTGCAATGATGGTTCACTATGGCCACGCGGACATTTGCATAGCTGGGAATTTGTCTACTAGTGGTGATGTTTTACGTGCGGCCTTAAAGGTAATTGGTGTTGCCGAACAACACAAAACTGTCTCTTCATTTTTTCTGATGGTATCACCGGACAAAAAAAATACATTTTTATTCGCGGATGCCGGGGTGGTGCCGGATCCCACCGTAGAGCAGTTAGCCAATATTGCGATAGATGCCGCTAACAGTTTTGCAAAACTCACTGGTGAAATACCACGGGTAGCTATGTTGTCCTTTTCGACTAAAGGCAGCTCAGCCCATCCTGCTGCGCAAAAAATACGTGACGCTTTCGAATTGGTACGTAGCAAAAATCCAGAATTACTCATCGATGGTGAGCTGCAATTTGATGCAGCTGTAGTACCTGAAGTGGCGAAATTGAAGTGTCCTGATAGTCCATTACATGGCAATTCAAACGTGTTGATATTCCCCTCGCTTAATGCGGGGAATATTGCATATAAAGTTGCTCAACGTCTGGGGCATTACCAGGCTTTGGGTCCCTTATTGGAAGGTTTAAACAAGCCCATGCATGATTTGTCTCGTGGTTGCAGTGCAGACGATATTGTCGATATTGCAGTACTGGCATCTTGTATGGCGCAAGCATAGATAGTTAAGTATTAAAAAGTTCTTTTCCTGAGGAGGAATAATTATGAATGACGCACTAGGTATTATCGAAACAAAAGGTTTAACGGCATTAATTGAGGCATCTGATGCCATGGTTAAAGCTGCCCGAGTAAAACTGGTTGGCTACCAACAGATTGGTAGTGGGTTAGTCACAGCAATGGTTCGTGGCGATGTGGCAGCCTGTAAGGCAGCTACCGATGCCGGTGCCGCTGCAGCACAACGTGTTGGTGAGTTGGTAGCAGTTCACGTGATCCCAAGACCACACGGTGATTTGGAAACAATATTTCCTATCACTAGCTCTGACAGTACCATTTCAGACAGTTAATTGTAGTGGCTAACATGTGCTCGTTGTTGACACATAAGCATTAGAAATTATGAGGATAATATCATGATGGAAGCATTGGGTATTTTGGAAACTAAAGGCTTGACGTCGTTAATTGAGGCTTCTGATGCCATGGTTAAAGCTGCTCGAGTCGAGTTAGTCGGCTATCAACAGATTGGCGCCGGCTACGTTACCGCTTTTATAAGAGGTGACGTTGCTGCGTGCAAGGCGGCTACAGATGCAGGAGCTGCGGCAGCGCAGCGGCTAGGCGAACTGATCGCTGTGCATGTAATTCCCCGGCCGCATTTGGATTTGGAAACAATATTTCCAATAAATCCAAAATCAAGTGCCGTTAAAAAAGCACCTGTAAAAAGAGTGACTAGTAAGAAAAAGACTGATGTAGCTCCCAATACTTAACAATCGGACGACTGAATTATGAGACTTGCTAAAGTCATTGGACAAGTTGTTGCAACCGTACGTAGCGAGAGACTAAGTATGGATAAGCTTGCCTTAATAACATTTGTTGATCGAGACGGTAATGAAGACTCTGAAGTCTCCGTGGCGATTGACAGGTTGGGGGCGGGAGAAGGAGAGTGGGTACTCGTAGTTGCCGGTAGCTCTGCTCGGATGTCGATTGATGCTAGTGGACAGGTACCGATTGATTTAAGTGTGGTTGGGATTATTGATGAAGTGACCAGCAATAAATCTAGCTGGTTTAAGAAGAATCAACAGCGTTAGTAACACAGGAGATAAAACATGGCACAGCAATCGGTAGACGCACAGCAAATCGAAATGATTGTAAGGCGGGTGATCGACCAAATGCATGAGCCACAGAATAATGGAGAACGTTATGGGATTTATACTACTTTGGATGATGCCGTAGCTGCCGCGCATATGGCGCAGAGCCAACTCCATAGTCTTACTCAACGTCAAACTATTATTGCCGCTATTCGCAACTTAGCGGGCCAACATGTGCGGGAGTTGTCTGAACTGGCCGTGCAGGAAACTGGCTATGGTCGTGTGGCCGACAAAATCCGTAAAAATCAATTGGTGATCGACAAAACACCAGGAACAGAAGCGATTATTCCCACCGCGATTACCGGTGACCATGGTTTATCTTTGGTAGAAAATGCACCATGGGGCGTTATCGCGTCAGTTACACCGTCAACAAATCCTTCAGCGACCATCCTAAATAACAGTATCAGTATGATTGCAGCGGGTAATTCTGTGGTTTTCTCACCCCATCCGGCCGCAAAAGCTGCGTCGCAACGGGCTATTCAATTAATTAATCAGGCTTCGGCAAGTGTCGGAGGTCCAAGCTCAATAGTAACCTGTTTGGAAACTCCCACACTTGACGCAGCGGGTCAGCTATTCGTCTATCCGGGAATACATTTGTTGACGGTAACCGGCGGAGACGCAGTGGTAAAGGCTGCACGTAGCGTTACTGACAAACGTTTGATGGCAGCAGGCCCAGGTAATCCGCCTGTTGTAGTCGATGAAACTGCAGACATTGAACGCGCCGCGATCAGCATAGTGCAGGGCGCATCGTTCGACAACAATATTATATGCGTCGACGAAAAAGAAATCGTCGCCGTGGAATCCATTGCCGATGATTTAAAAGCCGCCATGGTGCGTCATGGCGCGGTGGAAATAACGGTACAACAAGCTGAGGCTGTTGCGCAATTGGTATTACGAGATTACCCCGGAGCAAATGCTAGGCCTAAACCTGAGTGGGTCGGTCGAGATGCCGCAAAAATTGCTGCGGCCGCGGGTTTTAATGTGCCAACGACAACACGTTTATTGGTGTTAGAAGCCGAACGAGATCACGTTTTTGCCCGTACTGAATTGATGATGCCGGTTATCGCATTGATCCGCGCTAAAGATGCTAACCAAGCTATTGATTGGGCCATTGAATTGGAAAATGGCAATCTGCATAGCGCGGCAATGCATTCTCGGAATATTGACAATCTGTCACGCATGGCGGCGGAAATAAATACTAGTTTGTTTGTTAAGAATGGTCCTTGTATTGCGGGGCTAGGTGCCGGAGGGGAAGGTTGGACATCAATGACAATTTCCACCCCAACGGGTGAAGGTGTGACGAACGCTGCATCCTTTGTGCGCAAGCGTCGCTGCACATTAGTTGATGCATTTCGAATTGTTTAGAGGCAGTGCTATGAAAAACAACATTGCAGAAGTAAACCAATTATTGGCGGCGGCGAAAGCCATGGTTAACGACGATACTGTGCAGCCTTATAGTGGACCTTTTAAGGTCGGCGTCGACCTCGGTACTGCCGATATTCAAACTGTGGTACTTGATCCTCACAATAGACCTCTGGCCTGCTACCTAGATTGGGCTGATGTTGTTCGTGATGGTGTTGTTGTTAATTACCACGGCGCCTGCCGTATTGTCAGAGAACAGCTACGCCGTGCCAGCGAACGCTTAGGAATTAATATCGAGCAAGCCTGCACATCATTTCCACCGGGAACCGATCCACGGATATCAATTAACGTGGTTGAATCGGCTGGCATCAAGGTCAGTAATGTGATCGATGAACCCAGCAGCGTTGCCGCCTTATTGCACCTACAAGATGCTGCGGTAGTAGATATTGGCGGCGGCACAACAGGTACCGCGATCATCGAACAAGGTAAGGTGGTTAAATCAGTTGATGACCCTACGGGCGGACATCATATTACTCTGACTTTAGCTGGTCATCATAGCTTAGAGTATGAAGAAGCCGAACTATTAAAGCGTGAAGATGATTCAGGCGCAGCGTTTACGGTAGTAAGACCGGTCATCGCTAAAATGGCCGATTTAGTGAAAGCACATATTGCCGAGTATTCCCCACCGACAATTTACCTTACCGGTGGCTGTTGCGCCTTGTTCGGTTTTACCACGGCCTTTGCTGCTGAGTTCACAGACATTGAAGTTATCGCGCCGTCACATCCATTATTTTTAACACCCTTAGCGATTGCCGCATTTGCTGATGTTAATGCTGTACCTCAAGCACGAATGGGTTGATATGAATCTCATGCAAACATCCATTAATGAATCCATGATTGCTGATGTAGTCACTCAGACCGTTGACGAATTAACGCCGCGCAATTTATTTCACTTCAGTGCTCCCCGTCAAACTCTAGTCGGTGAGGGGGCGATTCTAAAAATAGGTACTCTGTTACAGGATTTGAACGTAGTCCATGTATTGATAGTTGCTGACAAAGTGGTTTATCAAAAGGGTTTACTGAGTAGCGCTCTGCGCAGTCTGGCGCGGGCCGGCATTGAAACCAACGTATTCTCAGGTATCGAACGCGAGCCAGGAACGGATGTTGTGCAGCAAGGCGTTACGCAACTAAAACAATGCAACGCTGATTTTGTGCTCGGTTTTGGTGGTGGTTCGGCGCTGGATGCTGCCAAGGTAATCGCCATGCTAGGTAGCTGTAATTGCACTATTGAGGAGTTTGTCTCACCTGGTTTTAGTGGGCGCAGAACGATCGGTTTGGGCGCAGTACCTACCACAGCCGGTACAGGTTCGGAAGTGACCGATATCAGCGTCATCCTTGGACCCGACCGAGAGAAAAAGTTCCTTAATAAACATGCTGATCTGATGCCGGATCTGGCAGTTGTCGATCCTGGTTTAATGTTGAATTTGCCACCTTCTGTGACGGCAGCAACCGGAATTGATGCACTAACCCATGCGATAGAAGCATTTACTGCCCGCAATGCCAATCCAATATCGAAAGCGTTAGCGATTGCAGCCATTCAGAAACTGGTTCACGCCTTACCCATAGTGGTAGGTGATGGAGAGGATAGGGAAGCCCGCCTTGACATGGCAACTGCTGCCTACGAAGCGGGTCTGGCATTTGGAAACGCAGGTTTAGGCCTAGTGCATGCTATCTCCCATCAGGTTGGGGCGCGCTATAAAATCGCTCACGGGGTCGCCAATGGTATTTTGTTGCCTTTTGTTATGGTCTTTAACGGTCTGGTGTGTCGCAGTGAATACGCGGCTATTGCACAGGTATTCGGCGTAGCCCGCGATGCAATGACAGAACGGCAGCGATGCGACGCTGGTGTTACGGCTGTGCGGCAGTTGCTGGCCGATATTGGTTTACCCAATAGTCTTGTTGCAGCCGGTGCGCGGCCTGAGCATTTTAACGAACTTGCAGAGGCAGCATTGCAAGATATTTGTATTGTCGATAACCCACGTAATGTTACTAAAGCTGACATTATTGCGATCTTACAACAAGCCAGTGGTACCTGAAATTATATAAGCGGAGATAATGTGATGGAAATGTTAAACGATATTATTTTATACATTATGATGGCCTTTATGGTCATTGGTGCACTGGACCGTATTTTTCAACAATTCGGTGGTTCAGAACCAATACTAGGCAAGATTGGTTTGGGTAAAGTCGGTAAGTCCATCGGCGGCGCTGGTGATCAGTTCGAAGAGGGATTTAACGCCATGGGAGCGTTAGCATTGGCTATGGTAGGCATAATTGCCATCGCGCCGGTGCTAGCCAAGGTGCTGTCACCCATAGTTGTACCAATTTATACCGCATTGGGTGCTGATCCAGCCATGTTCGCCACCACTTTACTGGCCAACGATATGGGCGGTTATTTTCTCGCCAAGGAGATGGCTACCGGTGTTGATGGCGTTATTAATTATGGGGCCTGGATGTACGCAGGCCTGATCCTCGGCGCTATGATGGGGCCAACTATCGTATTTTCAATACCGGTGGCAGTGGGTATTATTGATGTCAAAGACAGGCCTTATCTTGCTGCTGGTGTATTAGCCGGTATCGTCACCATCCCTTTAGGTTGCATTGCAGGTGGCTTCGCTGCAATGGCGTCTACCGTCATGGTTCCAGGCACCGAACAGGCAATTGAATTTAATCTTCCGTTGATTTTTATGAACTTAGTGCCGGTGATCTTGGTGTCGGCTCTTATTGCTATCGGCCTATGGCTAATGCCCGAGCGCATGATTAACGGTTTTTCCATCTTTGCCAAGTTTTTGGTGGCGTTTATCACCATTGGACTGACGTCTGCGGTATTAGAGCGAACCCTCGGGATTTCGATCATTCCGGGAATGGATCCTATTTTTATGAGTGAAGGCGATGTGCCTGGGGTTGATATGCGCGCCGTTGAAGTGATCGGGGCTATAGCGATCATCTTACTTGGTGCCTATCCAATGGTGCTATTACTGACTCGTTGGTTTGAAAAACCTTTACTAAAAATGGGTAATGTACTGAATGTTAACCCGACAGCTGCCACCGGATTAATCGCCACTTTGGCGAATAATATCCCGATGTTCCAAGTGATGAAAGACATGGACAGTCGTGGCAAAATTCTTTGTTCTGCATTCGCTGTCAGTGCGGCATTTACCTTCGGCGACCACCTAGGTTTCACTGCGGCAAACAAACCTGACATGATCATGGCGGTGATTATTGGCAAATTGGTTGGTGGTATTACTGCTGTGTTATTTGCCATGTTATTAGCCGACAGAATGATCGCATCGATAGAAAAGAGCTCTGCGCCTGCCACTACAAATAAGCCATCGAAAAACTCTGAGAGCGTCAATGAATCGTAAAACCGTGCACAGCGTTGGAATCGATATTGGTACCACAACAACACAGGTGATCTTTTCGCGTTTGACCTTAGTTAATCGAGCGCCAGTCACCCAAGTGCCCCGTTACGAATTTGTTGAACGGGAAATATATTTTCAGAGTCCCGTGCGCCGCACACCTTTTGATGGCAATGGTTTAGTTGATGTGCAAAAGATACAGGAATTTATTAATGAGCAGTTCCTAGCAGCTAATTTGACCCTGGATGATATAGAGACGGGTGCCATTATTATCACTGGGGAAACATCAAAGGCAAAAAATGCGCAGCAAGCGGTAATGGGACTGGCCGAGGAGATGGGGGATTTTGTGGTGGCTACGGCAGGCCCCAATCTGGAGTCGGTGATCGCAGGACGCGGCAGTGGTGCGGGTGAATATTCGAAAATCAATCACGCCCGGGTGTTAAATATCGATATCGGTGGTGGCACTAGTAACTATGTCGTTTTTGAAAGTGGTAAAGCGGTGGATACCGCCTGCTTAAACGTTGGAGGACATTTGCTTGAAACAGATGACACCGGCGTTGTAAAAAAAATTCATGAACCAGCGCGTAAAGTTGTTGAGGAGTTATTTGGCACGCAGGTAAATGCCGCACAACTAAATAGCGAGCAACTCAATAAAATCGTCAAGCGTATGGCCGAATTAATTGTTGAATGTGTCAGTGGGACACCGTCCGAGCTCTGCAGCAGTTTGTTAATGACACCGTCCTTAAAGGCAGGTCAACACTTCGATGCTGTTTTCCTCAGTGGCGGTGTCGGAGATTGTTACTACCAATTACAGGAAGGGGAATTGACTTCCTTTCAATGGCAGGACATTGGCGTTTTGCTGGCGCGTTGCTTGTTAAATAATAGCCAACTTTTACAGCAAGCTATTAAAAAACCCACACATACACTACAAGCCACAGTGATCGGTGCAGGTGCCTACTCATTATCATTATCCGGCAGTTCTATCTGGCTAAATACCGACGACTTGCCGGTACAAAACTTACCTATAGTACAACCCAATATTGAGTGGCAGAACCAAGAACTGGATGTTTGTCAACAAGCAGTAAAAGCTGGAAAACGCATGGACTTACATTTACGCGAAGACCGCTATGCCATTGCATTCGGTGCCAGTATGCCAGTGCTGTATAAGACCGTAAGTGAGACCGCGCAGCAACTGGCACGTTTTTATCGCGAATATGGTAATACCCACGCTCCCGCGATCATTGTAACGGAAAACGATTTAGGCAAGGTGCTAGGTATGGAGCTACAGCCTTTAATTGATCCACAACAATTGCTAGTGATTGATGAGGTGCGTGTTCAGGAAGGTGATTATATCGATATTGGCCAAAGCTTCTTTGGCGGTGAGATAGTGCCGCTAACCATTAAGTCGCTGGCATTCCCTAATTAGGAGATTTTTATGCAACTAAAAACAACATTATTTGGCAAGGTTTATCAATTCCGAGATGTAAAAGATGTGCTCGCTAAAGCCAACGAACTGCGCTCCGGTGATGTATTGGCTGGCGTAGCGGCGGAAACAGCGCAAGAACGAGTTGCGGCTAAGCAGGTACTTAGTGAAATGAGCCTAGAAACCCTCCGCGAAAATCCTGTTGTACCTTATGAGGACGATGCGATTACACGGGTGATACAAGACGCCGTAAATATAGTCGTTTTCAACGAGATAAAACAGTGGAGTGTGAGCGAATTACGGGAATATATTCTTTCTGATTTACCTTCTAAGGAAGATTACGAACGTTTACGCCGTGGTCTAACTTCGGAAATGGTGGCGGCTGTTTGTAAGATATGTTCGAACGCAGACTTGATGGTTGGCGCCAAAAAACTTTATGTTATTTCGAAGGCCAATTGCACCGTGGGCATACCCGGTCGTTTTTCATCACGCTTGCAGCCCAACGATACCCGCGACGATATAGACAGCATAATAGTGCAGATGTATGAAGGCTTGTCCTACGGCTGCGGTGATGCTGTGATTGGTATCAACCCTGTGACTGAGTCGGTAGAAAATACCCGGCGTATACTCGACGCAGTGAAGGAAGTGACTGACAAATGGAATATCCCTACCCAAGGATGCGTATTGTCTCATGTCACTAATCAAATGGAAGCACTAGAAAAAGGGGCCGCTGGCGGATTAATTTTCCAAAGTCTATCAGGCACTGAAAAAGGCCTGAATGAATTTGGCGTGACGGTGGAATTGCTCGATGAAGCATACGAAATGGGCAAACATTACTGCAAACTTGCCGGGTCCAACATGATGTATTTCGAAACGGGACAGGGAACAGCGCTATCAGCAAATGCACATTTTGGTGCTGATCAGGTGACTATCGAAGCACGCAATTACGGTCTTGCAAAGCGCTACAACCCCCACCTACTTAACACCGTAGTCGGTTTTATTGGACCTGAATACCTTTTCAACCATCAGCAAATAACACGAGCGGCACTGGAGGACCATTTCATGGGCAAACTAACAGGGATCCCAATGGGTTGCGATGCTTGTTATACCAACCACGCCGACACTGATCAAAACTCCAATGAAAACCTGACGGTGCTTTTAGCTGCTGCGGGTTGTAACTACGTGATGTCATTGCCATTAGGTGACGACATCATGCTTAATTATCAGACGACTGGCTTTCATGACGTCGCTACCGCGCGACGCTTATTGGGTTATAGACCAGCACCGGAATTCGAGGCATGGATGGAGACTATGGGCCTAATGGAAAACGGCAATCTGACTGCCCGTGCTGGCGATCCTTCAATATTTTTTGACTAAGGGTGATGACAATGGATGAACAAAGTATTCAAAGCATCGTGAATTCTGTACTCCGAGAATTAGGTGAAACTAACGTTGGGAAAGGGCAGATAACGGCAATAAAATCGGACCCCAAAAAGAGGTCCAACAATAATGTTACAGCTACTGCAACAGAAAGTAATAACCAGGGATTGGAAGACCTAAGTTTAGACAAGTTTATTAAGTGGAACGGTATTCGTAATGCAAAGAATGCCAGCATTAACGACGATATGATTAAACAAACTGCTGCGCGAGTTTGTCAGGGCAGGGCAGGGCCGCGACCGCGGACGATTTCGCTGTTACGTTTCGTCGCCGACCATTCACGCTCCAAAGATACAGTCGTCAAAGAAGTCACCAGCGAGTGGCTGGCCGAGCATGATATATGGGAGGTGCATTCCCGCGCCGCAGACAAAAGCGAGTACTTGACTCGACCTGATTTAGGAAGATTACTTTCAGATGAGGGTAAGAAATTAGTGCAAGAACGCTGCAAAAAATCGCCGCAAGTTCAGGTAGTGATTTCTGACGGTCTGAGCACTGATGCGGTGACTAATAATTATGACGAAATATTACCGCCATTATTGAAAGGACTTGAAAGTGCTGGTTTTAATGTTGGTACACCATTCTTTTTACGTTATGGCCGGGTCAAAGCTCAGGATGAAATAGGTGAACTGCTGCAGGCAGAAGCGAATTTACTGTTGATCGGCGAACGCCCGGGTCTAGGTCAGTCTGAAAGCCTTAGTTGTTATTGTGTGTACAAGCCAACCAAAGACACAGTGGAGTCAGATCGGATGGTGATCTCCAATATCCATAACGGCGGCACACCACCAATAGAGGCAGCTGCTGTTATTGTTGATCTGACCAAAAAAATGCTCGAACAAAAAGCGAGTGGACTCAAGCTGAAACGTTAATTAGTAAAACGGCAATACAGAGAGGTTTAACAACATGAGTGTATTAGACGATATTAGAGCATCAGTGCTTGCTACCCGAGTCATAGCCTCGGTTAGCGAGTCGATGGTAAAACAATTTAAATTAAAAGATTCGCAGCGCTGCATTGGCATACTCACCGCTGATTGTGATGACGTGACCTATGTTGCTCTCGATGAGGCGACAAAGGCGGCGAATGTAGATGTGGTTTATGGGCGTTCGTTTTATGCGGGGGCAGCCCATTCGTCTGGCCCATTATCTGGTGAAGTTATTGGTATTTTGGCTGGCCCCGGGCCAGCCGATGTGCGTGCCGGTTTGCAACGAGCTCGTGAGGTTATCGAGCATGAAGCTTGCTTTAAAACAGCCAATGAAGAAGGAAATCTGGCATTTTTTGCACATCTTGTATCCGCTACTGGCAGTTATCTTTCTAAAGAAGGAGGGATCCCCCGTGGTCAGGCACTCGCTTATCTGATAGCGCCGCCGCTGGAAGCTATGTTTGCTATGGATGCAGCGCTAAAAGCAGCGGATGTAGAAGTGGCCGCATTTTTTGCTCCACCGTCTGAAACCAACTATGGTGGTGGTTACCTTACCGGTTCGCAAGCTGCTTGTGGTGCAGCATGTGATGCCTTTCAGCAAGCGGTACTAGACGTCGCCAACATGCCAATCGATATTTGAGCGGCGCAGGTGGAGGCTTCGTTAGGTATTATTGAAACCAAAGGACTTATCGCGTCAATAGAAGCGGCTGATGCCATGCTTAAATCGGCATATGTAAAGTTGCTACAACGCAGTCAGCCTGGTGCAGGTTTAACCTTGATACTGTGTATTGGTGAGTTAGGAGATTGTCAGGTAGCAGTGGCAGCAGGTGCTGCAGCGGCCAAGAGGGTAGGCATTTTATATTGCGAACATATTATCGCCAGACCTAGTGAGGATCTTGATGAGTGGCTTGCGCAAACTGGTTATACATCATCCTTTAATAAAAGCATCAGCGGATTAATTTAATGAGCTCTTTAGTAGACAAAGTGCGACAAGCAGGTGTTGTAGGCGCTGGCGGTGCCGGTTTCCCCTGTTATGTGAAGATTGCTAGTAAGGCAGATATTTTGATCGCTAACGGCGCTGAATGTGAGCCACTGCTGAATAAAGATCAGATGGTTATGCAGCACTTTACTGAACAAATGCTGCAAGGCATGCAACTACTGATGCAGCAGGTCGGTGCTAGTAGAGGTGTACTTGCTTTCAAACAAAAACATCAGACATCTATCGCCCATGTGCAGCCCCTACTGCCGGACAATATTGAATTGAAGATAATGCCCAACGTTTATCCCGCCGGTGATGAATATGAGTTGGTTTATGAAGTGACTGGACAACGTATTCCGGCTGGAGGATTACCCAAGGATGTGGGCGTGTTGGTGCATAATGTGGAGACGATTTTCAACATCTATCAGGCTGCACAAGATAAGCCCATGACCCACACCATGCTCACAGTGCACGGCGAAGTGCAGCGACCATTTACCGCGTGGTTACCTATTGGCATGTCGTATGCTGATGTGCTGAAATTAGCCGGCGATATTAGTTGTGAAACACCGGTCATAGTCGAGGGTGGAGTCATGATGGGGACCATTGAGGATGATTTTTCTACCTCAATATCGGCAACGACCAGCGGGTTACTGGTATTACCCCATGATGCCCATGTTGTCACCAAAAAATCAGAATCGGAAAGTACCTCTAAACGGATAGGTAAAGCGGCTTGCGATCAATGTACGCTGTGCACAGAAATGTGTCCGCGGTATCTATTGGGTTACCCAATTCAGCCTCATTTGGTGATGCGTTCATTGCTAACCACAGGAGTAACGAGCGAAACCCTATCACTGCATGCTCAAGCGTGCAGTGAATGTAATATTTGTACCTTGTGGGCTTGTCCCGAACAACTCAATCCTCGTGACGTTTGTGTTGCCACTAAACGTGATTTAAAAGAAAAAAGCTTATGGCAGACCACACAACAGTTACAAGCTCAAACCCGTCCAGTTCATAACATGCGTGAATACCGGGGTGTACCAACATCGCGCTTAATTCGGCGTCTTGGTCTGGCGAAATATGACAAAAGACAAGCTTTATGGTTAGACGAGTATCAATCGCCTTCACGAGTGGCAATTTCATTGCAAACCCATATGGGAGCGAGGGCTGAGCCGATTGTAAAAGAAGGTGATGAAGTTACCGCAGGCGACGTGATTGCAATACCACCAATAGATGCCATGGGGGTTCCTGTTCACGCCAGTATTACTGGTAGGGTGACTTTTGTTGGTGAACACATAGATATTTTATTAAAGGAAAACAACAATGGACAATAAAAGTGCTATTGGCATGATTGAGATGAATTCTATCGCCAAAGGATACGCAGTCGGGGATGCAATGCTTAAGGCAGCCAATGTTGACATCCTATTTAACCGTACTATTTGCCCTGGCAAATTCATGGTGATGGTGGCAGGAGATGTGGCTGCTGTAGAAGCGTCGATGTCCGCGGGATTAGATCTCGGCAATGAAACCATAGTCGATGAATTAATAATTCCCAACGTGCATTCTTCAGTTTTCTCTGCTATTAGCGGCACTAGAGTTATTGAACAGACGGATGCTCTGGGGATCATAGAAACATTTTCTGTAGCCTCTATTATTGAAGCCGCAGATGCAGCGGTAAAAGCCGCCAATGTTGAGTTAATTGATGTCCATTTAGCCATGGCCATTGGTGGCAAGGGTTACCTAACTTTGACCGGTGATGTTGCGTCGGTTACTGCGGCAATTGAAGCAGGTGCTGCATATATCAAAGATAAAGGAGTATTGGTTGAAAAGGTGATTATTCCGCAACCCCGCCAAGAAATACTGCGCGACAAGGTATAGCGAAACACACCATGAGACTTCTACAAATACTCTCTCAAATCCTGATTTGGCTGGATCACGCGCTGTGAACCACCTTCAAACACCACCCCATCCAATTCCCCCTTCAAAATCAGCGAATCTCCTTGCAACAACAAAGCACCGCCTTCACGAATACCAATAACAGGCATCTTAGGGTTTAAAATACAAAATTCTTGAATGCGTTGCGCGCGAGTTTCACCATTGTGACCAGGTGGTTGGTAGTCAGTGTAGTGAGGGTTAAGTTGAAATGGCACGAAATTGAGCGCCTCAAAACTGGGTGGTTGCACTATAGGCATGTCGTTAGTGGTACGGATGCTATTGCCACATATATTGGAGCCAGCGCTCCAACCAACATAAGGTGTGCCTTGGTTGACTTGCCTTTTAAATGTATCGAGCAAGTCTTGTTGGTAAAGTTCGTTAAGTAAGTTAAAAGTGTTACCACCGCCAACTAAAATGGCTTGGGCGTTTTCTAATGCTTGATGAGCATCGGGGAATTGATGAATGCTTTTTACTTGATAGTCGGGTAGGGCGTTTTGCACTTTTTGTGTGTAATCATCCCAACTCACAGAAACGCCAGCAAACGGAATAAACAGCAGCTCTGTTATATTAGGTAAATGTTGATTAATCATGGGTAGAGCATGTTGCAGATAATCTTCGCTGCCCATCTTAGAACTGCTCAACATTAAGACATGTCTTGGTATGTTCATTTTTAAATTAATCCTTTTACCATTAGACGAGCAATTATAGACAGATAGAATACTTTGCCTAGGGAAAACTTAGACAAATATATAGTTACAATCTAAATTGTCGATCCCTCATTAAGATTAGTTACTATTGCACTTGGAATAACAATAATAACTATATTTGGGACGAAAAATGAAAAAAATTGGTTTAACGATACTTTGCTTATCTAGCAGCGTTGCATGGGCGGATAGTGATTTAGATATGGAAAATAAAATAAGAGCTGAAGGGTTTTATAATTCTGAAGTGATGCACA
Organism: Paraglaciecola arctica BSs20135; assembly: GCF_000314995.1. Classification (GTDB taxonomy): domain Bacteria; phylum Pseudomonadota; class Gammaproteobacteria; order Enterobacterales; family Alteromonadaceae; genus Paraglaciecola; species Paraglaciecola arctica. The sequence goes on along the minus strand of NZ_BAEO01000072.1, from coordinate 9,467 downwards.
CTTTAGAGCAATTAACTGACGGTATTGGGCCACGTTTGTCTGGCTCCCCACAAATGAAAAAAGCCAATGAATGGACATTAAATAAACTTAAAAGTTGGGGTTTAAAGAATGCTTATCTTGACCCATTTGAGTTTGGTCGTGGTTGGTCCCATGACTCTGCATCAATCAATTTAATCAGCCCAAGAGAAGTAACTTTGCATGGTATTCCTGTTGCTTGGACACCAGGAACCAAAGGTGAAATATCTGGCGACGTGGTGATTTTTGAAGCCTCATCTGTTGCAGACTTAGCTCAATATAAAGGTAAGTTACAGGGTAAAATTATCATGATGGGTGATGGTAAAAATATTGAAGCCCCTGAAAACTCAGTTTTTAATCGGTACGACGCAACTGAACTCACTAAACTTAAAGAGTTCGATGTTAATAAAGGTCCAAGTCACTCCCCTTGGGTTAACGCCGAACGCCGTGATAGCGCTTTACAACGATTCTATTTTGGTAAAGAGTTAAACGAATTTTTAGCGAAAGAAAAAGTTGTTGGCGTGTTATATCGGAGTTGGCGCCAAGGTGGTTTAATCAATATTTTTGGTCGTGACCATCGTGTTGGTAATACCTTTCCAGTACCTGCTTTAGTGATCGAAGCAGAACACTACAATTCGCTCTCGCGCATCATTGATTCTGGTAAAACACCTAAAGTTACTTTAGATATTGATGCACGTTTTCATGATGAAGATCGCAATGCATACAATACCATTGCTGAAATTCCTGGTAGTGAAAGTGATCCAGAAATTGTGATGGTGGGTGGTCATTTAGATTCGTGGCATGCCAGTGATGGTGCAGTGGATAACGGTGCTGGTGTTGCAGTCGCAATGGAAGCTGTACGTATTTTAGCTACCTTAGATTTTGAACCCAAACGAAGCATTAGAATTGCACTTTGGTCTGGGGAAGAACAGGGACTTTTTGGTTCATCTACTTATGTTGATGAACATTTTGCGACACGTCCTTCGCCGACTAATAAAGATGAAAAGGCCCTGCCTAATTATTTGTGGAAGAGTCAAGGTTGGCCGATAGAAACTAAACCCGCATACGACAAATTTTCGGTTTATTTTAATATGGATAACGGCAGCGGACGTTTTAGAGGCATTTATACGGAAGGAAATGTTGCAGCCAAACCCATTTTCAGCAAGTGGTTTGGCCCATTTTCGGATCTAAGCGCTGGTACTATTACTAATGCGAGTACTGGTGGCACAGATCACGAATCTTTTGATGATGTGGGTTTACCTGGCTTTCAATTTATTCAAGATGAATTAGATTATGGCTCTCGTTTACATCATACTCATATTGATTCAATTGATCATGTAAGTGAAGCTGATTTGAAACAAGCATCTGTGATATTAGCTGGCTTTTTATATAAAGCTTCAATGGCTGATGAACGTATGCCGCGTAAACCTATACCTCGAGACATATCTGATCTTCAGAAGCAAAAAATGCAACTGAATATTGAAAAATCACGGGTTCAGCGTGAAAAAGATGCCAACAAGGCCAAAGCGATCAATGCATTAATGGACAAATCTTAATTAATCTATTTGTCTTAAGGCTATTAAGGGCCCTCATGAGTGAGGGCGTTTAAATTTATATTCTGTTTTGGTTTGCCCCAAATCGGCTAGTGATGTCATTGCTGTTAATGTTTTAGGTTTAAAACAACTAAGGATTTATTTAAGTGTCTGGAAATAAAGAAAAGGTCTCAGTGTTGTTAGTTTGTTTGGGCAATATTTGTCGTTCGCCCAGTGCTGAAGCAGTGTTTAAGAAAAAAGCAGCGGATAATGGCTTAAATATCGAAATTGATTCTGCAGGAACGGCTGGTTATCACAAAGGAGCTGCACCTGACAAACGTTCACAAGATATTGGTGAAGCTAGAGGCTATAGTTTTAAAGGCTTAAAATGCCGAAAAGTTGTAGAGCAAGATTTTGAAATATTTGATTATATTTTGGGTATGGATAACGAAAACCTTGCCAATTTGTTACAAGCTTGTCCCGAGAAATATAAGCACAAAGTGTCGTTATTTTTGAGTTTTAGTCAATCTGAAGAGCAAGAAGTACCCGACCCATATTACGGCGGGAAACGTGGATTTGAATATGTTTTAGATTTAATTGAACTTGGCGCTGATGGACTAATTGATCATCTTAAATCCACTAGAACATAAGTTATCTATATATAATTCAAGAATAAATACATTTGTGATTGAAATTATCGGTCATTCCCTCTAAATTCTCGACCCAGTTTGTCGGTTTATTTTTTAATCGTCTACCTAATCCCTATTTTACAAGGAAAAATCGTGAGTCATTGGCAACCAGAAAGTTGGCGTTCAAAGCCCATTTTGCAACAACCTACCTATGAAGATAAACAACACCTTAAACAAGTAGAAGATACCCTTGGCGGATACCCTCCTTTGGTTTTTGCTGCTGAAACCCGTGCTCTATATAAACAATTAGGTGATGTAGCAGAAGGTAATGGCTTTTTGTTGCAGGGCGGCGATTGCGCTGAGTCTTTTGATGAGTTTAACGCGCCAAAAATCCGCGATACTTTCAAAGTTATTTTGCAAATGGCCATAGTGCTGACTTACGCAGGTCGTTGTCCTGTGACTAAAGTTGCGCGTATGGCAGGGCAGTATGCTAAACCTCGTTCTGGGGATTTTGAAACCATAGATGGTGTTTCACTACCTAGCTACCGTGGCGATATTATTAACAGCTTTGAATTTACAGAAGCATCACGTAAGCCTGATCCTCAGAGGATGATTGAAGCTTACCATAGAGGCGCTTCGACCCTTAATTTACTACGTGCTTTTGCGCAAGGCGGTTTAGCTGATTTACATGAAGTAAATCGCTGGAATATGGCGTTTGTTGAAAATAACCCTTTAAAAGATCGTTATCATGACCTTGCTTCGCGTATTCAAGAATCATTAGAGTTTATGAAAGTGATGGGGATTAATTCCACCAATACTCCTACTTTACATGAAACTAGCTTGTATACCTCTCATGAAGCTTTGTTACTAAACTACGAGCAAGCTTTGACCCGTGTCGATACCTTAACTGGCAATTGGTACAACTGTTCAGCACATATGTTGTGGATAGGTGAGCGTACCCGTCAACTTGATCATGCACATTTGGAATTTTTCCGCGGCATTCACAACCCTATTGGTGTGAAAGTAGGGCCGAGCATGCAAGAAGATGAATTAATTCAACTGATTGATGCTCTTAATCCAAATAATGAAGCAGGTCGACTTACTTTGATCACCCGCATGGGGGCAGACAATCTAGAGCAAAACTTACCTAAGCTTTTACGTCGCGTTAAACAAGAAGGCCGTAAAGTTGTATGGAGCTCTGATCCTATGCACGGCAATACCTTCAAAGCTTCAAGCGGTTATAAAACTCGTAATTTCGACGCTATTTTACGTGAAATTCAACAGTTTTTTGCTGCACACAAAGCCGAGGGTACTCATGCTGGTGGTATTCACTTAGAGATGACCGGTCAACATGTGACAGAGTGTACCGGTGGAGCTTATCAAATAAGTGATGATGATTTGGCCCAAGCTTATCATACCCAATGTGACCCTAGATTAAACGCTGATCAAGTCTTAGAAATGGCATTTTTGGTAGCTGACCACCTTAAAAATGGCTAGCATTTAAGCCATACAAAAAAGGAGCATTTAATGCTCCTTTTTTGTTGTTTAAATACAATAGTTTTATCTATGCAACTAAGTCTTCTGATGGACCAAAAAACTCATAGTGCACTTGAGTGCTGGGTACACCAAGATCTTTGGCTATTTTAAAGGCGGCTACCATAAAGGGTTTAGGTCCGAGAAAATAAAATTCCACATCGCTATTATTGTCTGGTAAAAGTTTTGCAACGAGTTCCTGAGTGATAAAACCTGTTGCATGTGGCTGGCAGTGTTCTTCAGGTTCACTGTATACATAAAATTGTGAAACATTGGCATTTTTAGCCGCCAACTGATCCACATGCTGTTTAAATGCATGTGCCTCACTATTTATTGCTGCATGAATAAATTTGATTTCCCGTGTAGATGAAAGTGACGAATTCAGCATGCTAATGGCCGGGGTAATGCCAACGCCACCCGTTAGCAAAATTAACGGTTTAGTATTTTCACGCAGTACAAAATGACCGCAAGGAGGCAACAAGTTAACACAATCACCAATTTTGAGTTCATCATGTAAGTGGTTCGATATCACTCCTTGAGCCTCACGTTTAACACTGATGCGCAGATAACCGGTTCCGGGCGCATCAGACAAACTGTAGTTACGACGTACGAATTCTCCATTAATTAAAACTATGAGTGTAATATATTGTCCGGCCTCAAAATTAGGTACAAAGCCGCCATCAGTTGGCTGAAAATAGAATGACGTGATGACAGTGCTTTCGTCGTACCTTTTTACTAGCTTGAAAGTCCGCTCGCCACGCCAGCCACCAATCTGTTGTTCATTTTGAGAGTAGACTTGCTCTTCAGCGTTAATTAATATCTCAGCTAATTGGCCATAAGCTTTGCCCCAAGCATTAAGAACTTCATCGCTAGCTGCATCTTTTAAAACAGTCGCAATTGCCTTTAATAAGCAAGATCCAACGGCATCATACTGAGCAGGTAAGATACCTAATGAGCAATGTTTTTGCACAATCTTACTGACGGCGTCACTCAAATTACCTAACTTATCGATATTTGCACCATAGGCAATCACAGCATTTGCTAATGCTTTGGGTTGTGTGCCTTTACCTTGATTGGTTTGATTGAAATAAGGTATGACTTCTGGATGAAGAGAAAATAGCAGAGGATAAAATTGTTTGGTAATTTCTTCAGCATGTATTTTTAGAGCCGGTACTGTAGCTTTAATTATTTCAATGGTGGCGCTGTCTAACATGGTAAATCCTTATTAGGTTAATAATATCATTTTCTAGATGTAGTACATGAACCATGCCAAAATTTAAGTTACTGATTAAATTAGTTTTAATGTTTATGTGGGTCATAATGACTACATTAAAAAGATGTCATTATGACCCGTTATAGGTTATTTTAACCTGTATGGATATATCTCCCTTTATCGACATTATCGAAGATCTCAATCGAGAACTTTCAGCTCAGCAACGTTATCAACGTTTGGTGGCGGCAATTCAACGTGCCATTCCTTGTGATGCAATTGTATTGCTCAAGCTACAGGAAAATATTTTGTTTCCTGTAGCCGTATTAGGATTGAAAAATGAGGCTATGGCAAGGCACTTTAATGTTGAACATCACCCTCGCTTTGGACGTATTTTACAAACATCTGGACTGGTTCGATTTGATTCAGACTCTGATTTACCTGATCCCTATGATGGTTTAGTCGATAACGACAGTGGACATTTGCATGTTCACGATTGTATGGGCAGTGTGATTTATATTGATGATAAACCTTGGGGGGTATTAACATTAGACTCGATGTTCGCTGGTAGTTTTGATGCGTTAAACCCTATGGAAACACGCGCCTATTTTGCTGCTGTGGCCGCTGTGATTAAAACCAGCGACCATATTGAAGCGTTAGAAACAAGAGCTGAACATAACTACCGGGTCGCCCAACATTTGATGTCGAACGACACATTGACTCAAATCATTGGTCAAAGTGCAGCGATTAAAATTATGTTTAATGAAATTAATACTGTTGCACCTAGTGATTTATCTGTTCTCATAACTGGAGACACAGGGGTAGGTAAAGAGTTAGTAGCTAAAAGCATTCATCAGAAATCAAGTCGAGCTAAACAGCCCATAGTACAAATTAATTGTGCAGCGTTGCCTGAGAATATAATTGAAAGTGAATTGTTTGGTCATGTTAAAGGAGCGTTTACTGGTGCTACTAGCGATCGTACTGGGCGTTTTGAATTGGCGGATAAGGGCACATTATTTCTCGATGAAGTAGGGGAGTTGTCTTTGCCTGTTCAAGCCAAGTTATTACGGGCATTACAAAGCGGTGAAATACAACGTGTTGGCAGTGATCAAATCATTTCAGTGGATGTTAGGGTGATTGCTGCAACCAATAGGCAACTGCAAGAAGAAGTAAAAGAAGGTCGATTTAGAGCTGATTTATACCATCGATTGAGTGTTTATCCTTTGCCTGTTCCTCCGCTACGAGAACGGGGTAAAGATTACATTTTATTAGCCGGACATTTTTTAGAAAAATGTCAGCATCAACTTGGGGTAATGAAACTGCGCTTGAGTGGTTCTGCGACTGCTCAACTAGGACTTTATGATTGGCCTGGTAATGTACGTGAACTAGAACATTTACTAAGCCGAGCGGCACTTAAAGCAATAAAACAGCAAGGACGAGCCAAACGAATTATTAGTATTAATACTGAGCATTTAGACTTAGCCTTAGTCAACGAAGTGGCAATAATAGACAATTTTGAAACTGAACACTCAATAACACAAATTACCCAAGAAACTGGGTTTCGAGAAGCAGTGGACAAATTCCAATTCGTATTGATAAAACAGGCGCTAGAAAATAAGCAAGGTAATATTGCGGCTACAGCTAGAGAACTTAAGTTAGATAGAAGTAACTTGATACGTACAATGAAACGCTTAAATATAAGCTGAATCTTGAAATTTACAGTTCAATTGATTTTAATTCTTTCTGATCTTGAAATGCCGCTATCTGTAGAAAAATAACCTGTAATCTCCAGGCAGTATGTGACTGAATGCGCAAACTGTATTTAGCGAATTAATGATGAGCAAATATTAGAAATGATATTTTTAATGGGCGAGCATTTGCGTCTTGGATAAAACGACTATAAAGTTGCAGCATTCAATATATTTGGTTGCATAGAGACCATTTAAAATGGTATAAATGATAATCGTTTGTATTTACAATGTTTTGGTTTGATACTTGTATGACCCTTTGGGAAATTAGAAATAAACAATCTGCATTAATCGACAGTCTCGATCCTAGTCTTGTGCCTGCAATATTTGAACGTCTAAATGAAATGGGTTTTGCCGCTGGTCAGTACATTCAATGTTTACGCCGTAGTCCTATGAAAGGTCCCCTAGTATTACAGGTTGGTGATTGTGTCTATTCTTTAGAACAAAGTATTGCTAGTCGTATCAATATTAGTGTGCCTTAAATCTAATGTTCGTAGTTCAGCCGCTTTTTAGCAAATGTTAAATTTTGCTATTTGTTGCTTCCATAGAGAATCAACGTCCAACTATTCTTATTTCTGAAAAGAGTCCAATGAAAAATATCATCTTGGTTGGTAAACCCAATTCCGGTAAAAGTCTGCTTTTTAACCAGCTCACGGGGATGCGCCAAAAAGTAGCAAACTTTCCAGGCGTTACTGTCGAATTAAAAAGTGGCAAGTTTGACGAATATAAGTTGATTGACTACCCAGGTACCTATTCCTTAAAAAGTTTGTCAAAAGATGAAGAGCTTGCCATCGAGAAGTTGCATGAGGCGATGCACAGTGATGATACGTCGCTAATTGTGTGTAATTTAGATGCTACTCGTTTAGAACGCAGCTTGGTGTTTGGCCTTCAAGTCAGAGATTTGGCCTTTAAACATAACAAAGGGGTGATCTTTGCGCTGAATATGATTGATGAAGTGCAACGTTTCAGCCATCACATTGATACCGATAAGTTAGCTAAAGATCTAGGTTGTGCGGTTTATGCTCTATCAGCTAAAACATTAATTGGTTTACATGAATTTAAATTGGGCTTAATTGATGCGGCTAAACATCCGCAGGATTTTATACCTAATAAAACTAACGATACCCAGACTACAGTGTTAGAAATAAGCCGAGAATTGTCGGCTCGTTATGGCATCAAGGCTGATGTAGTGTTGAAGCAGCAAAACTCAATAGATAACTTCTTGTTAAACAGCGTGTTTGGCGGTTTGATATTTTTAACTATCATGTTTTTGTTATTTCAAAGTATTTTTACTTGGGCAAGTCCCTTAATGGACGCGGTTGAAACCGCCATGACTGAGTTGGCTATGCTTAGCAGTCAGGTGCTTCCGGCTGGTGTGGTAAATGACTTTGTTAGTGATGCTATGTTTGGAGGCGTTGGTTCGTTTTTGGTCTTTGTTCCACAAATCATGGTGCTGACTTTGATCATTGGTTTGCTTGAAGATAGTGGTTATTTGGCCAGAGCCGCATTAATTTGTCATAAACCGTTAAGTTATTTTGGTTTATCCGGTAGAAGTTTTATCCCCTATTTGTCAGGACATGCCTGCGCCATTCCCGCGATCATGGCTGCGCGTACTATAGAGTCGCCTCGTAAACGCCTTATTACTATGATGACTATCCCGTTGATGTCATGTTCCGCTCGTTTACCGGTTTATGCTTTGTTAATTGCTGTACTGATACCTGACACTCAGTATTTAGGCGGGCTGATAAACCTGCAGGGTATTACCTTCTTCATTTTGTATTTTATAGGTATCGCTACCGCATTATTAGTCAGTACCTTACTGACTAAGATGACTGACATAGATAAAGACAAAGCAGAAATGCCATTTATATTAGAGTTACCTACTTATCGATTGCCTCACTGGAAACCTCTTATCCATAGAGTTTTAACCAGTGCCAAACAGTTTATCCGCCGTGCTGCGCCAGTTATTTTTATGGTGTCGGTAGTGATTTGGGTTTTAGGCTACTTTCCAGAAAATGGTAATCTACAGTCATCTTATTTGGCTTCGATAGGGCAGTGGATTGAGCCTATATTTGAACCTCTAGGATTAGATTGGCGTTATGGTGTAGCAATATTAGTCTCATTTCTAGCCCGAGAAGTGTTTGTTGGGGCGCTGGGTACCTTATTTGGTATTGAAGGTGCAGATGAAAATATAGCAGGACTGGCTGCCAATATTCAGCAGGACGGACTTGCCTTAGGGGCAGGGATTGGTCTGATGTTATTTTATGTGGTGGCACTACAATGTGTTGCTACTGTCGCCACTATTAAAGGTGAAACAGGGAGTGCTAAAATAGCCTGGGGGTTATTTGTTGGTTACGGTTTACTGGCATATTTCCTCGCATGGATTGCCGCTAGTTTAATCTAACCTTACCCTATACCAACTCATCTTAACCTCTGTGGTGAATTAGCTTTTAAAAGCAAAAGATATTGAACCACGGAGGACACAGAGAGCACAGAGGAAAAGAAAGAAAGTTAAACCAATCAACCGAATGATTCAATATTCGACTCATCGACATACTCAATTTTATCTTAACAATCAAAACGCTTTTCTCTGTGCAGCGAAGCGCTCTGCGTTCTTTGTGGTGAAGTTAGCTTTAAAAGCAAAAGATATTGAACCACGGAGGGCACAGAGTGCTCAGAGGAAAAGAAATAAGGGAAGTTAAGACCAATTAAATGAATGATGCAATATTCGACTCATCGACATACTCAATTTTATCTTAACAATCTAGTAGCTTTTCTCTGTGCAGCGAAGCGCTCTGTG